>NZ_OY761810.1:0-1200000 GCF_963664915.1 uncultured Caproiciproducens sp.
GTGAAAGTCTTGTCTGTTTTGGAACAGCTAGATGATAGTCCGGAAAGCATCATATTGGAAAGCGTTCTGGAGGGCATGGCCGAATACTATTCAAAGAACCTCGCTCGTGAAGTTCGCAAGGGCCTAAATGAAAATGCTCTTGTTGCCAAGCATAACGGCGGCATTCCTCCGCTGGGATACAATGTCACCGCTGACCATGGGTATGAAATCAATCCGGCGGAATCTCAGGCCGTAAAGATTATTTTTGATATGTATTGCAACGGGTATGGCTATAACCTTATCTGTAAAGAGTTGAATGAACAAGGGTTTAAATCAAAATCGGACCGGCCATTTGGGAAAGGCAGCATTGCAGATATCCTGCGCAATGAAAAATATATCGGAAGATATGTCTGGAATAAACGTCTTTCTAAAAAAGCTGGAAACCGGCAATATAAACCGGATGACCAAATCACCCGGATCGACGATGCTCTTCCCGCAATTATTTCAAAAGAAACCTGGGCAAAGGCTCAAAATATTTTAAACAGCCGGAAGCAAAAGCCCCGTCATAATCAAAGTTATTATTATCTCTTAACCGGTAAGCTTGAATGCGCCGACTGCGGTTCCGCATTTGTTGGCAGCGGTTACGAATATGGGCGCGGAAAGAAGAAGAATTATCAATACTCCTGCAATGGACGTCTTCGCCATAAATGCGAATGTGTGAATAAACCGATCCGCTGTGAAATGCTGGAAAAATATGTGCTTGCACAATTGAACACTGTATTCTCTGACAGCGTAATTCAAGAATTGACAGATAAAATGTCCGATATTCTTAATAAGAGAGCATCTTCTTCAGTAGAAACAGAAAAGGCGCTTTCCACCAAACTATCTTCGGTCAAAAACAGAGTTGCTAAAACATGGGGCTTGTTTTACGATGACCTTCTCCCAAAAGAAGATGCTGCGGAGCAGGTCAGCGTATTGACCGAGCAACAGAAAGGATTAGAAATACAGCTTGCCAACATTGCTCTCAGTTCCAATTTGCCAAGAGTGAAAAAGTCTGATATTGCATCCTATCTTCGCAAGTGTAAGAAGAAGCTAACGAGCAACGATCCAAACGTTTTGAAGAGTTTAATTGATGCCTTCGTTGACAAGGTTATCATCTCAAAAGATGATGTGACAGCACAAATCCGCATCAGCCCTAGGGCCAATGCGGACAGTGATAAGGTTGGTGGAGATGACGAGAGTCGAACTCGTGTCCGAAAATCACTTACCAGAGCTTTCTACGAGTGTAGCCTGTGGTTTAACATTCCCTCTGCGCAGCGCCCAAAGGCAGGCTCTGCGGTTCAGTAGTCTTTAGGTCATGACCAAAGTAAAGACGTTCTTCGGTTCACGTTCACCGCTAATCGACGCCTTTATCCGAGCCGCGGTGCTCCCGGTAAAGACGGCAGTCTAATTAGGCTGCAAACGCCATCCCATAATTGTTATTATAGTTAACGTTGTTATTATTTTTGTCATTTAAAATTTAGTTTGCAGAAATATAGCGTTCCACGTCGCTACTCGCTTACTAAGGCTCACAATCCCCGTCGAAACCTTTACATCCCCATATTTAAATAAGATATAAAAATAACAGATAACTGTATTTGTCTATTTCTATTATACATGCATTCAACCGAAAAAAATACAAGAAATTTTTTCTTATCGATTTTTTTCCTTCATGGCCCGGTCAATATCACGCTTCGCAGATTTTGCAGCCATATCGGCACGCTTGTCGTAAAGTTTTTTACCCTTGCACAGACCAACCTGCACCTTAACCATAGAACCTTTAAGATAAACCGAAATTGGGATCAAAGAATAGCCGTCCTGTTTCACCAATCCAAACAATCGCGTAATCTCGCGCTTATGCATTAAAAGCCGACGGACACGCATAGGATCCTGATTGAAAATATTCCCGTGATCGTATGGGCTGATATGCATCCCGTTGATCAGCAACTCGCCTTTTACAATGGAACACCATGAATCCTTGAGGTTTACCTGTGCCTTACGCAGAGATTTCACCTCAGTGCCGCAAAGCTCAATGCCGGCCTCCATGCTTTCCTCTACGAAATAGTCGTGAAAGGCTTTTTTATTTTGCGCTAACGTTTTTAAACTATCTTTTGCCATCTAAAAAAGCCTCCCGTCCCATCATATCGGTATATGAGCATATCATAGACATTTGAAAATGTCAAGCATTATGTCAACTAAATTTCACTGCGCCCTTCAATTGCACGGGTCAGTGTTACCTCATCCGCGTACTCTAAATCCCCTCCAACGGGAATCCCGTAAGCAAGACGCGTTACTTTAACGCCAAGCGGCTTGAGCAGACGCGATATATACATAGCAGTCGCCTCGCCCTCCACCGTTGGGTTGGTAGCCATAATAACCTCTTTTAAGGTATCATTGTTTACCCGCGCCAAAAGTTCTTTAATACAGAGCTGATCCGGGCCGACTCCGCTGAGCGGAGAAATCGCACCATGCAGTACATGGTAGGTGGCGTTGAACTCGTTGGTGCGCTCCAGCGCAATGACATCCCGGGGATCCTCCACAACACAGATAATGGATTTGTCCCGCGCATCATTGCGGCAGACGGGACAAAGCTCCTGGTCGGTTAGATTGCAGCATATTTTACAATAATGTATCTTTTCATGAGCGTCCACAATTGCATCGGCAAAATTCTGCGCACCCTCTTTGGAAAGGCCGAGCACATAATATGCAAGCCTCTGCGCACTCTTATGCCCAATGCCGGGCAAACGCTCAAACTGCTCAATCAGGCGCGATAAAGGCGCCACATTATAGGATGGCATAATTAAAACATTCCCGGCATGTTGATGCCGCCGGAAATTTTCTCCATGCGCTCGCTCTTGTCGGCCGCGGCAGCGCGAAGCGCTTCATTGACTGCGGCAAGAACAAGATCTGAAAGCATCTCAACGTCCTCCGGATCAACGACTTCCGGTTTAATATCAATGGATTTTACTTCCATTTTTCCGGTTACAGTTGCTTTTACGGCATCGCCGCCGGCTGTTGCGGAATATTCTTTTCCATCAAGCTCGTTTGTTGCTTGATCCATATCTTCCTGAATTTTTTGAGCCTGACGTGCAAGCTGCTGCAAATTGGCAGCCCCGCCGCCCCCGCCGTATCCCTGTGGTAATCTTGCTTTCATATACAATTCCTCCCGTAAATTCTTTATTTTTTTATTACTTGAATTCCCTCATTTTCAGCCAGCCCGGCTAATTCAGCAAGCGGATCACTTGCTTTTTCGTCGCTCTTACTTTTATAAGGGCCTAAATTATAAGTTTTACCGGTAACCTGCTGAATTGCCCGGCGCATATTTTCACGCTGAGCGGGTTCGCGCAGCAGCCGGAATGCAATTTCATTCGGCGCGTCAATCAGTACATACGCTCCGCTTATATAAGCGGTAGAACCGCTGAATGCAGATGCGATGGCATGGGAGTAATTCTTCAAAATCTGAAGAATCTCGGGCCATTCGGAAAGATGTTTCGCGTCTTCCTGAAGACCGGTCATATCCTTTTTAGGCACAACCGCCTCCGGATCACTTAATGTTCCCTCCAAGGTGCTCCGCTGTTCTTCAAACTGTCCTTCACCGGAAAATTTCTCCGGTATTCTTTGCTCAGATTTTTTGACTGTTTCTCTTTTTGGCAAAGCAGCCTTAGGCTGCTGAATGACTGCTCCGCACTCAAGCGCTTCAATACGGCGTAGCAGCGCATCGGTTGTAGAATCCAGCTCCGGTGAACATAAACGAATCATCGCCATCTCAAATTCAATCCGTCGGTCTCCGCCGCGGTACATTCTTTCCAGCGCGGACTGCATGGTATTGAGTCCGTGCAGAATTGCGGGCAACGGCGTGGACAGCGCCTGCTTTGTAAGGCTGTCATATTCCGCGTCGGGTACAACAATCATGTTGTGCGCATCTTTTGTGGTCTTTATCAGCATCAAATTTCGAAAATGAGAAGAAAGCTCTTCACAAAGCCTTGCCATATCCTTGGCAGAATTATGCAGTTTATCTATTAATTCCAGTGCGGCACCGGAATTGTGTTCCTTTATAGCATCAGTCAGCTCAAAAAGATGTTCCCTGCCGACAAGACCGGCCGTTTCGTTTACAACTTCAACCGTAATGCTTTTGCTGCGGCCAAGGCACTGATCCAATAACGACAGCGCATCGCGCAAGGCACCGTCGGCAAGGCGGGCAATCAAAAGCGCGGCCTGAGGGTCAAGCTCCGCGTTCTCCCGCTGTGTTACAAAAGTAAGCCGATCAGCAATCTCTTTTGGAGGGATACGGCGAAAATCAAAACGCTGACAGCGTGACAAAATGGTAGCCGGCAGCTTGTGAACTTCTGTTGTAGCAAGAATGAAAATAACATGGGCTGGCGGCTCTTCAAGCGTCTTCAATAAGGCATTAAACGCTCCCGTTGAGAGCATGTGCACTTCATCAATAATATAAACCCTATATTTTGCCGCCGCGGGGGTAAAATTAGCCTCTTCCCGCAAAGAACGAATATTGTCCACACCATTGTTGCTCGCGGCGTCAATCTCCACAATATCCATAACGGAACCGCTATCCGCTCCGCGGCAGATTTCACATTCACCGCAGGGGTCTCCATCTATCGGATGCAGACAGTTCACCGCTTTTGCCAGAATTTTTGCGCATGTGGTTTTACCCGTTCCCCTTGAACCGGTAAATAAATACGCATGGGCGATTCTTCCTGCCATCAGCTCATTTTTCAGCGTAACGGTAACCTGAGGCTGGCCGACAACATCGGCAAACACCTTTGGCCTCCACTTTCTGTACAAAACCTGATACATGTGAACACCACCCTTAGACAAATTGAAAGCAAGACAGACCGTTATCAAACGGTTTATCATGCATTAGGATATGCAGACGAACAGACCGCCTGTATCGCACAGGGCAATCCACTTAATGCTGCTCGGTTCCCCGCCTGACATGGTTCATGGCGCCCCGCCGTACAGAGCCCGCCCGCCTGCATATCCTATTGCATGCATTTCTGCCTTGCTTCTCTTACCAACTACAATATTATAAACTATCCTGTTAAAAAAGACAACCTCTAATTTCAGAATTCATATCAACAGTATTCGAATAAAATCCATATTGACAAACGGAAAAAAAGTGATATTATACATTTAGATGAATTTCTAAATGAGAGGGACTGATGCCGTGTCGTTTCCAGAGACATTCAAAGCGCTTTCCGACCCAACACGCCGGGAAATTCTGAGCATTTTAAAAGACGGCGCACTTCCCGCGGGAGAAATCTGTGAGCATTTTCATATGACGGGAGCAACCGTTTCCCATCATCTGTCAATTTTAAAAAACGCAGATTTAGTGACGGACAGACGTTCGGGAAAATTCATTTATTATGAACTGAATCTGTCGGTTTTCGAAGAGGTACTGAATTGGTTTCACAGTTTTGTAAACAAGGAGAATAACAACGATGAAAAATAAATTCGGAAAATACATATATTGGATGATTGCGGTGTTCCCAATCATCCTTTCGGCCGCTTTCTATTCCAGGCTGCCGGAGGTAATGCCTACGCACTGGGATATATCGGGTAATCCGAACGGCTATTCCCCCCGCTTTTTTGCCGCATTCGGAATTCCCGCAATTCTTTTGGTTTGTACGGTGTTAGTTAATTTCAGTATTTCAGCCGACCCTAACAAGCAGAATATCGACCGGTCTCCGCAAATGAAATTCATCAGCAAATGGCTGATTGTGATCATTGCCAACGTGGCACAAGGTGCTGTAATTGCAAAGGCAATTCATCAAAACTTTAATATCAGCATTCTGATTACCGTCCTTGTCGGTATTGTTATTGTCGTCTTCGGCAACTATCTACCAAAGTGCAAACCGAACTATACCATCGGAATTAAGCTGCCATGGACATTGGCAAGCGAAGATAACTGGAGAAAAACACACCGTTTCGCCGGTTTTGTGTGGATTATCGGGGGAATTCTGATTGCCGTCTCAGCGTTTGTGGCAACCAAATGGCTGATGATCGGTACAATTATCCTGCTAACCGTCATACCTACCGTATATTCCTACTGTATTTATCAAAAAGACAAAAGCTGATACACATTTTGACCGACATCGTTATGTTTACAGCAGGAAGCACACACCTGACTATAAGGTGCGTGCTTCCTGCTGTTGTATTAATTGTATCGTGCATTTGCGTGTCTGCTTTTCAGGAAATCGGGATAGTAAGGTCGCCCAATGTGACGGAAGTAACGTTGTTGAAGTCAATCGGCGTATCAAACCGCCAAACATTGTCGGAATCTTTTCCTTCTGACCCTCCTCCCGATGGATAGTTTATAACTGTATCCGTACCGTCTTTAAGACGTATTGTTAAAACATCAGGCACTCGTAAACTGTCCCCTTTTGTTTTTACCTCCTCCCCTGAAAAATTGACAGTTGCCGAAAAGGAAGAGAGACTGATGGATTTTACCGTGCATTGATAGGTAATTTTGGTGGCTTCGGTGCGAACTTTAGCGGACGCTCCGGGATTGACGGACTCTTTGAAGTGCGTCACCTTATTCACCGTCAGTTCTTTTGAACTGATGCTGCTTTTCAGCGTGATCGGGTCAAATCTCCACGTTCCTTCGATCACGTTATTGAAAAATTCAACAGCTTTTCCTTCTCGTACGGTAGAAAGATTGCCGAGCGTTAATTGCAGTTTTCTGTTTCGCATATCGAACCCACTGCAACCCATGTGCACTACAAAGGACTTTTTGTTGTCGTTGGGGTTTTCATCTTTCAGTACGCTTAATTTTTGTTCACGGCTGAAACTGTTATGCACGTCGTTTAAATCCAAAACCGTATAAGTATGTTCAAAGTCATAATCGTCGCGGTTTAGTTTTGTTCCTTCAGGAGCGATTATGTCCAGGAGGATATAGGCGTTACTTTGGTCGCAGACTGCTGCTTTTACGGTAATAGTCGTGCCGTTGTTCGTTACACTTTGGTTCAGCGCCGTTCCCGATTTATCCAGCACTTTTACCTGACTTTCAGTCAGGCTGACAGTCGGGTTTTCTCCGTTGATTCCGTTATGGTTGTTGCTTTCAAAAAAGCTCCTAAATAAATCTCCGGTGCTGAACGCGTAAGCGGCCACGGTCACGACGCCGCAAGCTGCTATGGCCGCCGCAATCAGAAAAATCCTCCCACCTTTTTTCATACCCGTCGTTTTTCTTTTCAATCCGGCCCTTTTCATCACGTTCCGAAACGTATCATCAGTTTCTTTTTTCGTTGACGGGGATCGTTCAACCTCTATCTCTTCAAAGCACCTTAGAAAATTCGTATTATACTGTTTCACAGAGATCACTCCTTTCTTTAAGCTGTTTGCGTAACTTTTGCTTGCCGCAGTAAAGCCTGTTTTTTACATGGATTTCGTCTAAATCCATTCTTACAGCGATATCTTTGATTCTTTCAAACAAGAAATATTTACGGATAAAAATTTCTCGATCCGGTTCGTCCAATGCGGCAATCAGCTCCTGCAGTACGATGGCGTTATTCCTGTTTTCAAATTCAAGCAGCATGTCATTTTCCTCAGCAATATTAATTTCGTCAATATCAATAACATTGCGTTTAGCTAGCTGACGGTATCGGTTTATCGCGGTATTCCGCGCTGCACAGGCAAGGTAGCCTTTTAAATTCACAATCTGATGGTTATTGCTGCCAAATGCTTTCCATACTGACAGAAATGTATCATTGATACACTCTTCAACATCCTGCTCGTTGCCGTGAAGGATTCTTCCTGTGATCGCGGCAACAAAGCTGCGGTATTTCTTGATAATCTCGTATAACCCGTCTGCCGGTTTATTTTCCATAAGCAAGATAATTTTTTTGTCCTCCAAAATTTTCACTCCCTCACTGCTTGTTTAAAAAGCCCTTCACCCTATAAGACAACGGAAATGGAAAAAAGGCTCAGTTGCAATAAATAAAGGCCGGGGCAAATGCCCCAGCCTTTATTTATTGCAACTTACGGGTTAAAGAATCACTTCGCCGTCAACCGTGCCGGGAAGTCCCGCCGCATTGGCTTCATCTGTATCAATATGAACGGCAAGTCCCGCTGTTTTGCTGACTCTGGCAATCACGTCACCGAAAATCAGCGAACGATCATTATAATCCAATTTAATCTGAATATTCTGGCCGTCTTTCACAGCAAATTCAACCGCCTGATCCGGCGTAAAGTGAGCATGACGTTTCGCAACAATCACACCCTGTTTTATTGTAATTTCGCCCTTTGGCCCAATGACTTTGCAGCCAGGTGTTCCGGCAAGGTCGGCGGACATACGGATAGGAGCGTCAATTCCGAGCGTGCGGGCGTCGGTTTTTGCGACTTCAACCTGTGTTTCAGGACGAACGGGTCCAAGAACGGACATTTTCAGGGAGCCCTTAGGGCCGACGACTTCTACTTTTTCAGCGCAGGCAAATTGGCCTACCTGTGATAATGCTTTTTTAGGGGTCAGCTGAACATCCTTGCCAAACAGAGTTCCCAAATCTTCCTGTGTCAGATGGATGTGGCGGGCTGACGTTTCTACGATCATTTTCAAAATGAACATCTCCTGTAATTAAAATTAAAATTTCCAAATAGTCACTTCAACATTGTAACGCAAAAAAACCAGATTTTCAACACAAAAAAGCATAATGCGATGTTGGATTGATGATATTCATGTTATAATAAGAGTTAATAAAAAAGGAAAGGTGGCTGTAAAATTGCTGGATAACTGGGAAGAATTGAAATCCGCTTGTATGGAATGCCATAAATGTGACCTTTGCACCGGGCGAACCAATGTTGTGTTTGGAGTTGGAAATGAAAAAGCCAGCGTGCTGTTTATTGGGGAGGGTCCCGGCGAAAATGAAGATTTACAGGGAGAACCGTTCGTCGGCAGAAGCGGACAGCTGCTTGATAAAATGCTGGCGGCCGTTGACCTTGACCGGCATACCAATATATATATTGCGAATATCGTCAAATGCAGACCGCCGCAAAACCGTGATCCGCTGCCCGAAGAACAGGACATGTGCATTGACTGGTTACGCAATCAGGTGGCGCTGATCCATCCGAAAATCATTGTTTGTCTTGGCCGTATCGCCGCCATGAAAATCATCAAGCCGGATATGAAAATCACAAAGGAGCACGGGATTTTCTTTGAGAGAAGCGGCGTTCTCATGATGGCTACACTCCACCCCGCCGCGCTTTTGCGCAATCCCAACAACAAGCCTGCCGCATTTGATGATTTCATCAAACTGCGTGACAAAATAGCGGAACTCGGAATATAAGAGAGGGCAGCCGACTGGCTGCCCTCTCTTTACATACCTTTGCATTTACATTTTGTTTAATGTGGCATAGAAAATACATCAAGGAATTTTTTGGAAAGTACGTCGTACTCATTATTTTGCAGGATGTATTCCTTGCCGCGCCTGCCCATAGCGGCCAGTTCCTCTTTGGGAAGGGAGGCAAGCTTTTGGGCAGCCTCGGCAATCGCCGTACTGTCCTCCGGTGGAATGGAAATTCCGCAGTTCGCGTCCTTTACCATGTCATTTCCCGCTTCAATGGCAAAAATAACCGGTTTCGCGGCCATCATATAATCCATCAGCTTGTTCGGGCTCACGCCGAAACGGAACAGCGGCTGCCGCTGGAGTCCGACATAAAGGGCATCCATCTGGCTTAGCAGTTCCGGCATCTGATCGCGTGTGACCGGCTCCAGCATTTCTACCGTGCCGCGCAGATTCATATCGATTACTTTTTGCGCAAGGCGCTCGCGTTCCGGCCCCGGGCCGACCATAATCAATTTAATTTTCTTCTCACGGAGTTTCTCCCCCGCTTCGACAAAGCTGTCCAGCGCATTGGCAATTCCGTGCGCTCCGGTATACCCGATCAGAAAATATCCTTCGTCGTGAAACTGCTGCAATAATCCATAATAGACCGGCGGATTCGCCATGGGCTTTTCCCAGTCTGTCTTAACAATCCCGTTCGGAACACAGATATATTTCTCGGGTTTCAAACCGTGTTCAACCATATGCTCCTTCGCATTCGGCAAAAGCGAAACAACATAATCACTGTTTTCGTAACAATAATTTTCCGCTGCCTGCATCATCATGATATAAGGATGGTGCGGACTCATGCCGCCGAGTTCAATCGGGCTGAGCGGCCAAAGGTCGTGTACCTCGTAAATCAGCATGGCTCCGCACTTTTTGGCAAGATGGTGCGCAGGATAAATATCCAGCGGATAGGTGGAAGAAGCAATCACTACATCGGGTTTTCCCTGCGCGGCGATTACCTCGCCATATTGATAAAGTCCTTTCAGAAAGGACAGCATATTCATAATTCTTCCCATACCGTTCCCGTCGTACCTGGGACCGTCAATCCACAGATAGCGCACGCCGTCGAGCATCTGCTCCATGGTTTTTTTGCCCTGCATATCCGGGTTGATAGTACGAAGATGGGAGTAGGAACTGGCGGCAATGGTCACATTATTCCCCGCCTCTGCCCAGCGCTTCGCCATAAAATACGGTCTGAACTCCATGCCGTGCCGGTCGGAACCGGCGTAATGATTGATATAGATGATATTCATAAATTACCCCTTACATTTTACAGGAAATGCATGCGGTTTATGGCCGTTTCATGCCCATTTCCTGTGACAAGACGGCGGCGATTTTCTGTGAAGCGTTTCCGTCGCCGAAAGGCATCTGCTCATGTGCGGCGGCATCCACGACTGTGTGCATCGCTTTTTCGAAAATATCTTCCGTAGTGAGCGAAGACAGCACATTCCAGTTTCCTTTGAGTGTTTCCACCCACTCGGTTTCTCCGCGCAGTGTAATGCACGGCACCTTCATAAACCACGCCTCTTTCTGCAGTCCGCCCGAGTCTGTCATTACCTGACAGGCATTGGAGGTCAGAAGCAGCATTTCAAGATAACCGACCGGATCAATCAATTTGATATTCCGGAAGCCGCATTTCGATATTGCTTCTTCCGCAAGCGGCCTTGTCCGCGGATGAATCGGCAGTACGACAAGCTGCGGAAGCTGTTCGAAAGCTTTAAAGATGGCGATTATGGCATCCAGTCCGCCGTCGGTCGTTTCGGCACGGTGAAGGGTGGCAAGCCGATAGTTCTTCGGCTTGATTCCAAGCTGGTCAAAAACAGCGGTTTTTGAAGGATTATTCTGAGCAAGACGAAGAAAATGCATCACTGAATCAAGCATAACATCTCCGCAGACGCTGACACCCGCTGTGACTCCCTCTTTTTTCAGGTTGTCCTCCGCAGTCTGCGTCGGACAGAAAAGCCACTTGGAAATATGGTCGGTCAAAACGCGGTTTTGCTCCTCCGGCATGCGCATATTGTAGGAACGCAGTCCGGCTTCGACATGGGCAACCGGTATGTGCAGCTTGGATGCAGCCAAAGCGCCCGCAAGTGTAGAATTGGTATCGCCGTAAACGAGCATGATGTCCGGCTTTTCCGCAAGGACAACATCTTCGATTTTCATCAGCATCTCACCGGTTTGGTGAGCGTGGGAACCGGAGCCGACACCCAGATTATAGGCCGGCTTCGGAATGGAAAGCTCCTCAAAAAACACATCGGACATGTTGCGGTCATAGTGCTGGCCTGTGTGGACAAGCACTTCGACGCAGACCGGCTTTAACGCCGCCGATACAACCGACGCCTTAACGAACTGCGGCCTTGCGCCGACTACGGTAACAATTTTCATATTCTGTTCCCCCGGATCAATGGAAACGAACGTCGGAATCGTCCATGTCGAGCGTGGAGAAGCTGAGACCGTCAAACGGAACCGCCTTGCCCGTCTTCTGGGACTTGTAGGCCGCCAGAATAATTTTCATGGCTTTAACCGCCTCTTCTCCGCTCACAAGCGGATCGGTGTGCGTGTTGATCGCATGAATATAATCGGCGTAAAGCAGATTATGGCCGCTGCCGTAAACATCCTTCGGATCCGTGCCGGCAAGGGCCGCAATACGGGAATCCTGTTCCGCAGGGGCTGCAAAGTTCCAGGCCTCTACACGGTTGACGGCAATGCCGCCGATGACTGCCGTGCCGGTTCCGCCCAGAATGGTAAGCGTCTCCTCCAGATTTTTGGGGTACACGCATGTGGTGCCTTCCACAATGCCGATGGCACCGTTCTTAAAGCGGATTAAAATCGCGCCGAAATCCTCGGCATGAATATCACGCAGATAATTTCCTGTCATCGCCATAACGGTCTCCGGCTCACCGCCCAGATTCCACTGGAGAAGGTCAATATCGTGGATGCACTGGTTCATCAGCGTGCCGCCGTCCTGTTCCCATGTCCCGCGCCAGGGGGCCTGCTCGTAATACGGCATGGTACGGTTCCAGAAGACGCACGCGGTTCCGCTGACCAGTTTGCCGAAACGACCATCCGCCACAGCCTTGTGGAGCTCCTGAACGGGAGCGTTAAACCGGTTCTGGTGGCAGACACCCAAAGTGACACCTTGTTTCTTTGCTTCATTAATCATTTGCTCCGCGTCGTCAGTGCTCAGAGCCATTGGCTTTTCGATCAGCACATTTTTTCCGCGGCGAATGCAGTAAAGGGCGATTTCCGCATGATAGCCACTCTCCGTCGCAATGGCACAGCAGTCGATTTCCTGCTCTTCAAGCGCTTTTTTATAATCGGCATAGACAGCCGGTTTGATACCGGTCGCTTCAAAATAATCATTCGCCTTTTTTTCGGCATTTTCCAACACCGGGTCGCAGACAACGGCCAAATCCATGATTTCAGGATTTGCAGCAGCGGCGGCAATATGATTTTTTGAGATTCGGCCGCAGCCGATCAGCGCAAAATGAAGTTTTTTCATGATCAGTCTCCTTTTATTAAGTGTTTTTCCCTAACATTCTCTTTCTATATGTACGGCAAACAATTTACCGTACAGCCTACGCAAAATTCCCCCGTCACTTTCAGAAACGGGGGAAACATTATAGAAGTTCAATATTGGAACGGTCACTGATGCCTTTCATGGCATTTCTGGTATCAAAAACTTCTTTGGAAAGCTTTTGGATTCTGTCATAATCAAAACAGGCGTGCGCCGTGCAGATAATAGCGATATCGGCATTTTTCAGCAGCTCGTCCGACAGTTCCTTTGCGCCGGTATGCGTAACGCCCTTATGTTTGTACTCCGGAATATACGGATCAAAATAGGTCGTATCAGCGCCTTCTTTGATTAAATGTTCAATGACATTCAATGCCGGGCTCTCGCGGTAATCATCGATATCCGCTTTGTACGCGACGCCGAGAACAAGCACTTTCGCACCGTTCATGGCAGTTTTGTTGCGGTTGAGAACCTTCATGGCGCGTTCGATCACATATTCAGGCATAGCGGTATTGATCTCGCCGGAAGTCTCGATTAAGCGGGTATGATAATCAAACTCGCGCGCTTTCCATGCAAGATAAAACGGGTCGAGCGGAATACAGTGACCGCCGAGACCCGGTCCCGGATAAAACGCTTGGAAACCGTACGGCTTTGTTTTTGCCGCGTCGATGACATCCCAGACATTGATGCCCATGCGGTTGCAAATGATTGCCATTTCATTGGCTAAGCCGATGTTGATATTGCGGTAGGTGTTTTCTAGCAGTTTTTCCATTTCGGCAACAGCAGGCGACGAAACCTCATACACACCGCCCTCAAGCACATTGCGGTACAGTGCGGCGGCAACCTGCGTGCCGTCTTTGCCGATTCCGCCGACAACCTTCGGCGTGTTTTTGGTTTTGTATTCCTTGTTGCCCGGGTCCACACGCTCAGGCGAAAACGCAAGGTAAAAATCTTCACCGCACTTCAGCCCGCCCGCCTCAAGAATCGGCTTTAAAAGTTCTTCGGTCGTTCCCGGATAGGTTGTGGATTCAAGGATAATCACCATGCCGCCGTGCATGTATTTCGCAACGGATTCCGTGGAACCTTTTACATAGCTGATATCCGGCTGCTGGTATTTGTCCAGTGGCGTGGGAACGGCAATCGCAACCGCGTCAACACCTTTGATAAAGGAAAAGTCGCTGGTGGCGGAAAGAGTTCCGCTTTCGACTACCTTTTTCAGCGTATCGCCCACAATATCACCGATATAATTTTGACCCGCATTGACGGAATCAACCTTTTGTGACTGAACGTCAAAACCGATTGTCCGGTAACCTGCTTTTGCAAATTCAACGGCAAGAGGAAGTCCGACATACCCAAGGCCGACAATGCCGACAACAGCGGATTTGTCCTGAATTTTATTTAATAACTCAGTTTTCACATTTGACATTTAAATTCTCCTCATAATCATATATTTTGCATCGTCGTGCAAATATAATTGATAACATCTTCTGTGATATAGCCATGCATCGGCAGGCTGAAAACAGTTTTGCTGAGCTTTTCACTCACCGGCAAATCGCCCTCCCGGTAACCGAGCGGCTGATAAACCTTCTGCAGATGCAGAGGCACGGGATAATAAATCATGGTCGGAACGCCCGCCGCCTTTAATACATCCATGATTTTCGTGCGCTGCTCTTCGCTCTCCGCTTTCAGTGTAAAATATCCATAGCTGGAGAAAAATCCATTTTTCAAGGCCGGCATCTGAAATTCACCCTTCAAAAGCGCGGCATAACGTGCTGCCGCCCAGTTGCGGTGTTCCGTCTCCTTGTCGAACTCATGAAGCTTTGGCAGCAAAATAGCCGCCTGCAATGTATCGAGCCTTGCGTTTAGCCCGATGCGGACATTCTCATATTTAAAAGACCCTTTCCCATGCACACGAATGGAAACAAGCAGTTTATACAGTTCCTCGTCATCCGTAAAGACCGCGCCGCCGTCGCCGTAGCAGCCAAGAGCCTTTGCCGGGAAAAAGCTGGTTGCGGAAACATCACCGAAGCTGCACGCCTTTTTGTCGTTGATCCGGCCGCCGAATCCCTGCGCCGCATCTTCCATTAAAAAGAGGCCGTACTTTTTACAAATCGGTTCAATCTCCGTAAAATCAGCCGGCTGACCGAACAAATCAACCGCGATGACCGCCTTTGGCTTTAGTTTACCCTCGTGAATGACTTTTTCAATCTGCTTTGCAAGAGATTTTGGATCCATATTAAAAGTAACTTCTTCAACATCACAGAAAACGGGGGTCGCGCCTAAAAAGCTTGCTATCTCCGCTGTGGCGAAGAAGGTAAACGCAGGCACAAACACGGCGTCACCTTCACCGATTCCTTTTGCCATCAGGGGCATTAACAGCGCGTCGGTGCCGTTGCTGGTGCTGACGCAGTATTTGCGCCCTGTGTAGCTGCAAAGCTCTTTTTCAAGCTCTTCTGTCTGTGGGCCGGAAATAAAATGGCAGTCGCTGATTACATCGGCAATGCCTTTGTCAATCTCGTCCTTTAAATGGCGGTATTGCGCGCCAAGGTCATTAAAAGCAATCTTTTCCATTTATTTTGTTTCCTCCTGAAGGCCGTTTTCGGCTTGCATATATGTTTTCCCACATTTTGGGCAGACTAAATTTTCAGCCAGCTTTTCTCCGCATTCACACGCCCAGCCGTGCTGACGCGCGGGATTTCCCATCATCACAGCATGATCCGGAACATCCTTTGTAACGACGCTGCCGGCCGCAATAAATGCGTTCTTACCGATTCGGTGACCGCAGACAATGGTGGCGTTCGCACCAATGCTCGCCCCCTCCCCAATGGGCGTATGGGCATAAAAAGCCGCGCCGCGCTGGGGATATTTGCACCGCGGACGCTGCACATTGGTAAACACCATGGAGGGCCCGCAAAAAACATAATCGCTCAGTTCCACACCCTCATAGATGGATACGTTATTTTGAATTTTACAAAAGCTGCCGATTTTTACCCCCGGAGCAACAAACACATTTTGCCCGATAGAACAATTCTCACCTATTTTGGTGCCGCTCCCGATGTGGCAGAAATGCCATACTTTCGTACCGTTGCCAATTTCTGCGCCATCATCCACGCACGCGCTCGGATGCACAAAAAAATCTTCCGTGTTGTTCACATTAACACCATTCTTTACCATATTAATCAAAAATATTATCCTGCTATAACTTGTACATTATATATCCAATGCGGCTTTTAGTCAATATTTTGCAAAGTAATATAGTTGACAATAGATATCAATCGTATTATCATTTACTTTGATTTATTGTTTAAACTGATACTGCAATATTTCCCGTTAAGTTGTAGAATTGAGTTTGTGTTTCTTCCCCCGCCGAAGGTGGGAAAGGGAAAATCAGCTGAAAAAAGAGGATGAAAATCATGAGTCAATTCGTGAAAAGAGAAAAATTCATTCCATACAATCTGCCCAATATAACCGACCTTGAGATCAACGAGGTTGTCGATACGCTGAAATCCGGCTGGGTTGCCAAAGGGCCGCGCACAAATGAATTTGAAAAAGAATTTGCCGAATACCTTGGCGCAAAACATGCGATTGCCATGAATTCCTGCACGGCCGCACTTCATGTTGCATTGCTTACAAAGGGGATCGGCCCGGGCGACGAGGTAATTACTACCCCGATGACATTCGCCTCCACCGCGAGCACCATTATCCACACGGGGGCCACCCCCGTCTTTGCAGATGTGGATTTCAATACCGCCTGCATTGACCCGGACGAAATCGAGAAGAAGATTACGCCGAAAACAAAAGCCATTGTTCCTGTTCATTACAGCGGTCAGGTTTGCGATCTTGACAGGATTTATGATATCGCCGACAAACACGGCCTGTTTGTATCAGAAGACGCGGCACACGCCCTTTGGAGCCGCTATAAGGGAAGGCTGATCGGAAACAAGCTTCCGGGTACGGCATCCTACAGTTTTTATGCCACAAAAAATCTGTGTACGGGCGACGGCGGTATGCTGGTCACCGACGACGATGAAATCGATAAGAAAGCAAGAATCTTTGCAGGCCAGGGTATGAGCAAAAATGCTTGGAACCGCTACGCAAAGGGCGGCACGTGGAAGTACGACATCTGCGAACCCGGCTTCAAATACAACATGTTCGACATTCAGGCGGCTCTCGGCTTAAAACAGCTGGCACGTTTGGAGGAAATGCAGACGGCACGTCTGAAAATCGCTGCGAAATATCAGGAGGAGTTCGGCAAAATCGACGCGATGGACCCGCCGTTTGTCCCCGATTATACAACACACTGCTGGCATCTTTATGTTGTGCGCATCATTCCGGAGCTGCTGACCATTGACCGCGACCAATTTATTGTGGAGCTGAACGAACGCAATGTCGGCACAAGCGTACACTTCATCCCTGTGACCTACATGAGTGCTTACATGGACCGCTACGGTTTTAAAGAGGGTGACTTTCCTAACGCTGAAAAGCATTTTGAGCGCCTGATCTCCCTGCCGCTCTACCCCACCATGGCGAATGAGGAAGTTCAGTATGTGATCGATGCCGTTAAGGATATTGTTGAGAAATATCACAAATAGTTCATCCGGCATTTTCTGACACAATGAAATAGTCTGATAAAGGAAATTGAAGCCGCGTGAAATGAAAATCACGCGGCTTTTTGTATCATCCCTATTTATTGTCCTCATAAACAATTCTTAGACCCTCGAGCAGAAGCGTGTCGCAGAAACGGATGCTGCGTTTGCAGAGCGGGACAATTTCACGCGAAAGGCCGCCGGTTGCTACGATATCGCATTTTTCACCGAGCTCCGCTTCCATTCGTTCAATCATACCGTCTATCATGCAGGCGGTTCCGAGGAGAATTCCCGAACGCATACATTCAATCGTATTTTCTCCGATGACATGCTTCGGCGGCTCCAGACTGATGCTTGGCAGCTGTGCCGTGCGATGGGTCAGGGCATCCATGGAAACACCGACACCGGGAATAATCGCGCCCCCGAGCAAAACTTTATCCCTGTTCAGTACGATGATCGTTGAAGCTGTTCCCATGTCGAGAATAATGCACGGGCCATCGTACATTTTTGCCGCGGCTACACAGCCCACGATTAAATCCGCACCGATGGTTTCCTGTCTTTCCATTCGAATTTTGATGTCTGTCTTCGTATGCGGCCCCACACAAATAGCGTTTACTTTTGTCAGGTGCTTTATCGCGCGCACTATATAAGTAGTGACTGACGGTACAACCGAACTGATAACCGCACCGTCAATTTCCCGAAGGGAAACTCCATAAATATCCAGAATATCGCGCAGTTCTATGGCATACTGATCCTCCATGCGAGAACAGTCGGTTGCCATACGTGAAACAAAAAGGAGTTTTTTGTCGTCGTAAACACCGATTGTAATATTTGTATTGCCGATATCCAATGCAAGAATCATACTGAAACCCCTCCTTTTTTTATTCTCAAATTATACCAATTAATTTATCAATATGCAATCCTATTTGATAAATATTTAACAATTGTTGAAAAAAGTAATTTTTCATTTATAATTTGACTTGTTTCGATTTTTCTTGTGTTAATTTTTATTTCACTGTGGCCTTTAATTGAAAAAACCGCAAACCAAACTATCGATATATACCAAAATACAAAATAGGTCTCGGCAATTCTTGCCGAGACCTATTTACGGATAAGATTTTGAATAAAAAAAGCGCACTGGTAGAACATTGCGGAAAAATACCATGCGGTAACCAACTGGTAAATCGCTGTGACAGCCGTCCATTTGAGGCTGCCCATTTCACGGCGGACGGCAGACAGCGCCGCAATGCACGGGGTATACAAAAGAACAAAAATTAAATAGGAGCATGCACTCAGCGGTGTGAAATTCGCACGCAGGGCATCTGTCAGACTGCCCGAATACAGTACGCTCATCGTGCTGATGACGGATTCCTTTGCCACAAGCCCGGTCAGGAGAGCTACCGTGGGTTTCCAAGTGCCAAAGCCGCAAAGCGTAAACACGGGGGCAATCGTCCTGCCGACCGCGGCGATCATGCTGTTCGAGCTGACGTTCGTCATACGCAGATCAACGGTAAATGACTGAAGAAGCCAAACCAACACCGTCGCAATAAATACGGAGGTCCCGGCTTTTTGCAAAAAATCGCCGATTCGGCGCCTGACGTGAAGCCAGACGGTTTTCACTGTGGGCAGCCGGTAATCCGGCAGTTCCATGACAAATGGCGCGGGTTCCCCTTTCAGAATACTGTTTTTAAACAAAAGAGCGGACAAAAGCCCGACCACTATGCCAAATGAATATATTAAAAACATGGCAAGCGGGCGGCTGCCGACAAAGAACGCCGCAATAAACAGCGAATAAACCGGTGTTTTTGCACTGCATGACATGAACGGCGTAATCAGGATGGTCAAACGTTTATCCTTTTCGCTTTCGAGAATCCGGGTACCCATCACCGCAGGCACCGTACAGCCGAATCCCATCAAAAGCGGAACAAACGCCCGCCCCGACAATCCGATGCGCCGCATCGGCGCGTCCATGATAAAAGCAGCGCGGGCCATATAGCCGCTGTCCTCCAATAACGAGAGCAGCAAAAAAAGGAGCAGAATTTGCGGAAGAAATTTCAACACCGCCCCTACCCCCGCTATGATTCCGTCAACAATCAGACTGCGTGCCCATGAAGACGCGCCCAGAGCCGCGAGCGAGGCATCAACGCGCGGTGAAAAACAGGCGGTAATAAAAAAATCGACACCACGCACTAAAAAAGATCCTATGGACCCAAACGTGATATTAAAAATAAATAAAATCAATAAAAAAAATACAGGAATGGCCAGAAAGCGGTTGGTTGCAATGGAATCAATTTTTTCGGAAGCGCTTTTTACCGACGCACTGTGCTTTTTCACCGCTCTTTGCGTAATTACCCCTATGTAACGGTACCGCGCGTCGGCAAGCGCTGTTTCCGGGTCCGCACAGCCGTTGCCGGGCCTCGGAATATGATGGTAGGAAACCGGCTTTTTTGCCACACTGTCCGCAGCTTTCAGCAGTTCGGGCAGACCCTCCTCCTTTGACGCCGAAATGGGTACGACTGCGATGCCGATCAATTTGGAAAGCAGTCCGCAGTCAATCGCATCCCCGCGTGTTTTTACCACATCCATCATATTTAATGCAATAACGAGCGGAATATTCAGCTCCATCAGCTGTGTCGTAAGATACAGATTCCGCTCAATATTTGAAGCATCGACAATGTCAATAATTAAATCCGGCTTCTCATATTTAAGAAACTTCCCGGCAAGCGCCTCCTCCGGTGAATAGGGCACAAGCGAATAAATTCCCGGCAGATCAATAATGTCCATCGTATCGTTCCGGTAATTGGCCGTGCCGATTTTTTTCTCCACAGTCACACCGGGCCAGTTCCCCACATAGGCAGTAGAGCCGGTCAGAGCGTTGAACAGGGTCGTTTTTCCGCAGTTAGGATTCCCCGCAAGCGCAATGATATAGTGGTTTGATTTCTCATGATTGTTCATACAGTATCCTTAATGAAAAAATAATCTGACTGTCAGCGCCGATACAATAAACGCGGTCAAATCGGCTGTAATTGCGGCTGGAATCGTATGGCGTGTCTTCTTAATACCTACCGAGCCAAAATAGACAGCAATCGCATAAAAGGTCGTTTCGGTGGAACCGGACATGACTGCCGCAACGCGCCCGGCAAAGCTTTCCGTGCCGCTGTTCTGGAAAATCTGTACCAAAACAGCCGTTGCACCGCTGCCGGACACCGGTTTAATCAGTGCAAGCGGCATGACCTGCGTTGGCAGACCCATCAGCCGGGCAACAGGCGACAAAAACGATGACAGAATGTCCAAAGCACCGGAAGCATTCAGCATGGCAACCGCCATCATCAGCCCCACAAGGGACGGAAGGATGGAGATTGCAGAAGAGAAACCTTCCTTTGCTCCGGTAACAAACGTATCAAACACAGGCACACCGCGCATCAGACCGAATACCACAATCAAAAATACCACGGCGGGAATGGCATACACTCCCAGTTTATCCACTTTTCCGTCCCTCCAGAAGCTTTGCGGCTGCAACCCCGGCGGCAAGCGCGCAAACCGAGGTCAGCCACACCGCCGGCAGAATGTCAAACGGAGCGGGAGAACCATACTTCGCCCGCAAGGTACCCATAAAGGTTGGAATTAACTGTATCGATGCAGAATTAATAACAACAAACATCACCATGGAATTGTCAGCGGTTTGTGTCGGATTCATCTTTGCCATTTCTTTCATTGCCGCAATCCCCATAGGCGTGGCGGCATTGCCAAGGCCAAGCAGATTCGCGGTGACATTCATACAGATTGCTTTCGCGGCAGGTCCCCCTTTCTTACAGGAAGGGAAAAGTCTGCACATCAGCGGATCAAAGAGCTTGGACAGAATTAGTGTAATCCCGCCCGCATCGGCAATTTTCATCAGCCCGGTCCATGCGCACATCATGCCCATCATAGTGATTACCAGTTCTACCGCTCCGGCTGCGCCGCTCATTACCCCCGCCGACAGCTGCGGCATCCGCCCCGTAACAGCGGCACAAATTACACTCAGCAAAATGAGTCCCGCCCAAATATAGTTCAGCAGCACGCTCACCCCCTTCTGAATTGTTCCATATTATATGTATTCAAATATTTTTATGCTTATCACATAATTTATTTGTTTTTATTCATGCAATTAATTGACATTTTTGGAAAAATATACTATAATTTTGTCGTTATATTGAATAGTGTAAACTAGATTTAGGATGAAAGGTGATGAATAATATGAAGTCTACGGGTATTGTACGTAAGGTTGACGAATTAGGGCGTATTGTGTTGCCGAAAGAGCTCAGAATAACGCTTAACATAAACGAAAAGGATCCTCTGGAAATTTTCGTTGATGAGGATGGCAAAATCATTCTTAAAAAATATGAGCCTGCTTGTATTTTTTGTAATAGCATGAATGATATTGTTTCGTTTAAAGGCCATAATATCTGCCGTGATTGCATGAAAAAGATCGTGAACAGACTGGAAGAATAAATACATATAAAAAGCTCCGTTTAAACGGAGCTTTTTATATGTATTTATCTTACAAAATTGATATCGTCTGAACGGCGTTCCTTCGGAGCCGGAGAATTCTCATTCGGATAACCGACGACGACACAGCCGTACGGTAAGTAATTTGCAGGCAGCTTCAAGCGTTTCATGATTTCCTCGTCACGCAGTCCGGGAAGCGCCGAGCAGATGTAGCAGGTGCCGATCCCATACTCATGAGCGGAAACCATGATATTCATGATGGCGCAGGCGCAGTCCTCGCGGCCGCACAGCGACGCCTGAGGGGCAGAAAGGATGATAACCGTAGGCGCATCATAAAATGGCACATGCGTCGGCGTAAATTTTGCCCCGTTTTTAAGTGCTGCGGAAACCATATCGTTAATCAGCTGTTTATTCTGTACTACGGTAAAATGTCTTGCCTGCGATCCATGCGAGGATGGCGCATATTTCGCTGCATGGAGAATTTCAGCCAATTCTTCCTCTGATATCTGTTCCAGACGATATGCCCGAATGGTGCGCCGATTGAGAAGCGCTTCCATTGTGTGGTTTAAGCTCACATTAAACTCCTCCTTAATTCGTGTGCCATATGGCGTTCATTTTGATAGAAATTGTTTCAATTATATCTCACCTTTCTTTATTTATCAATGTATTTGTGTTAAATACAATTTAAAAATATCTGAATTAATTGAAAAAAGGGATTGACAAATTTCTGGTTTTTGGTATAATAATTCTTGCTGTTTGAAATATATGATGCGGAATTGTGTAAAGGTAGCACGACAGACTCTGACTCTGTTTGTGAGGGTTCGAATCCTTCTTCCGCAGCCATGGCCCCAATATTGGGGCCGCATTTTTCGAGGTGTGGCTCAGCTTGGTAGAGCGCTACGTTCGGGACGTAGAGGCCGCTGGTTCGAATCCAGTCACCTCGACCAAATTGATGATAGAGGGTAAAGGCGTACATGCTTTTGCCCTTGTTATCAAATAATTATATATTCAGATTTGATACTAAGTACATAATTATTTGATAACACAAGATTGAAGTCTTATGCTACCAAATAATTTACCGTTACACAAAGAATTGCAGGCAAGCAATTACATTGGTGTAATAAAATTATTACCCAACCCTTTCACGGGCCTGTCCCCAATACAGTGACGTTGGCCGGACAGAAGTATCATTATCTCTTGTTTGGATTATCGCTTATCAATCTGCCTATTTTAAAAAAAGATTGATTTCAGCAAGCAGTCTGTTGCATCATGCATCTGCGCTGGCTTTGTGGTATTTAATGTGTCCACCTCAAACAAGAAACGTCTTTTCGTTCCACTATGATTTCTTCAATCGGTGCTACGATTGATTGAAATATTTGTCAAGGGGCGCTAACCTCGCGCAGTGATGAACACTTTAAGAGGTACACAATGCTTGTCATTGTGGATGAGTTTGTATTAAGTTATAGAAAAACAAAAGTCTGCACCCTCACAGCAACATAAGGGTACAGACCTTGACATGTATCCGAAATACGTGCTAAAATAGCAACGCATAAACGGCATTCACAAGTCATAATGGGTCTAGTTCACCCTTATGGCGCAAGGCGATTAACTGTTTGCTAGACGGTTTTTCGCCTGTGGATGCTTTTTTGTTATTCACGAAAAGAAGTATATAACAAAATTTGGTAAATTGCAAGAGCTTTTTATTTCCCGCATGTTACCATCCAAAACTCAAGCGACTTTTTTACGGGAGGCTTCCCCTTCGTTGTCATGCGAATACCGGAAGCACTTCTACTTTTTTATGTTTCTTTCGTCTTTAAGTGCCGATAATCATAATCGTCTTGTGAGAATCATGTTTACGTTTGTGACTTGATTTATGCCTACATAGAAAAGGGAGAGGATTAATTCCTCTCCCTTTCAGAGTGTCAAGAAAGCCTGTTTGAAAACAGTGAAAAAGCCCACATAAGAAAGGAGAAAAGCAAATCCTCTCCTTCCTGTGGAAGGCCGGAACCAATACCGGTTCTATTCTTTTATGATTCAGCCGGTTCAATCCGAGACTCAACTGTATGAAATTAACAACAACATGACTGAGCATCATCCTGAATGATTAATTCATCTTTTTCTGCTGCCAATGTCACTCCCTCTACTCTTGCCTTAGTCTCATTATCCATCAGCACGGAAACTCCATCGATGGAAACAGGTTCATCCCCTGTTTTCTTTTTTCCCAGCCCAAACACTAAGGATGTGCCGCAGCATGATTTTTGTTGTGACACCTGCAAATAATCGCAGTCATTTGAGATGAGTGCCTTTGTAATCAGTGACTTAGCTTCTTCTGTAATTTTCATTTTATATATTCTCCTTTTAGACCGCCAAACCAATTGTGTGATTGATATTATGAATTAATATATTGTTTATACTAAAAGCTCATGCAGCTTATTGCCTGTAATTTCATCTGCACTCCAGGCTATGACTGCAAACTTACCGTTTGCATGTGCGTCCACCTTGTTAATCCACTCAATTTCATTGCTTGCTTTTGCAGAAAGCATTTTGTTCGTTGTTCCGGTGTGATACAGTGACGAATTGATTACCCACCATTTCGCCGCAATGCCCGCGCGCTTTAAATCTTCTTCCAGACGCATTGCTTCATAGACAGGAGTCGCTTCTGCGAGCGTAACAATGATAACCTCGGTTTCATCAGCATTGTGCAGCCGTGGCAGCAATTTCCTTGCGGATTCCGGAATATCGCCCTGTGAGCGTTTAATTTCCTGATTGTAGCTTTGTGTGGATTCAAGGAGCAAAAGCGTATGGCCGGTAGGTGCGGTATCAATGACAACGACCTGGTCTTCCGCCTTATCAACGATCTCGGCAAAGGCTCTGAACACAGCGATTTCCTGCGTGCAGGGAGAACGCAGATCCTCCTCCACATAGGCGATATCGTCACCGGACATGGTCTCACGCGCTTTGGCGAGAACTTCCTCCTTGTACTTTTCCAATTCCGCATGTTCATCTATGCGGCTCATCGTGATGCCGCTGCTCTCATCAATGACAAATTTGAGGTGAGCCGCCGGGTCGGTGGTGGTAAGATGCACCTTTCTGCCTTTTGACGACAATCCCATCGCAATCGCTGCCGCAATGGTGGTTTTTCCTACGCCGCCCTTTCCCATCGTGAAAATAACCTTCTTATTTGATTTATACAGATCATCAATCACGTCTTTCAACTGGGGCACTGTTTTGGCGTGTACCTTTTCGTCACGGACAATGTATTGATCCTTGGTGAGCAAAGCTCTTACATTGTCAAGCCCGGTGATGTTATAAGCTCTGAGAGGGACGGTGTAAGTGGTCAGTATTTTCAGCCCCTCAGGCATATCTGCGAGTGCCTTTTGCTGCTTGTGATACAGGCTTTCGGAAATACTGTCATCATAAGAGTCAAGCACACCATTCAGGATGAGTGCCTGATTGTCTACACCAATGTCCGCGAGTTCTTTTGATGCTCTCTCCGCCTCTTTAAGAGGCGTTTCCTCCGGGCGTGAAACAAGAATAAGGGTGGTCAGTTTGCCGTCGGCTAAGGTGTCAACAGCCTTTTTATAAATTTCCCTTTTGCTTTCCAAACCGGCAAGCTGACCTAAGCAGGAGGCGCCATGGGTGCTTTCGCTGATAAAATTGCTCCATGCGGAGGGCAGCTGCAGCATCCGGAGCGTATGGCCGGTAGGTGCGGTGTCAAATATAATATAGTCGTATTCTTCCTGTATTTCTTCATCGGTAATAAAATGTGAGAATTCATTGAATGCGGCAATTTCTACGGTGCAGGATCCTGAAAGCTGTTCCTCCATGTTGTTCAGTACGGCGTCAGGCAGTTTTCCGCGGTAGGGACCGATGACACTGTCCCGATATTCCGCCGCTGCCTGTGTCGGGTCAAGGTTGGCTACCACAAGATTTGGGACCTCCTTAATAGGGATGCCCTTATTGTTGAGGTCAATACCGAAAACATCCTGCAGGTTCGATGCAGGGTCGGTGCTGACCAGAAGCACCTTTTTCCCATTATCGGCAAGGGTCACTGCGGTGGCGCAGGCGGTTGAGGTTTTTCCTACGCCGCCCTTTCCTGTATAAAATAGATATTTTGTAAGCGTTATACTTTGCGGGTTAAAATTTCTCATGATATATAAAACCTTTCTATCGTTCATAAAAATATGATTTATCTTTTGTTACTGAATGATCAGCAGCATTTCCCGCCGCCGCACCCACAATCCTTTGATTTCTGGGTTGTAATTCTGGGTGCATTCGATTGATCTGCCAGAATGCTCATTGGAACATTCAGAAGCTTTGCAAACTCTTCGTTGGTCGGATATCTGCCGGTCATAATAATTTCTCCGTCCAGAACAGTAATGGGCAGGTTTTCAACTCCTTTTTCGCTGATCATTTGATTTACGGCTTTATTATTGATAAATTTCATTGGTGAATTTGTGAGATTATAACGTTCTACAACAATACCGTTTTTTTTCAATGAATTAAGGACAGTTGAAACCCGAAGCAATTCCGGATCAATTCCAACACCACATAAACCAGTGGAACAACACATGGCAGGCTCAAAGATTTGCATAGTTTTCATAATAATAAAACGCTCCTTATATTAATTTGTATTTTTAGATGGGTTGGGTATAAATTAACTCACATATTTTGTATGCTTCATCAGAAGAAATGGCATCTGCAAGGATGCATAGATCCACACATCTATAATCTGCCTCCTTTACGTATTACATAGGTTTTCATTCTTACATTTTAGATATTCCTCTTTGTCGGTCTTATAAGACGGGAGTTCAATTAATTTTTGCTGAAGGTACTTCCAAAGCTCTTCGTGATTCTGTTTGAATTGATCACTTATTCGGTAGTGTGTCCATTGTGCTTCTTTAAAACCGACAACAATGCCGCAATTTTTCAGAGTCGTTAGGTGCCGGGAAGCATTAGATTGAGTCATTTTCAGTGCAGATTCAATCTCACATACGCACATTTCGTTTTCCAACAGCAATGACAAAATTCTCAGTCTGCTTTCCTCTGACAATGCTTTGAATAAATCCACCATATTCCTCACCTCAACATCTTTATATGCTCATATATGAATATACTATGCGTGAATAAAACTATTTGCTACAATAAATTTATTTTATATGAATTTTATTGAATTGATTATGGCCGCCCGAAAGATTGTACACTTTCTCAAAACCTTTGTTGAGCAGTATGTTTTGTGCCGCATTGCCGGTAACCCCTTTATTACAATAAGTCACCGTGACGATTTCCTTATCCAGATTCTCTGCGGCAGCACGCAGCTCAGCGTGAGGGATATTCTGTGCGGTAGAAATATGATTTTTTTCGAACTGCACTTGCGTTCGCGCGTCGATCAGCATATATGGTTCACCAGACTGCATCAGACTGTTCAATTTCTCAGCTGTGATCAACGGCCTGCCACGCTGAATCGCATTGTCAAGAATCATTCCGGTATACATCACCGGGTCTTTTGTGGTGGAAAACGGTGGAGCATAGGCCAAATCAAGATGAAACAAGTCTTCGGCCCTGGCTTTATAGGTAATTGCTGTTACAAACACATCAATTCGTTTATCTACGCCTTCGAAACCAACTATTTGGACACCCAGCAGTCTGCCATCTGATTGGTCCGCAATGCCTTTGATTACCATCTCTTTGCCGCCCATATACTCAGGCTTGTTCGGCTTGATGTTGTGACATACAACAACGTCGTATCCCTGCTCTTTGGCTTCCCGTTCAGAAAGTCCGGTCTGAGCAACTGTCAGGCCGAAAATCTGAAATATTCCGGTACCGAGGATGCCCCGGAATGTAAGAGTTCCCCCTGTAATTACGTCACCTGTGATTCGGCCGGTCTTATTGGCGGTAGAGCCCAACGGACGATACACCGGTTTTCCGGTAACTGCGTGGAATTGTTCGATACAATCGCCGCAAGCATAGATATCCGGCAGACTGGTCTGCATCTTCGTGTTCACGCGAATTGCGCCGGTCATACCAAGCTCTATTCCAGCAGTCTTTGCAAGCCCCACATTGGGGCGCACGCCTGCTGAAACAAGAATCAGTTCCGCATCGACTGTTCTGCCGTCCGATAAGACAACCGCGCTGCCTGTAATTTCCGCAGCGGAAACTTCTGTCAGCACGGCCACGCCGTTCTTTTCAAGATGTTCTTTTACGTAAACCGCCATGTCGCTGTCAAGCCCCGGCGTTACCTGCGGCAGTTTTTCAATTAGTGTTACGTCAATTCCAAGTCGTTTTAAATTTTCACATACCTCAAGTCCAATGAAGCCGGTGCCGATAATGGCGGCGGCTTTTGGATGAATCCGGTCTATAAAAGTTTTAATCCGATTCATATCGTTGATATTACGCAAGGTAAAAACATTCGCGCCATCCACGCCCTTGATGGGTGGGACAACCGCTTGAGCACCGGTGGCAATTACGAGTTTGTCATACCTGTCTGTAAAGACTGCTCCGGTCGAAAGATTCTTAACCGTTAGAACCTTTTGATTCGGAGAAATGGAAAGCACTTCATGCCGGGTGAAAATATCCACATCATACTTACTCTTAAAGAATGCTGGGTTACGCGGGGTCAGTTCCTCTGCGTTTCCAACCTCGCCGCCAATATAATAAGGCATACCACAACCGGAATACGAAATAAAACTGTCTTTATCATAGATAATGATTTGGGCATTTTCACTATTCCTTCTTGCTTTTGCTGCGGCAGATGTTCCGGCGGCTACCGCGCCTATGATTATTAATCGCATTTTGCACCCTCCTCCGAGTTTTTACAAATACAGGCTTGCTGCTCCGTTGTTATATGAATCAAAAACTCTTGTACCTGAGCGGCTTGTTCTGCATTAATGCTATATCTTATCCAATAGCTGTCTTTTCTACTATTTACAAGACCACAATCTGTTAATATCTTCATATGATATGATAGAGTTGGCTGAGTACAATGAAATGACTCAAGAATATCGCATGCACACATTTCCCCACAGGATAGCATTTCAACAATTTTCAGTCTTGTTTCATCGGCTAATGCCTTAAAAACAGGGACGTAACTTGCATGTGTTTTCATTCTGTATTTCCTTTCATAAAAGATACCTCCTTAACATTGAAGATTATCTATGTGTTTATTATATCCTTTACATAGAGGATTGTCAATATGATTTTAAATAATTAATTTCAAGAAAGCCACAAGGTTGTGGTCTCGATTAAGACTTCATGCTATTCAGCTACCTTCTGAAGGATTTTAACAATTTCTTTGGGCTTTGGAACCTTTCCAAAAGAAACTACCTTTTCATTGATAACAAGGCCGGGCGTTGACAAGATGCCATACTTTGCAATCTCTGCGAAATCAGTAATCTTTTCAATCTGTGCTTCTATGCCTAGTTCGGCAAGAGCCACTTTTGTATTTTCCGTCAGAGCCACACAATTTTTGCAACCCGGGCCTAAAACTTTGATATTCATAATTTATTTCCTCCTAAAATCCTAAATAAAACATGTAAAATGCAATCAGCAGGATAACTGCGCCCATCACATATTTTAGTATCTTACTAAATGTGCCATATTTTCCGCTGGAAGTCACTTTTTTCACAAACCCGATAGAGGTCCCTGCTACCAATACCAAAAAGCTATGACCAAGCGAGTAAAGCAATAGAAGCAAAACACCCCATGCTACATTTCCACTTCGGGCTACGATGCCAAGCAAAACAACTAATACGGGTGTTGCACAGGGGGAAGAAAATACCCCCCCTAATATTCCTGCAACGAAAGCTCCTATGTATCCCTTTTTTGTGCTCTTACTTGTGAGATAAGTAGACGGAATAAAAATATAGATCTCCCATGTTTGCAATGCCATCAGCAACATCAAAACACCTAAAGCGATATACCACCATTTACTTGACGTACCCATTAGCTTACCAAGCAAGGAAGCGGCTGTGCCGAGTGCTGTGAACGTCGCCGCCATGCCAAGGGCAAAGGCAAGGGACAATCTGAATGCTTTCTTCGGATCGTTATTGCCGGTACCGCCAACATAACCTATTACAAGCGGAACACTCGACAGCGCACAGGGGGTAACAGAAGTTAATACGCCCGCCAGCAACGCTATCAGCGGCGCGAGCCAAAAGCTTTGCGAAATAAGTGTTGACAAGGTTTCCAACCATTGGTTGATCACTCCTTCATCCCCATTTCCTTTAACATAGCCAAAAGCTGTTCTTTTGTTATAACGCCTTCATGTGTCGTGAAAATATGTTTGTTTGTATCTTTTGAAGAATACAAATTCAATTGCATTGCTTTTGCATCCTTTGGAGTATACGGATTGCCTTTTGCATCAAAAAATACTTGAGTCGGAATTACAGTGATCGGATAGCCCTGTGCAAGATTCTGATATTTCCATACATCAACAAATTTAACAATTGCCTTGCCTCGAAGTTCCTGATTTAATTCTTCCAGAACCGACGCCATCTCTTGGCATGCCTGACAAGAGTCGGAGCCAAAATCAATAACAATTGGAATACCATAAGATTTTAGTTTCTCAAGATCAAGCTTTTCCGTCACCAGCAAGGTAAAATCAGGATTGGACTCCGCTTTTTTTTCAGATGATTCCGCTTTTGATATAGCATCGAAACTGTTTTTGCTTGCTACAGCTTCCCCCGGATGGCTGGAACTGGAACTAAAGAGATCAGCCGGTATCTCGGCTTTCTTTGTGTTTTTGAAAATACCTATACCGGCTACAACACACACAAGCAAGACCAGTACCCCTATTTTAAGTGCAGTACTTTTTTTTGATTTCACATCATCCCTATCATTCACCCGCAGTTCCCTCCGCATGAGCAGCCTGACGATTTACTTTTACCGTTATCACCAAAATATGTAATCGCTTCAGCAGGACAAAGATTCCCACAGCCATGACACCCTTGAATGCAGCCCATTGGATAAATTACCACTGGTTTAGGCGCTTGTTTTTTGTCATATACGCCATGCATACATTTTGAAGTACACGAACCGCACTCAATACAATTATCATAATTAATAACAGGATACCAATTCTTAGCCATAATAAATCTTCCTTTACAATAAATTATTTTTTAATAAAACCAAATAAAATACCATTAACAAGCCAGCTTTATAAAAAGTGAAGCTGGCCTACCAATGATGTGGGAGTGTAAATCTATATGACCTCGTTTATTAGTGATTCAACCTTATTTGACAGGGCATCAAATCCAGTTTCATCTGAATAATTTTTATTTTTTTGAATACCGATGTCTTCAGTAACAATGACTTCTTTATCCGGCTCAATATCAACTGATTTTAAAGCTTTACTGGCACATGCAACTTTGCATCCGTTAACCGCGATATAAAATTCGGATTTTTTGGCGTTACTAACAATACCCTCAATACCAAGGGGTAATCCAAGAGCGCATACAAAATTAATATTATCGTGTTTCTGAGCCAGTTGTGTTACACATTTTGTCGTAAGCATACCAATGTTACATGCTCCCGAGCAGGGAAGAAGACCAATTATTTTTTGGGGACTTGCTTCGCACGGTACATTTGTTTCGTTACTCATCTATAACATCCTCCTTTAAATTATTCTTATTTACTTTCTCCCTCTAAAAACGAAATTATTCATGTATGGTGTCAAAACAAAACGCTGATGAAGTCATCTATACTGATCCCTGAAAAATAGCGGGAGATTTCATACTCTGAAAGACGTTGTCTCACTGCGCTGACTTGATGTTTTACACCATTGAGGGCATTTTCAATATCAGTAATATCATATTCACCGAAAAAGTCCCCGTATAGACTGACGCCACGTATTTGGCCGTTGCTTACAGTGAAAAATGCCTCAACGCTTCCTGCCGCAAACTTTTTGCGGTTTGAAAAATTATACTCTGGGGAGCTTCCATAATTCCATTCCCATGTCGCATATTTCTCTTTTTCAAGCTTTTCAATGTTGGCTGTATCCAGTGTGGTTAAATCGTAAAATTCAAACTCACTGTGAGAACTCCTTATTTGAGATGTAATCAATTGTTTGAATTCCGGCAGTGTCAGCGGATTTTTTAGATGCTCCGAAATATTCGTAACCCGGCTCGCAACAGACTGAATACCCTTTCCCTCAAATTTCGATGCATCAACTTTTAAAGCAGAAGAAATGTTGGAAATACTGGAGTTAAAAAGTAAGGTTCCATGATGCAGGAGTCGGCCCTTGTATCGATACTGCGAGTTACCCGAGAACTTTTTGCCGTCAATAGTGAGGTCGTTTCGCCCGGAAAGTTTTGCATCTACTGAAAGTTTTTGAAGTACTTCTATAATCGGTGCTGTGTGCTTCTTGAAATCGAAGCTGCTGCCTTCCCTGTCGTTTACAATAAATGTGTAATTAAGGTTTCCAAGGTCGTGGAATACCGCGCCGCCACCGGTAAGTCTTCTGACTACCGGAATGTGATGTTCCTTTATGTAGTCAACATTGATTTCCGAGATCGTGTTTTGGTTTTTCCCAACAATGACACTGGGTGCATTCTGCCATAAAATAAAGAACTCCTGTTTGAAATTCTTCAGCAAATACTCTTCAAGCGCCAGATTACAGTACGGATTATTGCTTTCATTATTGATATAGAACATTGAAAAACCTCTGTGTATTCGTATTTTTAAGAGCACCCACAACTGCAACCGCAACCACAGTCTGATTTTTTGCCGTTGGACTTACCCTCTGTGTCTGTTTTCAAGATTTCATCAATTTTTGTTTTTATCTCAATTGCCACTTTATCAACCATTTCTCTATGGTCATCATTCAATGCCCTGGTTGACAATGCGCCAGACTCCGCTGCTTCTTTCCCGATAATATCCGACACGTCGATTGCACAAGAAACCTTGCCGCTGTATTTTTCCGTGGCTCGCTTAGCGCAGCATTTTGAGCAGCCGTCAACCGCAATGGTCGGGTATTCTTCTGCAAAGCCTCTTTCTTCCTCCCCACCTGCAAGATAAAGGGGGAGGCAGATCGTCACAGCTCCGTCCGCTCTTTCTTCAAGCATTTTTCTTGTGGCAAGTCTTGATATGGTTCCCCCAAGGCAATCCTCTCCACTGCACGATACAATTCCGATTTTTAATTCATTGTCAGCCATTTCTTAGCCCTCCTTACTAAAAGCATTCACTTTTTCCGCAATTTCATCAGCGATTTCATCAACAATGCTCCAGCCTTCTTCGGTAAGCTCCGTAGCGGTACCGGGCTTTGCACCTTTGTGCTTTCTAAATGTATCGAGAACTCTCCGCTTTTCTATAATATCTCCGCCTGCAAGTTCAACGCTTTTGGCAGAGCACATGGCTGGGCAGCCGTCAAGAGTAATGCATTTTTTACCTTTAATCAATTCATTTGCTTCATCATCTCCGGTTACGATATAAGCAAGACACACAGTATCTGCTTTATCCGGGCAAAGCTCCTTCACAACTTTCAATGCGCTCTCTCTGCCAACTAGCCCGTAAACCTTACCCATACCGCTGCATGGAATGACATTAATCTTTTCGGACATGAAACTCATCAACCTTTCGCTTTAATATTTTAAAATACCCATCAAATTCAAGAAGCAGTTCCTTGTCACTTTCAAAATCACTGAGCTCTATATCAGCAATCCAGCCTTTTTCATAAGGATTTTTATTAATGAATTCAGGAGCAGAGTCAAGCTTGTCGTTTACCGCAATGATTTTTCCTGATACCGGAGACACCACTTCGAAAACGGCTTTTCCGGATTCGACGGTTCCTAGTTCACCAAATTGCTCGACTTCGCTTCCAACCGACGGAGGAGTGAAAAACATGATATCGGATAGGCTTTGCTGAACAAAATCCGTCACGCCCACTCTTGCTATATTGCCGGAGATATATGCCCAGCAGTCATTTTCATTAAAATAGAAACCCTCCTTGGGCACTCTGAAAATGAATTTGTCTTTTTTATATGTCTCATAATCGAAGTGCTCAGGAAATGCAAATTTATGATCAACATCTTCTGTTAGTTTTGGCTCTTTTAATAAATCTTCGGCCACCGCATGGGCAAGCTGTAATTCTTTGTCTCCAAGTCTTAACAATGCATTAATCTCAATATCTCTGCTTTTTGCTTCTTCCGTGACATTGATCTTATTCGCCACTTTGAGGTTCTTTTCAGCGGCAAGTTTGCTTGCACAGCGTGTAGCACAGCCATCAATGACGAGGAGGGGCTTTTCCTGCGCAATTTTACTGTATCTTGCATCTGCAACACGGTATAAAACAGGGCAGATAATTTCACTTTCGGAATTTTCTGTAAGTATTACCGCGATTTCTTTTGAAATGCATCCGGCGCATTTATCTAATCCGTTGCATGGGAGTACCGCATAGGATTTACTCATTTCCGCCCGCTTCCTTTCGAATCGCTTTGATGTGAGCTGTGGTTTCAGTTTTATTAGGGAAATCAATCGCATCAAGTCCGCAGGCCTTACCGCAGGCACGACAGAACACAACACAATTGTTTGGATTTTTTACAATAAGCTTTCTTTCTGCGTTCTCATTTACCTCATATACATTGTGAGGACAAAATTTTACGCATTCCATACAGTTATTGCACTTATCATAATCAATTCGGGGGCTCCAATCGATTTTCTCTCTCTCGACTCCCATAAATGTAGATTCACTCATTATTCTTCATCTCCTTCAAATCCCAATTCAGTAAGCGCCGCTTTAACTACTTCAAAGGCTTTATCGTTGGTCATGTCCCGAATGTCGAGCATAACGCTATCCTTTTCTACATCAAGTCCGGCATCTTTAAAAGCTTGCTTAAACATTTTTTTCTGCATGTTTGGCGCACAAGCTCCGATGATAACCTTTCTATGAGCCTTTAAGAAATCGGCAAGGAAACGATCGCCATCCTCTTCACAAAGCTGCGGATGAATGATGCCGTATTCTACTGGCAGTTCCACTCTTACCTGGTTGATAAAGTCCCAAATATCCATAGCCTTAAATCCGGGGCACTTTCCTGTGCATACGCACATAATAAAACCATAACGTTCTTTTTCTTCCATAGTAGACTCTCCTTAAAATTTTATAGTTTATGAATGGCTCTGCCCAACAGATCTCCGCAGGCTTCCCAAATTGCTTCACCGAGAGAAGGGTGGGGATGGATCATATCGGCAAGGTCATTCGCTTTTGCCTTTAACGTAATTGCGAGTGTAAGCTCTGAAATCATTTCGGATGCATTCGCACCCAATATTTGTCCGCCGATGATGGTATTATTCTGATCGGCGACCACCTTGACAAAGCCTTCACGCTCGCCCAAGGTTAAGGCACGGCCATTGTTTCTAAAGTTAAATCTGCCTACCTTCACCGCCATGCCTGTTTGTTTTGCCTCTTCCTCCGTCATACCAACCGATGCTATTTCAGGGTTCGTGTAAATGCATGCAGGAACGGCGCTATAATTGACTTTGCTGCTGATTCCCAAAGCATTTTCAGCAGCGACTTTTCCCTCCATGAAGGCGAGATGGGCAAGCAGCTTGCCTCCCACAAGGTCTCCGGCAGCATAGATCCCTTTGATATTCGTTTCCATGTTCGCATCTACAATAACCGCACCTTTTTCAATGTGCAGGGACAAGTTTTGGAACGCGTCCGAATTCAGTTTTCTGCCTACCGCAACCAAAACCTTCTCACAGGATTGAATAGACACTTTTTCGCCTACAGTGTAGGTCACGGCAAGGCCATCCTCTGTCTGTTGTATTTCGACTACCGATGCGGACAGTTTGAAGGAAACGCCCTGACGCTTCATGATTTTCAGTAGTTCGGTGGCAATTTCACTATCTTCATTGGGTAGTATCCTGTCCTGCAACTCAATAATTGTCACTTTCACTCCAGAAGAATGAAGCATTGCGGCAAATTCAAGTCCGATAACCCCTGCACCGATAATAACGATGCTTTCGGGAAGTACATCCAAACTCAATGCTTCGTTGCTTGTGATAACACCATTTAAATCAATTCCTTTAATATTTGGTAGCAGCGGAACTGCACCTGTGGTTAAAATCATTTTTTCACAATTTATTTGTATTTCTTCTTCATCTGTTTGAACAAGAAACTTTTTATCGGATAGCACCGTGCCCTTTCCTTTTAGTACAGTCACTCCCCTTGCACCAAGCAGCTGTTCCAGCCCGGAGTTGAGGCTTTTGACCACACGATCTTTCCGGTTAACCGCAACATCCCAGTTGATACTATCCATACGGCTTTTTATACCGAATTCCTTTGACCTTTTAATGACTGTGGCTGTTTTGGCAGTTTTCAGCAGTGCCTTTGTCGGAATACACCCGATATTGAGGCATACACCACCTAATTCCTTTTCCTCGATAAGAACCACCTCTGCGCCAAGCTGTGCGGCTCTGATCGCCGCAACATACCCGGCAGGGCCTCCGCCGAGGATGCCTATATCAGCAGATATTTCCTTCATACGATTCACATAAACACCTTCTTTTCAGCTGCTTTTTGATAGTAAAGCCGCAAAGATTGTAACTGTTTCACTTAGCGGCATTTTCAGCATTGGCATAGATTTCTTTCACTTCATCTTTTGACACTAGCTTTGATAAAATATAGGCCATTATAATGATTCCCGGGATATCTACAGCCAGCCTTGTAAAAGCAAACTTCGCGCCAAGTGATGCCGTTTCAAACAGAAACATGGGGATTTTCGTGGTTGACCACGCACCGATAAAAATAAGTATATTGCTGAACTTTACCCCCTTTTTCATGAAGACTGCCGCCACCGGAAACGCTCCGTAAAGCGGGCCTGCCGCTGCTGATCCCAATATAATCGCAAGAACAATGCCTTTTAACCCTGATTCTTCTCCCATATATTTGATCATGGTTTCCCGCGGGATCCATACATCTAAGAGGCCAAGCAGGATAAAGACGGGCGGGATCACGAGAAGCATTTCTTTAAAAGAATACGCCGAAATACCCAAAGCCTTGAACCCGATTTGGCTATTAATAATTGTAAGAATGCCGATTGCTGCTGCTGTAATGATAAACGCTCTGTATCTTTTTAAAATTGCTTTCATATGCCACCCACCACCAGTCCAATAATCGCTGCCACCAAAAAGGAAAAGATAAATGCAAGTACATTTCTTAAAACGGTCAGTTTTTTACCGAAATATTTCATCTCGACCGGCATCGTTACGACACCAACCATCATCAGTGCGGAAACGAATGCACCGATCTGCATATAACCGGCCCCGCTTTGCAAAAGCATGGCAGCAGTAGGGAATGCAACAAACCCCGGTATCAGTGTAATTGCACCAATGACAGCGGCAAGGACAACCCCAAGCCAGCCGGAACCGGCGCCAATAATTTTGGAAATCACTTCGGTATTTAACACCGCAAGCAATACCCCGACAAACAATATGACAACTAAAAACTCGGGCAGGATATTTTCAAATGCTTTCCAAGCCTTTTTGAGTGACCTCTTTGTTTTCTTTTTATCTTTGAGAAAAGAAAGTGCCAAAAGCAATATGGTCACACCATACAAGATATACGTATCCAACTTTGTACCTCCTACATCAAAAAATAACCAAACGCGTTAAAGGCATATCCGATGATAATAATGCCGACAGTGACAATGCTTATAAAAATGGCCAGAAGCTTTGGTTTTACCACTTTTTTCAGCATGATGATTGAGGGAAGAGAGAGGGCCGTTACTGCCATCATAAAGGACAGAACAGTGCCTAACCCCACACCTTTTGAAACGAGGGCTTCGGCAATCGGCAGCGTTCCAAAAATATCAGCGTACATTGGTATACCGACAACTGTTGCAAGAAGCACCGAGAATGGTTTATCCTGCCCAAGAACAGCCGTTATAATGTCCTGCGGAATCCAGTTGTGGATTGCCGCCCCGATTCCTACTCCAACCAGCACGTACAGCCAAACTTTTTTAACAATGCCAAGTACTTGATCTTTCGAAAATTCTATCCGGTCACGCCGGGTAAGTTCTGTTTGCTCAATGTCCATTACCTTATTGCTGAAAACAAACGATTCCACATATTTTTCAAGTTTAGATTTCTCTATGATGGTGCCGGATACAACCGCAAGCACAACACCCACAATCACATAAGCAATTGCAATCTTCCAATTAAAAATACTTGCAATCAGAAGAAGGGAAGCCAAATCCACAAGAGGGGACGAAATCAGGAATGAAAAAGTCACGCCAAGTGGCAGCCCTGCGTTGGTAAATCCGATAAACAACGGAATGGAAGAACAAGAACAAAACGGCGTCACCGTTCCTAGCAGTGCTCCCAAAATATTTGCCCAGATTCCATGGAAATGACCCAGTATCTTTTTCGTGCGCTCCGGCGGAAAAAAACTTTGAATGTAGGAAATGATGAAGATTAGTACTGATAAAAGAATGAAGATCTTAACGGTGTCATAAATAAAAAAGTGGATGCTGCCGCCAAGTTTTTCGTTCACATCTAGTCCGAAAACATTCTGGACCAGGAGTTTGGTTAAATCCGATAACCACTGCATTTTGAGCAATTGGTCATTGAGCCATTCAAATATAAACATAAAATACTCTCCCGTTTTTTGACTTAATAGTTAGTCTTTGCATATTCCGCTAACAAAATTGTTGCTTGTTCAAAACCTTTTTGATTTAGTGAGTAGTGCATCCATTTTCCATCACGGCGACTATCAACAAATCCAGATTCGCATAATATTTTCATATGGTGCGATAATGTGGATTGTACTATATTTAGGTCTTCCAATAGTTTACATGCGCATTTTTCTCCACTTTGCAGCATTTCAATAATCATCAATCGGTTTGGATCGCAGAGTGCTTTAAACACAATTGCATCATTCTCATATTTATTTTCCAAAAATTCCACCTCGAATCTATTTTTATCGATATGTTATATTATATGCATCATATCGATATTTGTCAATATGCAAAATGCTGCTTTTGGAGCTTTTAAAGTTTATAAAGTCAGTAGCACTTAAGATTTTAGATAAACCGGAAGCACTTCCGCTTTTTTACAGCATTTTTTCTTTCGCACAGACCTTCAGGCCATCTTCTACTCCCAACAGAAATAAACTGTCCTCCCCTGGTTTCAGACCATTTCTTTTTAGAAATTCCGCAGGGATAGAGGTGAAGCCTCTACGGATAGTTGCCTTTGTTTCGTATTCAAGTAATTCCCGACCGTTATCAATACGATAAATGTAATAATCGTCATGATTCTCCCGTATGACTTCAACTGATTCATCGGGAGAAATCCCGAAATGCTGGATATAAAGCCTCGGGAAATAAATTTATTTTAAAGATGAAATTTTAAGAGGACAACCTAAAATATTCACTCTTGTCTCTTCCCTTCCATACAAAGAAATTCGGTCCCCATTGGACAGACAATAATCCCTTCGGTAGTAGCCACAAGATAAACGCAGCCTCCGATCTGGATGTGATTAGATCTCGCCCAATCACTCGGCAGATTAAACCGGCCGATGCTGAGCTCCTTTAATTCCATGTTCGAGTTTCTACGGATGAGCATGAAAGGCTGCCCCTATGACAACGCCGTGGCTGAAGCAACATTTAAGGTATTTAAAACCGAATTTGTTTGTGGCAGGAATTTTAATAGTCTACAACAATTAAACCTCGAATTGTCAGATTATGTCCACTGGTTTAATACTATCAGAATTCATGGCTCGCTAAATTATTTAACCCTGGTACAGTTCAGATTACAGACCTTATAAAATTTGTTCGATTTACTGTTGACAATAGCAAAGCTAGACATCTATATCAATAGATGCCCTGTAAAATAATAACAATTGTTTTAGCAATACAATTCTATTACTCTGGCATAATAAATCCTCAAATATTTATTTAGAGCAGCTATTTTTGCTACGCGCGGAGGTATCCCCTACTCATTTTACATCCTCATTTTCTAAAATATTGTGTAAATTTTATACCTGTTTTTGTCATCCATAAGGATGAAACAGCCGATACAAATGGGACTGCTAGGATTACCCCAATGGAACCGGAAATGCCGCTTAATATTTCGATACCGATTTCATATTCATTCATAAATTGAAGGTAGGGCATGCTGTAGGAATACAGAATAACTAGCGTATTAATAGCACTGCCAGCATATGCCAAAATAAGCGTCGTGGACATGGTACCCATCATGTCCTTACCAACATGAATTCCTGATTGGAACAGCTGTTTTGCTGTAGCGGTAGGATTTGTTTCGTGAATTTCGGCTATCGTTGAAGCAACGGACATGCTTACATCAATAATCGCCCCCAAAGAGGAAATCAAAATACCCGAATATAGAATCCCGCTTACATCCAGCCGGCTGTTCTGACTGATATAAGCGAGGGTTTCAATCTCTTTGACATTCAGTCCGGAAATATGGCCGAAGTACCCAAAAATCTGTGCCGTGAGACCTGCTGCCAGAATCCCCGCCGCTGTTCCAAGAATCGAGCAAAATGACTTCACCGACCAGCCGCCGATCAGTAGCATCGTCACAATCGTCACCAGGACGGACGTAAGCGAAGCCGCCAAGAAAGGCGATACCCCGACATACATCATCGGTATGTATAAAAACATGATGCATAGAAAAGTAAACACTAGAGCGGCAGAGGAAGTCATCCCTTTCTTTCCTCCAATCGCGCACAGAATCAGGAAAAACAGCCCGATCAGTATCCATAAAACACCCCCTCTGTCATAATTATAAACACTTGCCACCAATTCACCATTCGAGGAAAGATTAACTAGTGCAACCACTTTTAGCCCCGGTACACAGTAAGCCCCTGCATGATTGGCATGAGGACTTTGCGCTTCGCATACCTTACCTTGATAAGGACCGGAAGTGATTTTCAATTGGACAACCTGATTTCCCTGCATTTCCCCATTTTCATCCTGCCCGATATTGCTGCTGATCACTTTCATAACCGTTGCCTTAGTAAATTGGGTGCTCCCATTGGGGCGAAGTGGTACACGGTGAATCTGAGCGTTAAACACAATCAACGCTCCGGCAAAGACAACCAGAAATAAAAACAATCCTATTGCCGCACGCTGGTAGTGTGTCATTTTCTTCCACAAAATTCAGTTCCTTCTTTCCCTCATATTTCATACAAAAATGCCCGCTGTGAAGAAAATCCTCCACAGCAGACACCTTTATGATCTGTTGGTATTTTAACCGACTTTTATTGTGAAAAGTTTGTAAGATACTCCTCCGACTTTTGCGTAAACCCCAAAGGAGCCTTTTTTCCTCGCTGTGACTTTGCATAAGTAACTGCCATCTTGTGATGGGTAATTACCCTGTATCTGAGAGGTCTGGAGCGATTCACCGTCACCAGTCTGGAACGTGTATTCCGTACCTTTCAAATTGGAGATTTTAAATGTGTAGCTGCCACCCGGCTTCAAGGCTATATCTTGTTTTGTATCGCTGGTAAACGGATGGTCCGAACTAACCTGAACCGTACCGATCTTAGTAACAGCCCCGTCAATCGTGACATAAATTCCCGCCTCATTTCCCGTTTCCAGAGGGGAAGCCAAACAGGATAGGGAATAAGTAACTATTTTTGTCACTGGGTCCCATTCTGTCACGGGTGCGTTAACGCTGACAAGGCGTCCGTTACCGCTGACAACCGCGTCCGGTTTCTTTTCGCAGGTGAAGGTGAACAGCAATCTTGAGCCCGGCTGTACCGCGGTATTTTTCGTTAAACTCAAACCCGAAGACACGGCGGGCGGAACTGTTGTGGAAGGCGGAGCCATCACGGGAGAAGGCTCTGGTTTGCTATGATCTTTACCTCCGCCACTGCTGCCGGAAGTGGTAAACGTCATGATCGGTGTATAAAGAACTTCACCGTTATCTTTGGAAACCTTGGCATACCAACCGTATGTAGTGCCGGTGTTCAACTCTGTCCAGCTCTGCAGAATCATACCGGTTCCCGTTTTGGGGCTTCCGATTGTCTTGGATGTCCTCACATCGACTGTGCAGCTATCTGTCTGCAGTGTCTTTGTCTGAGTGTTGAAATCAACGTCCAGTTCTGCGACATCCATGTTCACCGCTTTCGTTCCAGGTCCGTACGAAGAAAGACGCGGCGTATCAAAATAGTTATAATCCTGACGATAAGGAGAATACGAATTGATATAAATTTTATTATTCTTCAAATCAAAATACAAAAACTTAATATATTCGGAACCGCCCTCCGGATCAGACTGGTAATCCGTGCAGATTTGATAGACCGTGCGGTCCGGTGTTCCGTCGTTATTATCATCAAAGGAATCAGTCTGAATGGACGCTCCGTGGTAATGACCGTTCAAGACCGCAATAACACTTTTATTTTTTGCGACGACTTCCTTCTGAACCAGCTTTCCGGTATAATCCAGCAAATTATCTGCCGCTGCCACATTGGTGTAGCGATGCAGGGCGATGATTGCCTTGCGGTCCGAATATTGGGCAAGGACCTGATTCATCCATTCGATCTCGTTGGTGTAAACATCCCAGCTCATATAAAGGATGATAAAATCCTGTCCGTTTTCCGTCAGCAAGTCGTAATGTCCCAGATTGTTTTTATAGGAACCTCCATAATATGGCTGATCTTTAAAACGGTCTTCGCCAAAATACTTCCAATAGTTTCCATATCCTTCGGCTCCTGCAAAAACATCGTGATTGCCGCCCAGCACGCCGTACGGCATACCGGCTTTATCAAAAATGTTCATGGAATGGTCGGCATTAACCCACTCTCCGGTCATATCCACATCGTCCACCAGGTCGCCCGTATGCATCACATATCGGATATCCAAATTTTTGCGGTTATCCACAATCCATTGATTCATTTGATCGTAATGGTAAGGAAAACTTTCGGAATAATACTGCGTATCCGTTTCCCATGCGAATGAAAAATCGTAGTTTTCCGGCACGCTGCTGCCATCCCATTCAGAACCTGCCGATGCGGTTTCCGTTACAGCTTTTTCATCCGAGTTGATTTCCGGCGTCGTTCCGTTGGTGAGGCACTGTACCAGGAGCACCGCTTTTCCGTTTGATGTATGGTCTTTAGCCGGAAAAGAAGTTTCGATTCCTCCGTCTTTTTCAATGCCCGCCTTTTCCCACTGATTGTTGGAAGTATTCAGTATATACAGGGAAGTGGTGTGGTTTGCATCGGTATTGCTGGCTTTCCCTTTCCAGTGGACCGCAACATCGTCCTCCTCCCCGACCGCACCGGTGTTGACTGTAAACAACTCATAAGGAATCGTCCCATAAGGCGCGCTGACTGTTACCGAACGGTCTCCTCCCAAGTTCAAGGTGGAGGGTTCTCCGTTTTCACTGCTCGCTACCGTAATACCGCCGTTTTTCATCGTTAGTGATTTCCCTTGCAGGAAGGCAGTATTCGACTGTGTATTGCCCACGTTAACGAAAAGAGAGGCCGAATTCGCGGTAATATTGTTTTGGCCCGGTGCCAGAGTACTTGCATCTGTGGCGCCTGCAACAAATTTGATCTCTTTTGTCGCAATATTGTTCCCTTCATCCACCGCAATAATTTGGATGGTATGTTCGCCGGGGGTAAGGTCTGACGGAATGATGCTGGCCGGAATGCTGAGTTCATTGCCGTCGAGCGTCACCGTTTCCTGACTGATCTTGCTGCTGTCCTCAATTTCGGGCAAAAGAGTAAACGGCTGGTAGTGAGTGGATTTTTCCTCTATTCCAGCTTGAATAGTTGGGGCTGTATTGTCTACCTTCACTTTGGCACTTGCGGTTTTTCCATCCGCGGTCGCCGTAATGGTATGAAAGCCGTCGGAAAGCTGAGCCGTATCCACCGTAACACCAACGGCAGTGACATCCGAATCCGGTATTTCAAAATACATATCCATGTTAGGAACCATTCCGCTGCTGTCGCCGATAGTATGAACCGCTGCCAGGTTAGTGCTAGTGTTGGTCTTACTATTGTCCGGCTCGATCTTGACAGGTAAATAGTTTTTACCATTTTCAAGGCGGAGCTGTACATTGGATATTGTGTAATCTTCATGGTTTTCATCAGCGACCTCAGAGTAGAGTTCGGCAAAAGGCGTCCCGCTGCCGCCCGCCCATAGCGTCAGCTTCAGTTTGTACTTTCCGTTCTCGTGGGTCAAATACTTATTGTCGATTCTCACCACACGGGAAGAAGGCAGTTCACACCAGGGAGAAAAGAATGTGATAACGTCGTGTTCGTCATTTTTATAAGGCGCCGTCAAAGCGTTCTTAAAGTAGTTGTTCAGGCCGCCGCACTGAACGGAAAAATACGCTCCGTTTTCCAGCATTGGCGCAGTGGAAACCTGTTTGCCGTCCACCAGAATCTTTGTGTCAGCGTTTTTGGAACCGTCGTTCGCTGTGATTGTGGTTTCTCCTGAAAGGACACTTCCGTCACCGACGTTCAGACGCACGCCGCTAACATCATTCAAACTGTTGATCTTTACTTCTTTCGTTTCCGTCTGGCAAATTCCGTAAAGGGTGTAGGCCTGAACATTGAACTTGACGGAATCATGCCCGAACAAAATATCCGAGGGAATCTGGGCGGCAAATTTCCCTAGCCGCGCCTGCTTCTTTTCGTCGATGTGCTGCCATTCCCCTGTTCCGTCCAGCTGATAGTTGATGGTCGTGCCGATCAGAAATGGGCGCATGGGTTCTCCCTGATCCCTCACGATGGCGGCGTAGCGCTCGGTGGATGCTGCGTCTAAAATGTAGTCCACATCATACATGACGTAAAGCTGGTTGCCTTCATTGATGGTTTCAGGCACGGTCCAGCCATCCGAAAGCTGAAGCGTCGGATCTTTCCCGTCGTCTTCCGGATAATCCGGGTATCCCGCAAACGGAATCAGATTCGACGGAACCTGCCAGGACTCCACACTCCCGGGCGTTATGTCGCCGATTGCGGCAGGAATCGCTATATTTTCTTCCGATTTGGGATAAGAATACTGAAGGGAGGTATCATCATCGCAGTATTGATTGGTATTTTCGTTAAACCCCGCCACGATAAACGCGTCATCCTCCGTGGTTCCAATGCGAATCCATCGTGGTGCAGTAGGAGGCAAGCTTGCGCTGTTAATCTTAACGATGTCCTCATTTTCCACAAGACTGGTTCCATAGTGTTGGTTAAAATCGTCTATGGGCGTACCGGTGTTGTCCAACCACAGCACCATGGTTTTACCGGACTTTACAAACGCCTTGGGACTGGTGATCGTAAACGTTGTCCCATACTGTGCCGCCGTCTGGTATGGATAATTATAGTCATCAAATATTTTGTAAAAGGGCAGGTAAATATCATTGTCGGTTCGGTTATAAATCTCAATATAGGTATACTTCGATTCGGCCTTGGAACTGATCTCCGTAACAATTAATGGTGCTGCTTTGTCGTCCGCCACATTGTCCGGTTCTTCTATCGTAACGGTCTTATGATCGCTTTCAGAGAAATCATCCTTCCCATAGCTCGCTTTAACATACCATTCGGCCTCGCTGCCCCAAAGTTTGCTTCGGTCGACGGTGACATGAAACCCACCGTTGGAATCCGGCTCCATGGGAACTTTTATGTACTTTGACGTATATTCGGAATAATCATAGTTGACCTCGCTGTTTTTTTGACGGTAAAACAGATTCGCCTGTAAGGCTCCGGCTGTGGTCCCATCGGGAATTGAAATGTCGGCCTGCACCTCTAACCCGTCATTCTTTATGCTGTCCTGCGCCGACACGCTGTTTATAGTCGGCATTGTATCCGTATCCGGTATATTGACCTTTTCTACCGGAACCTGAGAAGGTTCCACGCTGCCGGGAGTCGCTTTGGATATCGAACCCTTTTCCGACATACGCCCGCCCGAATACGCATATTGGACTCCCAGCTTATCCGGGTTGTATGTTGGAAGATCGGCGCCGCAAACATTGCACCAGGCCTCTGAGATGACGGAATCGTCATCCTTGCCAATTAGGAACCCGCGCCTTATGTTGTTAGTGATACCGCTGCTGCTGACGCGTACAATATCCTTATTCTCCACAAGATTTACGCCATAATATTTATTAAAATCGGCTACTGAATTTCCCATCCCAGTAGAAGCAGCTCTGTTGCTATGCCATAAGATGAGTGTTTTGCCGGATTCGATTTCAACATTCTGACCGCCCGTTGTATATAACAACATCCTAGCTCCGGGATTCCTATAATCATATTGATAGTCTTTAAAATTGATCGTAGCATCCGAATTGTTGAAAACCTCGACATAGGTAAACCTAGAATTTGCCGGACCATCCGCGACAATCTCCGTTATAATCAACGGGGAATCGGTCGATACATTTCCGCTGTCTTGATACGTTCGCGCATACCCGCTATCCTGATTAGGATCTTCACTTTGTTGCCCTGTCTGTTGCGCATACGCAGAAAGCGATGACATCACCAAAGAAGCAGCCAGTACAAACGCTAATATTGATTTACTAATTCGCATCATTCTTTTCCCTCTTTTTCTCTTGTCTCTTTTCTAATCTTTACTATTGTAACTTTATTGCTTCTCATTTAGGTTAGAAAAGCATTAGGTTCTTGTAAACCAACATTAAAATAATATTAAAAAGCATGCTATTCCATAACTACTTAAACTTCATCGTTCAGTCTAAGTCCTTGTCCACCATCTGCAGTAAATTTTTCTCACAATGGCTGGCAGATTAGGTTACGGATGCGAAATCCAATGTACAGCGTGCCAGACCATGATTTCCCTATATTATAAAAAAGCACAAACATTACCCGTTTCAGGTGAATGTCTGTGCTTATATTGTGCTAATGGGGGCAACTCAAAACGAAGGTAAGACACACATTTTGATCATAACTTCATTAAGCTATTACTAAGAGTTGCTGCTTGTGATGGAACTTATACCATTTCGAAATGTCAGATAACCCTTCTCTTTTGCGTACTGTGAAGCAATATCCATAAGTTTCCCAGTTTATGTCCCAACTTAAAAGCACCGTTATCGTCAAAACTGCTACATTCCAACTCGATTGTACGGTAGCCGATAAGTTCCCGGCAAAGTATCCAGCCTTTAGGGCTAGCCTCATCCTCCCCTAGATACCATCCAATTGTTTTAATGGATTCATTAATGTTACTCAGTTGTCCAAATGCTCCATCATAATCCCACCATTCCGGTTTTATGGTACACATTAATCTTGCAACTGTCGGGATGCGCTCCTGAGATAATTCAAAAACGTTCATACGCACCTATACCTATCCGTATATAATTAATTATATTTTACTACCATTGTCTGTCATAAACATAACTAGAAGTTCATTTTTGCTTCTGAGTTGCCCAGTGTGCTCATTTTGATACGTTCACTTATTCGTAAAATGGAAATTTGTCTTTTCAAAATTATTTAGATTAAAATCCTAACTCCTGATCCACAAAGATAATTTCACACTTCATACCCAGCGGTACTCGTTCAATCACCGAGATAATGCGACAAATTCGGTCAGGACTATTGCAATCATAACATTTATCTCCCTTGACTGCACATGGCGTTTTAGCTCCCACTCGTCTAGCATTCAATGGAGCAGCTACATTTTTACATCGTGAATAAGCCTCGCTAATAGTGGAAGTGATTTTATTTTTTCCTATAATATAGTAACAGGATTGAGGACCAAAGGCAGTCATTGCAACACGATTTCCTGTTCCATCAATATTTAAAATCTCTCCTGTCTCCGTTATTGCATTCGCACTCGTTATATAAGTATCTGCACAATTTGCAAGTTTTCGCACTGCCAAACCTGGAGTTTTATTGTGCCATATAACGACATTATTTTGTTGTAGAACCTCAAACAAGCCCATTTCTTTTAAAGTCTCACTTCCACCAAATCCAATAGTTTGATTTTGTAAAGTATCAGCGAGATAACAGCAAGCGGCTTCTTTTGTTGAAAAAAACTGTGTTGTAAATCCATGCCGCTCGAAGTTTTGCCTTATCTGCGAATATTCCATAAATTCATCTCCAACCTCACTATTATTACTCTTATGCAAATTCCTGTTTAATTGCGCACTATATAAACAATCTGAATTCGTTGCGGTTTCTCATTATTCCACTAATGTGCAGATTAAACGGAAGGGGAAACCGCTTTACTTTTATGGAACGCTCATGCCTTTTTACAGGGTCTGAGCATTTTTTGCGCCTAACTTCGGATAATTCTCTATTCATAATGCGAAGCTATTTAAGTTACCCTTTATGTCAATAATTTCAAGTGGATACACACTTTTCCAATAATACAATTTCGACTGTACCAACATGATACTTTTTGGTAATATGGAATCCGCACTTTTTGTAAAAATAGTGGTTTCGTTCTTTATCAGCTGGAGTTTCCAGTGACCAATAATGAGCACCTTTAAACTGCTGATCAAGGAATCTCATCGCTGCTTGTCCAATTCCATTATTTTCATATGCAGGTATAACACAGAGACCTCCGAGAAAATACGAACCATCGTGGTTATCTCGTACGATAATATTTCCTACAATAGTATCGTCAACCATTATTTTATATACAATACAATTTTCCACAGAAAGCTTCATGCTTTCATATGTACGCCCGTACCCAGGGCATTCTCCATACTTGATATAATCATCATAAAATGCCTGATTTTGAATTTCTATTAAATCTTGAATGTCATCGTCCCTAGCAAGGGGAAATGAAACATTATATTCCATAGCTCATCCTTCTGTATAGTATAAATAATCAAATTTAGCTTTCATCATATAGTTTAAACATAATGAGCAACTCAAAAGGAAGAGGAGATGCATAATTGTGCTCATACCGAGAACAAATCCTCATTTGCATTTTTCATCATACGCCATACGTTATTTCCAAAGTTGCTTACTATAGTAATCAATGATTCTTCTTTTGTTTGATAAGTTATAAAACTGACACCGGGATCACAACCCTGAAAATATGGTGTATAGTAATTTCTCTCACCCTTTTTTAGCCAAATGCCATAGCCATAATACCCGTCTTCTTCGCAGCCACTTTGCCGGCTCAACATTTTGTTTGTCATTTCAGCTGACAACAATTCATGCTGAAGTAGGGCATCCCAAAATTTTTCGACATCTCCGACTGTAGTATATGCTCCACCCGCACCTGTTCCTTTCACATCCACGCTGTAAATGTTTGTATAATACTCGTTGTGCTTACGATCATAAATATAGGCATTGGCACATCTTGCAGGTAGCCTGTCCAATTCATAATATCCCGTTTTTTGCATGCCGCTTACTGAAAAGACATTGTCTTTCAAGAACAAATCAAAGGGCATATTTGCAATTTTTTCAATGATTAAACCTAGAACCACATATCCGGTATTGTTGTATTGAAATCGTTCCCCTTTTTGATACATCATAGGTTTGTTCAAAAACAAGGGTAACAAATCTGATGACGTGCGGATTTTGTAGTTGGGATAATCTCTCCAAAGTTCATCATAGTCATCCATGATGCTTTCGTCAAAATAATCTGGAATTCCTGATGTGTGTGTCAATAGCTGCTCAATGGTTATATCCGAATCAATTTCATGCAAGTCAAAATCCAGCAAATGACCGATTGTATCTTTAAAATGCAGTTTCCCTCTTTCGATCATTTTCAAAATTGCAACCGCAACAAAGACCTTGCCTGCCGAGGCTGTTGCAAACCTCGTTTCTAATGTGTTTAGAACTTTATTAGGTAAATCGGCATACCCATAAGCATTTTGAAATATGTTTCGGCCATCTTGTTTTATAGAAATACAACCTTGAAAATCTTTTTCAACTATTTTATCTAAATTCATTTTCATTCCTTCTTGTTATATAAATTATATGAAGTTAAATTGCTAGATGTAATTATATCGTTGAACTTCTATTCTTAAACTCCGACCAATCAATGCAAAAACAGCTTTAGCAACTTTAAATTAAGATCAGTATAGGGAGGGTAGCGGAAAGGAAGATCAATCCAATTGTATTTCTTTACGATGCTTTTATAGTGACTAAATGTGTCAAAGCTGGCTTTTCCGTGGTAACTTCCCATTCCGCTGTTACCGACGCCACCGAAACCCATGTGTGAGGTGGCAAGATGGATGATGGTGTCATTCACGCAGCCGCCTCCAAAGGACAAAGAGGTAAGAATCCGTTTTTCCACATTGTGATCTGTGGTGAACAAATAAAGCGCAAGGGGCTTTTCTCTGCTGCCGACAAAGGAAATTACCTCTTTAATGTCTTCAAAGGTAATGATGGGCAAAATCGGACCAAATATTTCCTCTTGCATAATCGGGGATTCCCCAGTAATCCCGTCAAGTATAGTCGGCGCAATCTGTTCCCGGTCATTCGTTTCCCCTCCGGTAAGAATGTTTTCATCCGCCATTAATCCTTTGAGGCGATTAAAATGTTTTTCACTGATAATTTTAGGGAAATTGCTGTTGTCGAGCGGAACAGCGCCATAAAAGTTGGTAATTTCCTGTTTTAGATATTCTACGACCTTATTCTTCACACTACTATGAACTAAAAGATAGTCTGGTGCCACACAGGTCTGGCCTGCATTAAGGAATTTTCCGAATGCCAAACGTCTTGCCGCAACTTTTAAATCTGCGGTTTTGTCGATGATACAAGGACTCTTTCCACCCAGTTCAAGACTGACAGGTGTCAAATTTTTGGCAGCACTTTCCATTACAAGTTTGCCAACCGCGACGCTCCCTGTGAAAAATATGTAGTCAAAACGTTGGTTTAGCAGACTTTGGTTTTCCTGACGACCGCCTTGCACAACAGTGACGTATTCCGAAGGGAAGCAGTCTGCAATGATATCCGATATAATCTGTGATGTTTGTGGAGCATAAGCCGAAGGCTTTAATATCGCACAGTTTCCTGCGGCGATCGCGCCGATCAGCGGCTCCAAGCTCAGCTGAAACGGATAATTCCACGGAGCCATAATCAGGACCACACCATGGGGCTCCGACATTTTAAAACTTCGGGAATGGAATTGTGCCAAGGGCGTATGAACCGCTTTCTTTTTTGCCCATCCGGAGATGTGTTTAATAACGAACCGCAATTCATCCAGAACCATTCCTAATTCTGTCATATAAGTTTCAAATTCTGATTTGTTTAAATCTGATTTCATGGCGGCGTAAAGCGCTTGCTGCTTTTTAAGAATAGCTGCCTTCAGCTCCTTTAGAGCATTGACACGGAAAGCGACGGATTTGGTTGCATCTGATGCAAAGAAGGCCTGCTGTGTCTGTACAATTTCTTCAATGTTCATTTTATGTCATCCTCCCTTAAAACGCTTTTTCCAGTATATTAGGAACATCCTTCTGATTTACTTGTTTCGGGTTGACAATCATCGCGCCGTCTTTCATCGCGGTCTGCGCCACTCTTTCAAAGTCTTCCCTTTTTGTTTCTGTTTCACTTAGGCGTACGGGAAGACCACAACTTTCATGAAATTCAGAATTTATTTGGCGAATGCATGAAATCGTCTTGCGACCTCTTTTCGCTTTTGGGGTGCTGGCATAAACTTCAGCGCCCGCAATATATAAGAGCAGTTCTCCATACAAATCTTCCAAGATGTCGAAATTATACTCCATACAATACGGCATCAGAATCGTCATCGCTTCCCCGTGAGGGACATGACATACACCGCCCAAAGCGTGTCCGATTGCATGAACCATGCCGACCATTGAGTTGGAAAAAGCAGAGCCTCCCATAAACGCCGCATTCGCCATGGCTAGTCGAGCCTTGGGGATTTTACCATCTTTTACCGCTATTCGCAGGTTCTCGCGTATCATCTCTAATGCACCCACCGCAAATGCGTCGCTGAGCGGATTCTTTTGAAGGCATGTATAAGCTTCCATCGCGTGGCAAAGCACATCTATTCCTGTGGAAGCCGTAATCCGTGGAGGAAGTGTAAGCGTCATGCGTGGATCGAGAACGGCAACATCGGGCAGCAGATGATATGAGATAAACTCCATTTTGATATTTTTAAGCGGATCCAGAATGACTGCAACCATAGTAGCCTCTGAACCGGTTCCTGCTGTAGTAGGTATGGCGATAAAGGGGACACGTTCGCCGCAGTCTATGATTTCGCAGCCCATCACATCCATGATATTGTCAACATTTTGCGAGATAAGCATTCTAACACCTTTTGCGGTATCCAGCACGGACCCCGCCGCCCACCGCAATCAGGCTGTCACAGTTCAGACTGCGATACAGCCCTGCAATTCTCTTCAATCTAAACCCATAACTGTTATTATGGAGTAGGGTAAGCTCAAAGAATAATGAGGTAGCCATATTTCGGTTTGCTCGTATTTCAATATCCAAACCCATGGGCTCTCCCAACCGCGTATTATAACAATGATAGCTTGTCTACTATTAGTTATGCCTGATGAATGGATGATATGAGGTGGGGATAGGAATAAACTGTCGTTTCTGGTCAAATCCGCAGTTCAGATGCGCATATGTACTCAGTTTAATAAACATAATCCTGCTAATAAAAGTCAAGAAATTTTTTTGAAAATAAATAGTATAGTTAATGACTTAAAACAAGTATAGCGAAGCTAGACATCTATATCAATAGATGTCCTGTAAAATGATAACAATTGTTTTAGCGGTACAAATCTTTTACTCTGGCATAATAAATCCTCAGAAATTTATTTAGAGCTGCTATTTTTGCTACACGCGGAGGTTTCCCCTCGGCTTCTTTCTTCAACAAAAAATCATACACGGACAACGTGATATCATTCATGCTTTCGCGCATAAGCCTTAATGTTTACGTCTGCGACTTGATTTATGCCGACATAGAAAGGGGAGAGGATTGCATAAAAAAATCAAAGGTCACTTCTTTATAGCCACAATCATTCCGTCTCCAATTGGTAGCAGGGTACTATCTAGCTCCGGTGAATCAGCGACAAGACGGTTGAATCTGCATATTGGCTCTACTTGATCATTCCATTTATCATCAAGGTCCATGACTGGAAACAGCGCGTCGTCTGCGACAAAAACACCGCCCGGTTTCAAAATTCGGATACAATCCTTCAGCAGGCTGGGGTAAAGTCGTTTATCTACGTCCTGAAAAATAAAGTCAAAAGAGCCGTTCGAAAAGCCGGGGACAATCTGGCACGCATCACCAAACATGATTTGTATGGTGCTGTCTACACCCGAGCGCACAAAATTGCTCTTTGCCTGTTCGGAAGCAGTTCGATCAAATTCGATTGTCGTGATCGTTCCGTTATATTCCCGCGCAATAAGCGCCATGGACGTTGTCGAAAATCCGATGCTGGTTCCAATCTCAAGGATCTTTTTTGGCTTTTTCATCTGCAATACTAATTGCAAAAAACGTGCAGCGTCATCATCTACAACCGGCACAAAATCTTTCCAACCTGTTTTATTAACAAATTCCTTTCTTCTCATAGAACCCTTTACATCATACAGGCCTTCAATGTAAGCTTGGTATTTTTCTAATATGTCAGTTGCTAAAGCTTTTTTCTTTTCCATAGTTTATATCTCTCCTTCAAATTCATTCATGCCTGATGGAGAGACGCAAAAAACGCACTCTCCAACCAAGTAGGTTAGACAGTGCGTTGGCTTACGTGAACGCTTACGAGATTATTAATTTAGCATAATTATATATTGTTTTATGTTTTAAATCAATTATCCAAATACACAAATAAGTGATAATCAACTTCCTGTTTTTTTAATATGTTGTATAAATAATCTCAATTTGATTCGGTTCCTCATTATTCCTCTTACTTGCACCGATTTTGTAATAGCAAATTGTGTTAAGTGATGGCCGCATCAAGCTGTTCCAATGCTGTTACAATTTCACTAACCGTTTGTCTGTCAAATTCCGTACGATCTGCTTCCTCGTGGATTTTCTTCAAGTTTCTCTGCAATGTCTTCCAAAAATACAACTTGCTTTCCAGGCATACGTCATCACCGCGATCTAGAGTCTTACCTTGATACGATCCGGGTTGTTATGATTACAAATTGTAAACATTATAAATCACTTTCGGATACTGAATTAACAAAATTTAGGCGAAACATCTTTGCTTACTGATATTGATATATAAAATCAGCACTGCTGCTTAAACTTTCGGATCATTGCCATAAGGGCATCCTTATCTTCCTGCAGTTTTAGTATAGTGCTACCTACAAACGCCGCATCCCCACCGGATTTTTTCACCATTGCGGCATCCTGAGGGACATGGACACCAACACCGCAGTAAATTGGACTTTTCAGCCCTCGGTCACGCAGATACTTGATGCAGTCTATCAACTTAGGGTATTGGGGATTGATCTGGGCGGGAGCCGGTACCGCTTGAAGATAAACAAAGCCGTTGGACTTGAGAGCATACTCTACTTCTTGTTCATCTAAAAAGAACTGTACATAGCAACTCACGCGCAGACCGCTCGCAATCACCTTGTTCTTAACGGTTTCGTCTTTCAAGCCTACCAGGATGATGTCGCGAAAATCATTTTCAAGGCAAAAATTGATAAATTTGTCCAGACCAATCTCCTCCACCGTGTTTTCATACACCATGAGGATAAATTTCGTATTTGGTAATTGTTTTTTTACTTTGATCATACCATCCATGTACCGGTCATAATCATCACAAGCCTTGAGCGCCTCTGCCATACGGTCCGCTATGTATTCACTCTCTAAAAAAGGATTATGCGATGGAAAATCAATCTCGATAATGTCGCAGCCGGCCTCAACATATGTCTTAGCCATTTCAATACTGCTTTCAATAGTAGGATACCCGTTAGATAAATAGCAAATTAAATTCATAAATATTCTCCGTTCTTAATTGTGATAGTCTAACCATAATTAATCGGAGTAGACTTTCTTAAAGAGCTCAATAAACTGCCCGATAGTCGGGATCACCGGATTCGTCTTCGTACAGCCGTCTGCCATCGCAGCCGCGGCCATTTCGTCTAATTTAGCCAAGTAAGCAGCCTGATCCGGCACTACTTCTTTCACACAGGAAGGAATTCCAACTTTGCGGTTTAATTCCTTTACGATCTCACAGAAATTACTGCCGCCAAGGTCTTTGGCAAGTTCGTCATAAACAGCCTTCGCAGCCGGATTTGAACTGTTAAACTCTATAATATATGGTAAGATGATTGCGTCGGAAAGGCCATGAGAAACATGGAAAAAGCCACCAAGCGTATGTGCCATGGAATGAACGATGCCAAGCGATACATTTGTAAACGCAAGACCGGCCACCATGGAAGCGTTCAGCATTGTTTCACGCGCAGTCATGTCGCTACCATTGTGACATGCTTTGGGCAAAGTAGTCACAATATCAATCGCCGCGGCGTGCGCAAGAATATTTGCAAGGTAGTTTGCCCGATTGGAAACGAGCGCTTCTACTGCGTGGGTAAGCGCATCCATTCCGGTTTCCGCCGTAATGTGCGGGGGCATGGTGGCTGTTACCTCCGGGTCACAGATGGCGATATCCGGCATCATCTCCATATTGCCAAGTCCGTGTTTCATTCCGGTTTCATCATCGGAGATAACGACGGAACGGGAAACCTCACTGGCAGTTCCACTGGTAGAGGGGATACAGACAAAACGTGCCTTGCCTCTCAGCTTTGGGAACGGTTTTGCAGTAAGTACTTCTTCCAAAGTGGTAAACTCCGGATGCTCATAATAGACCCACATCGTCTTCGCGGCATCCATTACGGAACCGCCGCCAAGCGCCACAATTAAGTCCGGTGCAAACAGCCTCATCATTTCAGCGCCTTTTTTCACAGTAGAAAAGCAGGGATCCGGTTCTACGCCGGAAAATACTTTTGTTTCAACGCCTGTCTCAGCGAAGTAGCCCTCCACTTTTTGAAGAATTCCACTGCGCTCCATGCTTTTGCCTCCGATGACAATCACAGCCTTCTTTGCTGCAATGGTTTTGATATATTCAAGGCAGCCCTTGCCAAACATGAGCTCACTGCCCGCTAATTTCATTGGTCTCATCATAATTATAATAGTATCCTTTCACAATAAAATTTTTGTAGAATATTTTGACGTATTATTTGTGCAGACCGTCCAACACCTCACAAACGAGGTCATAGGAAATCGGATTGGTGATTATCCCATCCTTCTTCAAGCTGCTGCCAATGATGGCTCCGTCTGCGATATTGAGCTGCTCATCAATATTGGCGGCGTTCACGCCGCTGCCCGCAATAACTGGGATGTTGACAACCTTCTTTACTCTTTGAATCATCTCAATCGGTGTTTCCACCCCGATGGCTGAACCGGTAACAATGATACCATCCGCACCACAACTCGCTGCCGCTTTTGCGGAGGCTTCAATGGTAACCTGAGGCAACACCATATTTGTGTGCTTCACCTGCACGTCTGCCAAAATCATGATATTTGCTGCGTCTAAGTTTTTTCTTGTCACCATGCAAAGCCTTGCACACGGCTTAATAATTCCATCGTAAAATTCCACAGTGTCCACAAACACCGGGATGCGTACAAAATCGCAGCCGTTAATCTTTGCGATAGACAAGGAAGCCACGCAATCGTTAAATGCCGCATCCACGCCAACAGGAATTTTCACTGCCTGTTTCACAAGGGCAGTTGCGGCCGAAAGCGCCGCAATCTGAGGAGTATCCAGCAAAGCGGAAAAAGGATCATCCCCCATATTTTCCACAATAATGGCGTCCACTCCGGATTTTTCCAATGTGACGGCATCCTGAACCGCCTGCTTTAAAATCTTATCACAGTCACCGCCGAATCCGGCCGTACCGGGTAAAGCCAAACAGTGAACCATCCCAATAACAAACTTTTTTTTGCATGCGATCATCTTCCTAATGTCCATAATACATATCTTCCTTTCTAAACAAAAGCAGCAATCATTAAATCACTACTGCACTTTCTGTGTGTGATAGCGGTAAATGCCTTCCAGTACGACACGGCACAGAAGATCTTCCGCGTCTGAGCGATCTTTGCCTTTTAGCACCTCTTTGAGATTTTCGAGCACAGTTGCCATGGTAACCACGCAGGTTTTTACTCCCATCAGGCGCCCCACGGTAAGCATGCAGGAGGATTCCATATCGACGCCGGAGATATGCAGCTTCTTCAACTCTTCAAAGGTCTTGAGCATATCGATGCCGCATTCTTTTGAAAATTTAGAGTCATGCATCCGGCTGTAAAAACCATCCATCGTACAGTTGATTCCGTTGAGGCAGCGCTTGCCGAAGTCGGTTACAGTACTGTTCATCACATTTACCAAGCCGATGTCCGCCACTGCCGGATAACCTTCCTCAACGTATGTTTTGCTGGTACACTCACGGCGCATCGCGCCGATGGGGATAATGAAATGCCCCAGCATGTCGTCCTGAAGCGCCATAACCGTACCCATGCGAACAGCCACCTCCATACCGGATTCATACATTTCCTCCATAGCAATTGCCGCGGAGGGAGCACCAATACCGGTTGAAGTCACGGTAATTTTTACGCCCTTGTACATGCCCGTGTAGGTGTTAAACTCACGTAAAAAAGCCACATGCTGCGGATCGTCTAAGTATTTTTTGAGTACTTCGACGCGCCACGGGTCACCCGAAAAAATTACATATGGGGATACAGTGGAAACATCCGCTCCCAAATATAACGTTGGCATATCTTCCTTCTCCTTATAAGACGCAGGTCTTGAAATTTGCAAAGCGTTCCATCAGTGCTTCCACAGACGGTGCGTTTGTGCAGCAACCCTCTTTTTCTATGATAAAAGAGGAAAGCGTACTGCCCATCCTACAGCAGTCCGCCATAGACATCCCCTTAAGGTATGCATACAAAAAACCTGCCATATATCCGTCGCCGGAACCGGTTGTATCCACCACACTGGTGCAGTCACAAATGGGGATGCATGCGGTGTCCACTGAACCGTCGTCCATACGGCGGTAGTACTTGCTTCCTTCCCGCCCGTATGTAGTAACAATAATCTCAGCGCTGCCAAGCCGAAACAAGTCTGTTATATCGTTAAGCTGAAAGAGCTTTTCGATGGTTTCGCGCTCCGCCTCGTTGGTAAAAATAATCTTGCTGCAAAGCAGAAGTTCCTTGAGAAACGGCACAGGGAATGCGTCAAAATCGGACTTCATTCCAAATACAAGCGGCACGTTATGCGCCCTGCATTTCTGAAAGAATTCCTGATTATCCGGCCGCGACGCGACGGTAACAACACCCAACCCAACATTTTCAAAGAGTTCATCGTCCAAAGGCCGGGTGTATTTTTCGTCCATGGCGCCGGGATAAAATATGGTAATGTGCTGCCCTTTATTGTCCTGCACAAGATAACATACCGAGGTTGTCTCATCCTCCACTACCTTGATGCCTTCGGTGGGGACGCCTCCCTCTTTCAGAAATGCTTGAAATCCGATTTTTTCGTAGTCACCGCCAACGCGCAGAACCGGCATAGCTGTAAGGCCCAGTCTGCACAGTGCATACGCGATATTTACAGAGCATCCGCCGTAATAAATCTGAGAATTTGTCTTATTGCTGATCAGTGAAGTAAAACCGACGGCCGCGGGGGTATTTATCTTTAGCATGTGATCCATGCTCACGTAGCCGCTTGTAATTACATCATATTTTTTCATTACCATTCTCCGTTATCCAATTTCTCGAAAAAGGTTTTCATCTCTACGACAGTGCCAAGATATTTCTGAATATCGGTGAGATGCACCTCATTCACGGTGTTATCATTCGTCGCCACGCACTCTCGGATGACGATCGGATTATAATTTAGATAAAATGCATCCGTCACAGTGGCACGAATACAGCAGTTTGTCTTGGTACCCACAATAACCGTATTCTTAATCCGGTTCTCACGAAGGACAAGGTCCAAATCCGTACCGAAAAATCCGCTGTACCGGCGTTTTTTAATTACATAGTCTTTTTCTGGATCCACTGAAAGCATGGGGTCAATGTCCTCTCCCCCTGTGCCTTCTATGCAGTTTGGGCGCATCGAAGCAGCTTTTTCATCATATTTCCCCGCGCGGTTACAATGCTGCAGGAAAATAATAAGTTTCCCCTTTTCCCTGCATTTTTGCAGAACCGCTGCAATTTTAGGCAGAATCTCACGATTTTGCGGATAATACACCAAACCATCGGGATTGGTAAAATCCTTTACCATATCTACAATAATCAACGCGGTATCACTCATTTTTGAATCCTCTTGTCATGTTGTTTTTGTTCTCCACAATAGATACTACGGTAAGAACACCTATCATCATGATGTACGGAATAATATCGAACAGTCCTGCGGCCGGCCCGGCGTAGATACTGAGATTGACGGACAGCGCACGCGCTAGGCCAAACAGAATGGCGTACGCCGAAGAAAGTGTCGGGGAGCCTCTGCCGCAATAAATAGCGGCAATGGCAATAAAACCGCGGCCGGCTGTCATATCATTTGTGTAAAGGCCGAGCCGCTCGGTGGAGAGGTTTGCACCGGCAAGACCGCAGCACATCGCGCCAATCAGGATAGCGGCATATTTGTAAAAATTCGTTTTAAGGCCGATACTTTTGGCAGCTTCCTCATTCTCACCCACAACACGCACGTACACCCCGAATTTTGTTTGATACATCAGCAACCACATGAGAAAAATTCCAAGGAAGCTGATATAAGTAATCAGCGGATGACCGCTTAGTATCCTGCCAAGAAGAGGAATATCCTTGATAACAGGAATATTCACTTGAAGATTCGCCACATTAAGGAAGCTCAGCGTGATGTTGGAGGTTTTCATACGTACCAGGACAAACCCCGCAATGGCGGACGCCAAAAGATTGATGGCTAAACCGACGATAATCACGTTTCCCTTACAGGTAACGCTCATGAACGAAAAAACCAAACCCAACACCATAGCAGACAGTATGGCGAGCAGCACGCCCAAAAGCACATTGTGCGTTAAAAACGCAGTAAGGGTAGAAACGAACGCGCCGGTCAGCATCATACCTTCCAAAGCAATGTTCAGCACATTCGCTTTATAGGCAAAAATTCCACCAATAACACACAGAATAATCGGGGCACTGTGATAAACCGTATCGTATAAAATGCTTCCTAACATATCCATACCTTATTCCTCCTTGCCCGCTGCGTGCGATTTTTTATGAAACTTCATTTTAATCTTATCTCCGATGTCCGTGTGCTCATCCACAAATTTAACGGCGAGGAACAGAATGATGAGACCCTGTATGACCGTAACAATTTCCTTTGGAACTGTGGAATAGAGATTGATGTGATCGCTGCCTGTTTTGAGCGCCGCATAGAAAACGGCCGCAATGAACACGCCCACCGGAGAATGGCCACCCAACAGAGCGATAAGCATACCATCCCAGCCAAGGCCGGGGTTGCCGGAAAAGCTTAGAGTGTATTTAAATTGCTCACTCATCATATATCCGGCACCGGCCAGACCCGAGAGAGCGCCACTGATTGCCATAAGGATAATAATCTTCTTGTGAACCTTCATGCCGGTCGCTTCCGCGAACTCCAGATTCTTTCCGATTGCTGTCGTTTCGTAACCCAGTTTGGATTTATTCATTACAAAATACATAACAACGAACGCGGCTAGAGCAATAAAGAAGAAGATCGTTAGTTTAGAAGAGCCAAGGCGAGAAAACATGGCTTCCTCTTTAATGGTAGGCGTGCTCACGTAGCCGGAGCTATAATCGCGAAACACACCGGTAGAGAGGAACTCAAGCACCTTGATCATCGCATAATTTAACATTAAGGTGACAACCATTTCATTTACTCTGAAATACGCCTTGAGAATGGCTGGAACCATAGCGAAAAGCATTCCACACAGAACACCAACAGCGAGACAGATCAGTTTGGCTTCCACAGGATTCATTGCAGGTAAATACGCACCCACAATTCCTGCAAAAAATCCGCCCAGCAGCATTTGTCCTTCCACACCCATGTTGAAGATATTTGCCTTAAATGTGATTGCAATGGCCAAGCCGGTGAGAATGAGGGGGGATGCGTAGTGAAGCGTATTCAATAACCCTTTTTGTGTAAAGAGCGATTTTCCAAGAAGAATTCCGTAGGTATCCAACGGGTTTTCGCCTATAGCCAGGATGACAACTCCGCCAATTACAAATGCCAGCAAGACAGGCAGGATCGAATTGACGAGGCGCATCGTGATGTTTCTCATTTTCATATGTAACCCCTTTCGCCTCGTTAATTGTTAATACCTGCCATCAGCAGGCCGATGGCTGAGCTGCTAATTTCTTCAGGACGGACTTCACCGACAATTTCACCCTTAAACATGACGATAATGCGGCTTGAAAGACTCATGATTTCCGTCAGTTCACTGGAAATAAGCAGTACCGCGTTACCCTGATTACTGAAGTTCAAAATCTGGTTATGAATAAACTCGATGGAACCAATATCAACACCGCGAGTCGGCTGACAGGCAATCAGCAGTTTAGAACCGCTTTCAAACTCTCTGGCAACGATAATCTTTTGCGCGTTTCCGCCGGAAAGCTGGCCTACATTGCCGTTAATATCGCCTACGCGGATGTCAAAATCCTTAACAAACCGATCCCGCAGCGCATTGATTTTTTGGGGTTTTAGCAAGCCGGCTTTACACACATTCGGGTTATCATGATAACCGGCAATGCAGTTGTCCGCAATGCTCATGGTACCACAAAGCCCTTGTGCGTAACGGTCTTCCGGTATGATTCCAACTCCATCCCTGCGTAGTTGGTCAGGCCACTCGTTGGTAATCTCCTTGTTATATATTGAAACCTTGCCTTGTGTTGCTTTCATCATGCCTGTCAGCACTTTGACCAATTCTGACTGGCCATTGCCTTCTACACCGGCAACACCTAGGATTTCTCCCTTCTTAACTGAAAATGAAATATTGTGCAGCACTTCTTTTCCATAATCATTGATGGTGCTCACATTTTCCACTTGATAGGCAGTTTCGTCTGTAACGTCACTTTCCCTCGTGTTCCGTACGGTGAGTACAACATCCCTTCCGACCATCATCTGCGCCAGTTCTTCTTTGGAAGTGTCCTTAGTAAGCAGGTTTCCTACCACCTTGCCTTGTTTGATGACCGTAACACTGTCACTCAATTCCATTACCTCACGCAGTTTGTGCGTGATGACAATGATAGTTTTCCCTTGAGTTCTCAATTCCCTTAGATTTACGAAAAGCTCGTCTACCTCTTGGGGGGTAAGAACAGCTGTAGGTTCATCCAAAATCAAAATATCCACGTTACGGTACAGCATCTTAAGGATTTCCACCCTCTGGCGGCCGCCGACTGAGATATCTTCAATTTTGTCGGTAGGGTTAAGTTCAAATTTATATTTTTGAATCAGTTTAGTAACTTCATCAATCTCACGGTTTTTATCAATAAACGGAGATTTGGAAGATTTTTTCAATTCGGTTCCAAGTAAAATATTTTCATAAACGGTGAGGCTGGGCACCAGCTTAAAATGCTGGTGCACCATTCCCAATCCGTAAGCGATTGCGTCCACCGGACTGTTAATCGTTACTTCTTTCTCTTGAATCAGTATTTTCCCGCTGGTAGGGCGTAGCAATCCATACAGCATATTCATCAAAGTGGATTTTCCAGCGCCGTTTTCCCCAACGATGCACTTAATTTCCTGTTTTTCCACCGAAAGATTAATTGCGTCATTTGCGGTGAAAGTTCCAAACTTTTTGGTTAGATCAACCATTCTAATGATGCTCATTACAGTTTACGCCCCCTGCAGCATTTTAATTATTTGATTGTTACATTAGGACACGTGGAAGGATTAAACTTTTCACCGGCGGCTGCGTTTACAACCTTAATATCTGTGCCGATTTTCCCCTTAATATCCTCAATCTTAGCTTGGATTTCTTTCCATTTTGCCTTAGCTGCATCTGTTGAGGCGATGGATTTACTAATCTCAGAGAGATCCGTAATACCGGTAGCGCCTGAGGTCAAAGAATAGGACTGAAGGTTATTCATAGAAGCAAGTTTCCCTTCGCTAAGCGCTTTGCAAATAGCATACACGGGAACGTCCGTGTTTTTCAGCACACTGGTAAGTACATATCCTGGCTGTTGAGCATCCTTGTTCGCATCGACTTGAATGGCAAGCTTACCAACTTCTTTTGCCTTGGAGGTTACGCCATCACCAACACTGCCAGCCACGCCGTACACAATATTAGCACCCTTGTCATAGTAAGTACCCGCTACTGTACTGCCAAGTGCGGAATCAGTGAAGCCTGCATCGTATTTTGCATAGTAGTCATATTTTACATTGAGTTCCTTCGCCATATAGTTGATTCCCTGAATGTAACCATATGAGAATACAGTGATGCCGTTGGAATTCGTACCGCCAATAAAGCCAATGGTACGGCCGCCGTTATCTGGCTTTGTGAATTTATAGCCTGTACTGAACAGCGTGGATGAATTCTCGTTTACCAGTACACTCAGTGCACCGGCAAGGAATGAGCCTTCATGTACATCAAACATTACGGAAATAACATTTTTATACTTTACAGAGCCATCCGACTTAACGTTCGGATTGTCATTAAACACGACGAATGTGGTGTCCGGATACTGCTCTGCAATTGGCTTGGAGCCGCCCACTCCTTTGATCAACGCATCGAAATCATACGGAAGGCTGAAGATAACATTGTAACCGTCGTCAGCAAGCGCTTCCAGTGTAGCCGGAACGCCATTCGTCGGCTCTACCACTTTGTATGCCATACCGAATTCTTCGGACACTTTCTTTGCGCCTTCTACGGCAGCATGATTGTAGCCATTATCATTCTGTCCTGCGGAGTCGCATACGATTGCAATCTTCTTATCGCTTTTCGGGGCGGCAGCGGAGGTTACGCTTGCTGTTCCGGATGTTGCTGCGCTGCTGGCGGCATTACTGCTGCCGCAGCCTGCGAGGGCAGATAAAGTCACGACTGCTGACATTGCCAGACAAACTACTTTTTTAAAAGATCGTTTCATTTCAATTCTCCTCATATTTTTTATATTTAATTCATGGACGACAAATGTAATAGGGGTCACTTAACTTGATTAATATAGAATTTAAACTTATCGCTACGATAGCAACATTTGAAGTTTTCAATCGGGATTTCCTTGCCGTTCACAACGCCATAAGTAACGCAGTTAAACAATAGGATAGGAATTCCGGCGGGAACCTCTAGGTATTCTGCGATTTCATCCTCTGCCAAAATAGCTTCAACCGTACGCTTTGCCTTAGTTATCTGTGCACCGTATTCGTTCTCCAAAACTTTATATAACGAATCTTCAGAAAAATCGTACTTTTCTATTCCCGGGAATAGCTTGTAAGGAAGATAGGTGGTAGTATGATTAATTGGTTCTTTGTCCGCATAATATACGCGCTCCATGCGGAATACCTTTTCGTTATCCCCAAGTTCCAAACTGCGGCTGTGCTTTTTGTCGGCGGTAACCACCTCTGCCGAAATCACTTTTCTACCCGGAGTCATTCCAAGTTTAATGACATCCTGTGTACAACTAGTAATTGAAAAGAGATCTTGGCTGTACTCATCCGACTTAACGTATGTTCCCTTGCCCTGTATTTTGTACAGATATCCCTCGTTTACCAATTCGTCTATTGCCTTACGAACGGTAATGCGACTGACATTGTACATCTCAATCAGTTCTCGTTCGCTCGGAATTGTTTCATTTACTTTAAAATCCTCTTGGTCGATTTTCTCGATTAATTTTCGCTTTAAAATATAATATTTTGGCATCATCATCTGTTCCATAGTACAAAGCCTCCCATATTTATTATAACAGCATGACGTTATTGCCGGTTATGTTGTTATGTTGTCATTACCAGTTGCGATAATATTATTATATCCTAGTTTAGTTATAAGTCAATACGTATAAATTACTGAACAATTCATTAATAATTTGTTTAGTTTGTCGTAGTCTATTCTACTCTATATTAAAAACATGCTTGTATAAAATAAAAACCACCAGTTGAACTGATAGCCAATCATTATTGATAAGCCTGTTCTTCATCCAGCATTCTTATCGGACCATTGTATAAAATACGCATAGCTCAAGACGTTCAAATTATGGTACTCCATAAACAGACTGCAAACCCAGCAGATGTTACAGTTTGCTCCTTATAAACTTCTAAATATAACGCCTTACTTTATTCATATAATTTATGTACTCCTCCCCAATTTTTTTTACACACCATCTTTCTTCCGATAGGATAATCCAATGTGCTGATATTTGGAAGACTATTAGCAATGCAAGCAATATCAATGACTGTGAAAGTAGCACTCTAAAGAAAAGACGGCTGGAACGATACCAGTGGGGGTATTATTTGTTGTACCCAAAAGTAAAAATTCTCTCCTCTCCACACGTTGAAAGCCCTGTTATTAAACGTTTTTCCGGATATTATGGTTTTTCAGAATTCAGGCAATAGAATTTGTATTTTCCCCATAGATGGCGGTTTCGTGCTATGGAATTATCCAAAGTTATGTGCAGTTGATTAGTGATTATCTCAGTTTCCAACTTTGCAACTCAAGAATATTACCTTCTGGATCCCGAGCATAAACGAATACTGCATCCAGATCTTTCGGATAAGACGCAGTAACTAATTCTCCAACAGCACTTCCACCTGCATGGATAATTTCTTCCAAAGTTGTTTCCACATCGTTTACTTCGAAAGCTAAGTGGGCTATACCTGGGCGATTGATTTCTGCAGGGATTATTTCCTTTAGGGTGTCATATGAAAATATTTCAAGTGTCGGATGATCTGTGCCATAGCCAGGTAAAAGAAGATGTTCTCCAGTAATATGTGCTCCGTTAAGCCCTGTCAGTCTATCGAGCCAATCCCCACGCAGGTCACGTGTCTCATCGATGCTTTTGCAGTGAAGGACAGTCTTATAAAAATTTATTAGTTTATTTACATCTTTTGCGATTACATTTGTATGGACATAGCGAAACATGTTCATTACTCCTTGTTTTTAAGATACACTAAACATTATGGGAAGCTCAAGAAGAAGAGAGGGCGATACATGTCCTCATCATTTTACCCGGCGTGCCATTGGATGCGATTCTTCAAATTGAACCAAATCCCATAAGTTACCGTATAAATCTTTAAATACTGCAACCGTGCCATATTCTTGCTTTTTAGGATTCCTACCCCGTGTGCTCATACTATTAGCCTTGAATCTTTCTATAGCAACGCAAAATCGGGGCTCTCAAAAACATGTTTCATTTGACATAAGCAAAAAGGGTGTCCGGCGGGGTCAAACATAACTGTCCAACTGTCAGAAAATTGTTTGTCTGAGATTGTTGCCCCGCAATGGATTGCGTATTGAACCGCTTTTTCTAAATCATTAACTGCGAAGTCGATATGTGCCATTTGCTGCTGAGCTTCAGGCTCTTCCGGCCACACAGGCGGTTTATACTCAGGGTTCCGCTGAAACGTTATACCGGGATACGCTCCCTGATTTGTCCCCGGAGCACCCACGATTGCATATTCTTCATCATAGAACGGTATTTCCCATTTGAGCAGCTCCGCATAGAATTTCGATAATTCATGCGGGTCTTTGCAGTCCAGTGTAAATGCACTCATTTTGATTTTCAGTTCATCATCCATAATGTTAACCCTCCGATAATATAAATAACTAGATTGTGGTCCCCGTTAATGTTATAAACATTGCGCTAAACCGCCTGCGGCGGTGGTAATAATCGAATGCTCAGATGATAGCAAACAAGTATCAAATACTCAATCAGAGTCTAATGGCTAAATTGATTGGTGATATTGTTCAAATGCTGTTTCTGATGTAGCAGACTTGAATATATCATGCCTCATTCTCTTTGTCATAGCAGCCACGACCACATTGTTGTATGCTTTGCTCTGGTACAGCTTGTTTTGAACAACAAGCTGTTTGACAAGACCCTGAATTCCTCTCTTGTTAATAAGATACAAATGGTTTGAAGGACTGCCCTTGTTATCTCCCTGTTTACCCTAAAGTAGGTCGTGGTTTATATTGCCGATTACTCATCAACACTTTCAAATCGAGCAACATAGTGGAATTTCAGCATAGACGTCATGCTTGGGTTAACAACCTCGATTTGGTCGAGTTGATCGAATCCGATGTCCGCCTCCAGCCGGATTTCTCTTTCTTCACCCTTTTTCAGGTCGTAATGTTCGGGCTGATCGTTTTGCAGCGGAGCAGACCATGTGCCTCCGTCCGGGTCATAAGCACTGTGGTTCAGGCGCAATTTACCCTCTAACACTGTGATTTTATACACACATTTCCCCGCCTGTACCGGAAGCAGACAGGAACTGGGCTTAAAGCTCATTTGACCGCTAAGCGTAACAATATCATCCATATGCCTGCATTTTAGTACATTTCCAGCCGATTTCTCACTGGGTATATTTTCCGGAACAATCATTACAATGCATTTTGCGTATTTTACAACATATGTTGCGACCGAACCGATTTTTTGGGACCAACCGGTCTTTGTGGATTTTGTCATCACGATAATATCAATTTCATCCTGCTCCGCACATTCAAGAATTTGATCACCTGCGCGCCCGAAAACGACTTGTTTTCGAACAGTATAGTTTGGTAATTGTTCAGCTACTGCATCCAATGTAGATTTCAACTGCGCTTTGGATTTTTCCAATTCCTCTTCGGAATACATTGTTTCCGCATCTTCACGAACCATAAGAAGCACGATGGTCACATTTTCCGGAGTATAAAGTGACTTTGTTAATTCAACCGCTTTTAAACTTCGCACCGTCCCGTCAATCGGCAGTAAAACTTTTCTCATACAAACACCCCCGTTTAAATAAATTATATTTGATTTCTCAATCAATTTCTACATAAAAAGACAATTTCTATATTGTTTCTTCAAATATTTTCTGATATAGATCTTCACCAAAACTTGTTTTCAAAGGCTCTCCCTGTGCCAATTCAAAAGTACGTTTTCCATCGTGCTGCCTTCCGGCTCTTAGAAAAATGGCATTGTCCAAGTTTTTATCGAATAAACTGTGCGCAAATTCGTATAAATGTGTTACAAATACAATTTTGATTTGTTTTTCCAACAAGGCACAAATAATTTGTCTTGCTATTTCTGAACCTTCTCTTTCATTTGTTGCAGCGAATGATTCATTGAATAATACGATTGCATTTGGTGATAAGTTGTCCACGATGCCACTCATTCTGCTTAGTTCTTCATCCAGCTTTCCACTGTTCATAGCGGAATCTTCCTCTCTCCTGTAGTGCGTGAAGATACCGTCGCATATGTTGGCGCAAAACGACTCGGCGGGAACAAACATACCGCATTGCATCATCAGTTGAGCAAGCCCGACGCTTCGTAAAAAAGTCGATTTACCGCCCTGATTGGCGCCTGTAATGATCATGATATCTTTGCTGTCGGCATTGATATCGTTCCCCACAACTTTTTGTTTTAAGGTCAAAGCAAGACAAGCATCATAAAGCCCTTTAAAAGAATGTCTTCGCTCCTTGGGCGCAGCCGGTATGGGAAAAGATACCGGTTCCACCATTTGCGTCAGCTGGTCGTATAAATTTAGACATCCAACATAAAAAGCAAGTTCCGTGCGCAGCATGTTGAAAAAGCTGGTGATATGATCAACAGATTGAGCGAGAGCATTTGCAACAAGATTGACACCCCTGTCTCTGATTTGCGACAACGCCTTCATACCGCTTTCATCGCGTTCAGCAATGAAGAAGGCGTACTCCGGCACTTTTTGAGAAAACATTCGTTTGACCCAGCTTTGTTTTTGCTCCGGAGACTTGCGCAGAATATAGTTCGTACCTTTATTGCCGTTTGCCAGCTCGGCGCTGATTAAAACTCCGTCACTGAATTTTAAATCCTTCAGGTGATTCCGGATGCTTTCTAAATACTCGTCGTTCAATTCCTCATGAATCATTGCGAAAAACCTTTTGAATCCTTGTGATTCGAATTGATCAGCGTGCTCGTCGGCGATATTCTTCAATTTTTTAAGCGTCTCCATAAGGATTTGCATGATTTCAACCGAACCATACAGAATTGAATCGGGAGAATGGCTGAACATGCTCCAGTAAAGCCCTTTTTTGCTTTCAAGGGACTGTACCGCAATATCATAGAGTTTCCTTATGACGGAAGTGTTTTTTATGCAATCCTTTAGAATATCTTGACGGTATAAAATGGTATCGGAATTATTTAAACTTGTCAAAAGAGCTTCCTTTGCGACTTGGAGCAAAAAGTTATCTTCCAGTGCCATGGTTTCCAAAAGTGTGTTTAACTCCAAGTCCTGTGTCAATGCTTGTTCACCGGGCGGCAGCTCTTGATTTAAGTCAAAGTCACGATCACGATACATCAGGAAAACTTTCATGATTTGATACGCCCCTTTATGCAAACATAGGTAAGCTGATATTTTTCGGCAATAGATAGTGCGTATGCAAGCCCATCGGCAGGTTTTCTTACAATTTTGTAGGTTCTTTGCGCCGGGTTCTTCGGAACAATCGTGCTGGCCATGCTAACGGTCTTTTCACCTAATGAAGCCAATTCGTCAACAAAAGTGACACAGACACACAAGGTATCCAGTTCCATTATTTTTTCAATTACCTTTCTTCCTAAAAGTATGGCGTCCTTTAAAGTCGTGGAAGAGAAAATTTCATTCATAATGATGATACTCTTCGGGGTTGCCTGATTCAGAATGTCATGAATCCGGATCAGGTCGTCCTGCAGCTTACCGCTCAGGTTTTTAATATCTTCTTCCCTTTCAAAATGGGTATAGATTCTGTCAAACAGAAATAGTCGGGCGTCACTGCCCGGTACAGGGCAACCGAGTCCTGCAAGATAATGCAACTGCCCGAAAGCGCGGGCAAAAGTTGTCTTACCGCCCTGATTTGGGCCGGATATAACAATAATACGTTCCTTGTCTTTCAAATAAAAATCATTGCACACGACAGCCGATTTTTGAGAAATCAGCTTATTTGCAAGAGCCAGGTCAAACCCTTCATTATCGTAAATTTCCTTGCATTGTTCAGAGACGGTGGGATAACAAAACTTTAATCCAATGTTTTTAAATGTAGATATATATTCTAAATAGGAAATGTAAAATTGTATTTCACGGTCAAAATGTTTTATTTTACTGTCAATAAAATTATTCCTCTGCGAGCAAAAATTATCAAGATGCATAAAAATTTTAGGATATAATTTGGCAACTAAATCCAATGCCTTTGACTCAACTTCATGCATTCCTTTATCCGCCAAAAACTTAATCCGGTAATCGTTTACTTCTCCCTGTTTGAATTTTTCAAACGTTTTTTCTACATCTATGCTGTAATCGATTTCAGATTCATATTTACGGACTTTGACACAATTGCCCTTAATGAGCAAACAATATTTTACGGTGGACAGCTCCTCTTCCAGTTTTTCCGTTTCAGACATAAGGGTTGTAAAGGAATCTGACTTAATATAATCATTTATATATTCACGAAAAGCTAAAAAGCCGCGCGATTTTAGGTCCACCAAAAATAAATCGCGGGCCAGGCCATTGACTGCGCCGCAATAAATACCAGCCGCGACCAAAAACCAACCTTGCTTGTTATAATGATAATAGAGCTTATCTGCCAATGCAAGATGTGAGCGCACATTGTGCATTTCCTGCGCAAAAACTTTGACATACTCAAATAAAGCTATGTTTTCAAGCTCCTTCATGATCTCCTGACGGTATTTGATCGTATCCACATCTTTTAGGGAAACATAAAAGAATGGTTTCAAGTTATATTCATCCTTGCCGGCAGTGACAGAGGCCACAATTTGGTCAAGATTCAGATCAGTAAAACAGGCAGGTTCCTCCTCTGTTTCTATTTCAGTACAATCATCCATTTTTTCAAACAGAATACTGCGAAAAGTCATGAAAAATAAGCCTCCTTTTAAATAAAAAAAAAGCTGACGGTATCTACATTATGTAGAAGCCATCAGCCGTTATCAGCAATTCGAATTTTTCCAAAGGGGAGCTTCATCCCTTTTGCTTAGTATAGCACTATTAAATTCAGGTAGCAATAAAAAAATAGGTCGGATTACAGCTTGAATAAATATTTGACTTGATGTTGACAACAGCTTATAATGAACGAAAGTGAGAAACAATGGTGATGAAGTTCGCCTTAAATATCCATTGTTAGGATTAATGACTTCTATCAGAAATGGTAGTGGTCTTTTTTTATTCTAATACGCAGATAACGGAGGAATGTTTATGCCAAATATCAAGAAGCGGGGAAAAGAAAAAAACAATGTTCGTGCACTGGGGTGGGTAGCGTTCTTCGGCGGTTTTGGCCAGGATATGATTCAACCCATTCTTCCTGTATTTTACTCCTCTGTTCTCGGGCTCAGCAAAGAAACGATCGGATTAATAGAAGGCAGTCTTACTACAATTGTCAGCGTCTTTAAAATTCTTTCAGGCTTTTTATCAGACAAACTGAGAAAACGGAAAAGTATTGTGTTTACCGGCTATTTATTATCAGTCGTCAGCCGCTTTTTATTTGGCTTTGTTTTTTCGGCATGGCAGGCTTTTGCGCTCCGCTTTATCGATGGTATAGGAAAAGGTACCAAAGACGCACCGAGACGCGTTAGTTGCTCAATCAGCCAAAGAAGGGAAAATGGGATTTTCTTTTGGCTATCAGCGCATGCTGGACACATTTGGTTCGGTTGTGGGTCCACTCGTAACAGCAGGGCTGCTGTATGTGCTTGCGAAAAATGCCATGCAATACAGAATTATCTTTTACATCGGCGGTTCAATTTCAGCCGTGACACTTCTGCTGATTGCGTTTTTTGTAAAAGAAAAGCCGCAGGCCGATTCAAAAGATCAGAATAAATTTGATTTTAGTCTTTTAAAAGGTAAATTTCTGTTTTTCTTAGTCATCATGCTTGTGTTTACGCTTGGAAATTCCAGTGACTCCTACTTAATCCTGCGTGCCCAGGATGTCGGCGTCAGCGCAATTGCAATTCCCATCGTTTATGCCCTGTTCAATTTATTTTATGGATTGCTTGCGACTCCTGCCGGAATATTATCAGATAATATCGGGCGGATAAAAATCATGCAGGCAGGATGGCTGATTTATGCTTTATGCTACATTGGTTTCGCTGTTGCTCGCCAACCATGGCAAATATGGTTAATTTATATTTTTTACGGTATGTATTATGCAACGACAGAAGGAATCTCAAAAGCTTTGGTTGCCCGTGTCGTGCCTGAAAATCAGCGCGGAACTGCTTATGGGCTTTTTAACGCGTCGCTGGGTCTTATGTCGTTACCGGCTAATCTGATCGCAGGGTATCTCTGGGACAGGGTTGCACCTTCTGCAACATTTTATTTCGGTGCCATATGCGCATTAGCCGCATTCGTATTAATAAGCTTTTCAAAACTGGATAAACCGCAAATCTCGTCATAAAGAAGGTTGCTGTATGAATAGTGAAATAAATGCATCTGAGAACAAACAAAATGGTCTGAACGAGAATCACATAAGAGCTATTTCCATCACCCTTAGTGAGCTGGAAAAAAATATTGACGAAATAGAAGGTTTCATCAAAGACATGCATCGTGGAAGAATGTATGAAATTAAAAATGATTTAACAGATCTTCAAAAAGAAATTTTTCTGGAACAAATTCAGCAATTAAGGGAGAGTATCTGCCAATTTGCGGATGAATTCGGCTTGGTTGCAGAAAGCGAAAGCTTGTCATATTTAATACGCGGTACTTTTTCAATAGAATGGGTTAATGTCTGCGAAATGGAGCCTAAACGGTTAAGTGGTTATGGAGACGTCGGGAAAGATATCTGGAATTCGTTGGATAATTATATTAAAAAATTAGAAAAGCTAATTAATAACATTAAATAAAGAGCTCGTTCTGGCTGATTCAAAAAATATTGAATTCGATTAATCGACATGAGTTAGGAATGGCTCGCAATAAGAACTCTAAAAGGCTCGGATCAAGCGATTAACCGCTTCACCTGAGCTTTTTTTGTATTTTCAATCATTTTATTTTCAGCTGAAGGATAATGTGATCTGGTTGAAATTCATAATTCAATAATAGCGGCCTAAGTATTTACTATTCACAACAGCAGTCAAAATTATCTAAGTCGCTTCTTTTTTCCAAGAGGACTGTTTTTCTCCATGTACCAAACCGATCTCGTGCTATTCTATCAAAATATCCAACCTTACGGAAACCACATTTCTCATATAACAATATACACGAGTAATTATTTTGCATAATGTTTGCCTGCAAAGACCAGATGCCGTTTTTTTCTGACATTTCAACTATTCTATTTAATAGCAGTGTGCCTATCCCCTGGTGTTTTAATTTGTTGATTACATAGATATTTATTTCTGCCACACCAGAGTATATGCATCTGCTTGAGACTGGTGACAATGCAGCCCACCCAACTACTTTGCCATCCTGCTCGCATACATAACGGCATATTTCATAATACGAGTTATTCCATTCCGGATAGGAAGGACAAGTGGTTCGAAATGTAGCCAAATTTGTATTAATGCCCTGATGATATATTTTTTTAACGTCATCCCAATCATTTTCTATAAAAAGTCTTATGTTTTTTTCCACTTTTAAACCACCTTCTTGAACAGTTTTCTTTTGGAAACCACAGCTAAATGAGAGTTGTTTCCGAAGCCTTCATTAGTTAGAGCCTATATTCAACATCGAAAATTGACACGCATGAAAGAAAGGCTAAATTCTACGAAAAAGACACGCACTTCGTATTTTCCCCCAAAGGAGCTTCATCATTATTTGTACCAAAAAAAAATTACCTATTTCATAACCGACAAAAAAACAAATCAGTCCAATAGCTACCGACAAAGCAATAAACAATATCGATTCTTTGACTGCATCGTGTGCATTAGTTAGCTGAGGATAGCATAAACCCTATAGATCCAAAAAAAGCTAATGATTTCTTTGCGTTTAATCAAAGAAGTCATTAGCCAGCATAGCGGTTTTGCATCATTACAAGGGAGAGCTTCATTCCCATATTTAATATATCATGCTATCATAATCTGTTAATGTAAATGATAGCATTAACAAATGTTTAATGTTATTAACGCATTCAGCTTGAAAGATCACAATATTTTTGCTTTTTAGAAAAGAATAAGCACGCTTTTCACATCCGTTAGCACCACATTTCCTATTGCTAAAGTGATAATATGGCACGCATTAAATATGGGAAAACTCTTTTAAATACCTGTTAATACTCTCCTGGATAATCTGCTTCGCTTCCTCTGAATTTTGAGTGTTTTCAACTGCGGTGGCCTTGCCTTCAAGCTCCTTGTAAAAAGAAAAAAAGTGCGACATTTCTTCAAAGACATGCTTTGGTAATTCTCTAATATCCTTGAATACATTGTAAGTGGGGTCATGAAAAGGAATGGCAATTATTTTTTCATCCTTAGTACCACTGTCTACCATGGTGATGACGCCAATAGGATAGCATCGGACAAGTGAAAGCGGCTGGATATCTTCGGAACATAGTACCAGTACATCCAGTGGGTCCTTATCTGCTGCGTAAGTGCGGGGAATAAAACCATAATTGGCAGGATAATGCGCGGAAGTATATAGCACTCGATCCATATAAAGTAAACCGGTTTCTTTATCCAGCTCATATTTGGTTTTACAACCCTTAGGAATCTCAATAACCGCGCAAAAATCATCCGCCTGAATCCTGTCTTGAGAAATATCATGCCAAATGCTCAAAAAAGTCCCTCCAATTTTGATTTGTTAAAAAATAAAAAAGCTGACCACTTTCTGTATAAAACAGAAGTCATCAGCTTAAAAAGCAATTTTAGCAATGCTAAGGGAGAACTTCATTCCCTCTCGCCGTATTATAGCAAATTATGATTTATTAATCAATAGTTTATTTTAAATCCGTTCAGATTGTATTTTCTTTGGTCGGGTTAATATCATCCTCCTCGGAAACAAGAGGGAAAGCCTTTCGATGTGTGATCTGTTAGAAATATGTATGAAGAATAAATGAATTTTTTAATGAAATCTTGCGACCCATTGATTTTTATTAAGGTTTGGCCTATAATGTTTTCGGGAATGAAGTACTCCCTCGGAAATAACCGAAACGCTTAAAAGCTGATGACTTCTATATAGAAGTCGTCGGCTTTTTGTTATCAGAAGGCTAAAAGTGATGCTTTAGCAGGATAAAGCTGTTGCAATACGGTGGCTTCTGCGTGATGAAAAGCAAAAGAGGGTGCAGTATGGAGTTGACAAATCTAACCGCCGGCACGATGCAGCGGCTCACATTATATCTTAAGTATCTGCAGGATCTTTCGCCGGTGGTGCGCATGGTGACGCCGAAGATGATGGCGGATGGGGTGATGATCGACCCGAAGGTCGTTCGGCTGGATATGAAAGCCCTACTAGGAAAGAATAGGGTAAACGAGGAAGATCGGAAAGCACTTATTCATGAAATTATAAAAAAAACGGCTTGTCAGAAAATAAATGTTGTAGTACTCGTTGGTGTCGGTAAACTGGGAAAGGCGCTCATGAGCTACGCAGGTTATACTGTATATAACCTTGATATTCTTGCCGGCTTCGACGTTGACCCGAAAGTAATCAAAAAAGGAGCATTCGGAAAACCGGTATACCACTTTGACAGACTAAATGAAATTTGCCGCCGCCTGAACGCAAGAATCGGAGTCATAACAACGCTAGGAGATTGTGCTCAATCGGCATGCGACGCTTTAGTGAAAGCTGGAGTTGTCGCGATCTGGAATTACTCTTCGGTGAGACTGAAAACGTCGCCGCATGTAATGGTGTATAACGAAGATATGACCTATTCACTCCGGAAACTTGCAGAATATGCGGCGACACACTGAAATATACGGGAAAGAAGTACTCCCGTGGTGAAAACCCAAACTGCTTTATGCTGATGACTTCTGTAAACAGGCAGAGACATCAGCTATTTTGTCTCTGTGAAAGGGAGAGTGCAATTTGTTTTACAGTATATTATTTCCGACGGAAGACCAATACAGGCAGTCAAGGCGGGAGACTGCACCGGACTGCTTCAAAGATCTTTATCTGGACCAGATCTTCCAGTCAATTTTAGCGGATAGAAAAGAATCTAAACTCGAGAGCTTCTTCTACACATCGCTTCGCGATGCGGATACCATTATCTATCGGCAAACGGTATTGCGTGAACTGGAAAATAATGATCTGCGAAAGCTTTTTTCCGATTTTTCACAGTCCATATATCGCCTTAGCCGATATATGGAAAACATAAAAAGATCGCTCGTGTCAAAAAACAGCTATGAAAACAATTATCTAACGAAAGGGCGTCTGCTGGATTACGCAGACAGATACTGCGCGGATATTGCCGGACTTATGGATAAACTGCGAGACAGGGTTCTTTGCTCAGACGGACTGCGGGATTTTATGGAATACCTGACCGCATACACTGGTACAGAGGCATTCACCGGGCTTCGGGGACATATCAGCCAGTTGCGCAGAGAGCTTTCTTCGGTAGAATACTGTATGCTTATTAAAAACGGGGCAATTCGTGTTCGAAAATATGAAGGTCAGGAAGATCACAGTAAGGAAGTTCTCCGATTGTTTGACAAATTCCGTCAAGGTGATGTTAATGATTACGGCCGTAAGCTATCCGAGGAACCGGCCGCGCAGCATGTAGAAGCTGCTGTACTGAATATGGTTGCTTCATGGTACAAGGACACTTTTGCCGACATGGATGATTTTTGCTCAAAGTATCTGAATTTCTTGGACGAGATCCTTGCGCAGTTTTCCCGTGAAGTTCAATTTTATCTCTCATGGCTGGATTATATACAGCCGCAGCGTGCAAAAGGACTCCCGTTCTGTTATCCGAAAATGTGTAACGACACCGAACATCTCTATGACAGAGACGGCTTTGATCTTGCTTTAGCGTCATCAATTGAGGGAAGCGGGCATCCGGTAACGAATGATTTTGTGCTGGATACACCGGAACGGATCATTGTTGTGACCGGGCCAAATCAGGGAGGAAAAACCACGTTTGCCCGTGCTTTCGGGCAGATACACTATCTTTCCTGCCTGGGATTATGTGTGCCGGGAAGCGAAGCTGCGCTTTTCCTTTTCGACAATATTCTTACCCACTTTGGACGGGAGGAAGATTTATCTACCCTAAACGGAAAACTGCAGGACGATCTCGAACGGCTTCATAAGCTCCTTGGGTACGCTACTCCGCAGAGTATCATCATCATCAATGAGATATTTTCCTCCACTACTTTGAAAGATGCGCTGCTGTTAGGCAATCGCATGATGGACGCAGTTGCAAAGCTTGGTACTCCTGCCGTATGCGTTACTTTTATCGATGAACTTGCGACTCACGGTGAGGAAACGGTTAGTATGATGAGTTCGGTTCTGGAAGACGACCCGACAGTAAGAACTTTTAAAATTATTCGCAAGCCGCCCGATGGTCTTGCCTACGCAATGCACATTGCAGGGAAATACGAACTAACCTATGAGCAGCTCTGCGGGAGATTGCGCAAATAAAAAGATAAAAAAATTATTGTTGTTATCGGTGGTCAGATGGGAGGCAATGAATTTGAAGGTACATTTAATGCATTGTGATACGGATTTTAATTTACAAGCAAAGTCATGTTTTGGAAAAGACACGCTGATTGCTGATCTTGAATTCAGCCGCATTATTTCCACTATGGCACAGGGCGATACAATCATACAGGATGTGTGTAATTCCGCCCTGTTCTGCCCGCTTCAAACTGCCAAGGAAATACGCTACCGCCAGGATGTTCTTCAGGACTGCATTGACAACCCTGAAGTTGTGAGAAAACTTTATGCGGTTACTATTGAAACGATGGAGCGGAAACACGAGTCCTGGTCATGGCTGTCAACAAGGCAGAATTTATCCAGCAATTTTTCAAGCGCTGTAAACTTATTGAAAATATATACCGAAATGCTGCAGAAAATGCGCAATGTTGCCGGAATGAACATGCAAAATTTCCAATCGCAGGGGTTAAGGAACTTCTCATCCATGCTATGGAGCGAACTTGACGATCATTATTTTTCGCAAATTAGTTCTATTCTTAATGAGCTAAAAGATGGGACGGGGATGTTAATCAGCGCTAAACTCGGTAATTACAATCAGGGCATCAACTATGTCATGCGGCGAAAAGAAAAAACGCATTTTTGGCGTCACTGGCATTTCGCTCCGTCTTTTACGCTGGCACCCCGTGACGACGCTGGGGCTTCTGATTTGAGCAATCGCCGTGCCCGTGCGATTAACGAAAGTGTAAATGTACTGGCACAGTCGGCAGAACATGTGGAAAGCTTTTTTTCAATACTCCAGAAAGAACTCGCGTTTTATGTTGGATGCCTTAATTTATATGATAAACTTCAAGCTCTCGGTATGCCTGTCTGCATTCCCAAATTGCTCCCCTCTGAATCGGAGAGCCGGGTGTATGATACGCTTTATGATGTGAGTCTTGCGCTAACAAAGGATTCAAGTGTAATGGGAAATGAGCTTCATGCCGAAGATAAGCGGCTTTATATCATTACAGGAGCGAATCAGGGTGGAAAATCCACTTTACTCAGAAGTATAGGTCAGGCACAGCTTTTAATGCAATGCGGGATGTTCGTCGGCGCGGAGAGTTATCAAGCGCCTATACGCAACGGCGTATTTACACACTTTAAAAAAGAGGAAGATACTACTATGACAAGTGGTAAACTGGACGAGGAACTTGCCCGTATGAGTGAGGTAGCCAATCATTTAATACCCGGATCTTTGATGTTGTTAAATGAATCGTTCGCTGCTACGAATGAACGCGAGGGTTCCGAAATCTGCAGACAGATTACAAAGGCACTCGTAGACAATGGCGTAGAAGTCTTTTTCGTGACACATCTTTATACTTTCGCAGTTGCTTTTTTAGACATGAAATATTCAAATGTACAGTACCTGAGTGCACAGCGGTTGCAAAATGGAGAACGAACCTTCAAAGTTATACCGGGAAAGCCTCTTCAGACAGCTTATGGAGAAGACCTGTATCAGAAAATATTCTGCTCTGAGGCGGTATAATATCGAATAGTTTCGCGACTATACCCGTACGAAGCTCAATCATAGTATACTAACATCACATCGCATGCAATGATGGCACTAGGTCCTGATAAAAGTGTGGATGAATAAAATGAACTCATCCAATGCTTATTAATTGTAAGGTTAGGTTGACACCACAGGATAAAAGTCGTATATTCATAAGGTAAGGTTAACATTACAAAAGGATAGGGATAAAATGAAAAACAGAATTAAGAAATTGCGAGAAGCATTGGGATTAACACAGGAACAACTGGGGGAACTTGTCGGTACATCACGGCAAGCTATTATTGCAATTGAAACAGAAAAAAATGAACCGTCGATCTGGATGGCCTACGATATAGCCCAAGTGTTCCACGAACCGATTGAATCTGTTTTTTTATTTGAAGAAAGTGAAAGAAAATCAAGATCACAGATAAGTAGGAGGGGAAGGCATGGCATTAAGAGAAATCAGAACATTTAATGACCCTATCCTCAGAAAAAAGTGTAAAACAGTTGATGCCGTTAACAGTAGAATTATCAATATTTTAGATGATATGGCCGAGACGATGTATCACTCAATCGGAGGTGGGTTAGCCGCAAATCAAGTAGGAATACTACGTTGCCTTGTTGTAGTTGACGTTGGAGATGGACTCTTAAAGCTTATTAATCCTGAGATCATTTCAACAGAAGGATTACAAATTGTAAACGAGGGCTGCCTTAGTTTTCCAGATGTATGGGGTGAAGTTAAACGTCCTAAAAAAGTAACCGTGAAATTTAATAATGAAAATGGAGAAACCAAATATATTGACGGAGAAGGTATATTAGCTCAATGTCTATGCCATGAAATAGATCATCTAAATGGAACCGTATTTATTGATAAAGTGATTGAATTTATTAAACTTTGATATTACCTTATTACTCATTTTATTGCATTAATTTTTATTTATGTGGTAGTCCCAACCTCGCATTATAGCCAGAATTATTATCCTACCGAAATTCCCATTTTTGCTGAGAGAAGCAATCGTCAACGAAATCATTGGTGAATATAGAGCATAAAGTTCACGAATAGCCGGGTCTTCGGCAAGTCCGAATATGATGCCATGATACAAAATTTTGGCAAATGGCAGCCTCTTCAACTTTAGCGGGATCAATCTCCTACATATTATTTAACGCGGCATCCAATGCGCCAAGCTGATTATCAATGCCCTCAAGGCCAACATGGAGCGTATACACCCACGTGCACAGCCAAGCCATGCAGCCTCACTGTCACTTGAATGGTAAAGCGGCATGCTTTTCAGACTTTCAAACCCACCCCATGATACACCGGTTTTAAACACTTGAAGTGAATTGCACAGTTTAAGAGATTGTTCAAATGTGCCGTTCAGCTCAAAGCTGAGCAATCCGCTGCTTCCTTTTTGCTGCTTCATGATCAGATCATGCTGCGGATGAGATGCAAGGCCCGGATAATTTACTTTTCTGATTTTTGAATTCTTTTCAAGCAATTCAGCAACCTGAAGCGCCGCCGCTTGATGCGCCTCAAGTCTAACCCTTAATGTACGCATTCCCCGCACAAGGAGCCAGCCCTCCATAGGACCAAGGATACCTCCATACAGTTCCCTCTCGTTACAGGCTATACGCTGCATCAATTTCGTGTCTTTTGAAATCAGCACACCGGCTATAATGTCGCTGTGTCCTCCAAGGTATTTCGTAGCGGTATGCATTACAAAGTCAATGCCCATATCCAAAGGTTTCTGAAATAAGGGCGTACAGTATGAGTTGTCAATAAGTGTTTTAATCTCTCTCGATTTTGCCAGCTCGGCAATTGCGGAAATATCACAGATGGAAAACACCGCAGTGGTCGGACTTTCGAACATGATTATTTTTGTATTAGGCCTGATCGCTGATTCAATTTCGCCAATATCGTCACCTTTGACATAAGTAGTCGATATGTTAAATTTAGGCTTGCAATAATTTTCCAGAAACTTTCTGTTGGGTCCGTATATATTTCTAATACATATGATATGATCATTCGCATTGCAAACAGACATAATAGCAGACGTTGTAGCCGCCATCCCCGAGGAGAAGCAAAGTGCCATGCTTCCGTGCTCCAGTGCGGCAATTTTCTTTTCAGCAATACTGATGGTGGGATTTGATTCCCTGCCATAACAAAAGCTGTCTTCACTGAATCTGTCGAGTAAAGCAAGTTCTTCAATACTCTTTTGTATGTGAAGTGAATTCATAAATATTGGAGGAATTACTGCACCAAAATATTTTTCATAATCGTCACCTAAATGCGTGATAATCATATCATCATTCAAAATCAGCACTTCTTTCAAAAATTAATATATTAAGATGGATTTTCAAGTTTCTTCTTGTGATTGACGACTCAATCTTTTCCCTGATTGTTTACAGGAATTTCTCTTTTTCTCAACGGAGTGCGGCATTCGCCGGTACACCTTGAAAAGTGTCTAAAGCCGCTCGGCGCAACTCTGCGTATTTCCTGTTATTGGTTTTTACTGAACAAATGGCACGCCACAAAATGGTTTGGTTCCACTTCGCTCAGTTCCGGAGTAACACTGCCGCAAATTTCTTTCGCGTATTTGCAGCGACTCTTAAACCGGCAGCCCTGGCCGCAGTTAATTGGGCTCCCGACTTCGCCTTCCAGCGGAATCATTGTTTTTGCCCGTTCAATGTCCGGATCTGGAACCGGGATTGCTGATAAAAGCGCTTTGGTATACACATGTAACGGGTTTGAATACAGTTCCTCGCTTTTGGCCACTTCTACCAAATGCCCCATGTACATAACGCCAACCCTGTCAGAAATATGTTTTACCATTGATAAATCATGCGCAATAAAGAGATAAGTCAGCCCCATTTCCTGTTGCAGACGCATTAACAAATTCACTACCTGTGCCTGTATTGAAACGTCAAGTGCAGAAATAGGCTCGTCACACACAATAAATTCAGGTTCAACAGCGAACGCCCGCGCGATGCCGATACGCTGGCGCTGCCCTCCGGAAAATTCATGCGGGAAACGGCTCGCATGTTCTTTGTTCAGCCCAACTATATCCAGGAGCTCATATATGCGCTCCTGCCGCGCTGTACCGGGATAAAGTCCATACACATTCATGCCTTCCGAAATAATGTCCCCAACCGTCATACGAGGATCAAGTGATGCATAGGGATCCTGAAAAATGATCTGGGCTTCTTTCATAAAGGCTTTTTTTTCACGCTTGCTTTGGTGCACCGGTCTGCCTTTAAAAAACACTTGCCCGCCGGTTGATTCATATAATCCGAGAATTGTGCGACCACAGGTGGTCTTTCCGCAGCCAGATTCTCCCACAAGGCCAAATGTTTCTCCCTTGTAAATTTCAAAAGAAACGTCATCAACTGCCTTCAGAACCTTTTCCCTGCCAACATTGAAATATTTTTTCAAGTGTGTAACTTTGACAAGAGGCTCATTGCCGCTTTGTTTCTCAACCATGTTTCAGCACACTCCTTACATCATCAAATTCCAATGCTTCCTTTGCCATAGGATGATGAAGCCAACAGAGCACCCTGTGTGTGGGGGAAATATGGGTGTACTCGGGCTCCATGCCCTGACAGACCTCCATGCAATGTTTGCAGCGTGTAGAAAAGCCGCATCCCTTTGGAGGCTGAATCAAATCAGGCGGTGTACCGGGAATGGAAACAAGCTGCGATTTATTTTTTACATTCAGTTTCGGAATAGCATTGAGAAGAGCATAGGTGTACGGATGCATAGGGTTTTTAAAAATTTCGTCTACCGTGCCAAACTCCACAATTCTCCCCGCATACATTACCGCAATATTGTCAGCCATACCGGCTACCACGCCCAGATCATGCGTTATGATCATAATCGCCGTATTGGACTCCCGCTGGATATCCTTGAGCAAATGCAGAATCTGCGCCTGAATGGTCACATCCAGCGCGGTTGTCGGCTCGTCCGCAATCAGAAGCTGTGGGTTGCAGGACAGCGCAACGGCAATCACAACACGCTGCCGCATACCACCTGAAAATTCATACGGGTACGCATTAATACGCTCCTCCGGATTGGGGATGCTGACTTTTTTAAGAAGCTCAATCACCTTTTCTTTTGCGGCACTATTTGATATTTTTTGATGAGTGCAAATTCCCTCGGCAATTTGCGCCCCTATTTTCATCGTCGGATTTAGGGAAGTCATGGGGTCCTGAAAAATCATTCCGGCATCTTTGCCGCGAAAATTTTTCCATTCTTTTTTGTTAAACTTTAAGATGTTTACACCATTATATAAAATTTCACTGTCAGTTGTTATTTCACCGGGCGGTGTGGCGACAAGGCCCATAATCGCCTTGGAAGTTACGGTTTTACCGCTTCCCGACTCACCCACAATGGCAAGCGTTTCCCCTTTATTGACTGCAAATGAAACGCCCCGTACCGCCTGTACTTCGCCGGCATAGGTATGGAACGAAACTTTTAAGTTGTTTACTTCAAGAAGTTTATCCATTTCTTTCCTCCACTACTGTCTGAGTTTAGGGTCGAATGCATCGCGGAGCCCGTCCCCAAGCAGATTAAACGCTAGCATTGTAAGGCTGATGGCAAGAGCAGGGAAAATCAGTTCATGAGGGTAATAAGACATCTGCTGCTGTCCCACTGCCGCCATGGCGCCCCAGCTGGTGTCCGGAGGCTGAACACCCATGCCGATAAAGCTTAAAAACGCCTCGGAAAAAATAAATCCCGGAATCGCAAAGGTGGTGTTCACAATAATCACGCTGAGGGTATTGGGCAGCAAATGCCTTAAGATGATTTTGATAGAACTGACTCCAAGAGCCTTTGCGGCAAGCACATATTCACTTTCTTTCAAGCTGAGTACCTGTCCGCGCACAATACGCGCCAAACCCGTCCAGCTTGTGATACAAAGGGCTATAATCAGCGAGGTCATACCCTTATCAAGAACAATGGAGACAACAATTACAACAATCATGTAAGGAATTCCGACTAGAATCTCGACAATTCTCATCATGGCATCATCCACAATGCCGCCGAAATAGCCGCTGATTCCCCCGTAAAGAACACCGATTAAAAGGGAAACCAGCGTGCCGACCAAGCCAATCGTCAGCGACACACGGCCGCCTATCCAAAGTCGGGTAAAGATATCGCGCCCGAGATCGTCCAGGCCGAAAATATGATCGAAAGTCGGTCCTTCATTTGTACGCGAGGTAAGCTGTTCCGTGTAGGAATGTGTGGAAAAGAGCGGTACGAAAATGCACATCAGAACAATAACGATTAGAAAAAACATGCATGTTATAGCAACCTTATTCTCTTTCAGCCTGCGCCATGCATCCTGCCAATAGGTAACACTGGGACGGACAACGGCCTCTGATTTTTTCGTATCCAGTTCGACGCGCCTAAACATTGATCGATTGATTTGGGAATTATCCATAATACGTCACCTCTTACTTTTTAAAAGACCTTTTCTAACCCGCGGGTCTACCAAAGTGTACATGATATCCATCAGCACAATGGAAGCAATAAAAAGGAAAGAAAAGAATACGGTGGTAGCCATAATAACCGGATAATCCCTGCCATTGACACTGTCCACGAAATATCGTCCGAGTCCGGGGACAGAAAATATTCTTTCAATAACAAAAGAACCGGTCACAATACCCGCAATCTGCGGCGCAACAATTGAAATAATCGGAGTAATACTGTTTTTAATGACATGACTGCGGATAATCTGCCAGTCAGACAAGCCCTTCGCCTTCGCGGTAAGAATGTAATCATTGTTCATTACATCGAGAACAGATGACCGCATGAAACGGGAATAGGTTGCAAGGCCGCCGATGGCAAGTGCAAGCGTCGGCAGAATTGTGTAACGCATGCCTTCAAAAAAGCCCATTCCCTCTTTTGTCCAACCAACAATGGGAAAATATGTACCGCCCAATCCTTTTTGAAGCAGGGCGGCAAAGACAAAGCTTGGGACAGAAACGCCTACAATCGCAATAAAAATCGTAAGAAAATCGACCCAGGAATTCCGCCGCAAAGCTGCGATAATTCCTAAAATCAGCCCCAGCAAAAGTCCTAGTGCAACCGCTTGCAGCCCAAGGCGCACGGAAGCTGGGAAGCGTTCTTTAATAATTTGATTTGCCGTCAGCCCCGGGGTTTTATACGATTCGCCAAATTCACCGTGAAGCACTACGTTTTTTAAATATATAACATACCGCTCGCCCACAGGCTTGTCAAGACCCCATTTCGCCCTCAGGTTGTTAGCAACAGCCGGAGGCAGGACCTTGGTCTCGGACTGGGCGGGGTCGCCGGGCAGAGTGTTCATTAAAAAGAAAGTTACCGTCAAAATGACCCACAGGGTAACAATCATATAAACAAGCTTTTTCAGTATATACTTAGCCATCCTGGACCTCCCATAGTTTTTATAATTGTATATGCTTTGGGCGCGGCTATCTTCTTTGACAGCCGCGCCGTATAAGCTATAATCAGTTGTGCTGAAAATCAACCGACAATAGAAGCGTATTTATATTCAATAATCGGGCCGCCCGAGCCGTTGATGATTGCGCCCTGAAGTCGTTTGCTGAAAAGATTTTTCGAGAATGTAAATGCAAGGGGTGCAATGCCGACATCCTGATCACAGAGGATTTTTTCAGCTTCTGTAAATTTTGTGAGGCGGACGTTCATATCGCTTTCTGTTTTGCAGGCGTTAACCAGCTCATCATACCTTGCATTGGAGAAGAATGCGGGATTGTTTCCGTCACCGGTCACATAGCACTGGAAGAATGTCATAGGGTCATTATAGTCGGCTCCCCAACCGGTTTGGCAAATTTGGTACAGTCCCTTAGAGACGGTATTGTTAAACGCGGAATTGTCTGAAGCAGCGTCAATTTTGACCTTGACTCCCAGCTTGCTTTCCCATTGGTTCTGGTAAAATTCGCTTTGAACTTTGACATTGTTGTTAGAGTTACTCTTAAGAAAAGTAACCGTGATTTGCTTTGAAGGGTCTAAGCCGAGTTCTTTCAGGCCTTCCTGCAGCAAATCTTTGGGGTCTTGTCCTTTGGAAGCTTCCAAAGGCTGTAGAACTTTATCCCTGTAGATCATATCTCCATTGCTCAGTCCATAAGGAATCAGACCGTATGCCACCTTATCCTTTTTAATAACATTTGTAACATAGGCGTCCCTGTCTATTGCAAGAGAAAATGCTTTTCTGACTTTCACATTGGTAAAAATCTTATTGGGATCTTTATTATTGAAACAAATATAGGAAGAGGTAGGTGCTGGGCCTTCTTTAAGAATCATGTCGCCGCTGTCAATTTTTGTTTTAAGCGTATTGACATATTCACTTCTTGCATTCCTCAAAATATCGAGTTCCCCCTGACCAAACATTTGCTCACGAGTTTGCTCTTCCTGTACAAGTTTTACATTAATTTGTTCCAATTTTACATTTTTGGCATCCCAATAAGACTGGTTTTTCTTCATAACGATATCGGAGCCTCTGGTCCACGATGCGATATAGAACGGGCCGGAATAAAACATTTCTTCTGCGGTCGCACCGTACGATGAATTTTTAGAGCCTTGTGTAGCGGATGGTTTGATGGGAGACACATTTATGAAATTGGTAAGCTGTTCAAAATAAGGCAAAGCTTCTTTCAATGAAAATATCACCGTTTTATCGTCCGGTGCTTTGCATCCAACATCTTCTTTTTTGCCCTTTCCGGTATTGAATTCTTCGCCACCTTTTATGCAGTAGAAAATACCTGCATTATGGCAGTTGACCTCGGGGTCGAAAATTCTTTGAACGGCATTGACATAGTCTGCTGCTACTACCGCACTTCCATCGGAATATTTATTATCGCGGAGAGTGAAGGTCCAGGTAAGACCGTCTTTCGAGACTTTCCAGCTTTCGGCGCCGGCTGCTTCCAGCTTGCCGTCATGCATCCTTACAAGGCCTTCCTGAACTTCGCCGACGATTGCGCATTTTGTTGCATCATCCGATCTGGACGGGTCAAGCGTATCCGGGTCCGTCTCCATGCAAATATTTGCAGTTTGTTCTGAAGTTCCAACTGCGGGCTGCCCGCTTCCCATTGAGGATTTCGCTCCTCCTCCGCAGGCTGTCAGTGAGCTGATCATCAATGTGGCGGCTACTAAAATTGCCAGAGCTTTTTTCATAGATATTCCTTCCTTCCTAAAATTATATCAACAAATCGTTTTATGAATCTGTTAATTGCTTTATAACAATTTCTGTTTCAATGGGAAGGGGCTCCTGTATGTAATTTCTAAGCAGATGGATACAGGCGTCCACGTCATCCAAATTGATAATACTGTTTGGCGTGTGACCGTACCTTGTGGGAATCGAAATGCCCACCGTTTTCACTCCCTTGCCGGAGCGGTTGATGGCACCCGCGTCTGTGCCCCCGTTTGCCAGCACATCCATCTGATATTTAATATTATTTTTCCGTGCGCATTCAACCATTGCATTGACCAATTTTTCGTCACAGATTACAGAGGCATCGTTTACCTTAATCGCCGCTCCGCCGCCGTTTATCGCATTGCCGAGATCATCTGCCGGCACGTCGAACGATCCGGTGATATCAATGGCAATACCCAAATCAGGATGAATCGCTTCTGCCGCTACGGTCGCTCCGCGAAGCCCAACTTCTTCTTGAACGGTAAATACAAAATACACATCATGATACGGAACGCCCATATTCTGAATCGTACTTGCCATAATATAGCAGGCCGAGCGGTCATCAAACGCTTTGCTCATCACATTGCGCCCGACCAACTCCACATAGTCCCCAACAAATACGGCTGGCTCTCCAATTGCAACGTGCTGAAGCGCTTCTTCCCTGCTGGAAGCGCCAATATCAACATATAATTTATCGAGCCCGGCGAGTTTACCATCCGTAATTTTCTCAACCGCGGAAAGCGTACCGACGGCGCCGTTCTTAAACTTCACACGACTCATGTACGAAACAATTGCCGAAACGCCGCCCATTTGCTTGGCTTTGATAAAGCCATCGTCGGTTACGGCAATGACGCACAACCCAATCTCATCCATATGAGCGGCGCACATAATTTTTTTTCTGTTCACACCGCTTCCCCGTTTTACCATAATCAGATTTCCAATGGCATCCACCTTGACTTCGTCAACATAATCGCTGCACTTTGAGATTAAATAATCCGACACCTGGTTTTCGCTTCCGGATACACCCCAAATCTGGGCGAGTTCTTCCAACATTTCATTTGCTCCTCTCTTAAAACTAAATTCGGAAAGTTTTGATTTCGTGATATTTTGGAGGTCATTCGGTGCGTCTGTTCCAGTATGTTGGTGGATGATATTTTGTATACAACCAGTTCTGGCGCTTCCGTGCTATAATTATAGCAGTCCATAGCGATCTCCCTTCTTTGGCAGTTTAGGTGTGTAACAACTCCTTTCTACCATGTGGAAAATTACTATGGATTTTTCGGTTCAGCTTGATTTTATAATAGGTCAATTTAATAAATACCAATTATAATGCTCTCAAAAATTTTATTGCTTCTGTAATATCCCTTTCGGGATTGTCTCCAACCTCCCTTTCTATTGTCAGATAGCCTTTATATCCTATATCATCCAATGCATTTACATATGACTTAAAATCTACCTTTCCAAGTCCAAGAGGAACCTCATCAAAATAATCTTCCCATTTTGTAAAATCAGGCTCTTTGTTTTCTCCATAAAAATTTTCAGGATTAAATGGTTTATACATGATGCCATCTTTTGCGTGGGTATGCACAATATAGTCCTTAAGGTTGTATACAGCTTCCGCGGCATTATCTCCAGATACCATGACCAGATTTGCCGGATCAAGATTGACCTTTACGCTTTTACATTTCAAACTGCCTAGAAAACTTTTTAAAACTGATGATTTTTCCGGTCCCGTTTCTATTGCAAAATATGCGCCTATGTTGTCTGCAAATTCACCGAGTTGTTCACATGCTTCCTGCAGTATTTTAAACCTCGGATTTTCCATATCCTGAGGTACAACACCGATATGGGTTGTCACCACATTGGTTTCCAGGTCCTTTGCCAGTTCCATTATCCGCTTTGACTTTTCTATCTTTTTAGCATTATCTTTGGCGTTTACAAAACCGCCCCCCATATCACCGCATAATGCTGATACTACAAGTCCATTGGATTTTATATAATCAAGGAGTTCCTTCCTACTGCTGGCATTTATGTTTTCAGGTGTCATCTCCCCCTTAACTGCATATATTTGAATACCCTCCGCTCCAACATCCTTTGCTTTTTTTACTCCCTCATGAATCCCGCACCTGAAGGAATCTATAATTACGCCGATTTTTCTTTTATACATAAACAACACCTCCATTTATTTTATTACTACTTCGTGTCCTGTCCTTGATGACTCGTATATTGCATCGATTATCTTCATTATCTCCACTCCATCCTCCCCTGTATTGATACATGGAGTTTTATTAACCACACAGTCTACAAAATGCTTTATTTCCTCATTAAATATGTGCTGGAACTTATTTTTCTGCAGCTCAATCGAAGGCCTGGCCTCTACAAGGTAGTCATCCTTTTCCTCATAAAATTCAAGTGCAGGCTCCATCTGGGCTCCGGCTTTCTCACCATATATATCTAAATAATTGTGGGAATTCTTTACATAAAGAACCCAACTTGTCTCAAATGACAGTGTCATACCATTATCAAATTTGATTATCGCTGTTGCAGCGTCTTCAACGTCATTGTAATCGTCATAGTCTTGTGAACAGTATCTGGAAATACCTTTAATATTAGGCTTCATACCAAGATAATTGAATGTCGAAGCCATAACCGATACGGCCTTCGGTTTCCCATTTATATACCTGACAAGGTCTATTACATGCACTCCAAGATCAATGACGGGACCTCCACCGGACCTTTTTTTATCGGAAAACCAGCCTCCCGGATTTCCCCATTTCCTTATGTAGCCTGTCTTAACATAGTAGACTTTCCCAAAATAACCAGATTCAATGGAATTCTTCAGGAACTTCACATTATCCTCAAATCTTCGGACAAACCCGACCATCAAAATCTTTCCTGTTTCTTTTGCAATATCCACCATCTGCTGGGCCTCCACAGCATTCATGGCAAGAGGCTTCTCACAGAGCACATGTTTTCCAGCCTTCAGGGCTGCAATGCTGATTGGAGCATGTCCATTGTTCCATGTGGTAACACTTACGGCGTCAAGTTCATCCATTTTCAGCATTTCTCTATAGTCAGTAAACACATTGGGAATATTATATTTTTCTGCATAAGCTTCTGCTCTTTGCTCATTGATATCACATACTGCTGCTACTTTTACATTGCCGATATTTTTATATCCTTCCGTATGGCATTCGCTGATGCCTCCTGCACCAACAATACCCACATTCAAGTATTTCATGTTTTTACTCCCCCAAGCATTTAATATATAGGCAATTCAACTATTGTTTTTTCTTTTGATGATTTGTATATTGCTTTTATGATTTCAAGAGCTTTTCTTCCTTCAGTACCATCAATAAATACCGGGGCGTTACCGATTATAGACCTGTAAAAATCCTTTAGCTGAGTTATATGGCTGCATCCCCAATAATCCGGTCCTACGGAAAGTCCGTCAAAGCCATCCTTTATTTCATAGTAATCTTCGCCATCTATATCAACCCATGCCATATCCTGTTTAAGACCTACTCTTCCCTTTTCTCCTACTATTTCAATTTGTATCGGTGCATCATAAGCATAAGTGTTACAAGCATACATAGTATAAATACAGCCTTTTTTGAACTTTACCATTGCTTCAGCCGTATCCTCAACATTTACATATTTATGCCTTCTATTGCAAACTGTACCTTCTACCCATTCGACATCATCGCCCACCAACCACAGTACCCGGTCTATACTGTGGATAGCCTGGTCAATAAGCACTCCACCGCCTTCCTTGTCCCATGTACCCTTCCAGTCTGATTGTTTGTAATAGTCATCCGGGCGGGACCACGTTAAAAATGAACTGGCTGATCGTATTTTCCCTATCTTTCCGGTTTCAATAATATTTTTTAGTTTCATACACCCTTTTACATATCGGGTTTGAAAAATCACTCCCAAAGCTACTTCGTTTTCTCTGGAAGTCCTAATCATTTCATCAGCATCTTTCAATTCTATGGATATTGGTTTTTCTGTAAGTACATTTATTTTATTTTTCATTGCATCAGTTGCAATAACTGGATGGAGATAATGGGGTGTGGCAATATGCATAACATCTATATGGGAATCAAAGCAAACTCTATAATCTGTTAAAGCCGTACACCCGCTAAAACTTTCTGCAAATCCTTCTGCCCTGTTTTTTTTTACATCAACTGCATATACAACCTGCAGAGTATCACTCAATTGTTTGAATACTTCCCTATATACTTGCGATATTCTGCCACATCCAACCATGGCAATTTTTAATTTATCCATAATATTAAGCTCCCATATACTGTACTTTACTTTATATATCTATAAGTGTATTATAATGTTTATATATAAAACTTACATGAACCATCTTGTTTTATATTAGCACTGGATTGCTTTTTATTAAGGATGTGGCAATATGACAAAAGATTTATCGCTTCATGAGGAAATGACTATGCCGAATCCTTATTTCGCTGCTAAGCTAACCAGCTATTCATCAAATGAATATGGTTCTAAGATTTTCGAAAACCACTGGCATGAGCAAATTGAGATTCTATATTTTGAATCCGGTTCCGCACTTATTGAATGCAATTCCACTCCCATATACGTAAAAGCCGGGGAACTAATAATAGTAAACAGTAACGACCTTCACCGGGGGATATGCCTGTCTAAAAATTTAAGTTATTACTGCATCATACTGGATACATCTATTTTGTACAGTAAAACAATCGATATATGTGATACTAAATATATAACACCCATCGTTCAAAATTATATAGTATTCAAAAATAAGATAGCCGATGATAAAGCTGTAAATGAATGCATAGATACTTTCATAAAAGAATATAACGAAAAAGCGCTGGGGTTTGAACTAGCTTTAAAGTTCTGCCTGTATCAGCTTTTTACTCTTCTTTTACGAAACTATTCAGCATATACAATGAACTCACTGCAGTATAATAGAAGGACTAAAAACCTCGAAATATTTAATCCTGTACTGCAGTACATTGAAAGCCATTTTAATGAAGGCCTTACGATCAGTATGCTGAGCAGAATGGCTAATATGAGCAAGTATTATTTCTGCCATTCATTCAAAGAGCTTACCGGAAAGGCATTCACAGAGTATCTGAATATTATCCGCATCAACAAATCTGAGCTTATGCTTAAAAGCACAAATATGAATGTTACCGAAGTAGCAACAGCTTGCGGATACAATGATCTTAACTATTTCAGTCGGTTGTATAAAAAACATAAAAGTGTCCCTCCTTCCAAAGTAAAACAGATAACGCAAGATGCCACGTGAATGGCGGCCTCTCCGACTCTTAGGACTCAAATCTTTGGATAGAGCGGTACTCATCTTTTGTTGATCATTAAAAAATATCTTTTCACCATCACCTACGTTAACCTCTTTCAAATCAATTAAGGTCACATAAATGCTATGATAATAAGCATTTGTCATTTGACAGGCCATAACATTCTTATGCGTGAAAAAGGCTGCGTTTTCTTACCCATTCGGATAAAAAAGTGCAGTCTTAATATGTTTTTATTGATAACATAAACTTACATGGATATACATTCAAAGGCAACAGGATTTTGCTGTCCTGATGCCTTTGAATGATTCTGTATGAAATTCCCATTTTGGAGGTCATATTACTCAAACTACCCTTTGTCATCTATGAAAACGAGCAAAAAATCGGACCAAAATTGCACTTTTTTGCTCCAAAACGACTATATACAGTATTCAAACCGTCTTGTTGTCTCTTTGAGCCACTATTCGTCATCATTATTATCGTTTCCACGGTATTACCCTTTATCCCACAAAAGTTCCTGTACTTCCTGCCCATCTTTATACACGGGGAAGTTAACGGAAATGGACTTTAATGGCACTTCCTCTTCATCACGAGTGTATATCTGAATTTCTTTAATCAAAGAAGATACAAGAGCTTTTCTTCTCCATCCGGTGCAAAAATCCCTTCCATATATCCATAGTTGATCGGGTAATATATATCTGGATGTTCCGGATGATACGCGCCCATTGCTCAATCAACCTTTACAGTAACAACATCTCCAATCACAAAAACACTTTCTTCTATTATTAATTATCTCTATGTCTGTCATAAACATTATGCGAAGCTCATTTTCACTGCATTACCCACTAATTATTAATGGCATATACTCGTAGTCCGTTATTGTGCAAATTTTCAAACCAGATTTCACCGTTCCCCAGCATGATTCCCATATAATTACTAAACAAATATTTAATATAACTTTTTTTAATTTTTCCTTTCAATTCAGCTTTCATAATATCATCATATTTCTGTTCGAATTCTTCTTTATTACTTATCAATTCCTTCGAACCATTTATATTTACCTTAATTGGATAAGAAATAAGATCTGCAAGTCCTGTCTTATTGTTGTCTGTCACATATAATTTAATCTTTCCTGCGAATTCTTCGATATCCTTCGTATTTGCGTTGGTTAAAGGATAGCGTGATTCATATGTATTACCGATCGTATGTGAAAGCGTTAGTGTAAATTTAGTATCCTCTCCATTCATTGCAGACGTATAAGTTCCTTCAAATAATGTGCCTTCCTTGGTTTCAGGCTCTATTGTACCCATGAAAGTTGAACCATCTTTACTTTTTAAAACAAAACAAGCAGTATGGGTTTGAATAGATCCCTGCAAATTAATATCACTATCCTGATCATTTTGTGTAATATAGGAAGCAGTTAATAAGTCTCTATTTCTATAAATAGCGATGCAAATATTTTGGGCACCGATTTTACCTTCAAATACAGAATTACAATTATCGGCGATAACAGCTTCAACTTTTTCGATATCTGTATTATTTTTGTCTATTTCTGAACTGGGCATGAAGTCAACCTTACTACTGTTGGCTAAAGAGTTAGAAGATAAATTTGTCGAAACCCTGGAATCAGAAATTTTATCACTACCTGTACTTATGCTGTTCTTTATGTTGCTCGAACATCCAGTAATTGAAACGCTTAATAAAAAAACAATAAATCCACTTATAATTTTAGTTTTCAGCTAAAACACTCCTTTTAAAAGATCAGAATTATTGGTTTGCTTTTGGCACGAATATGAAATTTAATAGTATATGATGAATGCTGTAAACAAAACAAATTTTCACCATCAAAGGTATTTGATAATGCCACTAATTTGCATGTCAAAAGCATTTTACACTCCTTAAATACCCGTATGTCGGTATTTTTATAATGCTACGTAATAGTGAATTTGATTGTATTACTATATTTCCACACAATGTCAGAGACCCATAACCGTGTGCCGGTAGTCTTAGTTGCTTTGCGCAGCTTGAATCAAATATCCTCTGTCTATTACGGGAAAAACGCATATGTAAATCTTTTCAACTTATATTGCTTCGTCTCTTTTGGCTAAAAACCTGTTAATTGTTTCTGAGCTTATTATCATAATTAAAACGTATATAAATATTAAAACAGGAAACATAATAACGCTAAATTTTGAAGCTATTAACCCCAAAATTAACGGCATAAACGTTGAGCCCATATATGCGAACGCCATCTGGAAACCGATAATCGACTGAGAAGCTGCTTTTCCGAATCGATATGGAGTGTCTTGAATCATACAAGGAAATATCGGAGCACAACCTAGCCCTATGAGTAACAAACCGAACATAGAGAAAATGTTTGGTAGAGGTAAAACAAGCGATGTAATCCCTAAAATACTAATGATTTGCCCAATCCTTATTAAGCACCGATTGCTTAATTTCATTGTAATAAATCCACAGATAAGACGTCCGACGGTTATTCCCATAAAAAACAAGGAAGTCCACCTAGCAGCAATATCTGTAGATAGCCCTTTATAGTTTACTAGGTAAGTACTTCCCCATAATCCGGTGGTGGATTCTACTGCGCAGTAGAAGAAAAATGAAGCCAAAGCAAATTTCACGCCAGGTATTTTGATAGGGTTTTCCTTGTTTTCGCTGGTTTCTTCTGGAATTATTTCAACATCTTTTGTCTCAAACTGTTTCCATATGGGTAAAGTAAATAATAATATTGCAGCAAGAAAAAATTGGACCATAGAGACCGTGAAATATCCGCTTCTCCAAGCGTTCCAGGCATTGGTTCTTGAAATAAAAAATGACATTATATTGGGGCCAAGCGTAGCGCCGATTCCCCAGAAACAATGTAGCCAACTCATATGCCTTGACTTATAGTGCAAAGCGACAAAATTGTTCAAACCAGCATCTACTGCACCTGCTCCCAATCCCAAGGGGATTGAAAATAAGCAAATAATCCAAAAAGATGGGAAGATACAAAACCCCAATAATGCGAAGGCTGTCATTGTAACGCTTATTAAGGTAAGTTTTCCTGTTCCGAATCTTCTAATTAATTTTCCGCTTAGAAGACTGGAGATAATCGTTGCGCCTGAAATAAACATTGAAATGGCACCGGCACTGGACAGCGGTACCGCCAAATCCAGTTGCATGACCGGCCATGCGGAGCCTAATAAAGAATCCGGCAGACCAAGGCTGATAAAAGAAATATAAATAATAATCAGAAGAGCTGTTAGCATACTATAGTCTCCGATCTCTTACATACTTAATGATAATTTTGATTTTAATAAATCCAGAGCGCATTCTATAGCACCTGTTTGGAAATCTAAATCATAGTCGTCTGCAAGAAGAATTTTAGGAGCAAATGTTTCGGATAAAGTCTCCTTACAGTTCCATGTGATGGCATTCAAGTGTGCCTCTGTAAGAAAATTACCATAAAGAATGAACTGCTCCGGGTTAAGCATACACGTTATCGTAATAACCATCTTGGATATAATGTCACAAGTCTTATCAAAATCTTCATATTCAGTGTTATCCCAATCAATATCCAGTGGCATATGCTTTATTTCCCCTTCAAAATTATTATACCCCTTGTAAAGACTCCCGTTAATATAAATACCAGCGCCCGGCGGATAATTTTGAGGGAAATAAATATATACAATTGCGGCCGTGCTTTCAATTTTATGTATATGACAGTAACCAATAGTTGCCAAATTTACATCATTTTCCAAGGATACCGGGACACTATATCGCATTCTATAGTGCTCAGTAAAAGACGTGCCACTCAAGTTTTTATAGTCACTAAAGGTTATTGTTTTATTATATTCCGCTGCCTGTAAACCAAAACCAATAGCTTTTATGGTTGGGTATTGTTCAATTAATTTATCTATAATCGGTTCAAAGCTATTTAAACAAATATCTTCTGCATTTGTTCTTTCCTTATGAATACAATCGCCCAACAGATTCGCTACACAAATATATAATTTATCCTGACCATGATATTCATGAGCGTATATTACAAGTACGTGACTGTATTCACTATTGTAACAAAATCCGTGAGATGGACGACCACCATTAGAGGGAATTAACTCATCCTCATAAACTTCATGTGTACTTGTAAGCTGTTGTAGGATAGAGCCTACTGTGACAGCACTAAGGCCTGTTAATTCAGACAGCCTTTGCTTTGTAGATATGCGTTCAGATCTTAAAGCATTCCTCACGATATTCGTATTAATTTCCTTCATAATTAGAGAATTACCATTTAAAAATGTCATACGTTACCTCGTTTATAAATGTCTTATTAAAAGGTCTTTAATAACTATAATATACTTTGGTGTTACAGTTGTCAATATGTAATAAAAAAATAATGCTTACAATATGAAATGATATGATTGCGAATAGCCTAACCCGGCATTTTGTATAATCAACTACCGCCAAGAACAGCAATAAAAGTCTACCCCGAAAACCAGCCAAATTTTTAATTTGGCCCATTTTCGGGGTATGAAATAGTGATCGGAAAACCACAATATGTTGTGCCTCTGTTAAAAAATGCAATCTCTGGATTTAACATAACTTTGACAAAACATCCATCCACAGTAAACATTGTTGGACCACTGCTCGTCACACAATAATCGCAGCATATCTCCAGTTAGGTGTTCATGTCCAACATTCATACGCTTCATATACGCGCTTTTTGATGTTGCTAAGCATTTTTCCATACCATATCGCTTAGATTCAGGTCAAACTCCATCTTTTCCGGCGTACTGTTCTTATTGATGTGCACGAATTCTATGCCCATAATCCTCGCCCAGTCACGCAAAATTTCCGCGTCAACGTCGTAGGACAGCACGGTGTGGTGCGCCCCGCCCGCGAGGATCCAACACTCTGCACCGACTTCAAGATTCGGTTCTGCTTTCCACATAACTCTTGCGACGGGCAGGTTCGGCATGACCTGCGTGGGCTTCACGCACTCTATGTCATGTACAATCAATCTGAAATGAGCACCCATATCAATAAGGGTCGACACTGTGGCTTTCCCCGCCTTGCCTTCGAAAACGAGCCTTGCGGGCGGCTCACGATCACCAATGCCAAGTGCGTGTACCTCTATGCGCGGTTGATCTTCCGCGAGTGACGGGCAGACTTCCAGCATATGCGCACCTAGCGACAATCCGTTTTTCAGGTCGCTGGTGTAGTCCTCCATAAACGCGGAATGTTCGCCCATTGACTTAATTATTGCGGTCATTGCCGCTACCTTCCAGTCGCCCTCGCCGCCATAACCATACCCTTTCGACATAAGGTTTTGCGTGGCAAGCCCTGGGAGCTGCTTCATACCGTACAGGTCTTGGAACGTGTTTGAAAACGCCTTGCATCCTTCCGCATCGAGCATTTTTTTGATTGCGATTTCTTCTCGGGCCTGGTAACGGACGCTATCAATATGGTTTGTGGCAAAGATGTATTTAGACTTATACTCGTCTATCTGTGCGTCGATTTCGGCTTCCGTGACTGCATCCATCACCTCAACCAGAGCACCGACGGGGAACGTATTCACCTGCCAGCCGAATTTTACCTGCGCCTCTACCTTATCACCCTCGGTAACAGCCACTTCGCGCATATTGTCCCCAAAGCGCATCACTTTGAGTGACCTTGACACTGCCGCGCCGACCGCCGCTTTCTGCCACTTGCCTATACGTTTCTGAACGTCAGGATTACCCCAGTATCCAGCGATAACTTTCCTGCCAAGCCGCATACGCGTTCCGATAAACCCGTGCTCCCTATCACCGTGCGCAGACTGGTGCAGATTCATATAGTCCATATCTATCTCTTCATTAGGAATTTCAAGATTGAACTGCGTATGGAAGTGACACCAAGGTTTCTGCAACAGCGACAGGCCGTTTATCCACATTTTCGACGGGCTGAACGTGTGGCAAAACGTGATTATCCCCACGCAGGCGTCGGAGTAGTTGGCTTCCTTGATGAGCGTCGTCACACCCTCTGCGGTTTTTACTGTGTCCTTGTATACAAGCTTATACGGCAGGTTGCCGCTCGCGTTCAGCGTATCAACAATCTTAACGCTGTTCCGTTCAACTTGTTTCAAAGTCTCCTCTCCGTAAAGCAACTGACTGCCGACAACAAACCAGAATTCGTACATTTTATTTCTCCTCCAAATATTCACTAAGCGCCTTTTTACCCGCGTAATTCAAATAGTCCGCAAGAAGTGCTATTCCCCAAGCTCCGCCCTCTGCTGCAGTTTCCGAGAGTTCTATCGGAATTCCCAGCATCTCGGACATTATCTGTTTTCCCGCGTTTCCCGACTTGAAGAACCCGCCGTGCCCCGCGAGCTTCTCGATTTTGACTTGCTCCTCTTCGGTAAGTATCCGCATACCGTTCGCCAAGTCGGATACGGCGGAAGTTATCACCCCACGCATAAACTCCGAGAGTTTTGTGTCTCTTTCAAGCGCAACCTCATACATCTTATGGAACAACTCCCCGCTGTCTACCGTTACGCCAAACAAGTCAAGCGCTTCTCCGAACAGCTTTACCCACGGGTCAATCTTTGATGTGCACTCGTTATAATGCACCATTGCCACATCCCGGCCGTCAGGTGTTGTGACTATGTCTATCTCCTTATGCAGGCTTTTCAGCGGCTTGTCAAGCACAACCATAGCAAAAATACTTGTACCCGCGCTGACATTGCCCGTTCTCGGAACGACTGCGTTACATGAAACCATACCTGTGCCCGCGTCCCCCTCAGGAGGAGGGCAGAGGATGCAGGACGATGGACACAGGTTGAACGATTCGCCGAACAAGTATTGCCTGCCTTCGGCTGTGAGTGTACCTGCGTCTTGACCGGCAAGAAGGACTTTCGGCGCGATACTTGGCCAGTCTATACCTGTGAGACGCTTGAATTTCTCAACGAACTCAGGGTTCCAATTCTTATCCTTGACTGGAAACATTCCACTCGCGTCACCGATGCCGATGACTTTTTCGCCTGTGAGTTTCCAATGTACATATCCTGCGAGCGTTGTAATGAATGCTATGTCCTTGACGTGTTCCTCACTGTTCAGTATAGCTTGGTACAAATGTGCCACGCTCCAACGCTCGGGAATGTTGAAGTTGAACAGTTCCGTCAATTTCTTAGCCGCTTCGCCTGTAGTGGTATCCTTCCACGTCCTGAACGGAACGAGCAAATTATCGTCCCTGTCGAATACAAGATACCCGTGCATCATTGCGGAAACACCAATAGTCGACAGTTGACAGTTGACGGCTGCCAGTTTGGAAACAGCGTCGCGCAAACCGGATCGTACGTCGTCAAGCGAATATGTCCAATGACCGTCAATCAACTGACTTTCCCAATTGTGACTTCCGCTCGCAATGATTTTACGGTTTTCATCAATAGCAACCGCTTTTATACGGGTTGAGCCGAGTTCTATACCGAGTGACGCTTTTCCGGCAGATAATTGTTCAGCGATACTCATAGTAATTCCTCCGTTCTGTAAAGTTCTTAACGCTGCTTCTTCTTCCGTGAACAAATGACACTCTGAAGTACGATAAAGAAGCAGAGCATTGCCGCGCGTGTGATCTGCGGCCACCACGGATCCTGACTGCCTATTGCGGTAACGATCAGTAATACGGTTCCGCTTGCTAATACGCCGAATAAGGTACCGACGATATTGCCTACGCCGCCGGTAAGCAGCGTTCCGCCGATAATGGATGCAGCAATAGCGTCCATTTCAAGGCCGGTTGCCTGCTGGACCGAGCCGGACCGCGTGTGAAAAAGGTACAGAAACCCGCCGATACCTGCAAGTAACCCGCAAAGCAAATGGGCATAAAACCTGGTTCTCTTAACGTTTATGCCAAGCATCAGGGCGCTTTGCGGGTTCCCGCCCACAGCATAAAAGCTGCGTCCGAGACTTGTCTTCCTGAGCAACCAGAACATTAAACCGACAATAATAAGCGCTACGATAACGCCGTATTCCAGCTTTGATTGTATGAAAACACCCTTCCTGTTGACGTCGCCTAAAAAGGGTATTAGTATCCGCGCACCTGACAACACCTCAAAGCCCTTATTGTCAACCTGTATCTGATTGACTTCTATCAGGGCAACTAAACCTCGACCTAAGAACATCCCTGCCAGGGTAACGATAAAGGGCTGCATCTCCAGATACGCGACAAGAAACCCTTGAACCGCGCCAAACGTGAGACCGATTGCCAAGGCCAGAATAAGCGATGTAAAAAAGTCGAAGCCATAATTGTTAAGACAAACAATACAGGCCGTACAAATAAGTGCGGTGGAGCCGCCGACGGAAATATCAATACTTCCTGTTATCATAACAATCGAAAGTCCGCAGGCAATTACGATCAGCGCGGCGTTTTCATTAAAGAGGTTAAAGAACATCTGTATCTTGCTGAAACCTTTATCTCCAAGGAAGACAATGGAGAGCGCATAGATTACAATGAACAGTGAAACAGTAATTGTCAGCAAGAAAGCTGTATCGGTCAGAGGTTCTTCGCGTTTCAGCTTATTCTGAATAACTCCGGTACTGTCGGTACCTGGGGTTTTATTCAAGAATGACATACTAACCTCGCTCCTTTCCCTCGCCTACAGCCGATTTTGAGAATGTGACTTTATTGTTGAAGAAATTTTTGAAAATTGGCGTTTGAATGACTACAAGTATAATAATTATCACAGCCTTGAAGACAGGAACGGCATTTGTGTTGACATTAAGCGTGGTCAGCATAGATGTCAGAGTCTGGATGGTATACGCTCCGATTATTGAGCCCGCCATATTGAACTTGCCGCCGCCGAGTGAATTGCCGCCAAGGGCAACTGCCAAAATAACGTCCATCTCAATGCTAGGCACTATTGTGTACGGATTTACAGTTTGCACCCTGCTTGCCTGGACGAATCCTGCGATACCGACGCAAAGGCCCAAAATAACAAATGTCAAAAACTTTATCAGCGCAGGATTGAGGCCGTTCAGGCTTGAGGATTTATCATTGATACCTACGGCTCGGGTGTACAGACCAAGGTTCGTTTTTTTCAACGCAAGGAATGTTACCGCAACAACAGCAATCGTTATGAGTATTGGCGTCGGAACGGGGAACCCCGGAATAAAGTTTCCGTAGTACCCGAAGGTCGCTACAGCTTTGGGCTTAAGTCCGCCCATAGCCATAGAGCCTATCGAACGGCCTGCCGTAAAGAGGATGAGCGTTGCTACCATAGGCTGTATGTTGAATTTCGAAACAAGTATACCGTTAAAGGCTCCGCAAGCCATACCGGCAAGGCAGCCAAGTAAGAACGCAACGATGATCGGCGCATGCAATACGGCCGGCTGGGTTTCGTTGCCGCACAGGATTCGCATAATCACTCCGCCGGCTATTGCGACAGTAGCGCCCACGCTGATGTCCTGACCTCTGGAAGAGGCCGTAACGAGAGTCATTCCGATAGCAAGAACAACAAGTTCAGTCGCGTTGTTCAGAATATTGATTAAATTGCCTATCAAGACAGGATTTCCGTTGCTGTCTCTGCCCAAACTGATTCCCAGAAAGCCCGGATTGATGAACACATTGATTAGCAAAAGAAAGACAAGAAATGCAATGGGAATAAATAATCCGTGCCTGATAAATGCTTTCAGAACCGATGTTGAACCGTCGGTATCAAGTTTGTTACTGATTCTGGACATTTTGATTTACTCCCCCCGCTATGGTATACATAATTTTATCCTGTGTCATATCATCCTCCTTTAACTCTCCAACTACATTAAGGTCACGCATAACAATCAGTCTGGAACAGGTGCGCAGCATTTCCCCAATCTCGGACGAAATGAATGTGATACTCATACCCTCGGAGGCAAGCTTTAGCACCAGTTTTTGAATTTCCACCTTCGTGCCAATATCAATTCCGCGTGTCGGCTCGTCAAGAATAAGATAATCGGGATGAGTGAGCAGCCAACGGGCAAGAATTACCTTTTGCTGGTTGCCCCCGGACAACGAGTTGGCGGGGGTGTCCGCCGAAGCGGTTTTTATGCCGAGCAGGCTGATATACTCATCGGCAAAGGCCTGCGCCTGCGCATTAGTGAACGGCTTGAAGAAACCTCTCATAACCTGCAGCGCAAGTATAATATTCTCGCGCACTGACAAGTCGCCAATAATCCCGTCCCGCTTCCGGTCCTCAGAAAGATATCCGATTCCTTTCTTCATGGCTTTTATTGGCGCTGTAATGTTGACATTCTCGCCTTTAATTCTCAACTTGCCATTCGTGACCTTGTCTGCACCGAAAATTGCACGCACACACTCGCTGCGGCCAGAGCCGAGCAGCCCGGCAAAGCCCGTTACCTCGCCCTTGTACGCAATGAAATTGAACGGCTTTATCCCGGAAGTGCTTGAAAGCCCTTCCGTTTCGATGATTACGTCTTTCGAATCACCGGTGCTCAATTGTGCTTCGTTATGTATGTCAGCCAAATCGCCAAGTTCCTTGCCCATCATTTTGGCAACAAGCTCTACCCGGGGCAAGTCCTTAATTTGATATTCTCCGACAAGCTCGCCATTGCGCAAAACTGTAATTTTATCACATAACTCGTACACTTGATCAAGAAAATGAGTGACAAATATTATGCCTACCCCTCTGCCCTTAAGCTCACGCATCAGTGCAAACAGTTTGGTGACCTCCTGTTCGTCCAACGAGGAGGTGGGTTCGTCAAGTATCAGCACCTTGCAGTCCATATCAACGGCACGGGCAATCGCTACCATCTGCTGAACCGCTATGGAGCAGTTTGACAATTGCTGAGTTGGCTTTGCCGGTATTCCCAGACCTTTGAGAATACTTTCTGCACTGTTGTTGCTCTTCTTCCAATTAACGAATAAATCGCTGGTTCTGCCAATAAACAAATTTTCGGCAACCGTCAGGTTCGGGCACAATGTGATTTCCTGATACACTGTGCTGATCCCGAGCTTTTGAGCCTCCTGAGGCGACTTGATGTGAACCGGTTTATTGATTTCTTTTATACAGATCTCTCCGGCATCCTTTGAGTAGACTCCGGTCAAAACCTTAATTAAGGTGGATTTTCCGGCACCGTTTTCGCCCATCAAAGCGTGGATTTCACCCTCACATAACGTGAAATCCACGCTTTGCAAGGCCCGTACACCGGGGAAGCTTTTATAAATACCCCGCATTGTAAGTACTGTGTCTTTCATAGTGATAATACTTAAACCTCCGTTCAGGCACGATATCCGGGCATTATCCGATCATTTCTGTGACTAGATAAATGCGCGGTACCAGGATCTGCAGACGATATCCACATACTCGGCGCCGCGCATTTCGATCAATATCTTACCTTGTTTGCTTGCTGAAAATCGTCGGATTTTCAGCAGAACCGATTTCTCAATTAATAAGGACGTGCATCAACAATGTCTTTTGTGATGGTAGCGCAGTCAAACATTTCCTCATCAACGTAGGCATTCTTTTCAACAGTCTCGCCGGCTTCAAGGCTATTAATAAGCTTAACAATACGCGGGCCATGGAGAGGATTGCACTCTACGTCAAGGTTGAATTTTCCGTCGAGAACCTTCTGAAGTGCCCACTTGTTCGCGTCAAAAGCAATAACCTTTACATCGCCGCTCTTGCCATATGTAATACCGGCAGCGTCCATAGCGTCACAGGCGCCGCGAGCCATGTTGTCGTTCTCGGCGTAGACAACGTTGAATTTTGTTCCGGAAGCGATAAGATCAGCGACGGCCTGCTTTGCAAGGGTTTCGTCCCAACCCTTCATATTTTGGTTGAATACAATATTCCAGCCGTTTGCCTTTGCGCCGTCTTCAATAGCTTTGGAACGGCCGAGCTGAGCGGAGGAGCCTGTGTCGCCGCCAAGCACGACAATCTTGTTGTCCTTGAGTGCCTGACTCTTCAGCCAATCAACAGCCTTATTTCCTTCGGCGCCGAAATCAGAGCACACCATTGCGGTGTAAAGATCTTCGGACAGGTCAAGTTTACGGTCAGCCATAATAAAAGGTATTCCGGCTTTCTGAGCAGCCTTTGCCACATCTTCCCAACCTGCCGACTGAAGTCCCAAGACAACAAGATAGTCAACTTCTTCTTGGATGAGCTGCTGTGCCTGTGAGATCTGTTTTGCATGGTCACCCTCACCGAAAACCATTTTTGTCGTAAAACCCGCAGCCGAGAAAGCCTCATTGAATGATTTTGTGTTTGCCGTGCGCCAGTCTGATTCGTTTGCGTTTGTCTGCACAACGCCAACAGTAATCTTGCTAGGTCCTGCTGAAGCCGCGCTCTTTCCGCTGCCAGCGGAGTTCCCGCCACACGCTGCAAGCGCAAACACGAGCACCAATGCCAGAACAAAAGAAACCAGTTTTTTCATCGATATCTCCTCCAATCTTTTTTTAACTCACAATAGAGCTTACTTATATGTACAAGTATATTTAACTTATACGCATAAATCTATAGAATATCTTTAGCTGAATGTACACTATTTTTAGTTTTTGATATTATCACTACCTGCTGTTCAATTTTCTGAATTCGCAGGGCGTAATTCCGTTCAGCTTCTTAAATAGACCGGTGAAGTAATGGTAATCGTTGTACCCAACCTCGTCTGCGATCTGTGTGATCCTTTTTGACGAGCAGCAAAGCAGTTCCTTCGCTTTGTCCATTCTAACATTTGTCAGATAGCCCACAAAAGTTTCTCCGACCTCCTTTTTGAAAAGGAAGCAAAAATACGGAGCGCAGATATTAGCAGAGGCCGCTACACTGCCAAGAGAGATATCGGGTTCGTGAAAATGCTCGGAGATATAGCTTTTTGCCTGATTGATTGCCGTCTTGCTCGTGTCAATTCGTATATTGCGCATGTCAACACATTTTTCAAGCAGGTCAATCATATAGCTTTTTGTACTTTCTGGTGTCCTGAATTGTTCGATAACAGTGTCGGCGTCGCCTACCGCCTCAACATATATCTCTTTAGATATTCCTATCGATTCCATAAACATTTTTGCATTTAGATAAATATCGGTGACTATGTAGAGCCGAATCAGGGAGGACTTAATCTGCTCATCGCCAATATGGGTAAACAAGTCCTCTATCACACGCTTCGCTCCGCCCGAAGTACCGCTGTGCAGGAAAGATTCAATCTCAGATTTGTCTATCCAGTTGAGATCCGAGACATGCGAATTGGCCATTTCCGAGCCGCTGAGTATTACACTTTCATCCGAACTGTTCATTTATTCTATCACCTCGAACGGTTCACAGTCCTGCAGCACAATGGAAGCAGAGGAAGCCCTTTTGATCAGTTTTGGGAGGAATAGCGTGTCCTTTGCTTTGAATGAGGGGTTAGACATCTGCTCAAGCAGGATCGTAGCGGCGGTTTCACCGAGCTGCTGCTTCGGATGTTGGACAGAGGTAAGCGGAATTTCGCATATTTTGGCCATATTTGAGTCGTCAATACCCACTATAGACAAATCACCGGGAACATTGCGCCCCTGATGCTTGCAAAACCCTAACAGTTTGACAGCTAAGCTGTCGTTATAACAAACTACCGCCGTGCTGTCGTCCAGAATTGACGATAGTTCGGCACCGGAATTTGCAAACAAGGCGGACTGTTCGGCTGCCGGAAACCACAAAACTCTTTTCTCAGGCATGGGTATGTTATGTTCAATAAGGCTGTTCATAAAGCCTTGATACCTTTTATGCCCCTGCATATTGTCAAAGACGAAGATCCCTGTGATTTTCCTGTGTCCAAGTGATATAAGGTGCTCGGTTGCGATTTGTCCGGCGGCATAATCATCCATAGCGACCAAGGGACTACATGACCACGAATATTTCGCGTTAAAGAATACTAACGGGATCTCTCTTGCTCGAATTTCTTTATAAAGGGCCATATTCGGGTTTGGCAGAGCACTCTTAGAAGGCTCTACAATAAGCCCGCCGACATTTTGCGCCAGCATTTTCTCAAGCGCGCGCGCTTCTTCAGCAATCTGATTGGACGTAGTCATCAGTTGCATGGACACATTATTATTCGTCAGCACGCGCTCAATGCCCGTAACAATGCTCGGAAATATATAATCACTAAAATATGTTGACACAATACCTACCAATTTGCTGTTCTTCTCGGTAGGCAGCGCGTTAGGGCTCTGGATAAATGTGCCGCTGCCCTGTTTGCGGCTCAGGATTCCCTGCCTTTCCATATAGGCAAAGGCCTGCCTGACTGTCTGCCGGCTCACCTTGTGAATGCCGCACAGCTCAGTCTCCGAGTAGAACTTATCTCCGGCGGATAGATGTTTCTCTTTGATTACTTCCTTCGCCCAGTTGACTATACCTAAATATTTATACTCATCCATAAGGTAACCTCGTTTTTTCAGTGTTTTATTTGATTAAGATAATAGCACAAAAAATCAATTTGTCAATACAAGTTTAGGATATTTTTATAACTTGTCCGTATATCTTGTCCGGGCAAGTAAGCCGGAACTGTTTAGGTTGCGCCGACTCATGGCTTATCCACATCAAAAAAAGGATTGCACTTCAGACCGGTTACTTCAAAAGAGGCACGGGAAATCGAAAACGATTCTCCCGTGCCTCTTTTGTGCTGATTTTATTTTACCGCTTTTGGGGGTCCTTCTAACGGCTGGGCCGGTAAGCAAGGCTCTTTGATATGCGCGTACTCTTTTTTCCACTGCACAAGCGCTGCGTCGGACATCTTCACTTCGCAGCAGAGCGGAACGGGGCTGTTGCCGACAAATTGCAGAGAAATCGGGGCTCCGACAGTTGGGCTGTCCTCTGTCTCCAGAACAAGATATCCTGTTTGCACCATATAGTTCACATCGGGCTGAAGAACGCCGTTGACAAACAAGTTTTGATAAAAGCTCTCATCCGGGTTTAAAATTCCCTGGTTGCCGTACATTTTTATTTCATTCTGGCCGGTGTAAATTTTACCTCCATCGGAACGGGCATTATAAGCGTAGGTTTCCATGCGAAAAAGCTGGCCCGCCGAGTCTCGGATGACAATGGATTCCAGAATGACAATGGCTCCTTTCACAGGAGCATTTGTGGTGTTTAGTTGCAAAACACCCTTTCTTACTTGATAGTTTACTTTTGGCTGAAGAACGCCGTTGATATAAAGATTGAAATACGATACTTCGCTTGGAGATGGGATTCCGTGATCTCCATATTCTGTTAATTCGTCATCATTGGTATAGACTTTTTTCTCACCGTTGGAACTGGCATTGTAGTGCCAGTCAGTAACATCCATGATTTGGCCGTCAATATTCTTCAGTGTGGTGAACAAAATCATGACAGTTTGTCCTTTGGAGGGAATATTCTGTGTTGTAAAGGTCAACTCGCCCTTTCTCAGAATATAATTTGCCTTTGGCTGCAGCATAGCATTTACGAACACATCGTAATAGGAAACCTCCTGAGGGGAAAGAATTCCTCTGCCGCCGTATTCCTTCATCTCGTCACTGTTGAGGTAAGTTCGCTTTACCCCGTCAGCAATAGTGCTGTATTGAGAAATGTCTGCTTTGAGTGAGGCGTTTTTATAACAGATACAGCATCCGTTGCGGAACCGGGCACTATCGCAGATCTGAGCGGTGCGGATGCAGATACGGTCAATTACATTGAGGCAGGAGTCAACTTGTGGAACCTGCAGAGTTACCGTTGATTTGGAGAAAACGACTGTTTCCATACTGATCAGCAGCTTAATCCGCTCTGTTTTCGAGTTGTCTCCGCACCAATCGGAAACTGCCCAGCAGTGGAAGCATTTTATCTGAAAGGTTAAAGTGCTTCCTTTTGGAACAGAAAGGCAGAGCGACTCAATTATACAGAATGGAATCGGAGACGAAATACTTTTTTCTTCCGAATAAACGACAACATAGCCTTCCATTGCAACCTGCAGATTACTTGGTACGGAGCGGTTCCCGCATTGATCCCTGTGTGAAGGAAGAACAAATACGGTATATGTAATGGAGTCGGGTTCGTATGGATTTATGGGATTTCCGTACCGGTCGGTCAACCGGCAAGTAATCAGAGGACTACAGTGTTTTATCATGGTATTCACCCCAGATCAATAAAGGTTCTGTTGAAACGGTCACGTCATTAAATTCAGTTTGAAAAAGCTCTGCGGCATTCCGCCGCTTCTATTTTGAAAGCGGCCGGAATACCAATATATTGTGAAAATATATTACAGACTTGGCGTTCTTTTCGTAAGCCAGTCTAATTTACGGGGGGTGTGAAATGAATTTCGAAGGAAAGAAAGTTCTGGTTACGGGCGCTGACGGTTTTATCGGTTCTCACTTAACGGAAGAACTGGTTCGAAGAGGATATTCCGTACGTGCCTATGTCTATTACAATTCGTTCAATTCATGGGGATGGTTAGATCAATCCCCCAAAGAAATTCAAAACAATCTGGAAGTATTTCAAGGGGATATTCGTGACTCTTACCGGGTAAAGGCCGCGATGCAGGGGTGTAGTACGGTATTTCATCTGGCCGCTTTGGTAGCGATACCTTATTCATATTATTCCCCACATGAATATATTGACACAAATATAAAAGGGACGCTTCATGTTTTGCAGGCTGCACGGGAACTGGAAACCGAACGGATCGTTCAGACTTCAACCAGCGAAGTTTACGGAACAGCGCAATATGTGCCGATTCCGGAAACACACCCGCTGCAGGCGCAGTCCCCGTATGCCGCATCAAAAATCGGAGCTGACCAGCTGGCTCTATCGTTTTACCGCTCTTTTTCCACTCCAGTTGCCGTTATCCGTCCGTTCAACACCTATGGGCCACGGCAGTCGAACCGTGCGGTGATTCCGACGGTGATTACCCAGATTGCGCGTGGAAATCGGAAGATTCAACTGGGTTCCTTAACTCCGACCCGCGATTTTAATTTTGTGCACGATACGGTTCGGGGATTTTGTGAAGTTGCGCACTGTGACGCGGCGGTAGGGGAAGTTGTCAACATTGGCAGTAATTTTGAGATTTCCATTGCTGAGACAGTGCAGATGATTGCGCAGGTTATGAATACAGACGTGGAGGCAGTTACCGAAGCAGAGCGGGTTCGCCCAGAAAAAAGCGAAGTGAATCGCCTATGCGCCGATACTTCAAAGGCTTCGCGACTGTTCAATTGGAAGCCGGAATTCGGAGGAAAAGACGGTTTTCGAAAGGGACTTGCGCTGACTGCGGAATGGTTCTGCAATGCGGAGAATCTTAAGCGTTATCAGGCCGACAGGTATGTGATATGAACCTTGATGAGAAATTAAATCCCGCGAAGATCACAACTGCCCTCAAGAAAGTTCTGAATCCGGGGGAAGATCCGGTACCCCTGCATGAACCCTGCTTCACAGGGCGCGAATGGGACTATGTAAAAGACTGTCTGGATTCCGGCTATGTCTCTTCCGTCGGGCAGTATGTCGGGAAATTCGAGGAGGAAATAACCCGGTTTACAGGAGCGAAATATGCCGCGGCGGTGGTTAACGGTACTGCTGCCCTGCAAATTTGCTTAAAACTGGCAAATGTGCGGCCGGGGGATGAAGTGCTGATTCCGGCGCTGACGTTTGTCGCCACGGCGAACGCAGTGTGTTATTGCGGCGCGATCCCGCATCTGGTTGACAGCGAGATGGATTCGCTTGGGGTGGACGGGGAGAAGTTGTCCGGCTACCTGAAAGAAATTGCTGCGTTCAAAAGCGGAATCTGTTACAACAGGCATACACACAGACCCATTAAGGCTTTGATCGCCATGCATACCTTCGGGCATCCTGTGAATCTCGATCTTCTTTTACAAGTGTGCGGAAAATATGGGCTGGAACTAATAGAGGATGCGGCGGAATCGCTGGGCTCGTATTACAAAAATGTTCACACTGGGAATTTTGGCAAGACCTCTGCCCTCAGCTTTAACGGAAATAAAATTGTGACAACGGGCGGAGGCGGCATGATTCTTACCAATGACGAAGCTCTTTACCGGGAAGCAAAGCACCTGACCACAACGGCGAAGCTGCCGCATCGGTGGGCGTTTGTGCATGACGAGATCGGTTATAATTACCGGATGCCCAACCTCAACGCAGCGCTGGGCTGTGCCCAATTGGAACAGATTGAGCAGTTTCTTCGCCAGAAGCGCGCATTGGCAGAAGAATACCGAAAAGCTTTTGCAGACATACCGGGAATCAAGTTTTTTACGGAGCCGTCCTGGGCGAGGAGCAATTACTGGCTGAACACGCTGATTTTATCGGAGGAAAACGCGCCGCTGCGCGATCTGATTTTAGAAGAATCGAACAATCTGGGAATTCAAACGCGGCCTGCGTGGGTTTTAATGAACTGGCTAACTATGTTTATGGACTGTCCCCGCATGGATTTATCCGCAGCGGAAAGTCTTGCTCAACGCATCATTAATATCCCGAGCGGTGCGCGGCTGGGAGAGCGGTACTGCACGCCCGGGAACAGCGCGCCATGAAGCGGAAACTATGCGCAGTAACGGGAACCCGTTCCGAATACGGCCTGCTGGGCCCTCTGCTGAAAGCAATTGAAAAAGAACCGTGCTTTCAGATTCAGTTGGTTGTGACGGGTGCGCATCTTTCCCCGGAATTCGGTCTAACCTACCGGGAAATTGAGCAGGATGGTTTCGCCGTTGAACGGAAAGTGGAATTGCTCCTTTCCAGTGATACTCCTGTGGGAATCGCGAAATCCATCGGACTGGGGATTATCGGTTTTGCGGAGGTCTTTGATCAGCTGCGGCCGGATCTTCTTATATTACTCGGCGACCGGTATGAAATTCTGGCAGCGGCACAAGCGGCGCTGGTCGCAAAAATTCCGATTGCCCATATTGGCGGAGGGGATACCACTGAGGGCGCGTTTGACGAAGCCATTCGCCACAGCATTACTAAAATGGCACATTTACACTTTGTTACCAATGAAGAATCCGCCCTGCGAGTCAGGCAGATGGGAGAAAATCCCGCACAGATTTACAATGTGGGAAGTCTTGGCATTGACGGGATCCTCAGTCTGCCGCGCATGAGCCGTGCCGAACTGGAGCAGTCGCTGGGCTTTTCCCTCCGAAGCAAAAATCTTCTAGTCACGTTTCACCCGGCTACTCTCGATACAGAGCCTTCCACCCGCCAGTTTCAAGAACTTCTACAGGCGCTGAATGAGCTTGGAGAGGAATTTGGCTTAATTTTTACGAAACCCAATGCAGACCCGCAAAGCCGGGAACTAATTCGCCTGACAGAGAATTTTACAGCTGCGCATTCTAACGCCGCTGTGTATTCCTCGCTGGGGCAGATCCGATATTTCAGCCTGATTCAGCAGGTGGATGCGGTCGTGGGGAATTCCTCCAGCGGACTGTATGAGGTTCCCTCGTTTCATAAGCCGACGGTCAATATCGGCGATCGCCAGAAAGGGCGGCTGCTCGCGTCCTCCGTGCTCAGCTGTTCGCCTAAACAGGAGGAAATCCTGCGGACAATATGGAAAGCTTTATCCCTAGACTGTACTGCGGCGGTGAATCCCTATGGGAAAGGTGACAGTGCGAATAAAATCCTGACGGTATTAAACTCGGTTCCCGATTATAATACTCTGCTCAAAAAACGGTTTTATATAAACAAAGCAGGTGAACTATGAATCAAAAGGTTACCGTTATTGCCGAGGCAGGGGTGAACCATAACGGCTCGCTCGAAACGGCAAAGCAGCTGATTGACTCTGCCGCTCAGGCGGGAGCGGATGCGGTTAAATTCCAGACATTCCGCACAGATCGGGTTATGGTGCCGGACGCGCCGAAAGCCGCTTATCAAAAGAAGAATACAGCGCAGGGCGAAACCCAGTATGAAATGGTAAAAAATTTTGAACTAAACGAACCGGCTCATCGGATTTTAAAGGAATACGCGAAAACAAAGGGAATCACGTTTATTTCTACCGCTTTTGATCTGGAAAGCCTTGATCTTCTCGTGTCATTGGATGTTCCACTGCTGAAAATCGCTTCCGGGGAAATTACCAACGCGCCCCTTTTATTGAAAGCGGCACGCTCCGGTAAAAGAGTCCTGCTGTCTGTCGGCATGGCTGATTTGGGGGAAATCGAAGAAGCACTCGGCGTTCTTGCCTTCGGCTATCTGGAGCACACAGAAGAAAATGGCATCCCCTGCCGGTCGGCTTTCCGGCAGGCCTATTATTCCGACGCAGGTCAGGCCGTTCTGAGCCGGCATGTAAGTCTGCTGCATTGTACAACGGAATATCCCGCCCCATTTCAGGAAGTGAACCTGCGCGTGCTTCAAACCCTGCGGCAATGCTTTGATCTGCCGGTCGGGTACTCCGACCACACCCCGGGTATCGCGGTTTCACTTGCAGCGACGGCGCTGGGCATCTCTATATTGGAAAAGCACCTGACACTTGACCGCAATCTGCCCGGACCTGACCACAAAGCCTCGCTGGAACCATTGGAATTTGCTCAAATGGTACAGGGAATCCGTCAGGTAGAGCAGTCGCTCGGCAGACCGGTTAAACTGCCTTCCTACTCCGAACTGAAGAACCGGCAGATTGCCCGGAAAAGTATTGTTGCGGCGTGCCCAATTGAACGGGGAGAACGCTACACTGACCGAAATTTAGCTGTTAAGCGGCCGCAGGGAGGTCTTTCACCTATGGAATATTTCGACCTTTTGGGCGAAACAGCCGGTCAGTCCTATCGCGAAAACGAGGTGATTCTGTGAAATTGGCCATTTTTGGGACATCCGGTTTTTCTCGGGAAGTACGCGACATTGCAGTACTGGCCGGGTACGATGAAATTGTTTTTGTCGGGGAAACAGAGGAGCAGCCAATTCAAGGCTTTACGGTTAAGACGGAGGACGAGATTTTCTCTCTCGTTCAGGAGGGCTTTGCATTTATTATCGGCATTGGAAATCCGAAAACACGAAAGGCGGTTTGGGGGAAATATTCCGATTTGTATTTTGTAAACCTGATTCATCCCTCGGCAACATTCGGTTACCGGCAGCAGGAAGAAACGGAGAAAATGGCCGGCAATATCGTCTGCGCCGGGGTGAGAATGACCAACCAGATTACACCGGGAGACTTCGGAATTTACAATCTGAACTGCACGGTTGGGCATGACTGTATTATCGAAGATTTTGTCACTATGTCCCCCGGAGCCAGTATCTCCGGCAATGTGCTGCTGCAGGAGGGTGCTTATCTCGGCGCGAATTCGTGTGTCATACAGGGAAAATCCATCACAGAGAAAATAACGGTCGGCCGTTACGCCACAGTGGGCGCGGGCGCGGTTGTCACCAAAAATGTCTCCGATAATATAATAGTAAAAGGCGTTCCGGCTAAATAATAAACTATATGTTTATTATAAAAACGTTACACGGAACGTCAGGGGCGCGCCATGAATGAATGGAAACACACACTTATCCTTCCCAGCATGAAAATTCATGATGCGATTGAAATCATTGACCGGAATTCCCTGCAAATCGCCGTTGTGGCAAACGAAGATGGAACATTGCTTGGCACCGTTACCGATGGCGATATCCGCCGCGGTATTTTAAAAGGGATTCCCCTGAACAGTCCCGTCAATCAGATAATGAATCCGCATCCGGTCACGATTCCAAAGCTGAATGACCGAAAAAGTATTCTTAATATATTAAAAGCGAATAAAGTCCGTCACCTTCCGGTAGTAGATGACGCGAGGCATATCATAGGCATTGAGCGGCTGGATGAATTGCTCATTGAATCCCACCGCGACAACTGGGTCGTGGTAATGGCAGGCGGGCTAGGCAAACGGCTGGAACCGCTGACCAACGACTGCCCCAAACCAATGCTGAAAATCGGCGAAAAGCCGATACTGGAAACCATTATGGAACAGTTCGTCCGGCAGGGCTTTTGCAGATTCTGTTTTTCCGTCAATTATAAATCAGAGCAGATTATGGATTATTTTGGGAATGGTTCGAAGTGGGGAGCGGAGATCCATTATATTGACGAAACAGACCGTATGGGAACCGCCGGTTCCCTCAGCCTGTTTCCGTTTGAAACGACAGAACCGATTCTTGTTATCAACGGCGATATTCTGACAAAGCTGAGCTTTGAACAGATGGTCGGCTTCCACATGGAACATCAGGCCAAAGCCACAATTGCCGTGACCACCTATGACTATCAGGTGCCATACGGGGTCATCAAAGCGAACCGAGACCGCCTGGTTGGATTCGAGGAAAAACCCGTCTATGCCAGCTTTATCAGCGGCGGAATTTATGTGCTCAATCCGGAAATTCTGAACCATATCCCCAAAAACTCCTATTTCGACATGAACAGCCTGTTTGAGGTGATGCTTCAGAATAACGAATCGGTCTGTATTTTCCCAATCCGTGAATACTGGATTGATATTGGCTTAATGAAGGATTTCTATCAGGCTTCCATAGATTTCAATGAGGTGTTTCAATTTGATGCCGAACGGTCGGATGTACAGGAAAGCGGAGTGACACCATGAGACGATTATGCACCATCTGTGTTCGCGCGGGCTCCAAAGGAGTCCCCAGTAAAAATATCCGCAGCCTTCTGGGAAAGCCGTTGCTTGCGTACAGTATTTTACAGGCGAAACAGTGCGGATTGTTTGAGGCAGTCGCAGTCAGCAGCGACGGAGAAGCAATTTTACAGGCCGCAAAGGAGTGGGGTGCGGATTTCTGCATTGCAAGGCCCTTGGAACTGGCTTCCGACAGTGCGCCAAAGATACCAGCCATCCGTCACTGCCTGACAGAAACGGAAAAGCGAGCCGGACATGAATTTGATGTCATTGCGGATCTGGACGCCACCTCTCCCCTGCGCTTTGTCTCCGATATTGCCGGCGCGGTGGCGCTTCTTGAGGCCGGCGGGATTTCCAATGTGATTACCGGGGCGCCCGCGCGCCATTCTCCATATTTTAATCTGGTAGAAGTCAATGAAACGGGAGCGGTGCAGCTTTCCAAGCAGCTGGCTGCCCCCATCTTTTGTCGGCAGGATTCGCCGAACTGTTATGATTTGAACGGTTCCGTCTATGTTTGGCGGCGGGAATCGCTGCTCAGCTGTCATTCAGCTTTTGCGAAGAACACACAGCTTTATGTAATGCCGCCGGAACGTTCCGCAGACATTGATTCGGAACTGGATTTTGAATTTGTAGAATTCTTAATGAATAAGAGAGTCCAGCAGCATGGTTCAGCTGTTTTATAAGAAATCATATAACTTGAAGGATACAATCGGACGATAATTTATATGCGAATGATAAACACTTCAGACAGGAGGGATATGGATGGAACAGGAAAAGAATATGGAAATTACCGAATTCCGCAGCCTGATGGCAGCGATCCGGACGGAATCCGCATTGCTCGGAAAGGTAATTTTGGCGGAAGATGAAGCGAAAGAAGAAAGCAAGATACTCAGTGAATTTGACAATACAGTCCAAGCCCAAGTTTTCGGCACGCTAAATCATTTAGTGGGGTATCAGCTGGCTGGCTGGATGGATTTAATTGATGATGGAGATGATGGTGATGACATCGACGGAACTGACCCCGCTCAAAACTGAAATTGAGCGTCTGCAGGAATTTTTGCAGGCGACAGTCGGTCATTTTAGAATCGGAGAAGATGCCGCAGGCATGGAAAATTACTTAAGCACCATGCAAGAACTGGAGCGAACGGTCGAAACCGACCGGAATTCACGGCAGCCGCGGATTGATCTGAACAAGCTGCTGCCTGTTGTGAGGAAACTGTATTTTTTTGTGAAAAATCAGGATATAACTGGTATCACCGATTTGTTGGAGTATACGGTTTTCCCTCTGACAAAAGAGTGGCTTAAGGGGTGTGACGACACATGACGATTGCAAATCAGGGTGAAACAAAAGCCATGTATGAAAAAAATATGAAGCTGCTGACACCGTGGCTGAGAGAATCGGTGTCCAAAATTACAGAAGAAGAGCTCAGGGAAAAAGTGGAAGTCACCTACAATGACGAAGGGTATCCCGTCTGCCTCTACCAAGAGGGGGATGTCTGCTTCCATATTACAAGCGAAAACCCGGTTCAGGAAGCGGAAAAATTGTGTAAATCAATTCACCAGCAGGGTTCGGCCGAAATTTTTCTTTACGGCTGCGGATTCGGATATACGCTGTTTGAACTGTTCGCGCACAAAATGCCCCACACTCTGGTTGTTGTGTTTGAGCAGAATCTTTATCTGTTCAAGGCGATGCTGTATTATTTCGATCTGTCGCCCATCATGGAAACGCAAAAAATAATATTTTTCATTGGGGACAGTTCTTATTTTAAAAGAGCATTTGAAGATTTGTTCTTCAGCATGCTCTTTTTCAGTACGACATATCCAACTACGGTGTTTACCCTGCCCGCAGTGCGGAATTTCAAAAAGGAGTATCTGGAAATTCACCGGTTTATTTTTAAAGAACTGACTTTCCTGATGTCCTGCATAGGAAACAGTCATCAGGATAATATGATCGGCCTGCAAAATTTAGTGGCCAATACCAAAGAGATTTTGAAAAATCCATACGTGAGCTGTCTGGAGGAGAAATACCAGAATGTTCCGGCGTTTATCATTTCAAACGGGCCGTCGCTGGACGCCAGCATGCCCATACTAAAAGAAATTCAAGGCAGGGGTCTGATAATCGCCGTGGAATCGGCCATTGTGCCGCTTACAAAAAATGGCATCATCCCGGATATTCTAGTGATTGTGGAACGGACGAAATACACCTACCTGTACCATTTTCAAGGCCGAAACTATTCGCCGGACATTGCCCTGCTTGCGCTTGCGATAGCTGACTCGAGGATCTTCCCTTCTTTCGCCGGCGAGAAAATTCCCATCTTCCGCAAGGGAGAGGATTTGAACCGTTGGTTCAACCGGAATCTGGGCGACGGGAGCGCGCTGGACGCGGGCGCGAATGTGTCGCATCTTGCGGTGGGCACAGCCATGCACCTGGGCGCCGACCCCATTATTTTAGTCGGGCAGGATCTTGCTTACGGCCCCGGGGGCGTTACACACAGCAGGGACGCGGTTGCCTCGCAGAAAAAAGGAGAACGGGCAAGAAATCTGTTACACTCCATCCCCACGGTTTCTGTGGAAGGAAATAACGGGGAAATGCTTCCCTCCAACCAACTTTGGGAGAATTTCCGGCAGGGTCTGGAACACATCATCGAAGTGCATCCAGAGCATCATTTTTATAACGCCACGGAAGGCGGAGCAAAAATACATGGAACCGAGCGAGCAACGCTTAGTCAACTGATCAAGCAATACTGCACGGAACCGATTCCCCGCCGGGTAAACGAACTGATTTCGGAAAACAGAGCAATTGTCCCTCTTGCAGAACGCAGAACGCTGCTCGAAAAATTCATTGTAGATGTGGAGCGTTATGCAGCTTTGTTCCGAAGTCTGGCTGATGAAACAAATCTAAAAAGGATGGAATGCGAAAAAATGATTCATTTGTGCGCTGTGGAGGACAATGAAAAATATTACAATATTCTGAATGAAACCTATCAGAATAATATTACCTCATTTTATCAATATGCTGATGATAACTTATGCCGCTACTTTTTTCAGCAACTGAACTGCGCTTATTTCCACCAGTTAGACCGGCTGGGTGCGATTGATACACTGGAAAAAACAGCACAGGCCTTTGGCGTTCAAAGCCAGTTTTACCATGATCTGCGCGTGGTCAGCCAAAGCCTGTCCGTTACTTTTGAAGAAGCGGCGGATACTCTAAAAACTCTATTGGAAGAGTTGCGCAAAAAGGGGGAGTAAAAGATATGGCGGACAAAAAGCAACTAAGCCTGTGCGTCATCACAAAGGATGAAGAAGCATTTCTGCCCAACTGCCTGAACGATATGAAAGAGGTCGCCGATGAAATGCTGGTTGTCGACCTCGGTTCCAACGACCATACTCCCGAGCTGGCTGAACAGGCGGGGGCGACGGTGTATCAACCGGGATGGGAGAATGATTTCAGTAAAATCAAAAATTTTTGCATGGAGCACGCATCCGGAAAATGGGTACTGTTCCTGCAGGCGGATGAGGTGATTTCTCCGGAGCAGCGGAAAAAACTAAAACTTCTGTTAAAAAATCCCAATGCGGAGGGGTACCTCATTTATGTTGACTACAGTCAGAAAGAGCGTGGCATTTCTTCCCCCACACAGTTTCTCCGATTGATCCGTAACCGGAGGGAGTATCGCTTTCTCTGCCGCTCCTTTGCGTATATTCCGGATGAGACATTGTATTCTTTGCAGGATTCCCGCCTCCGCATTACACACCGCGTGGAGAAAACCGTCGGGTGGCAGATGGAGGAACGGGTACGGCTGCTGAAAGAGGATTTGAAAGAACATCCGCAGGACAGCTACCTGCAGTATCTGGAGGGAATTGAACTCCTGAATCAGGAAAAATATGAAGAAAGTATCGTTCCATTCGAACTAGCGCGCCAAACGGTCAATTTGGGAGATCTTTATGGTCCACACCTGTATAAGTGCCTTGCCTATTCCCTCTTGACCCTAGAACAGTATGAAGAAGCCGAGAAAGTCTTAAATGAAGGCATTCAAAACTTTACTTTCTACAACGACCTGCTGGTCCTGCGCGCGGAACTGTACCGCCAGCTTAGCCGGAACCGGGAAGCGCTGGAGGGTCTGGAAACCTGCCTGGCTCTTCGGAAAAGGCCGAATTCTTACGTGCCTGGACCGGAAATCGCTCTTTCCTTTCTTCAGGAAATGTGGGATGAAATAAAAGCAGATCAGAGGCAGGAACCATAAATATACGTAATTCGACAGTACCAGTGTCACGGGGGAAAGCCTGCGGCATATACTAGATTAACTTAGTACGGAGATCCTGTTTCCGATAAGCCGGATGACTACAGTAAACAGTACTGACTATGAAAATCGGTTCGAGTTTAATCCGTATTAAAATATGAAAAGGAAGGAGAAATAATATGGCTATTAAACTATTCCAACTGGCAGCCACAACTCCTGTTGAAACTCTTACAGATACCAATTACTTTTATACGGTAACTGCAGCGATACCGATAGCGTCAGGTTCCAGTTTTGCGCTTCTAAGAACGAAATGGTCTACCGGAAGCGGTGCTATCCCTAGTTCTTTCGAAGTAATATCAAACGGTTATTACAATCTGTTCATTAACGGCGTACTGCAGCAAAGTATTCTATATTCAGTCATTCCAACTTCCAATGTTCATTTATTAAATCCGGGCACGGGTAGTTATACAGTTCCACAAAGCGCTCCTATCACGCTAAGTCTTGCGAAGAGCAGCCTCACCCCGGCTGCAGTTGTTATTCCTTAATTTTAATGAGGCTGCCCCGAAAGGGCAGCCTCATGCTAATGGTAAATCAGGCAAAAGCTTCGACTATATCTTCGATTTGTCACCCGTCCGTCCGGTGGATTTTGGGAAAGGCTGTTAAACTTCACATTAGAAGCTAAAGCATCTTTTCATATAACTTAAAGTGATCTAACCCATATCTTCCAAGGCCCAGATCTACCGTATCAACATATTTAAACCCGCATTTTTCATACAGCCTGATTGCCGGGATGTTATTTTCAAAAACATCAAGTCGAATGGATTTAATATGCTCAATAATACTAAGTTGTGTTGCAAAATCAAGTAATTGTGTACCAATTCCTAGTTTTAAGTAGGAAGGATTCACGGCAAAAGTATGTATGACAAAAATATCCGAATAAGCAGAATCAATATTCCATTTTGCTTGATGATATGCAGCTTCCGGTTTATGACTTAAAATGATGGATCCCGCTATTATATTGTTTTGCTCAGCAACATAAAGATTCCCGTTTGAAACACCATTTACTGCATCCTCACGAACAGGATATACGCCCTTTATCCACCCTGGATAATTGATATTACTGTTAAGATAGTCATTTAAATCGTCATAGAGTTGTGCCAATTGTTCAATATCAGATTTTATACCCTTTCTAATTTCCATTAATATCCCTTTCCAAACTGTAAATTATAACGTGCAATTGCCGCAATCAGTCAGAAACTCCAAGCCGACCAACCGTGAATATTGAAGTCGGAAATAGAAGAGCCATACAGGTAACGAAAACTTGTCCTACTCTTTCAAAAACAAGCAAAACTTTATTTTCATTCTGACAATCGTATCCTTTGGGCTGATGCTTTGTCATATCGGGTTATAAACTTCTCATAACACAGAGCAGTGGGAAACGCTTATTGATTATAATTCAAAAACTGCTAGATTTCAACATAATCCTTGTTCCGTTTATTCGAATTTCTTGTCCGTCCTTAATTTCTTTGAAACCCGGTGATATTTTGAGGATTCAATCAATGAGAAAACTGCTGGTGTTGCTTTCATAAATAGTATCTGGTATCATATAATCCGTAACCAACTCTATACAAAAATGTCTTAAAAAAGTGGGGAGAGAGAATGAGCACAGATTCCATAACGGATGAGAAAGAGCCCGAACATCAGCGGCGTATTCGATATAAAGGCACTCACCCTAAAACTTTTAAAGAAAAATACAAAGAACTGCAGCCGGAGCATTATGCTGCCGATGTGACAAAGATGATTCAGAAGGGCCGTACTCCTGCCGGTATGCATCTTCCAATTTGCGTTAAGGAAATATTGGAATTCCTGCAAATCACACCGGGACAAACCGGATTAGATGCGACATTAGGTTATGGCGGCCATACTTTAGAGATGCTGAAATGTTTGGATTCAAGGGGGCACTTGTATGCAATTGATGTTGATTGCCTTGAGCTGCCTCGCACCAAAGACCGGTTAGAGCGTCTGGGTTACGGCCCCGAGATTTTAACGATCAAACAGCTGAACTTTTCAAAAATCGATCAAATTGCTTCCGAATCTGGTCCATTAAATTTTGTATTGGCAGATTTGGGCGTTTCTTCTATGCAAATAGACAATCCAGACAGAGGATTTTCATTTAAGGTGGAAGGGCCATTGGACTTACGGCTTAATCCGAAGATGGGCGAATCTGCGGCAAGTCGCTTAAAAACGATTTCATGCTATGAATTACAAAATATTTTGATAGAAAATTCTGACGAGCCTCAAGCCGCAGCGATCGCTCGCGCCATTATGTCCAACATAAAAAAAGGAAACGATATATCAACAACAACACAGCTTCAAAAGATCATCAAAGATGCTCTGAAATATATTCCGCATATGACTGATGATGAGATTAAAAAATCCTGCCAGCGATGCTTTCAGGCACTGCGTATTGATGTCAATCATGAGTTTGAAGTGTTAGATGAATTTTTAGAAAAGCTTCCTGATGCCCTCGCTAACGGTGGGCGCGCTGCCATCCTTTCGTTTCATTCAGGAGAAGATCGCCGTGTTAAAAAATCTTTTAAACGCTTTTTTAGTGAAGGTGTTTATCGCGAAATAGCGCCCGATCCTATTCGGCCGTCATCAGAAGAATGTCATGCCAATAGTCGTGCGCGTTCTGCTAAATTGCGCTGGGCGATTAAAGCTTAGGTTGATTTGTGGCACTTTATTTCCCAAAAAGAAGACTTTCTTGAACTGGATTCCGTCAAGTACGGAGTCCAGCTTTTTTATGAGACAAGCCGCCAACCTTATACCTGGGTTGCCTACATTGTACCCCGATCAATTCGTTTTTGAGTGGTTAATCTCATTGATGATGTCAGTAATCATTTTTTCTTTATCGACAGAATCCATTCCGGCAGTATTAGGAGCTTGAGGCATAAATTCATCGAAATCAGATAAACTGATTACGTAGGATCTGGCTGGTGTTTCACTGACCTCAATCTGAAGTAATTTCCAGCCGCTGTTTTTTAAAATATCATTAACCTTATCTTTAAATACCTCACTGATATTCTCTAAAGTAGGATTAATCATATTAAATGGTTCAATTTCATTCATAAATTTATCTTGATATTGATCAAACATTTTATCAACAACCGTTTCTATATCGTTAAAACGGACAAAGTTGTCATTCAACTTGATCGTTACGATGCTGATTTCCCATGTATGCGGGTGAACCTGGCCTGTATGGCCGTTAATTTGGATTGCATGGTTTGCATTCAAATAAAACTTAAATTTGTACTGTTCAAATTTCAAAACTCACTTCCCCTTTCGGCCGCTTGATAATGAACTCGCTTATTTTTATGAACGAAAAAGCAAGATAAAGCAAAACTGTCTGATTTGATTATTGACGAAAACTTTCCGCACTCTTCTGTTAAATTATTTGTCTTCCAGCTGTTTGATCCTTTGATACTGTTTATGATTCCGGCAACACGGATCCAGAAAACAACAAAATTGTAAATCGGCAGCAAGAAGACCAGGTATAGTTTTGTGCGGTAAAATTTTTCTAACTCAGGAAATTCCGAGAAATACATGTTCACATTAATATAATATAAAAACGAAGTAAAAACATACATGCCATATAAAATTAAGATGGAAGTAATAATATGATTCCCCTGAGATCCCCAAAAGGCCAAAAAAATCAATGCAAAGCACCATATCATTCTGGGGAAAACAAAGGTATGGTCAAACAGTAAAACCCGAGTCATAAAATTTGAGAAAAAGCCAACCAGCGGGGAGGATTTTTCCAGGTGAAACATATGTGCAACTTCCAATTCCCCCCGCTGCCAGCGTTGGCGCTGAACATACAATTTATCCAGATTATCGATTGGGTCCACCATGAAAAAAGCATTTTCACAGATATGAATTTTTTGACTCAGCAGCTTTCGAACTTGAAATGTCAGATGGGTGTCTTCACTGACCGTATCCGTATTATATAATTGCGTTTTTAAAATCGTTGATTTGCGGAAAGCCGAAAATGCGCCTGATAAAGTAAAAATACTGTTTAATTCAGATTCAAAATTTCTCCCCACCAAAAACGCCTGACAATATTCCATGAATTCCAACTTCCGAAACAGCCTTTTCATAGGGCTTTTTGTATTGTTAATTAGTTGAGGATTCGTTAAAATACTCCCCGTCATACAATGAACATTAGAATTTTGTTCAAATCGCAAAATAATATTTTTCAAGGCATTCGGATGCAGCTTTCCATCACTGTCAATATGGATAATGTATTTGCCTTCACTATTAAATAAAGCCATATTCAATGCTTTGGATTTCCCCTGTTTTGCATTAATCCATTGCATGGATAAGTTGCAGAATTTAGCCTGCGCCCTTTGATATGCTTCAAAACTGTTGTCGGTACTTTTGTTGTTTACCAGCAAAATATCGATCAGATCAATCGGATAGTCTGAATGATAGACGGACTCCAAACATGCTTCTAAAGTATCCCCCGAGTTGTAAACCGGTATGATAAGCGATATTTCCGGAAAGCGGATAGGGTCCTTTTCCTTTTTACGCTGTAATCCTTTTTTCAATAAAATGATAAATCCAAAAACAGAAGGGATAATTTCCATCACAAGAGGAATGGCAACCCATGCAAGCCAAAAAATGAATTGACTTGACAGTATTTTAATGATTGCCAGCATAACTAAATCCTCCTACCTTTTGTCTTATTATTTGAGACTTTGTAAAAACGATAAAATATAAAATAATGGATAAAGCATAAAATACAAGCCGGCCAACAATTGAATGGGCAAAATAGAATATGCCGCTGCCATAGTAATAAACCATCATGCAAATAATAAATACGCGCAGAATGTTGGCAGCAAAAATCCATACAACCGCGCCGATGTTGATGCTCAATTTTTCAATCGTGCTATAGACGGGGAAAAACCAAAGCATAGCGGTAAATGCCATAATTTCAATAATTCCGGAACATTCCAAATCTATGTATAAGGAAATTACGGCCGACCTGGCATTGGGAACAAATAAAACCCCCAACTGAGTCGAGGCTTCGTATAAATGGGTAGCTTGTCCCAATAGCCCTGAAACATAGGCAACCAATCTCGAAAATGGAATCGTAACAGCAGGGCTAATCCAAATCATCATAAAAATAAAGAACCCTACGCTTCCCCAAACGAAGGTAAAAAAATCCAATCTGGATCGATATCCTACCCTGAGAAAATAGAGCCATATGACAAAACAAATGATCGATATTGTCATCATACAGTCAGCTTCCCTTTCTTTTTATAAAATAAATATCCAACCCCGGCTATAGCGGCGCAAACGGTAATCCCGATGTAAGGCGCTGTATCCGTACCGGCACACGCAATGCGCCTGTACATTAAATTGGGTGTAAAAAATTCCAATACCCGGATATTTCCCGGGTCAATATTTTGATTTTGTCTTTGAAATTCCGAATAGGGAATTTTCAACTCAAGCTCATCGTTAATGCCGCCCGCATTTCGTTTCAGCATCGCCAGAGAATCTTTTGCAATAGAATTTGAAATGCCCGAGTCACGGTGTCTGACTTCCACCGGATGAAGCCCTGCGCCAAACGAACCGTTCGTTATGGTGCCCCCGCCCGGCAGTACAACTTGAAATGCGGCCATTTGTCCGTCACACCAAAATTGATAATCATAACCATTCAGGCTGGTGTACCAGTTTTTTGCCATAATAATATGTACATATACATATTTGTCATCTCTGTAAAGTGACATCTTATGACGAATGGTAGTGTTATAGGGTTTTCCGTTTTCATCGGTGATCGTAACTGTTTCATTTTTTTGCGTAACCGGATTCCATTGATTTTCGAATATGTAAGGATTGTCCCAATTATATTCATATGAATACGGGACATTTACCCAATCATCAAAAGACCCGTCAATCTGAATGACTTGATTACCGGAATCAGCGGGAATACTATGATCGGCAGCCGCAGCGTAAACTGGCGTCAAATTACTCAGAAAAATGAAGGAAATAAAAAACATTATCAATACTTTTAATTTTTTCACTTATAATCCTCCAATTTATTAACACGGATAATCGATCGATTAATTAACATGATAATAATATTTTATCTGAAATCGTAAAAACTCTGGTTGGAGACTCGCTGATCTCAAGCTTTAGCAAATCGTAATGATTTGTCAAGACGATTGACTGAAGATCGTTATAAAACAAAGTCCCTATATTTTCTACAGTTGGACTGGAATTTGCGAATGGTACCGTATTGTTTAAATACTTCCCTTTGTATTGTTCCAGATAATCGTCAATAATTTTTTCGATATATTCATAACTCGCAAATACATTCCCCTGTTTTTCAAGATAAAGGACTATTTTCAAGGTGTGAAAATGTGCTTGCTGTTCGGATAACGATGTGTTCAAGTTATGAGCAATGTGGAGCTTAAATGTATATTTATATGCTCTGTAAGCCATATTACCTCCAGCTTCATTATAAATTCTTTAATATATAAAGATTATATCATTGATTATACATGCTTCTATTAAGTTAAACGAATTACCTTAATGTTACAGATTTAATTTCCAAAAGGAGTTGCCAACCTTGAACCAACAGCTTGGACCGTCTTTACTCAAACGAATACAAAGCTATTTATTTGAAAAACCAAATTCTTTGCCGGAATTATTATTTATGATTCTACGGTACTTGTTTCTTTTCACTTTTTTATGGATTTTCGTAAATATCTGTTTTTTTAACTCCAGCAGTATGTGTTTATTTAACATGCCATTGTCTGTTACAATTGCATGTATTGTTTTAATTATATTGTTCCTGTTAATATATCAATTCAAGAAATATGCTCAAACACATTTTGCTTTTTACGGATTTATATCAAAGTTTAATGTATTGATTGCCGTGAGTGGTATATTGATTCTGTTTATTTTTCAAGTTGTAATGGCACGGGCGATCTACCGCCCAATCGGTTGGGATTGCGGTGCCATTGTTGAATGCGCGGTAAAAGGAGATTTGACATCTCAGCGTTTCTATTTTTCAACATATCCGAACAATCTGCTGATGTTCTATTTGTTAAAAAATTTGCTGGGTGTTTTTTTCTATTTCGGTGGGACAAATCACTGGTTGTTTTTATCTATCGTTAATATCTTGTTGGTTGATCTGACAATCTATCTGGTGTTTACTGTCTGTAAAAAACTGTTTGGCCTTGCCTGCGGGTTTACCTCATATGCATTATTTGTTATGATATTTGGTCTTTCGCCATGGTTGGTTGTACCTTATTCCGATACTTTCGCCATGGTGTTTTCTCCTTTGATTATTTTAATGTTTTTAAACTTCCAGAGAACAGGCCGTGTTTTCTGGAAGGGCGTTTACTTGTTTCTGGTTGGATTCTTATCCGTCATCGGCTATTATATCAAACCGTATACTCTGATCGTATTGATTTCGATTTTAATCTATTTATTCGTTCGCAGCATAAACAGCTTAAAAAGATTCGGCTTTTTTGTGTTAGCTTTACTGATCGCTGTGACAGGCGTATCGGCTTCCTATTTTTTGTACAATGTTACTGTGAAAGATCCCTATTCAAATGTTCTGGATTATTCCCAGTCCCTGCCAATGTCATACTATTTTATGATGGGGTTAAATACCGCGGTATCCGGGGGAACCGGTAAAACGCTGTATGGAGCATACAGTGATAAAGACAACTTGTTTGTGTACAGTCTGCCTACCCAGCAGACGAAACAGACGGAGACTCTAAAAGAAGCAATGAGGCGAATTCATGCTTACACTCCAACAGGATACGCACGGTTTTTGTCCAACAAAGCCAATTGGGTGTTCAGTGACGGAACCTTTTGGGTTGAGGGAGAAGGCTATGATGTAGATGCGCCGAGTGTATCAACTTCGGCCTTCAGTCAATGGGTTCAAAGTTATTTCCGTTTTTACGGCGCGAATTATTTCAGCTTTGCAACTTTCGCACAGGCGATATGGGTAATCCTGTTGTTCTTACTGATCTGCCCCTTATTTAATAACAGCAATGATTTTAAAAAATCATTGGTAAATGTTCTGAGAATAGCAGTTTTAGGGTTCCTGCTTTATCAAATGTTATTTGAAGCTCGTTCCCGCTATATTATTGCGGTGCTTCCGGTTATCATCATTTTATCGACAAGTGGATTTTCAAATTTTCATGAAAATTTTTACAGCTATCATGAAAATAACATAAAGTAGTTTGCACCTTTCTCACTGCTTTCGAATACATCTCTGAGTATAAAACAAGGACAAAGCAAATGCTTTGTCCTTGTTTTGACATAAGGCTGTGAAACGCTCAAAAAGCTGGGAGAAAATGAAAATGTGAGGGACTGGAGCGTTATTAATCTTATTTGTTCACTGTTACCCAGCACAATTTATTATTTATAAACCCGGTATTGATCATTCCGTTATCATGGAGATACGCAAGATAAGAGCGAACCGTGCTTCCGACAAGGACATATTGGTTAAAGTCCATATTTAAATTGTATCTTTCAAAAACAGCTTTTAAAATATCATCAAAACTGATTGCATCGACACAAATTTTTTTCAGGTTATCGATAATATCACTTACCTTTTTCAGGTTAGCTTCCACCAAATGCCCTATATTTTCTGTGGGTTCTGCGTGAGCGGGTATAAACAATCTGCCTTCAAGTGTTTTTACTTTTTCGAGACTTTGTATGTAACTGGCGACATCATAAAGAAAAGAAATATGGTATTTCTCGATAATATTTTCGCTGGTTAGGCAATCTGCCAAAAACCAAACATCATCACAAGTTTTCAATGCTGTCATAGAAAGGGAATGTCCGTTAATAGCTGTCATTTGTAGCCCTTCCGGTAAAACATCTTCCGTCAGTTCCAGCACATCACTGCTTTGTGCAAATAAAAATTTATTGCGAAGTTCTTTGCAGGGGAATCCTCCATAAAGAAAAGATGGTTCTAATATAGGGTCGTTTATGAAAGCCCGGTCTATTCCGGCAGCATAAATTGAACAGCCTGTCCGCTGCTGCAATAAATTATTTCCACCAATATGATCTGCGTGTGAGTGAGTGTTAATAATCATTTTTAACACCCAATGATTTGCTTCGAGGATTTTCTGAACTTTCTTTCCGGCGTCCTTGTCATTGCCACTGTCAATAAGGCAAATATCCGTGTCATTAATTTTAAAAATACCCATTTTAGCAGGACAATTGATATAATATGTTTTTTCTCCAACTTGCTGTAATTCGTACATTTCTTTTACTCCTTCCCTGTATTTAGTCCAATTTTATAACATCCCGAGCCTCTACCTGAATTTTTGCATACTCGTCTGTGAGCCATGGTACGTTTTGTACAGCAACCGGCAATATCTTTGCGGGTTTTACCGTATCCACAAGAGCCTTCAGCGCCATGGCATCAGCATGCCCGCTATTGCGCAGCGTGACGACCTCAAGCCCCTTATCCGCAGCAAAGGCTAGAAACTCTTGCGTTGCAGCACTGTTCCAACTTTCTTCGGGCAGCGTATTGATTATAAGCCCATCACTGAATTTCTTACTTTGAAACAGCGATTTCATGAATTTTTTCATAGTGGTTCGAATACACATCACATATTTTTGCGTTCCAATCTCAGACTTACTTAACCGCGGCAATTCCGTAAACATTTTGTAGCGAAAATGATCTTCCTTGTAGCCGGCTGTAAGATAGGCTCTGACACCGACCCAGCCCGCCGGGTTCGGCATAGCCTTGCCCGCTGCACAGGCAATCTGCGACAGATATAGATCTTCTAAAAAAATACGCTTATTGCGTTTTGCAGCAAGAAACATCGTCGCGGCACGGTCAAAATCTGTCAGATCCTGTAATATAAAAACGGGTCCTTTTTTGTCGCCAATCAGTTTTGCGGCCTTTTCCTCCATGTCGCGCTCCGTTACAAGGTTAACGTCTTCTTTTGCAATCACACCGCGCTCGCAAATCAGCACATCCACCTTTTCAGGCAGGTTTTTCAACATTTCTTCAAAGCTTTTGCGGCCGTTTGCACGATAATCTCCAGTATACAAAACTTTTTTTCCATCCCCTTCAATCAAAAGAAGATATCCGTCAAATAACATATCATCAAACCAGACAGGGCGTAACTTTAATATCCCCTGCCGTAATGGAAACGCCGCTTTCGTAAAACCCCGCGAAATCACAGGGCCTTATGGCTTTGTATGTTGCCGCGGCCGCAGTGATCCTGCCCGCCAGCTTTCCGGTATACACAGGCACACTCTCCAGAAAGCCATGCACCAGGGTAATATGGTCAGCCGCGTAGTGAGAAAGAAACACCGCATTAATATTTGAAAAGTTATATTGCGCCTGCAAATCCGGAAGCCGAAACACCTCGTTTTCTTCCAGATTTACGCCCCCATCCAGAAGGATTTTTGCTTTTGAGGTAACAATTTCTATGATAGCATTTTTCTGTTCCGCAGTCCGGTGTATTTTTATATTCATCTTGTCTTCCTTTTTTCATTTAATATCATTAACAAATGATTGTTTGGATGCAGTCTTAGTATATTCTTATATTATATCCTTTTCAACAAATGAAGTTGTATTTTTGGAATATGAATGCTTTTAAACAATTGAGCTTCCGCTCATAAATAAGGAACAGCGCCGGCCAGAAGGTCGGCGCTGCTTCTATATACCCATTGAAGGGTGGTGGGAGGAGGAGTATGTTTGTTTATCAGCCCATGCAGACATGGACGACATGTTTTTGTCCATCGCCGCAAACCGGAAGGATATTCCCAGTCACCGGTTCGCCATCAAGCGTCATGCTTTTGATGCCTTTACTCTTACCCGACGTATTGTCAATTTCAATGAAATAAGTTGAACCGCGGAATTTGCGTTCCACTGTAAAACTGCCGAAATCTGCCGGAATACAGGGGTCGATCTCAAGACCGTCAAATTGCGGACGAATTCCCAGAATGAATTGGGAAACATCGTAAAAACTCCATGCAGCCGTACCGGTCAGCCAAGAGTTTTTTGCCTCACCATGTCTTGCCGCGTCACGCCCCGCAATCATCTGTGCATAAGCATAAGGCTCGGTGCGGTGTATTTCACTGATCTGTTCCGTGTAAGCGGGGCAGGTCTTTTTATATACAGAGAAAGCCTTGTCACCACGGCCAATGACTGTTTCCGCAATGGAAATCCAAGGATTATTATGGCAGAAAATTCCGCCGTTTTCTTTATATCCGGGAGGATAGGAGGAAATTTCACCCAAATTGAGGTGATACGAGGTATAGGACGGCCAATTCATCACAATTCCATATTTTGTGTCAAGATGTTTATATACGGAGTCAAGCGCGCGTTCTGCCAGTCCTCCGCTCACACCGACCCCGGCCATGACGCAGAAGCCCTGTGATTCAATAAACAGCTTGCCTTCATCGCACTCTTGGCTGCCGATCTTGTCGCCGAACGCGTCATATGCGCGCAAAAACCATTCTCCGTCCCAACCGTCTTTCAGTATGGCATCGGTCATATTCTGCACTTCCCGCTGTGCGCGTTCCGCCTCTTCCGCAAACCCTGACCTGCGAAAAATTTCAGCGTACGCCGGGCCGATTGAAACGAACAGGCCCGCGATAAACACCGACTCCGCAATGCCGCTTTCAAAATTTGTGCAGGTTTGAAAGGATTCGCCCGGCGTTTTGGAAAAGCAGTTCAGATTTAAGCAGTCATTCCAGTCGGCGCGGCCGATCAGCGGAAGTTTATGCGGGCCAAGGTTGTTCAGCACGTGGTCAAACGAACGCTTTAAATGTTCCATCATCGGTTTCGCTTTTGTTTCCACATTATCAAAAGGAACCTGTTCCTGTAAAATCGACCAATCTCCGGTTTCTTTAATATAAGCGATAACGCCGAAAATCAGCCACAGCGAGTCATCGTTGAATCCGCTCCCGACTTCAAGATTGCCCCGTTTGGTCAGGGGCTGGTATTGATGGTAGGCGCTTCCATCTTCCATCTGCGTTGCGGCGATATCCAGAATGCGAATCCTTGCGCGGGAAGGAATCAGATGCACAAAGCCGAGTAAATCCTGTGCGGAATCGCGAAAGCCCATTCCTCTACCGATTCCGGATTCGAAGTAGGAAGCGGAGCGGGACAAATTAAAGGTCACCATACACTGATACTGGTTCCAGATATTTACCATACGGTTCAGCTTATCATCTTTGCTTTCTATATGATAATTCGAAAGCAAACTATCCCAGTATTCTTTGAGCTGATTCAGGGCGGCGCTGACCTGCCCGTCTGTCGAAAAAGCGCTTATCAGCTTTTGAGCGGGTGCTTTATTAATCACGTTGGGCGATTCCCATTTTTGGTCCTCCGGGTTTTCACAATAACCCAGCACAAAGATAAGACTTTTTTCCTCGCCGGGGGCAAGGGTTACGTTGATGCAATGGGAACCAATTGGCGCCCAGCCGCTTGCAACGGAATCGTTGGCTTTTCCGCTATACACCGAGTCCGGTCTGTCAAATCCATTATATAACCCTAAAAAAGATTCGCGGTCCGTATCAAAGCCGTCAATCGGAGCATTTACGCTGAATACCGCGTAATGATTGCGGCGCTCACGATATTCGGATTTATGATATATTGTACTGCCGATGACTTCCACTTCACCGATGTTGAAATTACGCTGAAAATTCGTCATGTCGTCGTATGCATTCCAAAGACAGAACTCAACAAAAGAAAACACCTGAAAGCTTTTTGGCTCACCGGTGGTGTTCTTCATCGTCAGGCGATTCACCTCGCAGTTTGCGCCAATCGGCACAAACGAGGTCTGTATTGCGTTCAGGCCGTTTTTACTGGAGTCAAAAATACTGTAGCCCAGCCCATGACGGCACTCGTAAGAGTCCAACTGCATTTTTACCGGCGCCCAGCCCGGGTTCCAGACCGTCCCTCCGTCGTTTATATAAAAGTATCGCCCGCCTGCGTCCGTTGGCACATTGTTATAACGATATCGCGTAAGGCGAAGCATACGCGCATCTTTATAGAAGCAATATCCTCCCGATGTATTTGAAATGAGCGAAAAAAAGTTTTCGTTTCCAAGATAATTAATCCAAGGGTAAGGGGTATCCGGCCGGGTTATCACATATTCCTTCCGGGCGTCGTCAAAATGTCCGAATTTCATAGACAAGTTCCTCCTAATGCTTTGTTTAACCGCAAATTACGAAAACGATTTAGTAATCAGACAAAACATTAAACCTATTTTCTCTATAGTAAAGGTATTCTGAAATAAAATCAAGTAGTTTTTCAGATTTAGCAGATTATACGAATAATAGCTATGATATTGCACGATTTTAAACTGAAACGGATTGATTAACACTGGTTTTTATCATATATATCAATAGCAGTTAAGACTTTTGCTATCTACTAAACTGTTTTCGTAAATAATACTTTTACGAGAAAAATACAAGTTTACATTTTTAGACAAAAAGTGCAAGATAATAATATTTATAAAAAAATACATATTATTATTTAAAATACACTTGAAAAACTATGAATATTGGATTATACTAATTTACGAAAACGATTTAGAAATTTTAGACAGGGGAAGGGTCCTATGGCGAATATAAAAGATATCGCGTTAAAATGCGGATTGTCAGTTTCAACCGTAAGCAAGGCATTGAACAGTTACAGTGATATCAGCAAAGAAACACGGCAGCGCGTTCTGGATACAGCGGAACAATTCGGCTATTTCCCAAATTCCAATGCAAGGGCGTTAAAAACAAACCGCACCTATAATATTGGAATGCTGTTTGTGGATGAAGCCCAGAGCGGACTAACACATGATTACTTCGCCGCTGTTTTGGACAGCTTCAAGGTGGAGGCGGAAAAGCATTATTATGATATTACCTTTATTAATCATAATATCAATATCGGAAACCGCCCAATAACTTTTCTGGAGCATTGTAAATACCGCAATTTTGACGGTGTGTGTATCGCTTGTATCGACTTTCAGCAGCCGGAGGTTGTTGAGCTGGTAAACAGCAGCATCCCTGTTGTTACAATCGACCATCTGTTTAACAATCATACCAGCATTAACTCGGCGAACGTGCAGGGAATGCACGAGCTTGTCCAATACATATATGACATGGGACACCGGAAAATCGCATATGTTCACGGCGAAAAATCCGCGGTAACCGAGCAGCGGCTGACCAGCTTCTGTAAATCGTTGATGGATCTGGGGATTGAGACTCCACCGGAGTATTTGGTGAGATCAGCCTATCACGATCCCGCCATAACCAAGCAGCGCGTAAGGCAGCTTCTAAACCTTTCTGATCGTCCGACCTGCATTATTATGCCTGACGATTACGCCGCACTCGGGGGCATTGAAGCGATTGAAGCCGCCGGGCTTAGGATACCGCAAGACATCTCAATCGCAGGGTACGATGGAATTGCTCTTTCCCAAGTGATCAAACCGCGGCTCACAACGCTGAAGCAGGATACAAAAGCCCTTGGCCGCGAAGCTGCGCGAAGGCTAATCGAGCAAATCGAGAATCCCCTTACGACTATTACAGAGAATGTTACGGTCATGGGTCAACTGATAGAAGGCCAGTCCGTGGGTAAAGCAGGTTCATCATTTTAGTAGGTTGTGGCAAAAAAACTGCCATGCTGATACATTTTAGCGGATTGTCCGCCAGATTAAAGGAGGATTTATTAAACATGAAAAAGGCAAGAAAGATTACCGCGATGGTAATGGCACTCGCAATGATGACAGGCGTAATGGCAACTGCCTCAGGCTGTCAGAGTGGAACAGCCGCGTCTACACCAGCCAGTGCGGCAAGCCAGGAAGCAGTAAGCAGCGAGGCCGCCGCTGCGGCAGAAGGAAAAACGCTCAACATCTGGTGCTGGAACGATGAATACCAAAGCCGTTTCAACGCCTACTACCCTGAAGTGAAGGAAGTGGCGAAAGACAAATCCACAACTACTTTAAAAGACGGTACCGTTGTAAAATGGACGATTAATCCGAATGACAACAATAACTATCAGAACAAACTGGATCAGGCACTGCTGACGCAGGATTCCGCCGCTGCCGATGACAAAATCGACATTTTCCTCGTGGAAGCCGATTATGCCTTGAAATATGTCGACAGCGAATACACATTGGATGTTAAAAAAGACATAGGACTGGCAGACAGCGATTTGGCAAATCAATACAAGTACACACAGGACATCGTCACCGACAAGAGCGGCGCTCTGAAAGGCACTACCTGGCAGGCGACTCCCGGTCTGTTTGCGTACCGTCGCTCCATTGCCAAAGCGGTGCTGGGCACGGATGACCCAACAAAGGTGCAGGAAGCACTTTCTGACTGGGATAAGTTTAACAGCGTAGCGGAAAAGGCCAGCGCGAAGGGCTATAAGATGCTTTCCGGCTATGACGACAGCTACCGCACTTTCTCCAACAACGTATCCGCTCCCTGGGTGACCGATACCACAGTCACCGTTGATGCTAACCTGATGAACTGGATCAAACAAACGAAAGACTATACCTCAAAAAGTTACAATAACAAAACCTCTCTGTGGGACGACAAATGGAAGGCCGATCAGGGTCCGAGCGGAAAAGTGTTAGGATTCTTCTACTCCACATGGGGCATTAACTTTACATTGCTTGAGCAATCTTTGAAAACGCCGGTCGCAGAAGGCGGCAAAGAAGAAGTGGGCAACGGCGTCTACGGTGACTACGCCGTCTGTCAGGGTCCGCAAAGCTACTACTGGGGCGGCACCTGGATCTGCGCCGCAAAAGGGACCGACAATATCGGCACAGTTAAAAATGTTATGAAAACCCTTACCTGCGACAGCACCATTATGAAAAAAATTACAACCGACACGCAGGACTATACTAACAATAAATCCGCTATGGAAGAGCTTGCAAACAGCGACTTTAAGTCTGCATTCCTCGGCGGCCAGAACCATATTAAGCTTTTTGCCGAAGTAGCCCCGAAAATTGATATGAGCAACGCCGGCCCTTATGATCAGGGTATGAATGAGAGCCTGCAAAAATCGTTTAAGGATTATTTTGACGGCAGTGTAGACATGGAAAAAGCAAAAGCGAACTTTGAGAAGACTGTCAAGGAGAAATATCCCGAAATTACAGAAATAAAATGGCCATCATAAAAACCGAGTTCTAAGCAAACCGCACGGCCGCGGGTCGGGATATTTTTCCCGGGCTGTGGCCGTGCAGTTTTATGGGGAGAGGAGTACAATCAATATGAACGCTGAGAATTCGCCGAAAAGAAAAAAAAGTATTAGTTATGCCAGATGGGGATATTTATTTATCGCGCCGTTTTTTATCATCTTTATTATTTTTTCACTCTTTCCAATGTTATCCACCGTTTACTACAGTTTCTTCAAATACTATCGGCAGGGGCTTAAAGTAATAGGGCCAACCTTTATCGGCTTTGAAAATTTTTCAAGTTTAATGAAAGCCGATTTGCCAAGCTATCTGGGGAACACGCTGATCCTGTGGATTATTGGTTTCATCCCGCAGATTGTCATTGCCCTGCTGCTGGCGGCCTGGTTTACCAATCAGCGCCTGCACCTTCGCGCACAGGGCTTTTTTAAGACGGTTATCTACATGCCAAACCTGATCATGGCATCCGCTTTTGCCATGCTGTTTTTTGCGCTGTTTTCCGACAACGGCCCTGTCAACGGCACTTTACAGTCCGCCGGCCTTCTCAGTGAGCCGTTTCGCTTCCTGTCCAGCATAATAGGAACCCGCGGACTGATTGGCTTTATGAACTTCCTCATGTGGTTCGGGAACACCACCATCCTGCTTATGGCAGCGATTATGGGCGTTGATCCCGGCCTTTATGAGGCGGCTGAAATTGACGGTGCCTCATCTAATCAGATGTTCTGGCGTATTACCATCCCGCTGATTCGTCCGATTATGGCGTATGTTTTAATTACATCGCTGATTGGCGGTCTGCAGATGTTTGATGTGCCGCAGATTCTGACCAACGGCTCCGGCAATCCTGACCGCAGCGCGACAACCATGATCATGTACTTAAACAACCATATGTACAGTAAAAATTACGGGATGGCCGGCGCTGTTTCCACTGTGCTTTTCCTGATTTGCGCAGTACTCTGCTTCCTTGTTTATTCCATGATGTCCGGAAATCATGATTCTGCAAAAAAGGACCGGAAAGGGGGCGTACATAAATGACAAACAAGTTAAAGTCGAGCAGACGGAAGCTTACCGCCGCCCGGGTATGCAGTTATATCGTTTTGGCCATTCTTTGTTTTTTGTGCCTGTTTTTCTTTTATATGCTCCTTATCAATTGTACACGAAACAATTTTCAGATTCAGCAGGGCTTTTCCTTCCTTCCCGGCAAATCGTTCATCGTCAACTTGAATAATTTGCTGAAAGATGCGAATATACCCGTTCTGAGCGGCATTAAAAACAGTTTTATTGTCTCGGCGCTCAGCGCGCTTCTGAGCATCTATTTCTCCGCAATGACCGCTTATGGAATTTTTGCCTATAACTTTAAATTTAAGAAAGCCGCCTTTACCATTATTTTGCTGATCATGACGATGCCGACACAGATTTCAGCGGTTGGCTTTGTAAACCAGATGCAGGCAATGGGGCTGAGAAATTCACTGATTCCGCTGTTCCTCCCCTCCATTGCAGCCCCCATCGTATTCTTTTTTATGAAACAATATTTGGACAGCAATATGCCCATGGAAATTGTGGAAGCCGCGCGTATTGACGGCAGCGGTGAATTTCACACCTTCAATTTCATCGTACTGCCGATTATGAAGCCGGCAATCGCCGTACAGGCTATTTTTACGTTTGTAACCGCGTGGAATACCTACTTTATCCCCGCGCTGCTGCTTGACAAAGCGAATAAAAAAACACTGCCCATCCTGATTGCACAGCTGCGCAGTGCGGATTTTCTGAAGTTTGATATGGCGCAGATTTATATGCTGATCACTATCGCGATTATTCCCATTATTATTATTTACCTCGTCCTTTCCAAGTATATCGTGCGCGGAGTCGCGCTGGGCGGCGTAAAGGGATAACCTGACTGCCTGAAATTGAGATTATCATAAAGGATGAATGACATGGGCTTTCAAAAAGATTTTATCTGGGGCGCGGCGACTGCATCTTTTCAAGTTGAAGGTGCTTCTCATGCAGACGGGAAGGACGATTCCGTTTGGGATGAGTTTTGCCGTGTGCCGGGGGCGACTTTTGAAGGGCAGACCGGTGATATCGCCTGCGATCACTACCACCGGTTCAAAGAAGATGTGGCTCTTATGAAGCAGTTTGGCATCCGGGCCTATCGCTTTTCCTTTTCCTGGCCGCGTATCCTGCCGCAGGGAACCGGTGAAGTAAATGAAGCGGGAATCCGCTTCTATGAAGCTCTTGTCGAGGAGCTCCTGCGTAATCAGATTACACCATTTGCCACTCTTTTTCATTGGGACTATCCGGCCGCTTTACAAAAGCAGGGCGGCTGGCTTAATCCCCAAAGTCCGGTTTGGTTTGAAGATTATGCGGAACTGATTGCGAAGAGATTCGCAGGTAAGATTAAATATTATTTTACAATCAACGAGCCTCAATGCTTTATTGGTCTGGGCTGCAAAAGCGGAGTTCACGCTCCGGGCCTGAAGCTTTCGGACAAGGATGTTTTTTCTGCGGCACACAATGTACTTTTGGCACACGGCCGTGCGGTCAAAGCATTGAGAAAATACGGCGGAAGCGGCTTACACATCGGACTTGCACAGTGCGGAAGAATCAAGATTCCTCAAACGGCTTCCGAGGCCGATATTGACGCTGCCCGGCATGCAACCTTCGAAGTCCCCGCCAATTGTTATGATGCGATTTTCAGTGTGGCTTTTTGGAGCGATCCTGTTTTCAATGGGGCGTATTCAAAAACCTACCGTGAAAAATTTGCGGATGTCATGCCGCAGATCGGCACTGATGATATGGAGATCATCAGCCAGCCGCTTGATTTCTTTGCGCAAAATATCTACAATTCCTCTCCTGTTCAGGCGGACGGCAGCGGATGGACGGAAGTTGATCTACCGGTCGGAACCGCAAAAACTGCTATTGGGTGGCCGGTAACGCCGGAGTGCATGTATTGGGGTGCAAAATTCTTATATGAGAATTATAAAAAGCCGATCATGATCACCGAAAACGGAATGTCAGCCCATGACACGGTTTCCTTGGACGGCGGTGTGCATGACCCGAACCGAATCGACTTTTTGCACCGTTATCTGCTTGCGCTGAAAAAAGCTGCCGACGAGGGCATCGATATCGCTGGCTACTTTGAATGGTCGCTGATGGATAACTTTGAGTGGACTGCGGGCTATAACGACCGGTTCGGCATTATCTATGTTGACTACCAGACACAGCAACGAATTCCGAAAGACAGTGCATATTGGTATCAACAGATCCTAGAGCAAAACGGAGATAATCTTTAAAGAAAAATAGTGGCTGCCGCAAGACGATTGAGAGAAATCATTAAGCGACAGCCACTTCCATATATTATAGCGCCCCATCCGTGTGACGGCGGCAGCATTCTAGGATTCAAGCAATTCCCCGAATGAAAGAATATATTCATCCGCTTCCCGGACAATAACATCCTTCTCGTAATTTGAATAGGGATCATCAACTCCGCAGGTCTGGAACCCGCCCGCTTTCGCCCCACGGATACCGGCGGAAATATCTTCAAACACAACGCAGTCCTGTGCAGGAAATCCAAGCCGTTGTGCCGCTAAAAGATAAATATCGGGGAAGCCCTTTCCCCTCTCCACTTCACCCAGATTGACAAAAGCATCAAACAAATTATAAATGCCATTGTTTTTCAGTGCCGGTTCATACAGTTCCGGTGTCTGCGCAGTAGCAATGGCCAGCTTTACTCCCTGCCGTTTTAATTGGTTGAGATATTCCCCGGCATGGGGCTTCAGCGAAACTTCAAATTGGTAAGTCTGTACGGACATTTCCACCCATTCACGGATGATTTCATCGGCTGTTTCCGGCAGCGCAAAGCGCGCGATGGTGTATGCCGCGGCATCCTTGTAATTCATTGGAGTAACCTTTTCCACATAGTCAACCGGCAGAGAGATCCCTCTTTTTGCAAGGAATTGTCTGTCGATTTGTGCCCAGATTCCCATGGAGTCCAGCAATGTTCCATCAAGATCAAAAATTGCACCTTTCACCCCGTTCATTCCCGTCCTCCCCGATAAAGATTCAAAAGCTTGCGTGCAGATTCGCTGATATCGGGCTGCGCAATTACTGCGGAGACAACTGCCAGACCGTCTATTCCAATGTTGGAAAACATAGGTGCGGTTTTCAGGTTAATTCCCCCGATTACAACGATGGGAATTTTAACGATTCGCCGGATTGCACGCAGTTCATCCATGGAAACAATCTGCGCGTCTGTTTTTGTTCCGGTAGCAAACATAGCGCCTACGCCAAGATAATCCGCGCCGTCCCTTTCGGCTTGAACTGCTTCTTCCAAAGTAGATGCGGACACGCCGATTATTTTATCTTCTCCCAAAATACGGCACAGTATTTTGCAGGACAGGTCGCTTTGTCCTACATGAACACCGTCTGCATTGACCGCAAGTGCGATATCAAGCCGGTCATTAATCATCAATGGGGTGTGATATCGGTCTGTTACCGCTTTTACCGCAAGTGCTGTTTCGTAAAACTCACGGGAGGAACAGCTCTTTTCCCGCAGCTGAATCAGTGTACAGCCGCCAAGAATAGCCTGTTCCACTGCTTCTTCCACAGTCGCGGTGCTCATCAGTTCCCTGTCGGTACAAAGGTACAGGGAATAATCCACTTTACGCTTCATGCAGCTTCGCCCTCTCTTCCATCACGGTGGAATCCAGTTGGCTCAGTGCGTCGATAACGGCAATGTGAAAACTTCCGGTTCCGATTTGCCCGGCTTTTTCAAACGCGATTTCACCCGCAATGCCCATGGAGGCCACTCCGGCAACCGCTGCCGTAAATCCGTCCCTGAGTGCGCCCGCATAAGCCCCCACCAATGCCGATGTCATACAGCCCGTACCGGTCACTTTACTGAGCATTGGGTGCCCGTTACTTATTTTCACCACCCTGTTTCCGTCGGAAATTACGTCAACCGCCCCGGTAACGGCAGCCGTGCAGCCCAGACTCTGCGCTACCGATTTCGCCACATTTACCGCATCACGGCTTGCGTCGGCGGCGGAAGCATCCACGCCTTTTGTTGAGACATCGAGTCCCGCAACATAAGCGACTTCAGAAATATTCCCGCGCAGCACAGTGATTTTTACTTGCTTTAGAATTTCACGCGTTACATCGTTGCGCAGGTTTGACGCGCCCGCGCCAACCGGGTCAAATACAACGGGGATTCCGATTTCATTTGCCTTTTTTCCTGCCGCAATCATAGAAGCAATGGTACGCTGATTGAGCGTGCCGATATTTATCACCAGCGCGGAAGAAATGGCGGCGATATCGGCAGCTTCCGCAATGTCATCCGCCATAATTGGGGACGCACCAACGGCGAGCAGTGCGTTTGCACAATCATTTACCGTAACGTAGTTTGTAATGTTATGTACCAGCGGAACAGCTTTTCTAAGTACATCAATGGCATTTGATACTTCGTTTGTCAGTTGATTCATTGTTTTATCCTCCATTACTTTTCTGAGCAGAACTCTACTTTTTTTCCTTCCAAAATCAGGTTGGTTGTACGAACGGCACACATTTTTCCGCACATGGAACAGGTGTGGCGGTCAGCCGGGGGCGTACTTTCAAAATAAGCCTTTGCTTTTTCGCCGTCAATTGCAACTTGGAACATTTCGTCCCAGTCCATTTTATGGCGTGCGTGCGCCATCTGATTGTCCAAATCGCGTGCGTGGGGGATTCCTTTGGCAATGTCCGCCGCATGTGCCGCAATTTTGCTGGCAACGATTCCTTCCTTCACATCGCTTAAATCCGGCAGACGCAGATGCTCCGCCGGCGTGACATAGCAGAGAAAATCCGCGCCGCTGGCCGCCGCGATTGCGCCGCCGATTGCGGAAGTAATGTGGTCGTAACCCGGCGCAATGTCGGTAACCAAAGGCCCCAGCACATAAAACGGTGCGTTATGACAGAGGCGTTTCTGCAGTGCCACGTTTGCCGCAATTTCATTCATTGCCATATGCCCCGGACCTTCCACCATGACCTGAACATCCTTTCCCCATGCGCGTTTTGTCAGATTCCCCAGCTCAATCAGCTCGCCGATCTGGCCTGCGTCGGTGCTGTCATCAAGGCATCCGGGGCGAAGCGCGTCCCCGAGGCTGATGGTCACATCGTATTCACGCAAAATATCCAGTACTTCATCGTAATATTCATAAAACGGATTTTCATTGCCCGTCATTTCCATCCACGCAAAAAGCAGGGAGCCGCCGCGGGATACAATATTCATTACACGTCCTTCTCTGCGGAAAGCTTCGACCGCGCGGCGATTGATGCCGGCATGGATTGTCATAAAATCCACGCCTTCTTTCGCGTGCGCTTCCACCACCTTCAGAAAATCCTTAGCGGAGATTTCCAGCAAATCTTTCCCCAGATATCCGATGGCGTCATACATGGGCACAGTGCCGATCATGGCGGGAGATTTTGCGATAAGCTTCTGACGGAACGTATTTGTTTTTCCGTAGTTGCTTAAATCCATAATTGCTTGAGCGCCAAAACGGATTGCCATTTCTACCTTCTGCATTTCTACATCGTAATTTTTACAGTCGCCGGAAATTCCGAGGTTCACATTGATTTTTGTTTTAAGGCCGGTACCGATCCCTTCCGGAGATAATGCGGTGTGGTAAATATTTGCAGGAATTGCAACCTGACCGCACGCAACCAGTTCGCGCAGTTTTTCCGGCTCCATATATTCTTTTTTTGCAACCGTCTCCATTTCTTTCGTAATCATGCCTTTTTTAGCTGCTTCCATCTGTGTTTTATAATTGCTCATTCCATCAATCCTCCGTTTTTATATAGGGAATAAAAATGATTTGTCGGGCCGTGTCCGTTACCGATTGGCAATGCGTGCCGAATGGCTGTGGTGACATATTCTTTCGCGGCACCAACCGCGTCGGGTGCATTCATTCCGTTTGCAAGGTTTACCGCTATTGCGGAAGAAAGCGTGCAGCCAGTGCCGTGGGTGTTTTTTGTTGCTATCCGCTCTGTTCGGAACGAGTAAAATTCTTTGCCGTCAAAAAGAATATCCACTGCATCACCCACCAAGTGCCCGCCTTTTATGAGTACATTTTGAGGGCCAAGCTGCTTCAAGCAAACGGCGGCCCGCTTCATTTCCTCAACTGTGTGAATCGTCATTCCGATTATTGCCTCCGCTTCAGGAATATTGGGCGTAAGCATAAAAGCCTGCGGCAGCATCTCTTTTTTAAGCGTTTCCAACGCATCCGGATGCATGAGGGCACAGCCGCCCTTGGCAACCATAACGGGATCAAGCACTATGCCGCCGGGGCGGTAGTAACGCAGTTTTTCAGCAACAATTCTCATTTGCTCTGTGCCGGAAAGCATTCCGATTTTTACCCCGTCAACCGTAATATCCTCAAATACAGCATCAATCTGGTCGGCGATCATCTTTGGCGTGATGTCCTGAATAGAAAGAACCCGGCCGGTGTTTTCCGCAACAACCGAAACAATCACACTCATTCCAAAAGCTCCGTGTGCGGCAAAAGTCTTCAGATCGGCCTGAATTCCGGCGCCGCCGCTGCAGTCGGAACCTGCGATGGTCAATAAATTTTTTATAAAAACTCCTCCTCAAAATAAAAAATGCCCACCGTCACGGTGAGCACAAAGTCTTCTATGTGATGCTCCCTACAACAGCGTTAACTGACAGGTTCAAAGGGTCAGGTTTTACCTTCTCAACTCGAATGAGTCCCCCCGCGCTTATTCAATTAAAATAAAAAAGCGTCCACCAAAACAGGCGAACGCAAATTATCATTTGATAACGTTCCCTACTTCGGTATTAGCCGACAGGTTCAAAGGGTCAGGTTTTACCTTCTCAACTCGAATGAGTTCCCCTAGTTTTTCTTTATTATATACTGTATGAAGCAGACTGTCAATTCTTATCCTGATTCTTAATCCAATTACAATACCAATTTCTATATCTTCGATAGCGTGCCCCCTTGTCATACTTAGGTGCAAGTATAGGAAGAACTATATAATAGCCCTCTCAGCTACTGCAGATGGGAGGGCTATTTAGAAAATATAATTTTATTTACTGGATGTTATTGCTGAAACAGTGCCGGAAGCCTGACTGACAAGCTGTTGACTGCCGGATTCTACCTGAGATACAACTCCGGATACTTGACTTCCAAGTCCTTTAGCATCGGATTCCACTTTTGAAACGACGCCCGAAACTGCACTGTTCAGATTCATCCCGCTTGAGGCTGATCCGCTGGCTGTGCTTGATGCTCCCGGCAAATACCGGCATCCGACAAATGTGAAAATAATAAAAATAGTTATAGCTAACAATAAGATTGTCTTTTTTTTCAATTTGGCCCCTCCTTTCTAAATATTATCTTTTCCATTTTAAATATAAAATGCAGAAAACAATCAAAGTAAGCACAAATTTTCCCGTTTCCATATTGGCTGATAAGAATATTTGACACATTTTGTTACTTATCGTAAAAAATTTTAAATTTGAGTCGAATATAACAATAAGGAGGTATTGCCGATGACACAAGAAGAAATGAAAAAGATTGATAAAAAGATCAACGTTATTCAAGAGCCGTTTGGAAAAGGATTTCCTTCCCTTCAGAGAGTTTTTTTGGAAACGGCCATGAAAAAAGATTCAACCGAAGAAATCATATTACATGAATACTTAGTTTGGAAGAAAAGTAAAAAAACATAAAGACATGCCCACCGATCATGAAATCGACGGGCATGATTTTTATAATATCCGGCCCTTTTTACTTGAATTTTCAGTATCCTCTGAATTTTTGCCTTCATTCAGGCTATGAGCATGTTCCATGGCTTCCGCAGCGCTGTTCCATTTGCTTTCCTGCTCCCACGTTCCAGAAGATGCATAATATCCTACCGCCCAAGTCCCCGGTTCGGATTTTCGGTAAACATACATAGTGCCTGTCCTCTCCTTTGTTTCGATATTGATCATGCCCTATAAGTGTGCCCATTAAATGATTGAATATTGGCAAACCGCTTTCCGACCATCTTTCATTGAAAATACATGCGATATTCATTTTCGGTTCTTGATAATTTCCGCAAAACGGTCAAAAATTATATTTCTATATTGACTTTATATTTAATACATGATAATGTGATTTTAATTACTATATCACAAATAGGAAAATATGAATTTTTAAAACCTTATTCAAAATTTTGAGCATCAAAGGTTCCATAGATATAAATATTATGAAATATTACAAAATATAAGGAGAATTGAATCTCATGGAAAAAATAGCATTATTAACGGACTCTGCTTGTGACATCGACGATGAAACAATCAGTAAATACGACATCAATATTCTGCCCTTTAAAATTATATATGAAAACAGAGAATATACAGATAAAGTGGATATTGCTCCAAAGGAAATTTACGAGCATATGAAATGTGAAATTCCCAAGTCTTCTCAGCCAACTATGGCGGATATTGAGAACATCTATAAAATGTTGGATAAAGAACATTATACGCATGTGATTGCCATTGTTATTTCAAGTGGACTGTCGGGTACTTATAATGCATTTAAAATTATAAGTGCAAAATTTTCGGGTATTAGAACTTATATATATGACACCAAATCAACCTCTGTATGTGAAGGAATTATTTTGAAAAAATGCGGAGCATTAATCAAAGCCGGAGAAAAATATGAAAAAATTGTTCAGAGCATCCCTGATATGAAACGGAAACTCCATTTCTTTTTTGTTTTCGGTTCCTTAGAATATGCCAGAAAGGGCGGGCGCATAGGCAAAATCTCGGGCACCATCGGAGAACTTCTGGATGTAAAACCGATCGTTAGCTTTGACGAAGAGCATGGGCAATGCTTTACATTTGGAAAGGTTAGAGGAAGAATGAAGTCGCTGAACAGATTGGCAGAATTAGGAACCGAAATACTGAAGGGAAAAAAATGTGATGCCTATATAGTGCATGGCAATGTGGAAGAAGATGCGAAAAAAGTAATTGACATGTTACGGAAAAAGGCCAACATAGCGAACGTATATCTGATTGGACAAATCAGCGCGGTAGTCGGAGTGTATTCAGGGCCGGGAACCATCGGCGTATGTTATTCAGAATGTTAAGTTAAAGGATAGTATAAAATTGTATCCTATTCGAAGGTTTTCGTGTGGGACTATGTCCATTTTTGGGAATTGCTTCAAAGTCCTAAAATACCGGCATAAAATCCGGAATTTAGCTTTGGAAGACAATGCATTTGCAGCGATAATAACTGCTGAAAATTTGACACCATTCAGTGTCTTTTTTTTATTTTCAATGTATCCTTTTGAAAAAAGTAATTAATAAAAGAAAGTTATACCGCTCAAAAAATGGTCAATACTAATGATGCAAACAATGCGTTTTCAGCACATAAATACGGTTGCATTATTTATTCAAAAAATTGAGGAAATCGACGAAAACAAGAGTTTTTTTACATATGTTGGCAGCCATTTGATTTAACACAATAATTACAGGAATTTTCAAAGAATACATTGACATTTCAAAGAATTTATCGTATTATTTATGTCGTTATTTAAAAACGAAAGGTCGTGATGGTAAGGTTGGAAAATAAGCTGAAATTATACGGCTTTAACAACCTCACAAAAACACTTAGCTTCAACATCTATGATGTTTGCTATGCAAAAAGTGAGCGAGAGCAAAAGAATTATATTGCATATATTGATGAACAATATAATTCAGAGCGATTGACTAATATTCTTTGTGACGTTACAGAGATTATTGGAGCGCATGTACTGAATGTCAGCAAACAGGATTATGAACCGCAGGGCGCCAGCGTGACGATTCTGATTACAGAAGAAGCAATGCCTCGGAACCTTGTCGATCTTTCCTGCAACAGCGGCGAAATTGACATTCTGAAAACACGGGAAAGCGTGGTCGGTCATTTAGACAAGAGCCATGTGACCGTACATACCTATCCGGAGTATCATCCGGACAATTCCATTGCCACTTTTCGGGTTGACATTGATGTTTCGACCTGTGGTAAGATATCTCCGCTGAACGCACTGAAATATCTGGTCAGCAGTTTCGACTCAGATATTATCACCGCCGATTACCGTGTACGGGGATTTACCAGAGATGTTGACGGCACAAAGCTGTTTCTGGACCACAAAATCACTTCCATTCAGGACTACATGGATGAGGAAACGTTAAAAAAATATGACGCCATCGATGTAAATGTATATCAATCAAATATTTTTCACACCAAGCTGCTGATTAAAGAAATTGAGCTGCAGAATTATCTGTTCAACACGGATGTCTATGAAATTCCTCCAAAAGAAAGGCTGAGGATTACCAACAGCCTGCGCCGTGAGATGATCGAGATTTTTAGCGGTACCAATATTTATTAAAGGCAGAAGGGAAAAATACAATGGATCAACTTTCGCAGGATAGTGCGCCTATTTATGAGGCGCTTGAACGATTCAAGGCGATGCGTGTGCTCCCTTTTGATGTTCCGGGGCATAAACGCGGCAAGGGAAATCCGGAATTGACCGCATTTTTAGGGCAGCAATGTCTGTCTGTAGACGTCAACTCAATGAAACCGCTGGACAACCTGTGCCATCCGGTTTCGGTCATTCGGGATGCGGAGCAGCTTGCCGCTGAAGCTTTTGGTGCGAAGGATGCTTTCTTTATGGTGAACGGCACCACCTCGGCCGTACAAAGTATGATTATGAGCGTCTGCAAAGCGGGTGACAAAATCATTATGCCCCGCAATGTACACCGCAGTGCGATTAACGCGCTTGTTATCAGCGGTGCTATTCCGGTTTATGTAAACCCCGGCATCAACAGGCAGCTGGGAATTCCACTTGGCATGTCCATTTCGGACGTTGAACAGGCCATTTTGGAAAATCCGGATGCAAAAGCGGTACTGGTGAACAATCCCACCTATTACGGCATTTGCTCCGATCTGCGCAGGATTACCGAACTTGCACACCGGAACGATATCGCCGTGCTGGTGGATGAAGCGCACGGCACACATTTTTATTTTAACGAGCATTCCCCCGTTTCCGCCATGGCGGCGGGCGCCGATATGGCAGCCGTCAGCATGCACAAAACCGGCGGGTCGCTGACCCAAAGCTCGCTTTTGCTCTCTAACGGCAGAATCAGTAAGGGACGAGTCCGGCAGATTATCAATCTGGCGCAGACGACCAGCGGTTCCTATCTGCTGATGTCGTCGCTCGATATTTCGCGCCGCAATTTGGCCCTGAGGGGAAAACAGATGTTTCAGGAAGTCTGCTCCCTTGCCGAGTACGCACGCGCGGAAATCAATAAAATCGGTGGTTTCTACGCATTTTCAAAGGAACTGATCAACGGCGACACAGTCTATGATTTTGACATTACCAAACTTTCGGTGCATACCCGAAATATCGGGCGCGCCGGGATCGAAGTCTATGATATTCTTCGTGACGACTATAACATTCAAATTGAATTCGGCGACATCGGAAATATCCTCGCCATCATCTCGGTCGGCGACAACATGATTGCGATTGAGCGGCTGGTTTCGTCGCTTTCTGAAATCAAAAGACTCTATTCCAAAGACCAGACAGGCATGTTTGACCACGAATATATCAATCCTGAAGTGATCATGACGCCGCAGCAGGCATTTTTCGCCGATAAGCGCACGGTGCCCATTGGGGAAAGCGCGGGGCTGGTTTGCAGTGAATTTGTAATGTGCTACCCGCCGGGCATTCCCATTCTTGCCCCCGGTGAACAAATCACTCCCGAAATACTCGATTACATTGCCTATACAAAAGAAAAAGGGTGCATTTTAACCGGTACGGAAGATTTACACATTGAAACAATTCGGGTTGTGAAGGAGTAAATCGTATGGAATTATGGTATACGGAAGAACATTCCGAAAATGTGCGCTTTTCAATCAAGGTGGACAAACAGCTTTATTCGGCACAGTCTCCGTTCCAAAGAATCGATATTCTGGAATCGGAAGAAGTCGGACGTTTCTTGACACTGGACGGACAGATTATGCTCACCGAGAAAGACGAATTCATCTACCATGAAATGCTGATCCATGTGCCGATGGCAACCAACCCGAACATCAAAAATGTGTTGGTGATTGGCGCGGGCGACGGCGGCTCCGTTCGTGAGCTGACCCGTTACAGCAGCATTGAGCATATTGACATGGTCGAAATTGATAAAATGGTTGTGGACGTCTGCCGCAGGTATCTTCCTCAGACCGCCTGCAAAATGGACGATTCCAGAGTGACGCTTCACTTTGAAGAGGGCCTGCGGTTTGTACGGACAAAAGAAAACGCCTATGACCTGATCATTGTCGATTCCACCGACTCATTTGGCCCGGGCGAGGGCCTTTTCACCAAAGAATTTTACGGAAACTGTTACAAGGCGCTGACCGAAAACGGAATTCTTGTCAATCAGCATGAAGACCCTTATTATGATAAATACATAAATTCCATGAGAAGCGCAAACCAGCACATTGCTGACTTCTTTCCCGTTTGCAGGGTGTATCAGGCTCATATTCCGACTTATCCGTGCGAGCATTTGCTGTTTGGGTTCGCCTCAAAAAGATATGACCCGCTGACTGATTTTAACGCGGCATCATGGAACAGCCTTGGACTTCAAACACGATATTACAACACCGATATTCATACAGCCAGTTTCGCATTGCCGAACTATGTCAGGGAGCTTCTGACGGGCGATACGAACGAGAAGCTTTGAATCTTAAATCACACAGCGGCGGGACGACTGCCGCTGTATAATAAATCAAAAAATATAATTTGAAGGAGTAAGGAAAATGGATCAACCTTTTGTCGACATTCTATATACCCAAAACTGGGACAGCAGTACAAAATTTTCAATCAAGGTAACAAAGCCGCTTCACTCGGAAGTGACCCCGTATCAAAGAATCGATTTTTTTGAGTCCGATACCTATGGCACATTTTTTACGCTTGACGGTCTGATGATGGTAACGCAGAAAGATGAATTTGCCTATCACGACATGATTACCCATGTTCCGATGGCAACCAATCCGGATATTAAACGCGTCCTGATTATCGGCGGCGGCGACGGCGGAACCTCCCGCGAAATCTGCCGTTACAAGCATATTGAAAAAATCGACCTCGTGGAAATAGACGAAAGAGTCATGCGGCTCTGCCAGCAGTATCTGCCGCAAACAGCGGGCCATATTGCAAACGAACCCCGTTTGCATACGCATTTTGAAGACGGTCTGAATTTTGTGAAAAACACCCCGGATGCATCCTATGATTTGATTCTTGTGGATTCAACCGACCCGATCGGCTCCGGCGAGGGTTTATTTACAACGGACTTTTACAGAGAGTGCTTCCGTGTTCTTTCGGACGACGGAATCCTCATTAACCAGCATGAGTCCCCCTACTACAATTTCCATGTGAGAGAAATGCGGAAAGCGCACCGCAAAATCAAGGAAGTGTTCCCAATTGTAAAGGTCTATCAGTATAATATCGCCACCTACCCGTCCGGCCACTGGTTGTTTGGCTTTGCGTCAAAGCGGTACGACCCGATTCGTGACCATCAGGCAAAACGCTGGGAAGAATTCGGACTGAAAACAATGTATTACAACTCACAGATCCACGAAGGCGCCTTCGCGCTGCCGACTTTTGTGAATGAAATGCTGGCGGGCACGGATCCGAATACCCTGCCTATTTTCCCGCATGGAGATTATGTCGGATAAGATTGATTGTTGGGCCGGTAGCAATACCGGCCCCTGCTTTTTAATAGACTGGGGGAATGATTTAATTGCATCAGCATGAGATAGATACCGATGAAATGGTCCGGTTCCTGCTTGATTTTTGCGCTGTGAATACCGTGAACGGCAGCGAACACGGAGAAAACAACGGCGCGCAGTTCCTGTACGACAGCCTTAAAAATGTGGATTATTTCAAGAATCATCCGGACTGCCTCTGTTTACAGACGGTTGAAGACGACCCGCTGGGAAGATGCAATCTGGTTGCGTTTCTGAAAGCCCCTCATCCCACTAAAAAAACAATTATTTTAAGCGGTCATATCGACACCGTGGACACCGAAGTTTGCGGTGCCCTGAAAAATCTTGCGTTTCATCCAGCTGAATACACGGCTGCGCTGCTCCGAACTGATTTAAAGGAAGAGGTTCGCCGGGAACTGCAAAGCGGCGGGTATCTTGCCGGACGCGGCATAGCGGATATGAAATCAGGACTTGCGGCACAGTGGGCCGTCATGAAATACTATGCCGGGAACATGGAAAACCTTAACGTCAACCTGCTTTGGATTCCGGTGATCGATGAAGAAAACAATGCCAACGGAATTCATCAGGCGATACGGTATTTCAGTTCTTTGCAGCAGCAGGGGTATGAGCTGCTCTGCTGCGTTGACAGCGAGCCGACCATCACGCCGGACAGCAAAGAGTGCGGCCGTATTTACCTCGGCACCATCGGCATGGTAACGCCGTTCGTGCTGTCTGTCGGCAAAGAAAGCCATGTGGGCGAATACTACGAGGGAATCAGCGCGGCTTTAATGGCTTTTCATTTGGGAATTGCGGTAGAAAACAATCCCGCATTCACCGAAACATACAAGGGTAAGGAATATCCTCCTATCTGCTGTCTGCGGACGATGGACTTCAGGAAAAGCTATTCCGTTACAGTGCCAAGCAGATTTGCAATGTATTTTAATTATCTGTTTGTGAATAAAAGGCCGGGAGAGATTTTAGATCTTATCACTTCCCTATCCTTATCCTCTTCACAAAAAGCGTTTGCACAAATCGGAAAACCCGGCATGGCGGCAAGGGTCATGACTTTTGAAGAGCTGTGCATGGAGTATGAAAAGAAAACAGGGAATAATACGGAGGAATCCCTCAATGAATTTATCCGCCAATGCCCGCGAGAAATGGACATTCAAGACTGCTGTCTGAATTTTGTAAATGATCTGTGCGGAATTGTCAATGTAGAAAGCCCGGCTTTTGTTGTCGGCTTTTTACCGCCGTATTGCCCGTCCCGCGTTAATCAGCGTGAAAATGCGGCTGAATTGAAAATTGAAGCAATCGTTCAAAAACTGATCGAGAGCCGTAAAAAAGACAACGTGGTGATTGAACTGTCAGAGGTTTACGAGGGAATCTCCGATTTAAGCGAACTGGGCTTTCAGGGAGACAGCCGGGATATCAGCCTGCTCAAAAAAAATTTAGTCGGACTGAACGCCGGCACACCGTACAATTTTGAAGAAATGCAGAAACTCGATATTCCGGTGGTAAATATCGGCGCTATCGGAAAGGACGCGCACAAATTGGGTGAGCGCCTTTTCCTTCCTTATTTTAAAGAAGTGCTGCCGAAACTCCTGATGGATTTTATTAATGAAATGCAGAAATAATTGGCACTGTCATATTTGCATGTACAGCGTATTGAAAAGTAGATGGATATAGGATAGAATGATTTTAATCGTATTTTAATTTTTGACAAATTTCTTTTAAAGTTTTATTTGTTACAATTCAAACATGCTCAATTGAAACGATTGAATCGATGATTGTGCAAGAGGGATTATAACAAAAAACGAAGGAGAAAATTTTATGACGACATTGGAACAAGTGGAAAAACTGCGTGAAAAGGCAAATGTAAGCTATGACGAGGCAAAGGCGGCTTTGGACGCGGCGAACGGCGACTTGCTGGAAGCGCTTATCTTTCTTGAAAAGCAGGGAAAGACAACCGCACCGGCCGGCGGCGGCTACTACAGCAGTGCGGAATCTGAAACCAAAAATGCAGAATCGCAAAATCAAGCGTACCGCGCGTACCCGAATAAAAATTACCATGACGGCGAAACTTTTTCCTCCCTTATGAAAAAGTTCGGAAGATTTCTCGTGAAAATCGTCCACATGGGCAATGTGAATTACTTTGAAGTCCTCAAGGGTCAGGAAAACAAAGCTTCCATTCCTGTTACGGTTCTCGCACTGCTTCTGATCTTCGCGTTCTGGGTAACTATTCCGCTCATGATTGTCGGACTGTTCTTTGGATTGCGCTACCGTTTCAGCGGCCCAAATTTTAACGGAGATACGGTAAATCATGCCATGGACAGCGCGGCGGACGCAGCGGAAAACCTCAAAAAATCAATCAATCAAAAATAACGGGAAACGGCAGGGTTAACAATGGGTGCGAATATACTGATTGTTGAGGATGAAGAGAAAATCGTACGGTTTGTGGAACTGGAACTCGGTTATGAGGGCTACACCACAGCGAAAGCGTTTGACGGCAGAACAGGGTTGGAACTCGCCGAAACCGGCAGGTTCGACCTTGTTCTGCTGGATATCATGCTGCCGAAACTAAGCGGAATGGAAGTGCTGCGCAGAATTCGCCGTACTTCCTCCGTCCCGGTAATTATGCTGACAGCGCGGGACAGCGTGGTGGATAAAGTTTCCGGCCTCGACAGTGGGGCGAGTGATTATATTACCAAGCCTTTCGCGATTGAGGAACTCCTCGCAAGAATCCGCACCGCTCTGAGAAAGACCCTGCCGCAGGACGACACGGCGCTGTCCTGTTCCGGTGTGATGCTGGACACAGGCCGCCGTACGGTGGCGGTGCAGGGCACGCCTGTTGAACTGACGAAGAGGGAATTTGATCTTCTCCACTACCTGATGAAAAACAAAGGACTGGTCATTTCCCGCGAAACACTTCTTGAACATGTATGGGGATTTGATTTTACGGGAGAGACCAACGCCGTCGACGTGTATGTGCGCTTCCTTCGCGGTAAAATCGATGAGGTATTTGGACTGAAACTGATTCAGACCGTAAGAGGAGTGGGATATGTGATTAAAGATGAATAACGAGCAGCTAAACAGTCCCGCAAATCGTCTGGGCAATAAATTCAAGTTCTCTATTGTTCTGAAACTCAACGCAAAGCTGTTTTTACGCATATTCAGCCTGTTTCTGGCTCTCGATATTATCCTATGTTTGTTGTGTACGGCAGGTTTCGCTTTGCGCTCCGAACAGATTGCGGCGAACGCTGCCGCATTGCTGAATAAAACGGGGCTGCCCACTCAATCAGATAAAGATTTGCTTGCCCTCACAGGAATCAGTGTTTCGGAAAACAACGGAGAGCCAAAAGGGCTTCGGTTTCAAATCCCCGGCATTGTACAGTCCCGATTTTCCAAACTGACCGCGACCGGCGTGCGCAGCATCGAGTTTCCTGATTCCAAGGGTTTGTCATTTGGAAAATATTTGGAGAATGCTGTTTACCATGTACCGGCGGACGTCAATGGGCGTTCCTACCTGATTACGGTTTCAAACAATGCATCGATACGGATATTTGAATATATCGCTGTGATCCTGCTGATTCTGGAATTGCTGCTGCTGCTTGGCGGCATTTCATCCGGTGCCAGAACCATACGCAGGACGCTGCAGCCGATTGAAGAACTGGCTGAAACCGCCAGAAGCCTTAACGACGGCGGCGCCCTAACACCCGAAAAACTGGAAGCGCTGGCGGGCAAGCTCGACGGAATCAATGCCGCCAAACTGGATACCCGGATATCGGTGGGTGAAACGCAGAACGAACTGAAAACGCTTGCTTCCGCCATTAACGGGATGCTGGACCGGATCAATGAATCCTACCGTTCCCAGGTACGGTTTGTGTCCGATGCATCCCATGAGTTAAGAACCCCGATTTCCGTCATTCAAGGATATGCCAACCTACTAGACCGCTGGGGAAAGAACGATCCGAAAACTTTACAGGAATCCATTGATGCCATCAAGGACGAAACCTCAAATATGAAGGGATTGGTGGAACAGCTTTTATTCCTTGCCCGCGGTGACAACAATACCATGACCCTTCAGATAGAGCGTTTTGAGCTGTCGGCCCTCGCCTGCGAGGTATTGCGGGAAACGCAGATGATCGACGCAGGGCATGAATACGAGTCCCATGTTACGCCCGTTTTTATCAATGCGGATGAAGGGCTTGTCAAACAAGCGATGCGGATTTTGATTGACAATGCCATGAAATACTCCCCCGCAGGAAAGCGGATTACCATTTCCGTTTCCGGTGAAGACAGCCACGCCAGACTGACCGTACAGGATGAAGGCATTGGAATCCCGTCCGAAGCAGTGCCGCGCATTTTTGACCGGTTCTACCGTGCCGACGAATCACGCGCAAGGGCCACGGGCGGAACCGGCCTGGGACTGTCCATTGCGCAATGGATTGCGGAACGTCATGGCGGACACATGGAAGTTTTGAGCAGAGAGGATATCGGTACCAGAGTTACGATCGTGCTTCCTGCGGCGGCAGAGAATCAACTGTAATATGTGCCCCTTAACGATAAGACCGAAGTCACCAATTTGGGAGGCTTCGGTCTTCTTTTCATAATTTTCAGCTTTGCAGCTCCGCAGAAAAATATCAATATTAGTAATTATTATCATTTTATACAAAAGAAAGTGAATTTAGCCGCCTAAAATATACCTTTTTAGGGTAGATTAAATATAATAAAAAGGATATACTATAGTCACAGAAAAGAAATAAAAAAACAGGAGGTTCTTACTCATGAAAGAAAGAGAGTTCAATAAAAAGATTCAATTTACAGACGAAAACGGCGTTAGCGCGCCAGCATATCAGGAGAGCGAGTACGAAATCCCAGACGAGGCAAGCTGCTCAGCAGAATTTATAAGCGGCTGCATCTTCAGCGAATAGGCAGCGGATATGCCCTATTCCCGAATAAACAATTTTACGATAATGATCAGAAAGGAACGACAATGTATGGAAAAGAATTTTAACGAGGCAGTCCAGAACCGCAGATCGTATTATGCAATCAGCAAAGAAAAAGTGCTTCCTGACAAAGAAATCATCAGCCTTATTGAAGACGCGGTAAAATATGCCCCCACCGCATTCAACTCCCAAAGTGCGCGGGCGGTTGTACTGTTGGGAACTGAACACGAAAAGCTGTGGGATGAGACAATGGAAATTCTAAGGGCAATCGTCCCCGCAAAAAATTTCGCTGCGACTGAAGAGAAAATCAATTCCTTCCGCAACGGATACGGCTCCATCCTCTATTTTGAGGATCAGAGTATCGTCACCGGCCTGCAGGAAAACTTTCCGCTTTACAAGGACAATTTTCCGGTCTGGTCGCTGGAATCTTCCGGCATGCTACAGTTCATTGTTTGGACAGCGCTCGAATCCAAAGGGTACGGCGCAAGCCTTCAGCATTACAATCCGCTGATTGATGAAAAGGTTGCCGCAAACTGGAACATCCCGAAGAACTGGAAACTTCTCGCTCAAATGCCGTTCGGCAAGCCCACGGCCACTTCAGATGAAAAAACATTCCTTCCGCTCGATGAGAGAGTCAAAGTATTTAAATAAGCGTATAAAAGTAACGCCAACCGTACGTTGGTGTTATTTTTTTATCTTTATCATGTTAGTTTCGTGAATCCCTTGATTAATGAATTTTTCCGCTTTCAATGGCGGCATCTTTCGGAGTTAATGAAATTCTTTATTTCTTCCAACATTATCAACTGTTAATGAAATATTAACAGAATGAAAAGTATAATGGGATATAATACTGTTTAGCTACAAAATTACAGCCAGCAGCATACTGAAAACAAATATGTTGCATCATCATCGCATGGAAGGGGATAAATTTATGAATATCAGAACGAAATTGAAAGCAAAGAAGACAATTTTTTCCGCGGCGGTTCTTTGTCTGGCCGCTCTGCAGATTACAGCGGCGAATCCGGCGCAGGCCCTCGGTGTTCCGGATATTTCCACCAGCATGGCGTCATCCATGGTGGATGAAATCAGAACCACGATCGCACCCGGGCTTACTCAAAAGGAATTTGTATATATTGATCAGGCCGGCAAGAGGCTGACCTGTTTTACCATGGAGTACAATCCGGCGCAGGCAAGCGTGACCCTTGCGGCCGGCACCCCGCACGACGGAACAAAAATCGGTATGGCTACCGTACGGAATCAAGCGGGCGCTGCGATCAGCAAAGGGAAGCAGGTGGTCGCCGCCATCAACGCGGATATGTATAATATGAAAACGGGAGATCCATGGGGCGTGGTGGTCAAGGACGGAGCCGAGATACACAGCTACGCACCCATACGTACATGGTGGAAGTTCTTCGGCGTGAAAACAGACGGTACACCGATTTATGGCGACCGTCAGGTATATGAAGCGAACAAAGGCAGCATCCAGCAGGCGCTGGGAATCCACAGCATTCTGGTCGACAACAGCGCCGTCGTGAATACGGACCTGACCTCTACGCTTGCCCCCCGCAACGCCGTGGGTGTCCGCAGTGACCACTCGGTATTCTTTCTGCTGGTGGACGGCAGAAAGGACCCGTATTCCCATGGTTTGACATTGGAGCAGACCGCGCAGCTCATGAAGGACTTAGGTGCCGTATGGGCGGGCAATCTGGACGGCGGCGGTTCCTCCACCCTGCTGACCAGAACACCCGGAGATACCGCTTTAACCGTTAAAAACCATCCCTCCGACGGATGGGAACGCGCCGTCGACAATTCATGGCTCTTTATAGCGAACCCGAAGAAGGACGGCATATTTGCTTCGGCTGCCCTGACGCCTTATGACAAGACGTATTCCCCAAAATCCATCGTCCAGATAAGCACGAAAGGGCTGGACTTCTCGGGCGCCCCGGCTTCGCTTCCCGCGAGCGGGCTGAGCTGGGAATTATCCGACGCAAGTTTTGGCACCATGGACCAAAACGGTCTGTTTTCTTCAAACGGAAAGGAAGGGCAAGTGCAGGTGCAGCTTTGGTACAACGGCCAGACTGTCGGCTCCACCTATATTGAAATCGCTACGCCGGACAACTATGTTTCCGTTAGCACCATGTTGCCGACTGCCGGACAAAATGCCGGTATAACTGCGACCTATCAGGGACGCGAAGTCATCCTTACTATGAAAAAAACAGACTGGTAAATTTTCTGTTGTTGAAAATATATTCTATGACGGACAGTTGAAAAATTATGTACGGCAAAACGATGCTCCGGCTTTTAGTCGGAGCATCGTTTTTCAATTCCGGAGAAATAAAATCAGTTCCCGTTTTCCCCCTGCCTGTCTTTGCCGAATTTTGCTCTGGCGCTTTCAGCCTGAGGGTCATGCTTGATTTGTTTTTTGTCCGTTTTTATTTGCTTCTTATCATTGCCGTTCTTTTTATTTTTTTGAGAATCGTTCATAAAAAATCACCTTTCCCACGTCTCAGCCTTGCTGTTATTCGTATTCAATTTTAAATCCGGTGTGCTCAATACAATCTTTGATTTCTATTTCCGTCGCGGGTTCATTGTATTCCACCTTAACTGTGCCGGTTGTCAGATTCACGCCGACTTCCTGAACTCCTTTTAGCTTATCCAGCGCATTTTTTATCTGGGTTTTACACTCTTTATTCTGGATTCCCGAAACACTGCAAAGTACCGTATTCATTGTTTTTCCTCCAATGATTCAGCTGTTATTTTTTTCGTGCTTGCCATCATGCATATTCAATTTATGGCCTTCTATAATCCCCGCATCCGCATTTTCCTTTGGCTTCATTTTTCTCAGCTCAGGATTGCTTTTTTCTCTGTCCTTCATCCTATTTTTGTTATTATCCATGTTATTATCCCTTCAGTCATGTAATTGAACTGCCTAATTAGTATCTATTGAAAGAAAAGTTTTATACCGTCACCGGCATTTTATGACTTTCATACGAATAGAAATCTTTCTTACGACAGCAAAACGCCGCATTGGTTTAAACCAATGCAGCGTTTATTTTTTTAAAAAGCAAATAGATCCTATTTAACTGTTATTAGCTTATATTCCTTGCTGCCCAACCCCATTTTCACCGCATGATCAATGCAGCTTTTCCAGTTGGTTTCAGGATGGGTATCGGTAAAATGGTCATGATGGTCTTGCACCTTTTTTGAAAGGATGCTTCCGCTGAGAACGGGCTGGCGGTTTACCGCGTCGGCACAGGCGACATCAATAGCAACCGGGTCGAAGGAAGCAAACATGCCGACATCCGGAACAATCGGAATATCATTTTCGGCATGGCAGTCGCAGTAGGGAGATACATCCACTACAAGGCTGATGTGAAACTGGGGACGATCCTTTAATACTGCGTAAGAATACTCCGCGATTTTACAATTCAGAATATCGTTTGTCTCGTCGCCCATGGGGTTTACCGCATCGAAATTGCACGCACCAATACAGCGGCCGCATCCGACGCATTGATTATGATCAATTTCCGCTTTATGATTTTCGTCAAAGGAAATCGCGCCATGCGCGCAGTTCTTTTGGCACATGCCGCAGCTTCTGCAAAGCTCCTGATCCACGACCGGCTTACCTGCACTGTGCATTTCCATTTTTCCTGCACGGGAACCGCAGCCCATTCCAACATTTTTCAGCGTACCGCCAAAGCCGGTCGACTCGTGCCCTTTAAAATGAGTTAAAGTAAGAAAAATATCGGCGTCCATCACCGCGCGGCCGATTTTGGCTTCTTTCACATAGTCGCCGTCAATCGGAACCAGAACATCATCGGTCCCTTTCAGACCGTCTGCTATGATAACGTGGCAGCCGGTTGCAAACGGGTTGAATCCGTTTTCGTAAGCCGCGTCAAGATGGTCAAGTGCGTTTTTTCTTCTTCCCACATAGAGGGTATTGCAGTCGGTGAGGTATACCTTTCCGCCCTGTTTTTGAATCAGGTCTACAATGACCTTTGCATAATTGGGGCGCAGGTAGGAAATATTGCCGGGTTCACCAAAATGAATTTTTATGGCAGTAAATTTGTCTTTAAAATCAATTGTTTCAATACCGGCTTTCTTCACCAGTTTTTCCAGTTTTTGCAGTAAATTACAGCTCGGTGTTGCGCTGAAATCCGTAAAATATACCTTTGAAGCTTCCATTCATTCTTCTCCTTTTCAGCCTAACATAACTTTAAAAAGCATTACGTCAATTACAATGAAATCGACTTATAAAATATGATAGCATACATTTTTAGAAACAAAAATACGACTAAATGCTAATTCAGCGCAGAGGTCCACTTTACCCGCAAAATTAAAATGATTGAGATCACGGCGGCAACATAATTTGAGAACAGGTTTCCCCAGAAAACAGAATAGAACTGAAGGACATGTTCAGTGGCAAGAATAAAAATATATCGCAGGAACCAAATACGAAGGATGCCGATCACCATCGGTACGCCGGTTCGGCCAAGCCCGATAAAGGCCCCCTGCACCGCCATGCAGATGCCAAAGCCCACCACAGAATAGGTGTAGATGTGCAACGCCCTGTTGGCCACATCCAGCACATCCGCCCGCTGTGTAAACAAAACCGTAAGGTAGGGCGACAACGGCACAATGAGGCCGATAATGGCGACAGCCGTAATCGCACTGGCCACACAACCGATCAGGCAGGACCGCTTTGCTTTGTCCGGCTGCCCCGCTCCTATATTCAAGCTGACCATTGTCGTTACCGCCGACCCAAAGGCAGCCGGCAGGTTGAAACAGACCGCCGTAATATTATTTGCAATGCCTTGTCCATTTAACACCACCGCGCCATATTTCTGGGTTTCATTGTTAATGAGAAAGAACCCCAAATTCAGCATCAGGCTGGTAAGCATGGCGGGAACACCCACCCGAAACAACTGCCTGATGAGCTGTTTGTCAAACCGGAACCCTTTCAGGATGAGCTGATCTTCCCCCTTCTTTACAAACAACTCGTAGAACATCCATCCGCAAATGAGGACGTTGGCACAAAAAGAAGAAAGCACGCAGCCGATTACTTCCAGCCGGAGCCAGACAACAAACACAACGTTAAAAATGATCTTCAGTACAAGCATGAGCACCATTCTGATAAAAGTAGCCTCAGGCTTTCCGGTCGCATTCTTAATGGCATTATAAATGCTCTCCAAAAAGGAAAACGGCAGAACAAAAGCGTAAAGGCTGATGTACAACATAACATTGTGAGATATTTCCGCATCCACATTGGCCGAAATCGGAAACGCCACCAATGCGGACATGGGTGCGATGCAAAAGCCCATGGTAAAGGCAAACACAACAATCTGTGCCGAGATTTTCCGCACTTTGTCAAAATCCCCATGTCCGTTTGCCTGCCCGATAATTGCCATAGCCGCCACGCTCAGACCCTGAGCCAGCGCCGTCATCATGTTGATAACAGGCTCACTGTAGGTCACCGCGCTGGCCACCAGTGTTCCTGCCGCGTTATTAATAAAAAGCCCGTCCGTCAACGGCATGAGGGATTGTATGACACTCATCATCAGCGTTGGCAATGACAGCATCATCAGTGTTTTTAGGATACTGCCATGCAAAATCAGATCCCGTCGCTGTCCGGTACTCTGATGTAAAAACTCAATTTTCAATATTAACCCACTTTCTGTTCGCAAGTTTTCATTTTATCATCATAAACGATGAATTTCAAGATTCATTTTATCTATTTGTATTCGTTAACGAAAAAACAGTCCGTTTCAACAGCAGGTTAAGTTCCATTATTTTTTACTGTGTTTATCCTGTTTAATAAAAGCAGTAATACTGATACTCCAGTCATTGCAGGTGTTTGCAGTCTCTCTGGATTTATAGCCTTCTCCATGTATGATGCACATTTCTTTAGAATTAAATTCACACGTTTGACAGGTCCGCGGTGCCGGTTTTTGTTCTTTTTTCTTTGGCATAATCTTTTCACCGTCATTTCCGTTCAGTTTTCATATTTATTATATCATAAATTTTTCAAAGCAATGCAATTTCCCATAATGCTCGATTGGTACACACCGGCAAAGAAACAGCCGCATCAGGCATTTCTTCCGCAGAATCGGAATTCATGCCATGGTACGGCTGCTTTTAATTGGATTTTACCTTCATAATCTTTCTGACAATTGTAACAAGCGGTTTATAAAAAACGCCTTCCATCTCGTGGCTGACCGTTTTCAGTTCTTCCCGAATGGCAATCTTCTGCGGGCAATGACTTTCGCACTTTCCACACTGTTTGCATTGGGAAGCGACGGCCGGTTTGGCCGACAGAGCGCCCAGTGACTGAAAATATCGGAACCGCGTCGATTTATCCTCCATCAGGTACTTGTCGTTATAACAGGAAAAACACCCGGGAATATTCACTCCGGCCGGGCATGGCATACAATATCCGCACCCTGTGCAGGGAATTTTTGTTTTTTCACTGATTTCCTTTTTGACTGTTTGAAATACGTTTAATTCTTCTTCGGTGAGCGTATTCGGCTCCGCTTCGCTCGCAATACGGATATTTTCCTCCATCTGCGCTTCGTCGCTCATGCCGGAAAGTACGACATTCACTTCCGGATGGTTCCACACCCAGCGCAGAGCCCATTCTGCCGGGGATCGGTCCGCATCATAGCTTTTAAATGCTTTTGTTACAATTTCAGGCAGATGTGTCACCAGTTTTCCGCCGCGCAAAGGTTCCATGACAATGACGGGAATCCCCAAACCGGCAGCGGTTTGCAGTCCTGCTTTCGTCGCCTGATTGTTTTCATCCATATAATTATATTGTATTTGGCAGAAGTCCCATGGATATGCTTTTACGATTAATTCAAAGTCCGTCCGGCTCCCGTGAAAGGAAAACCCGATATTTCTGACTTTTCCTTCTGCTTTCAGCCCTTCCAGCCATTCCATTACACCCAGCGAGAAAAGCCGGTCATACATTGATTTATCGGTCAGCATATGCAGCAAATAATAATCGATATGATCCGTTTGCAGCCGCTGAAGTTCCGTCGCAAAGATTTTCTTCGCGTTTTCCAGTTTACCCACTAAAAAGGGCGGCAGCTTTGTGGCAATCTTCACCCGTTCACGGTAACCGCCGGACAAAGCCTTGCCAAGAAGCAGTTCGCTCTTGCCATTTTGATAAATATAAGCCGTATCAAAATAGTTTACGCCCTTTTCAATCGCATCATGAATCATTTGAATAGATCTTGATTCATCAATCGATCCGTTTTTTGTCGGCAGGCGCATACAGCCAAATCCTAAAATAGAAAGCTCGTCGCCATTTTTACCGTTGATTTTTTTCTTCAAATTCTAATACCTCCGGATTTTTGGGGTAGGTTTCGCCGCTCTTATTGCTTTTCCATCAGCTCAATGAAAGCTTTCATGTACTCCGGCAAATCCGGCGGGCGGCGGCTTGAAACAATGTTGCCGTCCACGATGACCGGCACGTCATACCAAGTCGCGCCGGCATGAATTAAATCGTCCTTAATGCCTGGGGTACTTGTGACCTTTTTGCCCTGTAATATATCCGCCGATGCTAACACCCAGCCCGCATGGCAAATGTGCCCGATCGGCTTTTTTTGCTGATCTATATAACGGACCATCTCAATTACTTCTGGAAAACGTCTTAATTGATCCGGAGCCCATCCGCCGGGAACTAGAAGCGCGTCATAATCCGCAATGTTAATATCACCGAAAGCATAATCGGAAACCGCAGGAACACCGTACTTGCCGACATATTTTTGCTTTGCTTTTTCACCAACAAAATGTACGGTGACTCCTTCTTCTCTCAGCCTTAAAACCGGATACCACAATTCCAAGTCCTCGAAATCGTCCGAAATCAGGCAGACAGCTTTTAACCCTTTTTTCATGAATACGCCTCCTAGTATAATAATGCATAATCAGGCTGCTGAATAATCTGATTATAATCTTACGTGCAGGAATTATCAACAAAAAAGCACAGAATGCAAAAAAATAATATATTACCCGCATAACAATTCCAAGAACAGCGCTGTTTCTATTTCGTAAACAGAGCCGTAAAACTCTTTGGCGGCTTCGCTTCAAAACACATTGTTTCAAGTGTAAAGGGATTTTGCAGCTCTAATTTATAAGCGTGCAGCCCCATCCGCTTTAAAGGGTTGGTGCGCGCCCCGTATTTTTTATCCCCAGCGACGGGATGGCCCATGTCTTTCATGTGCACCCGAATCTGATTTTTACGGCCGGTTTCCAAATTTATTTCAAGCAGAGAATATTCCGTATTTTCTTTCACAACCCGATAGTTTGTAATGGCTTCCTTCCCGTCACCGGCTTTTGCGCTTGAATACACCAGCTGTGTTTTTGTCTGCTTGAGCCATGACCGGATTTTTCCGCTTTTCTCCGTAAGCTGTCCCTCCACTACCGCCATATATCCGCGCTGTGACACCAGCTCCGCCCAATGATCCTGCAAAGCGAGTTTCATTTCTTCATTTTTTGCGACCATCAGTACACCGGAGGTATCGCGGTCCAGACGGTGTACCGCAAAAATGCGGTTTGAAGAATTATGCAGCCGCACATAGTCCGTCAGCAAATGGTAAGCCGTCAGTTCCTTTTCTTTGTCGGTGGCAATGGACAGCAGACCCGCCGGTTTATTGATGACAATCAGATTATCGTCTTCATACAGAATATCCAATATGTTTTTTGGCGCCTTGTCCTGTTTAACCGACCGGCTGATCCGTACTTTTTGTCCGGGTTTCAATACATAATTATGCTGGGTAACCACCGTCCCGTCCACGGAAACTTCTCTGTATTTCAACAAAGATTTCACATGGTTTCTGGATTTTCCGGGCAGGCTGAACAATAAAAAATCCAGCAACCCGGCTGATTCCGCCGCCCTAAATTCCTTATTGCTTTTTTGGATGCTCTCTGGCTGCACTGATTCCTGTTTTGTTTTACGCACGATTTCTCCTCGAAACCTGTAAGAATTACTCATACAGATTTATATTTATTTTTCCAGACCCAGTCCGGCGACGGATCAGCCTTTGTCCGAAGTATAAAATGGATTTTCAACACCTGCCCCATTATCCTGCACCGACCAGACAACCGTATTTCCCTTCTTGCTGCAAGCAACCGCAATGAACGGGTTATCGGTGTTAAAATGTTTTAAACTGTTTCCGATGATATTTCCAAACGCCCTGCGTATTCATAGATAGCCGCGATTTTCTTATCGTCATCCGCAATTAAAATTTTTGACATTCTTCCGCCTTCTTTTCATGCCGTTTCTTTATTTATTATATCATTCTTTTTGCAAATCTGGTAATTTAAAAAAATTTGCTGAACTACGTGGCAGGCTAAAAATCCGGCAATCAATTTTCATGTTGTTACCTACGTGATTATTCCCTTTCAATATTAATAACTGTAATAAAGCTCATGGTCCGTCTCCTTTTGTATGAATTATTAAGTTTCCCTCGGCATTACCAGCCCTCTCAAGCCATCCGCAATACCTTCTCAGTATAAAGGAAAGAAATGATGTGGTAAGTGGAAACTTATTAAGAACTGTTAAGGACAACGTGACGGTTTGTTGGAACAACGCTTTATGATCGTTCATATTTATGATATAATCAAAAAAATAAACCGCCCTTTGGGGCGGTATTCAGTAACGGAGCGTACTATAATGGGATGTTTTGGAAATGTGATTTGGTTTATTTTCGGCGGTCTGGTTATGGGACTCAGCTGGCTTTTGGTCGGCATTTTATGGTGCGTCACCATCGTGGGCATTCCTGTCGGAATTCAGTGTTTTAAATTTGCGGAGCTGGCTTTTTTTCCGTTTGGAAAAGACGTTTGCTTTGGCGGCGGGGTTGGGTCGTTTTTACTGAATATTCTGTGGCTGATCTTCGGCGGTTTTGCATTGGCCGTGGAGGCAGCCGTGATCGGCGGACTGTTCTGCATCACCATCATTGGAATTCCTTTCGGACTGCAGTGCTTTAAGATTGCAAAACTTGCCCTGATGCCGTTCGGTTCCTCCATTCATTAACAAAAGCGAACCGGAAAATTCCGGTTCTACCAACGACCCCGATTGAGCAAGCTTACACCAGGCAGCAAAAGCTTCCGCTTTGCTGCTTGGTTTTTTTCTTAATCTTTGCTAATTCTTCCGTAAGATCCAACATGTTGGCAAAACTGCGGGTCCTGTTGCTTACCCCCGCGATGGAAAGGGAAATCAGCGGAAATTTTTCGATCTCCCCCCGCCTGTTCTCCGCAATGATATATCCGTTCTGTATGTCCCTCGGGTTATAATACTGCAGTACGTTCCTGTCAAAGTCATGAATAATATCGATGCACAAATCAACGCCGCTGAAATTGTCCAGCACGGCCACAAAATCGTCTCCTCCCACATGGCCGGCAAATTGTTTTTCCGGCACATGGGTTACAATGGTTCTTGCGAGCAATTTAATAATGGAATCCCCGTTTTCAAAGCCGTAAACATCGTTGTACGCTTTAAAATTATCAATGTCAAAATAGATTACACTGTATGGGGTGTCCTTTTCGATACAGGCTTTAATCTTCTGCTCAATCACCAGATTCCCCGGAAGGCCGGTAAGGGGATTCTGATATTTCGCGTTCGTCACTTCAATTTCCGTTGTTTTTTCCAGAAGATCTTTGATCGTAACGGTACCCACATATTTTTCATCCCTGGTCACGACAATAAAGTCATACAGCTTTTCCGGCGGACGGGACATTGCAATATGCGAAACGGCGTTGATCGGGGTTTGATAATTGACCGCAAGAAACTGCCTGTCCATCAGAAAGGAAATCGGCTTGTTCTGATTCAGGCTGAATCCGTACCGGCCGCTGAGCTTTAAAACCAAATTTGCTTTTGTTACCACGCCCAGCACCATACCGTTTTCCACAACACACATGCCAAAGGCGGAAGGGTCATTTTTCAGCTTGTCGAAAACATCCTCCACCTTTGCCGTGGACGAAATCGTTTCTGTCGGCGTGCAGATATTTTCTATGTAGATATTGCTGACCTGGCTGCCAAGTACATGATTTTTTTTACGGTTCACCTCATCCATGATTTCAAGCACATCGGGCTCAACCTCTTTCATTTGCTCGGCTGGCCTTTGGAGGAAATAACCCTGCGCATACTGCACACCCAGTTCAATCAGGGTAACCAATTCCTCCTTTGTCTCCACTCCTTCGGCAATCAGGCCGATGTTGGCCACATGGGAAAGTTCAATCATGCTTTTTACAAGGGCAAACTTAATGCTGTCCTTGTCGATATTGCGGATTAACTTCATATCAAGTTTAATATAATGCGGGTTAATATCGCTGATGAGGTTAAGTCCCGAGTATCCCGCGCCTGCGTCGTCAATAGCAATTTTATAATTCTGACCTTTATAATGCGCAACCGCGCCCTGAAAACCAGCCATATCAGAAGCCGCGTTTCGCTCTGTGATTTCGAAAATAATATTTTCCGGCACGGCACCGTAATTTTTCAAATATTCCTTTGTAAATCCCTGCCTGAATTTTAAGTCGTGCATCACATCCGGATTCACATTAAGAAATAGCTTCTTGTCCAATAAACATCCTGTTTTCAGGTAAGCGGACTGCAGCGCCGTCGTTCGGCAAAGCAGTTCCAAATCCCACAGCCGGCTGCTTTCACCGGCAATTTGGAATAACTCCTCCGGATTTGCAATGGCGCTTTCACAGGTAATTCGGCTTAACGCCTCATAGCCTATCACCGAGCCGTCGCGCAGCGACACAATCGGCTGAAATACGGTTTTAATATATTTTCCATCGATAATTTTATCCAGTTCACATTTCATTTTCTCATCCATATGTTTCTGACCCTCCGAAATAGAATGTCCATTCGTTTTTGCAAATCCTAAACAAATGGTTTTAAAAATTTGTTAACTCACTATCATTATCGCTAAAAACGGTGCCGTTTTGTTAGAATCGCGTTAAAACCCGTTTAACTTTCACAATAAAACATTTAACATAATTTTAACAGGTACCTAATTCAAAATCAAAGAATTGATACTATAATAAAAGCAATCTTTTCATAAATATCTTCCTCCTTCACACCGCGCCTTGATGCTTTTGCGTTGAGGCGCACTTTTCATGCGTATTCGGCAGTTTATTTGACTTTTCCTTATTCATGTGATATTATTAGTTCCTGAAAATATGATAAAAACGTTGAAAGAGACAGTAGGATTTAAACAAAAAATAAAGCGAACCGGTGACAGTGAGAGTCCGGTATGAGTAGTTTATTTTCGAAAATCACTCTTGAGTTTCGGGCTGAAAGAATCAATCGATTAAGCTTTGACGGATTTCCTCCGTTATTGGGAACACATATGTCAGTATGCAGTAATAGGTGGTATAACGAAGCGAAGTCTTCGTCCTGTTCTCAGGGCGGAGGCTTTTTTATTTTGGGAGGTTTCAAGAATGTATAACAAAGTTCCTGCAAATTTAAACTTTGTAGAACGAGAGAAAAAGGTTGAAAAGTTTTGGGAAGAGAACAAGATTTTTGAGAAAAGTATCGACAGCCGTAAAAATGGAAAAACGTATACTTTTTACGACGGCCCGCCCACCGCAAACGGTAAACCTCATATCGGCCATGTTCTTACCCGAGTCATCAAAGATATGATTCCCCGCTACAGAACGATGAAGGGCTATCAGGTCCCCAGAAAAGCCGGATGGGACACGCACGGACTGCCCGTGGAACTGGAAGTGGAAAAGTTCCTTCATCTTGACGGCAAGGAGCAGATCGAGCAATACGGGCTTGAGCCGTTTGTGAAGCAGTGCAAGGAAAGCGTTTGGAAATACAAGGGCATGTGGGAAGATTTTTCCCGCACCGTCGGCTACTGGGCGGATATGGAGCATCCCTACGTCACGTACGAAAACGACTTCATCGAGTCCGAATGGTGGGCATTAAAGCAAATCTGGGAAAAGGGCCTTCTGTACAAGGGCTTTAAGATTGTTCCCTACTGCCCAAGGTGCGGGACTCCCCTGTCCAGCCACGAAGTGGCACAGGGCTACAAGGATGTAAAAGAAAAATCCGCAATTGCAAAATTCAAGGTAAAGGGTGAAGATGCGTACATTCTCGCCTGGACGACCACCCCATGGACACTGCCGTCCAACGTTGCCCTTTGTGTAAACCCGGACGAAAACTATGTAAAAGTGCAGACCGAAGGAACCGTCTACTATTTAGCCGAAGCCCTTGCCCCCAAGGTTTTGGAGGGTGAATACACTGTTCTTGAAACGTTTACAGGCAAAGACCTGGAATACAAGGAATACGAGCCTTTATTTGATTTTGTAACTCCTGACAAAAAATGCTGGTACGTGACCTGTGACCTTTACGTCACGCTGACGGACGGCACCGGCGTGGTTCATATTGCGCCCGCCTTTGGTGAAGACGACGCCAATGTCGGTCGGAAATACGATCTGCCCTTTGTTCAGCTGGTCGACGGAAAAGGCGAAATGACAAAGGAAACCCTTTGGCCGGGCATGTTCTGCAAAGACGCCGACAAAGAGGTTCTGAAAAATCTGAAGCAGCGCGGGCTCCTGTTCTCTGCACCCAGCTTTGAACATAGCTATCCGTTCTGCTGGAGATGCGACACCCCTCTGATTTATTACGCCAGAGATTCCTGGTTTATTAAGATGACTGCGGTAAAAGACGATTTAATCCGCAACAACAACACCGTCCACTGGATTCCCGAAAGCATCGGAAAAGGCCGTTTCGGAGACTGGATTGAAAATGTTCAGGACTGGGGAATCAGCCGCAACCGTTACTGGGGAACCCCGCTGAATATCTGGGAATGCGAATGCGGACACAAACATTCCGTCGGCAGTATTGAAGAATTGAAGTCCATGTCCCCCAACTGCCCGGACGATATTGAACTTCACAGACCGTATATCGACGCGGTCACCATCACCTGCCCTAAATGCGGAAAGCAGATGAAGCGCGTACCGGAGGTCATCGACTGCTGGTTCGATTCCGGCGCCATGCCGTTTGCACAGCATCATTATCCGTTTGAAAATCAGGAGCTTTTCAAAGAGCAGTTCCCCGCCGACTTTATTTCTGAGGCGGTTGACCAGACAAGAGGATGGTTCTATTCGCTTTTGGCGATTTCGACTTTGATTTTCAATCAGGCGCCATATAAAAACGTTATCGTACTCGGTCATGTTCAGGATGAAAACGGGCAAAAAATGTCCAAATCCAAGGGCAACGCGGTTGACCCGTTTGATGCGCTTGAAACCTATGGCGCGGATGCAATCCGGTGGTATTTTTACAGCAATTCGGCCCCTTGGCTTCCGAACCGTTTTCACGGCAAAGCCGTGATGGAGGGACAGCGCAAGTTCATGGGTACTCTATGGAATACCTATGCGTTCTTCGTGCTGTACGCGAATATCGACGAGTTTGACGCCACGAAATACACTCTGGATTTCGACAAGCTGCCCGTAATGGACCGGTGGCTGCTGTCCCGGCTGAATACTTTCGTCAGGACAATCGACAGTCATCTGGAAAACTATAAAATCCCGGAAGCGGCAAGAGCGCTGCAGGATTTTGTTGATGAAATGAGCAACTGGTATGTGAGAAGAAGCCGTGAACGTTTTTGGGTAAAAGGGATGCCCCAGGATAAAATCAACGCATATATGACCCTGTACACTGCCCTTGTCACCGTGGCAAAAGCGGCTTCCCCAATGATTCCGTTCATGGCGGAGGACATCTACCGCAATCTGGTCTGCAAAATTGACCCCGCCGCGCCTGAAAGCGTACATCTTTGTGATTTTCCGACTGCCGATGAAACCCTCATTGACGCGGATTTAGAAAAAAACATGGAATTGGTTCTTGATATTGTTGTTCTGGGTCGCGCGGCAAGAAATACTGCAAATATTAAAAACAGGCAGCCGATTGCAAAAATGTATGTGGGTGCAAAAGAATCGCTGAGCGAGTTCTATCAGGAAATCATCCGCGAGGAGCTGAATATGAAAGAAATCCTTTTCACAGAGGATGTCTCCGACTTCACTTCCTATCGCTTTAAACCACAGTTAAAGGTGCTCGGACAGAAATACGGCCGGAAAATTGGTGAAATCAAAACCGTTCTTGCCGCACTGGATGGCAATGCGGCTAAAAAGACGTTGGATGCAGCTGGTTCCCTGACAATCTCTCTGGAAGACGGCGATATTTCTTTGACAGCCGATGATTTATTGATTGAGACGGCACAGGCTGAAAATTATGTTTCCATGGCTGACGGCGGGCTGACGGTCGTAATCGACACGAATCTGACGGAAACGCTGATCGAAGAGGGTTTTGTGAGAGAAATCACCAGCAAAATCCAGACGATGCGTAAGGATGCCGGCTTTGACGTTATGGATCATATCATTGTTTATGCAAAAGGGAACGAAAGAATCGCAAAGATTATTTCGGACAATCTGGCTCCCATTCAAAACGACGTTTTGGCCAACGAGGTAAGATTAGGCGAAATCGATGGTTTTACCAAAGAGTGGGACCTGAACGGTGAAACGGTTGAACTGGGCGTTCAAAAAGCATAGCGCATAAAAAACACGGAACAGGTATAAAAAATCCCCGTCTGCTGAACGGCAGACGGGGATTTTTTTATTTTAAAAGGGAATACAGAGCCGCACTTTTAAACCTTCAATCCTGCCGGTATGGCTTTCTGTATAGGTCTTCTTTTTTTAAACCGTTCTTACGCGCACTGGAAGTCCATCCCCTGTTGCCCATAAAAAAGTACAGCTTTCTTGGAAATTTCATCGAAACAACAACATTTTCTATTGGGGATAAATCTTCGCTCTGTATATCCTGTGCCGTCGCATGGAAACCCTCCGTTATGGCAGCCATCGGTTTCTTCATAAAAGGCGCGTCTTTCGCACCGAGCAGCATCCCGCCGCCACCCAATAAAACAGCGAAACGAAACGTGTTCCCTGTTTGACGGCTGAAGCTTTCAATGACACGGGCTGCTTCCGTGTTAATACCGGGTTCCGGAAAACCGCAGTTGATGACCGCATATACTTTCGCTTTAGCGGCAGAATCTTGGTGCAGCTTGTAAAATTGATCGTAGTCCTGTAAAAATCGAATCAAAATTCCGGGCAGACAAAAGAAGTAAAGGGGAAATGCAATTACCAGCGCGTCGGCCTTTAACATAGCTTCAAAATCACTTCCCGTATGTTTTTGCGTTATGCTCTTTCGGACATTTACATGCGTAATATGAAAATTATCCGCACCCATTTGTCCTTCCGCCATTGCTGTCAGCATATCCGACACGGATTTCTCATTTACTTTGGGACTTGCACTGATCAACACAACGTTTTTCGCACTCATAGTTGTCCGTCCTCCCTTTTCAGATCCATCTTTCCAAAAGCCGCGGATATCTCATGTTCTTCTCCGTGATAAACCAGTACTTCCACATTTCTCCGATGTTTCCTCGTAATATCGATAAACAGCTGCCCATCGTCCGCTGTCAGTTCATTCGCATAACCGATGATAATTTGTTTGGGGTATGTATTGTAACGGGGAGGATGCATGGTTGAACCGTCGGGCCTTGTCACAAAGAAAGGAAGCATATTGGGCAGCCACCGGTCAATCACATTTTTTATATTTGCACTGAACTGGCCGAATACTACGGGGCTGAGATAGACAACAACATCGCTGTTCATGACTGCACGGTTAATTTGCGAAATACTGTCATTGATAACGCATTCCCCGGGTTTTTTGACCCAACAGCCAAAACAGCCCCTGCAAAATGTTAGATCATCCCTTCCGACCTGCGTTTCCTGCACTTCAAAATCCTTTGCTTTCAAACAGGATTCAACTTCTTGATGCAGCCGCTGAAATTGATCTGTCAGATACTCCTCATCCGAAATAATAGTTGCTTTCACAGTGTATTTCCTCCTTATGTTTACAACGTTAACATGATTATAGCGCAACATGTTTACTCTGTCAACATAATGTGATATAATGAAATCAAAATAAAAAATGAAAAGGAGGCTCCATCGCTTGCCGAAACAAAGCTATCATCACAATGATTTAAAAGCAGAACTGATTGAAAAGGGTTTGAAAATTCTTGATGAAGAAGGGTACGACGGGTTTTCTCTCCGCAAGGTGGCGAAAGCCTGTAATGTGAGCCAAACCGCACCCTACCGCCATTTCAAAAACAAAGATGAACTGATTGTTGCCATTTCATTAAAGGCCTTACAGTCGTTTAATAGAAGTCTTGAACACGCTGTGGAGAAACACCCTGCCGACCCCAAAAGTCAGCTTCGGGAAATGGGATTTGCCTATATTCAGTTTTTTGTAGAAAACCCGGAATATATGAGACTGATTTTTTTAAGTGATACCATACAGAAAGTAAACTCTGCCGGCTTCATAGAAAACAGCGGCACAGACAATCCGTTAAAGCACTTAGGTGACGGCCACCCGTTTGCAACTTTTCAAAAAACAATTGAGCGGTATAAAACCGAATGCACCGGTGAAGCCGTGAATCAGGACGAACTGCTGCTGTACTGCTGGGGACTGGTTCACGGCATTGCTGTTTTAATCAATACCAGAGGAATTCCCAATAGGACTGATAGCCTTCAACTTGCCAAAAACATTCTTTGGAACGATAAGTTTCTGACATAAACGAACAAAGGACCTGCCGCATCTTTCATGCGGCAGGTCCTCTGTTATTCCCCGATGAACAGCGGTGTGAACTGAAAAGTCGTGCAGTCGACAAGTCCGCGGTCAGTCAATCGGAGTTCCGGCAGACAGGCGAGCGAAATTAAGGCCATTGTCATAAAGGGCGAAACCATGCTGCAACCGATTTTTTCCCACGCTTCACTGAGACCGCCCACTATTTTACTCATTTCTTCCACCGGTTTATCGTTCATCAGGCCCGCTATGGGAAGCTCAACCGTGCCGAGCACTTCACCGTTCTGCACAGCCGTCATACCCCCGCCGCAAGCAATCAGCGTATTTGCGGCCAGTGCCATGTCTTCGTCGTTCGTGCCGATCACCAACAGATTGTGCGCATCATGCGCTACAGTCGACGCCATTGCGCCGCACTGGATTCCAAAGCCTTTGACGAAGCCGAAACCGATATGTCCGGTTTCATGATGGCGCTCAAAAACAGCGGTTTTCAGGACATCCTGCTTAATGTCGGAACCGACCAAGCCATTTTTGACCTTCAGCGTACTTTGCCGTTCAAACGAGCCGACGCGCGCGGGGATAACTTCAATGACACGGACTGTCACTTCGTCGCCCTGCGCGTGAATCGCGAAGGACTCCGGAATAATCGCTTCTTTAATATGCATGGAATTTGTCGCCCATTTCGGATAATGATAGGGCGGAAAGTCAGCCTTCATCCTGCCGTTTTCAGCGACAACAGTGCCATTAATTAATACCTTTGCAATATCAAGTTTTTCCAGACTGCGGATAAATACAATATCCGCGCATTTGCCCGGCGCAATGGAACCAAGTTCATGATCCATCTGGAAGCACTGCGCGCAGTTGATGGTGACCATCTGAATCGCGGTCATCACGTCAATGCCCTCTTCCACCGCACGGCGGACAATATGATCGAGATGGCCCTGATTCAGCAGCGTGTGCGGATGTGTATCATCGGAGATCAATACACCAAAACGCGTATCGATCTTATTCTGCGTAATGCTTTTTGCAACCTCATGCAGATCGCGCCACGCCGAACCCTCACGGAACATCGCATACATGCCCAGGCGCATTTTTGCGAGCGCGTCCTGTGCACGCGTAGATTCGTGGCAGCAGCGGACACCGGAAGCGATGTATGCGTTTAAGCCTTTCCCTGTCTCCGGCATGGAATAATGGCCGGTAATAATTTTATCCGCTTTCAGCGTTTCGGCAATTTCGCCGTGTGTGTGATCGTTTGAGCTGAGCACTCCCGGGAAATTCATCAGCTCGCCAAGACCCACCACACTGTCCCATTCCATTGTTTTAGCAATATCCGCGGGACCTATGAACGAGCCGGTGTCTTCAAAGCCGGGGACAGCGGGAACACAGGACGGCGTGGTCACCATCGTTTTCAGCGGAGTGCGTTTGGAATCCTCAATCATACAGGAAACACCGTCAAGTCCAAGGACATTGCAGATTTCGTGCGGGTCCATATAAATTCCCACCGTACCGTGGGGAATCACCGCCCTCGCATATTCGCCGACACTCATCATGGAGGATTCGACATGCATATGTCCGTCCAGAAATCCCGGGGCGATATACTGGCCGCCGGCATCCAGTACGGTTGTGTTTTCTCCTATACAGTGCTTTGCATCACCGACAAGAGCAATTCTTCCGCAGGAGATTGCTACATCGATATCCGGCAGTATTTCGCCGGTACAAACATTGATCAGTCTGGCATTTATAATCACAGTTTCTGCCGGCATTACCCCCTGTGCCACCGCAGCAAGGGTTTTACTGGATTCCCACAGCGGAGCAGTACAAAACTTATTAATCATAATAAACCTCCTATTATTGTTTCTATTATATACTAATCAGCATCAAAATTCCTGTCAAAGCTGCAAAATATTTTACAATCACAAATTACAGCGAAAGCAAAAACTGATCCTCCAACAGCCGATCAGGCCGCCGGAACATCAGTTTTTTGAGATCAAAACCGTATGATACAAATCAACCAATCACAGTTAAGAATCAAGATTTCCAAAATTCTTTAAATATTCATTGATGCTTTTCCTGACAATTCGTTTCGCTTCCTCAGCATTCCTGATATAATCAACGGCTGTGGCTTTTCCTTCGAGTTCCTTGTAAATCGTGAAAAAGTGTGTCATTTCATCAAAAATATGCCCGGGCAATTCGTTAATATCCTGATATTCATTGAATGTTGGATCGCCAAAAGCGATGGCAATGATCTTGTCGTCAATAAAACCGCCGTCTTCCATGGAAATTACGCCAATTGGATAGCAGCGCACAAGGGACAGCGGCTGTATGTCTTCGGAACAGAGCACAAGTACATCCAGCGGATCACGGTCCGCTGCGTAAGTACGCGGAATAAAACCGTAGTTTGCCGGATAATGTGCGGAAGTATACAGGATACGATCCATAGACAGCAAGCCGGTTTCCTTATCCAGCTCATACTTTGTCTTACAGCCCTTAGGAATTTCGATCACTGCGAAAAAATCATCCTCGTGGATTCTTTCCTGAGAAATATCGTGCCAAATATTCAAAAGAGTACCTCCTGTTAAAATATATTTTGATTTTGCGAATAGAAAAGCTGACAACCCGCTGTGCATTTCACAGAAGTCATCAGCTTAAAAAGCAATTTTAGCATTCGCTATGGGAGAACTTCATTCCCATTTTATATTATAACACGATATGTAATATTCTGTCAATAAAACAGAGAGGCTGAATTTATTCCTGCAAAAGCCACCTGAGGCAGTTCAAGATTCCGCATTTTGAAGGGCAAATATTGATTATTCCGTGATAGATATCAATTAATTCAATATCGTAATTCATACTTTCTGTGCTCCTGCTTACGTGAAGAAAGACAGGAATTCATTAAGAATTCCTGCCTCTCCAAGCTCGTATTTAATTATAGTGATATGAGAAAATTATCAGTTTAGCTAAACTGTCTTCCGGTTTTCATAAAGGCATTACTGCACGAATCATTATGGGTTCCCAGACGGATCTGTTCAACTTAACCATCTCCCAATCTTCATGATTAAATCTTTGCTTTCCAATGTGATTCCGGGTACTGATTCACCAGAAATCATTCACTGTACCCAGTCATTATTATGTGCGACCGATAAATTTTTATTCTGCCGATCTTAAAAAATTTAATCTTCATAGGCGATCGGTTTTGAAGATTTTCTTTGGAACAGCTTAACGATTTCAACAATTGGAATAACGGAAAACGCAAGCAACAGAGCAACCGAATACTCAAACAGCGAAATATCCTCAAAAGCGAAGGCGAAGGCCAGAGTCGGAATATAGATGACGGCCGTTGTCAGGATCAGAGAAACCAGCATCGCCGCGATCAGATATCCGTTCTGATGTTTCATGGTAAAAATAGAATTCCGCTGGGAACGCATATTAAAGGAGTGAAAAATCTCAGCCATCGACATGGTCAAAAACGCCATGGTCATTCCATCCGAGCTGTTGGTAATCTCCCAGACGCCGGATTCCATAAAGTGGCCGATAAAATAAGCAGACAGGGTTACGAGGGTAACCAGAATTCCCTGATAGGCCACATCCGTACCCAGTCCGCCCGCAAAAATGCCGTCACGGGAATTTCGCGGTCTGCGCTGCATCAAATCTTTTTCGCCTTTTTCCATTCCGAGCGCAAGGGCCGGAAAACAGTCGGTGATCAAATTGATCCACAATAGATGAACCGGCTTTAAAATGACAAATCCCAAAAGAGTTGCGGCAAAGATAGACAGAACTTCACTCAAATTGGAGGCAAGCAGAAACTGAATCGCTTTTCGGATATTGTCGTAAATTTTTCTGCCCTCTTCCACTGCGGAAACGATGGTTGCAAAGTTATCATCCGCAAGTACCATGTCGGCAACATTTTTGGTGACATCCGTTCCCGTAATGCCCATGCCGATTCCAATATCGGCACTTTTTATGGATGGAGCGTCGTTCACGCCGTCTCCGGTCATAGCGGTAATCATCCCGTTTGTTTTCCAAGCATTTACAATGCGAACTTTATGTTCCGGCTGCACTCTGGCATAGACGGAATAAAGCCCGATTGTATCCTTCAATTCTTCGTCGCTGATTTCATCCAGCCGTGCGCCGGTGATTGCCTGTGATTCATCCGTAATAATTCCTAGCTGCATGGCAATGGCCACCGCAGTATCCCGATGATCTCCCGTAATCATAATCGCGCGTATTCCCGCCGCCTTGCATTCTTTAATAGCGTCAACGACCTCGGGACGAATCGGGTCAATCATCCCGGTCAGGCCGATCAGGGTCAATTCGTTTTCCAGTTCGGCCGGTTCAAACGAGCCGGGCACGCGGTCATATTTTTTAAAGGCCGCACAAAGTACGCGCAGGGCCTTGCCTGCCATCCGTTTATTTTCCGCACGAAGTTCTGCGTGCAAGGAATCCGTCAATGGCACAATTTTTCCGTTTTTCAGAGTATGCGTGCATTTTTTAATGACTTCATCCGGTGCGCCCTTGGTATACTGAATATAGCTGCCGTCCGCGCAGGAATGGACGGTAGACATCATTTTACGCATGGAGTCGAACGGCGCTTCACCGATTCTTGGATTCACTTTTTTCAAGTCGTTTTTATCGAGCTTCAGGCTTGCGGCATAGCTGACGAGGGCGGCCTCTGTCGGCTCGCCGGTCACTTCACCGTCTTTTCCCAGTTCGGCGTCACTGCACAGCGCCATCGCGGTTGCTAAAAGCGGTTCATCTTCGGCATAATGTTCGACCACGGTCATTTTGTTCTGCGTCAGCGTTCCGGTTTTATCGGAACAGATGATTTGCGCACAGCCAAGAGTCTCAACCGCAGTCAGCTTGCGAATGACCGCGTTGCGCTTCGACATGTTGGTGACGCCGATAGAAAGTACAATTGTAACGACCGTGGCTAGGCCTTCGGGAATTGCAGCCACAGCAAGACTGACCGCAACCATGAATGTGTTCAATATGACCTGCCCGCTGAAATCGCCCGACTTAATCAGACTGAAAGCAAAGATAAATACGCAAATGCCAATGACCAGATTGCTCAAAATTTTGCTCAGCTGGTTTAATTTTATTTGCAGCGGAGTAACATTGTCCTTCGCTTTTGCGAGCGCGTCGGCAATTTTTCCCATTTCCGTGTCCATGCCCGTTGCCACAACCACCGCTTTTCCACGGCCGTAAACAACGGTACTGCCCATGTACGCCATGTTTTTGCGGTCGCCGAGGGACACTTCTTTTTCTTTATGCAGCGTAAGAGTATGAATGATTTTATTGACAGGAACCGATTCCCCCGTCAGCGCCGCTTCTTCTATTTTCACACTCGCGCTTTCAATCATACGGCAGTCGGCAGGAACAGAGTCGCCCGCTTCCAGCAAAACGACATCGCCCACCACCAACTCTTCACTTTTCATGATCATGATACCGCCGTCGCGCAGAACCTTTGATGTTGCCGCGGACATTTGCTGAAGCGCTTCAATCGCTTGTTCCGCTTTGCTTTCCTGATAAACACCAAGCACCGCATTAATCGTAACAACAATCATAATGATGAATACATCCGCATAGGATTCATGTGCATAAGATGCAGTGATCCCTGAAATCACTGCGGCAACAATCAGAATGATGGTCATCGGATCACCAAGCTGCTGTACAAACCGTTTGAGAAGGGAATCCTTTTTGCCTTCGGCGAGTTTATTTTTTCCGTTGCGCTGTAAGCGGGAATCCACTTCGGCCTGTGTCAAGCCCTGCTGACTGCTTTCCACCTGCTGAAAAACCTGATCTAAATCTGCTAAATAATACTTCATTACGTAACTTTTCTTCCTCTCATTCGTTTGCTAATGATTATAATATGTATAATAAAAAAACTCATGCACAGCTTTAAAAAAAGCTACACATGAGTCTTGTTCTTTAAGGCAAGCCAGACCGAAAACGGCCATGCTGTTGACTTGACACGTACGGTAAACCGCACGCAAACTACTCCCTCAAGAGATGTTTCTATGTTTAGATATCATATCACCGAAAGGCACCGTTGTCAACAGAATTTTCGCAAGCTCTGAATCGGTATTGCGGTTTTGCTGTATTTATTTTATCCGCTGTTTATTTCGGAAACCACTGAATAAATTCAGCTGGTATTTTACCGTTCGTTTTTTCGTTTGGCGGAATCTTCGGCGATCTGTGCCCTTTTATTTAAACGGTAAATCCTCAGCAGATAATAATGGATGAGTTTGGATGTTCTGTTTGATTTTAATTACGTTGTTTGTATAAACGAATCCATTTTCGGGGACGACACCCTCTATAAAATAGTTAAACATTAATTTGATTGCTTGATATCCCTGCTCAAAAGGTTCCTGACAAATTGTTGCGTCAATAGTTCCATTTAAAACAGCCTTCCGTATTACCGGAATATCATCGAAAGAAACAATATGCAGCTTTTTTGAAAGCTGAAGTTCCTCTACTGCCCTGCAAACTCCCGCCACACCGCCGGCTGTGATGTAAATGCTGTTGATGCTGTGGTACTGATTTAATGATTCCTTTGTCAGCAGGTATGCCGTTTCATCATCGTCTTGACTTTCCACTACGTCGACAATGGAAATTTCATATTTATTATCTTTGACTTCTTTACAAAAACCCTGAATGCGTTTGTTATGGCCCTGCATTTTTACCGAACCGGTTACAATCAGTATCTTCCCTTTTTCTTTCAGCATAAGGGAAAGTATGCCGGCTGCGGTTTTACCGCCTTTTATGTAATTGCTCCCTACATAAAATAATCGTGAGGTTCCCCGGACGTCGGAATTAATTGTTGCAATCGGAAGACCTGAACGGATTAACTCGTTAATTTTATCAATAATCAGCGGTACATCCACAGTTGTCAGGCAGAGAGCATCTGCCCCGTTGTCTACCAAACTTTGGATTGCATCAAGATGCACATTCACATCATATCCTTTTTGCTGGACCAAATCGAGAGAAAACCCATAGTCGGATAATTCTCTCTCGGCAGCCCGCAGCCCGAGCATGACATCATTAAAAAAGGGATTATCTACACTCGGCAGCAAACATCCAATTTTAATCGGCTTTTTCCGTGCCGCCAAAGCTTTGCCTGCACGGTTAGGTTTATATCCCAGATCCAAAGCGATTTTTCTGATACGTAATTCCACTTCGTGGTTTACGCTGCCACGGTTGTTTAATACCCTATCCACCGTTCCCCTGGAAACATTTGCCATTTTAGCAATGTCTTTTATTGTAGCCGACATATGTACCTCCTAAATATGCCCCGTCACAAAACACTTCACATATCGAACAATCTTTGAACCAAAAAGGCTTGCCAAAAATATGCGAACATTTGCTGAACAGACATTATGCCTGACGCAGTCTTGGCCATAACGAATAAAAATATTATGTTTTCATTTTTTATTTTATTTATATATTGTGCTCGGGCACGTTTTAATTTTGGCTTAAGTATATCTCTAGCAAAAAATAAGTCAAGATGGCATTAACATTTTTGCTGTTTTATCTATATAAACGAATTATTATATAGACATATTGTATAAAAATATATCGATATATTTACGTGCTATGTGTCTACATGCTTTATTGAATGATATTGACTGTGTAATTGATAGACAATATCTTAATAAACTTTGACAGCAGAACTGAAAAAAAGCCGTGAGTAAAGTGGCTGATCATGACATTGCCTTTTTCATGCCGCTGCAATTAATCGTTTGAAAGTGAACTAATGAACAAAGCACGAAAATTTCGATAAAATATTTTGTGCATTTCATCTAATTTCAACTGCTTTAAAACGTAAAAATAACTCAAAAAACAATATTGTAGACTAATTTATTTATCGAAATTAATATACTTAATATACATAATTTACTTTAATTTTTTTGTTTTTTTATATTATTTAATGTGCTCGAGCACACTAAAAAACTGATAGGACACTAAACGCTCAGAGGGAAAACGGCCTCAAATCAGTATGAAACAAACAAAGGAAAGCTTTGTTTGAAATAAAAAATGGAGGAATCGTTATGGAAAAAGTAATGAAGAGGATTTTTCATGCAACGTCTTACCTTATAGCACTGCTGTTTTCACATTTGGAGGGCTTGCTCAAACATCGTTATACCGATTTGTGTTGTTTTTTTGTGTTGGATGGCTTTCAAAATCGACTATAGCATAAAAAATTTTCGAAAGGGTGTATTGAATTATGTTAACAAGTAAAGCGTTAGCAGGCAGAAAATTTATTTCTTTACTTTTAGTTCTATGCATGTTGGTAAGTCTGGTTCCGACGGGCGCTTTTGCGTTGGAAAATAAAGGCTTCACAGACAGCAACGTTAAGGTTAGCAACGCTAAGGATAGCGGCGTTTATGACAGCGGCTTCATGATGACGTTCAAAGGCAGCGGCAGTACCACCTACCTGGATACTGCAGGCTTAAGTGTGTTTCTTTGCAACACCGCTTTTGACCGTACCTTCGGCGACCAGAAGTGCTCAAGCATGGAGATGATTCTCAATGGACAACGCGTCGCCACAGACGGCGACATTCGTTTGTCAGCTACGCCGGAGCAGTGGGATCCGGTTCCGAATATGAAAGACCATTCGGCAGATAAGACAAATGGTTGGCTCATTGCTAATGAATCCTACACTGACTATAATATGACCTACAATCTGAAAGTTACCCCCGAACCGGGCGGCTTCAAGGTCAGCGTGAATCTCGACAATCCGTTACCGAATAGTCTAGCCGGTCGCGCGGGCTTCAATCTTGAGTTCTTACCGTCCATCTACAAAGGTAAGACCTATATAACGGACGATGACACAAAAGACAGCGGTATGACCACCGGCGTATTTCCAGTCGCTCCTAGTTCCCAAATGGAGGAAACGACAATACCTGCCGGAGACCCGATAACGCGGAATACCTGGCAGGAGGAATGGGACGCAGAAAGGGGCAACTATCAGGCGACTCCTCTGGCTACTGCCAAAAGCGATATTACGCTTGCCCCTGAAGACAATACTAGCCGCGTCAAAGTTGTGTCGGAAAATGGTCTGGCATTGTACGACGGACGCAACAAGGCGCAAAACGGCTGGTTTGTGCTGCGCTCCCTGATCCCTTCCGGCAAGACCACAGAAGCGGTGGTATGGCACGTCCGCCCAAATGTAATTCAAGATTTTACGCAGGAACCAGTGGTGACATACAGTCAGGTTGGATATGTCCCCAACAGTTCTAAGGTTGCCGTAATTCAACTTGATCCGAAATACACCGCTCCTCAGGTGGCCGCGGTGGACCGTCTGAACGCGGATGGTACCTATACAAAAGTATTCGAGGGAGCAATTGCCGAACCGATACCATATACGCGATACAACTACTCGAAGTTCGACTTTTCGACCGTCACAACCCCCGGCACATACGCAATTGAATATGCCGGAAAACGAACGGACTTGTTCCCAATCACCGAGAATGCGTATAGCAATACTTGGCAGCAGAGCTTGGACACTTTTATTGCCGAACAAATGGACCATATGGAGGTGCGTGACGGCTACCGCACATGGCATGGTGCCGCGCACTTGGACGATGCCCGCCAGGCGCCTGCCAACATATCGTGGTTCGACGGATGGTCGATGGGGTCAGACCTTAACTCCCCCTACAAGGCCGGCGAGCACATCAACGGATTGAATGTCGGCGGATGGTTTGACGCTGGAGACTTCGATATCCAGACCGGAAGTCATATATCGATCATTCAGGACCTGGCCGTTGCCTACAAGGGATTCAATCTGAGTTATGACAATCTCACGGTTGACGAGGATGCCCACTTGACCCAAATGCATAAGCCGGATGGTGTTCCGGATGCTGTGCAGCAGGTGAAACACGGAGCCCTGCAACTCCTCGCGCAGATCAATTCCGTCGGGCATACTTTTTCTGTCCTTGAGGTGCCCACCTTGCGGCAATATACGCATCTGGGTGACGGCTCAACCGAAACGGACGGTCTTATCTATTCGGCGAACCTCGGCACAAATGACAAGCAAAACGGCTACTCCGGCCTTCCTGACGACCGGTGGGCTTTTACATCGTCGAGCTTGGATTCTACCGCATACGTTTCTCTGGCTGCGGCGGCCTGGGCACTGAAGGGCTGGGACAATGACATGTACCAGAAGTGCCTGAGTGCAGCTGTAAAGATCTGGAATACACAATCCCACACCTCCCTCACAAGCACGAGCGATTACAGTGCGGCTGTTTTTCTGATGCTTGCGACTTATGATCCTAAAAATCCAGATGCCTGTGCAACATACAAAAATCGCATCAAAGATTTGACGCCACGGTTGAACTTGTCCAATGTCAGCTCACTCGGTTGGATTTCCACGTTCATCATGCCTTACATGGATGATTCGTTCAAATCGAAGCTCCAATCTGCCGTGAAGGATTATATATCCACGTTTGACCGTCAAATGGCCGCCACTCCGTACGGCGTACCGACCTCTACCGGCATGTGGGGCGGTTCCGGAAGCGTGTGTAATATGGGCGAGTATATGTATTTTCTTCACAAGGCGTTTCCGAATGTCGTGAGCGGTGAATACACACTTCGCGCGGCAAACTACATACTGGGTACGCATCCATGTTCAAGTCTTTCGTATGTATGTGGCGTGGGCAAGAACTCAAAGGTGCAAGCATACAGCAACAACCGCGCCGACGGTGGTTATATACCGGGCGGCGTGATCCCAGGCTATGTTGTAATCAGCCCGGATTTCCCGGAGTGCATTGACGACTTCGGTATGCTGTGGTTCGAGGATGAAACATGCACTTCTGTCGTCTCCAATTGGGTTGTCGCAGCCCTTGGCGCCAGCGCAGTTGCAGCTGAACAAAATAATAAGCAGACCTACGTTGTGAACTTTAAAGTAACTGATGGAACAGATGCAGCTACGGGCGCTAAAGTAACCGTTGATGGATCTACATATCAGACAAACTCGGCTGGAGAAGCAGTGTTTAACCTTGCTTCGGATAGTTACGATTATACCGTAACGAAGGAAGACTGTAATATCGTTTCCGGTACCTTTGATGTATCGGATAAAGATACTACTGTACCAGTAACGCTTACATATAATTTGTCACCCACTTCTGTGAAAATCAATGGAACGGATTTGAAAAACTTCAATGCATCCGTTCACGATTACTATCTGGCTGCGAACTTGAATCCAGTCGTAACCGCGCAGTCCTACGAAGGTGTCAGTGTATCTGTTACTCAAGCCACTTCGTTACCGGGTACAGCAGTCATTACGCTGCAAAGAGGCGGTAAAACTGAAGTATACACAATTTATTTCAGGGAACCACCAGAACTGGAATCCATTTTGGTGGACGGAACGCCAATAGCAGGATTTACTTCCGGTAACAATGAGTATTTCGTACAACTACCTAAGAGATATTCCGAATTCCCCACTGTCACCGCAAAGGCTGACGCGAAATATTCACTTGACATTACGCAGGCCACAGCCGCTACCATGAAGGCAACCGTAACGGTTAAAGATGATCACAACATCGAATCGAGTTACAGTGTCTCCTTCGGGACTATTACATCCATTGACTTTTCAAAGATCAAGAGCGTGGATCAGTTAAAAGAAAATGGCTGGTCGATCTACAACCCGAATTTGGACAATATCAAATTTGTCAACAGCGGAATCACCGTTATCAGTGAGGCAGGTGACTGGTATTCAACTACCAATACCGCTAAGAATATTGTTACCTGTGATGACGCGTCCGGCGACTGGCAGGCCGATTTGGAAGTTGCTGTCAACAAACCGTTCTATGATAATTTTCAGCAATGTGCGATTGAGGCTTACAAAGATTATGACAACTATACCAAGTTGGATATAGAATATAACAGCTACAGCGGTGGAATCAGGTGTCAGTTAGGCTCCGAAGCCTCATCTAGTTTTACTGCCGCTTCTAATGCCGGCTTTACACTGAAACAAGGTGCCGACGGCAGTTATCCATTATTCTACAAATTTGTAAAGAAAGGCAATACTTATTCCGGGTATGTTTCCACAGACGGTATCAACTTTACAAGCTGTGGAACTGCGACCAATAGCATGACCAATCTCAAACTTGGTTTGGCCGCGACAAATAATACCTCTACTCAGCCGGTAGAAGCAACTTTTAAAAAGCTTACGATAACTCATCCGACATCATCGGATAAGGAGACCTTGCAAAATCTGTATGATACTTGCAAAGCAATAACGCAAGGGAATTACACGGATTCAAGCTGGGCAGCATTTACCACAGCACTTAAAAAGGCAAAAGCTGTTTTGGACAGCAGCAGCGCAACTCCATATGAAATTAGTGAATCCGTTGCAGCACTTACAGATGCTGAAAACGGGTTAACAGAAAAAGCCAACCCAACAACAGATAAGTCAGCCTTGCAAAAACTGTATGATACCTGCAAAGTAATCACGCAGGGTAATTACACAGATGCGAGTTGGGCTGCGTTCACAACGGCGCTTGCAAAAGCAAAGCTTGTTTTGGATAACAGCAGTGCAACACTGGATGACGTAAATAAAGCATCAACAGCACTTACAGATGCCAAAAATGGATTAACGGGAAAATCCAGCAATAACAATTCCAACCATCATAGCAGTACAGGAGGAAATTCAACCATTAGCACAGAACCTTCTCAACCTTCACAGACAGCTACATTTACCAGCGATACGACAGTAGATGTACATGTTAAAGAATCGTATATTGTTAAATTAACTAGCAAAAATGGTCAAATACCCACAGTGGTTCTTGGTACCCCCGGAGTCTTTGAAGTTCAGCTCGTTTCAGTTAATGGGTCCGACTATTACGTAAAGCTGATTCCTGTCGGAAAACCAGGCGAGCAGACGGGCGTTTATGTAAATGGCGTAAAGATTTTTGTTGCAAACGTAGAAACTCCGGTTTCTTCGATAAAATGTGACACGACAAAACCATTTAGTTTAAAATCCCACTCATCTTATATTTTCAAACTGACTTCGGACACAAAGCCAACATTCGTAGCTGGCAACGGATCTGTCTTCAAAGTTGAATTTATAAAGGCCGTCGGCAAAGATTATTTCTTTAAAGTGACGGCAATTGGCAAAGTTGGAGCAACTTCCGGATTCTACATTAACTCCGAAAAGGCGCCTATAACCGTTGCAACCATTGCATAACTCTCTTATCAACACAGTGAACTGCTTTTAAATCCAAGCCTTTAAGGGGCTGTTGCAAAACAGCTCCGAAAAATAGAAATGCACAAAGAATCAGCCCGAAAGAACGTTTTACAACGCTTTTTCGGGCTTCTTTCTTGGCCAATTAAGAAAATATTTGTGCAAATTGCTATCGCAAATTCGTTTTGCAACAGCCCCTTCTTTATCCGCTTTAGCAGGATCGCCAAACACCTTGCCGCTTGGAGACCGAAAATCTACCAGGTCTTTCACTGCCTCTTTAGTGCGACCCGAACGAAATCGGGCGAAAGTGCTGTAATCCGGTACCGGCTCATCCTGCGGTATTATAATTTCCATATTCATTGGTAACTTCAACTGTTGAATTCACCATTTTGCATCTGTTTAGTCAGTGTCATTCTTGACTGTTCGTATTTTTCCGAGCAGCCCGGAGAGCGTTGCTTTGAGCTGCAGAGCCTCTTCTGGGTTCAATCCTGTACAGCAAAACATTTTTTGCGGCAGTCCAAGAAAATTTTCTTTCAGCTGTTTGCCCTTTTCTGTTAAACGAACCAGCACGCTGCGCTCGTCATGCGCGCTTCGCACACGTTCAACAAGCTCCAGCTTTTCGAGCTTTTTTAATAGTGGCGTCAGTGTTCCTGAATCAAGCAGCAGCTTGCTTCCCAGTTCTGAAACACTGAGATTATCCTGCTCCCACAGCACCAACAGCGTAATATACTGCGTATAAGTCAGTCCGTATGGATCAAGATACGGCTTGTACAAACGAATGACTTCCTTGGAACAGGCATAAAGTGCAAAGCACAGCTGGCTGTCTAGCTTTAACATATCGTCGGGCTGCGAGTCCAAATTACAAACACTCCTTAATGACGGATTCCATTTCTTCGGGCGTGGTAGTCGGTTCAAAACGTCCGGCGATTTTTCCCTCTCTGTCAATCAGAAATTTTGTAAAATTCCATTTGATAGAGCTGTCACCGAACTCTTTGCCGTATTTCTGTTTCAGCATCAGCTCCAGCGTCTTGTTTTTAACGCCCTTTCCGAACCCTTGAAATGTTGTGTGATCGGTAAGGTAACGGAAGATCGGATCAGCATTTTCGCCGCGAACGTCAATTTTAACTGAAAGTGGAAAAGTTACTCCGAATCTTAATTTGCAGAACTCCTGTACTTCGCTGTTCGTACCCGGCTCCTGTTCAGCAAACTGATTACAGGGAAACCCGATCACTGTCAGCCCTTGATCGCGATAGGTTTTATAGAGTTTTTCAAGTCCTTCATACTGCGGAGTAAACCCGCACTTGCTTGCCGTATTAACCAGAAGCATAACATTGCCCTTAAATTCCGAGAGCGGAACATTCTTTCCCTCGATTGTCTGAATTGCATAATCATAAATTGTCATATAAATCACCTTTCAAATTATATTGTTTACAATTTGATTGTATGATATTTATTTTTTTTTGTCAAGTATAATATTATTTTTATCAGCCCACTCTGTGATGGACTTTCTTGCGATATCAGGAGCAATGACGCTTTTCATGACAGTTTGAATGAAAAAACTTCCAGCCACTTTCCCGCCGCTTTTCTCCACTCTTTGCGTAATTGTCTGGAAAACAGCCTGTGGTTCATGATCGTCCGCCTGCGTAATAAATAGATACACGTTCTTTCCCGAAAAATCAGCTTTCTCCAAAAAAGCGTTGATGGCGGGTGTGCTTTTACTTGCCCAAACGGGCCCGCCGAGAAAAACGGAATCATAGCCGTTCATGGAAAAATCCATCGGCCTGATTTTGCTCTTGCGCCCAAACACCGCCGAGCATGCTGCCATTGGGAAAGACTTTCGCGGCTTCGTCTCTTCAATTCTTTTTAAATCTCCGCCGATGAATGCCGCCAGCTCTTTGGCAGCAACCTCCGTGTTTCCGTTCCAGGAATAATAGACAACCAAATTTTTCATTTTTCAGTATCCTCCTCACATCTTCATCTTATTTCTCTACCATCAATTGTATAAAAAGAGCAAGAAAAAAATCCGTCTACAACATTAAAAGCAGAAAAATTGCACGCCAAACTCTATAGCAGCATCATTCTTTTACTCACAATATCAGCTCCCGCTTAGAAGATGCCCCCGCAGTATAATCAACGCAGCATATTCAAGTAAGATTATTTAGATTTTAGCACATTTGAAAGATTTATGATACAATAAATTTAATTTCTTATTGATCGGTCAGCAACAAAAAACGCCCTTGCGAAAGCAAGAGTGTTTTTTAACACATTAATGATATTCTTTGAGCAGAGTGTAAAGATTTTGAATTTCCTCTTCCGGACATTCGTCATAGTCGCGCAGCGGAAACGGAATTTCCATACGATCATACTTCGAACTACACAATTTTCTAAATGGCAGAAGCTCTATTCTTTGCAAATTTGAATATTCTCCGGCAATAGAGGCGATTTTTAAGATGTGGCTGCGGCTGTCTGTTAATTTCGGTACGACGACATGCCGGATCCAGAGCGGAACACGCATGGTTTCTGTCAGCTTTAAAAAATCTGTTACCTGATCCATGTTTCCTCCGCTGTAATGCAAGTAGTCATCCCCGCCGGAAAATTTCAGATCACACAGAACCAAGTCCGTAGAATGCAGCACGGTACGGACTCCGTTGATATCCCCGATTCCGGCGGTGTCCAGCGCAGTGTGAACACCCGCTGCTTTCAGCCGGCGAAACAATTCCGCAACAAATTCCCATTGCATCAGCGGTTCCCCGCCGGAAACGGTCACGCCTCCGTTTTTTTCGAAATACGGTTGAAATCGCATGATCTTATCAAAAATCTCATCCACGCTGTGTTCCTGCCCCGAGGTGCTCCACGTATCCGGATTGTGGCAATACGCACAGCGCAGGGAGCATCCTTGCATAAACACGACACAGCGCAGTCCGGGTCCGTCAACCGCCCCCAGACTTTGAATGGAATGAACAACCCCTTTCATTACATCACCTCGTGAAAGGTTCTCGAAATTACTTCCATCTGCTGCTGTTTTGAAAGCTTGTGGAAATTAACGGCATAGCCCGACACACGAATCGTAAGATTTGGATAGCATTCAGGATTTTCGTACGCTTTTATCAGGGTCTCCTTGTTCAGTACATTCACATTGAGGTGATGCGCCTTTTGCAGAAAATAACCGTCCAGAATGGAAATCAGGTTGCCGTAGCGCTGCTCATCTTCGTGTCCCAGCGCCTGCGGAACAATGGAAAATGTATTTGAAATTCCGTCTTTGCAAACATCATAAGAGAGCTTCGCGACCGAATTCAGCGCAGCAAGCGCGCCGTTCTTCTCCCGGTTATGCATGGGGTTGGCACCGGGTGCAAAGGGCGCTCCCGCTTTTCTTCCGTCCGGCGTTGCGCCGGTCTTTTTGCCATAGACCACATTGGACGTGATCGTCAGGATGGACAGTGTGTGTTCGGCATCGCGGTAGGCTTGGTTCTTTTTCAGTGCTTCATAAAACAGCTTCACCTGCTCCTGTGCTATGGAGTCTACACGGTCGTCATCATTGCCGAAGGCGGGATACTCCCCGACAGTTTCAAAATCCGTAATCAGCCCGGTTTGATCGCGGATGCATTTCACTTTTGCATATTTGATTGCGGAAAGCGAATCCGCCAGCACAGACATTCCTGCTATGCCAAACGCCATAAAACGGTGTATGTCGGTATCGTGCAGAGCCATCTGCGTTTTCTCATATGCATATTTATCGTGCATATAATGGATGATGTTCATCGCGCCGACATAGGTTTTGGCCAGCCATTCGCGATAAATATCCAGCAGCCGCAGCACTTGATCGTATTCGAGATATTCACCTTCGTAAGGGGCGTGTGCCGGCGCAATCTGTTTGCCGCTCTTTTCATCCCTGCCGCCGTTCAGGCTCATCAGAAGCAACTTTGCCAAATTAGCTCTTGCGCCGAAGAACTGCATATCCTTGCCGACCCGCATTGCGGAAACACAGCAGGCGATTGCGTAGTCGTCCCCAAATACCGGACGCATGATGTCATCATTTTCATACTGAATCGCATCCGTATCGCAGGAAACCTTTGCGGCAAACCGTTTAAAGCTTTCCGGAAGGCGGCCGGACCACAGCACAGTCAGATTCGGCTCCGCCGAAGAACCCAAATTATAAAGTGTATGCAGGATTCGATAGGAGCTCTTTGTGACTAAGGTTCTGCCGTCTTCCCCCATTCCGCCGACCGCTTCCGTAATCCACATGGGGTCTCCCGCGAAAAGCTCGTTGTATTCCGGTGTGCGCAGATGCCGTGCCATGCGCAGTTTCATGACAAAATCATCGAAAATTTCCTGTACCTGCGGCTCCGTCAACAGGCCGCTCCGAAGATCTCTTTCAAAATAAATATCCAGAAACGTACTCACGCGGCCCAGGCTCATTGCGGCGCCGTTTTGTTCCTTGATTGCCCCGAGATAGGCAAAGTACAGCCACTGCACCGCCTCTTTTGCATTGGCTGCCGGCTGTGAAATGTCATAGCCGTACATGGACGCCATATCCCTGAGATATCCCAAAAATGTGATCTGCTGATACAGTTCTTCCAGCAGACGGACATTTTCAGCAACCATGCTTTGCGCGGCAACATGCTGCTTGTCTTTTTTCTTTTCCTCAATCAGACGGTCAATTCCATAGAGCGCGACCCTGCGGTAGTCGCCGATGATTCTCCCTCTGCCGTAGGCATCGGGCAGTCCTGTAATAATTCCGCAGTGACGGGCGGCTTTGATATCGTCGCTGTACGCGCGGAAAACGCCTTCGTTGTGGGTCGTTCTGTACTGAAATTCATTTTCAACCTTCTCCGAAAGTTTATAGCCATATGCCTCGCACGCTTTGCGCGTCATATTCAGCCCTCCGAAAGGATTCACTCCTCTTTTCAAAGGACGGTCGGTTTGAAGACCGACAATAATTTCTTTTTCTTTCTCCAAATAACCGGGCTGATAACTTGTGAGTGAACTGACCGTCTGCGTGTCAATATCCAGCACACCGCCGAACTCCTGTTCCAGCTCCAGCAGATGATTGAGTTTTTTCATCAACCCGCAGGTGCGCTCCGTGGCAGGCGCAAGAAACGCTTCATCGCCCTCGTATGGTGTGTAATTCATCTGGATAAAGTTTCTGACATCAATTTTTTCCTGCCAGCTTCCGTCGTTGAAATCCTTCCATGCCTGATGGTTCATAAATGACTCCTTCCGATTAACCAAAGCATTTGGCTGCTCTTTTCAATAAAAAAAGAGCAACACTCGGTAATACCAAATGCTGCCCAGACGGTCGGCTGAAAGAAGACTTTTATTCCACTGTGGTTGATCCACAATTATCCGTCAGTAATAAAAGCCTTTATGTTGTTGTAGATTGATTATAATATACACACGCAAAGTCTGTCAATAAAGTTTTTGTTTATTTTAGGTTTATATTTTTGAAATGTTAAATAAATATAAAAAAATCGTCGAATCTCTTTGATCCTTATAAAAATATGCTATAATACAAATAGAATATTTTTAATGTACAGGCCGGTTTTTTTAACGAAGACAGAGGTTATAATCAAACTGATTAGATGGCACACAACAAATCATGCCATTTAATATAAATAAAAAAATGAAAAGAGGTTGTAAGAATGTCCAAAGTTGTTTTTTACCGCTGTGAGATTTGCGGAAATATGGTAGCACTGATTAGGAGCGGCGGCGGCACACTCACCTGCTGCGGGCAGAGCATGACAAAGCTTGAACCGAACACAACCGATGCCGCAACAGAAAAACACGTTCCGTTCATCACAAAAGAAAACGGAAAAATCAAAGTTCAGATTGGTTCGACCATTCATCCAATGCTTCTTGAGCACCACATCGAATGGATTGCACTGGATACCGGCGAGAAGGTCGAAATTGTGTATCTAAAACCCGGTATGGACCCGAAAGCAGAATTCAATGAAGTTGAATCCGGCACAGTTTACGAGTATTGCAATCTTCATGGTCTTTGGAAAGCTGAATTTTAATCTTTTTGATATCGCTTTTAAAGAATGGCTTTGCGGAAAAATCCGCAAAGCCATTCTTTATAGTGATAAAACAACCCCAATTACATTTTGACCGTGACAATCAATCAAAAATCCCTGTGAAATCCAGCGTTGCAAAATAATCTTCCGGGGTTTCCGCACGGCGGATCAATTCTGCCGATCCGTCTTCCCTGAGAAGTACTTCCGCGGAACGCAACCGGCCATTATAGTTATATCCCATGGCATGACCGTGCGCTCCGGCATCATGGATGACAAGCAGGTCCCCTTTGTCAATTTTCGGGAACATACGGTCAATGGCAAACTTATCGTTGTTTTCACACAGACTGCCGACAATGTCGTATTTGTGGTCGCAGTCGTCATCTTCCTTGCCCATCACCGAAATGTGGTGGTATGCCCCATACATGGCAGGACGAAGGAGATTGGCCGCACAGGCATCCACACCGATATATTCTTTATAGATGTGTTTTTCATGGATTGCGGTCGTCACAAGGCAGCCGTACGGTCCAAGGATGAAACGGCCAAGCTCGGTATAGATGGCGACATCTCCCAGTCCGGCAGGTACAAGAATTTCTTCATATGCTTTGCGGACGCCTTCTCCGATTTTTGCAATATCAGCCGGTTTTTCTTCGGGACGATATGGAATTCCCACCCCGCCGGACAGATTGATGAAAGAAACTCCTATGCCCGTTTTGTGGTAAAGATCGACAGCCGTCTGGAACAAAATACCGGCAAGCGTTGGATAGTACCCGTCATCCGCCGTATTGCTGGCAAGAAAAGCATGAAGCCCAAACCGTTTTGCGCCGAGTCCCCGCAGCTTTGTGTAACCTTCTTCAAGTTGGTCATAGGTAAAGCCGTACTTGGCGTCGCCGGGATTGTCCATAATCGCATTGCTGATTTGGAAAGTTCCGCCCGGATTGTAACGGCAGCAGATGGTTTCGGGGATACCGGCCACCGATTTTAAAAAGTCAATGTGAGTAAAGTCATCGAGGTTGATCAATCCCCCCAGCTTTTTTGCCAGAACGAATTCTTCCGCCGGTGTATCGTTTGATGAAAACATGATGTCCTCCGCCTGAAAGCCCACCGCGTTTGAAAGCATCAGTTCGGTCAGCGAGGAACAGTCAACTCCGCAGCCCTCTTCTTTTAAAATGCGCAATATGGTTGGATTTGGTGTTGCCTTCACGGCGAAATATTCCCGGAAGCCGCTGTTCCATGCAAAAGCCTTGTACAGCCTGCGTACGTTTTCCCTGATTCCTTTTTCATCGTAAAGATAAAATGGAGTCGGAAATTGAGCCGTGATTTTTTTCAGTTGTTCCAAATGTACGAAGGTATTTTTCAAAACAGTTTCAGCTTCCTTTCGTGACAGTAATCAGTGTTATTTCATTTTTCAGCGCTTCTTTAAAGAGCTCTATCAAGTTGCGCTTCTGAGAATACAGACAGGTGGACTCGGAACCCGCCGCGATATCACCGGTCAAAACATTTTTCGAGTCGGCAATCAGACGAATCTGGTGCTGCTCGGTTTTCGTGTGATACACCAGCGCACCTTCCAGTACAAACGGAGGATCGGTGATGATAACCACTTTCAGCCCGCGCATCAGCGCCGACTGTATCTGCGGCAGCAGCACCAAAAGCATCTGTTCTGACACGGAAAGATAGATGCGTTCTTTCGCCGCGTCAATCATATTCTTCATCTTATCAAAAATATTGGATTCGCCTTTAATCGTGATATATCCTTCGCTCGCTTCTCTCTGCTTCGGCGCAGCTTTTAAAAGCAGTTCCCGATATTCCTGCATGCGCCGTATGCGATTGTCGCAAAATTCTTCAACCGGTACCGGAAGGTAATGCGTTGCAGTGTCTTCCTCGACATAGGCCGCACCTTTTTCAACAAGGCCGGCTAACGCCGTATAGGTATTTGAACGGGATATCCCGGACGCTTTCGCGGCTTCATACCCTGTCAATTTCCCTTCGGAGCAGAGCAGCAGATACAGGGCCGACTCCTGGCGTGTAAGATTATAATATCCAAGCAATTCCGCCAGATCCATTGTCCCGCCTCCCGCAATAGTGTTTCTCTATAGGAACACTATACTTCATACAAACGGATTTGTCAACATCTCAGAAAAATTTATGTCATTTTTTTAGTATTTCTGATTCGCAGGTACATCTTGCCGTTCACCCAAATCTCCTGAACCGACACTTCCGTCCTGCGCCCTTGTGTCAGCGGCATAAGAACCCTTCGCTTTCAACTTGAAACTGCCAACCAGCTTGCTGAGCATTTCCGCCTGAGCCGACAGCTCCTCACTTGCAGCCGCGCTTTCCTCCGCTGTGGCGGAATTTGTCTGTACTACTGCAGACACCTGGTCCACGCCGCTTGTAATCTGCTCGATCGCGGTAGCCTGGTCTGAAGAAGCGATATCGATTTTTAAAATAGTTTCCCCTACAAGCTCCACCTTAGCCGCAATTTCGTTCAGCCCTTTTGCAGTTACGTCGGCAATCGCAGTACCATTCCTGACACTTTGGATGGAACTCTCTATCAGATCGGTGGTTTGTTTGGCCGCATTGGCGGATTTGCTTGCAAGGTTGCGGACTTCATCGGCCACCACAGCAAACCCTTTTCCGGCGCTTCCCGCCCTTGCCGCTTCAACAGCAGCATTTAAGGCAAGAATATTGGTCTGGAATGCAATGTCATCGATTACTTTGATAATTTTTCCTATTTGGCTGGACGAGGTGCTTATTTCCTCCATGGAGGAAAGCATCTGCTGCATTTGCTCGTTTCCATGCTCCACCTGTGTAACTGTTTCTTTTACGTAACCTGCCATAACCTTGACATTTTCGGCGTTTTCACTGACTTTATTGGAAACTTCACTGGCGGAAGCGGCAAGCTCCTCCACAGAGCTCGCCTGTTCGGTAGCGCCCTGCGCCAGCTCCTGCGCTCCATCGGAAACCTGCACCGCGCCGCTGTTGACCTGTTCCGCCGAAGTGTTGATTGCTGAAAGCGTTTGGTTTAATCCATCCGATATCTTGATCAGCGCCTGCTTAATCGGAATAAAATCGCCGATATATTCCTGTGTGATATCGGCGGTCATATCTCCCTGCGCCATACGGCCCAGTTTATCTGAAATATCCGCAACATACAATTTAAGGGTCGAGGCGGCCGACTGGAGCGATTTGGCGAGAGAACCGATTTCATCTTTGGACGTATATGTAATATCGACATCCAGCTTTCCTTGCGCGATTCTTTCGGCGGCGTCGGCCATTTCATTAATCGGTTTGCTCAACGCTCTTGAAAGCCAGATCCCCCATACAATGGAAACACAGACGCCAAAAACAATAATGGCTATTAGGGCAATCATCATGGCATTGGCAAGCTGATTATTGGAGTCATTGTTTGCTTTCGCATTATTTACACGGTTCTGCATGCATTGCGTGTAATTGTCGGTTACTTTTTTATTGATTTCAACCAATTTACTAAGGTTGGTCATTGCGTCATTGATATTTTTTTCTTGTGTGTCCTTCACAATTGCTTCAAATGTCGGCATAAATGATTCATCAAACATTTTGCTGGTTTCATCAAACAGAGTTTGGGTTGCTGCCGTCGATATGGTCGGCTCATACTGCTCGACCGCATCCTGATACAGTTTTTTATATTTTTCAGTGTTTTCGACAACTGTTTTTAATTCCTCTGAGTTGTCATAATACAGAATATAATCTCTTGACAATCCCCTTAAGCGGTCCAAATTCAAAAGAATATCAGACATGACCGGTAACGGTACTGTTTGTTGTTCATAGAGTTTTGTACTGGAGGTTTTCATTTGCAGCATACTGTAAATTCCGGCCGCTCCAATGATCGCTGTGATCAATGAAATCGCCAGAAATGAAAAAATTAATTTTTTTGCAATTTTTAAATTCTTCATATTCTATCCTTCTTTCCAAATTATATTACGCCTGTCCTTTGAAGCCATGCTTCCCGTTTACTATTCCATTTCTGTCCGTATCTCCATGCTGAATACAACTGTCTTATTCACTCTTGTTTTCATCCACGCAAAAATGCGAATTCTAATTAATTCACCATAGAAATTTCACCATTTCCCTTTCAGTCACATATTTTTTTAAAATTATGGCATACTGATTTCTATCTCCTTTTTCTATTTATCGGCTAAATTATAAATTATATTTATATATTAATTTAATTATTTTTTATTTTATTTATATATATAAGTTTTATTTATATATAGTTTACCTTTTTCTTCAAGACAATTAAAATTTACAATGAAAGGGGTTGATATATATGAATCGAATTAAAATATTAAGATTAAAGAACAAATTGAAGCAGGAAGAGCTATCCAAAATCATTAATGTAAGCCAAGCTTCCCTGTCCGGATATGAAAACGGAAAATATGAACCCGATAATAAAACCTTACTTAATTTGGCGGTTTTTTTCGGAGTAACAACGGATTATCTATTAGGAAATGACCATATTCCCGAACCCTTTTTCAAAGCCGTGAAAAAAATACCCGTACTTGGAAATCTCCGCGCCGAAGTGTCTGCTGAATCTATAAGAGATATCGTGGGTTATGAAGAGATTACGGATGAAATGGCAAAACAGGGACAGTATTTCGCCATCAAAATGCATGGTGACAGTATGGAACCACGCATTCAGGACGGTGACACAGTGATCGTACAAACCCAATCTTCAGTTGAAAACGGCGATGTGGCAGTCGTTTCTATCAAGGGTGATTTGGCAACCATCAAAAAAATAGCAAAATACGAAAGCGGCATAACGCTAATCCCTTATAATCCTAAATATAATTTAATTTCGTTTACGGAAGAAGAATTAGCCAAATTCCCAGTCATCATTATTGGCAAAGCCGTGCAATTAAGGGGAAAGTGTTAGCATTGAAATATAAACGCCGCACAGGTCTATGACCAATGCGGCGTTGGCGTTTATGAGTAAACATAAAGAGAATTTATTAAGACATCAGACATCCTACTTGAAAAGTGATGTCTTTTATTGTATAATTATTTCAAATGGAATTTGCGGAGGAAAGATGAATGAAAATAAAAGGGAAAAGCCTTGCCGAAAATATTGCGGACGATATTCTCGCAAGAATTACCATTGATAAAAAATATACGGTCGGGGATAAGCTCCCCAATGAAAATGAGCTTTCCGCTGATTTACAGGTCAGCCGAACCACACTGCGGGAAGCAATCCGCATTTTGGTGACGCATAACGTTCTGGAAATCAAACGCGGAAAAGGCACCTATGTAAAAAACAATCAAGCTTTGAATAAAGGAATTGATTTGAATGACCTTGCAACAATTCCTCTGGATGTGAAGGACTTGTATGAAATGCGTCTGATTTTCGAGCCGCAGTCCGCCTATTATGCCGCGAAGCGCGCGTCAGACAAAGAATTGGCCCGCATTTTGTATTATGGCATACTGGAGGAGGAGCTGATTCTAAAGAAAGAAAACCGCACTGAGGTGGAGCAGGCTTTTCATAAATCAATTGCAAAAGCAACGCACAACGAGTTTATGAACCGGCTGATGCCCATCCTGTACCAGGCTATTGACAAGGGCGTTATTTTATCCGACACGAAAGAGGAAATTGTTCAGAATACGCTGAATGATCACCGGATGATTATGGAGTTTTTGTCAAAACGGGACGCTCAGGGGGCAAAGACCGCAATGAAGCTGCATATCATCCATGCAATGCGCGGCTTTGGGATAACTGAAGACTGAAAGATACTTTTTTCCGGTTGACATAAGACATCATACAATGTATAATTTATTATACAACTATCACAGTCCAACAAATCAAGCGGACTGTAAAAAACTTGTGTATTTAGAAATATTAAAATAATAGTGAGGTGCTTGTAAAATGAACAGTGATGCAGTAACAAAAAGCGTACCGCAGCGTGCGCTGTTTCACGCGCTGGGTTTGACCAACGAAGAACTGGAGCGTCCGCTGATCGGCATTGTCAGCTCCATGAACGAAATTGTTCCGGGACATATGAATTTGGACAAAGTCGTGGACGCTGTAAAGATGGGCGTTGCCATAGCAGGGGGAACTCCGATCGTTTTCCCAGCCATCGCAGTGTGCGACGGCCTTGCCATGGGGCATCGCGGAATGAAATATTCGTTGATTACAAGGGAACTGATAGCAGACTCAACCGAAGCGATGGCTCTTGCCCACGCTTTTGACGCTTTGGTTATGGTACCGAACTGTGATAAAAATGTACCCGGATTATTAATGGCGGCGGCGCGAATCAACATTCCAACCATATTTGTAAGCGGCGGGCCGATGCTTGCCGGTCTGGTAGATGGTCAAAAGACCAGCTTTTCCAGCGTTTCGGAAGCTTCCGGCGCATATCATGCAGGAAAAATCACAGTGGAAAAACTGTTGGAGTTTGAAAACAAGGTCTGCCCAACCTGCGGCTCTTGTTCCGGCATGTACACGGCCAACAGTATGAACTGCCTGACGGAAGCCCTTGGAATGGGATTAAAGGGCAACGGCACCGTTCCGGCCGTCTATTCGGAACGTCTTCAGCTTGCAAAACACGCCGGTATGAAGATTATGGAACTGCTGAAAAGGAATATACGTCCCAGGGACATTATGACGGAAGATGCATTCAAAAATGCTCTTACCATTGATATGGCACTGGGCTGCAGTACAAACAGCATGCTTCATCTTCCCGCAATCGCCCACGAGTGCGGCATTTCCATTGATTTGAACATAGCAAATGAAATCAGCGACAAAACGCCGAACCTCTGTCACCTTGCCCCTACCGGACATACATACATGGAAGATTTGAATGTTGCCGGCGGCGTTTATGCCGTGATGAATGAGATCAGCAAATCAGGCCTTCTCAAGACCGGCCTGATCACCTGTACGGGCAAAACAGTCGGGGAAAACATTGCGGACAGCACTGTCAAAGATAATCAAGTAATCCGTTCGGTCGAAAATCCTTACAGCAAAACAGGCGGAATCGCCGTATTAAAGGGAAATCTGGCCCCGGACACCTGTGTTGTCAAACGTTCCGCAGTTGGCCCCGAAATGCTGAAGCACGAAGGCCCGGCGAGGGTGTTTGACTGCGAAGAAGACGCCATTGAGGCGATTACCTCTGGTAAAATTGTAGCAGGCGATGTCGTCGTCATCCGGTATGAAGGCCCGAAGGGCGGACCGGGAATGCGGGAAATGCTGAACCCGACCTCCGCCATTATGGGAAGCGGGCTGGGCTCAAGCGTCGCACTGATTACCGACGGCCGGTTCAGCGGCGCCACCAGAGGCGCGGCAATCGGCCATGTATCACCGGAAGCCGCTGTGGGCGGAAATATTGCTCTGGTCGAAGAAGGCGACATCATCCGGATCGACATTATGGCGAAACAAATCGATTTTGTTATCAGTGATGAAGAGCTGAAAAAACGCAGAGAAAACTGGAAACCGAGAAAGCCCAGAATTACAGAAGGATGCCTTTCCCGATACGCCGCTCTGGTTACATCGGCAAACAGAGGCGCCGTTCTTGAAATAAATTAACCCACACTAAAAACAGCCTGTGAACTGATTTCATCAGTCCACAGGCTGCTCTTTGATTTAACATGAAGCCAGTAATCTATTAACCGCTGTTTTGGGCCGGAAAACCGCCAGTATCAGAATATGCGACCCAGCGTGAACTGGTTCCTGTTATTTAATTAATTCTGTAAAAAATTAAATCAGACTGAGCGTATTGACATTCATTTGATAAGTGACATCCTTGCGTTCCACAATGACCGTAAATTTTTCTTTCAGCTCATCGTCGTTCTGTATATGGGAGAGCAGTTCGCGCGTCGGATTGATTGCAAACGGGTTTCCCACAAGCCGCAGCATGGAGTAATCACCGTTCGTGTCGCCATACGCATAGCTTTGAGATAGGTCGATGTCATGCTTTTCAGCCATCTCAAAAATCGCTTTGCGCTTGCTTTGGGAATCCCACATGGGAGTAATCTCTCCGTTGTAAATTCCGTTGCTTCCCACCTGATAAATTGTGCCCCTGTAATCATCCATTTCGTATTTTTTAGAAACTTCACTTACCAGTTCAATCGGCGAACCCGAAATCGCAATGACGACATGCCCCTGTTCTTTGTGCCATTTAATCCGCTCACGGGAATACGTATAAACGCGCTCTCCTTTTTGCTCAATCACTTTTTTCGCAATATAAGCGATATGAAACGCATTGGTGTTCTTCACTGTTTCCGTGTAAATATCCACCATTTTCTGTAAATAGATATCGTAATCGCCCACACGTTTATCCCATTTGGTAAAAGCGGGTTCCACCTCTTTGTACCATTTGCTGTTGTCTATCAGTTCATATTTAATCATCTTTTTAAACATTTCGCTGATCAGGCCTTCACGTGAAATCGTGCCGTCGATATCAAAAAAAGCTGCTATTTTTCTCATGGTAAATACTCCTATTTCACAGATTATTTGCTGATTGTTTTCACAGGTTTTAAAAAAACAAATCGTATAATTTATATAATATATTACGTAATGTACACGACCATTTAGGATTGATCCTGATTTTTGGTCGTATTTTTGCCCTGCTTCACTTTCCTTACCGACATATTGCTGAATTCATTGGAAAGCACGCTGATATTCCCATCCACCTCCAGTACAGCCAAGTCCACCTCTTCTATTTTGGAAACACCGTGTTCCCTGATTGCTTCCATAATTTCATTGATAGTGAGTTTCGCTTTTACCACATTTTTTCGAATCAGCTTTCCCTTATAGATCAGCATCAGTGTTTCGCCTTGAACCAGCCTGCCAAATTTCGGGAAATGATACAGAAACAATTTAAAAACATAATTGACAATAAACAGAGAGGCCGCGGCGACCAGTCCTCCCATCAGAGTAGAATTAGAGCCTACCATTGCATTTTGAACAGCATTGCTGATCAGCAAAACAAAGACCAAATCCACTACTGAAAGCTGAGAAAGTTCTTTTTTCCCAAATAACCGAATCGCAATGATAATGAATAAATAGACCGTGACCGTACTGATAATAATTTGTACATACCCGTTTTCAAATAGTTTCATAACATGGCTCCTTACGGCTGAAACAGCAGGATACAGCATGCTGTCTCATTCAAACATTCCTGATTCTTGCCATTATGTACTCATCCGCGTACTGCCCGTTTCTGATTGCCGCCTTTTGTTTGATGCCTTCCGATACAAACCCCATTTTTTGATACAGCTTGATTGCCTTTTCATTATCCGTATAAACGGTCAGTTCCACCCTGACAAGCATCAGCCAGTTGTCCGCCATATCAAGCAAGGTTTCCATCAGCTTTTGGCCCACGCCCATTCCCTGATACTCTTTATGTACCATAATGCCGATTCCAGCCGAGTGGCGCAAACGCGGACTTGCGTAAACACTCAGGCCGGCACAGCCGATTGCTTTTTCATTCCCGCTTTCGTCCGTAACAACCGCGACAAACTGGTGGGAATTGCTGTCTTGATTCGTAATAAAATTCTCACTTTTCTGAATGGTTTCGGACGGGACGGCGAGGATGTTTTCCATCACACCGCTCATGCGTCTGATTTCATTAATATCCTGCGCGTTTTTTAAGCAAATAGGACGAATTGAAAATTCCATATGATCCCCTCTTATCTCTTGAATATAAACTTACTCATTTTATTGAACCGATATACTTTCCGTAACCCTTTTCTTCCATTTCATTGAGTGGAATAAAACGAAGGGATGCACTGTTGATGCAGTAACGCAGTCCGCCTTCTGTTTTCGGGCCGTCGTTAAAAACATGCCCAAGATGGGACTCCCCAAACCGGCTGCGCACTTCGGTTCGCACCATGGAATGGCTGCCATCCTGCAGTTCAACCAAAACGTCTTCACTGATTGGACGTGTGAAACTCGGCCAGCCGCAGCCCGAATCGAATTTATCGCTTGAAATAAACAGGGGCTCTCCCGTCGTTACATCTACATAAATACCTTTTTGATGGTTGTTCCAGTATTCATTTTCGAACGGAGGTTCCGTCGCATTTTGCTGTGTCACACGATACTGCATCTCCGATAAGGTCTCCTTCAGCTTTTCCGGCGCGGGTTTGCGATACGTTGAAGAATCCGATGGGGATGTTTGCCCTCTTAATGAAGAAAAATCGACATGGCAGTAACCGCCCGGATTCTTTTCCAGATAATCCTGATGATATTCCTCAGCCGGATAATAGTTCTCGAGTAACTGCACCTGTGTGGCAATGGGAGCGTCATATTTTTTCTGCTCCGTTTCAACATACGCCTGAATCACCGTGAAATCCGTCTCATCACGATAGTAGATTCCTGTGCGGTACTGTGTGCCGGTATCGTTTCCCTGACGGTTGACGCTGACAGGATCAATGATTTTGAAATAGTAGTAAAGCAGCGTTTGCAGACTGAGCTTTTCCGGGTCATAGAGGATATGAACCGTTTCCGCATGACCGGTTTCGTGCAGATCATGATAGGAGGGATTCACTGTTCGTCCGTTTGCATATCCGACATCCGTTTTTGCCACGCCGTAGATACGGGCGAAATAAGCTTCTACACCCCAGAAGCACCCGCCCGCTAGCCAAATTTCCTTCAGATTGCTTTTGCTGAAATCCATACCGGTATTGGGGTTTTCCGGCAGTCCTGAATTGCTTTTATTTTTATGTTCCTGCATTGTATCCTGTCCCTTCATCTTAACTGATAAACAATATCATTTCTTAATAAACGGAATTCTTAACTGTAAAATCGTCTCTATAAAGATATTATACACAAATATAGCACAAATTGTATGACATAGATCATTTTTTTTACATATCAATAAAAATCATGAATGATAAAGAAAAAATTTCTATAAATTCAAAAACAAGGCCCTGCTTTTCATTGGCAGGGTCTTGTCGTCATTTTATCATTAAAGTTTAAAAATACCGGTCTATCGGAATTTGTGCTAAATTCTCATAGACCGCATTCGCACTCGGAAGATTTTTTCTGTCACCGATTCCAATCCCCGTCATTCCGGCACGCTTCGCGGCTTGAAGCCCCGCCTCGGAATCTTCAAACACCGCGCACTCCGGATAAGAAATTGACAGGCGGCCGGCGCCAAGCGTAAACACCTCGGGGTCGGGCTTTGCCCGGGACACGTCGTTCCCGTCTACAATTACATCAAACAGGGATGCGATACCGACTTTTTTAAGAATCAGCGGAGAATTTTTGCTTGCAGAACCAAGCGCGATTTTTACCCCGCGTTTTTTCAGTTCATTTAAAAGCGCCAGTGCCCCGTTCAGCAACTCAGAGGAATCCATCTTTGAGATATACTCCACATAACGCGCATTCTTTTCCGCCGCCATTTTCTCTTTTTCCGCATCGGAAAAGTGGTTTTCCATCCCGCCGATTTCCAGAAGAATATTCAGCGAATCCATGCGTGACACGCCTTTCAGCCGTTCATTCTGCTCCGTAGAAAAGTCGAATTCCAGCCTGTCGGCCAGTTCTTTCCACGCGAGGTAATGATATTTTGCAGTGTCCACCAGAACGCCGTCCAGGTCAAAAATCGCACAGCAAAGATTCACTCGGACCTCCCCCGTTCTTCCAGCGGAAGGTGTAGACTGTCCCGCAGCGTATAGCTTTTTCCGTATACTGAAATCTCTTTCTCGTCACCGTTCAGAAGGGTAATTTCACAGCCCTGCCGCCGCACGACAACCTGTATCAGACTATCGCCATCATGCACCTTGAAGTCATACTCCGTCCACCGCCCTGGCAGGGCCGGGGCAAGATGCAGCCCGTTCTCCTTGATACGCAAACCGCCGAAACCATACACGATCGCCATGTAGGTGCCGCCCATGTTGGCGGTATGTATGCCGTCCTTGGTATTTTTATGCGTGTTAAACAAATCGAGTTTGGAGGATTCCCCAAAATACGCGTACGCTTTTTCCGGCATGCCCAGCCGGGACGCCATGATGCTGAAAATACAGGTGGAAAGCGACGAATCGTGGGTTGTGACTTTTTCGTAATACTCAAAGGAATGTTTCATTGTGCTGGGCGCCTGCGCATCCTCCAGTATGAAATGGGCCAACACCGTATCCGCTTGTTTACAGACCTGGGACCGGTAAAGGCTGAGCGGATGATAGTGCAGCAAAAGCGGAAAATCCTCTTCCGGCGTATCTTTTAGGTTCCAAACTTTTTTAAACAGAAAAGAGTCATCCTGCGGATTGATGTCAAGTTCTTCGTCATACGGCAGGTACATGGACTGAGCCGCCTGCGTAAACGCGGCAATTTCCGTTTCCGTCAGCCCGATTTTTTTCTCAACGGGCGCGAGAAGATTTTTTTCTTCCAACAGATGATAAAATTTTGCCGCCCATTTCAGATTGTACTGTGCGAGAACATTCGTGTAGTAATTATTGTTGACAAGGCAGGTGTACTCATCCGGGCCCGTCACGCTGTTAATGCGAAATTTTCCGCCGCTGTAATTTCCCGTATCAAGCCACAACCGCGCGGTTTCAAATATAATTTCCGCACCGCACCGCGCGATAAACGCCAAATTTCCCGTTAAAAGATAGTAGCTGATGATGGAATACGCAATATCCCCGTCAATATGATACTGCGCGCTTCCGGACGGAAAGTAACCGGAGCACTCCTTTCCCATGATGGTTCTCCATGGAAACAGCGCGCCCTTTTGATGCCCCATGATGCGTGCGTTTTCTCGCGCCGCATCCAGAGTGGTATAGCGGTACTCAATCAGATTTTTGGCAATTTCCGGCATGGTCAGCAGAAAGAACGGCTGAATGTACATTTCCGTATCCCAAAAATAGTGACCCTCATACCCTTCGCCGGAAAGCCCTTTTGCCGCAATATTGCTGTGGGGGTCTTTTCCTACGGATTGAATCAGTTGATACAGATTATAGGTAATTGCATTGCTCAGCTCGTCATCGCCTTTTACATGGACGGCACAGCTCTCCCAGTATTTTTTCAGATACTGCTCCTGCATGTCATACCAGTATTTCAGCGGAACCGACACGGCCTTCTGCATATGTTCCAGCGCGGAAGAACGGCTGTCTTCGTAACGCACCGAGTCGCAGAGAACCGTGTACTTGGTCAGCGTGACGGCTTCTCCTTCTTCGATAAAAGTGGAAAACCGATGCAGTGCGGCGCTGTTGCGCGCTTTCAATCTTTGCTCGGCCGGTTTGGAAAGCAAATTTTTCACCGCGCTGGTAACGGAAAGATCGGATTTTGAAGTCCGCGAGGTGATGACTGAAATATCGTCCTTGTACTCCGCGTTTCCGGAAAGAATATGCTGAAAGGTTTCTCCTGCGACGCGGGGATCACCGGGGTCGCAATAATTCAGCACACTTCCGATATGGGTGGACTCAAAGCATAGCTCCGCGTCGAAATTAAGTGCCTTTACACGGTACTCAATGGTAAAAAGTGGCAGCATGTCGAAGGAGACCATCCGCGAAATGGATAGTTCCACTTCCTTCCCCTTTGGGGAACGCCATACCACACGGCGGCGCGTAACTCCTTTTTCCATATCCAGTGTGCGGGAACGCTCCAGTATTTCGCCCGTAAACATGCTGAACTCCTCACCGCCGAGTATGAGTTTGATTCCCTGTGTATCGGCGACATTCAGCATGGTCTGTTTTTCTTCAGTAAGGCCGACCAGCTTTTCCGCCTGCTTCATCTCAACAAAATCATAAAACCCGTTGATATATTCGCCCCGGATGGACTGCATGTTGATGGGATACCCTTCTTCGAAATTGGAACGCACGCCAAGGTATCCGTTTGCATTGTGAAAAAGCGTTTCATTCAGCATCAATTCGTCGTTACCAAGGCCGAAATCTTTGACCTCATATAGATATTTATTTTGCTCCATTCGTTACTCCTTTACCGCTCCTGACACGAGACCGGAAACGATCTTTTTCTGGAATATCAAGACAATAATCATGGTTGGAATCGTTACAATAACGGTCGCAGCCGCAACTTCGCCCCAGAGAATCTGGAACTGTGTGCGCAGGAACGAAATAGCAACCGGCACCGTCTGCATGTTGATTTCCGTATTTAAGGTTGCCGTCAGCAGATATTCATTCCATGCCGCAATAAAGGTAATGATCGCAGTTGTAAACACGCCCGGTGCGGCGAGCGGAAACACCACACTCCACAACGTGCGCATGGCGGACGCGCCGTCAATTTTAGCCGACTCTTCTATGGAAATCGGTATTTTCCCAAAATGCGCAACCATAATCCATACCGCCATGGGAATGGTGATGGTCGAATAAGGCAATACGATAAAATAGCTGTTGGCCCAGTGCAGTGAAGTAAACAAATTGAAAATCGGACCAACAATAATCATTTGCGGAAACATCGAAATGACGAGGATCAGGCCCAGCAGCAGATTTTTAAACCGGAAATGGAAACGTGAGATTGCGTAGGCGGCCAAAGTCGCCACGAAAATCACATAAATAGTCGTCACGGCTGAAACGACCAGGCTGTTTTTGATAGAACTCAGAATATTTTTTCCCGTCAGCACCGCACCGTAATTCTGCATGGACGGATGGTCGCTGAACACTCGGAAAGCACCCGCTCCGAAAATTTCATTAGAGGGTTTGAAGGACGTAATCAAAATCCAGAAAAACGGAAACAGGATAACAATCAGAAAAACGGCCGTCACCAGATAAAAAACAGTTTTCTCACTTTTTCTCACAACAACATCCCCCTCTAATCAGAATTCAAAACATTTGCACCCAGTACCTTCACAAACAGGGTGGCGATAATCAGTACGCAGATGAACATAAACATAACGATTACAGACCCATAGCCGAAATTCGTCTGTGAAAACATCGTCTTGTAGGCATAAACAGAAAGCGTTTCTGTGGAACCGCCGGGGCCTCCGCCCGTCAGTACGGCAATCAGGTCGTAAACACGGAAGGCGTCCAGTGTGCGGAACAGCACCGCCACCAGAATGGACGGCTTTAAGAGCGGTAATGTAATTTTAAAGAAGGTCTGCAATCTCCCGGCACCGTCGATGGAACTGCTTTCATACAATCCCTTGTCAATCACCTGCAAGCCCGCCAGAAGAAGAAGCGCCATATAGGGCGTTGTTTTCCACACATCCGTCAGAATCGCGGCGGACATGGCTCCCGGCCCGGTCAGCATCATGGTCTCCGGTGAGGAAATGAGGCCGAGCTCAGCAAAAATATGGGAAATGATGCCGTTGGAACCGTCATAAAGATAGCTCCAGATGAGCGCGGACACCGCGGTCGGAATGGCCCACGGAATCAGCGCGTTCGCGCGGATCAGCCCGATGCCCCGAATCGCCCTGTTCATAATGAGCGCGAGTCCAAGCCCCAGAATAAACTCCGCCGCTACGGAAACAAGGGTGAAGTACAGGGTGTGGCCCAGTGCCGAAAAAAGCCTGCTGTCGCTGAATATCTTCTGATATCCCTGAAGTCCGATAAAGTTTGAGGGGGCAATCGATTTATTCAGCTCTTCGAAAATCTTCGGCAGAGATTCCGCATTGGCATACTGCGAATTGGGGTGCTTTTGATACAGCGCGCTCACTTCCGACTGAAGCTTGGCGGTCGCGTTGATAAAATCGCTGCCCTGCTGTGCGGAAAGCTTTCCATCCGGCAAAGTGGCAAACTGTTTCGCATAAACCTCCGCATGCGCTATTGCAGCAGCAAAGTCATTTGCAGCCGCACTGTCGTTCGCCGCAGCTGCCGCGTCGTCATTCAGGAATATTTTGACGTACTCGCTGTTTTCTTTAAACCCGGCGGCCGAAAAGCTGGAGTTAAAGCTCAATTTGGATTTTTGGGTATTATTGAGCTGGTAATCGAAAAAAGTGTAGGAAAACGAAGTCAGTATCGGCCAGATGGAAAAAACAGCAACAATAATTAGCAGCGGGACAATAAACAAAAATTCCCTGAATGTCATTTTCTTTTTCATAGTAACCCTCCCGTATCAGGAATCCGAAAAAAGGAGCGTGCATCGGCTTCGGTGCACGCCTCCCATCAAACTTATTTCAAAGCGTCCTGAACAGCTTTTTCGGTAGCGCCAATATCCTGGCTGCCGGAAAGATATTTATGAACGTTGATTTGAATGGTGTCACTCGCCTTGGAATATTGAGCAGAAACCGGTCTTGCAATGGTTGTGCTCAGTGCTTTTTGAAAGCCCTCCAAGCCAAGCAGCGGGTTTGCCTTAGCAATATCCTCGTCTTTTAGCAGGGTGTTGTAACCCGGAAGATAGGAACCTTTTGTGGACATAATCTTTTGTCCGTCCGGCCCTGCGAGATATTTAATAAATTCCCATGCGCCGTCAAGATTCTTGGATTTTGCATTCATGCTGAGCAGCCAGCCGCCCACGCAGCCGCCCTTTGGCAGCGGAGCAATTCCAACCTGAGTGGTTTTCACAGCCACGTCTCCGGCGTTAATCAAACCGAACTGATACGGCCAGTTGCGGGAGAAGACGCTTTTTCCGTCCTTAAAGCTGGCGTCGGTGGAGCCTTCATTGTAGTTCAGCACATCACTGGGAACGACTTTGGAAGAGGTGAATTTCTTCATCGTTTCCAGTCCGCCCTTAATATCCTGAAAATTCGCGGTAAATTCATTTGCGTTGCAGGTCAGACCTTCGTATTGCTTTGCCTGGAACGCATAGCCGTCGGTTGTACCCTTTTGGCCCTTGTATTTTTCCGCCATTTTGTAAAGATCGTCATATGTATAGTCTCCGCTGACAAGCTTTGCGCCGTCTTCCTTAGAAACAATATCGGAGCGGTAGTACAGCATTGCTACGTCTGGGAAAAACGGAAGCGTATACTGCTTGCCCTGATAGTTGCCGGAATCCATGGAACCCTTATTGAAATCTGTTTTCTTGTAGCCGGCTTCGCTCATCTTGACGTCGAGCGGAGAAAGGTATCCGGCCGCCGCGAATTCACCGGCCCAGACAACGTCCAGCGACATCACATCATAGTCGGAAGAACCGGAAGAAAGGGATGTCAGAAGCTGGTCGTGCATTTGTGCGGAATCATTCGTAAACTGTTCCCATTCCACCTTATATTTTGTCTGCGAAGCATTAAACGCATCCACTGCCGCCTTTGTAGCCGGAGTGGAATCCGCCTGTGCTCCGAACTTCAGGGTAACGGGTCCGGTTGAGGCAGGCGCGGTTTTGGATTCAGTCGCCGCACTTTGCGGCTCTGCCGCTTTCGATGTGGTCGCAGCCGGCGCAGAGCAGGCGGTCATGCCCGCCACCATTCCAAATGCCAATAATGCTGATAATATTTTTTTCATATACAATCCTCCTGGAAATTATTCATTCTCCCTTTGAGAACAATTTTATAATATACTGAAAAAGCAAATCCGTATTTTAAAATATTAAGATTTATGATATAATTTTAATAAGGTACAAAAAAATAAATAAAAATAGTTTCGTAAGGTGTTGATTATGCTTGAATTTGATTTATCAGAGCCGATGAATACTTTTTATTATGCGGCGCAGCTCCCCATTATGATCTTGAAAAACGGCCGGATTGAACAGTCGCTTCCCGAGAACCTTCTGACGGCGGAACAGCTCATTACGGGTGAATCTGCCCTCAATGTCAAATACAGCCCACAGGATTACAATACCGTACAGTATTTGTCCAGTGAATACAAAGAACTTTTTGTGGTATATGTGATTGATGACACCTATATTGCGGCCGCCGGACCGTTTCTGACCGAGCCGGTACGCAGCGGCGCGATTGTGAATATGATTCAGGATGAAAAAATCTCCATTAAGCTAAAACCGAAACTGGAAGAATATTATCAGAGTATAAAAGAAATCAGCTCACAAACATATTACTACAGCGGGAAATTAATTTCCATGCTTTTCGGTGCAAAAAATGCCGGAGCTCCCCCTGAACCCCATCCGATTGGCCGGGAAGTGGGCTTTATTCAGGAATATTTTCAAAACACCTATAAAAACCGTGAAAAGATGTTTACGCATCCCCCGTTCTTTTTGGAAAAAAAAATTGTCAATCAAATCAAAATCTGCGATATGGACGGTGCGATGAACACGCTCAGAGAAATCAATCTGCTTAACCGTGCCGTTTTGGCCAAAGATTCCCTCCGCTCTCTAAAAAATTCAATTATCTGCTCGTGCGCTTTTTTTACGCGAGCGGTCATTGAGGCAGGTGTATTCCCGGACATTGCGTTTACATACAGCGATACGTTCATTCAGCAGATTGAAAAAATGAACAGCCAGGCGGATGTGCGTAATTACGAGCAGGAAATGCTCCGCGAGCTGATCAACCTGACTAAAGAAAAGAATTCTGCGAAATATTCCCACCCGGTATTTGCCGCCCTCCAGTATATTAACAATAATCTGACGCAAAATCTGAGTCTGGATGAAATCGCAAAACACGCCTATATTCATCCCAATTATCTCAGCAGCATATTTAAAAAAGAGGTGGGCTGCCCAATGACCGACTTTATTGCTCGCCGGCGGATTGAGGAGTCCACCTACTTTGTCGCTTACACTGACTATGAAATCGCGGATATCGCAAGCTTTTACCACTTCTGCAATCAAAGCTACTACTGTACGATTTTCAGACGGTTTCTGTCCGTCTCACCGAACGAATACAGGAACAGCGCAAGGCCTTCTTGCTGAAAAAGCGGACGCTTTCTTTAAAGCGTCCGCCTTTTCAGTTAATCCACAACGGGCAGATTTCCCGCGCGCCGGGCAATCTCCATGAACCGGCTCTCGGCGTTCCCGAATCTGCCGATAATATCTTCGTGGTCCATATTCTGCATAGTGCCGATAAAATTCCATTTCCCGATTTGCGCCGTCCCGTCGTAATCCACAATTTCATCGGTGGAGTTGAGCTTTGGCCCGTCTTCCGAAATGGTATTGACCCATCCGTCATTCGGCCACCAGCTGCTGTCAATCACGGCGCGCCCCCCTTCGCTGCGCTGGAACCTGCCCAATATAATCGAATTTGCGCTGAACAGTGTATTCATATACAGCGGATTCGGAATCTGGTACTCCGTAATCGGGTTTTCCATGGTTGCGCAGGCCGCGTAGGAAAAATAGTAGACATCCGGAGCAGCTTTCACCCAACCGTTTTCCACCGCTGCGCCGTCCGTGCTAAGATCATAAAAGCTGAAATCCAGATTGCTCTGATCCCATACGGAGCTGTTCCATACCCGGTCCGCGTAGTCGATATAACACTCTCCGGCATTGCGTTTCAGTCCCCACTGGTCAAGCTTAAAATCGAATACAAGATTGTAGCCGAGACCGGCAGCGGCACCGACTGAGGCAATTGCCTGTTTTGCATACTGTTTCAATTCATCCGTGTTAAAGTCGGAAACCGTCGTCCCGTCATGCGGGGAAACCAGCGTTGTTAAACTGGCGACCCACGCTTTTCCCCCGGTGAAAAGCGGACTGACATCCGACGGCGACGCAGTTTTTTCCTCCGCACTGCCCTGCTCCAGCAGCTGAATCAGAACGCGGGTCGTCTGTCCTCCCTGACTGTGGCCGACCAGATGAATTTTATTGATTTTTCCGTCTACCTGATTGCCCCAGCTTGTGTAAAGCCCGGGATACGTCTTACCGTACCGCGCATGGCCGTACTCTTCCGAATGCGCCTTTCCGTAATCAACCGTCCCGCCTTTGATATACGCATAAAGCTCGCACGCCCGGTCCCAGTTGCTGGAATAAGGGCCGACCGCAGCCGTGTACGTCGTATATCCGGCATCGGTCATTTTCTTCTGAAGGTCATCCACCCCGCCCCAATACTTGTAGCCGAGCATTTCATCCCTGCCCCATCCGCCGTTTCCATGGCACAATACAATCGGATAGGTATTCTGCCTGGATGAAACAGACGCGGATGCCGGCGGACAAACCGACAGTGCGAACGCACACGCTAAAATCAGTGCCCCTATTTTTTTGATTCGTAACCTCTTTGCCATTTCAAAATCCCCCTTTTCAAATTGTTGGATATTTCACTGCTGCAGGACAGTCAAGACAAACGAGTAAACGCGGATACGACACCTTTCTACATATTTCCTATTTGGAATTAATTCTGCTATAAGAGGATTATAAAACTTGTCTGATAAAAGTCAAGAAGCATTTTGTCATTTTTGTATAGAAGAATTATAATACGCCATAAACAGATAAAATATTTTAAATTAAGCATAAAAAATCAGAGAAACCATCCGGGCGAAAAACAGTTAAGCCCGAAAAATCTCTCTGATATTATTTTTAATTTCCCCACGGGGTTCAGCTGATGAACCGGAAGATCACCGCGTTGACAAGCACGCCGATGAAGCCCCAGAAGGTGCCCAGAATCGCGCCCGCCAGAACATCGCGGGGATAGTGCATACCCATATACATGCGCGTAGTGCCGACCAGCGCGGCAATCACATAGAGCACAATCGCAATCAGAAGATTGGCTTTAAAATACTGGAGCAGCAGCGTTGCCATGTAAAACGCCTGACTGGTATGTCCGCTGGGAAACGATTTTCCCCGGGCACGTTCGCCGACAACACGGACATCCTCCAGATGAGTGAACGGCCGTGGCCTCCTGATTAAAGACTTCATCAATTCTACAATCAGCCATAAAGTTAACGTCCCCAAAACAAATTCATAAGCCAGATGAGCATTCACGGCAAAATAGAGGACGAACGAAATGACCAGTGTTGCAATACCGTTTCCCAGTTCAGTCAGGATCAGCATGCTGCGGTCCAGCCAGCGCGGGCGCTTTCCGTGTCTGTTGAAGAATGAAAACACATAGGCGTCAATGCTTTGCCCTGTTGACCACACCAGTGAGAGCAGCAGCAGGCAAAACACAATAAGCATGCAGATCAGCGGCGTGTTTCCCCTGATGGTAATCCATACATGCCGCCAAAACGTGTGAGGTACAAAAACAACGTAGAGTGCCAGTGCGACAGCAAGAACGGGTACCCAAAAAACCGGCCTGAGATGACGGATCCTGCCGACAGCCCGCTCACATAGCTTGGCTTTTTTGCTGTTTTTTAAATCATCATATATCTTCATTGTTCACCGCTGGTTTTTTCACGGCTTTTGGCTCAGGCGTTTTCATCATCACCGCCAGCGCCCGACGCTTTGACTCGACATGAATTGTCCCTTCACCCAGTGCAACGCCGTCTGCCATAAGCTGCATGGCCGGAGTCGTTTCAATATCCACCTTCTGAACGTGGAAATGCTCAATGCCCGAATCTTCCAGTTCACTCATATTCGTGCCTTTAAACGCACGTCCCAATAAATTCAGCTTTGACAAGTTGGAAAAAATCAGCACGTCCAGCAGGCCGTCCTTGTATGCCGTCGCACCGCCTACCTGATAATGCCTCCCGACATACGGCATGTTGGAGATGAGCACCAGATGCCCCATTCTGACGATATCACGCTTTTCATCAAGAACCAACTTCATCTTTGACGGAGTTAATGATACAAGTGTAGCCAAAAAATCACCCACCCGTTCCAAATGGCCGTGCTGAATATCATCGCCCGCCGAAAACAGCGACGACATAAGGCCCACCGAGCATATTTCCAAAAAAGACGACTGCCCCTTTGCGCAGTCAATCTGGCCAACATCAATCTTGGTGCGTTCCCCACTGCGCAAAATTGAGATAGCGGAGGGGATGTCACGCGGTATATTCAGGCTGAGAGCAATATTGTTCTGCGTCCCCGTCGGAATGATACCCAAGGTTGCCGGCAAACCTGTGATCGCTTTTGCAACAGAGGATATGGTGCCGTCGCCGCCGCAGACAACAAACATATTGATTCCCTGCGACATTGTGTCTTTCACCATCTGCGAAAAATCGCTGTCCGGCTCTGTCAAATACACCTCCGGCATAAACTTCCATTGCTGCAGCATGCTGATGATGTCCATCAGCTGTACGGGAGATGCATTTGTTGAACCGGAAACCGGGTTGAAAATAAGCTTGACGCGTCTGCGCCGTTTCTCAGTAAAATATATTTCTTTATCCATTTAACCACGCAAAAACCTTTCTTTATGCATTGGTACTGTTTTAAACAGGAAATGCTTTGATAGGATTATTATGGATAAAATGATAAAAATTATGTTCTGATGTTTCGATAATTAATGTCTGGGATGGGCTTCACTGACCACAACACTGCCTGCGTATGGATGAGTTAAAAAGCGCTCATAGGTCATTTTCCGGCTACATGTGCAGTCGGCGTCTTAACTCTCCGCGCATATTTTCCCCTTCAAAAAGGAGGAGAGCCGTCAGAAAGATAATGCTTGCACCTGTGCAGATTAAAGACGGAAACTGTATGCGCACAATGCCTGTGATAACCAAAATAACAGGAATGATCCCGAACATGCCGTCGATAACAAGATAAATGATATAATCCCTTGCGTGAAGATTTGCTATCTTAGCAATAATCGCCATGGACAGCATGGCAAGCGTGCAGATGACCGGAATGACATAATCAACTGACCAAGCCCTCCATCCCATACAGAGGTCCCACACAACCGCCAGTACGGAAATGACAACGACCTGATACAAAATATTTTTAGGTATGTTTCTTCGTTTGGAAACAGCGATGGCCATGCTGATCCAAAAGCAGACAATGCCGGCGGCCACAAAAAATGACCACCAGATCTTTGCAGGATACATTGCGTTAATCACCACACTGATTACGGAAACGGCAACCGATGTCAAAATCAGAATACGAAAAAATAAATTATACAGATGAAACATGGTGGGGATTTCCGGAAACACCTCATCCTGAGCATCATCGGAATATTCCAGTTCATTTTGACACAGGGGACAGTATTTTCTTTGCCCTTTAACCGACAATTTACATTTACTACAATACATCATGATTATTCCTTATTCATCATCAATCTTATTAGCCGCAAGCTCCACAAAAATGCCCATTTCCGTCAAAGTTCTGAAAAAGTTCTTCTGAATCTCCGCACTGACAAAAGGTGATGTAAAACTGATTGTCAGATGATCGCCAAAGGAACACATGCATATCTGCACCTTTTTTGTGCTGACAAAGACATCAAACAGGCGAATATAAGATGCGATCTGCTCCGGCATATCCACTCTGCCGACATTGGACAAGGAGGCGGTGCTTTCCGAAGCGGAACGGTCATACGCTATTTTTAAGATGATATCTTTTACAACAAGGGGCGTCGCACGTGCAAAAATATTATGTTCCAGCGACGCAAACGTATTCAGTCTTGCTCCCAGACGTTCCGCTGTCAGTTCACGGCTGAAGAAATCGCTTAAATAAGCAATCACGTCCGTTAAGGCTTCACTGTTTTGCTGAAAGTCATAATCCACATCAACTACACTGAAAAAGTTTCGGGTCGTTTCAGAAGCAAAATATTTCCGCAGATTTACGGGAACTGACAAAACAACCGGTCTTTTTTTATCCTGCTGTGACATCTCCCTGCTGATGGAACACAACAGAACCGCAGATAAAAACACAGTCAATGTTGTATGGTATCTGTGCGCTTCGTTCAGCACACTTTTTACAGACACCACACCCTCAATCACACGGATGCGGTTTTCAGATATTTTATAGCCCTTGAGTTTATAGGCAAAGCGTTTTTTTCTTTCATGTTTTTTTACTGCTGAATAATATTTCTGAAAGCTATCGTCAGATTTTTGCATCATGGACGCATCATATTCAAAAACAGGCTGGCTTTTAAAATCAGCCGCATGCACGTTCACCAAATAATAAAAAACCAAAAAGCGCAAAAATTGCAGCGCACCTGTACCATCCGTTAATGCGTGGTAAACCTCGAAATTGATTCTGTTCCGATAATAGCTGACCTCAAAAAGCAGTCCTCTATGGTTTGGGTCATAGATAACGCTGCAGGGCGGGTTGCTTTCCGTCTTTACCAAGGGCCGGATATCGCTGCGCTCAAGATAATACCAAAACAGTCCGCCTTTCAAAATGGAACGAAAAAAAGGGAACACATCCATTGTCTGATTTAGCGCTGTCTGCAAAGCTTCCGGCTGAACAGGCTCAAACAGCTCACAGGCAAAACGGAACACTTTTGTGTCCCGTTTGTCGCTCGTGGGCGGAAATATTTTCGCGGCATTGTCCAAACTATTCCAACCAACCGTTTTTCGGCTCACTGCTCCGATCCCTCACTTAAAAAGTCATTGATGATCCGATAACACTCCCTAACCTGCGGAAAAACCGAGGGCAAGGAAAAAAAGCCATGCAGCGCGTCCGGAATACGGTGGACTTCCACCTCGTTACCGGCACTCTTCAAACGCATACCATAATCCTCCCCTTCATCGCGAAGCGGATCATATTCTGCCGTGATAATCAAAGTTTTTGGCTGGAGGCTGAAATTTTTGGACGCCAGCGGAGCAAAGTAAGGGTTTTTTAAATCTTTGTCACTCGCCATATACAGTGCCATATAATCACAGATCCGTTTGGAAGTCAGCAGATAATCGGTGCCATTTTCACGAATAGAGGCATACGGCGACTGCTCCGTATGATCGAAGTAGGTCGCCGGATAGATCAGTATCTGCCGCATGGGCAGAAATTCTCCTCTGTCACGCGCCATCAAAGATACGGCTGCTGCCAAATTGCCGCCTGCGCTGTCGCCAATAATTGTGATTCTATCCGCAGAGATTTTCAGAAGATTCGTATGCAAGAAAATTTCCTGGACTACACGGTAACAATCTTCAGGCGCGGCCGGAAAATGGTACTCCGGCGCAAGTCTGTAATCGACTGACACCACAATATGGCCGGTCATATTTGCCATGTTCGCGCATACCTCATTATAGCTGTCGATATTTCCGGTAACCCAACCGCCTCCGTGAAAAAAGATCAAGATGGACTGAGCCCCCCCTGCATCCGGGGCGAATATTCTTACCGGAATATTGTGGTTCTCAAAGGATACGACATGGTCCCATGTTCTGTAGAAGTATTTCCTAATGTGAAAATTTTTCATATTAATAATTGCACGGTAAATTTTATAGGTTTTCTTCATATCGATATCGGGATAGGAAAGCGCCTTTAAAGCAACGCGCATAATCCTGTTAATTGCCATTATATCTCACGCCTTCCAACGATTGATAGCAATTCCCTACATAACCGGGATTTTTCTGCCGATTCAATCGCTATAATAGTATTCACTATTTTAATTATATTATTGTGAAAGTTGAAAAAGCGGCATGGAGTTTACAACGTCTCCTTACCGCCGCAATTTCATATTTTAAAATCCGGCATCTCAGAATAAAACTCAAAACAATCCTTGCCCCGATTTTTCGCTTTGTAAAGCGCACTGTCCGCTTTCGGGTAAAGCTCCTGATATGTTTTTCCATCGTCCGGATACAAGGCGATACCAATACTTCCGGAAATTTTATAGCCCAAATGCTCGCCGACATGCGTATTCCGAAAAACATCACACATTGCCGTCGCTTTTTCTGAGATCAAATCATCCGTGGAAATATCACGAAGAAAGACAATAAATTCATCTCCGCCAATACGGCCGACAACATCCGAAGTGCGGAACAGCTTTTGGAGCTTGCCGGAAATTTCACTGATTACTTCATCCCCTGTCATATGCCCGAACTGGTCATTGATGGCTTTGAAGTTGTCAATATCAATCATCATCAGCGCGTGTTTTCCCAGTGCATTTGTATTGATCAAATGATCTTCAATCTGGGACTGTGTTGAAGTTTTGTTGAAAAGATTTGTCAACGGGTCTCGCTGCGATTTATCCATCAGCCTTAGCATTTCTTTTTTCTGAATATCAATGTTATAAGCTTTTCCGACCGCCTTACTTGGCTTTCCATAGGAATCATACATGATTTTGGCTCTTACGCGATGCCAAATGTGCTGCCCCATTTTGGTTATAAAACGGAATTCGATTCCATATTCCGAATTCCCCAGCCGGAATTCATTTAAAAGCGCTTTTAATTGGGGCAGGTCCTCAGCGCAGATGCTTTGATTTTGCAGGATATCCTTCAGAAAATCGGAAATGTGCGGATACTGTCCGGTAAGGGCGGTAAAAAGAGGAGAAAAGTCCATATGGTCTGTAACAATGTCATATTCAAACAGAATATCATCGGAAAGATTTTCGGCTATCTGATAGCGCTCCTTTTCCACTTCCAATTCTTCCTGTGTCTGTTTCAGCGACGTAATATCCGTATAAACGCACTGGTAAATAACCTGCTGGTTTTGGTTGACCGTGCGGGAACCGCTTAAAGAAACCCAAATCACACTTCCGTCTTTTTTAACCATGCGATACTCTGCGGCAACAGGCTCGCTCTCCGCCATTTGCTTTTGTATTACAGTCGTTACGCGATGGGAATCCTCCCTATGAATATTTCGGATGCCTTCTTCTCCGAGAAGCAGCGCATATTCGGCTTTTGAATACCCTGACAGCTTGTAGAATCCGTCGCTTGCGTAGATCAGCTTAAGTGTACCGTCATAAAGATACTGAGCCACTCCGCCGGGTATGCTGTTTGCCAGAGTCTGAAGCTGCGTCATAACATCATTTGCTTTTTTATGGGCTTGTTTTGACTCGGTAATATCAACCACAACCGCATAAAACTCCCGGTAACCGTCTTCATGCGTTACAATCTTTGCCCGGTTCAGAAGCCAGCGAATTTTTCCTTCCGCCGTTACAATCCGGTACTTTACCTCTGCAAAATTCTCTTTGGCAATCTGATGGTGTATGCTGTTGATCGTTTGCAGGCGGTCTTCTTCATAGATCATATTATAAAAAGAATTTTTATATTTGCCGAGAAATTGTTCCCTCGTATATCCCAGCATTTTTAAAAGCCCGTTGCTCACAAACTGAAATTCCGATTTCTCGTCCGCGCTAAAGCGAAATGCGCCGCCCGGCAGATTGGCAATAAAAGCCTCGAGTTCCAGCTTGGTACTCTTCAGTTCCTGATTTTTTTTCCGAAGCTGTTCCCTGTTTTTCCTTTCAGACATGAGAACATAGGCCGCAAACAGCATCAGCGCGATTGCAAGCTTAATAACCAGAGAGATGGTATAATTTAAAATTTTGTTGGATTTTGACGTGACGGCATTAATGGAAACCGTGCCGATCGTATACCAGCCTTCAATGCCGATCGGCGTATAATAAACGTAATACTCACCCATATTTGAATAATAATGTGCATTGCCCGATTGTCCATTTTTCATGGCAGCTTTCATCTGATTGAGAGAATCCGAACTTTCCAATGCCAAATTCGTATCCGTAAAGATATTCGCATATGTATGCTGGGAATTCGGTGACATTATGATCGTCCCATCTCCCTGAGTAATCCAGTTGTCTCCCTTTTCAGAGTCCTTTACCGCAAACAGCTTGCTGAACGCCTGTGTCTGAATAATGGTGCTGATTGTCCCGGAAACCCTGTTTTCGCACCGGACAGGCACCGTGACGACAATGCTGCTGGTGCCGTCAACCCTTGACTGTGATACCTGAGAAATGGCGACGTTTCCACCCATTGCCTGCTTGAAATAAGGGCGATCCGCGATCTGGATAGTTTGTCCCCCATCCAAATAACAGGTTCCGTTGGGCAGGCCTACCGCCACTGCTGAATATTGGTTTGTTGTTTTTAATTCGGAGAGAAGACTGCCGATACATGCCTTATCCAACCCGTTATTCTCCGCACCAATAACCTGGGCAGCAAATTCCATTGATGAAACCGTTTTATTTAGTTCCGCATTTATGATTTCGGCGTTATGTAGGGTATCAGCCGATAAATTTTCCTGTACTTCATCGGTAAAAGTCTTATTAATCAAAAAGGAATATCTGCTGAAAGACAGAATCATAAACACAACAAAAATAGCGATTATAAAAACAGCCGTTATGGGTGCATTGATTCTTTTTTTCACTTATACTCTCCTCCAAGATAACGTTTCCACCATATTCCCAGCAGGATTGCTAAAGATAATTCCCGTCAAAATATATAATACCACAAAATGGCATTAAATAAAACCATTTATTTCCATTTGTAACTTAAAACAAAGCTAAAAATTTAACTCAGCAAAATATCAGCTACGCACTAACCCGCAGATACTTTTCGTCACCGCATCCAAGCCTTCCTGTTCCGCCAAGAGTAGAATGTTTTTATGACAGGTAAAAAGAATAATCTGCGAACCCGAGCCCTCACGGGCATAATCGACAAGGAATTTTAAGCCCTGACGTGTTCTGTCATCGTCGTACTGTAAAAAAACATCATCCAGCATCAGCGGCAGCTTTGGGCCCTCTTCCGACAACAAGCCCGCAACCGCCAGCCTCAGTGCGAGATAAGCCTGATCGATTGTGCCGCTGCTTAAATACTGCCACTCATGTGAAACTGAATTTTCCGCATCCTGCACATTGATATCAAAATTTCTTGAAATGATTACATTCTGGTATCTACCGTCCGTTATTCTGTTAAAAACCGCCGCTGTCTTCTCATTGAGAAGAGGACCGAAGCTTTGGCGAATCTCATTAAAAGCTTCTACCAGCGTCGTTTGGGCAAGATCAAGACATTCATAATCGTTCTCTTCTTCCAAAATCTCTTTTTTCAGCAATGCCGCTTCTTCTTCCAGCTCACTGACATTTTTTTTGCCCGCGAACTGGTTTTTAATACTGGAACTCAATTGAATCAAAGCCTCCGTGGCCTTTTGAAGCTGCTCAAAACTTTCATTGCTAAGCTGTTTCAGCTGTACGATTTGCCGGTCGTCAAGCATCTCCGGTAAAATTCCCCCGCAGGCGCTCAGTATCTGCTCACGAACGGCGCCGGCCTCCCGTTCAAGCTGCTCAATGGTTTTACCGTGCATTTCCTCTTTCAGGTAATCCGACTGGCTTTTAATCCTCAGGCGCACAGAATTGATTTCATCAATCAAGGTCTTTAAGCCGTGTATTGCTTCTGCCGCTTCCTCATAGCAGGAAACAGATTGATAACTGCTGACAAACAAGATGAATGCCTGTATTGCCGCATGGAGGCTCTCTTTGGCCTGTTCCTGAGCGGCTTTGGCTTTGTTCAGCCCCTCCTGTTTTGCAGTCATTTTACTTTGATAGTTTTGGAACTGCATATGCTTATTCTGAAGTCCCTCTATTGTTTCACATCCCAGATTGGACAGCTGGCTTTTCATGTTGTTGGCAAGCGCGGACTCATAGGCAGATTTTGCATTTAGCTGCTCGTGTAAGCTCTGAAGATCGTACTCCTGCACCGAACCGCTGCCCTGAAATTCCGAGCGTTTAGCCTGGATTTCCTTTGAAATGTCGGTGAGCTTTTCATTGATAAATCCCAGCTTCAGCTTCAATTCATTTTTCCCGCGTTCAAGCGCGGACATCTGCTCCATCGCCATTTGACAGAGTTCTTCCGCCTGAGCAGCCGATTTTTGCGCCTGCCCAGCCTCGGCAATTGCTTGCTCTAACTCAGCTGCGGTTCGCTGCTCCCTCCGCCCGGCTTCTTCCGTTTCGCGTGCCACGGCAAGACGCACATCTTCCATATTGGATTTTGCCTTCGCAGCTTCGGCCTCATCCACAACAGTGGTGGCTACAGCCCTTGTTTTGGTTTTGCGAAAAGCCAAAACACCCATTACAGCCGCAGGAGCCAAACCGGCAAAACAAAGAGGAACGATGATTCCTAAAACGATTGACATCGCAGCAATCAGAATCGCCGCGATTAATATTCCTTTGTTCAGTTCGCGTCCCGCGTTTTCGTTGACAATAACCTGTTTGGGGGAAGAAGCCTGTTTCAGCCGTTCATCAGCCATTTCTAATTTTTGTGCGGAAAGCATTCGTACGGATTCCAAGTGTTGTAAGGCACTCTGATGCGCGGTATTTGCACTTTCCTTCCGTTGTCTGGCAGTGTCAAGTTGACTGTTCTTGCGGTCGGAATCTGCCTTGTAATCCAGATACGAACCTTGAGCTTCGTCCAGATTCAGCAAAACTTTGCGGAAAGTATTTTCCTGTTCCTGTTTTTGTGCCGTTGTCTCACGCAGCAGCTTTTCCGTTTCCATCAGTGCGGATTGTTTTTTCTGCGCTTCGGCGAGTACACGGATTGACTCTTTTATAGAAATGATGTTTTGCTGTGCTTGAATCCGTTCCTTTTCCTGATTTTTAACTTTTTCCAATATTTCCGGTGCAATCTCCGGAGCGGGTTGTTTGTTTAAAGAAAGATTCTCGTCCTCCAGCGCCTGCACATTTCTGTTTCTTTCAGACAGAACCTCATCAAGAGATTGAATGCGGGCAATCATTTCCTCTCCGCTGTTGACAAACCCGTCATTAAAAGCAGTATCGCCCGCAGTAAGAAGACCTTTTCTTGCTTCACACTCTTCTGTCTGCCTGTCAATTTCTTTTTTCTTCTGAATAATTTTGTCCAGACCCTGAAGCTGAGCAAGTTTTCCCTGTAAATCATATCGAGATTTATAATTCTGATAGTCTTTCTCCAAAGTATCTTTTTTTTCGGCCAATTCAGCGTGCTGGAGTTCCATCTGCTTTTTCTTTTCTTCTTCTATCAGAGCGACGGCACGTTCCTCTGCAAGCCGGTCGAGCTGCTGATGTTTTCTATCTAAAACGCCGATCCGGCCGCTTCTGGATTTCAGTTCATCTTTGGCAGCCTGCAAGCGGGTTTCAACCTTCCTCTGAGACACGCTCTCGTCCCCTGTTGAAACCAAATTCAAAAGCTTCTGCGTTATTTCATCGTCTCTATCTGCACCGGGGCCTGCCAGGCTTCCCGCTTGTCCAATAAATACGCTCTTTTCAAATGCCGCGGCCCCAATACCAAAAAAGCGTTGACCAAGGTCGGTTCCGCTCGCAATTTTCTCCTTTTCCCCCGTTGCCGTGTTCCATAAGCTGATTTTATCCGTCGCATTGGAAGCTCCGAACAGCTTCTCAATACGGTAAACAATCCCATTGTCTTCAAACTCAATAAATCCGGACATTTTGGCCCCGTCCCAAGGCAAATATTTTTTGCGTATATTTCTTGCCAAGTCACCGCTTCTTCCCTCAGAACCGTAGAACATCATTTTGATGAAAGCCATAATAGTGCTTTTTCCATCTTCATTGTTACCGTATATGATTTGGAAGCCGTTCTCCAAATCCAGTGAATATTCTTTCAGCCTGCCAAAATGGCCGATGTGAATTCTGTTAATTTTCATTGAGCTTCACCTCACTGTCAAACGCTTTTAATCCGATGTAAAGAGCGCGCCGGTACTGTGCCGCCTGTGCTTCATCTTTCAGGCCGGCGTTAATTTTCTCAAGCATTTTTCGGACAAAAATCCCTTTTAATGAGGTTTCTTTTGACAATGCATTTACGTCCACTTGTATATGCGTTTCATCCTTTATTTTAACAAAATACAGTTCATCTTCCAATCTGACCGCAATCGCGGCACAATCCGGCGAGAAGGTTGCACCAAGCGCACCTTCCAGAATCACTTTATATAAATTCTCCGAATAAGTTTCGCCGAATTTCTGTTTCAGCGTATGAAGGATGATCGCAGCCACTTCATTGTTTGCCGACGCCCCGCTGACATCAACACGAACCTCAAGGTTCATTCTTCTGCACACCGGCCGAAAAACGAGGTCGGACTTGTCTTTCAAGACCGTACCGATATAGACGCCTTTTTCATTCAGTTCGTCAAAGCCCCTTCCTTCGGGGCAGCCGCAGTAGGCATAAGCGGTTCTGCCGCTATGCAAAAGTTCGGTACGCATATGAATATGGCCAAACGCAATATAATCCATACCGCTGAATCGAATTTGCGAAGGAGTCACCGGATTGTAGTTGCTTGTCTGATTTTCTGCAACCAAATCGCCGTGCATAACGCAAATATTCACCATATCATCTTCAGGTACATTGACTTCTTTTAGCAGAGATTCTGTGACATAAGTCCCAGTAAATCCCGCGCCCCACACGCGTACTCCTTTATCGGGGAGTTCAAAAAAGTCAATTCCGGACTGAAAAATATGTACGTTGGCGGGCCAGTCCCCATCGGCATACGGGGAGTCCAACGACACATAGTCGTGATTTCCGGGTGCGATGGCAACCACCGCGTCAGGAATTTCAGACAAAGCTTTTTTCACGGAATGGACGGCCGCACTGTCTGTATTGGAGCTTTCAAATAAGTCTCCGGCAATCAGAAGCAATTCCACGCTTTCCGTTTTGCACATGGAAACGATTCTGTCAAAAGTCATCAGCATTTCTTCCCTGCGCTGTCTCGCTTTATTGCCAACAGACGCAAGTTCTGCGCCAAGGTGCAAATCCGCACAGTGAAGGATTTTTATTTTATTCATATATTCACGCTCCCTGGCAGGAATTTTATGTTTTTATTGCTTCAATTATATCAAAATAATTGAAGTAAATCAATCGCTACACCGGCGCCGTGATGGATTTGAAGTTTTAATGGAACAAAAAACTGGACGCCTGAGATTTCGTCTCAGGCGTCCAAGCTTTTCATTATTTTACCGAATTTCAATTCTGCGTGTTTCAGGCACTGCGGTTTCCATCTTCGGCAAACTAAGTTCCAAAATACCATCCTTGTATTCCGCGGAAATTTCACTGCCTTTGATATTTGAGATATCAAAGCTGCGGGAAAACGAACCGTATCTGCGCTCCCTGCGAATGTAGCTGTCCTTTTTTTCTTCGGTTTCATCGCTGTGCTCTGCGCTGACGGTCAGGCTGCTGCCCTCAATATCAATTTTGATATCTTCTCTTTTAAAGCCCGGCAGTTCCGCTTTCAGAACATATTTGTCTCCATGATCGATAACATCCGTACGGAATGATGAAAAACCCTGCGATATATCGCCAAAGAAGTTTTTCTCCATGTTATCAAAATAATTGAAGAGATTACTTTCCCTGCGTCCAAACGGCATTAAATCAAACATCATAAAAACCTCCAAAATAATTATTTGTCTTCCGGAAGCTTTGCTTCCTTTAACAATTATTACTATATCTAAAGATTATGAAAAAAATTCAGATAAAATATGATCAAAATGTTAATTTTAGCACTCTATATGTAGGAGTGCTAAAATTTAAGAAAAATCTCTGCTTCCGGAATAAAAGCCGGAAGCAGAGCTCATTTCAATTATTTTGTTCTTGTTTCAGATTTCATTTTTCTTTTCGTTACAATGAAGACAACTGCGGCCGTCAATGCAACAATCACAAACACCCAGACATACATTGAGCTTTCACCGGTTTTCGGTGGATTAGAAAGCGGAACGTCCTCATTCCCAATTGTCTCTGCCGGCACAGGTTCGGATGAAGCCGGACCTATCTGCGGAGTAGACTCCGGGTTGATGCTCTCAAAAACAATTGAATTATTTGCGTTACCGCCACCGCCACCGCCACCGCCGCCACCGCCGCTGCTGCTGGAGGTTTGTACGTCAAACTGAATGTTCCATGCTATTTTTGCATTGGCCGATTGAAACTCGTTATCCATTTTTTCAGGGGCTGTCAGCGTAGCGAAAATTTTTCCGGTTACGCTGTTTCCGTAAACATAGCCCAATGAGATTGGGTTTGTAACGATATCTTTGTCGGCCGTTTTCCCGGATGCAGGCCCAACATACAGCGTCTGCTCCGCAGTATTATCATCCAACTTGAAGGTGACCGTTAAAATCAATCCGTCAAGAAGTTTTTTGGAAATTACTTTGTTTGGATTTTCCTCAGAGGGATTTGCCTGAAAATAAACCTGCATTTTCTGGCTGCTGTCGTTCTGAATAACAATGCTTTGCCTGCCGGTTGTTTCCCCCGGCATCAGGTCGGCAAATGTGTTGAGGTTAACCGGATTTTGAACCGTCACGGTCTTCGTCGTTCCGGTGTAAATGACTTTCGCTTCCGGCGTTGATACCGCGGCAAAAGCAGTGAACGAGCTGCAAGCCATTAACGCCGCAACTGCTATTGAGATGAGTGCAATCCGATTCAGTTTTTTTAATACTTTGTTTTTCATTGCATCATTCCCTCTTAACATGGCAGCCGGTTTTCTCCGCTTTTCCACGTTGCTTATTTGGCCTTGTACTGGTTATGACAAAGGCGTTGCTGACTGTACTGCAACTTCTCCGCTGTCGAGGTACTTCCAACCGTCTATGACATCTTTTGTTCCATTATTCGTGCTGTGCGGAGTAAAGTTATCCGCCTGAATTGCTTCGGCAACAATGCCGATCGTAAACGTTTTGTCAGCAAATGAATTGTCCCATTTTTCCGGAACTGTAAACTTTGTGAAGAATTGAACGGAATGATCCGCATCTGACTGATTCTTCAGAACCTTCTGATAGTAGTAATAATGATCAGTCGGGTTAAGAACCCAGTCTTTATCAATATTTAATCCTGCTAACAAATCTTGTTCTGAAGTAGTTGAATTTTCTCCAGTGTATTGCGGAAGGTCTTTCACCGTAATCTTGCAACGGATATACGCGTCATGGTCACCGGTGTTGGTAATGGTAGGATCTTTATCGATTACATCTTTCGGCATTACATTAGTCAATGTGAAGGTGTTGTCTGTCCATTCACCAAACCCCGGCTCTTCCAGAGAGATACGCACATTGCCCATGGTAACGACGTTGGAGGCAGTTCCTTTGTCGGTAAAGTATGCTAATGTTCCTCCAACAACAAGCGCAGCCGCAACAATCGCCGAAGTGGCAATCAATGCTATTTTTTTCTTCATTTCTGGGTCCTCCTAAGCAGGATTTTATCCTTTGACAAGGGCTGAAACCAGCCCGTGCCTTTTAATAAACCATTGGGTATTTTGCTTATGCCATTGCTGTATCCAAAGCTGTTTTTGCCTGATCGTAAGTTACATTCGCGGCCTGAACCATATAAGCGGTAGCAGTGATGGTAAATCCATGCATGACCTTTGCGGTCCCTACGCTGACTGCATCATTGTCAATCGTTACGTGATTAAACAGAGTAGCTGTTTTTGCGGCTGCGGCAAGTGTCGTCTTGTAATAGAAAACAGTATTGGTTGCGTCTTTTGCTTCCCAATTTGTTGTGTTAAAATCAATTGTAGCGAAGTCGTCAATTTTTGCAAAAGTATTAGCGGCACCAGAGTATGCAAGCTTAATGGCTACCCATACTGTTGAGGATTTCTGCTCATCCGTTTTGCCTGGTGTTGTATCGGCAGGTGTTAAATTGGCAACCGCCGGGTCCTTGTCAATAACGGTACCCGCTGTAAATTTTTGAGCCATCACTTCGCCAGGAATATGGCTAGTCGGAATCGTTACTGCATTTGGTGTTGTAAAATTGTCAATTGTCGTGTTATAGAGCGGTTCTTTGAGTTCACCGGAAAGACCTGCGCCTACGGTAAATACATTGGTCTTTGTGTCTGTTTTCGCTGTCATTAATGCCATGGTTCCCCCAATTGCAAGTGCCGCTACGAGCACTAAAGAAGTTACCCCGATTACAAGTTTTTTTTTCATTTCTGATTTCCTCCTAAAATAATAATTTATTTTCAGCTGTTTCCTCAGCAAGTCAACATAACGTAATATATCAAGCAGATTTCCATGTCCCGCCGCTGTAAACAAGACCCCACGCTTCCTTCGAAGCAGCTCCGACGATCTGGATAGAATCGGCGATCACCTGAATTTCAACCTTTTTGCCCGACGGAATTCCAGCCGCAATAGTAGCTGATTTTATCAGGTCTTCCGTCGTAGCACCCGGCTGTAAAATCCCTTTGTAATAGTAATACTCGCCGACTGCCTGCCATTTGGAAATGTTTAAATTCGGATAGGTAACCGATACCGGATCGCCTGTTCCGTTTCCGTCGCTGTCGATTACAACCGGTACAAGACGCACCCGAACATAGACTGGAATTGCATTCGGTGTAGTCTTTTTATCATTGGTGACATACACTTCTTTGGCAACCGTATTGCTGCTATCAATGGTGTAGGTTCCGTCACCCGGTTCGCTTACTTCAATATCAGCGTCGCCTTTGGTGAACGTGTTGGTTTTTTGATCCGATTTCGCCAGCATATACGCTCTTGTACCGCCAACGGCAAATGCAGCCAGCATGATCAGCGCAAGAGAAAGCGGCACGAATTTTCGGAAGATTTCTTTTTGGGGAAATTTCATGCTTTAACCCTCCTTTGACTCTCCATCAATTTTGGTTTCGCCCCTGTTTTGTCCTATCTTCATAAGCAGATCTGGTAAAAACGTGAGGATGATCAGGCAAAATAAAATGGTTCCAACAATAATCATTCCCCGTCTTGTATTCAAAAAAGAAGTAAAATAGCCTAACCCGGGGATGGAAAACACCGGTTTCCCAACCAGCCTTGAAAACGGCGTCGCACCGCCGTCCTCCACTTTATTCGCATCACCTTTGGTGTAAAAAAGCTTGTTCTGCGCGTCTATTTTCACCACACGGTGTGTTACAATCGTTGTGCCGTCGCTCATAAGGAATGTTATGGGATCGTTTACGCTCACATTTTGCGCGGCGGTCTTGTTTACATAAATAACACTGCCAACATGATACGTGGGTTCCATACTGCCGCTGAGCACCTCATACGGCTGCCAGCCGATAATCCTCGGCCCAGCAACAATCACGGCTACCACCACCACGCACAGGAGGGTGATTGTTGAAATGATTTTTCCAATAATTCCTGTCGTTTTTTTCACATTTTCCTCCAAAGCGCATTCATTGTATTTTGCATGCCGCAGTCTTACACAGCGGGTACCGCTGCTGAAATGGTATTCACTTTAACGGTTGTATCGCCGAGCCATTTGCCTTTTGCAAGCGTGTTTGTAAAACTGATCTCCGCCGGATTCGGTGTAACATGATAGTCATTTGCTGCTGCACCATAGTAAGCCTTAGAGGCACCCGCAACGCTTGTTAGTCTGCCGATATACATCTTTTGGTCGGCTGAAGTGCTGGAATAGTCAGCAGTTGTAACTACATCTGTATCATTAACCGCAGTCTGTGTATACCTCCACGCATCGCCGGTTTCTTCCGTTACCTTGTAGAACCCTTTTTTCAGCCCGGTAATGGTCTTGGATCCACTTAAAGAACTATCCAGAGTAATCACTTCATAGAAAGTATCGGCGGGAGTTACGTCGCTCAAATGATCGCGGCGTTCAACCTTAAACACAAAGCTTTGCTTTGCGCGGACACTGTCCGGCGCGGGGTATTTATTGGTAATGGTTTTTCCAATCAATAATTGGCCTTTTACGACATTCGCAGTATAAACGCCGTTCGGCTGATCCTTATCATTCGGAACCGTCTTATTTGGGGTATCCCCCGCAATATAATCACCGCAATTGTCTGCGGAAGCAGTCCCGTCTGCACTTGGGTCAAAGGTGGCGACCAACATATAGAATGTGCTGTCGTCGGGAGTAATCGCTGTGGGGAAGGCCGCGCTACTGGCCAATGCGGTATCATTCTTAGCCCACGCTCCATTTTGCCACTCCGCCTTGAACCACTGGTAACTGAAGTCCCCTGTGGAACCTTTCCCGCAGAAAATGTCACCACCCGTAACTTTATGTCCGTCGCGGTCAAGCGTATACGGTGCTAATGTGGAATCTGGAACTTCCTCTCCGCGGAAAATGGTAGTTTCTTCATTGTCAAGATAGAAAACCGGCTTTACATTCACAGTGGGAATATCAAAGCTCTTCAGCTCTGCATCATTTTTAAAGACGCCCGAACCATCGGCATTGGTCGGAATGTCATTTCCGCCTATGAATTCAGGTTTGGCCTGAACTTTGAAATCCGCTTCCCACGCGTCCGGGTCGTCTTCCGTGCTTACCGGGATGGTCTGATCCGTCCAGACAATATAAGCGTTGCCGCTGCCCGGTATATGGAGAATCCCGTCGTCAGCAACAGTATCCCCATCCTCTAACGCATCATTATCGTCATCAATCAACATAAATCTTGGATCAATATAGTCTTTGACGGTTGCGCCTTCCACCGTTCCGTCTGTTGAACCGCCTGTGCTGTCACCAGCATAAATATTGTCCGGCTGTGGGTTTAATCGGGTATCCCCCTTGTACCAGACTTTTTCCTTTACTTCCTCTATTGTTGCTTTAAAATAAACCCGAATATATTTGCCGCCACTTAAAATATAATAGTTTGTTCCGGAAACCGGCGGATAGGGAACTTCATCAAGCGCTGCATAGGTGTCAACCGTAGTGGTTCTGTCATAAAACTGGTAATGGCTACTGTTAGTATCGGTTGACCTTGTCTTTGGCGTATACGTAGAGTTGTAATTATTGATGTCACGCCATTTTCTACTCCTATAAGAAACTTCTGTTTTTGAAGTTCCGACATAGTAATGCTTGCTTGTACTCAGAGCTGATGAATAAATTGGGGTATCAGTCTGACTTGCTTCAGCCGTTTTAATATAAAGGGGGGTTGAATCACCTTTGGCAGTTACCTGCACCTCAGATCCGGAAAAATCAGCCTCTTTATACCACTTGTAGACCGTATTCTGCTGGGTGCCTTCCAATTTATACTTAATTTCCGTCTCGCCGTCATCGTCTAAATAATAAGGCCCGTCTTCTGGCGGATGCTGCGGATCATAAGGCTTGTAGGTGCCTGTAACGGTCGCCGGATTAGCCCATGCTTTCAGGTTGATATTGTACGTACGATCCGCTATTTCTTTCGCTGTCGCCGTCGCGGTTTTCGCAGTACTGATTCCGCCATCCGTCACAGCTGTGGTAGTCGGAATGTTAAATCTGATGTTACAGTTTGAACCGCCGTCGCCGCGCTCCATATAAAATATTTTTATTGTGTGTTTGGTAGTCGGATCGCTGTTGTCCACCCCTAAATCATCATAAATATTTTGTTCTACCGAACCATAATGGCTAGTATTCACACTGCCATTTGCGTTTAGACTCGGCACATAATCATCCACACGTGCAAGACCTGAATTAAAATTAATGGAGCCAGACCGGGGTCTGTGTATCCCGCCGATATCCAAGGCCAACTTTCCATCAACGAACACCCAGACATCGTCATCACCGGAAAATTGAAACACCATATTGTCATCATTGATCTGGCCATCTTTTGGAATGAGGAATTCCATTCCCATGCTCAATCCAAATGAACATTCTTGGCTTCCAAACGGCCAGAAGCCACGGGCGTCTCCAGTAGTTCCTTCCTCTTGTTCTGCTATTTCAATCTTTTTCTTCGTAGCGTCAAAAGTTGCACTATCCTCTTCACTGTCATATGAGTAATATCCATCCGTACCAAGGCGGAACTGAAACTTTGAATTTTCATAGACTGTTTTATCAGGATGATTAACATTATTCCTGTCTTTTATAGTTTTTGCTGCTCCAAAGAAATCGGATTGAACATATTTCGAATCAAATCGTAATTGCCCGTTCACCGTTGCATCTGTAAGTTCAGTCTGCACAATTCCCGGATAAACAAAACCGTCTATTGATCCGGAGCTGTTATAAGTATTCCAAGCACCTTGACCGTTACCGCTTCCAGTCAAACTGCTGCCGAGGTTACTGCCGCCAAAATACAATGCCCGTTTACCCGATGTGTACAAAGCCCGTGTGGCAAGATTAATCGCTCTTTCTGTCTTGTTGCCTGATCCGGTTATGGGAACGGTTATGGAATCTGTATTGTACTTATATACATTAACTGGAAAGGTGACGATCCCGGCCTGAATGGACTGATCTTCTGCTACGCCAAGCAGTCCCATAACATTACCTGAATCATGCCCGGAATCGTGCCCGGAATCACTCGCAGCGAAAGCCGACCTCGTAACAGCGGTGGTAAATACACAGCCCGTCAGAATTGCGAAAGTCAAGATTAATGAGGTTGTGCGTAATTGCAGTTTTTTAATTGCGCTCATTTTTAATCACTGCTCCTTTTTTCTTATATCAAAGGCTCATTTTGCGATACCATTTCAATTTCATACTTATTTGTAAAATATTGTTAACTTCTGCTTTCGATTATATTCCCCTCCGGTCACGCCCCAGTCACAGAATTTGCAGATTTAAATTTGTTTTAAATAACTTTTATTTGTAAACGATTTTATTTGTATATAAAGCTATAAAATAAGATATTATTCCTCAATTTAAGATAGAATTCGACCAGTGTCCAAGCTTCAAATTATTTCATGCTTTTTCGACTTATCACCTTTAAAAAAACGGATAACCGGCGATTAAAACAATCACCGGGTATCCGTTATCATTACAGCTCTATCAATTTGGGAAAACAACAATTAAGAACATTTTAAACTGCTGTGAAGCATAAACCGCGTGAGGTATGTTCGCTGGCATAATAATGGTTTGGCCCGCTTTTACAATATGCTTTTCCGAGCCAATCGTAATTTCAGCCTCTCCGTCCAGTGCAATCATCATGGCGTCCCCGCTCGATTCATGGGAACTGATTTCTTCCGCCTGATCAAAAGCGAAAACCGTCAAACTGACCGCCGGATTCTGCGCCAGCGTTTTGCTGACGACCTGCCCCTGCTGATAAGCCACCAGATCCGCCAAAGTCAGCGCAGTTGAAAAATCTATATTTTTTATAAAATTCTTTTTCATCGGGGAACCCTCCTATTTCAACATGGCCGCCAAATCCTGCTCGGGTGTAGTGATCGGCATTATGTTGAATTTCTCCACCAGTATTTTAAAGACATTCGGCGAAACAAAGGCCGGGAGTGTCGGGCCTAAACGAATATCGCGGATGCCGAGTGAAAGCAGGGTCAGCAGGATGCAGACTGCCTTTTGCTCATACCACGACAATACAATGGACAGCGGCAATTCATTGATGCCGCAGCCGAAAGCCTCTGAAAGAGCAACCGCAACCTTGATTGCGGAGTACGCATCGTTGCACTGCCCCATATCCATGATGTGCGGCAGCCCGCCGACCGTTCCCATATCAAGATCGTTAAAACGGTATTTTCCGCAGGCGCAGGTCAGGACGGCAGTATCCGGTGGTGTAAGTTCTACCAGTTTAGTGAAGTAATTTCTGCCGGGCTTCGCACCGTCGCATCCGCCAATCAGGAAAATGTGTTTTAAAGCGCCCGATTTTACTGCTGAAATCACCTGATCGGCAACCGACAGCACCGTATTGTGCCCAAAACCCGTCATCAGCTTTTCTCCGCCGTTGATACCCGGCATATGCATATCCTGCTCATATCCGCCAAGCTCCAGTGCCTTTTGAATAACAACGCTGAAATCTTTTTTTCCATTTACTTCCTGAATATGAGGCATTTCCGGATAGCCGACAACGGCAGTTGTATATACCCTGTCGGAATAGGACGGCATGGGGCGCATCAGGCAGTTTGTCGTAAACAGGAACGGAGCGGGAACGTTGGCAAATTCCTTCTGCTGATTCTGCCAGGCAGTCCCGAAATTCCCTTTCAGATGAGAATATCTTTTCAGTTCCGGATATCCATGTGCGGGAAGCATTTCCCCATGGGTATAAATGTTGATGCCTTTGTCCTTTGTCTGTTCCAAAAGCTGTTTCAGATCATAAAGGTCATGGCCTGTTATGACAATAAACGGGCCTTTTTCGATCATATTGGGAACTTCGGTCGGAACGGGATTGCCAAACGACTCGGTGTTGGCCTTATCCAATAACGCCATGCACTTCAGATTCACCTGTCCAAATTCCATGACAAGTTCCAAAAGGCGGGAGGCATCCTGCTCAAAGTCAATGGCGGTGAGACCCTTGTAAAACCATTCGGTCACTTCGTCATCAGTATATCCCAAAACATAAGCATGATACGCGTAAGCAGCCATTCCCCTCATTCCCAGCAGAAGCAGGGATTTCAGCGAGCGGATGTCCTCGTCGCCGTTCCAAAGCTCTTCCATGTTCAGGTTGTCGGTACCGCCGCAGTGCGAAGCACAGGCAGCGCATCCGGGCGCCAAAGAATCTTTTTCCCTCTTAATTTCATCGGTAAGCGACTGAATTGCCTGATTGTCAAAATTAACATTGGTGATGCACATAAACAGGCCTTGCAGAATCAGCTCATCTGATTTTTTGGTGCGGCCGCCGTTTCCCGCGGCCTTGGCCAGACCAACCAACGCGCCGGTCAGTTCATCCTGAAAATTCGCTGTAACATTGCTCTTGCCGCACACCCCCATTTTCGTGCAGCCGGTTCCCCCTGCGGTTTGTTCACATTGAAAACAAAACATTTATATTTTCCTCCTTTAATTATTTTCTAAAATTTCGCCGTCGGTAGCAATCGTGATGACATGCCACGGAATTATTTTTCCTGAATTTTGCAGGGCGGTTTTCACATGATTGACGATTCCTCCACAGCAGGGAACCTCCATACGTACAACAGTGATACTTTGAATATCATTCAGATTTAAAATTTCCGTCAGTTTCTCACTGTAATCTATATTGTCCAATTTCGGGCATCCAATTAAGGTCACTTTATTCTTCATAAACTGATGAATGTTCGGGCAGGCGTAGGCTGTGCAGTCCGCGCAGATCACGATGTGCGCCTGATTGAAATACGGTGCATTCGGCGCGACCAGCTTCAGCTGGCACGGCCACTGGCGAAGCTCCGAACTGACAACCGAAGAAACATTTGACTCCGTTCTGGCGGGAGCACGGTCAAACACTTTCGCTCTCATGGATGGACACCCACCGGCGTGAGGTTGCTCATTCAGCTTCATTTTCGCTTCCACAAGCTCCTTGTCATATTCTTTCGCGTCGCGCTCAATAATCTCGATCGCACCGGTCGGGCATTCCGGCAGACAGTCGCCCAGACCGTCGCAGTAACTGTCGCTGATGAGTTTTGCTTTTCCGTCTATTAATTGTAAGGCTCCTTCATGGCAGGCATTTACGCACAATCCGCAGCCATTGCACTTTTCAGAATCAATATGAATAATTTTTCTTTTCATTTTCGTTCCTCCCTTTCTTTTGTTGGCATCAGTATATCATTTGTTTGCAGGAATATCGGTAACCATAGCTACAGAATCACATTTTCTTGAAATTTTTATCAAGATGGAATATACTGGATTTATGATTCCAATTTCAAAAAAACACATACTGCGAAACGGGATAGAGGGATTATATGAGATATTGCAATGCAATGAAAAAAATGATAGTTCCGGTATTAGCGGCGATATTAATTTTGTCTTTGTTCGGATGTGAATCTGCTCAAACTTTTACGGGCTGGACGGCAAAATCAGACATGCTCACACCCAGGGAGCAGTTTCAAACCCAGGCAGTAAACGGAAAAATTTACGTGCTGGGCGGTTTGGATCAGTATTCTAACAGCCTGTCTTCGGTGGAGGAATATGACACGGAAACCAACAGATGGACCCCAAAAGCCTCCATGTCCACACCGAGGGCGGATCTTCAAACACAAGTGATAAACGGAAAGATCTACGCCATGGGCGGTTGGAACAATACGGCCAATAACAGTCAAAACACGATCAATCAATTATCCTCCGTCGAGGAATATGATCCCGCAACCGGCGTTTGGACAAAAAAGCCTTCCATGTCTGTCACAAGAAGTATTTTTCTTACTGAAACAGTCGGTGGAAAAATATATGCAATGGGCGGCACGGGCAGCGGAAATACGGTGGAAGCATATGACCCGGCAGCCAACACGTGGACGGTAAAAGCCCCGATGCTTGCCACCGGATCAGCTTATAATAGTCAGACCGAAGTAATCGAAGGTAAAATTTATGTGATTGGCGGCACAGTGGAGATCTACGACCCCACAACTGATACATGGTCTAGAAAAGCATCCATGCCGGAATCAAGATATAAATTTCAGGTACAGGCAATCAAAGGTAAAATTTACGCGCTGGGCGGAGTGGACGCAAATGGGCACGTGCTGTCTTCCGTAGAAGAATATTCCCCCGAAACGGACAAATGGACGGCGAAATCACCGATGGCTCAGCAAAGAATGGAATTTCAAACGGAAGTTGTCGGCGAAAAAATATATGCATTCGGTGGAAGTGATGAAAAGGGCGCCCTTTCCTCCTCGGAGGAATACGACCCGGCGGCGGACAAATGGACGGAAAAATCATCGATGATCACGCCAAGAAACTGGTTTCAAATAAAAGCCGTGGATGGTAAAATTTACGCGCTGGGCGGTTGGAGCAACGGAAAAGCCGTACCCTCGGTGGAAGTATATACTCCGTCTATATGAAAGCAGGACGGCCCGGAACGATTCTCGTTCCGGGCCGTCCTGCTTAATATGGCTGATAAAAGTGAGAAATCAGAATGTTACATCCTCGCCGTAATATGCACAGGTAAGTACCTTCAGCATATTTTCAGCATCGGTCGCTCTTGGGTTGGAGCCTGTGCAAGGATCGCCCACGGCGTTTTCAGCAATAGCCTTGCAGTGCGCCTTGAAATCTTCCTCGCTGACGCCATTGGCCTGATAGGTCGGCGCAATGTTCAGCTTTTTATTCAATTCACGAACAGCGTCCACCAAGGAAATGGTGAGTTGCTTGTCCGTGGCACCCGGCAGCCCAATTTCTTTTGCAATTTGGGCGTATCTTTCCATACAGACTCTGGAATTGTATTGAATGACATTCGGCAGCAGAATTGCATTGCATAAGCCGTGCGGAATATGGAACACCGCGCCGGTTTTATGAGCCAGGCTATGCGAAATGCCGAGCAGTGCGTTGGAAAACGCCATGCCGGCAAGGCATTGGGCTATGTGCATTTTTCCGCGTGCTTCGGCATCGCCGTTATATGAATCAAGGATGCTGTCAAAAACGCTGGAAATCGCTTTGAGTGCCAGCGCGTCGGAAAAGTCCGAACGGGCGGAAGCGACGTACGCTTCAATAGCATGGGTCAAAGCATCCATACCGGTATGCGCGGTCAGCATTTTCGGCATTGTCATCGGTATATCGGTATCCAGAACAGCAATGTCCGGAGTAATTTCAAAGTCGGCAAGAGGATATTTAATATCGGTTGAATAATCCGTAATAACAGAGAACGCCGTTACTTCCGAAGCGGTTCCGCTTGTGGAAGGAATGCCCACAAAAATTGCTTTTTTTCTGAGTTTCGGCATGGTAAACGGATTTTTGATGTCTTCAAATGTCTTCTCAGGATATTCATAAAACACCCACATCGCTTTTGCCGCGTCCATTGGAGAACCGCCGCCGATGGCAACAATCACATCCGGCTCGAATTCGCGCATTGCTTTGGCACCGTCATACACTCTTTCAATGGACGGATCGGGTTCAACACCGTCATAGATAAAGGTTTTCAGACCGGCATCTTTCAGGACATCATCCAGCTTCTGCAAAAATCCGGTTTTTCTCATGGAATGGCCGCCGGTAACAATAAAAGCTTTCTGATAACCTTTCAGGTTTTTCAGTTCGCTGATCGCATCGGGCCCAAAGTAAATATCCCTTGGTAAAGTAAATCGCGCCATAAGTATTCCTCCTAAATTTAAATTTTATTGCTAATTTGTTAAAATAATATCAATCTTTGTCTGATTATTATCATACCATGTCGTTGCGCCCTTTTCAAGAACCTTTGCTAATTTTATTATTATTGTTTATTGCTGTATAATTATGTAATTCCAATCAAAAGAACTTAATTTGGTTTTCAAGGACCAACTGCATCTGTGCAGAATATTTTAGGAAAGCGTTTTATCATTGAAGCGTTTAATCCTAAAGAATCTGATAACAATATCAATATTTCGGTATGGATATTCAACCTTGTTAATTATAGATTATAATAAATATATTGTTAAATTTCAGATTATTATGAAAAACGGAGAGATGAAACGATGTTAAAACTGATGAGAGCCCCTTCTAAATACGTACAGGGAAAAGATGCGTTGCTTGAGCTGTACGGTCACGTAAAAGATCTTGGCAATTCATTTTTATTTATTTGCAGCAAGAGCGGATTTAAAGCGGCACAGCCCAAAATCGAAAAAAGCTTCGACGGAAAAGACTCAAAAATTATGTTTGAAGTATTCGGAGGAATCAGTTCCACCGGAGAAATCGCAAAAATGCAGAAAATTGCAAAGGACAATCACATTGACGTAATCTGTGCAATCGGTGGCGGCAGCGCCATTGACACCGCGAAGGCAACCGCGTATTACGAGAAGCTTCCCGTTGTGATTATCCCAACTGTTTGTGCAACTGATGCGCCCTGCACAGGTTTATCTGTCATCTATCATGACGACGGCACATTCTCCAACTATATTTTCTACCCCAAAAATCCGGATGCTGTCATTGTTGACTCTTCCATTATCGTAAATGCACCAGTTCGCTTTCTGATCGCGGGCATGGGTGACGCTCTCGGCACCTACTTTGAAGCAAGAATGTGCCTGAAAACAAATTCTCCCAGTCTAGAAAACGGAGGCATTACAAAATCGGCAATGGCGCTTTGCGAGCTATGCTACGATACGCTTTTGGAAGACGGATACAAGGCAAAAAAATCAGCTGAGCTGGGCGTCCTCACTCCGGCTGTGGAAGCAATTATCGAAGCAAACACCTACCTCAGCGGTGTAGGTGCGGATAATGGCGGACTTGCAACATCCCACTCGGTTTACAACGGTTTTACCGCGCTGGAAGAATGCGAGAAAGCCATGCACGGTGAGCTGGTCGCTTTTGGCACTCTTGCTCAGTTGATTTTGGAAGACGCTCCAATGGAAGAAATCGAAGACGTAATGGATTTCTGTGATTCTGTCGGGCTGCCTGTCACGCTGGAGCAAGTCGGTGTCACTGATAAAACGAGGGTGATGATTGCGGCGGAAAAAGCATGTGCGCCAGGTGAGTCCATTCACAATATGCTCGGTGACGTTACTCCTGAACAACTTTATCACGCCATCCTCGCGGCAGATGCAATCGGTATGGAATACCTCGGCAAATAATAAGTATTTATGTAAAAATTAAGCCGGACTGTTTTACTCTGAACAGTCCGGCTCTTTTTAAACGATTATAATGATTGCTCATAAAGGCGGCAGGATACAAAGTGCCCCGGGGTAATCTCGCGCAGCTGAGGCACATACCCGTCGCATGCGTCTGTTTTCTTAAAGCAGCGCGAACAAAAACGACAGCCCTCCGGGGGATTGATCGGGCTTGGCACATCGCCGCTCAGAATGATGCGCTTTTTTGCTTTTGTCGGGTCTATGGACGGAATCGCAGAAAGCAAAGCCTGCGTATAGGGATGCAGCGGATTGGCATATAGCTCTTTTTTCGGTGCAATTTCCACCAGCTTGCCCAGATACATCACCCCGACGCGGTCGCTGATGTGTTTGACCACGTTCAGTCCATGCGCAATAAATAAATACGTGAGGCCAAATTCCGCTTTCAGGTCATCTAAAAGGTTCAGTACCTGCGCCTGAATGGAAACATCCAGCGCGGAAACCGGTTCATCACACACAATCAGCTTAGGCTGTACGGCAAGCGCGCGGGCAATGCCGACGCGCTGGCGCTGCCCGCCCGAAAATTCATGCGGATAGCGGTTGCGCAGATGGTTGGCAAGACCGACGCAGTTCAAAAGATAGGTTACCCGGTTCTCAATTTCGTTGTTCGGAAGCAGTTTATTGATTTTGATCGGCTCAGCAATAATATCCCCGATCGTCATTCTGGGGTTCAGTGAAGCGTACGGATCCTGAAAGATCAGCTGGATATCCTTGCAGAAGCCGCGGCGCTTTTCTTCAGATAATTCGGTCAGGTCGGTGCCTTCAAAAATAATCTGTCCGCGCGTGGGGGTGTAAAGATTCACCAGCATTTTGCCTATTGTCGTTTTTCCGCATCCGGATTCCCCTACAAGCCCAAAAGCTTCTCCCTTGTGAATTTGGAAGGAGACGTCGTCCACTGCTTTTAGAATGGTAGTCGGACGGCCGAAAAAGTCGTTTTCCAGATTGAAATATTTGGCTAAATTTTTAACCTCTACCAATACCTCACTCATGCTTTTTCCGCCTCCTCTGTTTCAGTCTCGTAAAGGAAGCAGCGCACCTTATGACCGTCTTTTTCAATCAATTCGGGCATTTCCTTACGGCAGCGTTCCACGCACCGGTCACAGCGGTCGGAAAAAGGACAGCCGGCCGGCATTTTGAGCGGATTGGGCACCATGCCCTTAATCATATAAAGAGGCTCGTCACTTTCATCTTCCAGTTTTGGAATGGAGCGCAGCAAACCAAGCGTGTAGGGATGCATCGGATTTGCAAACAGGGTCTTCACATCCGCTTCCTCCACAATTTTGCCGCAGTACATTACAATGACGCGGTCGGCAGCCTCGGACACCACACCCAGATCATGGGTGATGAGCAGAACAGCCATGTTGAACTTTTCACGCATGTGGTACAGCAGATCAAGAATCTGCGCCTGAATCGTCACATCGAGCGCAGTGGTCGGTTCATCAGCAATCAACAGTTCCGGCCGACAGGCAAGCGCCATCGCGGTCATCACTCTCTGCCGCATTCCGCCGCTCATCTGGTGCGGATAGTCTTTCGCCCGCTCTCTCGGTGAAGGGATTCCGACAATATCCAGCATGTGAACAGCCCGTTCCCATGCATCTTTTTTAGAGAGTTTCATATGTGTCATGATACTCTCCATGATTTGGTCCTTAATCCGGTATACGGGGTTGAGCGAAGTCATCGGTTCCTGAAAGATCATGGAAATCTGATCGCCGCGGATTGCCTCCATCTGCGTTCTGTTCTTCTTCAGCAAATCCTCGCCCTTAAATAGTATTTCACCATGCGTCACCTTGCCGGGTGCCTGCACAAGGCCCATCACAGAAAGGGAAGTCACGCTTTTACCGGAACCGGACTCTCCCACGATTGCCAATATCTCGCCTTTATTTAATGAGAAGCTAATATCATCCACGGCATTGACGGTGCCATGTTTCAGCTGAAATTCCGTTTTTAAATGGTTTACTTCAAGCAACATAAAACTTCACCGCCTCTAATTCTTTCTAAATTTCGGGTCAAGCGCGTCGCGCAGGCCGTCACCAAGCAGATTAAACGCCAGCACCGTAAGGGTAATGGCAATGCCCGGGAAAATAAGCGTATAGGGTGCGGTGAAAATGAAGCCCCTCGCTCTGCCTAACATATCGCCCCACTCAGCCGCCGGCGGCTGCACGCCAAGACCCAAAAAGCCCAACGCAGCGGTGTCAAGCACAGCGGTGGAAATGCCCAGTGTAGCTCTTACCACAATGGAGGAAAGCACATTCGGCAGAATATGCTTGAAAATGATGCGGCTGTTTTTATTGCCGATCACACGGGCCGCCTGTACATAATCGTTCTCTTTAACGGACAGGATACAGCCGCGCACGATGCGTGCGTATTCGGGGATAGAAACCAATCCGATAGCGATAACCGCCTTATCGATACCTTTGCCCAGAGCCGCCATAAAGGCGATGGCTAAAAGGATGGAGGGAATTGCAAGCATCATGTCCATCAGGCGCATGATGATGGTGTCCGTTTTTCCCCCACGGTAACCCGCAACGGAACCCAGCACCACGCCGACCGTCAGGGATATGGCAACCGCGCTTAGTCCGACTGTCAATGAAATGCGCGTTCCGGCAATAATTCTGCTGAAAATATCGCGGCCCAACTGGTCGGTACCGAACCAATGCGCAGAATTCGGCTGAATAAAGCTCTTGGTCATATCTGAAAAATTAGGGTCATACGGCATAATAAAGGGACCCAGAACAGCGACAAGAACAAGGAACAGGATAACAAATAATCCTGTGACAGCTGCTTTGTCTTCCCAAAGCGCTTCCCACATTTCTTTCAACTGGGACTCCGGTTTTTCGAGAACGACGGCTGCCTGTGATGAGGATTCAGTCTGTGGCTGCTTCGCTTTTTCCATTTTCATAACAAGCTAACCTTCTTTCTTGGAGAATTTGATACGGGGATCAATAAACGCATAGATGACATCCACCACAAGATTGATCAGTACAAAGATGCATGCAATCAGCAGCACCACGCCCTGTACCACCGGAAAATCGGATTTCAGAATACATTCCACCGTATAATTGCCGATTCCCGGCCAAGAAAAGACCGTTTCCGTCAGAACAGCGCCGCCAAGAAGGGAACCGAGCTGAAGGCCGATTACCGTCGTAACGGGAATCATCGCGTTGCGCAGAGCATGGTGCGTGACCACCTTGCGTTCGGGAACGCCCTTTGCCCTTGCAGTGCGGATGTAGTCTTGATTCATTGTATCCAGCATGCTGGAGCGTGTCATTCTGGTGATGATTGCCATGGAATACATTCCAAGGGCAAGCGCCGGCAATATCAAATGTTTCACCACATCGCCAAAGGCTTCCGTATCACCGATTGCAAGCGTATCGAACAGGTAGAAACCCGACGCCGCGACAGGCTGCAAAAGGGGGTCGATTCTGCCGCCGGAAGGCAAAATGTGCCATACGCCGGCAAACAGGATAATCAGCAAAATGCCAAGCCAGAAAATCGGCATGGAAACGCCGACCAGCGCAATCACCATTCCGGCATGGTCAAAAATGGAATTCTTTTTTACAGCGGAAATAACACCGATGATGATGCCGAAAAGCGATGCGAAAATAATGGCGGCAATCGCAAGCTCGATCGTAGCCGGAAAACGAGAGAAAATTTCAGTGGTTACAGGCGTCTTCGTATAATAGGAAGTTCCCATATCTCCTGTGACAGCGCCTTTTATGAAATTAAAAAACTGAATGTACAGCGGAGCGTCCAGTCCATTTGCCGCACGCCATGCGTTAGCCGCCTCCACCGTTGCGTGCTGCCCCAAAACAATCGGGGCAGGGTCCGGTGAAAAAACCCGCATGATTAAGAACACGATGACAGAAACTCCCAGTAAAACGGGAATCAGCATCAAAATGCGCTTGATGATATACTTGAACATTTTAAACAACCTTTCGTTGTATTCATCATAACAAAACAATGATGCCGGAAGTCGTAATGAACAACCTCCGGCATTTTATAGAATCATTTCAAACAGATATCTCTGTGTTATCTACAAACACCAGTTAGCTTTTGGAAACACCGGAAAGGAATACAACGCCGGTCATATGGAAATAGAAATCTTTCACATTGCTCCTGTAGCCGCAAAGTGTCTTACCATGGGAAATCGGAAGCCATACGGCATTTTCAGCAGCCATTTTTTCAGTATCTGTGTAGATCTTATTGCGTTCGTCGCCGGACTTAGTGACAAGACCTTTGGCAATCAGTGCTTTAAAATCGGCATTGTCATAACGGGCGACATTCATTGTCGGGTCTTTGTCAGCCATCAGGTTCATAAAGTTGTCCGGGTCGCCGTTGTCGCCCGTCCAGCCGTAGAAGCAAATGTCATAATCTCCCGCTTTAACCTTCGTCTTATAGGTGGTCCAGTCATAAGCATCGATGGTTGCTTCCACACCTGCGTTGCGCAGATAGCCCTGAATGGCTTCGGCAAGTGCCTGGCCGTTTGCTGTGTTGTACGGTCTTGGATTGGTGTAGGTAATAATATGTAAGGACTTCACGCCGGCTGCGGACAGTGCGGACTTTGCAGCCGCCTGATCAAAAGCAACCTGCTTGATGCTTGCGTCATAGCCCGGCATAAAGGAAGGCATGACGGAAGTAGCCGGATCAGCATAACCTTGATACAGGCTCTTTACCAGCTCAGGAACATTAATCGCCTGAGAAATCGAGGTACGCACTTTCACGTCTGTAAAAGGTGCTTTGGTGGTATTGTAAGCCATATAGTTGATGTTCATACCGGGTGCTTCATAGATTTTATTGCCGGCGCCTTCAATTTGACTGACAACTGTCGCATCGATGCCGTCAATCATATCCGCTTCGCCGTTGTTCAGGGCAACCACTCTTGCGGAGTTGTCTTTAATGAATTTAAAAATGACATTTTTAGTCAGGGCCTTCGTGCCCCAATACTCGTCGTTGCGCGTCAGAACAACGTTCTGGCTTTTGGTCCAGCTCACAAATTTATATGGGCCGGTGCCGACCGGATGCTCATTCACATTGTTGTTATTGTCCTTGAGCGCCTTGGGGCTGATCATTGGTGCGCCCAGGCACATGGCAAGATTGTTCAGGAACGGTGTGCAGGCAGCTTTCATGTTGATGGTAACCGTGTTTTCATCCACTACTTTAACATCTTTCACGGAACCAAACACAAAACCGGCATAACCCATGTCTTCTGTCACATTCGGAGGAAGCTGGCGGTCGATGTTGAATTTAACAGCGTCCGCGTTAAAGTCAGTACCATCCTGGAACTTAACGCCTTTTTTCAGGTGGAATGTGTATGTAAGGCCGTCATCGCTGACATCCCAGCTCTCCGCAAGGGAAGGCAGAACTTTTGTGGAGTCTTTATCATACTTCAAAAGGCCTTCATAGATATTGACCATAATCTTCGCCGATTCACCGTCGTCAACCAAAGCCGGATCCAATCCTCTTGGGTCAGCGCCCTGTGCATAGATCAAGGTGTCCTGCGCTCTGCTTTTGGTGGTATCCGCAGCGGATGCCGCACCGCTCGCCGCCGGGGTCGCAGTGCTGTTTTTGCTGCCGCCGGAACAGGCCGTCAGGCCGGCACAGGCGATTACTGCCGCAAGGGCGGCTGCCAGCAATCTTTTGCTCTTTCTCATTGATAATACCTCTCTTCATAAATTCTCTCATTCAGAATTCGCTTTTACACCAAAACACTTTAACTTGGAAAAGCATCGAGATAAAAAGACAGGCGCCTAACACAATTTAGTCAAGCGCCTTTGCTTTAAAACGTATTCATTTTATCATTTTATTTGCAAGTTTGCAATAGTAAAGTTGCAGAATAATGCTAATTGTTTCTGTAATATAGAGATTTATGTTGGTTATATGCACAAACAGGCGGTCAATAATTTGTTCTATTTGTTACTCGAGACAGTATCGACAAAATACAATTAGTTGCCAATCACGGTTAATAAACCGAAAGGTTAAGACTGGCAGCGGCTTTCGTTACGGGGTCTATCGCGTAGATCACCGCGGTGCCGCCGCCGACGGCTGTAATCTTGCCTGTAGAGGTATCAACAGTCGCCACTGAGGCAGAAGAGGATATCCATAAAAGCGAAGCGGCTTCAATTTTCGTCCCGTTCAATGTAATGTCGGAAGGGGTGTAATCTCCGAATTTTACGATTTTTACGTTGTTCTGCGTAAATACAAGTCCGGACGATGACACCGCAGGAGAAACTGCTGTTCCGGTTACGGTAACAGGAATAGTCGCACTGGTCCAACCATCTCCCGCAAGCAACTTATAGTAGTAGTGCACCTTCGTTGTACCGGCGGCGACGGCGGTTATTACAACATGGCTGTCCGAATCCGTCGTGGCCTTGACAATGCTGTCGTCATCCACTCTCAAGTAAATAACCCCGAAATAATCATCGCTTACATAGCTGGTATTTTCCGCCAGTGAAACGGCGCTCAGTGTAACCGACGAGGTACTGTTTTCTTCAATCTGTGCCGAATCTGCAAAAGCCGCGGCGGAAAAGCTCGCTAAAATCAGTGCAATAACCGGAATTAATACTGCTGTTTTCATTTTTTTTATCATGACAGTTACTCCTCCAATCTTCTTTTACTGAGTTATCTCGTGTTCAAAAAGCTCGCCGTCGACGATATTAATGACCCGTTTCGCATGGGATGCCACGTGCAGGTCATGGGTAATCATCACAATGGTATTTCCCAAATCATTCAACTGGCTGAACAGTTTCAGAACTTCTTTGCCGGTTGCGGAGTCAAGAGCTCCGGTCGGTTCGTCTGCAAGCAGCAGCTTCGGATTTCCGACAAGCGCGCGGGCAATCGCCACTCTTTGCTGCTGACCGCCGGAAAGCTCGTTGGGTTTATGGTGAATTCTATCGGACATTTCAAGCATTTCTAGCTTTTCCATTGAAAGGGCTTCCGCTTTCTTACGCGTCTCTCCTCGAATTAAGAGAGGGAGCATGGTGTTTTGCAGCACATTATACTTTTGTATCAGATGATATTTCTGAAAGATAAATCCAATCTGCTGATTTCGCAGATGCGTTAGCTTTGCGTCGTTCATTTGATGTACCGGCTGACCTGTCAGAAAATATTCCCCGTCCTGAAAACTGTCCATACAGCCGATAATATTCATCAGCGTACTTTTTCCGGAGCCGGAAGGTCCCAGAACGGCAAGGTACTCGCCCGACTCCACATCCAGTGAAATCTTCTTCAGTACATCAAGGGTGCCGCCGCCGACTTGATACCATTTATGGATTTTATTCATTGTTATAATGTTTTCCATATTAAGCGCCTTTCGCCTATTTTGAAACAACAGCCACTTTGACCACCGTCAGTGTCCCGTTAATTTCTTTCTGTGTAATTCGCAAAATCATTCCCTGTGTAATGCTGGAAAATCCGGTTGCCCGTTTAATGGTCGAACCCGCCGTAGCCGTTCCGGCTGTTGTTTTTGTTGCGGAAGCGGATTTGGTTGAGGTTGATTTTCCGGTTGACGTACCCGTCGCCGACCGCCCCGTAGCGGTACCTCCCGCAGCTGTTCCGCCGCCTGGTGCTGCACCGCCCGCTGCCTCGGCTCCCGCTTCTGCGCCCGCCGTACCTGCTCCTGCCGTTGTGCCTGTGCCCATTAAAGAAAGTCCAACGGGAATCAAAAGCGTTTTTGTGTCGCCGGAGGATACAAATTCATTTGAGGAGGAACTGATATCACTTGACATTGTTCCGACATCAAGCTCCACTTCATTTCCGATAATGGAAGTTACTTTTCCAATAATCTGTGTCTGTGATTTCGATTCCGAGGCGTCCTGCACGCCGCTGTCTTTCACATCGCGTGTGCCCCGTCCGGATTCTCCTCCCTGACCGGACTCCGCTTTTCCCGCAACCCCCGAGGAACTCTTGTTTGATGAACATCCGATGAACGCAGTAGCCGTAATCAATAATACTATCACAAAACATAGTGTTTTTTTAATCATCTTTCACCCTCCTTTTATTCCTGCTGCAAGGCTTCAATCGGTGTCAATTGAGCTGCCTTATATGCAGGATAAAATCCAAATGCCGTTCCGGTCACTACTGCGAAAACAATCGCAAGAACGCCGCCGACGGCAAGCGGTTCCACCGTCATTCCGGTCATACGCACCGCCGGTACAAGAGCAAATCCGGCAATCACGCCGATAATCCCGCCAAAAACACTCATAAAGTTGGCTTCCGCAAGAAATTCAAGCAGAATCTCCCTTTTGCTGCATCCGAGGGCCTTTAAAATCCCTATTTCCTGTGTACGCTCTTTGACCGATACAAAAAGCACATTCATAATGCCAATGCCCCCAACGATAAATACGATGACTGCGACGGCGATCAGAAGCATTGAAAGCGTGTTTGCCGAGGTAGTCGCCACTTCCATTTCGCTGCCTGCGTCCGCCAAGGTAAATTGACCGCTTGGATAATTTTCTGTTAAAACCGCTTTAATATTAGCCATTACCGTTGAAACTTCTTTAACATCCGAAGCGATTGCCGTTATGGAAGGAGTCGCAGTACTTCCAAGCACAAATTTCTCTGCTGTCGAATAAGGCAAGTAAATTGAATCATCAGGGCTGACGCCGGATGAAACCGTACCCATTTCGGAAAGCACACCCACAACCGTGTAGGTTTTCCCTTCAATTGTCAGCACATCGCCATACGCGGCGTAAGCACTTCCGAAAAGCGTTTTTGCAAGGCTGTTGCCAATAACTGCCACCTTGTTTTTACTGTCCTGATCGTCCTGCGTAATAAAGTCACCCTGCAGCAGCTCCAGATTACTGATACTCTGATACTCGGGCAGACAGCCGACAATTGTCTCATCCGTCTCCTCATCCAGATTATCCGTGAGTACCGCGCCTGTTCCGTTGATGATGATTGACGCGGACGTGAGGTCCGGCACGTAGGAAATAATATCATCCACATCCGTGGTGGTAAGGGTCACACCCTTTTGTGCGGTAGTTCCTCCGCCCATCTGACCGCCACCACCGCCTATACCGCCACCCACGCGGCCACCCGTGCGGCCGCTCGTGCCGCCACCCATACCGCCGCTCGTGCCGCCGCCCATGGCGCCGGGCGGCATCATGCCGGCAAATGCGTCGGCCATATCGGCCTGAGTGCTGACGGTAACGTTGATTGCACCGACATTCAGGGTTTTAAACTGTTCCTGAACATCCACCTCGCCACCGTGGCCGATTGCTATAACCAGCACAATGGTCGCAGCACCCACGATGATGCCAAGAGAAGTAAGCATTACCTTTGTTTTACTTTCCAATATATTGATCCATACCAAATGGAGTATTTCACTGAATCTCATTTTGTCACCGCACTTTCAACCAATACGGTGTCCCCCTCCTTCAGGCCGCTTGTAATTTCAACGTACTGCCCATTGGAGAACCCTGTCGTTACCGTTGTCTTTTTTGTTGTTCCGTCAGAACTTTTCACAAGGACGCTGGAAATTCCGTCCTCAAAGGTAACGGCCTGATCGGAAACATATAATACATCCTTTTTCTGTTTTTTAATAAATTCGACTTCTCCGCTCATGCCCACAAATACTTTTTTTGTATTGGGATCGGTCATTTTTGCTACGACCGCATATGTAACGGAAGCAGACCCGCTGCGCGAAGGGGAAGCGGCAATACTTTCAATCGTCGCGGCAAACGTCTGACCTTCATAGGAAGTGAGGCTGATTTCGGCATTCTGGCCAATTGACAGATCGGTAACATCATCTTCCGAGAGTGAAACGGACATACTTACCGCTGAAGTTTTGGCAATCGTTACAATTGTCTCACCGGCTTTTACATCGCTCCCATCGGAATAGCCAACCGAAACAACGATTCCGTCACAGGGAGCGGTCAGAGCACCCTCGCCGTTAATTGCGCTGTTCACATCGGCCAGTTCTCTATTCAGGCTGTCGTAAGTCGCCTGCTGTGTGGTGACCGCCTGTGCGAGCTGGTTCGCCGTCAACTCATAGGTCGACCCGGCGCTTGAACCGTCAATCAGGCTGCTCTGCAATGCTTCTTCTGCGTCATCAGCACTTCCTGTTGAGGACTTCTGCGCTTTTTCCAAGGTAAACTGAGCTGTTTTCACTTCGTCCCGGAGTGACGTTACTTTGGAGTCGATCTCGTCGGAGGAGGAAGCTGCTGTATCGCTGTCATCACCGCTGTTACTTGTTGAACTTGATCCGTACTTGTTTTTAAATGTTTCATTGTAGTCGTCATACGCTGAGGAGTAATTGTTATACTCGGCGGTGTATAGGGATACTTTGGATTCCAAGTCCTTCTGCCCCGTGACAACACTGGAAATGGTATCCGAATATTTGTCATATGCGTCCTTGGCATCATCATATTCGCTCTTTTCGCCTTCATCGTCGTCCAAAGCTTTTGCGGTGACCCACGCGGCATATTTGGAATTCATGTCCGATTTCAAACTGCTCAGGGCGCTCAGTTGTTTCGAGTATTCGTCATTATAGCTGGTAAGTTGGTCGCTATAGTTGGTTTTCGTCGTTTCTGTATCATCCCGCCATTTCTTCAGCTGTTTGAGTTTTGCATAATCAGTTGGATAACTTTTTTGCAGTGCCAGATATTTTGCAAGGTCATCCTGCTTTTCTTTTAAATCCGCCTTCGCTGAGGTGATGTTATTCTGTATTTCCGCTTTTGCCAAGTATTCCTCGGTATACGCATTGGCGGCAGTCGCTCTGCTCGTCTGATAAGTGAGCTTTGCGGTTTTTAGTTTGTTTTCCTGATCGGCAACAGCCTGCTCAAGAGAAAGCTTTGCCTGTGCCAGCTTTGTTCTTGAATCCAGTGTTCCGTCCGTGATGCTGTCCTGGTCAAGCTTCACCAGTGACTCGCCCGTCTTAACGGAATATCCCACTTTCACAAGGACGCTGTCAATTGTTACATCGACCGGAAATGTTACCGTCGTTTCATCCAGAGCAACCGTTCCGCTTTCGCTGGTTCCCACGGTCACGTTTCCCTTTGCTACGGTATACTCGCGATAGTTGGCGGTGCTCTGCGATGCCTTCATCTGGTTGATGTAAAGCAGAACAGTCGTTAAAATTGCCACGCCCAGAACTGTGCTTGAGGCGATAACAATACACATTTTCTTGTGGGTCTTAATCATGTTTAGTACTTTATCTTTCATAGCTGACCTCCGATTTCGCCTTTCTATTTCCAATTATAGGAATTTATTCTTAACTAAACCTTAAAATGTTGCCGTTTCACCTAAATTTAAGCGCTTCTTCACAAGACCATCACATGCGAAAAAAGCACTGCTGATATAATATAAGAGAAACAAACGGAGGTGTATTGATGAGGATATTGCTTATTGAGAACGATAAAAAAATTGCTGAAAAAATCGGTAGACTGCTGAACCGGAACCGCTGTGAATTTTTTTCGGCTTACCGCGGTGAAAACGGAGTTGACGAGGCCCTGAGCGGCATCTATGACGCAGTTGTACTTGATGTATCTTTGCCTGACTGCAGCGGCCTTGATGTTTTAAAACAGATTCGAAAATCCGGACTTTCCGTTCCCATCCTGATGCTTTCTCAGAAATGCGGCGTCAGTGACAAAGTGCGCGGTTTAAACAGCGGCGCCGACGATTTTATGGAAAGGCCTTTTGCGGATGCCGAGCTTCTTGCCAGACTCGGTGCGGTCTCCCGCAGAAAAGGTGATCTGATTGCGGACAACACGCTGGCCTTTTATGGATTAAATCTGAATCTGAATACCTATGAACTGTCTGATTCCGGCTGCTGCGTACCGCTTTCTAATAAAGAGTTTGAACTCATGAAATTTTTTCTCATGCAGGGGCATAACATCAGCAGCAAGGAAAACTTACTGACTAAACTGTGGGGATTTGAAAGTTCAACTGCCGAAAACTGTCTGGAGGTTCACATTACCTATCTGCGCCGCAAACTGAAACAGATTCATTCAGGCATCCGGATTCATTGTATAAAAAATGTCGGCTATCAGCTTATCGGCGGCGAGGATAAATAGAAAGGGCAGTCAATCCGCCGCCATTACTGGCACTGCGGACCGACTGCCCTGTTTAATACGCTCTATCAAATTTGCTTCGTAATATCCTTAATCACTTCCCCCGCGAGAATCAGTCCCGCAACGGACGGAACAAACGAAATGCTCCCTGGAACCTGCCTGCGGATGGAACATTTGCGTTTTGTGCCCGGCGGGCAGATACAGTGATATTTACAGCTGTTGGCGTCGTCTTCAATCGGCGTCATTGGCGTCTCCTTGGAATACACAACCTTCAGCGACTGAATATTTCGTTTGCGCAGCTCATTGCGCATTACTCTGGCAATCGGACAGACGGAAGTTTCATAGATATCCGCCACTTCAAATTTTGTCGGGTCTAATTTGTTCCCCGCACCCATGCAGCTGATGATGGGAACCCCGGCCGATTGTGCCCGTTCTATCAGAATCAGCTTGGAAGAGATGGTGTCAATCGCATCAACAATATAGGAAAAACGGGACAGGTTAACTGTATCCGCGTTTTCCGCTGTGTAAAACAGCGGGCAAATCTCAACCTTTGCGGAAGGATTAATCTCGAGAATACGGTCACGCATGACCTCTACCTTGGGTTTCCCCACAGTTTTGCGTGTGGCGATCAGCTGGCGGTTGATATTGGTAAGGCAGACTTTGTCGTCGTCAAACAGCGCAATGCAACCGATTCCGCTTCTTGCAAGCGCCTCCGTCGTATAGGAGCCGACTCCTCCGATTCCAAATACCGCAACCGAAGCTTCTTCCAGCTTCTTCATTGCGGGAGCGCCCAATAAAAGCTCCGTTCTTGAAAATTCATTTAACATTTTATCACCTGTATATTCAGCAAGTTTACCAATTCGGTCATTGATTATATCGAACAAATTATACCGTAACATTCGACTGTTATCAATCAATTATTGAAATAAAAAACCTTTTCCTATAAAAGGAGTAATATATTGACATTTTATCTGACCGACAGTATGATAAAAGACAAATCGTTTTATACGAAAGCAATTGAACAAATGAATGGAGAAAACCCCTTTATTTATAAAACTATCCGGCAATGCGGTTCTGTGAGGACGCGGTGCAAAATTTTTAAGGCTCTTTATTCGGACAGTTTTTCATCCAGCTCTTCAAGATCAAAAATCGGCGGCGAGCAGGCATTGTTCTCACAGATGTAATAAGCGCTTCTGCCGTCTTTCAGTTGATATTCCTTCGTAAATTCCGCGATCTTTTCGATTTGCCCGGCATTTTCCGCACTCTTCACGAGTACGGTGGTGTTGGGCATAAATTTTTTATGAAACAGCGATCTCACCCGCTCAAAATCAGCATCATCCTTTACAACGCACACGATTTCTCTTGTGGGGTAAAGCGCATTCATCATTGCAATCAGCGCAAAGCTGTGCCCAGCCTGATATTCCTGCGCGACACCGGCCATAAATTTGAGCTGCCAATCCGCAGTCTCCTGCAGAGCCGGATTTCCGGTAAGCGCCGCCAGCTTTGACAGGCAAAAGGCCGCCACGGAATTACCGGATGGGATTGCGCCGTCATAGGTTTCCTTCGGACGGTAAATAAGCGATTCCGCATCACTGGCGGAAAGATAAAAACCTCCGTTCTCCCCGTCATAAAAGCGGTTCAGCATGATTTGATTCAGTTCAGAAGCCCGCTGGAGATAATCCGCATTGCAGGTTGCATCATAAAGATTCAGCAGAGCCCATACTGTAAACGCATAATCGTCCAGTCCGCCCGTGCCTGCGGCCTCTTCGTCACGATAGCGCACAAACAGGCCGCCTTTCCCGTCGGTCAAATTATTTTTGATAAAACGCATTGCTTTTTCCGCCGTCGCAAGGTACCGGGAATCTTCTAAAATCCGGTAAGCATCGGCGAAAGCGGTAATCATCAGCGCGTTCCATGAAGTCAAAATTTTGTCATCCTTATGCAGCTTCGTACGCGTCAGACGGTATTCATACACCTTCGGAAGCAGCCGCTCCATTCGCTCATCCAAAAGCTCGTAATCTTTATTGGTAATTAAATTCAGAATATTTGCACCCTCAAAATTGCCCTGATGGGTCATTCCAAAATAGTCAATGACGGCCTGTCCATCGGCTTCACCTAAGAGCGTTGTGATTTCATCGGGAGTAAAAACATAATATTTGCCCTCTTCTCCGTCGCTGTCCGCATCCTGCGCACAGTAAAATCCGCCGTTTTTGTCAGTCATTTCCCGTAAAATATAATCCATCATTTTAACGGCAACCGTTCTATAGAGGCCGGTTTCGGTAATTTGAAAGGCTTCCAGATAAGCAATCAGCAGCATTGCATTGTCGTAGAGCATTTTTTCAAAATGCGGCACAAGCCATTTCTCATCCGTCGAGTAACGCGAAAACCCAAAGCCCACATGGTCAAAAATTCCGCCGCGGTACATTTGACGCAAGGTCTTTTCCACCATCTCGAGTGCAAACGCATCATGCTCCAAAATGGAATACCGCAGCAAAAACAGCAGGTTGTGCGGGGATGGGAATTTCGGACTGGCACCGAATCCGCCGTAATGACGGTCGAAATTCTGTTCAAACCATGCTCTGCCGGAAAAAATGGAATCCTTTGTAAGCGTGACCGCTTTCTTTGCTGTCTGTCCCTTGAGCGCTTGGGCAATGCGCTCACCGGATTTAAAAAGTTCGTTCCGATTTTTCTCCCACTGCTGTGCGGCAGAGGCAAGAAGGTCCATCAGGCCCGGCATGGAATACCGGGAATTTTTCGGGAAATAAGTCCCAGCATAAAATGGGTGCTGGTCCGGTGTCATTAGAACGGTAAGCGGCCACCCGCCGGTACCGGTTAACGCCTGACAAACCGTCATATACACCGCGTCCACGTCCGGGCGTTCCTCTTTGTCCACTTTTACGGCGATAAAATGACGATTCAGTTCATCTGCAACTTCATCATCTTCAAAACTTTCCCGCTCCATCACGTGGCACCAATGGCAAGTACTGTATCCAATGCTTAAAAATATCGGTTTATCCTCTGATTTGGCTTTGGCGAAAGCTTCCTTTCCCCATGGATACCAATTTACCGGATTATAAGCGTGCTGCAGCAAATATGGAGATTTTTCACCGACTAATTGATTGGGTATACGATTCTTGTTCATGGCATCATCCCCTATTATTTGAATTTAACATCGATGGTGATATTGTTATCAATTGGAATCAATAAGATACAGCCAATAATAGAGTTATAAATAATGATAGAATTAAAAATAAAATCCGCTTTTTATGCAACCAATCGACTGATCAAGAAAAGAAAGATGATTTTGTACAGACAACTGAATGGCCATTTTGTGTCGCTATCAGCCAGGGAGGGCAAACTCTTACAAAAATTATTATTTTACCAGACCGGATAGCTTAAGCAAAAAATTATATTTGGAACTGGTTTTGACTAAATTTAATAGTGATGGAGTTGGTGATAATGAAACGATTTTAGGAAAGTATCCGTTGTAAGATTTTACTTGATACAACCATTCAGAAAAGGGCGCACAGCTTTTGGCCGGCTGTGCGTCCTTTTAGGGAATTATTTAGATACTTTTAGTATATTCTATTATTTATAATCCAAAAAGTATAATACATTCATAATTTCAGCGGATGCGTTTTCTTTGCGGCCCAGACAAACAGAACTGTCAGAGCAAGAACGGCAATGCAGATACTGGTTGTGATGACAATGGCGTGATATTGCCCTTGGAATCCGTTTGCAGAAAGATGCTTAACGAGGATTCCCGCATATGCCCAGATAACGGTAAGCCCATAGGCAATATCCTTGTTTTTCATCATGATCCAGACGCCGATTATTAAGCCGAGCATCAGCATGATTGCCGTCCGGAATTGTTCGGGACCACCCCATCCGCTCCAGCCCAGACTAACAAACAGTACGACAATGTTGGCTAATGCAGCGACCGTCACCCAACCGAAATAGATGCTGAAAGGAAGTCTCATCAGTATTATTTCTTTGAGACTGAACTCTTCTTTTGTCAGAATCCCCGCGATGGCGGCCAGACAGGCCAGCAAAATCAGCATAAACAGAACGGAAAGAGGAATGCGGTGAGAATGCCACGCAAAAATCCATGCTGCGTTGGCTAATGAAGAAAGAATAAAATACCTGCTGATTTTCTTTACAATTTCATTTTTCCGCGTGTCATTGCTTCCATTAAAAAGCCCCCACTGATAAAGGAGGAACAAGGCAAGCAAAAAATAAATCAGACCCCAAATAGCGAATGTAAATGCAGCCGGCGCAAAAAGATTGGGATAGGAATCAGACACCTGCCCCGTGTTCGCATTGTTCAGCGGAAGAGTGTTTGCAAGAACGTTGACGAGAACCATGAACAAAAATGTGACCGTATTCAAAATCTTAAGGCTGGTTAGTCCTTTCACGTTTTTGACGGTTTTTGTTTGTGTTGCATTTTTTATAGATTTTGTGTTTTTCATGTTATCCATTATTCAATCACCCCTTTACCATATTATATATGAAAATCTTTATAATAAAATAATAAGTTTGCAAAAGATATTGCTGATTGAATTTTGCAAATGTAACCTATTCCGCTATTCATAAATAAACCTCTCATAATCGGTCAAATATTTTCCATCGATTACATTTTTTGAAAAATTTAGATGAGAATTTTAGCTCGCGTTTAATCAATTTGTGGATATTGACAAAATTATCTTGACTGATTTTGGCTATTTGTTTGACTGATTATGATTGACTATAAATGAATTTGAGTGTAATATAAAAATATCAAGGGGGAATTCCAATGCTGACAGAAGAGAGATACGCCGCCATATTGAAACTGGTGGAAAAGAAAAAGGTTGTGACCGTATCGGAGCTGACCGAAGCGTTCAACAGTTCCGAATCCACAATCCGCAGGGATTTAACCGCGCTTAATAATATCGGCAAACTGAATAAGGTGCACGGGGGCGCCACCGCTATTGATGTTTTCTACAGCACAAAGGACGACGATGTCTCCATCAGGCAAAGCAGGAACACCGATCAAAAAAATGCCGTTGGCAGGTATGCAGCATCTTTGATTGAAGAGAATGACTTTGTATATATTGACTCCGGAACGACAACTGAAAAGATGATTGATTATATTACCATGAAAAATGCGGTGTACGTAACAAACGGCACAGTTCACGCTAAAAAACTTGCACAAAAAGGCTGCCATGTTTATATTCTGGGCGGCGAGCTGAAAATGGCAACGGATGCGGTCGTCGGAAATGAAGCGATCGAAAGCCTGAAAAAGTACAACTTTACGAAGGGCTTTTTCGGAACAAACGGCATCAGTCTAAAAGTAGGTTTTACAACACCGGATGTAAGTGAAGCACTTGTAAAGGCGGAAGCAATGTCAAAATGCAATGTGAAATACGTGCTGGCAGATGACAGCAAGTTTAACAGCATCTCCCCCATTACCTTTGCAAATCTTGATTCGGCAGTTGTTATTACCACCGTATTGGATGACAGGCAGTATAAAAAGTACACAACTATACTGGAGGTTGAGAAAAATGATCTACACCGTGACCTTTAATCCATCCCTTGACTATATTATAAAATTAGATTCCTTTCAGGTTGGCGAAGTGAACCGTACCGTTTCGGAGAAAATCCTTCCCGGCGGAAAAGGTATTAATGTTTCCATTGTGCTGAAAAATCTTGGCATTGACAGTATTGTCTTGGGATTCATTGCAGGTTTTACCGGTGATCAAATTGAACACAGAGTGAAAGGTTTTGGCTGTAAAAGTGATTTTATTCGCATTCAGAACGGCATGTCACGAATCAATGTAAAATTAAAATCAGAGCAGGAAAGTGAGATAAATGGTCAGGGACCGCAAATCGGCGAGTCGGATCTGCAAAAAATGTTTGAACAGATTGATCTTTTAGAAGATGGTGATCTTCTTGTTTTGGCAGGAAGCATACCCAACACCCTTCCGGAAAATATTTATGAGAATATTTTAAAACGCATCAAAAGCAAGAACATTAAAGTAGTAGTGGACGCAACGCGCGATCTTCTTTCCAATGTTTTGAAGTTTCATCCATTTTTAATCAAACCCAATAATTTCGAATTGGGTGAAATGTTTGATAAACTGCTGAACAGCGACGAGGAAATTATTTTTTACGCGAAAGAGCTTCAAAAAAGAGGGGCCGGCAACGTATTGGTCTCCATGGCGGGAGACGGAGCCATTTTTGTAGAAGAAAGCGGACGCGTGTACAAAAGCCCCGCTCCAAAAGGTATCGTGCGCAACTCAGTGGGAGCCGGGGATTCCATGGTAGCCGGATTCTTAGCGGGATACCTTCAAAGCGGAAATTACGAAGAAGCGTTCCATATGGGCGTGGCAGCCGGAAGCGCAAGTGCATTCTGTGAGGAATTGGCAACAAGTGAGGAAATCGGAGCATTGTTAAAATTGATATAAATATTTAGGAGGAGTCAACATGCGCATTACCGATTTGTTAAGTGAATCCGGCATTAATCTTCATGCAAATCCAAAGTCAAAGGCGGATGCAATCGATGAGCTGGTAGAGTTGATGGATCGAACCGGCAATTTAAAAAACAAGACGGAATACAAAAGATGTGTACTAAGCCGTGAAAAAGAAGGTACAACGGGAATAGGTGAAGGCGTCGCTATTCCCCATGCAAAAACCAATGTGGTCACCCGGGCGGGCTTAAGCGCAATCGTGGTGAAGGATGGAGTGGACTTCGATTCCCTGGACGGCACGCCCGCGAAGCTGCTATTTATGATCGCCGCCCCTGATACTAAGGAAAATGTTCATTTGGATGTACTCGGCCGGCTGTCCGTTCTTCTGATGAACGACGAATTTCGCCAGGCATTGATTCAAGCAAAAAACAACGAAGAATTTCTTAAATTAATCGACAGAGCCGAAACTATAAAAATGTCGGAAGAACAGCAGAAAGAAAACAAAACCGGTTATCGCCTTCTTGCGGTCACAGCCTGCCCCACAGGCATAGCCCACACGTACATGGCGGCGGAAAGCCTTCTAACAAAGGCGAAAGAAATGGGCATCAGCATGAAGGTGGAAACCGATGGTTCCGGCGGCGCGGAAAACGTTTTGACAAAATCCGAAATTGCAAAAGCGGACTGCATTATCATTGCCGCAGACCGCCAAGTTGAAATGAACCGTTTCAACGGCAAACGGGTGATTCAAACCAGAGTTTCCGACGGGATTAACAAGGCACAGAATCTGATAGAGCAGGCAATTAGCGGAAATGTTCCCATTTACCAAAGCACCGGCAAAGAAGCAGTCAGTGAAAACGAAGATAATGAAAGCGTCGGCCGTCAAATTTACAAGCATCTGATGAACGGCGTATCGCATATGCTTCCGTTCGTCATCGGCGGAGGAATCTTAATTGCACTCTCTTTTCTTTTTGACAACTATGCGATTGATCCCACTAAGTTTGGCAACAATACCCCCCTTGCCGCTTTTCTGAACAAAGTCGGCAACGCTGCATTTGGATTTATGCTTCCAATATTAGCTGGTTTCATCGCTATGAGCATTGGTGACAGACCCGCGCTGGCGGTTGGTTTTGTGGGCGGCGCACTGGCAAGCGCCGGCGGAGCGGGATTCCTTGGCGCCTTGCTGGCAGGCTTTATCGGCGGGTATCTGGTCGTTGGTCTGAAGAAACTTTGCGCAGGCTTCCCAAAAAATCTTGAGGGAATTAAGCCCGTGCTGATTTACCCATTTTTCGGAGTGCTGCTGATCGGTATTGCAATGGTGTTTATTGTCGATCCCCCCGTTTCCGCATTTAATCAGTGGCTTACGGCAAGCCTGAACAACATGGGGAGCACCAGCAAGGTCCTTTTGGGCGTGCTGCTTGGCGCGATGATGTCCATCGACTTTGGCGGACCAATCAACAAAGCCGCCTATGTATTCGGCACTGCGTCAATTGCTACCGGAAATTTTGATATTATGGCTGCGGTCATGGTCGGCGGCATGGTCCCTCCCCTTGTTATTGCACTTTGCACAACTTTCTTTAAAAACAGATTTACATATCAGGAGCGTCAGTCCGGTTTAGCAAACTATGTAATGGGCTTATCCTTTATCACAGAAGGTGCAATCCCGTTTGCCGCATCCGACCCGCTGCGGGTAATTCCCGCGTGCGCAATCGGCTCTGGTTTTGCCGGTGGACTGTCAATGCTTTTCAACTGTACACTGCGTGCGCCTCACGGTGGCATTTTTGTTTTCCCCGTCGTGGGAAATCCCCTGATGTATGTGATCGCTCTGCTGGCGGGCTCCGTTGCGGGCATGCTCATTCTGGCTGTTTTAAAAAAGCCGCTGAAAGAATTGGATCGGGCGTAAAAAAATATATATATGAAGGAAATTAGCAATGAAGGAATTCAGTTATGTGATTACCGACCTTGAAGGAATCCATGCAAGACCAGCTGGAATGCTGATTAAAGAAGCCGGTAAATTTTCATCTTCCCTCAAGATCACGAAAAGCGGCAGGTCGGCCGACGCAAAGAAGATGTTTGCCGTCATGGGCCTTGCCGCAAAAAAGGGTGAAACCGTCAGAGTCATCGCCGACGGACCCGATGAAGACAATGCAATCGCCAGCCTGAAGAAATTTTTTAAGCAATATTTATAACCTTTCCATAACCTTGATGAAATAAATACGCCCCCAACCGCAGAAGTTCTGCGGTTGGGGGCGCGCTTTGCTGACTGAATCAGACGGATTGTTTTATCGGCTTTTTAAAGTGATCCATTTTGTTTTGATAGACGGCACACGCCTGATCGTAAAACTGGATTTTATAGTTCACCTTTGCAAGATGCTTTTGCATTTCCTGAATCTGCTGCAGCACACTTTCACGCTGTTTGATGAAAATCTGACGCCGATCTTCCAGTGTTCGGTCGCCTTCCAAACAAAGATCGATATATTCCTTTATCTTCTTAATCGACATTCCGGTGCCTTTCAGACAGCAAATGAGGGACAGCCATTCCAAATCGGAATCCGTGAAAATCCTGATTCCGCTCTCCGTTCGCTCCACAAAGGGCAGCAGGCCCTCTTTTTCGTAATATCGCAGTGTATGCGCCGTCAGATTCATTTTCTCCGCCGCCTGCGTGATTGAATATTCCATCCTTAATCACTCCTGTTTATAATGGTATCTGTAGCTAGTCAAAGAACTGCTTTGATACATTTATTTTTTATTTCTCTTGACTTAGAGCTAACTTGAAGGTTTACAATAGTATAACACACGACAGGAGGATTTTAAATGTTTTACAAAAAATACAAAGACACGGATTTGTCTGTTTCCGCACTGGGGTTAGGCTGTATGAGACTGCCGAAAACAAGCCCCGACAAAGAGGATATCGACTATGACAAAGCACAGGAAATTGTGGATTACGCCCTGTCCCACGGCATCAACTACATTGACACAGCGCATATGTATCACGGAGGAAAATCGGAGGAATTCGTTGGACACGCATTGAAAAAACACGAGCGCGGCAGCTATTTTCTGGCTACGAAAATGCCGGTCTGGATGGCTGAAACCCCCACTGACGTGGAGCGTATTTTCAATTTGCAGCTGGAACGGCTCCAGACAGACTATATTGACTTTTATCTGATCCATTCCCTGACTAAAAAGAACTTTGCACAGTGTGAAGCGTTCGGAGTGTATGAATTTTTAGCGAAGAAAAAGCAGGAGGGCGTGATCCGTCATCTCGGTTTTTCTTTTCATGATACGCCGGAAGTTCTGGAAGAGATCTACAATGCACACGAATGGGATTTCGCGCAGATACAGCTGAATTACCTTGACTGGGATATCCAGAAAGCCAAACAGCAGTATGAAATTCTGGAGAGTCATCATATACCATGTATTGTTATGGAACCGGTGCGTGGGGGCGCGCTCGCAAGCCCTTGTGAAACAGCGAACAGGCTGTTCAAAGAGGCGAAGCCGGATAAAAGCGTCGCTTCGTGGGCCATCCGCTTTGCGGCGTCTCTTCCGAATGTCATGACGGTTTTGAGCGGCATGTCGACAATCGACCAGATTGTGGACAATGTTGATACCATGAGTAATTTTAAGCCGCTGACCGATGAGGAGTGCAACGTGGTCCACCAGGCAGCGGAAGCCTGTAAACAGAAGGACACGATCCTCTGCACAGGCTGCCGTTATTGCATGGACTGCCCGAGCGGCGTGGATATTCCGAAAATATTTAAAATTTACAATCGATATCAAACCGTGAAAAACTTGGACGCCTTTAAAGAGGCCTATAGCAATACCGCTGAATCCGAAAGACCGGAGCACTGTGTTGCCTGCGGAAAATGCGCACTCCACTGTCCACAGGCCATTGAAATCCCTGAAAAGCTCGCGATGATCTCTGAATTAACCAAAAGATTTTAAGGTTAAATTTATTGAAGTTTTAATTTACTGTTTTTAACTTCTTCCATGGTTGGGATGGACGGTTCCGCTCCCTTTTTGGAAACAGCCAGAGACGAGGCCTTTGATGCAAGTTCAAGCGCCTTTTCAGGAGTGCTGTGATTGGAAATTTCTTCGATAAAAAATCCGGTAAAGGTGTCCCCTGCTGCTGTGGTATCCACAACTGGAACATTGTAAATGCCATGGGCGGCGCGCACAGCCGCATCCTGGTAGACCGCACCCTTGCTACCCAGGGTCAGAACAATTTTCGCCCTTGGGAACTTTTTCTGAAGCTCGTCGGCCATTTTTTCGGTCTGGTCGCAGCCGCAGAGCTCGGCGGCTTCCACTTCATTCAAGATAAAGTAATCCACCAGTTCCAGCGGCAACTTCAAAATTTTAGCGTCCATCGGGGAAGGATTCAGTACGATGATCATTCCCTTTTTACTTGCTGTTTCCATGATGGAACCACCGGAGCTGATCTCATTCTGCAAAAGGAGCCAGTCCCCTTTGTCAAAATGACTGAGTACTTCTTCGGCGAACTCGCCCGTCACCTGCTGATTGGCACCGCCGAACAGCAGAATGCAGTTTTGGCCGGAGCGGTTTACCTGAATGATCGCGTGCCCCGTAACACCGTCCGTTTTTTTCACGTACTGTGTACGAACGCCGCTTTTTTCCATTACATCCAAAAGCATGCCGCCGTCCTGACCGGCCATTCCGGCGTGATAAACCTCCGCGCCGGCCCGCGCCAGCGCAAGAGACTGATTTAACCCTTTTCCCCCGCAGAAGACGGACATGCCGTCGGAAGAAAGCGTTTCTCCGGGTCTTACAAAATGATCCACACTGTAAACATTATCAATATTCAGAGAACCAAAATTCAAAATTTTCAAAACTGATTGCTCCCTATTTCGTTTTTTGCTTTTTCCTATTCATCATAGCATTTCTATGCGGTGAAGTAAATATTAAATTCAATTGCATATGATTTTTTATAGTCAAAATGAATAAACATCTGCTCAAATCATACTTGATTTTTTAAAAAAGTATGATATAATATTAACAAATAGTTTTCGGTGCGTACGCTGAGACGGTCTTTTTTCCATCTTGCGGCAAACCTATTGGAAACTTTTTAAGAAAGTGATCGTGCTGAACACTGAAGGGTTCGTCCCGAATGAGAAGGCGAGAGAATAGTTGAGATTCAGGGAACACATCCGTGCTCCTTTGTTTTGATATACTATCCCTGTGCCTTTTAGGTACAGGGATTTTTTATTGATGGAAAGAAGGGTTCATATGGAATCAAGAATTGCTCTGATTGGAATCGTAGTGGAAAATACCGATTCGGTGGAAAAAATTAATTCTGTCCTCCATGAGTATGGAGAATACATCGTGGGAAGAATGGGAATTCCTTATCATAAACGCCATATTTCAGTTATCAGCATCGTAATGGACGCACCCGGTGATATCATCAGCGCCGTTTCCGGCAAGCTGGGAATGATTCCCCATGTCAATATTAAAACGGTCTATTCCAAAGTACCCCCGGCGGAAGAAGAATAAGAACGGAGGCTGTGGATGAAGGCTTTGATTGACAGACTTTATACCGCAAGAACGCTCAATAAAGAAGATTTTTGCTTGCTTTTAAACCATTGTACACCGGAAAGCAGCAACTATCTTTTTGAACTGGCCCGAGGCGTATCAAAAAAATACTTTGGAAACCAAATTTACACCCGCGGGCTGATCGAATTTACAAATTACTGCCGCAACGACTGCTACTACTGCGGAATCCGCTGCGGCAACCGCAAAGCCGAACGCTATCGGCTGACAAAAGAAGAAATTCTGTCCTGCTGTGAAAATGGTTATGAGTTGGGCTTCCGCACGTTTGTTTTGCAGGGGGGCGAAGACCCCTTTTTCACGGATGAAGACATTTCGAAACTTGTGAGATCCATGAAAAAAAGCTACCCCGACTGTGCCGTCACTCTCTCCATCGGCGAAAAAAGCTTTGAATCCTATCTAAAATACTTTCAGGCGGGTGCAGATCGTTACCTGCTTCGTCACGAAACAGCCAGCGCGCAGCATTACGGTAAGCTTCACCCGCCGGGACAAACGCTGCAAAGCCGCATGGACTGCCTGCGGTCGCTGAAGGAGATCGGCTATCAGGTAGGCACCGGATTTATGGTCGGATCCCCCTTTCAAACAGTAGAAAATCTTGCGGATGACTTGCTTTTTATCAAGCAGCTTGATCCGCAGATGGTCGGAATCGGGCCTTATATTCCCCATCATGACACACCCTTCGCCGACCGGCCCGCGGGGAGTTTGGAACTGACGCTGTTTTTAATCGGCATTTTGAGGCTCATGCTTCCGAACGCGCTGATTCCCGCCACAACAGCCCTGGGTACCATCCATCCAAACGGGCGTGAAAAGGGCATTTTAGCCGGAGCGAATGTTGTCATGCCCAATCTTTCACCGGTAAAGGTGCGAAAAAAATACGAGCTGTACGACAACAAAATATGCACGGGCGAAGAAGCGGCCGAATGCAGGTTCTGTCTGCAAAGCCGGATGGAAAGTATCGGATACCGCATTGTCGTCGATCGGGGTGATTTTCGCCCTGTAAATCTGAACATTTAAGGAGTTTTCAACATGTATGACAGTAAATCAAAAATTGCGACCGAATTTATTGACGATGAAGAAATTTTAGACACTATTGCCTACGCGCAAAAAAACAAACAGAACCGCGAACTGATCGACGGACTGATTGAGCGGGCGAAGGACTGCAAAGGATTGACCCACCGCGAAGCGGCCGTGCTGCTGGAATGTGACCTGCCGGACGAAAACGAAAAAATGTTTAAACTGGCAAAAGAAATCAAACAAAAATTTTACGGCAACCGCATCGTGATGTTTGCCCCGCTTTACCTTTCCAATTACTGTATCAACGGCTGTGTATACTGCCCTTATCATTTTAAAAACAAGACGATCTCCCGCAAAAAACTAACGCAGGAGGAAATTGCCCGTGAAGTGGTCGCATTACAGGATATGGGCCATAAGCGCCTTGCTTTGGAAACCGGCGAAGACCCGATCAACAATCCTATTGAATATGTGCTGGAAAGCATCAAAACCATTTACGGCATCAAACACAAAAACGGGGCAATCCGCCGCGTAAACGTCAACATTGCCGCAACGACAGTGGAAAACTATCGCAAGCTCAAAGAGGCCGGCATTGGCACCTACATTCTTTTTCAGGAAACATACAATAAAAAAAGCTATGAGGAACTGCACCCCACCGGACCGAAACACGACTATGCCTATCACACCGAAGCCATGGACCGCGCCATGGAGGGCGGCATTGACGACGTGGGAGTCGGCGTTTTATTCGGACTGAACATGTACCGTTATGATTTTATCGGTCTGCTCATGCACGCGGAGCATCTGGAAGCCGCCATGGGCGTGGGCCCGCACACCATCAGCGTGCCGCGCATCCGCCCCGCCGACGACATCGACCCGAAAACCTTTTCAAACTCCATCTCGGATGAAATCTTCGCAAAAATTGTCGCTGTCTTACGGATTGCCGTTCCTTATACCGGTATGATCATCTCCACAAGAGAGTCCCAGAAAACAAGGGAACGCGTGTTGGAACTCGGTATCTCCCAGATCAGCGGCGCTTCCTCCACCAGTGTCGGCGGTTACGTTGAACCGGAAGCGGAGGACGACAATTCCGCGCAGTTTGAGGTAAACGACAAGCGCACGCTGGACGAAATCGTCAACTGGCTCTTGGGTCTGGGCTTTATTCCCAGCTTCTGCACCGCGTGTTATCGGGAGGGACGCACGGGCGACCGCTTTATGACCCTTGTAAAAGCCGGGCAGATTGCGAACTGCTGCCACCCGAATGCTTTGATGACGCTCAAAGAATATCTGGAGGATTACGCTGCTCCGGATACTAAACAAAAAGGGGAAGCAATGATTGCCAGAGAAATCCCCCATATTCCGAACGAAAAAGTCCGCTCGATTGCAATGGAGCATTTACAGGAGCTGAAAGAAGGAAAACGGGATTTCAGATTCTAAATCATAAACAAAACGGAAAGGGTGCGAAAAATGAGTTTAACGGATACTCCAAGAGCCAACCGCCTTCATATTGCCATTTTTGGGAAACGCAACAGCGGTAAATCCTCTTTGATCAACGCTCTGACCCGGCAGGAAATCGCGCTGGTTTCGGATGTAGCCGGAACAACGGCGGACCCTGTGTATAAATCCATGGAAATTTATGGGATAGGCCCCTGCGTGTTCATCGACACCGCAGGCTTTGACGACGTGGGCGAACTGGGGCAGATGCGCGTGGACAAAACCAAGAAGGTCATCGATAAAACCGACATCGCTCTTGTCGTTTTCAGCGACGAAGACATTGCAGAGGAAATCAAATGGATTGAAACCCTTCGCAGCCATAAAATCCCAGTAATCGCAGTAGTCAACAAAGCGGATATTCTCACAAATACATCCGAAATTTGCGGGCGTGTTCAGCAGGCCTGCAAACTGAGCCCCATTGTGGTCAGCGCGAAGGACAAAACCGGCATTGAAAAAATCCGCGAGGAGATTATCCGTCTTCTGCCGGAAGACTACGAAACGAAAAGCATTACCGGCGGGCTTGCGGACGACGGGGACATCGTTCTGCTGGTCATGCCGCAGGATATACAGGCCCCAAAAGGGCGTTTGATTCTGCCCCAGGTACAGACACTGCGCGACCTGCTCGACAAAAAATGCCTTGTCCTCAGCGCGACCACCGACAAGCTGGATGAAGCGCTGGCATGTCTGAAAGAACCGCCAAAACTGATTATCACCGACTCGCAGGTCTTCAAAACAGTTTATGAAAAAAAGCCGAAGGAAAGCAAGCTGACCTCCTTTTCGGTGCTGTTTGCCAATTACAAGGGTGATTTGCCCTATTATGTAGAAAGCGCAAACGCAATTGACCGGCTCACGGAACAGTCGCGGGTTCTGATAGCGGAAGCCTGTACCCACGCTCCGCTGGCCGAGGATATCGGGCGCGAAAAGCTCCCCCGCATGCTCCGCAAAAAGGTCGGGGAAGCTCTGACGGTCAACGTGGTAAGCGGTTCGGATTTTCCGGAGGATCTTTCCCCGTACGATTTGATTATTCAATGCGGAGCCTGCATGTTCAATAAAAAATATGTTCTTTCCCGCGTGGCGCGCGCCCGCGCACAGGGTGTTCCCATGTCCAACTACGGTGTGGTGATCGCCTATTTATCTGGCATTCTCGATAAAATCGATTTGAACCCTTCGTAATAAAAAACAACAAGAAAAAAAGAAAGTCCGTTCAGCATACGGGCTTTCTTTTTTTGATTGTTAAAATTTTTATTCCACCGTAATAACCGAAACCGGGCAGCCGTCCTGTGCCTGAACAGCCTTGTCCTCGGCCTGAGGCGGCACATCTTCCTGGTAGACCTCGGCAACGCCGTCATCTCCCATTCTAAAGACTTCAGGGCAGGTTTCGGGGCAGAGCCCACACGAAATGCATCCGCTTCTGTCAAGAGTAGCTTTCATAGTAATTTCCTTCTTTCCGGTCATAAACGACCAATTTATTTCATCATTCAGGATGATCGAGTCTTAAATTATCTATATTACCGCCTTGCGGCATCCGTTTATTCAGCAACTTAATTCAGTCTCATATATTCCAAATATTTCCATTTATCTCCATGATATACAGCTAGAACGTAAAAGTAAAGAACCGGAGATTTGTTACATAAATTGTAAAGCAAATTCTTTATCGTTTGGTATTGGGGCCCAACGATACTTTTTTCGTATTGTGCCGCTGGTTCTGATTTTCGGGTTTGACTGATTGGCTGATACTGTTCATCGCCGATTTTTCGTTCTGTTTATTCAAATCATTCTTTTCTACAGCCTGTTTTTGATTCATCGCTCTTCTCCCTACATCACATGATTCTCGTTTTTTTCCGCCCGAATTTGATAGCCGAGCCGTTGGAGCTTATCCTCAATCCGGCATTGCTCCACACCGGTCGTATCATAATCCACGGCTACTCTTCCCGTCTGTGCATTCGTGCTGACTGAAATAACCCCATGCAGGGTATCAAGCTCTTTCTTAATGATTTGAACATCTTTTTTATCGGCCATATTATCAACCTGAAAATATGCACTGGCCTTTGACATGTATCATCACCTCGGCCATAGTATTTGCAAAACAGTGATGAATATCAGATTCCATTCATTTTTATTATATGTTTTTGATACAGTCCAATATGGGCTTGATCGCATCGCGGCTGGTGAAGTCCGCGGGATGGGTGTAACAGGCAAGCATTCCTTTTGCGTCTTCATCGGTATCCGGGGCTTTTTCAAGCTTTATTTTAAGCATGTTCATCAGCATTTTATCTTTCAGGCCGCATTTTCCCATGTCAAATCCCCCGCGCAAAAGAAAAAAATGAACCTTCTCCCTTATTTCTTCGGGTAAATTGGCATTTCGAATCTCTTCAACCACATTGGGCCGGCAAGGCGACGCGCCGACACCAAAAACAATCAGCTTTTTATTTGCCAATTCTTTCATATGCCCGGTAATAAGCTTCACGCCATTGATTCCGCCGATATACAGCCCGCCGCCGTACACAATTGTATCATACTGTATCAAATCTTCAAGCTTTGCCATGCCCGCTTCGACCAAGTCCGCCTGTGCATCCTCTGCAAGCCAGCGTGCATACTTTTCGGTAAATCCGGATTTTGATTTATAAACAATAATTGTAGACTTCATTATACAGTCTCCTTCGTTTCTTCAAATATCATGCATCTTGTTTGGTACAAATCATACCGTCCCAATATAAAATTGTCAACAGAAACGGATTAAAAATTTGTAATAATTCCGCAATGAGTGTCATCCGCTCTTTTATGTCCGTATCTCCTGAAAACGATTGACAATAAAATAACAATATGTTATCTTTTTTATAAGCAAAGGAATCATTTCCGCAGGTAAAACCGAAACGAATTACGAGGAGAATAATCAATGGATACTCAATGCGATTACAAAACATTGGACGAAATACTCGAAAAGCATCAGTACAGCCCCGGAAACATTATTGCTATTCTGCAGGACACACAGGAGGTGTACCGTTATTTGCCAAAGAATATTTTTTCCTATTATTCAGACAAACTTGGAATCAGCCAAGCACAAATATTCAGCATTGCAACATTTTATGAAAATTTTTCTTTGGAGCCCAAAGGAAAATATGTGATTAAGGTCTGTGACGGCACAGCCTGCCATGTTAGAAAATCGACGGCAATTTTGGAGCAGCTGCGCAAAGAGCTGGGGCTTTCCTTAGCCAAAAAAACAACGGATGACCTGCTGTTTACCGTTGAAACGGTTTCCTGCCTTGGTGCCTGCGGGCTTGCACCCACGCTTACGGTGAATGACAAGGTAATGGGCATGATGACCCCTCAGAAAGTATCCGACTTACTTGTTACACTCAGGGAGGACAAAGCCGATGCTGAAATGTAGAGAAGACCTGCAAAAAATCCGCAGCCTTTATCAGGAGCGCCTTGCAAAGCAGAAAGTTAAAATTCTGATCTGTGCAGGCACCGCATGCGTGGCAAACGGATCTCTTGCGTTATACGATACGTTCATGAAACTCGTTGAAGAAAAAGGAATCAACTGCGCGGTTGATTTGGAGCACGAGCCGGAGGAAGAGCCTGTCGGCATTAAAAAGAGCGGCTGTCACGGATTCTGCGAGATGGGTCCGCTGGTGCGAATAGAACCAAAAGGCTATTTATATGTTAAGGTGAAACCCGAAGACTGTGCGGAAATACTGGAAGCCAGTGTCGTTGGTGATACCTGTGTGGAACGGCTCACCTATCATAAGGGCGGCGAAGCCCACAAGCATCAGGAATCCATTCCGTTTTACAAGCAGCAAAAGCGTGTCGTGCTGGAGCACTGTGGCCATATTGACGCCACCTCCATTGGGGAATACATAGCAAACGGCGGATACTCAGCTTTGGAAAAAGCCCTGTTCGAAATGACGCCGGAGGAAGTATTGCAGGAAATGGAACTGTCCAACCTGCGGGGCCGCGGAGGCGGCGGCTTCCCCACCGCCAGAAAATGGTCCCAGGTAAAACGCCAGAAAGCGGAAAACAAGTATATTGTCTGCAACGGCGACGAAGGAGACCCCGGCGCGTTCATGGACCGGAGCGTAATGGAAAGCGATCCGCACAAAATGCTGGAGGGCATGATTCTTGCCGCCTACACCTGCGGTGCGAAAAGCGGCTATATCTATGTGCGCGCGGAATATCCTCTTGCTGTGAAACGCCTTGGAATCGCGATTGATCAGGCAAGGGAACTCGGTCTGCTCGGCAGCAACATCCTTGGAACCGACCTTTGCTTTGATCTAAAAATCAGCCGCGGCGCAGGCGCGTTTGTCTGCGGTGAGGGAAGCGCACTGACCGCTTCCATTGAAGGAAAGCGCGGCATGCCGCGTGTAAAGCCGCCCCGAACCGTGGAGCACGGACTTTTTGACAGTCCGACCGTACTGAATAATGTGGAAACCTTTGCAAACGTGCCGGCAATCATCACCAACGGCGGCCAGTGGTTCCGCGGCATCGGCCCGGAAAACAGCCCGGGGACCAAAGCGTTCGCGCTGACCGGCAACATTATGAACACCGGTCTGATCGAAGTCGCAATGGGCACCACGCTGCGCGAGGTGATTTACGATATCGGCGGCGGAATGCGGGACGGCGCCGATTTTAAGGCAGTGCAGATCGGCGGCCCGTCCGGCGGATGCCTGACCAAAGAGCATTTGGACCTTCCTCTGGATTTTGACAACTTGAAAAAGGTCGGCGCCATGATCGGTTCCGGCGGTTTGGTTGTTATGGATGACCATACCTGTATGGTTGAAGTGGCGCGCTTTTTCATGAGCTTCACGCAAAATGAATCCTGCGGAAAATGCGTGCCCTGCCGTGAGGGAACCAAGCGCATGCTGGAAATTTTGAACCGAATTGTAGAAGGGAACGGAGAACCGGGCGACATTGCCCTGCTGGAAGAGCTAGCGGAGACCATTTCTGCCACGGCGCTCTGCGGTTTGGGAAAGACCGCCGCGTCCCCGGTGCTCAGTACCATTAAATACTTCCGTGATGAATATGAAGCACATATCAATGAAAAACGGTGTCCAACCAAAAACTGCAAGAAGCTGAAAAGAATATATATAGACGCATCCCTGTGCAAAGGCTGTTCCAAATGCGCGCGAAACTGCCCTGTTGGAGCAATTTCCGGCCAGATTAAAACGCCGTTTGTGATTAACGGCGCAAAATGCATTAAATGCGGCGCGTGTGTGGAAGCGTGTGCTTTCCACGCGGTAAAGGAGGATTAAAATATGAGCGGAGAATTTATGCTGATTGATAATATCCCGGTGGAAATAGAGGGCGAAAAGAACCTGCTCAGCCTCATCCGCAAAGCGGGAATCGAACTTCCAACCTTTTGCTATCATTCCGAGCTGTCGGTTTACGGTGCCTGCCGCATGTGCATGGTCGAAAACAAACGGGGCGGTATGGAGGCAGCGTGTTCCACCCCGCCGCGCGCGGGAATGGAAATTTACACCAATACGCCGAAGCTCAGAAAGTACCGTAAAATGATTTTGGAACTGCTGCTTTCAGACCACTGCCGCGACTGCACCACCTGTGAGAAAAACGGGGAGTGCAAGCTTCAGGAACTGGCAGAGCGCTTCGGTATCAAGCAAATCCGTTTTAAAAACACCGCGGCAGAACCGAAGCTTGACACCTCATCCCTCTGCATCATCCGCGACACAAACAAGTGTATTCTTTGCGGAGACTGCGTAAGAATGTGCAACGAAGTACAGAATGTCGGCGCCATCGATTTCATGTCGAGAGGCGCGAAGATGACGGTCAGCACAGCGTTCCATGTGCCGATAGCCGATTCCAACTGCGTCGGGTGCGGCCAGTGCGCCGCTGTGTGCCCGACCGGAGCCATCGTGGTAAAAAAGGACACCGAAAGCGTTTGGAACGCGCTGAGTGACCCGGAAGTAAAAGTCGTCGTACAGATCGCTCCCGCCGTGCGCGTAGGTATCGGCGGCAAGATGGGCCAAAAGGCCGGCGAAGACCTGATGGGCAAAATTGTGGCTGCCCTGAAACGTATGGGTGCCGACGAAGTATTCGACACCGCGACAGGCGCTGACCTTACCGTGATGGAGGAGGCGAACGAACTGCTGGAACGCCTTGAAAGCGGCGGAAAACTGCCGCTGTTTACTTCCTGCTGCCCGGCGTGGATTCAGTACGCGGAAAAAAAGCACCCGGAGCTTTTAGCCAATATTTCTTCTTGCCGCTCCCCCATGGAAATGTTTGGTTCCGTTTTGAAAGAGGAATACAGACATTCCAGCCGCCGCATCGTCAACGTGGCAGTCATGCCGTGCACAGCAAAAAAATTCGAGGCAGCGAGAGATGAATTCAAGAAGGATGGCGTTCCTTATGTGGACTATGTAATTACCACACAGGAGCTGATTCAGATGATTAAAGAATCCGGCATCTACTTTTCAGAGCTAGAATCGGAAGCAATTGATATGCCTTTCAGCAGCAAAAGCGGAGCCGGCGTCATTTTCGGTGTTACCGGAGGCGTTACGGAGGCGGTTATCCGCCGCCTTGCCGAAAATAAATCATCAACCCAGCTGCACGCGATTGCGTTCAACGGCGTCAGAGGGATGCAGGGAACCAAGGAAACAGTTGTCCACTATGGTGACCGCGAGCTGAGAATCGCCATGGTCAGCGGGTTGAAAAACGCGGAGAACCTGATCCGCCGCATTCAAAGCGGGGAGACCAGCTATGATTTCGTAGAGGTCATGGCGTGCCCCGGAGGATGCGTCTGCGGTGCCGGACAGCCGATTACCGACTTGCAGGGAAAAAAGACGCGCAGCGTCGGCCTTTACGCTGCCGATAAAATGTGCAGCATCAAGCGTTCCGAGGAAAATCCGGTCGTGATGTCGTTATATTCCGATTTACTGAAGGGGAAAGTACATAAACTTCTCCATGTTGAATATAAAGAGAGGAACCGGTGATTTAAATGGTTATCAGTGTCTGTATTGGAACAGCCTGCCACCTGGAGGGCAGCTATAACGTGATCGCCGCGTTTCAGCAGATGATCGAAAAATACGGTCTGCACGACAGCGTGAAAATCAAAGCGGCCTTTTGCATGGGACAGTGTGCGCACAACGGTGTCTGCGTAAAAATTGATTCCGGTGAAGTGCAGAGCGTTACCGGTGCCACCGCCAAAAGATTCTTTCAGAAAAATGTGCTTGCAGTTCTGAAACCGCAGAATTGATCTCCATATAAGCGGAAGGCGGGTGAAATCTTAAAGATTCCACCCGCCTTCCGTTTATTCTATTTACATTTTTCAAGAAAAATCCTGACATTTTCCTCTTCTTTTTGTCTGTCTGTTCTCAAACGGCCCAAACGGTCGCAAAGCCCTAACAGCGCAACATCCTGAACGGATGTCTGCTGTTTCATTTTCTCCACATCCGCAAAAGGAAGGTTGTTTACAACAAACAGAAGCTGCATGTGCCAACGCACAAGAGCAGCCGTTTTTTGAATAAATTCCTCATCTCCGCTGAACTGCTTTAAAAATTCAGCCGCCATTTTCGCACCGAGACTGTCATGGTCATAAGAAGTGATCTTGCCCCTGCGGATTCTGGTTGTGCCCTGCTTGCCAATATCATGGAGCAGTGCCGCCCACATAAAAACCTTTTCATCGCTGCTTTTTGCTTTGATTTTAGCTGCCTCATCAACCACAAGCATGGTATGGTTCCACACATTTCCCTCGGGATGATGTTCCGGTGACTGTTCGGCATTTTTTAAGCTGTGCAGCACGGCAAAAGGATACTCCCGCAGAGCAACTGTTTTTTCCAGCCCTTCGAAGTACTCCGAGGGCCTGTCATCCTCCAGTAAATGCCGTTCCATCGCGTCATATAAATTCTGTTTCATTCCCATTGTTCTTCTTCTCCGATTTTTCAGGCATTTTAAGCCTTCTGTTATTCAGTTTATCCTCATACATCAAACAGTCAATATGTTTCAAAAAATCATTGACGGATTTCCCCGACCGGCAGTCAAATAAATCGTACCCCAAGCTCAGACTGATTGTGTACGGCACAACTGCGCCGAAGTTGAACTGACTGATGTTTTCTTTCAGCCTTTCTATCGCACGTGTTAAATCCGAGCCGTCCTCAATTTCCATAATGACAATAAACTCGTCCCCGCCGTACCTTGCGATTTCCCCAAAATCCCAAAAAGGATAAAACCGTATTAGCGCTGACGGGGAGCATCATCCAACCGAACATTTTCTTGAGCCGCGTTTCGTCCCTGCATATCAGATAGTCCGCATACAGCGACCATATCATGCAAATGACCGGATTCAGGAAAAAATAAATCACTGTAACCAGCAAATAGACTGCCCTGATTAAAAAACCTGTTTTGCCATCCAGCAGCCACATGCCGGAATCAAGAATCAGGATCAGCGCATTGGAAAACAACAGCGCCAGAAAAAGCTTTTGCTCCAATAAATATTGATCCTTTTGATGGCGCACGTTCAGGAAAATAATAAGCAAAACAGCCAGTGCAAAACCGTTCAATTCCAAATACAGCATCGTTTGCATATTTTCCTCCTGCCTCTGCGCAGTAACCACATAATGGCTTTATTTTATATTAAAATATTATACCACTATTTCCCAATAATTCCATTGAAATATTTCCTCCTCAGCGCAAAATGCATTTTTCCAAATTCAAGAGCCGCACCTTGATGTCCAAACCTCCGCCATACCCGACAAGCGACCCGTCCGCGCCGATGACGCGATGGCAGGGGATGAGAATCGGAATGGGGTTCCTGTTGTTTGCCATTCCCACCGCCCTGTACCCTTTCGGACTTCCGGCACTTTCAGCAATCTCTTTGTAGCTGCGCGTTTCGCCGTAAGGGATATCGCACAAACTTTCCCAAACTTTACGCTGAAATTCGGTTCCTGCGGGAGAGAGAGGAAGAGCGAATATTTGTCTGCCGCCCGCCAAATATTCCCGCACTTGGGCGGCTGCCTGTTTCAGCAGTTCTGTTTCACAAACTGAAACATCTTCGGGCACGGCTGCACCTTCAAAATACAGATCGGTAATCCCCGCTCCATTTTCGGCAATTCCGATACGTCCGATATCCGTATTATAAAAAAACAGATTTTTCATTGCTTTATTCCTCCATATTTTAAATGATCAGGCAATTAATATGATTCTTATATTACATAGTATTGTTCTGATTTATTTGGCTCATAAGAATAATGATCTTGTGTTTTGAAAATAAACAAAATGCCCGGCTTATAGAACCGGGTGCCTTGTTCTGATTGTCAGGATTTTCAGGCACTATAGAGTCAAAGCTCGTACCCTTTGCAGTAAAGCTCGTACCGGCCTGTATTTAATGATACTCTTATAGATTTGTAAAATCCATAGCACCTTTGCCATATGTCTGCATTATAAATTTCATATCCTGCATTTTAAACCCAATTTTTCGTATGTATCGTCCATTTCATGGCAATTTTTGCAAGTCTAAATTCTCAATCCATCAACATTGCTTTTTAAAAAGCCATTATAGCAAACGACAAGAAAACACGGATTGTCTTTTGAAACTTAGGTTAGCTTGTATATTGACGAAACCATTATAAATGCGTATAATAATGGGCATACGAACAAAGAGGTTCACTATTTCGGTAGTGAGCCTCTTTATTTTATTTAATACTAAAATATTAAGAGTGCATTGAAAGGATTTGAATTTTATGAAAAAGAAAACAATTGCAGGAATGCTCGCCGGAGTACTTTTCGCTACAAGCGTATTCGCAGGCTGCAGTTCAAGCACCACAGCCAGTTCCGCAGCTGCGGCCGCATCCGATGCCGCGGCATCGGGGGCTGCATCATCCGCAAGTTCCAAAGTATACCTGATTGCATGCGATGCAAAATACGCACCGTTCTCCTTCGAAGATAACGGCAAATACAAAGGAATCGATGTGGAACTGCTGGATGCCATCGCAAAAGCGGAAGGTTTTCAATATGAACTGAAACCAATGGATTTCAGCGGCATTATCCCGGCAATTAAAGCCGGCCAGATCGACGGTTCCATCGCCGGAATGAACATTACCGAGAAAAGAAAAGAATCCGTGGATTTCTCAGACGGATACATTCAGGCCGGCTCCTCCATTGTCGTTAACAAGGACGACACCACCATTAAATCTCTGGACGACTTAAAAGGTAAAACCGCTGCCGTTAAGAAGGGCACCACAGGCGCGGCATTTGCTGAAGAAAACACCGCAAAATATGGTTTGAAGGTAAATGTTTACGATGATTCCCCTTCCATGTTCCAGGCGGTTGAAAACAAAAATGCAGACTTCCTTGTTGAGGACTTCCCGGTTATTTCCTATTCGATCAAGGTTAACGCCGGTTCAAAGCTGAAGGTAGCAGTAGAATCCATCGGAGAAGCACCGTACGACGCGTTTGCAGTAGACAAAGGCAAAAATCAGGATCTTTTGAAAATGTTCAACGAGGGTCTCAAGAAGGTAAAAGCCGATGGTACTTATGACAAAATAGTCAATCAATACATATAAGGAAAGTGACACAGTAAGCTTTCCCTGCGGTGAAAAGCAGCAGCCCGCGCTTGCGCGGGCCGCTGTGTTTTACACCGTGTGAATGATAGGAGGTATGGATATTGGATTTGTTTTTTAAAATCTTCAGAGAGTCGCTCCCAAGCCTTTTGAGCGGTTTGCGCGTTACCATTACCATGGCAATTTTATCCCTTATTTTTGCATCTATTGTCGGGATTATTATGGGTATTTTCAGCATCAGCAAATTCCGCGTGCTGAAAGCCATTTCTACTACATACATCTATGTCATCCGCGGCATCCCGCTGATGATTCTCGGGTTATTCCTGTATTTCGGCGTTGGCGCCGCACTGCAAATCCGCTTTGACCCCATGGTTGCCGCCATTATTGCGCTGACCATCAACGCCGGCGCGTATATGGCGGAAATTTTCCGGGCGGGGATTCAGGCCATCGACTTCGGTCAGATGGAGGCGTCCCGCAGTCTTGGCCTCAGCTATCTAAAATCGATGAGAAGAGTCATCCTGCCGCAGGCGGTGAAAATTATGATTCCGTCTATTATGAATCAGTTTATCACCACGATCAAGGACACCTCCATTCTTTCTGTTGTCAGCGTGCGGGAACTTACCCTCAGCGGACAGATTATCATTGCGAACAATTACCGTCCTTTTGAAGTGTACGGCGCTGTCGCTATTATGTACTTTGTATTTATCACCATATTAACTATGATTTCTAAAAAAGTGGAAAGGAAGCTGAGTTATGATAATCGAGGCGAATAAAATTAAAAAAAGCTTTGGAAAACTGCAGGTTTTACGCGATATTTCACTTACCGTGGACGAGGGTGAAGTGCTTTGCATCATCGGCCCGTCCGGTTCCGGTAAAAGCACGCTGCTCCGCTGCCTGAACCGACTGGAGGAGATTCAGGACGGCAGCGTTGTCGTTTTGGGCGAGGATGTTTCGCATGCCAAAAACATCAACAAGCTGAGAGAAAATATCGGCATGGTTTTCCAGTCCTTTAACCTTTTCCCCAATTACACCGTGCTGGGAAATATGATGCTTGCCCCGCTTGAGCTGAAAAAGATGAAGCGCGACGAGGCAGAGAAAAAGGCCATGGCTCTCTTAAAAAAGGTCGGTCTTGAGGATAAAAAAGACGTTTACCCCCAGACTCTGTCGGGCGGACAAAAGCAAAGGGCCGCGATTGCCCGCGCACTGCAGATGAATCCGAAAATCATGCTGTTTGACGAACCAACCTCTGCGCTCGACCCCGAAATGGTTGATGAAGTGCTGAAGGTAATGAAGGATCTTGCACAGGAAGGCATGACCATGGTGATCGTAACCCATGAAATGGGTTTTGCCAGAGACGTTGCCGACCGTGTCATCTTTATGGACGGCGGTTATATTGTAGAGCAGAGCCCCGCCAAAGACATCTTTACGGCACCCAAAAACGACCGGTGCAAGGATTTTCTTGCCAAGGTACTCAGCGCGTGAGCCTTGGGGCCTTGTTCAATTTTTTATGCTAATTTTAATTTTTCACTCCTTTTCTTCGATAATCTCCTGTACCCGTCCCACCATATCATCTTCTGACAGCATCACTTTAATGCCATGAGGATGATTGGGACTGTTCGTCAATATACGTTTAACATGTCCGCGTGTCAGTTTGCCCGTGGGCTGATCTTTCTTCAGCACAATATCCACCAGTGCGCCGATTTTAATATTGGCTCTTATCTTTCCGTTCATATCGTTACCTGATTTCTAAAAGATGATGGCGGGCGCCCCGCCGCATACATAATTGATATTCTATAGTATAACCCCGATGAGAACATAGCACAAGTACACCGCTTTATGGTGATCGCAAAACAGCACACAGTCGGGTGACCGTGTGCTGTTTTACTGTAGTTCTATATGGATTCAGATGAAGTTATAAGCATTTTGACCTTCTTAGTTGGTTAGCGCTTGCTAACCAACGTTATAATACCATGCGGCGAAGGACTTGTCAACCATTTTGAATGATGTTTTCCGAAGCTAATTTTTAGACAAACATGTTCTCTTACGCGTGTTTTTCATATTTTAAACACTGACGAGCGTACTGCACAATTCTCTCAATCAGTCTCCATGTTTTCTTATTACTATAGTTAAAATCAAATCCTCAAATCGTTTTTTGCGTTGATATCTATTGACAAAGTCCCTGTCATGGAGTAAATTATAAATAGTTAGTATATGCTAACTACCTCAATCCTAATATCGGCAAAGAATGGTGGAAATAACGGGCAGGAACTATGAGCTATCCATCCGGAAGGCAGATGCGCAAAATATCATAGTGGCATAGTCGCAGGATGAGTACAACATTTATGCTAATTGGTTAGTTTTGACTAACCAATATCTTGAAAGGGGATTAATTTTATGACGACATTTATCATAGCAGCCATCGTCTTCGCCGCAATGGCCGCTGCGGCACGGTATACGTACAAAGCGCAAAAAGCCGGAAAGTGTGTTGGCTGTTCGGGCTGCAATGGGCACTGTGAACATCGGCCAAAATGAGACGGGCAATGATTTTAGGATTGATAAAAAAGCTTTTTTAAAGTATACTAAAAGAAAATGTCTTATAGAACGGATGCTGCTTGTATGAATGGTTTGAGATTACAAATGAATAAACTCTTTTCAAAAGATCACAAGCGTCCGGATATTTCGCTTAGTCTCTTTAAATACATAGGCCCGGGGCTGCTTGTTACAGTGGGCTTTATCGATCCGGGCAACTGGGCAACCAATATAGCAGCCGGGTCCGAGCATGGATACGGCCTGCTTTGGGTGATTACGCTTTCCACAATCATGTTGATCCTTTTGCAGCACAACGTTGCCCATCTGGGCATTGTTACAGGCGACTGCCTGGCAGAGGCCGCTACCAAACATCTGCGCAGAAAAATCAGTGTTCCCGTACTGATTACCGCTTTGCTGGCCTGTGCTTCGACCGCACTTGCGGAACTTCTTGGCGGAGCCATCGCACTGAACATGCTGTTCCATATTCCGGTTAAAGCCGGCTCTATGATTGTTTTTGCAGCTGTGACAATTATGCTTTTCAGCAATTCCTATAAAAAGATAGAGAAGATTATTATTGGGTTCGTTTCCATTATCGGCCTGTCTTTTTTGTATGAACTTACCATGGTGAACATCGATTGGGGCGCGGCGGCCAGGGGCTGGGTGACACCAACCTTCCCTGTAAATTCCGCATTCATCATCATGAGCGTACTGGGCGCAGTGGTAATGCCGCATAACCTGTTTTTGCATTCTGAAGTCATTCAGAGCAGACAGTTTAATCTGGAAGATAAAGCGATTCTTGAAAAGCAGTTAAAATACGAATTTACGGATACCCTGTTCTCAATGATTGTCGGCTGGGCAATTAACAGCGCAATGATTCTGCTTGCCGCCGCCACTTTTTTTCAGCAGCATATTCTGGTGGATGAACTGTCACAGGCGCACACTTTGCTGACGCCTTTAATCGGCAGTGCTTCCTCCATTATCTTTGCCGTCGCACTTCTTTTCGCAGGATTCTCGTCGTCCATTACCGCAGGAATGACCGGCGGAAGTATCTTGGCTGGCATGTTCGGCGAACCCTACAGTATCGAAGACAAACATACCCGAATCGGTGTACTCGGAACTCTGGTTTCCGCAATGATTGCCATTCTTTTTATCAGCGATCCGTTCAGCGGCCTCCTGATTTCCCAGATGCTTCTGAGTATCCAGCTCCCTATTACGATTTTTCTTCAGCTGTATTTAACATCTTCAAAAAAAGTGATGGGCGAATATAAAAACTCGCGTCTTCACAACGGCTTGCTGTGGGCCATCGGCATTACAGTAGCCGCTCTCAATATTTATTTACTGATTGACACACTTTTATAACCCGGACGAACGCGAATGACTTCGCCAAGCTGTTTTGCATAAACTTCCGAATAAGTCAGCCGTCCGCCCACTTTTTCCGACTTCATCAGGCTGATTTCTTCCACATTCATGCTCATAGGCGGAATTGACCTTACAAACGCGTTTCGGTCAAAACCATCTGCCGGCAGAACTTCGCGCCCGAGTGTTAAATGCGGCCTGAATGCCCGTGTTTCAATGGAAAACCCTTCCCGGCGCAGTGCTGTGCACAGGCGGCTGTTGATGGAATTGAGAGCAGCGCTATTCTCAACGCCGATCCAGTAGATATCCCCGCCGCCGCGCGGAAAACGTCCAAATCCCCCGATGCTAAGCTCAAACGGATCTCCGGCGGCGGCATCCATTGCCTGTTTTGCCGAACCGGCTTTTGATGTCTCGCCAAGAAAGGCCAGCGTGAGATGCAGATTTTCGCGCCGGGTAAAATTTCCGCGGAGCGAACCCTCTTTCAGCGTTTGAATACAACCGTAAAGACTGTCTTTTATCTGCTCATTAAAATTTATGGAAATAAAAAGACGCATATTGTTCACCTGATTTCTCTTAGAATATTTGTAATTTCCGCCTCGGTGCAGCTTTCAATGTAATTCACTACATGGTCAATGACACTGTCCGCCAAGGCTGCGGTTCCCGCGACGCAGGCGACGCCTATTACAATCGTCTGATGGATGTCCTGGCTGTCCACCTCGGCAACCGACACATGAAACTGATTCTGCACTCTCGCAATAATACTGTTAACCACCATGCGCTTTTCCTTGAGCGAATGAACCCAAGGAGCGTAAAGTGTAAGCTGTGCTGTTCCAATCAACATTTGTTGTCTCCATAAAATATAGTATACTCTTATTTTATGATATAAAATTGGAATAATTCTCCGTATTATCATAATGCCAACATAAACATCAAACTATACAAGATGTTGCATTTTTTTATTGTTATTATAGCGAATTTACAGTATTATGTAAAGTAATCCCATTCAAATCCGTTTCGAATGACAAAAGGACGCCGAATCAGTTTGATTCGACGCCCTTTTCATTTTACAACTATCTGCATATAATATCCTCAAACTGACATGATGGATCCGCATTCAAATTTGTTAACGCCACAGCGCCCGTATTTTTCACTAGAACCGTATCCGTTATGCGTGGGCCGCCGAATTTCGGGTCATAAATTGTCGGCAGCAGAACGTCCACCACCATATTTTCTTCTATCACATGGTCGATGCCTTTTCCCAGAATCGGATAAAATTCCGACTGGCGGATTCCAACGCCATAACCGATATGATCCATAAACATTCTGGCGTATCCATGGTCGTGAATGACTTTAAATACTTTGTCATAAATCTCGCCGGATACCGCGCCCGGTTTCAAGGCTTCCATTGCAACTTTTTGAGCCTCCATGAGCAATTTATAAATCTCAACCGACTCCGGTGCAACCTCGCCTAAAAATACCGTGCGGCACATTTTGGCTGCGTACCCTTTGTAAGACGCTCCCAAATGGATGACCACAGGCTGATTGTTATCAATCATATAATCGCCCGCGTAGGGATGCACAAGCTGCTGGCGGTCATGCCGCAGCACCTGCATACGGAATGTGCTGCCTTCGGAACCCGCCTTACGCATGGCATACTCGGCCTCCGCAAGGATTTTAGTTTCTTTTACACCCGGACGTACGGCTTCAATTGCGGCTTTCATCCCCTGTGAAAGAAATTCCGCCGCTTTTGTAATGGAAGCAATCTCCTGCTCACATTTTACAGAACGAAGCTTGTAGCAGGTCGCGGCGATATCGCCGAAGTAGATGCCCGGAAAGGTATCGCGCAGACACTGATAGTCTTTTAAGCTGATAAAATAACGCGTGAATCCTACTTTGGGATTCGGGATGCCCATTTTCAGAATCATATCGGCCGTTTTCTGGCTGACATTTTCCTTTGGAAAGAAATACGGGACAACTTCTAAGCCCGACTGATCGCGCACATGACGTGCTTCCAGCCACAAACACAATAGTTTCGCCTCGCCCTGCGCGGGAATAATCAGGGAACCCCCTTCAATATCTTCGACGTTTGCAAAATAGATCAGGTTTTCCCTGTCCATAATAACCGCCGCATCCAGATCTGACTTTTGCAGTTCCTGCTGCAGCGCGGCAATCCTGCCCGCAATAATTTCTTTCATTACAATACTCCTTCCGTCGTTAAATAACAGAAAAGGAGGCGTGACCGGCCCCCTCTTCCATTCACTATTCCTTACTTCGCTTCTGCTGCGTCTTTCGTTTCTGCTGCGTCGAAATCCAGTTTCTCGCAAATCAGAGAAACGACTACGCCGCCAACCAGCGCCCAGAATGCGGAACCGATATGAAGAATGGAAACTCCACTGACACCGATAACAAGAGCGGCAAATGCGCCCATTCTGAACTTCTTGGTTCCAAAACCTTCCTGAAACGCGTTAATCAGAACATTGATCATCGCAACGCCCGCAAGAACGTTAATCAGGGAAGCGGGAATCGCTTTGACAAACGCCATGGCAAAACTTGCAAAGAGGCCGAAGCACGCAAACAAAATGCCATTCAAAACGCCAGCCGCGTAACGTCCTTCCTTCTTTTCACCCGCTTCTTCCGAGGAGCAGATGGCGGTCATCGGACCAGCGATATTCGCATTGTGGGCACCGAACATACCGGAAAGGATTCCGCCAATGCCGCTGATAACCGTCATACCGTTGATCGGCGCTTTATAACCCTGCGCCATCAAGACGCCGACAGCCTGTGCGTTTTCCGCACCGACCACAAGCGCGGCAAGCGGCACGGAAACAGACAGAACCGTCGCAATATTAAACTGGGGAACCACAATTTGCGGCGGTATGTATTTCAGGTCCACCGCGTTGGCGGCCATGCCGCCGGTGGCTAAGAGCGCTACTATACCGAAGATGAGTGCCGCGAGAACCGGCGGGAATTTCTTAATCAACTTCGGAACAAGGAAGAAACCGATTAAAGCAGCGCCGCAGATGATCGGCGATTCACCGGTGGATGTGACAATGGCTGTGCCGAAACGCAGCATACAGCCTGCAATCATACCCATAACAATCGGAAGAGGCAGCCATTTCATTACCTTGCCCATCAATCCGGTTACCCCAAGCAAAAGCACGATAATACCGGCCATGATAAAAGACCCGGCAGCTTCATTAAACGTAAATCCTGTCAGAGCGGCTCCCAGCATGGACGCGCCAGGAATGGAATATGCGCCGACAATTGGCATTTTGTAGTAAAGGCCCATAACTAAACTGATGAGTCCGCCTAAGACATAAATTCCAAAAAGCCATGAAACGGTTTGCTCCGTGGTGTAGCCCGCTGTTGTACTGGCTTTAATGGTGACCAGTGCAGGACCGGTACATCCGAAAATTGCTGCAACAACACCCGCGGTAATTGTCTTGGAATTAAGATTTTTGCCGAGATCGGAAATTCCAGATTGAAAGCCGGGTCCCTTTTCAAAGAATGACAGTCCTCTACTTGCAGATGCCATAATCATTTCTCCTCATTAAATTGTTATTTATTTTTATTTAAAATAGAAATGTCCACGCCTCTTTGCTTTAGCCACTTTGGCAGAAGAACGTTGTCAACTCTGTCGCTGACTTCCGGCGCTTTTTCGATCAAAAGCTTTGCAAGGGATTCGCTGACATTCATGCCGCCCATCGCTCCGTCAAATATAATGACTTTATCCGTATCGGCAACGTTGTAAGCAAACTGCATCGCCTGTTCTGTGGATCTTGCAGTGACTGCATAATCCATATAACCGATATTCATGGAGTCGGTGTCAAACAGTTTACCCTGTTCCTCACCGACAACAACCGTCGGGATATTCTTGGAGAAGAACTCGGACGGATATCCTGTCCACGCATAATTATGCACGCACATTTTAATTGCAGGGTTCATCGGCGGTGTTTCTGGCAGAAGGGGCTTTCCGTTCTTCCTGTAGAATGCCTCGGTATACCATGTGTAAGGCGGAAGTGGTTGTTCCATATCGTAAAGATCGGTATTCGCGCCCGTAAAGTTTGCATAAATAACGCCTGCGGAGAACACATACGGTACAGGACACGGGAAATCAAGAACCGCAATACATTTGTCAACTTCTCCGAACAGCGTCATGATTTTTCCGTACAGCTGGCAGCCGACAAAGGTTGCGCGGTCATTCAGGGCATACAAATCATTGTCGCAGTCCGCACCGATAACGCCGTGCGGTCCGCAGTTCAGGAAAGCGGCGAATGCGAACTTGCTCTGAACAAATTTGGACTCAAAGATTGCGCGGGCTGTAAAGTTCGCCGCACGCGGTCCAAGGTTCTGGTGGTAAGTGCTGCGTGTTTCACAGCGTGCATAGGACATGCCGAACGGTTTTACCGCCTTATCCACCTGTCTGTGGAAATGTACCTCACGCACGTCGGTATGATGCGCATGAATGATCCAGTCCGCATCATAAACCTTTTTAATCCCATAAAGGGTTCCGATTTCGGTTTCAATGGGAATTCCTTCGTCAATCGGAGCAACACCGATTGCTTTTCCGTTGTAATAGGTATCAAGACCGTACCGTTTGATATATTCCTCAGTTTCACGGAAACGCATACCGACGCCGGCACGCAGACGAATATCCGTGCATCCGGTTCTCGTTTCTACAACATCCTTAATCGCCTTTAAAAGTTCGGCATAAGGTTCGCCGCCGAAAAGAGTAAAACCATGGTGGGAAGCCAGCACATTCACGGAATGCTCCGGCTTGATCATGCTCATGTCAACCTTCATCAGAGCGTCTTGTGCAGCTTTGCGGACATCTTTGATTGCATTGGGTCCGCCCGGCAGCAGTACGGGAGGAAGATCGGGAAACAGTTCACGCAGATAAAGGGAAACCATTCCCGATAATTCGGAAACACGGGTTTTCACAAGAGCCGGGTCAATACCATACTGAGAAGGTTTTGCTGAAACTGGCTTTATGGGTTCATGCATCATTTCATTATAATTCATTTCTGATCCTCTCCTTCCGGATTGGTATGCACAACGCGATCCAGCAGTTCTTTGTCTTCTTCGAAATAGAAACCTCTTTTGTTGTATTTTTGTACGACTTCATCAGGAAGTGTCCACGCGGTAGGCGTAATGCCATACCACTGCCAGCCGTTTTCATCGCGTTTCAGTTCGATGCCCGCCGCCTGAATCAAGCGGAGCAGCGGCTGGATGCATTCGATGGTGCATCCGGTGCGAATGCCGGTCAGCGACGAAATTTCATCAGGAGTTTTAGCCCCTCCTAAGATTGCGGCGGCCACTTCTTCGGCACGTACTCCGACGCAATAGCAAATAACCTGTTCCGGATTAAGATGCGCTTTTTCGCAAATTGCACGGATCGCTTTTGGATCATACTCGGAAACATCCACCCCAATGGTAAATGGCTCCTCCCTCTTAATCATTTTAATGGCATGGAATGGGCAGCGGGACTCGCAGTTGGTGCAGCCGCGGCACGCGTCCGCTTTTACTTTTGCCTTTTTGTCTGTCACCGAAATCGCGTAAACAGGACATACCTTTTCACAAACTTTGCATCCCCTGCACATATCCTGCTGTACTTCGGCCAAAAGGGTTACCTTTTTCATCCGTTAAACCTCTCCCTTCTTATCTGTTTTTTACCGCCTGTTAAATTTCCGACCTCTGTTACACGACCTTTACTCATTCAATCAATCTCCCCCTATGCAAGCTTAGATCATTTTATTACAATTATGTGCCCTTTTATTTACTGTTGTTCTGAGCAAGCTCAAAAGCAACATCAATAATCATGTCTTCCTGTCCGCCGACCATGCCGCGTTTTCCCAATTCGACAAGGATATCACGCGGGTTCAGATTGAATTTCTCAGCAGCCCGATAAGTATGAAGAAGAAAACTGGAGTAAACTCCCGCGTAACCCAGCATCAGAGACGCCGTGTTAATCACCTGCGGGCGCTGCATAATCGGCTCTACGATATTTTCAGCGACATCCATGATCCCGTACAAGTCGACGCCTGTGTCATATCCAAGACGGTCAAGCACCGCACACAATACTTCATTCTGCGTATTTCCCGCGCCCGCACCCAGTCCGCGGCAGGTAACGTCAACATAGGAAGCGCCTTCCTCTACGGCCGCAATTGAGTTTGCGACAGAAAGCCCAAGGTTGTTATGGGAGTGGAACCCGACTGGAATATCGATTGAATTTTTCAGAACGCTGATTCTTGCACGGACATCATCCGGTACCATATGTCCTGCGGAATCCGCAAGGTTAATATAATCTGCGCCGGCGTCGACAAAGATTTTTGCCTGCTCAACAATTTTTTCCGGGGACGCCATATGGGACATCATTAAAAAGCCCACTGCCATCATGCCGATGCTCTTTGCATATTTAATATGTTGAATGGCGATATCCGCCTCGGTTACATGGGTGGCGACACGCACGGCCTGTGCGCCGTTGTCTTTTGCTTCCTGAAGATCTTCAATGGTACCGATACCGGGAAGCAGCAAAACGGTCAGCTTTGCATTTTTAATCACTTTGCTTGCGGCTCTGAGAAGTTCCATTTCCGGCACTTTGGAAAAGCCGTAGTTGATGGAAGAGCCCGCGATGCCGTCGCCGTGGCTCAGTTCGATCAGGCTGACGCCTACTTTATCCAGCCCGCCTGCAATAGCGGTAACCTGGTCTACCGTATAGCTGTGGCTGACGGCATGACTTCCGTCACGCAGCGTTGTATCTACAATCTTAATTTTTCTTTTTTCCATTGCGGTTAACCCTCCATGCTCAGCAGATTTTCTGCTACTTTTTCGGCAACGGCGGTCGCCGCCTGATTAATAATATCAAGATTACCGGAATACTTCGGCAGGAAATCCCCGGCTCCTTCAACCTGAACGATAACGGTAACCTTGTTGCCGTCAACTACAGGAGGAACACGAAGCTTGTAGCCCGGCACATACGCCTGAACCTGTTTGACAATATCATTAACCGATTCGATGATTTTTTTCTCATCCGGATTCTTTACCAAACTATAAATCGTATTGGTCATCATCATCGGCGGATCTGCCGGGTTCAGCACAATAATCGCTTTGGCTTTGTCCGCGCCGCCGACAATTTCAAGCGCTTTTCTGGTAGTTTCGGTAAATTCGTCGATGTTCGCACGGGTTCCGGGGCCTGCGCTTTTTGAGGAAAGGCACGCCACGATTTCCGTATAAGTGGAATCCGCAACCTTATTAATCGCATAGGCGATGGGAATGGTTGCCTGACCGCCGCATGTCACCATGTTGAAGTTGTCGACATGGGCCAGATGTTCCAGATTTACACAGGGTACCACATAGGGGCCAACTGCCGCCGGTGTCATATCCATAACAATTTTACCCGCCGCTTTTAGAATCGGCGCGTTATGTAAATGCGCTTTCGCACTGGTCGCATCAAATACGATTTTAATATCCGGGTCCGCCGCGACGGCGTCAACACCGTTCAATGACGTTTTAAAGCCCAGTCCCTGCGCTCTTTTAATCCCCTCGGACTCTACAATGCCCGCCATCATGTGCATTTGCAGATGTTTGCTTTTCATAACCTTATACATCAGATCGGACCCGATGTTTCCGGGGCCAATGATGCCTACCTTAATTTTCTCCATATTGATTTCCTTTCAAGAATGTTATTTGAATTTGGCTGTCACACTTCCCATACCGTAAAAACTCACAGTAAAGCTGTCGCCTTTTGCAGCCGGTTGTGCGGCGGTCAATGCACCCGCCATTACAATATTTCCTTCTTTTAGTTCAATGTTAAATGCGGAGAGTTTATTTGCTAACCAGGCAACCGATGCCGCGGGATTCCCAAGAACCTCGGCACAAGTGCCGCTGTTGACAAGTTCGCCGTTCTTTTCCAGCGTCATGCCGGTCAGGCGCATGTCTACTTCGGCAATGGGTGTCATGCGGCCGCCGATGATAAATCTTGCACTGGAACCATTGTCCGCGATCGTATCCGCAAGCGTAATCTTCCAGTCCTTAATGCGGCTGTCAACAATTTCAATTGCGGGAACCACATAGTCTGTGGCATTGTACACGTCTGCGACTGTTACGCCGGGACCGCGCAATGTTTTTTTCAGGCAAAAAGCCAGTTCACCCTCAACCTTCGGCTGAATCAATTCATCAGCCGGGCAGGCTTCGCCCTCAAGCACCAGCATTTTATCGGTCAGATGTCCATAATCCGGCTCATTCACATGTAAAAGATTTTGCATGCCTTTGCTGGTAAGACCTATTTTCATGCCGATGATTTTTTCACCCGCGGCAACTTTTTTTGCCACATTTTCAAGCTGAATTGCATAAGCGTCTTCGACTGTCATATCCGGATTGGATGCCGTCGGCATTGCAATCTGGCGGCGTTCTTTTTCTGCGTCAAACAATTCCTGCGCTGTTTTTCTGCGATCCATAAGACCTTACTCCTTTAATTAAAGATTATTTAATCCGTGATGTTCATGGTGGAAAGGCTTTTTCATTAGCTTTTCCGCAAGCATCGCGGCAATTTTTTGTGCGGTCAGCTCTTTGCTGTCATGATTTTTTAAACAGTCCAGCAGCACACCTGCCGCAAGCCGGACTTCGTCGTTTGGCCCGGGAAACGACACCAGCATGGAAGGCCCGACCGTTCCGACCGCAATGCGCACACCGTCCTTGACATGGCGGCCCGTTCCCTGCTGGAACTTTACAACGTATGGCGTTGCCGCCTGCGGGTCGATTCTGAGCATACTTTCTACCGATTTATCTTTGTCCTCGGCGCCCACGCCGCCGGTTGTGATAATTAGCCCAAACGCGCGGGAAACCGCGTCGGACAGCTTATATTCCATATCGTCAAGATCATCCTCGATGATATCTCCGACGGTCACCTTGTAACCCTCGGATTCCAAAAGTTCTTTGAGATAAGGGGTGTTTGTGTCTTCGATCAAATTCTGTTTGAGCTCAAAGCCGGTGGGGAAAATAATCGCGCGCTTGGCAATGCGCTCTTTCATTTCATCCACCATGTGGTCTACCTTCTGACTCATCTGGATTGGATTCTCCCCTTCCAGACAGATCAGACCCAAAATTCCGTTTGAATGCAGACAGGAATCTTCGGTAAGATGAACGCCGTCCAGCTTTGAAAGCGCGTCCAGAAGCGCGCGCTCCTTGCCCACAATGTTTTCAGTGGGAATATCATTTTCCATAATATCCAGCGTAATATGGTCGGGACGCACGTCAACCACCAGCACTTTGCTGCTTTCCAGTCCCAGCACATCCGCTACCGTGTTCGCAAGCAAAGTCAGATTTACATGATCGAGTTTAATGTGGTTAACCCAAAGCTCTGTTTTTTCCAAAAGGTTTAATCCCATTTTCAAAACCCTTCTTTCTATCTCAATCCCTTATCGTTCAACATCCATTTTAATGTCCAGAAGCGGTGCGTCTACAATTTCTTTTCCAATACAAAGTATATCTATACCATAATCGAAAAATTTCGGTATCTGGTCCAGCTTCACACCGCCTGCAAAAGCAATTTGCAGCCGGCTGCATCTGCCCATTTCCTTAATCTTTGTGGTACAGCGCACCACGTCTTCCAGATTGCCTGTATCGACCATCAGAATATTGCAGCCGTTTTCCACTGCCTGAACGGTTTCTTCCTCAATGGTACAGTCCTTGCCCTTAATCTGAATGACTTTTGCCAGATCATGACAGTCACGGACGGTTTCCAGTGCTGCAGGAATCGAGCCAAGCATGCGGATATAGTTCTTGTCGAGATAAACCATCGGCGTGCTGCTGATCCGGAAGGATGCGCCGCCCGTAACGATTGCCTGGCGAATGCCGTTCTTGATGGCGGGGGGCATCTTTTTCCACGAACCGGACACAATCTGTATTTTTCCCTGTGCAAGCCTTACTGCTTTTTGCGAGGCAGTGGCCACACCGGAAAACTTAGAAAGCGTTCCAATGATTTTCTCTTCAGAAATTGCAATTGTTTTAGGAGTCGCAACTACTTCCCCGATTGGTTCCCCGGTTTTTACGCTGTCCCCTTCGTGTAAAAACATATTGAGTTTCGCACCGATTTCTTCTGTAAGTCTTTGTGCTTCCTCTATACCGGACAGACAGCCGTCGCGCTCAGGAATTAGCAAAGCGCGAAATTGCTTATCCGCAATATTCTTAAATATCGTATCACGAATATCTTCCATAATTTACCTCTTTCGTCATTACCGAATATCGTTCACATATATTCTGCAAAGAATAGCGTTTCGCTGTTAACGAACGCTATTCAAAATTATATAAAACTTTCCCTATTTGTATCCCAGTCTTTGAGAAATTTGGCGGGCACAAAACTGTACATCTTTGGCAACGGATTCAATTTTATCCATTGGCAGCCTTGCCGTCGGAGCGGAAACACTGATCGCAGCCACCGGCTGGTTTAAGTGGTTAAAGATGGGAGCCGCAACACAGCGCAGACCTGTTTCAATTTCCTCATTGTCAATCGCATAACCGCAGGAACGCACATGAAGCATCTCCTGATTCAATTCATCCAAACATGTAATAGTATGCTCCGTATATTTTTCTAAATTACCTTTTTCAAAAAAACGTTTCAGTTCATCATCACCCAGAAATGCCAAGATCGCTTTACCCACACCGGTACAGTGCATTGGAGCCCGCTTGCCTGTCTGTGAATAAACAATCATAGCTCCGGGGGCATCCACTTTATCAATATAGACAATTTCATCGCCATAATGAGCGGCAAGATGAACAGTGGCGTTGTGCTTGCAGACAAGCTCTTCACAAAACGGTTTTGCTTCATTGCGCAAATCCATCCGCTTATATACTAAACTGCCAAGTTCAAAAAGCTTTATCCCAAGCCGATACCTCTTGGTCTGAAGATTTTGTTCCAAAAAACCTTTTGCCACAAGAGTGTTCACCAATCCGTAAACGGTACTCTTGCTTAATTTCATTTGCTCTGAAATTTCCGAAATTCCAAGCTCAACCAATTGTCCGTCAAAGCATTCAAGAATATCCAGCGCCCGAACAACAGATTGTACGATTACGCCAGTCGCGCTTGTCATCACAAAATCCCTTTCTGTAAAACATTAAAGCCGCGATATCCATGCAAATCGCACGCTTTGGATATTTACATTGTAAGATATGATTTTATAAAAGTCAATCATATTCTGTATAATAGAATCAAGTTCGTCAATAACGAAACAATTAGCGATCCCTGTTTTGTTGAATATGACTACATTTTTATTAAATTAAGTTCTGTGAGAAGCTCACTGTGAAAGCCCGCTGTGTTAATATCTACAAATAGTATTGTTATTGTGAATAATACATTTTGTATTTTAAAAAACAAAGCCTGTACCGCGTAATCAACCACGTCATCCCTAACGTAATTGTATTTGCGCGGTACAAGCAATCTGCGGTCCTTAGACACGGATTTATAAAAGTGTTTCGTAAAGCTTTGGGGAAGGTTTCGGAATGACCGTCGTCTGCACCAAAAGCTCACAATCTTTTTTCGCCGCTTCCACGGCAGTTCGCACAGCACCCACATCACCGGTCAAAATCACAACGCCTTTTCCACCGATTGAATAGCCGATTTTTATTTCTATCAGCGTAATATTCGCCGCTTTCGCCGCCACATCCGCAGCCGTAATGGCGGAGGCGATAGAATAAAATTCAATGACGCCGACCGCCCCCGGGTTTACAATCTGGTTCGTCAGGCAAATCGCAGGAATCAGCTGAGGATGGATATTCGGAATCAGCAGGGTGTCTACCAGATACTCTCCACCGTATTTTGCCCCTTCAGCCATAGAAACCTTAACATCCCCCGTTGTTCCCCCAATGAGCACAATATATTTGCCGGGACAGACGGTAGACGCTTTCAGCAGCTCAACATTCGCAGCCTTTATCATATAGTCGCTTGTTTCAATTCCTCTGGCTATGCTTGAAAATTCTATCATACCGATTGCATTGCCCATGCCAATCACTCCTCCCTGCTCCGACGGATTACAGTGCCGGTTCCGTCTATTTTCTCAATCACGCCGTCAATGCTCGCATGAATATTTGCGGACAATGCACCTTCCGCCGCCGTCGCCAGCAGTTCGCCTTTTGCAACGCGGTCATTGACCTGCCTGACTGGAACAGCCGGTTTACCAATATGCTGCTGGAATGGAATTACTACCATTTCCGGAGCAAGCTCATAACACTCTTTCGCATGAAGCCGGTAATAGTCCGAAATATTCAGCCGCGCCACCAGTCTGCCGGTAGGCACCTGACCGTAACGGGCGCCCTCACTCGGAACGGGGTTCCTGTTTTGTTCTACCTTGATCCCGCGTTCTCTGAGCTGGCTCTTAATGTAAATGTTCACTTTGCGCGGAGAAAGCCCCATGGGACAGGAAAACATTTCACATACGCCGCATTCTGAGCAGTTCATTGCCGTACCAAAAGCTTTTTTATATTCCTCATTGTCGGTAATGAAGGGTTCTCTGAACAGGTTACGCATCACAAGATGCGGTTTCATATCATGCCCAATCAAATTTCTTGGGCAAAGGCTTGTGCACATTCTGCACTGCACGCAGGCGCTTTTCGCCTGCAGGCGAATGCGGTGAAGCGGTATGGTTGCCCGGCGGATCAGATAATGATTTTTAGGGAGGACAATAATATTCCCCGTCGTTTTGGTAACACTCAGCCCTCTGATTTGATCAAGATCCGTAAAAACCTTCCCCATCATGGGCCCGCCTAAAATCACATCATAATCGGAAACCACCGGCTGCGCTTTGTTGATGCACTCCGTAATCAGAGTCCCCACCGGCACATGGAGCAGGATCGGTTCTTTGACCTCACCCACAACGGATAAATATTTATCCGTTACCGGTCTGCCCTGCAATGCATCATAAATATTCAGCATAGTCCCCACATTATCCACTACCGCTCCCACATCCAGAGGAATTCCCCGTTCGGGCACGGACTTGCCGCAAACCAGATGCACCATGATCTGTTCGTCGCCCGCCGGGTAAAAAGTCGGCATTTCAAAGAGTTCAATTTCTGCCCCTGCTTTTTCAATTGCTTCTTTCAGCGCGTCGATTTCCGCCGTATATTTATGCTTTAAGGCAATGACGGTACGCTTTGCGCCCAAATAAGCGGAAACAGCCTGAGCAGCTTCGACAATCCTGTCGGGAAAGGTGCGCGATATGTATTTGTCCGTTTCAATCAGCGGCTCACATTCAGCGGCGTTTATGATAAAACAATCCGCTTTAGCCGAAAGCTTCACATGTGTGGGGAAGCCCGCGCCGCCCGCACCCACAACGCCGGCGTTCTTGATTGCTTCTGTAAGATTCATGATCTCACCGTCCTAAAATAAAAGCATTCCGTTAGATAATTGTCACCGCGCAGCGCGCGGAAAGTTCGCTTATTCCCGGATGATTTGCATACCGTGTACGCGGGCATAATCCCAAGCCTCGGAAGAAACGATGCTGTCGGCCGCTATGCGCAGAACACTTGTCTTTACAGCGTTCAGCATTGCCAAATCTCTCGCCGTTATAATCGCCCGTTTTATTTTTTCCTGCTTAACCGGCTGCTCGTTTTGACTGACAGATGCAGGCTCAGGATTGATTTTTTCGCCCAGCACAATGTCTTCCAATTGATTTGCAGAGCAGAGCACAACGCCGGAATCTTTCAAAAAATTTACTTTATCAAGCATCATGTTGTAATAAACAGCCGGAGCCGTTCTTTTATAATCGAATAGCTCAACTTCTTCTTCAACGGCAAAAACTTTTTTCCCTTTCAGAATCGCCTGAACCGCCAGACCGGAATAAGGAGTATTTGCTGTTCCGCTGACAATCTGAACAAGCATATCGTTCGTCAGGTCGTAGAGAATCACCGCTGCAAATTCATTCATATTAAAATCGTATTTGCCTTTTAATGCGCATTCAACCTGATATTGATTACCAAGGCGCCTGCTTTCGAGCATCCGGTGACAGCAGGTGTCGTGTTTCTGAGTCAAAATCAACAGTCGCGGTTTTGAATGAATTCCCCCCTGAATGTCCATAACTCCTCCTATCTTCTACCTGCATTCGCAATTCATCGCGATTCCCGCAGGAGTAATCAGGAACGGATAATGCGGTTTGATCGTCTGAATTCCTGTTTCCTTTTCAAACACCTTTTCAATTCCCGTCATGCAGCAGGTTCCGCCGCAGAGATATATCGCCTGTGTATCGTCTTTTTTAATGTATTTTTTTACGATAGCGGCCATTTTTTCAATAACTGCCTTAATAATCGGAAAAATTTCATTGTGCTTCGCATAATCCAATTTGATCTGCTCGGCTTCTTCAAAGGATATATGCATATTACCTGATAAAACCAGCGTCAGATGCGTACCGCCGGTCGGTTCATCTTCAATTTCGACCACTTTGCCCTCTTTAAAAATGGCAAGCCCGGTTGTTCCGCCGCCGATGTCCACCACAACCCCATCGCTGATTTGAAAAATAGAATTTGCCGCTGTCGGTTCATCAAGCACATTGACAACCTCCAGCCCGGCGCCCTCCGCCACATAAACATGGGTTCTGGTACTGGTCTGGGTGCCCGCCGGCATCGCGATTGCGCAATGGGTAAGCTCTCTGCCCAGGCGGCCTTCCAGCTTTGCCTTCAGCTCCTTAACAATCCGCTGTGCGCCCAAATAATCAACAACAACGCCGTCCCTTAGTACACGCGCCGCTTTTTTTTCACATGCGATGGGATTATTGTCTTCATCAAGGACAACAAGCACAATATACGCGGTGCCGAGGTCAACGCCCACCTTCAGTTTGCTTCCAACCGGCTGAAAGGTCGTTGTTTCCGACTCCTCCACCCGCGCCATGTAGCCATCCACTCTGTCCAAATCCATCATAATCAGGCCGCCTTTCCGCTCTCTTCATGATTTTCATTCATGTTAAAACGCTCATGCCGGTCAGACTCCTCAAAACAATGAACATCACGCAGCGGAATAGAATCCTTTTTAAAAATTGCGGCCGCATGCCCAATTTGAACGCTGCGGCCAACAATTGATTGTGTATGTCCTATGTTCGCCAGTGAGACTAATCCTGCTTCAGCATATTTAGAATTCTTTGATACTATGTATTTTAAAGTCCCTTGGAGAAATCTCTGATATGAAACGCATCCGATAAGACGCATCTGCGTTTCCTGCAGAATGATCTTGCACTGGTCAGACCCTCGCCGGTCGGACCCGCAATGGTAAAGGTGGTATGGCCTTCTCCGCCAACGCCGATCCCGGCATAAGACGGGGCATTTTTCACGAAGATGGTGGTTTGCAGCAGTTTGGCCATTTTTGTCAGCTTATCAACATTCTTGGAATGCATCATGGCGGTGTGGCGGTTTCCTCTTTCCGCAACAAGCGCAAGGTCAATAGCCTCATCCACATTTTTGACCCTTACAATCGGCAGTATCGGCATCATCAGTTCTTCCATTACAAATGGATGATCCTTTTCTGTTTCCATGATGATCGCTTTCACTTCCGGTCCTGCCTGTACTCCCAATTTCTCGAGAATATAAAGAGCGCTCTTACCTACAAACGAGGTTTTCGGGCCGCCGCCTTCTTTTCTGACCAGATCCGCAAGTTTTTGTATCAAAGCGGGATCTTTCATTTCATAAGCGCCGTTTTCCTTCATATTGCGGACCAATTCATCTGTAATCTGATCGACGGCAATGACTTCTTTTTCCGCTATGCACGGAAGATTGTTGTCAAAGCTGCACCCGTTAATAATATCAATCGCCGCTTTTTTAATATCGGCGGTTTCATCAACAACAACAGGCGGATTCCCCGCGCCGGCGCCAATCGCTTTTTTTCCCGTGGACATGACCAGCTTTACGATAGCCGGCCCGCCGGTGGCAACCAGCATTCTGACTTTCGGGTGTTTCATCATGACATTGGTGTTTTCAATAGACGGTTCCATAACGGTGACAATCAGATTTTTAGGAGCACCGGCTTCTTCCAGCGCCTTGTTTATCATTGTGACCAGTTTCAGCGTGACATCCTTTGCCCTTGGATGCGGGCTGAACACAATGGAATTCCCTGCAGCCAGCATCCCTATGGAATTGCAGATCACAGTTTCCGTCGGATTCGTCGCGGGCGTAATCGCGCCGATGACCCCAAACGGGCAATATTCAACCAGTGTTATGCCGTCGTCGCCGGACAACGCTTCTGTTGCCAAATCTTCGATCCCGGGAGATTTTTCTGCGGCCAGTCTGTTCTTAATTAATTTGTGCGGATAATTTCCCATTCCTGTTTCGTCAACAGCCAGTCTGGAGATCAATTCAAGATTATCCTGCTTCAGCACCACATCTCTTAGTGTCTGAACATACTTTTGCCTCTCGGCCATTGAGCAGAACAAATACTGTTTTTGCGCGATATCACAGGCGTCTATTGCGTCTTCCATCGTATTGAATATTCCATAAGCGCCGTTTTTTTCTTCGTTGTTGCTTTCCGTTTGGTCTTTTTTCTCAGTACTGGATTTGTTTGCACCTATTTCGCCAAGCACCTGTTTGACCATTTTTTCAATTAAACCTGCATCTATATCCATTGATTTTCCACCCCTTATTAATAAATAGCACACTTTTTGAGCAACAGCCATCCATCATTTCATTTGCAAATTTACGATGTATGATCCGGCTCCTTTATTTTTCGCAGAATTACAAAATCATTATTCTTTAATGCACACGCATTTGCTTCATCAAGGTCAACATGCATTTCAAGCGAAAACCGATCGGAAACCCGTACCAGAACATTTCCTAAAACACACCGGCGCTCTCCGCAGGACTCGACTTCAACAATGTCTTTATCCTTCACACCCATTTTTGCCGCCTGTTCCGGAGTCATATGAATATGTCTAAGTGCAACAATGGTCCCGCAGGGTAAAGCAATGCTGCCTTTAGGCCCAACCAATTCCAAACCCGGCGTATTGTTTAATCTGCCCGATTCCCTGATGGGAGCCTTCACCCCAAGCCGGAAGCCATCGGCCAGCGAAATTTCGATCTGACTTTCTTTTCTTAGCGGGCCTAAAATGCGCACATTTTTAAACTCGCCTTTGGGTCCGCGAATATTTACTGTTTCTTCAGCTGCAAACTGGCCCGGTTGTTTCAATGTCTTCATATGCGTCAGTTGGTATCCCGGACCAAATAATTTTTCCAGATCGCTCTGGTTTAGATGCACATGACGGTTCGACACGCCAATCGGAATTTTGCAGTTTTCTAAATCCTGAATTTTTTTAATAACCAGTTTTGCAATTACTTCAAGGACATCCGTTTGCATATTGATCAGCCACCTTCTGCTTTATCTGCCGGTTCGTATTTCATTTCATGACCCCGATACTAGTTGATTCCGGTTGGCAGAATGCGTTCAGTATCTGTATGCGGCCTCGGAATGACATGCTGGGAAACCACTTTTCCGACATTGCTTGCTGCTGCTACTCCTGCGTCTACGGCCGCTTTCACTGCACCGACATCGCCTCTTACCATAACTGTCACAAGGCCTGAACCGATTTTTTCATAACCGATCAAAGACACGCTTGCCGCTTTTGTCATGGCATCCGCAGCCTCGATGGCACCCACCAACCCTTTCGTTTCTATCATACCCAATGCTTCGTTCGTCATATGGAAAACCTCCTTATAAAAGATTATTAAATTGAAAGAATATAGATCTTCCAGTATTAATTACAAATAAATTCTGCAACCGATTGGATTGCTTTTTTCTTGAGTGAATCCACTTTATCAAGTTTTTCCCATTGAAAATCCTGATCTTCACGCCCAAAGTGCCCGTATGCCGCAGTCTTTAAAAACTGGGGCTTTCTTAGCTGCAGCTGCTCCAGAATATCGGCCACGGAAAAAGAAAATGTATCTCTGACAATGGAGTCGATGCACTCCGATTTAATTTGTTCCGTACCAAACGTATTGATCGTAATTGCTACGGGGTCCGTCATACCGATTGCATAGGCGAGCGCCACCTCGCATTTTTTAGCCAGCCTCGCGGCGACAATATTTTTCGCTGCATACCGTGCCATATATGCCGCGGAGCGATCAACCTTTGTTGGATCTTTCCCTGAAAAAGCGCCTCCGCCATGTTTTCCGACTCCGCCGTAAGTGTCAACCATAATTTTGCGTCCGGTCAATCCCACGTCTGCCGCCGGACCGCCAATGACGAAACGGCCTGTCTGATTAATGTATATTTTGGTATTGCTGTTCATCCATTTCGGATCAACCTCACTGTAAATCACTTTATGTAAAATGGTATTGCAGATGGTTTCGTGACTGACATTCGCGTCGTGCTGCGCCGAAACAATGATACTTGTAAGATAGAGGGGCTCCCCCTGCGCGCTGTATTTCATGGTTACCTGGCTTTTTCCGTCGGGATAAAGCCAAGGTATGGTCTTATCTTTTCGGGCCTGCGTGAGCTTCATCACGAGTTTATGTGCCAGATCAATAGTCAAAGGCATATAGTTTTCAGTTTCATCGCACGCATAACCGTACATCATCCCCTGGTCACCCGCACCGAACACTTTTTGGGCCAATGAAACATTCGTATTTGAACGATCCACTCCCTGTGCGATATCCGGCGACTGTGAATTGATGTTGGTCAGAATCATACAATTTCGATAATCAAAACCGGTGCATGGCTCTATATATCCGATATTTTTCACGATCTCCCTTGCAACACCGGAAACATCTACTTTGGCTCGGGAGGTTACCTCCCCTGCGATCATAACCGTGTTTGGTGATACCATTGTTTCAACTGCTACTCTTGACTCCGGATCACCGGACAAATACGCATCCAATATACCATCTGAGATCTGGTCGCATATTTTATCGGGATGCCCTTCCGTAACAGATTCCGATGTTACTAAATATTCATTCATTCTCTCTTCCCTACCTTGGTTTCAAAGCATTGCCTGTTTGCAATGCCAATGATTTTTTATATTGAAACACCGTAATATGTTCATATTTTTTGAATACCTTGCTAAAATAACTGCTCTCGTTGTAGCCCAGGCGAAACGCCACATCAATGATGTTCAAATCTGTAAATGAGAAATACGCTTTCGCCAAAGTGAGCTTCCGCATATGTAAATATTCAATTACGCTCACATTCATCTGCTGCATGAATATACGGCTCAAATAGCCCTGACTGATATTGCAGTTATCGACGATTTCATTTAAGCCAATATCCTTTTTGATATTTTCATCAATGTAACGAAAAACATTTTCCAGCACCTTGTATTTTTTAATGCTGATCTGTTGAAAAATATAATTGACTACATTGAAAAGCCAAAACTCTAAACTTTTCTTTTCAGAAAACAGTACTTCTGTCATTGGGAACAATTCTTCACACTTCATCTGCCCATCATCCAGCCATTCAAGAAGATTAATCAAGCTTTGTCCCAGTTTCACGAATGTGCTTTTCAAAAGCTCTGCGTCTTCTCCCACATCAGAATAAACCTCTTCCACAATTCGCGGAATCTGATAATACATTTTTCCGAAATCTTTTTCTTTCAAGACAGTGTACAGAACATCGGCATTCTTTCCGTATTTTTTATGAATTTCTGTATAATTATCGAGCAGCGACTTAACTGTAGCGGTGGTGACCGGCTTTGAAATATATTCCTTGACTTCGGCTTTTAAAGCCTCCCTTGCAAATTCAAAGTTGTTGTACGCGGAAACGATATAAATCGTAATATTATGATTATTCATATAAATTCTCTTGCTGGCTTCAATACCGGATATTCCGGGCATCATAATATCCATGAAAACAATATCGACTTTTTCCGTTTTGCAAACCTGTACTGCATCCTCACCACTGTCAACAGTGCGTACAACGAAAAAGCCATCTACTTTGGATATCATAATCCGCATGGCTTCTCTCATCAGTTGTTCATCATCAGCAATTATAACGTGATACATTTATAATACCTTTTCGTCAAAGTTTTTCGGATATTTGATCAAGCATTTTGTACCGCTTGTTTCTTTGCTTTCTGTGACAACATCATATTTTGGTCCAAAGGAATTAATCAATCTCTGTCTGATACTGGAAATTCCTGTATCAATGGCATCCCCTTCAAAACCGCCTTCTTTATATGGCTTAAACTTCTGGGAAAGCTTTTCTTCGCTCAGTCCCAATCCATTATCTTCCACACAAATCACTACATCGTTGTCCTGATAACACACTGAAAGCCGAACGGTGCCGCCTTCGCGCTTTTGGTCGATCCCATAAAAGACTGCTTTTTCAATGAAAGGCAAGATGATAAAACTTGGAATTTGCTGCATATGTATGTCTTCTGCAATTGTAATGGAATAGTCTAGACGTTCACCCATCCGCACCTTTTGAATTTTCAGATACCGTTCAATGTTTTCCATTTCTTCAGGTATTGGAATGGCGCTCTTCGTATTTGTGAGATTATACCTTAAGAATTCCGCAAACATTGTAGCCATTTCATTGGTTTTCGGGGCATCTTCAATCACTGCCAGATTGGAAATGGAATTGAGACATCTGAACAAAAAGGATGGGTTCATTTGAGATCTCAATGCAACCAGTTCTGCGTTTTTCAAAGTATACTCGAGTTCCATTCTCTTTTTCTTTTCATTTAAACTTTCCATTTCTTTTTTTAAAGACTCTTTCTGCATTAATCTTGACAATTCCTTTTCACCAAGCTGGTTAATAATCATCGAGATTAAATCTGCAATATTGACAAACTGCTGGTATTTCATTTCCAGTATTTCATTAAACAGATCACTCTTGCTGATTTTATAATCTTCCGCATGATGCATCACAGTTTCAAGTCTGCATATATTCTGCGGGGCATCCAAGCATCTGATCTGCCCCCCAATAAATCCCCCAAGATAATGTCCCCTGACGATAATCGGAATGGCAACTTCCAATAATCCGCATGGACAAAAATACACGGATGTTTTTTGCGTAACAGCGGCCTGTATAGCACCGAACGCATCGGAGGACCAGCAAAGGCGTTTTTCTCCTTCGTTCCGCCTGATCTCACGGCAAAAAGAGGTGAAACAGGTCAGTTCGGTGACCGGCTCTCCCTTGTAATCCACTGTAACAAAAGCTAGACCCGTTGCTTTGGAAATTTTTTCTTGGATATCTTCTAGTTTTTCTTTCCCAAAAAGATGGTTGATATCAAAATTGCTGAACACACTGTCTTCTTCCTGCACCAATTCTTTCGTCTTCGAATCAAAGAACTCATCCATGAAATTAACCTCCTAAATCAAGAATATACTACCTTACCCATATTATATAATATATTCTTTAATTTAGGGGATTTTTAGTATATTTTTTTCAATATTGTTTCAACATCTTCTTCGGTTATTTTTCTAGGATTCATTGGTGTGCAGCCATCGTTCACAGCATTCTGGGATACATAACTGATATATTGGTCAAAATCAGATTTTTTTACGCCGCATTCGCTGAGGGAAACCGGCATATTCATAAGCTTTTTCAGTGATGTGATAAATGTAAGAAGGACAGCCACGGCAAGTTTTGGATCCGTGTTTCTTTCCACCATGCCTGTTTGGTAAGCCATTTTAGCGTATTTGGCAAAAACCCTTTCATCCTGTCCGTTAAACTGGATTACTGCATTGAGCAAAATTGCATTTGCCAGCCCATGTGCAATATGGAAAACCCCTCCAATTTGATGAGCAATACTGTGATTGATTCCTAAACCCGCCGTATTAAATGCAATACCTGCCATACTGGATGCCAGAAGCATCTCGGATCTTGCCGCTTCATCATTGCCGCAGCGATAGCATTTGAGCAAAGAGTTCATAATCAACTCCATCGCCTTTTCTGCCATTGCATCAGTGCATACACTGGAACCATTTGCCACATAGGCCTCAAGGGCATGAGTCATAACGTCCATACCGGTGTTTGCCGTAATATCCGGCGGAAGCGTAAGCGTTAACTTTGCATCAAGAATTGCTTCGTCTGGATAGATGCTGTCGTCAAAAAAGATATGCTTTTGCTTCGTCTCGTGATCCACCACCACCGCCGCGGCCGTTACCTCAGACCCTGTGCCGCTTGTGGTCGGAATAGCAATCAACGGAACGTCAATGGCTATTTTCATTTCCCGGCCGAAATATCGAATTCCCTTCGCGGTATCAATGGCGGAGCCTCCCCCGAAAGCAATGATTACTTCCGGCTTAAATTGTGTTAGAATGGCGACTCCCTTTCCAATAACGGTAAGCGGCGTGTCGGGCAGGACTCCATTAAAAAGCCTAACCTCGTTGCTGTTGTCAATCACTTCCAAAACTTTTCGGATGCTGCCGTTATCGATCAAAAACTGATCACAGATGATCCAGATTCTTTTACTGTATATGGATCCAAGACGTTCCAGTGAATTCTCACCATAGAAGATCTTCGTTTTTAAAAATATACGTTCCAAGTCTACCCCTGCTTCCTAACGAATTGAAAACGCATCAGTTAGCGTGCATCTTCTTCTTCTTGCGAAATGCCTTGCGGTCGTCGTCCCTTCACCGGTTGTAGTGGCGATGGTAAAACTGGTATCGCCCTCTCCGCTGTACCCGATTCCGGTTAAGGAAGACCCATTTTTAACAAATACAGAGGTTTGCATTTTTTTGGCCGCCCGGTTCAGCCTTTCGATTGACTGGGAATGAATGGTAGCAGTATGACGGAACCCCTGTTCAATTTCAAAAGCCGTGTCAAGCGCGTTATCGAAATCCGGCACTCTGATTAATGGGACGACCGGCATCAGCATTTCCAATGTGGCAAACGGATGATGCTTGATTGTATCCACCACGATCAGCTTGATATCTTCATTGCAGGAAATACCGGCAGCCTTCAAAATCTCATTGGCACTTTTTCCCTCAAATGCTTTATTAACACCCATATCCTGCGTAACGGTCACAGATGTCAGCTTCAGCATCTCTGCTTCATTATTGATATAATAAACTTTATTTTTTTTGAGTTCATCTATAAATTCATCCGCTGCTTTGGATACAATAACAATGCTTTTTTCTGATATACACATGATATTGTTGTCAAATGAAGCGCCCTGAACAATATCTCTTGCTGCTTTTTTAATATCTGCTGTTTCATCAACAATGGCGGTCGGATTTCCGGGTCCGGCGCCGATTACTTTTTTGCCGCTGGTCAATGCCTCTCTCAGGACACCGATTCCCCCCGTTGTAACAACCATTGATACATTTGGATGCGTCATTAATTCACGGGTGACCGCCATGGAGGTATCGCCCAATGTAACTACCAGATTATCAATGCCGCAGGTATCCCGGATCGCTACATTAATCATTTCTGTAACAAACTGAGAAACTTTAATGGCTCTTGGGTGCGGGACATGCACGACGGCATTTCCCGCTGCCAGCATGCCGATTGTGTTGTTAATTAATGTGGCACAGGGGTTCGTACAGGGATGTACGGCACAAACAACGCCATAGGAGGACAATTCATACAAAGTCATTCCGCAGTCGCCTGTTTTCACCTCTGTAATCAGATCTTCGACGCCCGGTGTTTTGTTGATTGCCAAAAGAAGCTTTTCGATCTTATCTTCAACATTGCCCATTCCCGTTTCTTCTGCTGTCATCTTTGCAATTACATTCACCATCGGCATCAATTCTTCTTTAATTGCATTGATTACTTCCTGACGTTCATTAAGCGTAAGTTTGGAATATTGGGTATAAGCTCCCTGCGCAACTGCAACGGCATCATTCACTGAACAAAAAACACCGCTCCTCACAATACCGCTGTATGTCAAGTATTTCTTAACCAACTCTCCAATTTGTGCAGTATTCATCTTAACCTCTCTTTCACCTAATTTCTTAGGCATTCAATCGCGTAAATTTATGACATGCCGCAACCTGTCTTTACACATCCATTGTATCGATAATCCCGATGATTGCCATATCAATGGATACGTTATGCTTTTGAACGCGTACAGCCGACCCAGAGCAAACCAGAACATATTCCCCTATGCCCGCCCCCACATAGTCGGCGGCAACTTCTTCAGAGCCGATATTGTGCTTCTGCGAATCTATTTTCTGAATAATCATCAGCTTGAATCCTACCAATGACTCTTCTTTTCTTGTCGCAACAACATTGCCCACAACTTTTGCCATGTATATAATAATCACAATCCTTTCCTGTCGCTTGCATTCACTACACAAGGATTATTTATCTTTTTTACCTTTCGGCTTTCTTGTCGCCGGTTTTGACGGATTTTTCTCCTTCACAACGGTGGTTTTCGTAGTCGTGTTTTTCACAGCCGAAGATGCGCCGCCGGGTGTTGTCTTTGCTGTGTCAAGCGCCTTTTTCTTGGAGTCCGACTCAGTCTTAACTGCCGGAATTTTAATTTCCGGCTTAGAAGTGATCTGTTCTTTAACCGGAGGAATCACTGGCTGTTCTACTGTTTTTTCAATTTCTACCGGTGGTTCGGGATGAGTGGTTTCTTTGTGTTCCGCCGTTGGCTCCGGCAGAATGATCTTTTCTTCAGCTGGAGGGATCGGATTCTGTGCCGGCTCTTCCTGTGCCATTGTCGGTTCCGACCGGATGGTTTCTTCCTGCGGCAGAGTAATCGGCTCCTGTGCAAGCGCGTTCTGTTCCGCTGCGGGTTCCGATGGACCCTCGGATTCCAATACAGAATGGTTCTCAGCTTCCAGAATCGTTTCTACAGTTTTCTCTTCAGAAATTTCCTCATATTGTTTTGGTATTTCTTCCTCGATTACAGGAATCGGAGAACTTTCAACCGGACTTACAGGTTTTTCTGCTTGTTTCGTAGTCTGACAAAATACCGCTTCAACGCTGTCTGAAGGTCTGGGAATTACTTTGGATGAAATATAATGGTGATAAGTTTCTCCTATTTGTTTTCCGGCACTGACAGCGGCATTGACAGCTCCCACATCTCCTGTGATTTTTACCGTGATCCATCCATGTCCCCTTGTTTTTTCAATCTGGATAATCGTCACGCTCGCTGTTTTCACCATTGTATCCGCAACCAGAATAGCCGTTGCCAATCCTTGTATTTCTATCAAACCTAATGCGTCTTTCATCTTGTCACCTTACTTCTTTTTTTCTTTGGTCAATATGTAAAAATGTAAACAAAAGAAATTTGATTACTGGGTTTTCAATTTATTTAGGGTTACTGCCTGAGAATTTCAATTCCTAACCGAAAGGCTTTTTCTTTTGCCAGAGCAGTCATGATGTCACCGTGGTGCAAAACAATCCGACGGTTCTGCGTAAATTGGTCGATTTCACTTTCGGTAATCACTTTTTGCCCGGCATCCGTATGATGTATTTGCTGCGGTTGGATATCGGTCTTATCGCAATCCGTACAAATCGGTTCTTCTTTAGAAATATCATTTTTAATTTCTATACCGTATTCTTCTATTGTTTTGTAATATTCCTGTATTCTTCTGACATAAGCTTTGGGTTCTTTTCCTGTGAATGGTTCTAAGCCGGATTTTAACAGAACAATCTTTTGTCCGTTGGCCATACAGCTCTGTATCCATTTTGTTTCAAAGGTATCGCTGATACATAATGCGGTCTTTACAACAAGTTCTCTCGAAACAACCGGAAATACGGTTAAAGCGTCTGACAATAATTCAAAGTTAATTTCACTTTGCTTCACAATGGTACCGCACGCCCTGCATTCCTTCAGCTTTTTCATATAATAGTCATTTGCCATCGACGGAGGAATGACTGTAAAAATTTGATACTCGTACTGATTCTTTAAATTTTCAAAAAACGCCCGAAAATCCTCTTTCCAGCCGCCTGTGAGGACAACATACATTTTATAGTCGGGTACGGAGAAATTTTGGATTATATTTTCAGCCTGCATTTTCTGAATGACTTTTAAGATGATCTGGTACAGATTGTTTTCATTAATTTCCACAATACCCCTCCTGAACCTTTTTAACCTAGCGTATTTCAATAATAAAAAGACGGATTGAATGAAAGATCGGGCTCATGACACGAAAGGAATCAGGGAAGAGTATTGGGATAATTTACGCAATCCTTCTACAACCCCTGACCCTTCCATACCATTAACGCCCTACACCGTCACGTGAGAAACGAAAGTGCAATATTATTTGTCCATATGCGGAATAATTTTTTCAGTATCCGAATGAGGACGGGGAATAACGTGAATGGAAACAACTTCGCCAACCATCTTAGCAGAGGCTGCTCCGGCATCTGTTGCGGCCTTAACGGCTCCAACATCTCCGCGTACCATAACCGTTACTAATCCGGAACCGATTTTCTCGTAACCTACTAAATTGACGTTTGCGGCCTTTACCATTGCATCAGCAGCTTCAATAGCCGGTACCAATCCTCTGGTTTCGATCATACCCAATGCATCAGAGTTCATGTATAATTACCTCCTTTTATTGTTTTGTTGATGTTTTTAAATGTAAGGATGAGTGGTTGATTTGGGTTCGGAGCCCAAGGCACCCAGCAGCTTGATGCCGACATCCCTGGCCGCTCTGACAGCCTGACGCACAGCACCGGAATCACCTGTAAAGATTAAGATGACTTCGTTTGAGAAACTGGTTCCGCCGTTGCCGGGCGAGCTGTAGCATACCACTTCAACATTCGCGGCCTTGACAGCCACATCCGCCAATACCGTGCCGATTGCGGCAGGGCCGGCGCATGTCATGCCAAATGCTTTGCCCAAAGGCGAACCGAATGCTTTTTCAATACACTGGCTGGCTCTTGCGGAATATTGAAATTCCAGATGGCCGGCTTCGCTGCCGTAAACATCGCCGAAATACTTTGGAAGGCTGGCGAGTGCGATTTCGACTGCCCTTCTGGCATCCGATACATCTTCAGCGCCGATATAGATTAAATCTCCATGGCCGGCACCGCCTTTTGTATCTCTGGGCAATTCAATTGAAATTACCTCTGTGTTGGTTGCTTTGACTGCGTCATCAACCGCCATAATCTGGGGGCCTGCACCTGTTCTACCTCCGATAATACCGATTGAACGATATTTGCCGAGTTTCATAACATCGACGAGCATCGGGTCAACGCTGGCGATTACCAAACCAATGGTATCGCCGACCGCTGTTCCCACAAATTCTGTTACTCCCACTGAACTGCAAAGCTGTGTACCGGCTTCCGCTGTTTTTTCTTCCGGTTTTATTTTTAGCTCATCGGCTACCTGCTGCACAACCTTATTAATTAATTGCTGATCCATTGTCTATCCTCCATTTCATTAAATTTTTTAACCACCGATAATACATTCGAAGCCCTGCCCTTCAACCACGGTTTTTAATGCTTGTATCTTATCAGGAGTCAGTGTCATAACATCCTTCATCAGATAATCCCTGCCCAAAAGCTCATACTTATTTTCACCATATGTATGATACGGGAGCAAATGTATTGTCTTGATATTGTGTAATGTTTTTGCAAACCTGCTGATTGCCAAAATATCCTCTTCGGTAGCATTCACCCCGGGAATCGTCGGCACCCTGATCACCGTTTGCGTGATTTCGGAGACTCTTACGGCATTTTGCAATATAATCTCATTGCTTACTCCTGTATATTTTTTGTGCACTTCAGGATTCATTGATTTGATATCCATCAGAGCCAAATCCACATAGGGAAGCACTTTTTCAATCACTTCGCTGTCTGCATAGGCCGTCGTTTCGATTGCCGTATGCCATCCCTGCTCTTTTGAGGCTTTCAGCAGCTCAAGGGCAAAATCGGACTGTACCAATGGTTCTCCGCCCGAAATCGTAATCCCGCCGCCGGAACGTCTGTAGTTGGTCGCGTCTTTTTTAAGTTCCAACACAACCTGCTGCACCGTCATCTTGGTGCCCTTTAATACCAACGCTCCCGTGGGGCAGACATTTGCGCATTCACCGCATCCAATACAAAGATCCCTGTTGACAAAGCCTTTGTTGTTTGCGTTAAGTGCCCCCTGCCTGCATGCTTTTATACATTTTCCACAATGAATACAACGCATTTGCTGATAAGTAATCACCGGTTTCAACTTTTGGGACTCAGGATTACAGCACCATGCACATGATAAAGGACATCCTTTTAAAAATGCAATTGTGCGAATTCCGGGACCATCATGCACAGAAAACCTTTGTATGTCAAAAACAAGTCCCGTCGCGCTATAATTTATTGAATCCACCACCTACAACTCCCTTAGCTACATTTCGTTGTGTTTGGAGTATATCATCGAGAATTAGAATGTCTGCTCTGTACGGCTGATGATATCATCCTGCACTTCTTTGGCAAGCACTACAAACTGCGCACTGTATCCGGCAACACGAACGACAAGATCTTTGTATTTTTCAGGATCTTTTTGCGCGGCCAATAATGTATCTCTGTCTACAACGTTGAACTGTACGTGCATGCCCTTATGGTCAAAATAGCTTCTGACGACAGATGCGAAATTTTGCAATCCTGTGTCTCCTGCAAGTGCAGACGGCAGGAACTTCTGATTCAGCAGCGATCCGTTTGAAATGAGGAAATGATCCAGTTTGGCGACTGAGTTCAGTGCCGCAGTCGGTCCTTTAACGTCTTTGCCCTGTCTTGGCGATACACCGTCGGCCAGAGGCTGTTTTGCTAACCTGCCATCGGGAAGAGCTGCAACGTCTTTACCAAACAGTACGTTTGCTGAAACTGGATATGCACCCGCCTGGAATTGTCCGCCGCGAGGATTTCTGTATTTCTGTACTTCTTCGCAGTAAATTCTTCCGATTTTGCGGGAAACCATATCGACTTCATCAATGTCGTTGCCGAAGCTCGCTGTGTTATCCATCAATCTGAAAATATTGTCATATTCAGAGCTGGAGCAGGAACCGCCGGCATCTTTTACGCCGCACATCTTCTGAAGGTCGGCCATGTCAATATTGCAGGAATTACCGAGAACCTTCTTAACGGCCTCAAATATCTTCTGCTCTGTAATAGCGTCTGTACTGCAGCAAACGGCCTCGTTGGCTTTTGCGCCGACCGGACGGCCAAAGTTTGCGTCCAGAGCTTCTTTTAACTGGCTGGTGGTAATGTCCTTATCTTTAAACACATGCTTATCCATCGCATATACTGAATCTCCGGAATCGGCAATACCAAACGCCTGCGGGCCTGTAAAGTTGTAAATGGCTCCGCCTTCCTGAACAGACTTGCCTCTCTTGATGCAGTCGTCAACCATTGCCGACTGGAACGGGAGCGGGCATCTTTCCGCATGTGCCAGATCAACGCAGTTGTCGGCTTCCGCCAAGTGCTGCACAAAGTATGCTATTTGTTTCTTAAATGCATCATAGAATTCTTCAATACATTTCCACTCGCACACGTCCGGGGTAACAGGTCCTAACTGTTTGTTGCCGACTTTGCCGCCGTGTAATGTAATTTCCATAACCTTGGCAACATTGAAGAACGCGGCATCATGCCAGCCTTCGGTCTTATGCGGACACTGCGGCTCAACACAGCCGATAATGCAGTATTCACGGGCATCTTCGAGGGAAACGCCCCTGTTTTCAAGAGCCGGAATGATGACTTCGTCATTGTACATTGCAGGAACACCAAGTCCAAGACGGGCAAGCTCGCAGGACCTGAACAGGAATTCGTCAGGAGTTCCCTGCCATACGCGGATGGAGAAAGAAGGAGCAGGCAGTTTAACATGGGCGCAAGCCTCCATCATCATGTAGGAAACTTCATTGGTGGCATCCAGTCCATCAGGGGTCTGACCGCCGGCTCCGATGTTTTGGAACACCGCGTAACCTGCGAACGCCTGAGCGGAAACTTCGTCACGGGTTTTGTTGACGTCATTGAGTTTAATCCATATGCAGTCAATCAATTCCTGTGCGAATTCCTTTGAAATATTCTTGTCTGCTGCAAGATAAGGATACATATACTGGTCGAAGCGGCCGGGAGAAATGGAATGTCCGCTGGATTCGATCTGCATCATGCTCTGGATGAACCAGAATGACTGGCAGGCTTCATAGAAATTACGCGCACCGTTTTCCGGTACTCTTTCACAATTTGCAGCAATTTGCAGAAGTTCGGCTTTTCTGGTGGCATTCATTTCTGCTGCAGCCAGTTTTCTAGCTTCGTCAGCATATCTGTGAGCAAAATTGATAGCTGCATTATAAGTTATAATCAGAGCATTATAGAACTGCTGCTTTTTTATGTAACTTGGATCCATTAAATCCAGTTTCATCATGGCATCGACTACTTCTGTAATAACCCCTCTGAAGCCACTCTTTAATATCTTGCCGTAATCAACGCAAACATGGCCTACGCCGCCATAGAAGTAATTGCCTACTGTAAACACGCCTGCCGCCTGACAGTCTTTTGTTTCCTGGGACATGTAGGAAGACGCGAGTTCGCTTGTCGTCTTCCCGGGCCAGTACTTGAAAGCCTCATGCAGCTCCTGTGCGGTCTCCTTTGGTATCACAAACGGGTCGGCCATTCTTGTGGCCATTGTGTCGAATTCTTTTTCCACCCAGTCATAAGAAAATTCCGGGCAAATTTCTGTCGAGCGCGGATGTTTTGTAATAGCGCCCACAATCAATTCGTCATCGCGAATGGTAATCGGCAGATTGCCAAAAATCTTTTCATCTGCTTTTGCGCGTCTCATGATCGGCGCCATGCCTTCTGTTTCCTTGTAAGCCTCTGTTACAAGAACCGCTCTGTCCGACTCAACATAAGGGGTTGCATCCAGAATCATTCTTCTTAGTTTTTCAACCCTGGCCGTTGGTTTGGAAAATCCTTTTTCTATCACTTTAAATACCTCCTTAAAAAAATTTGATCAGTTTATTTTGAACACCAAAGTCTGTCTCAACTTCTTGTGTTTGATTATATACCTCTCTCTGCTTGACCGTATAATACTATTCAAACTCAAAAAATGTAAAATTAAAACCAAAACATTTGCTAATTTAAAAACATTTTATGAAATAGTTACAAATATTTTCGAATTTTATTTTCGGAATAATTTCTTCAATTCTACAGAAGTGTTCTGTTTTCTACAAAATATGCAGATCAAAGCGAAACCGACACGCCCAGTAAAGCGATAAAATTTTTCAGAATTGCCGTGTTGCCCGGCCATGCGGGCGAGGTGACCAAGTTCCCGTCAACAACAGATTCATCCGCTTCCTTTTCAATATAGATGCCCCCGGCCATTTCGACTTCCGGTCTGACCGCGGGATACGCCGTCAGCCTTCTTCCTCTCACCACATCCGCTGCGGTAAGCAGCTGGACACCGTGGCAGATCGCTGCAACCGGCTTGCTCAACTTCATGAAGTATCTCACAATGTCAAGCACTTCATCATTCAGCCGCAAATACTCCGGAGAACGCCCGCCCGTCAGATACAGACCCGCATAATTCTCGATTTTCAGCGAGGAAAAAGAGGCATTCAGTAGGAACCTGTGCCCCGGTTTCTCGGTGTAAGTCTGATCCCCTTCAAAATCGTGGATCGCCGTTTTAATAAATTCACCGGCTTTTTTGTTCGGACACGCCACTTCCGCCTGAAGATCAAGCACACCCAATGTCTGAAAAGGTACCATCACTTCATAATCTTCCGTGAAGTCCCCTGCAAGAATCAGTATTTTTTTTCGAATTTGGTCCATATTTTTCTCCTCCTGATATTCAGGTAAAATTAAGACCGATTTACTGCAAAATTAAGACTTTCTTCTTCCCACGGCAGAATGTCCCCCGGTTCCCTCAGATGATTGATTATGTCAGGAATGCCCTCTCCGGTGATGGAACTTACATGGAAAATCGTCTTGCACCCCGCAAGCCTCAGCCAGTTGTCCGCAAGATCCGGCCTTGCGCCTTCCACATCAATCTGGGTCACAATCCCAATGATCTCCCTCGTTGCTGCGGCCACAAAATTGGGACTGTAAAGTGAATATTTTTCTGTTGCATTCAGCAACAAGCCCACTACATCCGCTTCGTAGCCATAAAGAACCAACGCTCTTGCCAGCGTTCTGTTTTCCGCATACTCACCGGGTGTATCAATAATGACATCGTAACGATTCACATACTGCGTTTTATGATACTGAATTTTTTCACCCTTCAATGCCTGTGTCAGGGTAGTTTTTCCGCAGCCGGTTCTTCCGACCAACATGATTTTTTTCATGACGCGCCTATGCTTTTGTCAGGCTGCACACGGTAAATCCCATTACATTTTCCGCATAATTCAAAACAGCCTCCAAAGCAGTCGATACATCGGATATCTTCCCTGTAATGATTAACGTGCCGCTGAACCTGTCTATAAATCCAATATCAATGCTGGACTTTTTCAGCGCGATATCGGCGGCTATAATGGATGTTTCACTTGGAGACATCGTCAAGATACCGATTGCGGCTTTGGCATAATCTATTTTGGGATCCAAACCAAGCTTTTGATAAATTACTGCATTGGGACTTGCAATTACATGCGCCATCGTGATCTGTTTGCCGGGCACGATTTCCTGTACAATTCTCATCAATTTATCGCCCGACTGCTCCAAATCAACCAATTTCACAAAAAAACCTTCTTTGCTATAGAAATACTATAAATTTTCTTTAACTATATAGTACCATGATGGAAAATGTATCAATAACACTATACAAACCAAATCATAGTAAATTTAAAGAGTGCGGGGACAAAAAACAGGCTGACTCAAAATGCTTTCGCCTTTTGAGTCAGCCTTGTAATTCGATAGATTTACTGCCCGTTGTTCAGAACGCCGGAGTCCGCACTGTTTGACTGTTCCTCCCGCAATGCCAGTAGACGGTCTTCCATCTGCATATCATTTGTACGGTTTGTCGCCTGAATCTGGTCAAGCACCGCGAAAACTGTCTTTTCTATTTTACTGCCTTCCGAATAATCAGCAGGAACTACAAAATCCACCCTGCCCTGCAGAATCATTTTATTGGCATTCTCTTTCTGATCCTGATAAACCGCAATGGAGTGCCCGCCATTTACTTTAACCAGTTTCATGCAGGGCACATCGGTCAGCCCGTCGCCAATGTAAATCATGTTCCGAAAGGGAACCCTTCGGTTATTTTCAGGCGTGAATTCGTTTAAACCTTTATGCTCGGTGACATCCAGTACCCCTTTGTTAATGCGGAACAGAAACTGTGTTTTACTGGTATAATTTACCGCCATGGCCGGCCATATCGCAAGATTGTTTTCATCATAGCAATACTCCGCCGCATAGATCTTTTTGAACTCCTCTGCGATTTCCGTTCCCATAATAATCTCTTTTAAACCGGAGGAAATAATATAATGCTCAATTTTCACACCACAGGATTCCCCATACAGATTGACCCTTTTGAACCAGGATTCCACTCCGTGAAAGAGCTGGACGCTCTTCCCTAGTTTTTTAAATACTTCACGGGTCAAAAGCATTTTGCCTTCCGCCTCCTGTTTCATAACCAGCATGTAGGCAAGAATCTGATCCATTTGATTCTCTTTCATAACGGCGCTGCATTTGCCCCAGAAAGTATTGGCATCCATACCGATGCCGGGAATGAACGCGTATTCCTGCATGTCTTTCGGAGAAAGTGTTTTATCAAAATCATATAGAATCGCAACAATCAAATTTCCCATTTTTATCATTCCTCATTCACAGTAAAGGAGCCTTTTCAGAAACGAAATTTCATGCGGGCTTCTTTCCAAGATAATATAAATATAACAATACATTCATTATACACATTTACCGGTTAAAATCCATCCTATTGCCACCGCACTGTGAATTGTTTTCTCAAGTATCCAATCCCCTTTCAATGCACCATAACAAAACAGCGCGGCCGTAAAACTCCGGCCGCGCTGTTTTATTCTTACATCATGGATTTGTAGAGAGCGATGATCTCCTCCAATGTAGGATCTTTGGGATTGCCGCCCATGCAGGCATCCGCCATGGCGGACTCGGCAAGGAATTGAATATCTTCCTCCTTTACGCCTACTTCGGAAACCTTCTGCGGAATTTCAACATCTCTGGAAAGCTTCTTCACTGCGTCAATGGCAGCCTTGCGGTATTCTTCCTGCGTCATGCCGTCGACATCCTTCACACCCATGGCACGTGCGATTTCACGGTATTTTTCACCGGTGGACTCCGCATTGTACTCCAGCACGGTTGGCAGGATGGTGGCGCAGGCCACGCCATGGGGCGTGTCATACAGCGCGCTGAGCGGATGCGCCATGGAATGTACCGCACCAAGGCCGACATTGGAGAATCCCATTCCCGCCACATACTGGCCCAGAGCCATTTCGCTGCGCCCCTGCGGGTCGCCCGCGACGGAGCTGCGCAATGCGCGGGAAACAATCTCAATTGCTTTCAAATGCATCATGTCTGTCAGTTCCCACGCACCTTTGGTGATATATCCCTCAATCGCGTGGGTCAGGGCATCCATGCCGGTCGCGGCACAGAGCCCCTTTGGCATAGAAGCGGACATTTCAGAGTCGATGATGGAAACCAGCGGAATGTCATGGGGATCGACACACACGAATTTACGGTGCTTTTCCTCGTCGGTAATAACGTAGTTGATGGTCACTTCCGCGGCGGTGCCGGAAGTGGTGGAAACAGCCAGAAGAGGCAGACATTTATTTTTCGTCTGTATTGCTCCCTCAAGGCTGCGGACATCCGCATGCTCCGGGTTGGTCATGATCACCGCGATGGCCTTGCTGGTGTCGATGGCGCTGCCGCCGCCCACAGCAATCAGGCAGTCCGCCTTTATTTTCTTGCAGGCCTTTACGCCGTCCTGCACATTATGTATCGTGGGGTTTGCCTTGATGTGGTCGAACACCTCATAAGAAATGGAGGCATCCTCCAACACCTTCATCACCTTGGTGGCAACATTGAACTTGATGAGATCCTTGTCGGTGACAAGCATCACCTTCTTCAAACCACGGTTTTTCACTTCCGGAGCCAGCTCCGCGATGGCTCCCGGGCCAAAATAAGACGTTTCATTCAAGATGGTACGATAGGACATTAGAATTCCCTCCAAATTAATATTCCATCTAAACAGACCGGCGGTTTTCAGCCACCTGTCCGTAATGGTCGTCCGACAGGCATACTTAAAATCCACAACAAATTTCCAATTAAAATGCTTATATATAATTATTTTATGATGGTTATTATATCATTGAGAAAAGATAAATGCAGGTAAATTTAAATACTTTGTCTTTTTATTTCATCCGACAGCCCAATGGCCGTTGCAGCTTTATGCTGCAACGGCCATTAATGGAATCCACGCATTCCGCTTATTTTACCTCTTTCATTACCTGCTCTGCAAATGAAGTATTAATCAACTTGTCGTAAGGAACATTTTGTTTCAGTTCACCGGCCTGCGTCATGACTTCCTGTAAAAGGGCAAAAGCCGCCGGCTTTACAATGGGATCATGGCTCCATGCATTAATATCCTTATAATTCTGCGTTGCTGCAGTAAGCAGTTTTACGTCCGTGTCAGGGAAAGACGGGGCAATTGCTTTTGCAATTTCCTCCGGAGTGTGTGTATCCACCCATTTTTGTCCCTTGTAGAACGCCTTCGTAAAGCGGGTGATTAAATCAGAGTTTTTCTCGATATAGCTTTTTTTCGCGCAGAAAGCGGTATAAGGAATTTCCCCACTTTCCTTGCCGATGGAAGCTACGATGTATCCTTTCCCCTGTGCCACGATCTGAGAGGCCGCCGGTTCAAACATCGTCACATAGTCCCCTGTGCCGTTCGTGAAGGCAGGCCCCATCAGCGCGTACTGAATGCTGTCATCCAGCTTGGTGTCTTTGAGCGGATCAATACCGTTTTTTCTGATGACATACTGCAAGGTCATGTACGGTACGCCGCCCTTTCGCCCGGGAAGCACTACCTTATTGCGTATTTTATCCCATGAAAAATTCGGGTCGGGCTGGCGGCCGAGAAGGAAAGAACCGTCGCGCTGTGTTACCAGTGCGAAAATCTGTACGCTGTCTGTCTTTCCTTCATTATAGACATAAATGGAAGCCTCCGGTCCGGCTAAACCGATATCAGCGTTATTTGACAATACCGTCGACATCACCTTGTCTGTTCCCTCCGCAGTGGAAAGATCAATCTCAATCCCCTCATCCTTAAAATAACCCAGATTGATTGCCGCGTATTGAGGCGCGTAGAAAACAGAATGGGTAACCTCGCATACTTTTATTTTCACCTGTGCTTTACTTTCGGTTACGGTCTTTCCGCAGCCTGTCACCATTACCAGCATCATTGCAAGGCAAACGGCAGCGGCAAAAAATTTCAACACCTTCTTCATACTCTTTACCCCTTTCGTAAAATGTGTTCCGGGGAAGTTCCCCTTTCATATAGAATAATCTGTTTTCATGCAGATTATAGTATCCATCTTAATGTCCGTACCACTTTAAAACCAGCTTCTCCAGCAGTGCGACCGCTTCATACATCAGCGCTGCAACGACAGAAAGAATAATGACGCTGGTCATGACAAGATCCAGTTTAAAAACCTGCCCGCCGTAAACAATCAGATAGCCCAGTCCGGCCTTTGACACAAGGAACTCGCCGGCAATAACCCCGACCAGAGAAAGACCGATATTGATTTTCAAAGAATTAAACAGCGTGGAAATATTGTAGGGGAAAACAATTTTACAAAAGATTTGTCTTTTGTTTGCCCCGAATGTGGCGGCCATACGAATATATTCATGATCCGTATGCCGAAATCCGTTTAGCATTTCAAGCACGGTTACAATGAGCGAAATTGCCAGTGCCATAAAAATAATTGCTTTGGTGCCCGCGCCGACAATGACAATGATAACGGGGCCAAGCGCAATTTTCGGCAGGCTGTTCAGAACAACCAGATAAGGTTCACTCACTTTGGAAATAAAACTGCTCCACCATAAAACGATTGCTAACAAAGTACCAAAAACAACCCCAAGAAAAAAACCCACCAGCGTTTCATAAACCGTAACACCCACATGCATAAACAGATCATTCTGCGCCATATTGAGAAAAGTCTGCCAAATACGGGAAGGCTGACTCAGGATGAAACTATCAATCAGCCCCAGTCTCGCGGTAATCTCCCATTGCAGAATAAAAATAACCAAAACAGCAATTTGGCAGAAACGAATGATCTGTTTCCTTTGTTTTTTCTTATTCAGATATTTTGTGCGTTCTTGAGAAACCAGCGGCTTATTCATCGATAGACAACTCTTTCCATATATGGTCGAAGTAGGTTCTGAATTTGGGACTGTTCCTGCAGTTCAGGGGCGTCCTGTTTTCGTCCTCGAAGTCAACTTCAAGAATTTCTTTTACCCTGGCGGGCCGGGCGCTCATAACCATAATTTTATCCCCCATGCTGATACTTTCCGGTATGTCATGGGTCACCATCACGGTCGTAATCTTTTCCCTTTTCAAAATTCTGTAAACGTCATCGGTCACGGTCAGCCGTGTTTGGTAGTCCAGCGCAGAGAAGGCTTCATCCAGTAAAAGGATGTCTGGATTGATTGCTAAAGTTCGGATCAGAGCCACCCTTTGCCGCATTCCTCCCGACAGCTGCACCGGATATTTATCCTTAAATTCATACAGTCCGTAAGTCTTCAAAAGCTGAACCGCTCTCGCTTTATTTTCGGAAGACATCATGTTTCGTACTTCCAGACCAAACAGCACATTTTTGTAAATCGTGCGCCAGTCCAGAAGATTGTCGCGCTGCAGCATATATCCGATGTGCGGTGAAGTTCCCACAATTTTCTCCCCTTTTACAAACACTTCGCCCGCTGTCGGCTTCAACAGACCGGCAATAATTGAAAGCAAGGTGGACTTTCCGCAGCCGCTTGGCCCGACTATGCTGATAAATTCCCCTTTTTTCACAACAAAACTGATGTCGTTCAGCGCGGTTATTTCACCGTTTTCTGACTGATAGATTGCTTCTATATTCTGAACTCTGAGTACGTCCAACGGTATCACCTCATCTTTCTGTTCATCCCGTCCAAAGAGCAATACGCCGTAATGAAATAGTTCGCCTTTGGTATAAAATATGTGAAATATATTAATTTGTGAAAATTGATTGATCGGCAGACTTTCACAAACCCGGAAATATCGGGTTGAAAAAAACGAAATCCGTGTTACTATAGTAACGTAACTTTAGCCGGTGAAAAGACCGGCCGAAACAGAGGGAAATATGGAAAAATTCGAACAGGTTGAAACCAGCATCATTAAAAAATACCGGCGGGAAATCTGGATTCCGTTTATCGCGGCTATCAAGGACTATCAGCTGATTCAGAAGGGCGACCGGATCGCCGTGTGTATCTCCGGCGGAAAGGACTCCATGCTGATGGCGAAATGTGTACAGCATCTTCAAAAATACAGTGATTTCCCGTTTGAAGCGGAATATCTGGTAATGGATCCCGGCTACAACCAGATAAACCGCCAGCGAATCGTGGAAAACGCGCAGGCACTTCATATCCCGATTAAAATTTTTGAAACGAGAATCTTTGACATCGTGGCCAAAACAAAACAGTCGCCCTGCTATCTGTGCGCGAAAATGCGCAGAGGGCATCTGTACAAACAAGCACAGGATCTGGGCTGCAACAAAATCGCCCTGGGTCACCACTTTGACGATGTGATCGAAACAATTCTGATGAGTATGCTGTACGGCGCGGAAATCAAAACTATGATGCCGAAGCTGCACAGCACAAATTTCGCCGGCATGGAGCTGATCCGGCCGCTGTACATGGTGAAGGAAGCCGACATTCTTGCGTGGCGGCGCTACAATGACCTTCAGTTCATCCAGTGCGCCTGCCGGGTTACGGAAAACTGCGTGCTTGGCGACAACGGCGGCGGTTCGAAACGGCAGGAAATGAAGGAATTGATTAAAAAGTTCCGAAAAACCAGCCCGAACATCGACCGGAATATCTTTCACAGCATTCACAATGTCAATCTTGAAACCATCATTGGCTACCGCAAAGGCGGCGAACAGCACAACTTTCTGGACGATTACGATGAGCAGGGCTGAAACACACAAATAAACAGGCGCAGGATACGGGCAGTCTTTTGGACTGTTCCTCCTGCGCCTGTCTATTGTTATCTTTAGTCAGATTGTATATTATTTTATTTTGCTTTCCACCTGTGACTTTATACTGTCTGCTATTTTAACGAGGAACGGCGGAAGCGCCACACCGATGTCGGACATATTTTCAAGGATGCTGATGATTTCATTGCAGATCAGCCATACCGCCACAAGCGATGCTACCGCGTATCCAAAGTTCAGGGTGGTGCCCGCCTGCTGTGCGGCAAATGTGAGCAAGGTATCAATTATGGCTCCGACGGCGACCAACAGCCACATACACACTTTTTTGGCAATGCCGCGGAAACTTTTATAGCTGCTGATTTTCTGATCGCGGTATTTCGCCGCGGCAAGGCCTGTGCCATAATCAATCAGATTCACCGCTACCAGCAGTAGCACCGGAATGGCCAGAACGCCCAGCCATGCGGATAATGTGGTAAAGACTGCGACGATGGCCGCCTTTAATTTATCCATAATCATTCTCCTTCTATAGAATTTTAAATTTGAAACGTCTCAACGGTTTTTCTCCGGATGCGGCAGTGTAGATGCCCGTTTCCTGCCCGGTCTGCCCGATGGCGACCAGCGCGAACAGCTGGTCGTTTCCGGTGCGCGGAAAAGGCACAATCGTGACCACGCCCCCGGTACCGGCGGTAACAGCCACCTGCTGAGGCGATATGGTTTTTACCGTGTAGTACGTGCCGTGTGCAAATGAAATATCCATTGTGGTATCAATTTGCACAACCGTGCTCTGCGGCTTGGGATAGCCGTTGTACCCGCCGGCCTGAATGATGGTCGGATAGTCTTTATAGGCAATGTCCATATCCACATTGCCGCTGATTCCCGGCACGGTTCCGGTGCTGCCCGTCTGCTGGATGGTACAGGAATAATCCGGCGCGCCGCTGTAATCGGCAAGCCATACGTCATAGGCTTTGATAGTGGCCGCACTGAATTTTCCGGTTTTAATGAAGTCGATGTTGGTGTAAAGATTGACAAACCATCCGTCCGCTTTCATGGAGTCCATGAAAGCGCGGGCCATGCTGTCAATAGAAGCGGTTACTGTAATGTTGTTGTCTTTTGCCCAGTTGATACTTGCATATTCATAGTCATATGCTACCGGAAAATCGATTTTCCCTTTGTATGGTGCTATGACTTTCTTGCACACTTCCGCTTCCTTCCGGGCATCTTCCACCGACACTGCGTAACTGAACCAATATATCCCAACATGCATTTTTCGGTTAAGCGCTCCCTGCATGTTCTCGTCAAACTTCGGATCTTTCTGTCCAATGTCGTTTCCATATCCGGCGCGGATCAATGCAAAATCAATACCGGAAGCATCGACCTTCGCCCAGTTGATTGTACCATTGTGCTTGCTGACATCTATCCCATTTATCATACTGTTTCCTCCGTTCAATGTCCCTTTCATATAATAGGACGTCCCAGCTGAAAATGGCACTGTTCAGGCTAATTTTAATACAGATATTTTTTTATTGCGTGAAAATAAGGAAAAGTGCCGGATTCCATTTCACGAAACCGGCACTTTTATTGATTCAAGTTCGGAGTCAAAGCGTTACGCAGATTAGTCAAGAAAAATGCAATTTTGAATTTCCGTCTCTTGACAAAAAAATTTTTTAAGATTATAATGACTATAAAGTCAGTGATTTAGGAGTCATTAAATGAAAAAAACATCCCGCCAGTTACAAAAGGAGCACACAAAGGAAGTTCTTACAAAAACGGCCTTTGCGGTATTCTCGCAGCAGGGCATTATGAATACCCGCATTTCAGATCTTGCACAGGCAGCCGGAGTCTCCCACGGAACCGTATTTATCCATTTTCCAACACTGGACACGCTCATTGCGGAAGTGATTGAGACATATGTCGGTAAAATTGCAAAACGCACGCACGAACTCGCTGATTCCTGCACAACCGTTCGGGAAGTACTGGCGGCTCATCTGATTGGGATTCAGGAATTCGAGCCGTTCTATGCGAGACTTGTGATTGAAAACCGGCTGTTGCCCCAAACAGCGAGAGATACATGGATCACTCTTCAATCGGCAATCTCTTTTCATTTCGCACAGGCTGCGGAACGTGAAATGCAAGCGGGTAAACTGAAACAAATGCCCGTCGATTTGCTGTTCAACATATGGCTGGGACTGATCAACCATTACCTTGCAAACGCGGATTTATTTGCTCCCGATGGAAACGTGATTGACAGGTATGGTGAAACGCTTGTTGACGGGTATATGAAACTAATTCAAACAAAAGGAGCTGAATGAAAATCGTGAATAAAATTTCTCCAGAACTGTTGAAAGCAACATCCTGCTATGGGCATCTCGGCGGAACACTGGGAAATCGGCTTTTTGAACGCTTGCTTGAACTGGGATGGTTTGAGCGGGACAAAGACAAAACGACTGTCTTTTCGTTGACGGAGCTTGGAAAGATGGAATTTTCAAAGCTTGATATTGACATTTACAAAAGGAGGCAAACAGAATGACCAATCAAAATCCGTTCGCGGTACTGAAAGAAGAAGCGCCCGATGTTGCCGAGGCCTTTGATAAACTCATTGGGGCAATTTCCTCTTCCGGCGGACTTGACGCAAAAACCAGACAACTGATCTATATCGGTATAAAGGCATCGCAGGGAGATGCGGAAGCCGTTGCCGCCCATGTACCAATGGCGAAAATGGCCGGGGCGTCACGGGATGAAATCAGGGACACCATTCTGATGACAATGACCGTATCGGGCGTACTGGGAGTTACGCACTGTTTGATTCCCGCATTGGAAGCCTACGAAAATGATAAGAAAGTGTGATTGAAAATGAAAACATGTATCGCCTGCGGTATGCCTATGACGAAACCATCTGATTACCCGCTGGAAGATGAAAGCAAAGATTACTGTATTTATTGTGCAAAGCCGGACGGCTCCATGCAGTCCTATCCGAAAAAAATAGAAAGCACCATACAATTTCTCATCCGCACACAGGGTATTGACAAGGAAGCCGCCCGGGAACTGGCTGTCAGAACGCTGTCAAAGCTGCCTGCATGGAAAGCAGGGAATTAATCCGGGTGATGTGCGGAGGAATCTCCTCATTTACCGAAGCGAGCAACAGGCAAAGCGCGTAGGGAATTACGAGTGTGGTCCCCTCAACATGGCTTTTCCTTTCCGCATACCAGACTGTGTATTCTTAAATTTCAGTATTTTTTATGTTTCTAAATTCTATAATTCTCAGAGGAATTTTTCACCCTGCTTTCGTAAATCCATACGGAAGCAGGGTTCTTCTCATTTACGCAACAATTTGGAGGATATATCGATCTATGTACACAGTTTGGAGCATGCCTGATATCCGAAGCATCAAATCAGGAAAGTTCAAACTGACCGGTATACAATTGATAGTACCGACCTTTCTGGGCGACGAGCTCGTCGTGGCTGCCGCGCTCCAGAATTTCACCGTTTTCCAGCACGATGATGGCCTTCGCATTTCGTACTGTGGAAAGCCGGTGTGCGATCACAAATACCGTTCTGTTCTCCATCAGATGATCCATTGCGGTTTCGATCAGCTTTTCGGTATGAGCGTCCACGGAGCTGGTCGCTTCATCCAGAATCAGCACCGGCGGATTGGAAACCGCAGCACGGGCAATGGCAATCAGCTGCCGCTGTCCCTGGCTCAGGTTCGTTCCGTCACCGGACAGCATCGTGTCATAGCCGTCCGGCAGTCTTTGAATAAAGGAGTGTGCATTTGCCAGCTTCGCCGCATCCAAGACCTGTTCCCTGCTCGCGTCCGGATTTCCGTAGCGGATATTGTCGGCGATGCTTCCCGTAAACAAGTGGGTATCCTGTAAAACGACGGCGAGCGAATGCCGCAGATCATCTTTTTTCATATCCCGAACGTCGATGCCGTCGTAAGTAATGCTCCCGGAACTCACATCATAAAAGCGGTTAATCAGGTTGGCAATCGTCGTCTTTCCCGCGCCGGTAGAACCCACGAAAGCAATTTTCTGCCCCGGTTTCGCATAAAGATTGATACCCTTGAGTACCGCATTGTCAGGGATGTAGCCAAACACTACGTCGTGAAAACGAACGTCGCCCAAAAGCGGCACCAGTTCCGCAGTTCCGTCCCCATTCGGCCGGCGCCACGCCCATTTTCCCGTCTGCCCTTTACATTCCCGCAGTTCCCCGTCCGCACCCGCGGCCGCATGAACAAGAGTGACGGTACCGCTGTCCGTTTCCTCCGGTTCCTCCATAATTTCAAAAATCCGCTCCGCACCGGAGAGGGCGGCCAGAATAAAATTGAGCTGTTGAGAAAACTGGTTGACTGGCATCGCCGTCTGACGGACATAAACCAGATAGGAAGCAAGGCTGCCCAAATCGATCCGACCCGCAATGGCGAAGAATGCGCCGATGCAGGCGGAAAGAGCATAGTTAAAATAAGAAATGCTGACGACTACAGGAATTACAAGGCCCGAATAGGTCAGCGCCCCCGTGGCGGCCTCCTGTAACTTTTCGTTCCGCACGGAAAATTCTTCAAAGTCTTTCTCCTCGTGGTTGAAAACCTTGACCACCTTCTGCCCTTCCACGGCTTCCTCCATGAAACCGTTCAGGCTGCCCATGTATTTTTGCTGATGGGAAAAATAAGCATGGCTTTTCTTTCCGCTGTACCGCAGGAACAGAAACATGCCCAGAAAAGAGAGAAGCACGATAACAGAAAGTTCAAAATTCAGGATAATCAGCACTGTAAAGGTACCGACGATGATGATAAAGCTTTGGATGAGCACCGTAAAGCTATTGTTGAGCGCCTCTGCAATGGTGTCGATATCGTTCGTAAAGCGGCTCATCAGTTCACCATGCGTTTTTGCGTCAAAAAAACTCAGGGGCAGTTTCTGCACCTTGCGAAAAAGGTCGTCCCGGATTTCCTGAACAATTTTCTGCGCAACCTTCACCATGAGCTGGGAATATCCATAAGACGCGGCCACGCCGGCAAGATAGACAGCTCCCATAAAAAGAAGGATTTTCACAAGCCCGGGAATATTCCCCGGGATAATGTAATCGTTGACTGCCGGTTTCAGCAGGTATGTACCGTAAACATTTGCCCCTGCGCTAACGGCTACCATCACAGAAACAAGCAGGAGGGCGGCGCCGTGTTTTCTTAGGTAACGCCATAAGAATTTTAAGGTTTTGCGGATATCTTTCGGTTTTTTATGCAGCGTCGGCCTCGCCATTACGCAGTCGCCCCCTTTTGCTGAAATTCATAAATATCCCGGTAAATAGGATTATGCGCCAGCAGTTCTTCATGCGTGCCGGTCTCGTTGATTTTACCGTCTTCCAGCACTACGATCAAGTCGGCGTTTTCAATAGAGCTGATGCGCTGCGTGATGATGATTTTCGTCGTATCCTTCAGATTCTCTGCCAGCCTTGTGCGGATTTTCGCCTCGGTGGCGGTGTCCACCGCGCTGGTGGAGTCATCAAAGATAAGTACCTTGGGGCGTTTCAGCAGAGCGCGGGCGATGCAGAGCCGCTGTTTTTGCCCGCCCGAAACATTCACGCCGCCCTGCCCGAGGTCTGTTTCATAGCCATCCGGCATACGGGTAAGAAATTCATCCGCACAGGCAATCCGGCAGGCCCAGCCCAGTTCCTCCTCCGTCGCGTTCTCATTGCCCCATTTCAGGTTTTCGCGGATTGTACCGGAAAACAAGGTGTTTTTCTGCAGTACCATGCCGACAGCATCACGCAAATGGGTGAGCGGATATTCTTTTACATCATGTCCGTCTATCTCCAGACTGCCGGAAGTTACATCGTAAAGTCTGGGAATCAGCTGCACCAGCGAAGACTTTGCGGAACCCGTCCCCCCGATGATCCCCACCATCTGACCGGTCCCGATATGCAGGCAGATGTCGGAAAGCACATATTCCTTAGCTGCTTCCTGATATTTGAAAGATACATGCTTAAAATCGATGGTTCCCTGCTCCACCGCCCTGTCCCGCGTGCCGTCGGCAATTCCTGCCGGTTCGTCCATCACTTCAAAGATACGGCCGGCAGAGGTCATGGAACGGCTGAGCATCAAAAAGACGTTGGAAATCATCATCAGGGAATTCAGAATCTGCAGAACATAGCTTAGAAAACCGGTCAGCTGCCCCACTCGCATGGTTCCCGTGTGGATAAAATTGCCTCCGAACCAGAGAATGCAGAGAATGGTGGCATACATGACAAACTGGAAACAGGGCATGTTCAGGGCCGCATAATGGAAGGCCATCTCCGAAGACTCCCGGAATGTTTCATTGACTTCGCTGAACTTAAGGGATTCGCTGTCGCCCTTTACATACGATTTTACCGTGCGGATGGCCATCAGATTTTCCTGTACAATCGAGTTCACTCTGTCCAGAGCTTTCTGCATTTTCCCGTACATCGGGCGCAGTCTTCGGAGGATCAGGAACAGGCACACGGCCAGCACAGGGATGGCCGTCAGGAAAACCAGTGCCAGCTTCGGGCTCATCACCACTGTCATTGCCAGCGCCATAACCATCATGACCGGGCCGCGCACCATGGGGCGGATGCCGTTGCAGACGGCATTCTGTAAAATCGTAATATCGCTGGTGAGCCGTGTAATCAGCGACGGAGTGCTGAAATGATCCATATTGGAAAAGGAAAAGCTCTGTATCTTTCTGTATTCGGCTTTTCTCAGCTCCGCGCCGAATCCCTGGCCTGCCCGGGCTGCCAAGCGCGCATAAATCACGCCCAAAAGCAGGGAGACCAGTGCACAGGCGACCATAGCAAGGCTTTTCTGAAGAATATAACCCCTGTCACGGTTCACGACGCCCACGTCGATGATATCGGCCATAATCAACGGTATCACCAGTTCGAACACAGCTTCCAGCGCAACGCAGACAACGCCCCCGATCAAATGCTTCCGATATTTTTCAAAATAGACAAAAAAACGTTTAAACACACATTCCCCTCCAAGTGCCCTATGCAGGCTTTATTCAATCTCTTTTCCCGCCAGATTTCGATACATGCGGCATAGAAAGTCAAGGAGCTGTTCCTGTTCGTTTTGGGTAAATCCCCGCATGGATATTTCCTCGATTCCTTCGCAAAGCTGCTGCCATTTTTCATAAAATTCACGGCCTTTTTCCGTAATGGAAACCGATTCGGCCCTTTTCCGCTCTGCCGGGGCCGACCGCTGGACCAGACCGGCCTGATCCATATTGTTCAAAATTTGCGAAACAGTGGCCGGTTCAATGTCCAGTGCAGCCGCAATCTCTTTTTGCATGCAGTGGTTCTGGCGTGAAAGATGGATTAAAATTTTCGGCTGTCCGGGCGAAAGGCCAATCTCCGCCATACCGGGCCGGGTCTTGTTCTTTTGCGCGTGAAATACTTTGTTTACAGCCATGTGCAGCGTAATCGGCATAAAACCCCTCCTATTAATTAGCTTGCTAATTGTTAGTAAACTAATATTAACTCCATATTCTGGAACTGTCAAGCCTTAAAATATTCCGCCCTTACTGAATCGAAACAGCTGAACAATGGCTCCATTTTCCCATAGAACACGACAATTCAGGCCATCGGCAATTATACTTTGAATGCTTATCAGCAAAAATTAAGCGCTAAAGCTTGCTTAAAGCAACAGCCTATTTCTGTTGATGTTTAATGGGGCTAATAACACCATTTGTAATTACATTACATAATATGGCATGAGATAATACCAATGCTCACGAGAGGAGAAATACAATGGCAGATAAAAATATGGATATGGACGGCCAGGGCTGCACAATGAGCCCTACTCCCCTTCCGGCAATGCCTGTTGTCGCGATGGCTTACATTCCATTTCAACAGTATAATTCTGTTTATGCGCCTGAAAAAGGGTTTGAGATGGGAACCATTTTCCCCGAGCTAGACAAACCGTTTTGGGGGGCAGGCGCAAATGAGTGAACAAGAAAGACTGATGCACAGAATTCATGCATATCATTTTGCAGTCTGGGAACTTCATATTTATTTAGACACTCACCCCGGTGACTGCAAAGCAGCTAAACAACAGGAGGAATATCGCAAGATGGCAGACGATTTGATGACTCAGTATGAGACGGCCTATGGGCCGATGAATCATAGCAGTTCCGACACCAGCCGCTGGGCATGGATTAACGATCCATGGCCGTGGGATGTTAACGAGGGGGGAAATAAATAATGTGGACTTATGAGAAGCATTTGCAGTATCCAATAAATATAAAAAATACCAATCCAAAACTGGCGCAGCTTATTATTGCTCAGTATGGTGGTCCAGGTATCAATATGTTATAAACAGAGTAGCCCGCCGAATAATCGAAGGGCTTATGATTAAGCTTGTGTTATTTTGTCCAATACGCTTATTTCTACACGATCAATACAATATTTTCCATTCATCTTGACATCACGTCTTTTTACGAGTTTAATAATTCTTGAGGTGGAATGAATTGTGAACATACTTTTTATTATTTGCTGTGCCGTAATGTTTTCTTGCACCTTGTGTTCACTGCTTGGAATGGCGGCAGCCATGACGGTCACAAACTGTCGGCGGGCTTCCTATTATCATCGAGTTCGCTCCAAAAAAAGATCTTATTAGGAAACAGGTGATTATATGTTGGAAATTGCTTTATGCGATGATGATGATGATGAACTGAACATACTCAATTCCATGATTTTAAAATATGGCAAAGAAAAGAATATCAATGTTATTACGTTTACATACACAAATGGTGAGGATTTATTGCTGAGCACCAAAAATTTTCATGTCATTTTTTTGGATATCAGAATGAATGGGTTAAACGGAATTGATGTAGGAAAAAAAGTCCGTGAAAATGATAAATACGTAAAAATAATATATGTAACCAATTTTACTAACTATCAAACCGACGCCTTCACCGTAAGAGCATTTGGATATGTCACAAAGCCCTTCGCCTATGAAACAATCTGTAAACAGATGGACGATGTCATTGATTATACAGACAAGGAAAATAAAAAGATATCTTTCACCTTTCATACCGATCGGGGCATTAAAACACTAAATTTAGAAGATATTTATTATTTTGAATCATACAACCACAGAATAAAAATTGTGTCAAAAAATGAAGTTCTAAGAATAACGGATAGTATCAATAATATTCTAAATAATTTAAAGTCTTTTGGTTTTTCAATGCCTCATAAAAGTTTTGTCATAAACTTGCTCTATGTAGCCAGCATAAAAGGATATGACATCACCTTGACAAATGGTTCTATAATCCCAATTTCACAGAAAAGATCCGTCGATTTTAAGGCTGAAGTTCATTCTTTTCTTAAAAGCAATTTTAATTTACTGATCAGGAGGTGAATAAAATGCTGGATTTTATAACGAAAATTCTTTCGTATGGTATTTCTTGTACGGCTGGGATGATCATTGTTTTTGATTTCATGAGGAAAATGTATCATCCACATTATCTAAACAAAATGGTTGAAGCGGTAACAGGCATTTTATTCTCCATTGTATGGTTCTTCATAACTATGAATAGTGTACCTATTTTAAATTTTTTATATTTACTTGTGGCTTCTTGCCTAGTGGGATTTTTTATCTATGATGCAAAGCACCTTAGCGAAGTCAACCAAATCGTAATCTTAATAGTTTCTTATGCTGGATGCGATGCAGTGACATCTTCCTTTCTTTCCATAATTACAAAAAGTGCCATCCCGTTATACAGTAATAATTCCATCCTGCTTTTGTTGAATGTTATATTACTCCAAGTCTTAATGATAGTTGTTTATAAATTGTTGATCGTTTTCTTTAAAAAGCAAAAATTGGCTTATCTATTCAAAAGACAATTTATCTTCCTGACAATTTTCCCAATTCTAAATATAGTGGTTATTTATATAATAACGATATTAGCCGCTTATAAGGTTGATCGAATTACTGCACATTTCACCATTATGGTAATGGCGATTATCTCCGCGATTTTAAACATAACTGCTGTTTACTTTTTTGAGTACGTTTCTAAATCGGATCGGCTGGAAAATGAAATTTTATTAATCCAACAGAGAATGGACATGCAGTATAATTATTATCAGCAGCTTGATTTGGAGTATGACAACTCCCAAAAAATCATGCATGACATAAAAAATCACATTGAGATTATCGAAAGGCTTTATAGAACAGAGCAAAATGAGAAAGGCCTCGAATATACAAAAAAAATAACGAAAATAATTAACGAACAGGGAATGAAGTTCAAAAGTGACAACAGAATATTGAATATTATCGTGAATGAGAAAATCAAAGTATGTGAAACCCATAAAATTGTTTTTACATATTCCGTAGAGAATCTTGATCTCGATTTTCTTGATGAAATTGATGTTACTGCAATATTTGCGAATTTACTTGATAATGCAATAGAGTCCTGCGAAAAAATCACTTCCGGCAATAGGTTCATAGAACTTCGGATCTACCAATTTAATAAAATGATTATCATTAATCTCATTAATTCAGTCGAAATAGTTCCCATAAAAAACGGCGGTGCATTCGTATCAAGCAAAAAAAACCATAAAGCCATCGGATTATCCAATGTTAAAAGGACAGTCAATAAATATAATGGGGATTTGAATATAGAAATAGAACAGAATAAATTTTCAGTGAGTATTATGTTTCCAATAGAAAATTATTATCGGTAATTGCTTTACTGTTATTACTAGAAAACATATTTATAGTTCCTAATAATTGGTTATTTCTGTATCTTAGTACAAAAAACTGTAAGTTGGCGAAATCACTTGTAATTTGTAAGTTTATAATTATAATTGAATTAAAATAAATTATTAAGGGGTGTTCTGAAATGAAAAACAACAGCATCAAAACAAAAGCATTATCAATGGCTTCCAAGGTTGCATTTCACGAGGCTCGCAAATCGGCAAATACATCCTGCCCGCTTTTTGCGTATCAGCCCCAAATCCCCGAAGCAGTTAAAAAACTCAGAAAATTCTAATGTTCCAGAAAATTATTGACAGGATTGCCAATGCATTGTGTGAGAGTAGTCTTATTAACAATGAGGATAAAGCGATTTACCGATTTGGAATTGAGGCCACTCTCCTCAAATGTATTCACATTATCACGATGTTGATAATGGGCGTTGCTTTTGGGTTGATATTAGAAACTTTTGTATTTATCATTACTTATTCAATTCTTAGAATCTATGCAGGTGGGTTCCATTCAAAAACAAGGATCGGTTGTTATATTATATCATGGATAATGATACTATCTGTTTTACTTCTCATTAAATTCTGCTCAAACCAATTGATATTTGTTGTATTGATTGTCGTCTCGATTTTATCTTGTTTTATAATACTCATTTTGTCCCCTGTAGGGAACGTCAATAAACAGCTTGATGATATTGAAATACAACATTATAAAGCAAAAACCAGAATAATTTTATCTATAGAAATAATCATATCAATGATATTTTTACTTGTAAATATCAGTCAAATTTCCATTAGTATAAGTTTTAGCATACTCTCAGTAGCAATAATGCTTATATTAGGAAAAGTCCAACTAAAGCACATAGCAAACGATTTCTCAGTGTGAGGTGTTCCTATGTATTACAGTGAAATAACATGTGACAGAATCACGGAAATTGAAGCTCATATGCAGATACTCGCACTATGTGAAAGATGGCATAATTTAGCTTATCCGAATGGAGATTTTATCAAATATTTAAAAAAACACACTAATTTACTTAACATTGAGCAGTGGCCATGTTTTATAAAAATAAAAGAGTACAATTTATAATCTGAGTATGATCAAACCACATAAATACAAACATTTAGATATGCTTTGCATTTTAAAATAGCCCTCCCAGCCGCAATGGATGGGAGGGCTATCATCCTATCTATAGATAATTATTCCTCTACGGTGCTTACGCCTAACTCATTTATCATTTTTTTAATTTCGCAATTTTGGAACAGCATCTTTCTCACACTGTGCTATACTGGTTTTACCGTACGGTTGGAGGGAAGCTGATGAATACCACAGAAATGCTGCAGGACATTCTGGAATATGTTGACGAACATATCACAGACAATCTCAGTGCCGATCTTTTGGCGGCGCGCGCCGGTTTTTCCACATGGCATTTCTGCCGGATATTTCAGTGGGGAATCGGATACTCGGTAATGGGCTACGTGAGGAACCGCCGCCTTGCTTTTGCTGCCCACGAACTCAATTCCGGCCAGAGAATCCTCGATATTGCTCTGGAATACGGCTTTGAAACGCATTCGGGTTTCAGTAAGGCTTTCCGCCGCTATTTCAGAGCTTCTCCGGAAACCTATCGCCTACACGCACATTGCAGCCAGCCAACGCCGCCCAGTCTGCCCGGCATGAACAAATATCGAATTGGAGGAATTATTTTGGAACCTAAATTTGTTACCCTGCCTGCCGTAAAGCTTGCAGGTTTTGTCCTGAAAACCACCTCGTCCGAAGGCAAGAACAGCAAAGCCATCCCTGCCTTTTGGGGCGACTATATGAGTGATGGAAGGATGGAAAAGCTTCACGGCGAAAGTTTCGTCAAAAAGCACGACGAGTACGGTGCATGCTTTTCAGAAGACACGGAAACCGGAGAATTTGAGTATGTCATCGGCATCGAGCCGAAGAATGGCGCGGCAATTCCGGACCAATACCATGTCTGCGAACTGCCACCTGCGACCTATGCTGTATTTTCGACGCCTCCCTGCACCGCTTCAACTTTTATATCCGCCATTCAAGGGGTATGGCAGTATATTTTCAATGAATGGTTTCCAAAAGCCGGATACGAGTATGCACCGAATTGTGCGGACTTTGAGCTGTATAATGACCGCTGCATGTCGGAATCAGGAAAAATTTGCGACATTTATATCCCGGTTATAAAGAAATAAAAACAGCAGTCCCCCGTCAGCCAATCCGCCGGCGGGGGATGAATTATATCTATTCCCTTTTTCGCTCTGGCCTTGATTGCGGTAAAGGTATTTTGACTTCTCCCTGATAGAAACATAAAAAAACTTAAATTTTCTTATTAATGTTAATTTTTATGTGAAGATACCGATATTATTCATAGAAGGAATTTATAAATACAAAGGATAGTGATCAATTATGAGCATTTCAGCGGTTTCAGGTGTCAGCACTTACACTGCGGCATCGAGCACCAGCAGCCAAAGTGAAATAAGTAAATTACGGGCACAGGAAAAACAATTGCAGCAGCAACTCACCGAATTGCAGACTGATTCCTCTGACAAAGATTCCGACCAAATTCAAGAGCAGGAAACTTTGATTCAACAGCAAATCTCACAGATTCAACAGCAAATTCAGCAGCTGCAGGACGAAGCAAATAAAAAGGCGCAAGAAACCCAAATGACTCAGGCAGCACAGGCAAGTAATAGGATCGGTGATTCATTAAGTTCTTTAAACGATCATCTTCTTGACATCACTGTATAAGATTACGGAAAAGCCCTCCCAACCGTCACGGCTGAGAGGGCCGAATTGTATCTATATGTTATTTTGCGGTTTCTTTCCGACAGCGTCAACGGTCTGCAGGATGCTTAATCCAGATGGCATGCAAGATATTCGGACATAACCTCGCCGGCATGTTTCATCATTCTTTTGTCATACTCAATTTGCTCTTCTTCCGGCATAAATATTGTTCTTTTTATTGATTTAAACTGATATGTACCTTTCGGTGATGGAATCTGTTCAAACACAATTTCCTCCCGGCAGCGCACGGAGCCGTCGCCGGTTTTATCCACTATGTAACTGACGGAGGTAAAGGTAAACGGTTTTTTGGCTGCCAAGATAATCACCTCACTTCATGTGTATTGTGAAAGCGGATTGTCCTATGCATCTTCGTTATAAAGATCATCTATATGGCAATGATTAAACCCCGCTTTTTCGCGGCAATGTCTGATCTCTCTTCTAATTATCACCTACAATGATACATTATCGTCAAAATTGATAAAATAGGCATTTATCAATGATTTATCAAAAACAAATCGCTGCTATTGCTAAATCAATCAAATTGATATATTGTTTTTATAGGTGATTTAATGAATAATTTAAAAGAATTAAGAATCTCTAAAAGGCTTACACAAGCTGAATTGGCACAGATGATAGGCATTGGTCAAAATACTTATTCTTACTGGGAAAACGATAAAGTAAAAATTGATAATCTGTCCCTTTCAAAATTATCAAAGCTTTTTGGTGTTTCAATAGATTACATTTTAGGAAATGAGCAAAAAAATAAACCCTTTGTCGAAGCAAAGAGTTATTCAAAAGAGGCTACTGACCTACTTGACCGAATTGATCGGCTTTCTCCCGCCAATCGTGACAAATTGTCTGAACTAATTGATCTTTATCTATCCTCTCAAGGTAAAAAACAATGAATTTCTAGCCCTACAATTAGAGATCCGCAATACCAATTAAGGAGATTGGTTATGAAACATTTTAAATTTCAGAGAGCGATTTGGACATTTTCAGGTATCTGCTTTTTGTCCGCGTTTCTGCTGAATCTGATAGAAGGAAAAAACCACTCATTGATTTATGTCTGTCAAGCCATTGCGGCAATTGCTTCATTCCTGAATGCTTACCAGGCGCATAAAAAAATCGTAAAAGAATAGCACTACCCCACGTCCTAACCGATGTGGAGATAATTCGAAAAATAAGCGTATGCTGATTTTACATTTGAAGACGGTAAACTTGATATGAAGATACAATTTGGCTTAAAATAAATTCTCTTATTCTTTGGAGGTGAGTGCGTGAAAATTGCCGCTGCTTATATTCGCGTATCAACCGACGACCAGATGGAATACAGCCCGGACAGCCAGCTCGAAAAGATCCGTGAATATGCAAAGAATAATGATATGATCCTTCCGGAAGAATTTGTATTCCGCGAGGATGAGGGCATCAGCGGAAAAAAGGCTGAAAAACGGCCGGAATTTATGCATATGATTGGTACCGCCAAAAAGAAGCCAAAACCTTTTGATGTGATCATTGTCTGGAAATTCAGCCGCTTTGCCCGTAACCGGCAGGACAGCATCGTGTATAAGTCCATGCTCCGGAAGCAGTGCGACATTGATATCATATCCGTTACGGAGCAGCTGGGCGACGATAAGATGTCCATCATCGTCGAGGCCATGATCGAGGCCATGGACGAATACTACAGCATCAACCTTGCTGAAGAAGTGCGGCGCGGCATGAATGAAAAGGTATCCCGCGGGGAACCGGTAACGGCCCCGGCTTTCGGATACCTCATCAAAGATAAAAAGTATTATATTGACCAGGACACCGCTCCGCTAGTGCGTATGATCTACACCGATTATATTGCCGGCATGGGATACCGGGCCATCGCTACGAAACTAAACACGATGGGGATCCGAACCAAGCGCGGCGGCCTATGGGAAAACCGCACCGTGGAATATATCCTGCGCAATCCGGTCTACATAGGAAAAATCCGATGGAACGCCAAAGGAAAAACACGCCGCAATTTTGATGACCCCAATATCATTTTAATTGATGGTGATCATGAACAACTGATTGATAATTATACATGGCAACTGGCACAGGCCCGCCTGCTCGAAAACAAAATGATGTACGGTAAATATGCCGGCCAGAAAAATCCAGCCGCATTCTTGCTGCAAGGGCTGGTGAAATGCAGCAACTGCGGGAGTACCCTTACCAGAACCGTTGGAACTTCCATGCAATGTCAGGCATACGCGCACGGTAAATGCAATGTATCGCACGGAGTGTCAATCAGCAAACTGGAAGAAATGGTTTTAACCACTCTCGACATGAACATCAGATATGGTAATATTCCCCTGGTTCAAAAAGCTGTGCCGAAAGTCGAATATGAAGCCGAGGCCATCGAAAAGCAGATCCTCCGTGAGAAGCAGAAGCTAATCCGGGTGAAGGAAGCATATGAGAACGGCATCGATTCTCTGGAAGAATATCGAGTAAACAAGCAGAAGATCACAGAGAGGATTGAGCAGCTGCAGACCGAGAAACCGGTCAGGAAAGTCCCGCCGCAAGATGAGCTGATAAAAAAATTTCGCTCAGCTCACAAGAATACAGTTAAGCGGCTGCGGGATCCTAAAATCAGTGTGGAAGAAAAGAACGCCCTTCTGAGAACCTTTATCGATAAAGTTGTATTTGACAGAATAAAGTGTCAGATACAAATTTTTTATTACATCTAATACTATAACAAATTGGTGTATGGTGGTCCGGACGGGGAAATAGGAGCTTCCCTGCGCTATTTAAGTCAGCGCTACAGCATGCCCTATCCGGAGTTGAAGGCTATTCTTACTGATATTGGAACAGAAGAACTCGCCCATTTGGAGATGGTCGGGACAATTGTCCACCAGCTTACCAGGAATTTAACCGAAGAGCAGATCAGGGAAGGCGGGTTTGCCGCTTACTTTGTAAACCATACCAACGGAGTTTACCCTGCCGATGCAGGAGGAGCCGCATTCACCGCAGCTTATTTACAAGTTAAGGGCGACCCGATCACTGACATTCATGAGGATTTAGCCGCGGAACAAAAAGCACGAAGCACCTATGATAATATCCTGCGCTTTGCAGATGATCCGGATGTCCGTGACCCGATCAAGTTCCTTCGTGAACGTGAAGTCGTGCATTATCAGCGCTTTGGTGAAGGTCTTCGTATCATTACCGATCAACTGGATTCAAAAAATTTCTATGCCTTTAATCCGGCATTCGATATAAAAAAATAAAAATTTTCTACAAAATAAGGCCTTCTTAACACCTGTTTGTTAAGAAGGCTTTTAATAGTATAAAATCCACCAGCTCTGCTGGTGGGAAAAAACTTAAGCTATGGACAAAAGTAAATTCCCCGATATATTAAAATTACGGTTTGCCAATCGAACGTAAATATCAAGGAGGCCTTTACAATCAAAGATGTACCTTTTTCATCAGAATGCCGTTCACATTCATAATAATGTTTTGAAATTATCATTTCACCTCTAAAATACGCTTGTCATTTATTGCCTGTTCGACAATATTTTGCCATGACGTGCCCTGTAAATTTTGTTTGGCCAAAGCAAGAAATCGATTCATTAATTTATCGTTTTTTTTGTAATAAGCAAGTTTTGCCACCCGATACTGTGTGATTCCTTTCATACAGTTGTCTGTTTGTTGTTCTGAATCTGCAATCAGCCTGCCGATTAGTTCTGTGTTTCTGTTAATGTAAATTTCAATCAGCAGAGTTGCGTCGTCCATTATCTTCTGATATTTTACTATTTCGGTTTTTCCGATAAAACGATCTAAGCTTTGATATGAAGCAATCGACTGTTCTTTGTTTTGTGTATCTATATAATAGGATAGTTTTTTCTGAAGATAATCAAGTCTTTCGGCGGGCTTTAACTTGGCAGAATCAAGACGCCGGATCAAACCGTCGATTTCAACTTCGCTGCCTTTGTACAGCAGTCCTTCCAACTCCAAAAGTAGGATACTGTTTTTACGAAGGAGAAGAGCAAGATGACTGCTTTGCAGCGCCTCAAAATAAAGTGCGGAGTTATTTTGAATATATAAAATATTTTTTAGTTTTGCCAATACCCTTTGCCGTAAAACATTGAGTGACAGCAGGATTATAAGAATCAATGTAAAAAGAATGATACCGTATATAGTTTGATTCAAAGCGATCACCCCAGATCTATCAATAATTTATTCGTTTTCAGGGAATATCTTTATGGTATCTTTTGCCACGTCTACGGCCATCTTAGCCAGTTTGTTTGCCGACAATTCTAAATTATAAACCATTTCTGTATAAGCTGCCGCATTTAATCCGGCTACCGTGCAATAGTCGGAACTTTCCGCGCTTTTTACTGCAGCTAGTCGGAATGGGGAGCCTCCGGCAAGGTCACAGGCGAACAGAACCTGATTTCCCTCAATTTCTTTTAATACTTCATCAATTTTTTTTTCAAAATCATCCAGATTATCATTTTGAAAAAAATCGAGATAGTAAAAGCCTTCGGTATCACCGAGAAGCATAGCTAGGTTGTTCTTAACCCCTTGGGCATAACCCCCGTGTCCGAGTACAATTACATTCGTCATTTCATTTCTCCTTATTTCATGTAAGCCCCTGTCGTAACAGACAGGGGCTTATTTTTATACAGTTTAGAAAATCGGATCAAAATCAGTTTCGATTGTCTCTCACTAATTTGGTGTAATTCGTATACACATCATCGTTGTTTGACTGCGGACACTCAACTACGTTGGGAGACACGAAAATGGACATATTATACCCCGATTTTTCCAGTAGCAGTGCAGTTTCACTAGCAATGGACTGGGTTACTGTAATCGCAGCGATGGTTGAGCTCGCCCCCACCTTTTGAGCATAACCCGGAATTGGAACAAGAGAATCTTCGAGTGGACAGCAGTTGTCAATCAACACATCAGCCAAATCACCCAGTTTTTTGCCCGAAGAATGAGTTGCTTTCGCTTTTTTGAAGTTTTCGCCGGAAGTTACGACAATCACTTTCATTCCATGATCTTTCGCATACATAGCACACTCAATCGGAGCGGCGTTGAGGCCACCGTGAGAGTAAACAATCATGACTTCGCCTTCTTGAAAATTGTAGCTTTGGAGGAAATTTTTAATATAGCCTTCTTGTCTTTCAATCCAAAGAAGTTCGCGAGCACCGCCCGCTCCGATGACATTATTCCACATCAGGCGAGGATCCATACACGGATGGAATCCGACAACTCCGCCGTATCTCGGGAACATATCTTGTGTTGGAAGTACGGAATGGCCACTTCCAAAAAGATGGACTAGCTTACCGGTATGAATTGTATCAGCGCAAAGCTTTGCGGCTGCGCGAATGTTCTCCGTTTGTGTGGCATCAATCTTTTCGATTACTTTTGTTACTTCTTCTACATACTTTAAATTGTTCATTTTTAACATACCTTTCTAAATAATAAATATTTAAAAAATCCCCAGCAGCACGCCAATTGCGGCAACAATAAAGATGGCAGCCATGACGAAAATCGGGGACTTTTTTTTCTTGGAAAGTAGCCAATATACAAAGAAAGTCAATGCCAGTGGGAGGAGATTTGGCATAATGCTATCTAAAATCTTTTGAATTTGAACGGTCATTTTACCGCTTGTAAAGGCCAATTTAGTGGATAAAGAAATGTATCCAGCACCCAATGCACCCATTACCAATAGACCAAGGATATTCAGAGCCGTGGTAACAATATCAATTGTTCCCTCGCCCATGATCTTATGAATTCCCTCCAGTCCAGTGTTATAGCCAGCTTTAAACAGAAACCAAGCGTACAAAATAGTGATAACAGGGTAGACAACCATATAGAAAAGTGGCCCGAAGACACCAGCTGCTTGAGTGATGCCGATGCTGATTGCCAATAGAATTGGAACGAGCGTACCAGGTATAAGAGTGTCGCCAATACCGGACAGCGGGCCCATTAGGGCGACCTTGATGGTATTGATGGTATCGTCGTCAAGATCTGCGCCATTGGCCCTCTGTTCCTCCAGTGCGGCTGTAACTCCGGGAATAATTGAGCCCAACTGCGGCTCAACATTGAACAATACTAGATGTCGTTTTAATGCGGATACAGTTTCTTCTTTACTTTCTCCGTATAATTCTTCGATAGCCGGAGTCATTGCCTGTGCAAATGCAATGCCCTGCATACGCTCCCCGCTTTGGGAACAGCCGTTGAACAGCAACCAGTTCCAAAAAATCTTTTTGAGCGTGGAAGCGCTTAATTTTTTATCAGCCATTGTTTCCTTCCTCCTTCTTTGCGAACCCAGAAGCAATTTTGTAGTAGAATATAGCAATTACGGTACCGATGATGGCAATTGCTATAATTGGAAGCTTTAAGTAGGTAACAAGAACAAATCCGACGATAAACAGGCCGATGAAGCTTTTATCCTTGACAATCATGTTTAACAATAGCCCAATTCCGAGTGCGGGAAGCATGCCGGAAACAACGGTAAGATAGGATTGAATTCCAGCAGGAATAGAAGAAATAAATCCTTCTAACATGGTACTGCCAAAGAACAGAATTAAGAAAGCAGGAATAAAACGGCAAATGAAGTTGAGCACTTGGCCGCCGCCGACATTACAAAGTTTCATACCCTTGAGGTTTCCCTCTTCGGCATATTTATCTGCGCGGTGTACGAAAACAACATTCAATACCCAAGTAAGATTCCAGAGAAGAACGCCGATCATTGCAACAGGGACTGCAAGTGTGGCCGCAATAGAGGAATTAGCCTTTGCCATAATAATCAGTGCCGGTACAAGGTATCCAGCATAGTTCACATCAAAAGGCAGAACCGCGCCAGGGGTGATAACTCCTATGTACATAGCCTGAAGTGTAATACCGATCGCAAGTGCGGTTGGTACATCTCCCAGAATTAAACCAACGATTAAAGAAGCAACCAGTGGCCTGCCCAGTGTGTACCATCCGCCTGTTAAACCGACTATCCATGGGGAACCGATGGAACCGAGATAGGCAAAGAGAGCAATTAAAATAATTTGAAATATATGCATTTACTAACCCTTCCTTCAATTTTTATGTTAATAAAGTAAAGCCACCTTTGTTAATGTTTGCTTTTCATAAATCCCTCCCAACTTTTCTCTGAACTTGTTGGAACTGTTCTAAATATTACTTTCATGCCGCCTTGGGAAAATGCGTTGAGCACTTCAACATCCTTTTCCGTCAGGAAAAAGATTGAAGTACCGGAACTGGCTTCATACTTACTATCCGGCTTTTTGGCCACATTGCCAATGATAATCATTTCAGCTCCTTTTAACTCTTCACGTAATTCTTCCAACTTTTCAGGAAAGCGAAGAATCACCAGGCGGTTGCCAGAAGTTTCTTGATTTAACTTTTCTTTTGCCTCTGCGATTGTAATTATGCTGCATTGATACTTTTTAGGAACTGACATCGTCATGATTTGTTTTAGCATCTGATTATTGGCTGTTTTATCATCGATTCCAACAATCTCGGTAACGTCAAGATAATTGCACCAAGCAGCCATGATCTGGCCATGAATTAGGCGATCATCAATTCTTACATAAACTTTTCCCATAGTTATGCTTCTCCTCTTCTTTTTATTTAAGTTGTATCGAAATTCAAATTTTAGTAGATGTGTATTGTTTGTTATGCCTATACATTATCATAAAGATCATGCGACTTTCAACTAATTACCGTTTTTGGGCAAAAATTATTATACTCGCCAATGTATGCATACATTGGCGAGTATATCTTATCGCAGAATATAATACTGTCAATATTTTATAAAATCCGTAAAAAAGCCACCTTGAAGCTCTGTTTCATGTATAGTATAGAAAACAACACAAAATTCGATTATTTATGGAGGAATTATTCATGAGCAGTTTTGTTTATTTGGTTCAGGAACCAATGGGACTGCACGCCAGACCCGTTGGTATGCTGGTAAAACAATTAAAAAATTATGCATGTGATATTCAAGTCATTTGTGGGAAACGACAGGCGGATGCAAAGCGACTTTTTGCGGTGATGGGAATGGCCGTGAAATGCGGCGAAACCGTCACCGTTGTCTTTACAGGCGAGGATGAACAGGAGGCTTACAAGGAAACGAAGATTTTCTTTGAGAAGAATTTTTAAATAATATGTCTTTTTTACCGTATTATTATAAGAAGAGAAGTGCACTACTTATGCTTATATTAGAGGGTATGGGAACTTCCAGAGGAATAGCAGATGGAAAAATTATTTTAATAAAAAACGAAAACAGTCCGCCGGAAATTACCGAAATATCTAGTTTTGAAGACGAACTTAAAAGACTTAATCGGGCATTGGATACCGCAGAATCGCAAATTATGGCACTGCAGGACAAAGCAAACAAAGATATTGGGAAAGAAGACGCATCAATTTTTGAAATTCATGTGATGATGCTGCACGATCAAGACTATTTGGATTCGATTACCGGAATAATCCGGAGCGATAACAGGAATGCAGAATATGCGGTTTATTTGGCGGGACAGCAGTTTTCACAAAGTTTCATGGAAATGAAAGACAGCTATATGAAAGAGCGAGCCGCCGATGTGATTGATATTTCGCGCAGGCTCATCCATATTTTGACCGGCAAATGTAATAATCCGCTTGACGGTGTAGAAGAAAAAGTAATTATAGCAGCTGAAGAATTGATGCCAAGCCAGACAGCACAGTTCGATATGGGAAAAATAGCTGCTTTTGTTACCCGCAACAGTTCGAATGCATCTCATAGTTCCATTCTGTCACGCAGTTTGGGAATTCCTTCGGTATCAGCTTTGGGAGACGGATTTTCCAAACTGCAAAGTGGGGATTACGTCATTGTGGACGGCATAGACGGAATCGTAATTATTAATCCCGATGTGATCACTAATGCGCAATACACAGTCAAACAACTTGACCTTACCAAACAGAAGGAGCGGCTTAAAAAGCTGAAAGGTACGCCAGCTATTTCCAAAGACGGAATTAGAATTGAGCTATGTGCAAATATCGGACATCCAAACGATGTCTCATTTGCATTAGAGAACGATGCGGATGGTATCGGACTTTTCCGAAGCGAATTTGTATTTTTGGGAAGAAACGATTTTCCGTCTGAGGAGGTTCAGTTTGAAGCGTATAAAGCGACGTTGAGCGCAATGAAAGACAAACGGGTTGTCGTGCGTACTCTGGACTTGGGGGCCGATAAACAAGCGTCTTACCTTGGAATCTCCGAGGAAGATAATCCGGCGCTGGGGTATCGGGCAATCCGAATTCAGCTCGACAGAACAGATCTTCTTATTACTCAGTTGCGCGCACTGTACCGTGCCTCTGTGTATGGAAAGCTGGCAATTATGTTTCCCATGATTGTATCTGTGTCTGAAGTGCGGATAATAAAGAAACTGGCTGAAGAGGTTCGAAATACTCTAAAAGAAGAAGGAATCCCTTTTACTCCCGATGTAGAGTTGGGAATTATGGTAGAAACCCCGTCAGCAGCCGTTACAGCCGATCGACTTGCCGCTGAAGTCGATTTTTTCAGTATCGATACCAATGATTTAACCCAATACATGCTTGCCGCCGACCGAATGAATTCAAAGGTTTCCTACCTCTTTGACAGCGGCCACGTCTCCGTGCTGCGTATGATACGCTATATCACGCAGCAGGCGCACAAATACGGAATATGGGTTGGCATTTGCGGTGAAAGCGCGGCCGACTTGAATCTCACAAAATATTATCTCTATTTTGGTGTGGATGAACTCTCTGTTTCAGCTCCGTCTATTTTGGAACTGAAAGAAAAAATACAAAGTCTTACTGTTTCCACCTTGCGGGAAGATATTGATAAATATCTTGATTAAGAATACAATATGAATATAAAAGCTCGTATTTTAACGGTGAGATGCGGGCTTTCGTTGCTTTCCGAAATGATAATGTGATGGGGTGGGCTAATTGAATTTATTAATGAAGATGAAACGTATTAAAGACCTTTCTCCTTCTGAGCGCCAGGTAGTTAACTTTATCCTGAATAATCCAAGCGAGGCTGCCAACATGGGTGTTGTTGAGATTGCCAAAAAAACCTATACAAGCACCAGCACCGTAATGAGAGTAAGCAAAAAGCTTGACATGGATAGTTTTATTGACTTTCGCATACAATTAGCCGCCGATATCAATGAGTATTTGGAAAGCTCGGTCATGTACACCGCTCAGACTCAAATTGAAAAAGATGACTCACTGGAATCCATCATCGATAAGGTTTCGTCCAATAACGCGCGCGCGGCAATCGATGCGAAGACACTCAATGACACTACGGTGATACAAAAGGTGGTTACCATGATGGGCGCCGCAAAGCAACTCGATTTTTATGGAACAGGCGTATCTAATTTGATTGCAAAAGACGCTTTGATGAAGGCGCTTCGACTGGGTCTTTGCGCCACCGCCTATTCCTATTATGCTGAGATGGCAATTATATCCAAGACGTCCACCAAGGAAAATCTTGCTTTTTTTATATCCTATACGGGTCAAACAGCGGATACTCTCAGCATCGCGAAAAATGTGCAGCAGTTAGGTATTCCGTCAATTTCCATTACCAGCATGACAGACAATCCGTTGGTTGAGCTTTGCTCAGTCAACTTATTTGTTGATTCTTTTGAATCCGTCTATCGTGTTGGAGGAATGAGTAGTCGCATTTCTACGCTTAATATTCTTGATATCCTGTTTACTGCTTATATTAACTCTAATTATAAAGAGATTAACGATATTATTTCAAAGACATTTGTACGGGAAACCTTCAGCAATAATTTTGATCTACGCAAATAATCCATACCTAGAAAATGCTCCCCTTACAGTAACCAGTTGAAACACAAACAATTGGTTACGAAAGGGGAGCATTTTGAATCTATTGCAGCGTACTCAGGCAGGCAACAGCCTCAAGGGATAACTATTCAATTGCTCAAACTTACCTTCATCCAACAACTTCCGCGGGAAATAGTTTTACAACTTTTAACCCCATCCGCATACAGTGCTCTATTTCACTCGGTGTAGCACATCCGGGAATTACAGGGATACCGTTAGTCATACACCACTTGATTGCCGCCGAAAGTCTGAATATCGGGTCTGTTTGGCTGGGGATGCTGAGGTTTTTCTTTGAGCAGAAAGAAGAAGTCAATAAATTAGGGATATCGCAAGGCTACGAACCGTTTTACGGGGTTGCTTTCGGTATTAAAGAAAAAGAGCAAGCTGCTCCAAAAAGAAATCCGGATGTTGTAAACTACATCAGATTGTTGACATTCCCGAAGGCTTCTGACGATCTCGTTATAGCTGCAAAGAGGATTTTTTACTACCTTTCTGGGGAATATATACTTTATAAATTCTGATGAAGGGGCATTTCATTGAAGGTAGTAAAAAAAGGCTTTAACAGGAATCGCCTTATTATTATGGCACTCGGGAACATTATAGGTTCCGGTATATTCCTCGGCAGTTCTACGGTGATATCCGTCGCTGGGCCTGCCGCTATCATTTCCTATCTGATTGGCGGATTGATTATGACGCTTCAGGTTATGTTTGTCACAGAAATGTCGATTATTAATCCTGCGCCGGGTTCATTCCGGGTGCATACTTCTGAGATATTCGGCCCATGGATTGGCTTTGTCAACGGATGGATGTTTTGGCTCAGCGGAATTTTGGGCATGTCAGGCGAAGTCACGGCTGCTGCAATCTTCACACGATTCTGGCTGCCTAAAATACCGCTCTGGATTTTCTGTATCGTATATACCGTAATAATAGCTGCAATAAACCTGAATGATTTAAAAGGGTTAAGCAGAATTGAAAGTTTTCTCGCTTCAATAAAAGTAATCGCACTGATTCTGTTTATCCTTTTTGGTTTCCTCATTTTGACAGGCAGAGTGCACTTTCATTCGTTGGCGCTTAACAATCCCTTTGTATCCGCAAACAGCTTTATGCCACAAGGAATCAAGGGCATTGCATCTTCAATGATAATGGTAATGTTCTCTTATATGAGAACAGGAATCATCGGCCTGGCTATTGCAGACACCGAAAGTCCGGAAAAAAATGCGCCTCAAGCCATATCGGTCATTACTATTTCCGTAATTACTATCTATGCACTTTCAATCTTTTTTTTGGTCTTGTTGACTCCGTGGCAGACATTATCCGCGTCAGCAAGCCCCTTTGTGTTGCTGTTTCAACGGATAGGAATCCCTTTTGCGGACGGCATCTTGAACTTTATCGTTTTAACTGCGGCGCTTTCAGGGCTTAATTCCGCCATGTACAGTTCATCAAGAATGCTTAATTCCTTAAGCCGCGACAATCAGGCGCCAAAACTGTTTCTCAAAACAAATAAGAACCAAGTCCCTGCCTATGCTTTGGGAATGAGCAGCGCCGCACTTCTCCTCACGGCAGTGTTATCTTATTTTCTGCCGGACAAAGTCTTTGTCATACTGGCGGTAACGAGCGGTTTTCTAGCAATGTTTAACTGGCTGACAATATGTATCACTCATTATTTTTACAGAAAAAAAACGTTAAAAGAAAGGCCCGAAAAACTCAAATTCAAAGTCCCGGGCTACCCATATACTTCTTTTTTTGCCGCTCTGCTGATTCTTGCGGTTCTAGCTACTTCTCCGCTTTATCCGGGTCAGCTTGCAGGCTTAATCGGGAGCATTTTACTGTTTGCTTTACTTGTAATCATTTATTCCATATTGAAAAAAACTAAAATTTTACGTTGACTCAATCCACCGTGTCGGTCCCGGTTTTTGCTTCTTCTTCCGTTTGCGGCTGCTCAATGCAGAACATGGTGAAGTCTCCCTCCGCCAAAAGGGCATCCTTTTCATCAGTGATATCCACATGAAGGATGCAGGTTGTACGCCCGCGGTGAATAACAGAACCTTTTGCGGTCACGGTTCCTTCGGAAACCGATTTGATATAGTTCAGCCCGCCGCTTAACGTAACATAATGTCCTCCGTCGCTTTTTGCCGCTGCTCCGGCCGCACAATCCGCCATTGTATAATATGCACCGCCGTGAAGAAGTCCGTATGTATTGAGAGAATGAGGCCCAATTTGCAGACTCACTTCCACACAGTCCTTTTTTGCAGATTTGATGCGTATCCCATTGTAAATCATAAATTCATTTTTTTTGCCATTAAATTCGATCAATTTTTCAATATCCACTTATTTTCCTCCGGGTAAAATCATTTCTGGATTAATTGATTTATTATATTATATATTTTAATTTTAGCTTATTTTTTGACTAATTGTCAAGTTAAGTGCGATCTTTCGCGTAAAACGCATGAAGTGGAGGATTTTAGCCTGTGGCTTCATTGTGAGCAATGACACAAGCTTTTATGGTATCATCCAAGCTGTCTGCCGATATTAAAAACCGCCCCTTATGGCAGAATTTCAATGTTTTTATCCCTGAAATTTTCTGCAGCTCATCCTCAGGTTTGCCCGCCCATTCCTGAGGGAAATTGCATTTTACCTCTTTCGTGTCAAAATCGATTGGAATAACCTGCGCATTATACCCGCCCCTTTGTGAGGGATATACTACAAATTCTGCGGCAGACGGTATAAGAACCATTTTCCATGGGGCAAATCTTGGCAATATTACAATAGTATCCTTTGAATCGGTAAGAGCCATTTCAACAAGTTTTTTTGCCCTTTGTGCGCTCATTACGCTGTCAAGTTTCTTTTTCAAAATAACAGCCGCAAAACCTAAAGCCTCTGCAAAGCACTGATCCGGCAACTGGCTTGAGTCCCAATTTGGATTGAATGTGCCAATAACGCTTGCCAGCTGATTACCACAGCCTGTATTATCATCTTCATCCAACGACTGAATAAAATTTTCATCAAAGTGAGCTGCTTCCTTAGCCGCTTCTTCTGACGGGCAGCCATTGCTTATTAATACGCTTACTCCGAACTCACGCCATAATAAACCAAATGCCGCATATGGCACGCCGTTTTCCCGTACTTCGGCATTCTCCTGATGATGATCAAATTCACCCCATCCTATGTCAAAAGCAATTCCGTCAAAATCATCCGGAACTTCAAAAGCGCGTATAATTTTAATGTTCGGATTTACTGTTTTTAATAGTGCAGCTGAAAACACATCATCAGCATGAAATTTCCCGCCGTGCGTGATAGCAATATTCTTGTTTTTTACCATTTTATTATCATTTCCTTCTGTCTTATTATGATTTTATTTTTTCACTTCATTCAAAATTATCCCCCAATGGTCAGTCCCAAGCGGACAATACACTAAACAAAAACATGCCGTCCAATAGGATGGCATGTTTTTGTTAGCCGCCACTAAAAATATTTTCAGAATTCAGGAACAAAGATCAATGATAACCTGCGCAAAAATTTTTGCGCTCAGCACAAGTTCTTCCACCACGGCAAACTCGTCCGCGCCATGCATGTGATTGTCCGTTTCCGGCATGGAACAGCCGAATCCTACCCCGTTTTTCAGGCGGTGCGCATACGTCCCGCCGCCGATAGAAAGGCATTGGCCCTTTTTACCGGAATACTGTTCAAAACATTTAAGCAGCGTTTTAATAAAATCGGAGTCCTGAGGCACATGATGCGCGGGGGAAACGCCCTTGTTTTCCGTTTCAATTTTCAATGCCTTGGCACGCGCACAAAACGGTTCACGCAGGTTTTCGTCGGTTGCGCAAACAGGGGTGCGGCCGTCAAAAAATCCCTTTAATCCGGTAAGGCCGTATTCGAACAGGTTCAGGCTCATTGTCAGCGAACCCGAAATACCGTCCTGCATCGCCACTCCGGCTGCTTTACCGGCCCAGTCCCCGTGCGGAAATAAGGTATTGACCGCGCAGAGCCGTTCAAACCCAGCGGAGCGCGCAAACGGCATCCCGGACAGAAGCGCGAGCAAGCCTGTAATCGCGTTGTTTCCGTCCCCGGGAGTCGAAGCATGCGCACACGCGCCTTTTGCCTCAACTACCGCCGTTCCGTTTTTTTCATTCACACAAAAGCGGATTCCGGTTGTTTTAAATGCAAGATCGCAAAAGCCGGAGAGTTCCTTTACTGAAAAGCCTTCCAGCACCGCGCGGGCAGTGTCCGGAACCACATTGCTCTTTACGCCGCCGCTCACAGAGAGGATGCGCGGCAATGCAGTATCCTCTTCCCAGTGTGCTTCTATCCAGTTGCTGAACCGTCCTTTTTCAATATTGACTACCGGAAAGGCAGCATCCGGTGAAAAGGTCATCGGTGCTTCCTGTTCCTGTCCATAATAATAGGTGATATCATGACTGCCGCACTCTTCGTCCGTCCCAAGAATCAGACGCACATTCTTTTTCAGCGGAACCTGAAGGTCGCGCACGGCTTTCATCGCGTACAGCGCGGCGACAGCCGGGCCTTTGTCGTCCGCGGAACCTCTGCCGTATAATTTTCCATCCTTTACAACCGGCTCGAACGGCTGCGTAACCGACCATCCGTTTCCGGCAGGGACAACGTCCAGATGTGCCAGCATATCGAGCTGCTTCGGAAGATCATTTAGATCTACCGCCGCAACATAATTTTCATAGTTTTTCACTCTAAATCCTATGCCCTTTGCAAGCTCTATGGCGGCTGCAAGGGCTTTGGCAGTGTCTTCCCCAAACGGCATGCCCGATTTGGGTTCACCCTTTTCGCTCGGAATACGGATCAGGGCGCAAATGTCACGGAGCAGCTCCTCCCGATGCGCGGTAAAATATTCTTCAATTTGTTTTTGATACATCCTGTTACAGCTCCTTTATAAAATCAAGCACAGTCAAAAATTCCATTTAAAAGCTTTTTATCCGATCAGCATCGAGAGACTCAATTACCGCGCAGGCCAGCTTCACGGCGTTCTGAAAATCGCTGAACGACGCAATGCCGTAATGAGTGTGGATATAACGTACCGGCAGTCCTATAACAATAACCGGAACGCCCGCATTGGAAAGATGGATGGGTGCGCCGTTGGTAGAACCGCCCGTGCGGACGGACTGCTGCACCGGAATTCCGAGTTTCTCCCCCAGATCAAGCGCGTAACGCTGGTAACGCGGATTCGTAATCATGCGGGCATCAATATGGCGAAGCATGGGCCCTTTTTTAATCGCCGTCTGCGTCAGGTATTCTTCCGAAAATGTATCATCTGCGGGGCAGCCCTCAAATACGATGGCAATATCCGGGTGAATGGTGTTGCAGGTTACGCCCGCCCCACGCAGGCCCACTTCCTCCTGCACGGCAAAGCCGCCGACTACATCCACATTCAACCTTTTGTCCTTGAGTTCTTTCATCGTTTCCAAAATTGCCGCGCAGCCCAGTCGGCAGTCAAACGCCTTGCCGATCATCAAATCCTTTTCCGCAACGTATTCAAAATCGACATCCGGAACCACCGGCTCGCCTATACGGATCTTAAAGTCAGAGATGGCCTCTTCCCTGGATGTTGCGCCGATGTCGATCACCATGCCGGAGAGACTGGCGGGCGCGTTCTTTTCCGCTTCGCTCATAAAATGAGGCGGCTTGCTGGCAACAATGCCGGGTATGTATTTCCCTTCGGCATTGCGCACACGTGCCTTGTGCGCCGGAACATTGTTCGGAACCCAGCCGCCAAGCGGAATAAACACAAGCGTTCCGTTTGGCTTGACCGCCTGAACCATGAAAGAGACTTCATCACTGTGAGCATCCAGCTGAATCACAGGACGCTTTCCGGTGTTTTCCGCGCCGCGCAGATAAAGGTTGCGCAGGGAATCCTCCGAAATCTTACCTAATCCGTCTCCGTTCTTCCGAAGAACCTTCAAGACATCATCCTCAAACCCGGAAGCCCCGTTTGCATTGGACAGCTCCCGGATAACTTGCAGCGCATTTTGCGTATCCATATCATAATCTCCTTTGATTCGTCTTTTAAACTTCAAAATGACCCTTTTTCAGGATCTCTTTTTCCTGCATCATTAACTCACCCTGTGCAAAGACGGTATTAATATCATAATCTTTATCCAGTAATATAATATCCGCATCGCCGCCGACTTTCAAGCATCCCTTTCGTGGAAAAAGCTCAAGAGCGCCCGCAACCGTCGCGGTACAGGGAAGAATTGCTTTGGCAAGCGGAACTCCATACTCCAGCACCATGGTTTTTACCACATTGTGAAGAGCGGTAATCTGCCCGACATCCATCCCAATCATTTCTTTTTTCTCGTTCCATCTGGGCGCACTTCCGTTAGCATCCGTGCTGAGGGTAATGCGGTCAACGGGAGCCTGCCCGAACGCGCACTGCAGCATTTGTGCGGTCTTCCGGGTATCATCCCCCGCAGTAAAGTCAATGTATCCGCCCATATTGGCAAACCGGACGGCCTCGTCAAACACCCTGCCTACATGGGTGGGGCGAAAAGTTGAAATCGGTATGTCTTCCGTATTTAAAATATCAAAAAGCATATCCAGCTTCCTTTTTCCGCTGCCGACATGCAGATGCACAATTCCCGGTTTTTTGGAAAGAATACCCGCCACCCTTGCCTGTGACGCCAGCCGCACCAGATCTTCTTTGGAAAGGTTGGAGGACCGATGGTCGGAAATCGCAATTTTCACGCCGATGACCTCATCGATAAAGACTATATCATCTTTCACCGAACCCGTAAGGGTAGGCGACGGATATTCATAGGAACCGGTCAGGCAGTAAGCGGTAAGGCCGTATTCCCGGAGTTCCTTTGTTTTAGCAACCAGATTTGCGACGCTGCGGGTGGTTGCATCCGTTCCCAGCAGGCCGACCAGCGTCGTCACTCCGCCGCAGATGCAGTCCGAAAGACGGATTTCGGGAACACGGCTGGCAAAGCCCGCTTCCCCGCCCCCGCCCGTAATATGTACATGCTGGTCTATATATCCCGGAATTCCCATTTTACCGTTTCCGTCAATCACCTTAACATCCGGAAACGGGCATTGCAAATTTTTACCGATTTCCTGAATTTTACCACCGGCAATAAACAGGTCTGTTATCTGTGCCGGATCTTCTAAATCGATTCTTATATTTTTTAGTAGTATCATATTTGCTCCAATACGCCGCTGAAGATTATTCGGGCTGACGATAAAGCCGAAAGCCCGAGCGGCTGCCGCTTTTGGGTGTGCGGTGCGCCTTAATTTGTTTCGGTATAGGATTACCGCTGCTGCGGTTCTTTTTTGGAATTTACTTTCTTTTCCGGATAATTTCTGATATAATGATGCATATTATCTTCTTAATTGGAATGTGAAGCGGAGGCCTATTTATGCCGAATGACACCTTTGGAAATATCAACAAAAATTATCATAACCTAACCCGCAAGCAAAAGGATATTCTGGACTTTCTCATGTTAAATCCAGAGGATGTGTGCTACATTTCCCTAAAAGATTTGAGCAAACGTACGATGGCCTCCGAGGTCACCATCCTGCGCATGTGCAAAAGGCTTGGATTCGATAGCTTTATTGATATGAAAAAGGCATTCCGCATTCACACGGAGCGGCTGGTAAAGAACTTTTTGGAAACCAGCTATTTTTCACTTGATATGCCGATTTCCAATCAGAGCGACAAAAAAGGAGCCATGGAACAGATCTGCCAGACTGCCAGCCAGCAGGGCAATGAATTTTACAGCACTGTTCAACCCGATGAAATTCTGAAGGCTGCCCGTCAGATTCTTCAGGCCAAAACGGTTCTGATCTGTGGGGAAGGCGTTTCCGCGATCGTGGCGGATTTTTTCTATCGGCGGATTTCTCCCCTGATTCCAAATGCCATTCTGGTGCACCCGGAAGACATGGACAATGTACAGGCCAACCTTGTAAAGCTGCGCCCGGGCGACCATATGATTGCCATTTCATTTCCCAGGTATTACTCGCCGATGCAGAACATTGTGCAGTATGCGGAATACAAAGGTGCCACCGTCACTTCGATTACAGACAGCATCAATTCTCCTGTCGTAACACAGAAGAGTCTGAATTTCCTATGCAAAACCTCAACCAAGGTTTTTTACAATTCCTTTTCCCTGCCGATTGAACTGGTAAACCTGATTGCTTCGGGCATTGTTCTGGAAATGGGCACACGGTATGACGAACTGGTTGCCGATGCCCACGAGGTGATTCATTTCATTAACGAGGCGGAATCCAACCGGAAATTATAGCCGGTTCCGGCATTTGCATTGTTCCGAAAAACAGCGGGCGGTTTCGTGTAAACCGGCCCGCATTTTTAATTTAACTCTGTATTGCACCATCCTCATACAAATGGCATGCCACCCAGTGCCCGGGCTCGACTTCCCTGAATGCGGGACGCATTTTTTTGCAGATATCTTTTGAATGACCGCAGCGGGAACAAAATCTGCAGCCGGCGGGCAAGTCCACCGGATTCGGCACGGTTCCTTCGAGAACAACACGTCCGCGTGCGCGCTCCACCTTAGGGTCGGGCAGGGGAATTGCCGCCAAAAGCGCCTGCGTGTAGGGGTGCAGCGGTTTGTCAAACATGGATTCACTTTCCGCCAGTTCAACCATACCGCCAAGATACATGACGCCCACACGGTTGCTGATATATTTGACCATGGAGATATCGTGTGCAATAAACAGATAGGTAAAGCTGAACTCATCCTGCAGCTTTTTCAGCAGATTGACCACCTGTGCCTGAATCGACACATCCAGTGCGGAGATCGGTTCGTCGGCGACAATAAATTCCGGGTTGATTGCCAGCGCGCGTGCAATGCCGATTCGCTGCCGCTGTCCGCCGGAAAACTCATGGGGAAATCGGCCCGCATGTTCCTTTTGCAGTCCGACCATTTTCAGCAGACGAATCACCATTTGTTCCCGTTCTTCATGACTTTTTGCACTGCCCAGCGCATCAATACCTTCGGCCACAATATCCATTACCTTCATGCGCTGATCCAGAGAAGAGTACGGATCCTGGAAAATCATCTGCATTTTCCTGCAGCATTCTTTGGATTCTTCCGTTGAAAGCTGTCCGCTGATTTTTTTGCCGCTGTAAAGAACCTCACCTTCCGTGGGATGGTACAGGCGCATAATCGTTCTTCCGAGAGTGGACTTTCCGCAGCCGGATTCCCCGACCAAACCCAGTGTTTCCCCTTTGTAAATCTGAAAGGAAACGTCGTCCACCGCTTTGAGCAGCTGTTTGCCGCCAATCTGAAAATATTTCTTTAAATTTTTTACTTCCAGTAGTACTTCGCTCATAGCTGCTCTCCTTTCTGCTCCTTCGCCATCGCTCTCTTGTGCACCAATTCATGCTGAAGCCAGCAGGCCGAAACATGGGTGCCGGTAATCTGTGTGTATTCCGGCTGCATCATGTGGCAAATCTTCATTGCCTTTTCGCAGCGCGGGGCGAACGGGCAGCCCTCCGGAGGATCGGTCAGATCCGGCGGGGTTCCCGGAATGGTTTTGAGCTCGTTTGTCTTTTCATGAATCTTCGGAATGGAAGCAATCAGCCCCAGTGTGTACGGATGCTGCGCATGATAAAAAATCTCATCCACGAGGCCGTTTTCCACAATCCGGCCGCCGTACATGACAGCAACTTTATTCGCAATGTTTGCAACAACCCCAAGGTTGTGTGTAATTAATATAATGGAGGTGTTCACCCTGCTCTGCAGCGACTTCATCAGGTCGAGAATCTGCGCCTGTATGGTTACGTCCAGCGCCGTGGTCGGTTCATCTGCCACCAGAATCTTCGGATTGCAGGCAAGCGCAATGGCGATAACCACACGCTGGCGCATTCCGCCGGAAAGCTGATGCGGATACTGCTTAAACCGTTTTTCCGGGTAGGAAATGCCCACCAGCTCCAGCAGCTCCATTGCCCTTGCCTTCATTTCCTGTGCGTTCATCTTTTCGTGTTCGCGCAGCACTTCCATGATCTGCCTGCCAATGGTCATGGTCGGGTTCAGTGAAGTCATTGGATCCTGAAAGATCATGGATATTTCAGACCCGTTGATTTTGCGCATCTGTTTGTCATTCAGTCCGGTAATATCCCGGCCGTCAAACTCTATTTTACCGCCCACAATGCGCCCGGTCTTTGGCAAAAGCTTCATAATTCCTTTTACCATCATGGTTTTCCCCGAACCGGACTCCCCCACTACCGCCAGCGTATCTTTGGGTTCAATGGAAAAGCTGGCGCCCCGCACCGCCTGTACGGCGCCATGCTGGGTATAAAGACTGACTTCAAGATTATTTACTTCTAATAAATTACTCATACTCTGGCTCCATTTCTGAGTTAAATACGCATCCGCGGGTCAAACGCGTCGCGAAGGCCGTCGCCCAGAATGCTGAAGCACACCATAATGAGAACAATGACGATGGCCGGAATAAACAACAGATACACATGGCTGTTAATGACCTGAAAGCCGCTGTTGATGAGAACGCCCAGTGAAGCTTTCGGCTCCTGAAGGCCGATACCGATAAAGCTGAGAAACGCTTCCGTAAAAATCGCGGAAGGTATGGTAAACATGGTATTGATGACAATGACTCCGACGGTGTTGGGAATAAGATGCCTTAAAATAATATTTTTATTGGACGTTCCCAGAACACGCGCCGCCAGAATAAACTCCTGATCCTTCATCTTCAGGATTTCCGCCCGAACCAGCCGTGCCATGTTGACCCAGCCGGAAATGGACATGGCGACCACCAGCGTCCAGACACTTGCCGGCATAACCATCATCAGTAAAATGACAATAATCAGATTCGGGATACCTACCAGCACTTCAATAATCCGCTGCATCACGGAGTCCACTTTCCCCCCCAGCAGAGCGGAAACCGAACCGTAGGTAACACCCACCACAAGGTCAAGCGCTGCGGCGATGACGGCAATTAAAAGAGAAATGCGGGTACCGTACCAAATACGCGCCCACTGGTCGCGGCCGAATTTATCGGTTCCAAACCAGTGTTCCGCGCTGGGCGACTGAAACGCCGCCTGAAAGTTGGTGTCATAGTAAGTAAACTTTGTAAACAACGGACCCAAAAGCGCCAGTGCGACAACCAAAAGAAGCACCGCCAGAGCAATTACAGAACCTTTATTCTGTTTCAGGCGAAGCCACCCGTCCTGAAAGGCCGACAGCGTTGGGTGGGATATTTTTTCCATGTCGCCTTCATTTGCTTCAGCCGGGTCAAACAAGTCCGCTGTTATTTCTTTCGTCTGCAATTTCATCACTCCTTTGAAGGTGCAAGCCGGATTCTCGGGTCAACGACACAGTACATGATATCCACAAGCAGAATCACCACCACATAGAAGGCACTGTAAAAAATAGTCAGGCCCAGAACGGTGGAATAGTCGTTCGCCTTAATGGAATCCACAAAGAGACTGCCGATACCCGGCACACTGTAAATACTTTCTACGGCAAGGGAACCGGTAAGCAGATTCACCGTTATGGAACCAAGAATGGTGATAACCGGGAGAATGGAATTACGCAGCGCATGGCGCAGTAAAATTTTCACCGGACTGAGGCCCTTTGCCTTTGCCATCAGAATATAGTCCTGCTGTAAAACCGTGAGCATTTCCGTCCGGATAAACCTCGCTATTTGTGCAATCACCCCGAACGAAAGCGCAAGTGACGGCAAAATGGAATTGGCGTAGCTTTCCCAGTAAGCCACCGGGAGCAGTCCCCACTTTAAACCAAAGAAGTACTGCAGGAGCGCAGCTACAACAAAGTTAGGAATGGAAATTCCAAGAACCGAAAGAACCATCGTCATATAATCCATTGAGGAGTTGTGCCGGTAAGCCGCAACAATGCCGAGTACAAGTCCGATCATCAGACCGAACAGGACTGCCTGAATTCCCACCAGCGCAGAGGGTTCAATACGGCTTATGATAATATCCTGCACCGATTGTCCAGAATACAAGGTGGATGTGCCGAAATCCCCGTGGAATATATTGGAAATATATTTGAAGTACTGAACATACAGGGGTTTATCAAGCCCGTAGTTTGCATAAACCTGCTGCTGCTGTTCCGCGGTTAATCTGCTGATTTTGTCTTCATCAAACGGAGTTCCCGGAAGGCTGTGCATCAGAAAAAATGTTGCGGTCGTGATCACAAGTAAGGTAATAAAAAGATAAACGAGACGTTTCGCTATGTACCTTTTCAATGTACCTCCTCCTTCAATAATGGATTCTAACATAGAACGAAAGATAAGGGCCGCTGCGCAGCAACAGCCCTTCATCAATCACCTTAAAATAAATGCTTACCCAACGGTCACGTATTTCAGTTCCAGCGTGCCGGCGTTGGTTTCAACAAGATTTTTCACGTCGGACTTAATCAGATAAGCGGATCCCATGTAGTACAGCGGAACCAGAACCGCATTGTCGCCAACAAGGGACTTTTCAGCGTTTACGAGCATTTCGGCACGTTTCGCATTATCCGTTTCATTATGTGCATCTTTGATAAGCTTGTCATACGCATCATTCACAAAGTTGCCGCGGAAGCCGTTTTTGGCAATATGCTCGGACCACAGCTGCAGGTAGGTCATCGGGTCGTTATAGTCAGCGCCCCAGGCGTTAATACCCATCTGATAATCATTGGATTTCATCAGCGCCCTTCTGGCTTCCTTTGTTTTGGAATCAAGTTTAACATCTATGCCGAGGTTTGTCCTAAACTGACTTTGAATAAAGGTACCAACGTCCTTGCTCTCGGTGTCATCATCCAGAACAATGGAAAGCTCCGGTGCTTTTCCAAGCTCCGCAACACCCTTATTCCAGTATTCTTTTGCTTTAGCGGCATCAAAGGTCTTCAGTTCGCCCTGCAGGCTGCCCATGATTTGATTGGTAACGCCGCTGCTCATAGCCTTCGGAACAACACCGTTCGCTGCTTCGGAGCCGTTGTTGAGGATGCTGGTTGTCAGTGTAGTATTATCGATTGCAAGGCTAAGTGCCTTGCGGATATTTAAGTTGCTGACACCTTTTGCCGTTGTATTGAATTGGAGGAAGGTAGTGCGGAAAATAGCATGTGTTTTAAATTCAGCGTTGTCTTTATAAGACGGAACATCCGCTGCGGAAAGCTGAACACGGCTTAGCTGACCCGCTTTGTACAGGTTCAGCGCAGTGCTCTGCTCTTTAATAATCTTAATATTAATAGTGTCCACCTTTACATTGGCGGCATCCCAATAGGTAGGATTCTTGACGAGGGTAAGGCCGGCAGCGGCATCATACTGAGAAATGGTGTATGGACCGGAAAAAACCAGATTATCTTTGCCAATCGCGTAGTTCTTGCCCTGCGCCGCCACGAAATTCATATCAAGCGCATAGTAAGGAACGAATGTAGTGAGGAACAGAAAATACGGTGTGGGTGCCTTCAGCTTGACCACCAGCGTTTTGTCGTCCGGTGCTTCAACGCCAACAGTTTCCGCGGCAGCTTTGCCTTCGGAGTATTCGACCGCATTTACAATATAGTCCGTCATAATAAATGCATAGTTGTTGGTGGCGTCTGCTGTCATTTGCTTGAGCCATGTGGATTTAAAATCCTTGGATGTGAGCGGATCGCCGTTGCTCCACTTCAGGCCGTCCCTAAGTGTGAACGTATAGGTCAGTTTATCATCCGAAATCTTGACCTCTTTTGCAAGAGCGGGCTGTGGTTCATTGTTGTTGTCCAACCGGTACAAACCTTCTGATATATTGTTCAGAACATTGAACGCAATATTATCAGAAGCCGCAAATTGATTCAGCGTGGGAATCTCGTTGTTCAGATACAGGGTGATGGCCGAAGTTTTGGTTTGACCGCTTTGTCCGGTCTGCCCTGCGGTACCGGTTGTTTTGCCACTAAAGGAGGAACATCCGGTCGCCATGGAAAAAACGAGCGCAGTGGATAGAATTGCCGCAATAACTTTTTTCATATTTAACACCTCTTCTTAATTAATGCACGGGATGGTACCCAATCGAAACACCTACACCGGCAGGCAGTGCCTGAACAGGAAGAAACCCGCCTAACCATATTAGGGAAAAGATTCCCTCTTCCCTGTTCCCGGGCGGCGTAACCGACCCGGAAATTGGCAAAAATGAATAAAGCATTGGCAAAGGCTTCAAAATTTTCGTTAAAATCATTTTGACGCCTTTGCCAATATAAAAATAATAGTACCTTCAATTGAATTAATTTGTTGTTTTAATGATATCACTGCAAAGTGCTAAAGTCAACAAAGACTTTACAATATAATGTAATTTGTTTATTTTACTGGTATATTGCTTTAACAATAAACATATTTGTTGTTTTATTTTTCAGTTTCAATGAATCTGGATTAAGCACTATGAATGAGTGGGATTATTTTTTTAATTTTCTGCATAATTGCATCTTGAATATTTTTATACGACTTGTGTCATTATTGCTGAGTAAAGTCTTCTTTATCATTGTCTATAAGTATCTTAAAGCCTATTGCGCAATATTAGTCAACAACTAGCATACCTTAGCTCCCTTTCGAGCAAAATAAGCTTTCAGGAGTTGTTGTATCAAGAAGAAATCATAAACCCCACAAAGGAAATTTAACATGTACACTTTTTATCGTTTGAGTGAAGTATTTAAATCATCATTAGAAATTCCTTTTGACAATTCATCAAAAATAGTCATCATCAGCGATTGTCATAGAGGCGATGGAAGTTGGGTTGATGATTTCAGCCATAACGAAGACCTATATTATTGTGCTATTAAACATTATTATAAGAATGGATTTACTTATATCGATCTCGGTGATAGTGATGAATTATGGAAGAATCAAAAGTATTCTGACATCAGCAGCATTTACAACGATATTTTTCGTTTACTTCACAAATTCTACGAAGAAAACAGGTTCTATATGATCTACGGTAATCATGACATTGTAAAAAGATATCCCCAATTTATTAGGAAAAATTTACAGAGGTACTATGATACCCAGACTGATAAAGATCAACCCTTATTTGAAAATATAGAGGTTCATGAAGGCCTAATATTGAAGAATTCCGAAACGCAGTCAAAAATATTTTTGGTACACGGCCACCAGGGTGATTTGCTGAACGATATATTTTGGAGGCTTGGCAGATTTTTTACAAGATATGTTTGGCGGAGGTTAGAGTTTTTTGGTTATAAGGATCCCACCAGCGCCGCGAAAAACTATGCGAAAAAAAAGAAGGTAGAAAGAAAGATTATAGAATGGGTAACAATCAATAAACAGCCTGTCATAGCCGGGCATACGCATAGACCGACATGTCCGTCTGAAGACGAACAGCCATATTTTAATGACGGAAGCTGCATACACCCAAATTGTATTACCTGCATCGAAATTGTAAATTCGGAGATAACCCTTATAAAATGGGACATCAAAACCAAAGAAGACAGAACTGTTTATGTTGACAGAGAGCCTATTGCTCTTCCTAGAAAAATATAACCAGCATGAAAGACATTGAACGATTCAACGGTTGTATTGCCTTTATTTTTACTGTATAATTTACCCGAGGTGATTTTTTATGCATAGCCTGGATTTTGATGAATCAGAATGTAATTTGATATGCTTCGCACTTGGAAAATTAAATGAAAACGTCAGAAACACGATCAAAAATTCCGGAAATACGGAAAATGAATTAGTACGTTTCGCTTCGGCCTATTCTGATATAATTAATGATCTATATTTGATATTTAACCAAAGAGATTCTTTTACTGCTTCCGAAATCAAGATAATCTACAAAGCGCTTAAGCAATTCCCTGAGTCGGATAAAAATGCAATTGCTCTTCAAAACTCCATAGCGGATTATTGTAAAGACTTTGAAATAGAGCTGCCTTAAAACGGCAACTCTATTTTTTAGCGCACTCTGCAAAACAGGTACAGCTATTACTCATCCATCATTTTACATGGTTACTCCCATAATTTTAATATTTTTCCATCATTTGCATTTGCTAACGGGCTGTACATTTTGTTATCATAGTGTTGTGCTATGAGAATAAATAACTGTGGAGGTGATACCTGGTTACAAGTCCTTCGGGTGAAAATTTCTCCATTCGCCGCTCTGTAAAAAGGGCGGTTTTTTGTAAACACAGCATCTGAATGCATGAAAAAAGCAGCCAGTCTTTATGACTGAGCTGCTTTTTGTTCTACTCATACTGCTGTAAAATCTTTTCAATATACCATAGTACAACTGTATAGGGAATTACACAAGGCCTGCAAATAAGAAATCCTGCCTTACATTTCTTAATTGATCTTTGCCCATTTGCGGCAAACATCTTTTAAACTGTACAGCAATCCCGAAACCGTAAAAACAGTCCCGCTTATCTTATTTGAAATATTCTTCGCCAAATACGGAATTCTGCTGAATTGACTGCTCCTTTCATCAATTAAATAGGTCCATGTGGTGGTCGCGCCGCCCAACCCAGCTGCTTTCAAATCAATGCCGTCTTCTGTAATTTTATATTTCTTCATTGCAGATACGATATCATTTTTAATATCCTTCACCATTTCATCAAATGCGGCAATGGCGACACGATGATACTCGTCAAGTGGGTTTTTCGCTGCAAGCAGTGTTAAATGAATGCCGTCCCTAACATATTCCATGGATTCCAGATACTGCGCCCAGCGAAGATTGATGAAATATAAAGCCAACTGTTTTTCTGCTTTTTCTGCACCGGCTTTCCCCACTGAATTGATAAGGCCTTGATAATATTCCGGCTCTCTTTCCGGAAAAAGCCCAAAAGGCTTTGAGTCAAGCAGCACTTCGTTGCGGATACTGGTGATGACTCTTCTCTGCTCTTCCTGAATATACGCATATTTTTCCAGCATATAACGGGTTTCAGCATCATTGCCTTCCGCGTGCTTCTGAACCTCGCGAACCGCTTTTTTCACACGCCGGTCGGTGACCAAAGAATCACTTTGTTTAAGTCCGGTGATATTCTGACCAATACCGTATTGTACCATCAGCGTATCATCAAGACTGATGAAAAACCGGCTTTCTCCTGCGTCACCCTGCCTCCCCGCCCGCCCGCGAAGTTGATGATCAATACGAATGCTGCGGTTAATACCCACTCCAATGACGTACAGACCTCCAGCAGCCTGCACTTTTGATTTTTCTAATTCATTTTCACCACCAAGTTTAATATCTACCCCTCTTCCGGCCATATTGGTAGACACCGTCACTCGATTCAGTTTCCCCGCCTTTGCAATCAATTCCGCCTCGTTCTCATCGTTTTTGGCATTTAATACGGAATACGGGATTTCCGCGCTGTTCAACAGGGTAGAAAGCGTTTCCGATTCCTGTACACTCTGTGTACCGATCAGCACCGGCTGTCCCTTTACATGGACACGCTTCACTTCTTCGACAACAGCCGCATACTTGTCTGTATCCGTATGATATAAAACATCCTCGTGGTCAATACGTACGCATGGTTCGTGCGGCCCAATGACATCCACCTTCAAACCGTACATATATTCCATTTCTTTCGCAGAGGTTTGGGCTGTTCCCGTCATGCCGCACAGCTTTTTATACTGCTGAAGAAAATTCTGTACGGTAATCGAATTGTAAATCAAAGAATTGATGCTCCCGCCTAAATGCTCTTTTGCCTCTACCGCGCTGTGGAGAATATCGGGATACCGACGGTTTTCTGATACCCTGCCGGTAAATTCATCAATAATTTTGATGGAATCTTCTTTGACAAGATAGTCCTTATCGCGTTCCAAAAGAAATTGTGCCTGGAGCGCAGCATTCACCGTGGACAAAAGATTGAGATTCTCTGCCTCATACAGATTCTGAACATTTAAAATGGTTTCCATCCTGTTGATTCCGGAATCCGTTAAGTACACCTGATTTGCAGCATTGTTGATTTGCACTTCATCGGGTGCAAGGCTTTTTACCGCATGGGAGATAGCTGCCGCGGAACACAGTTCTTCCGGTGTGTCCCCTGCGATCACCAGTGGGATTTTTGCCTCATCAATCAAAATCGAATCCGCTTCGTCAATAATGGCATAATCAAATTGGGTGCACAAAAGTTCCTCTTTTGTCAGACAAAGGAAATTTCTCAAAAAATCGAACCCGGCTTCTTTAGCGGAAAGGTACACAACATCACGGTCATACATGATCTTCCGTTCTTTGGCCGGCATGGATTGCTGAATCAACCCGACCGTCAGCCCACAGAATTCATAAATCGGTTTCGTAATGAGATAATCTCTTTTTGCCAGATAGTCATTAAAAACAAGCACATGCACACCATGACCGCACATTCCGTGAAACGCAGCAGCAAGCACGGCGGCAAGTGTTTTTCCTTCTCCCGTGGGAAGCTGCGCGATATTCCCTTTTTGCAGAGAAATCGCGGTGGCCAGTTGCGTATCAAACAGATGAAGCCCCGTCTGCCTGAAAATGAGTTCTTTCAGCAATGCAAAGATGATGACAGGGTCGTTATCCTGAATCTGGCCGGCACGAAAAAGCTGTACCGTCTCTCTTAATCGGTCAAGAGAATACTCACGATAATGATTACTGTTGATACGGGACACCAATTCTGCATATAGCAAACAAGACTGCTCGTTTAAAAGCAGTTTATTTTTCTGTTTTTTCAAATCAAACACTCCTAATCTATTTTTCAAACCGACGCTTAGGAGTGCTTATTCTCTTTTTCGAGTAAACAAAACGATATTCGTATATGACTGAATGCTGATAAAAGAAAAAATTGTGATGCTCAGCGCAGAAACAAATAAAATCAGCAGAGACAGAAAAACGACAGTAGGAAACAGGATTGGAATCATCACAGAAAACAGAAGTCCTAATGTAAAGAAATACTTCTCAATCGATTTTAGGCTCATCTTCATCTGTTCCCGCCTCCTACCTTTAATATTAAATATCTAACAATTTCTATTCTACCAGTTAAACCTTCGTTATACAAGCCGGAGTCGCAAAATAGGGTAGTTTTACAATAAGTTAGATATTCGTTAGGCATTATTTTGCTGATTTTCTTCTTCTATAGAACCCCTTCATCCATGTTGTATAACTATATTTGGAAAAGGCAGCAAACAGCGGACCCATCCTATAAATAATGATCTGCAGCCCAAGCAATGCCGCGATTGCATTCTTCTTTTGGAACCACAACGGCATGGGCAGACAATTGCGGTATTGTGAAGCCTCGGTTGACAAAGACCGCATTACCTGCGAAATCCAGCATAGGCAAATCGGTTTCACCGTCTCCAATCGCCATTACCTCATCCGGAGAGATACCCAGCCGTTCGCACACAATGGATAATGCACCGCCCTTGTTGGCAACAGTTGTATTGACTTCACCAAGATAGGGATAGGAACGTCCAGTGGCAAGATGGCTGATTTTCTCCGGCCATGTATTCAGCAGCGCTTTGGCTATCGACTGCTCATCACCCAAATACATCACTTTATTAACTCGTTCAAGCGGAAGATCCCCGGGTAGAGGAACATCAAAACGTTTGTAGAGTTTAAAAGAATCCAAGATATTGGACAACCAGTCTTTGTCCATATCTGCCGGGAACCAATATTGGATAATATCGGGCTGAAAGGCCAGCATTGATATATTTCCGGTCTTTTCTCCATGCTCATAAACAGCCTGTAAATCGTTTGAAGATAAAAAATCTTCAAACCACACTTCGGTTCCTGACAGGATCAATGACCCGTTTGCGAGTATCAGCGGTCCGCTCATCCCCAATTCCTGACAGATTGATTCCACACCCTGGAGCGGCCTTCCCGTAGCCAGAATCACCTTAATGCCCGCTGCCAGCGCCGCCCTTACTGCTGAAGCATTTTCCGGACTGATTCTTCCCTCTTCATCGGTTAGAGTACCATCCACGTCCAGCGCCATGAGTTTGATAGACATTAATCCAACCCTCTTTCAGAGCTCATTCTTTCACTTTATTGCTAGTTTAAAGATATGGGATGATTTCTTTGACGGAGTCAAAAATAAGATGAGGTTTAACATCTGAACCCGGTAAATCTTTCATCTGTGCTTCTCCGCTGAGGACAAAAATTCCGGTCAGTCCGTTATTTACGCCGGCAGCAATATCCGTGTAAAGACGATCGCCGACCATAGCGGTTTCTTCAGCCATAATATGATGGACTTTATTATGTGTCGGACAACACTGTGGAGGGGTTAGTCATGAAGAGCGAAGTGTACAATCAGTCTGTTTGCATCATGGACTCGGTGGCATACCTATATTACATTGAAAAAAGAACTGTAGAAGAAATTTCGCAGAATCTTAATATCTCCAAGCCCACCGTTTCAAGACTTTTAAAGAGGGCCGTAGAAGAGGGAATTGTTGAATTTAAAATTTCCAAACCTTTTGCGGAGTGTATTGAACTTGAAAAAAAAATTAAGCTCCAATATGGTTTAAAAACGGTTATTGTTGTTCCGGTTTTGGAACCGGAGAAGCTCATAAACGCGGAAGAATTAAAGAAAAGAGTTGCTCTGGAAGGAGCGCGCTATGTACAGCGTATGATTACGGATAAAGATATACTCGGACTTGCCTGGGGCGGTACAATGTATCATCTGATTCAGTACTTAAATCCATGCAGGAAAGTAAACGCAAATGTAATCACACTGCATGGCAGCATTGCCGATTGTGATGAAAAACTTGCCGTCACCAACCTTGTGCGGCGCGCTGCAATGGCTTTTGGCGGAAAAAATGTTTCTCTATGCGTGAACGGTCTTGCAGAAGACAAGGAGCATTTCGATAAAATTCGAAACGACTTAAAGTATAAACAGTATTTTTCCCTATTAAAATACGTGAGTATCGCAGTAAGCGGTGTTGGATCATTTTACCCGAATTTGGATTTACTTGCTGACATTGCAGAAAGTACGCAATCCTTACTTCTTTTCTTAGCGACAGAGTTCCGGCTATCGCAATCATTCCCGCAATTGTATTCCTTTCTTTTATGAAGGTTAGTATTTTTACTGACTCCGTACAAATCCGTTCTTAGTTTTTGCCATTCATCTTCCTATTTAGAACTCTGCCGAATACACGGGAGCCAATAGTAAATAGAAAAACCATAATAATTAACACAGCTGAAGAAAAATTCGCTATTTGCGTCGCGTTGGGGGCCACTGCTTCTGTTCTGGATGCCCAAATATGCAACGCCAGTGTTTCGCCCGGCCGAAACGGATTCAGCGGACACAGCGGAGAACTCAAATTCCAGTTAGACCAGTTGATATCTGTACTCATCCCGGCAGTATAAAGCAGCGCAGCTGCTTCTCCAAAGCCGCGTCCCGCAGCCAGAATAATTCCTGTTAGGATGCGTGGAAAACATGCAGGAATTAATACTTTGATAATTGTCTGCGCATGGGTCGCCCCCAGTGCGTAACTTCCTTCCTTATAGCTGACCGGAACAGCCCGCATCGCATCTTCTGTTACCGTTGTGATGAGCGGAAGGCACAAAACAGAAACAGACATTGCACCGGCCATCAGATTCCATCTTGAATGTGTCATCACCACAAACACGAGATATCCAAAAAGGCCCACCACAATAGACGGAAGTGACGAAAGCGTTTCAACACAAGTTCTTATAAAATTTAACAACCATCCCGTTTTGGCATATTCAGCCATATATACTCCGGACATAATGCCGATTGGTACACTAATGAGCAAAGACAGAACCACCAGATAAACCGTATTAAAAAACTGGTTTCCAATTCCATTTTCATCAAAGTTTAATAATGAAATATTAAAATCGGCGAAACCTTTTACCAATATGTAAATCGTAAACGTGGCAAGCAATAACAGGAAAAATCCCGCGACACAGTAAAGAACAGCAGTCATGACTTTGTCAGTTCTTTTCGCGAGGGAATGCAGACGACTATTCATTTGTTTTCGCTCCTTTTGAAGAAAGTTTGCGAACGGTCATGATAAAGACAAACGAAATAATTAAAAGAAGTAACGCCATTGTCCAAAGTGCAAGATTGTATTCTCCACCTTCGGTTGCGCCGCCCATATCGGACGCGATTGCAGCGGTCAGGTTATTCGTCGGGGAAAGTATATTTTCGGGAAATGCTTTCATTTTACCTATTACCATAGCGACGGCCAAAGCTTCCCCGAACGCCCGCGCCAGGCCTAAGATAATCGCAGTTAAAATTCCCGGCCGCGCACAGGGTAATACGACACGTCGGACGACCTGCCACCGTGTCGAGCCGAGTCCGTACGCGGCCTCCCTGTATTCGTCGGAAACATTTCTCAATGAATCGGCAGAAACACTCGTAATAGACGGAAAAATCATTACTGCAAGAACAATACCGCCGGCCAGTACCGAAAAACCATACTGCAGATGAAATAGATTTTCAATAAAAGGAACAAGGATCGTCAGTCCAACCCAGCCATAAACGACGGACGGAATTCCAACAAAAATTTCAACTGCAGGCTGTAAAAGCCGTGAACTGAATTTCGGGGATATTTCAGACATGAAGACCGCCGTGGCCAGGCTGAATGGCGTTGCAATAAGAAGGGCGAGAAAGCAAATAACAATGGAACCGAATATGAATATCGCTGCGCCGACCTGGCCACCACCTGTAAAGTCATCCGAAGGATTCCAATCCGATGAGAATAAGAATTCCGCGATGCTGTGATGAAAAACAGTAAATGTTCCAATGCCTTTATAGAATAAAAAGGCGCCAATCGCTATTGTAAGCACAACGATGAATAATCCGCATATTGAAACAAGCGTGCGCCACAAATAATTCCTTTTTTTATTCATACTTCACATCCTTGATGAAAAGGAAAAAGACCGGGCGGACACGCCCGCCGGCCTTTAACCTGTACTTAAAAACTGGGGATATCATAAAACGGGGCACTATTTCGAGGTCGTCATTTTTGATGTGACGTTGTAACCAAGGGTTTCTACGGAGCCGGCATATTCCTCGGACTGCATATAGTCCAAGAATGCTTTGACAGCACCGGTGGCTTCGCCCTTTGTATACATGTGCTCATAGCCCCAAACGTTGTATTTACCGCCATATACATTTTCCAGTGTGGGTTCTACCCCATCAATACTCAAAGTGCGTACACTGGTGTTGTTGATTAAGTAAGAGAGAGCTACATATCCGATTGCCCCTTTGTGGCTGGATACGTTCTGCAGTAATGTACCGGAATCATCTGTTTCAAGAGATTTGTTGGAAGCTTCCTCGGTATTATTAAGAGCGTACTGCTTGAATAATGCCCGTGTACCGGATGTGGTCGGACGGGTAACAAGTGTAATCGGTTCATCCGGGCCGCCGACTTCTTTCCAATTCTTTGTTTTAGCCGAGAAAATATCTGCTAACTGTTGCGTTGTAAGGCTTTTTACTGTCTTTGCAACATCCGGATTGACAATCGGTGCCATGGCAATCACGCAAACTTTGTGATCAATAAGCTGAGACGCTTGGTCTGCCGGCAGTTTGCTTGCAGCCTCAACGTCGGAGTTGCCGATATTCACTGTGCCGTCTGCAACCTGTTTTAGGCCTGTACCAGAACCACCGGCATTCAGTGTAATGGAAACATCCGGGTTGCTTTTCTTGAATTTACCAGCTGCGTCTTTGACCAGAGGATAAAGCGCAGAGGAGCCGGATGCGGTAATGCTGCCCGTAACGGCTTCGGGAACTGTAGAGGAAGCGGGTACTTCGGAAGCAGCAGCGGATACACCCGCTGTTGAGGCCTCAGGAGCCGCTGATGAAGCATTGGTTGATGTACTGGTGCAGGCTGTTGCCATAAAGCAGATTGTAACTGCTGCCAAAAGCATTGAAATCGCTTTTTTCATGTTTGTCTCTCCTTTTATTCTTAATGTTTATGTACAAACATGATTATAAGGGCTGACGGTTACAATTAGATTATGTTAAGGTAAAGAATTGTTAAATCCAGATTGTTTTTCATCATATGTGTTTGTTTAGAATTAAACTCGGGACAATGGATCTCTCAGCATTCGTGTTTATGATACTTCCATGATGAAATCGGCGTTCTTTCCGAAGCCCTAAACATGCATTTCAAGAGCTTCTAAAAATTATTACTGCCGGTTCAACCCCGCTGTTGCCTCAGAAGATAACTTTTCAATCTGTGCAAAGTCGCCTTGATCCAACAGCTTTTCAGGAACCATCCAACTGCCTCCGCAGGCGACAACATTCGGAAGTTTCAAATATTCACTCACGTTGGATGCATTGATTCCTCCGGTTGGCATAAACTGAATGCCTGCGTAAGGGCCGGAGAGTGCTTTCAACATTTTTACGCCTCCCACAACTTCCGCGGGAAACAGCTTTACAACTTTCAAACCCATACGCATACAGCGCTCAATTTCACTCGGCGTGGCGCATCCGGGTATTACAGTCACATGGTTAGCCAAACACCAAGATACGACTTCCGGGTTCGTCCCCGGGCTGATAATCGCCTGCGCGCCGGCTTCTACCGCTCTCTTTGCGTTTTCAATATTGAGCACGGTTCCTGCACAGACCATAAAATCTAATCCATTTTTGGTAATTTCGGAGATAGATTCTGCCGCTGCGTCGCTCCGAAAAGTAATTTCCGCCGCAGGAAGACCACCTCTGCTAAGCGCCTTCGCCAGCTCTACTGCCTGCTTTGCGTTGTTGATCTTGACCACCGGAATAATTCCGATTTTGTGTAATTTCTCAAAAATATTTTCCATATAGATTTCTTCTCCTAAATCTCAGGTCGATTTTCCTGCATGAATTTATAAAGCTTACCTCGCGTCGGCAGCCCTTCGTTGTCACCGACATTCATCACCTGAATTGCGCCAATTGCATTTCCGCGGTCTACGGCTTCCTCAAGAGAAAGACCTTCCGCAACGGCACTGATAATTCCCGCCGCAAATCCGTCCCCGGCGCCTACGGTATCCACAATTTCTTTTGCCGGATAGGTCGGCAATGAGAAAGACTTATCCCTGGTTGCCGCAAACGCACCCGCCTTCCCGGTTTTCACAATAACCGCCTTCGTCCCAAGGCTCAAATAATACTTGGCTATTTCCTCTGGTTTTGAACTGCCCATTAGAATTTCGCCCTCTTTGCAGCCGGGCAGAATGTAATCGGCCATTCGCGCAAGCTCATTTACTGTTGAGACCATGGTCTGTTTATCCGGCCATAGCTGTGGTCGAAGATTCGGGTCGAAAAAGATAACCATACCGTTTTCCCTGGCTTTTTCCATTAAATAGTAAGAAGCTTCCCGAGTAGTTGCGGAGAGTGCGGGGGTGATCCCTGTCATATGCAGATAACCGTATTGGGAGAAATCAACGGCACCAATATCCATCTTACTGATAGTGGAAGCCGCTGAGTTTTTTCGATAGTAATAGATTTCCGGATCTCCCGAAAAGACCTTTGATTTTAACATAAATCCTGTTTTTTGGTTTTCACTGAAAGTAATGAGCGTGGTATCAATTCCAATCTCTTTCATGGTGTTCACAATGCGCTTTCCAAATGGATCCGTACCAAGCTTTGTCAAATAACCCACACCGTGCCCTAAACGGGTTAACCCGATTGCGACATTAAGTTCTGCACCCGCAACCGCAGTGGAAAACTGATTTACCCGTTCCAGCAGATTCTCGTCCTGCGCAATAAACAACCCCATCGGTTCGCCGACCAGCATGATCTTTTGGCTCATGTTATTCCTCCATTCTAAAATTTACTTTTGCAGATATTTCTAGCCGTCCTCAGTTTTTCTCGTTTTTCCGGCTTCCGCCGTAACCTGTGATTTATGGTTCGGTTGGCCTGTTAAGTTGGCAATGGTACAGATAATCATGGCTGTAATGGCGAAACCGATCGCAGCCATCCCGCCGGATATTCCAGTTGTCTGAGCCACCGCCCCAGTAATTGCAGGCATAATAATGCCTCCGGCACTGCCCAATGACAGCAGTACCGACAGGGCGGCCGGCGCAGTATACTTTTGATCCAGGTTCGCAAGTGCGGTAGGTTGTATTCCAGCAATGCTCAGTGCAAACAAGCATAGAAAAACAATGATGAGAACAGGGCGCTTGCAAAAAAGCATCAACGCAAAAAATAAGGCGACGGCAACGGACATCCAAGCGATTAGCTTTTTGCGGCCTAACTTGGCAGGCAGATACGCTATTGTCAAACGTCCTATCATCATGAGACCCCAAGTCAGTGAAAGCATCAGCTGTGCCATGGTCAGAGACATCAGACCACTGTCGGTAAAATAGGTTACCAACCAGCCTGTTACGCTGACTTCAGTACTGATTTCAAAAAAAATAATGCCTGTACTGACCCAGAACCCCTTGTTGTGAAGAAAACCCCAGTCTGTGTTAACATGCTCTTTTGCGGGAGGCTTTCCTCCCAAATCTGATTTTAAATACATTAATTGAAGACAGAAGGCAACCGCGGCGATCCCGTAGCAACTGGTTCTCCACCCTAAAGGCCCCTTGGAGCAGGCCGCAACTACGAAGGGACAAAGCAGAGAACCAATGGCAAAGCTGGCATGCAGCAAATTCAAGCCTTTTGTCCTATTGGAACTTTCTTCAGAAATTACTATATTACTAATGTTGTAAACTGCGCCTTTTGAAATGCCGATTAAAAAAAACGCCAGCAGCAAATACACAGGATTGGCCGTCAAAGCAGTTAAAACATAACCTATTGCGGAATTGACTGACAGCAGCATTGCGCTTGCCTTACGACCGACAAACGCAGGGAGAATGCCTGCGAAAAAACTGGCAAGAAGGTTCCCAACGCTTAACGCGGACAGCAGCATTCCACCCATATTGTAGGAAAATCCGTATTCCGTGCGTAAAAACGGCATGACAAGACTTGATGAGGTTGCGTAAAAGCCGCTAATTGTCATGGTTGCAAAGCATAGGATACTCAGCCGTTTGGAAACGCCGGAAATTTTCATCGCGTTCAATGTATAAATCACTCACTTGTTTCTGAAAAGGCATCTCCAAAAAAGGGAGATGCCTTTTCAGATGTATGTATGTTTTTATCTGTCCAGTTTTTTGCAGACAGGATTAATGCTTGTATTCATCATATCTTTCAGCGCCTTTTGGAAATGCCACATGTCATTACCTAAAATCAGCATATTATAGCCGTTTTCAATTGCATTCTGTACATTTTCTTTTGTAGGCGGCACAACAGGGCCAAGCCGGCCAAGCCCTTTTGCTTTTGCTTTTTTCACAAGAATGTCGAAAGCCTTTTGTACATCCTCACCCATAGAATATCCAATTTTCAAATTGAGTGAATTGGCATAGTCAATCGGGCCAAAATTGATGGCGTCAACACCGGGAACCGCTAAAATTTCATCGATATTGTCAGTAAACTCATAGTCTTCATCCATCGGGATAACCAAAGTATCGCGATTTTGCTGGGCCATGTATTCATTCCAGTCGAAATGGTCATATCCAAATCCAGCCGCGCGTACATTGCTTTCGCCTCCGCGCCGGCCCATCGGAGAAAACTTAGCAGCCTCCACACATTTTTCGGTCATTTCTTTGGTTTTGCAGTGCGGGATCACCACGCCGTCCGCACCCCATTCAAGAACCTTACGGATGGCGACCTCATCATCATCGGCCATCCTGACAAGCACCGAAATATCATGCAGTCTGGCAGCCATAATCTGCTTTTCAAAATCGGAATCCAACATCCAATCGGTGTGTTCCAGATCAAGATAAATAAAGTCCAGTCCTGAAAGGCCAATACTTTCAATGATACAGGTGGAACCGGTAAAGCAAGCCATACCGAAAACCGGTCCCTTTGCCATTTTTTCTTTTAAAGTCATGATAAGTACCTTCTTTTATTTTATAAATAAATTTCTGAATGCTCTATGTTAAGAAACGAGACCCAGTGCATGCGGGAGCCATGACGTAAGAGAAGGAATGAGGCTGATGCTTAACAGAACGATGATATTGCAAACAACATATGGCGACGCGCCCTTGAAAATCTCGACTACCGGCATACGGTTAATTTTATTGCAGGCGTTGAGGCACATGCCGACAGGCGGCGTAACCAAACCAATGGCAAGGCCCACGATCACCATGGCACCGAACTGCAAATCGCTAATTCCCGCCACTCGAATAATTGGCAACAGGATTGGACACAGCAGAAGGATGGCAGGCGTAACATCGATGAAAAATCCCGCAAGCAGAATGATTACGTCAAACAGAAGCGCCGTCCCCCACATGGGCAAATTCATTTGAGTGAAAAGTGCCGCGACAATTTGAGGAATCTTTTCAACTGTCATAATCCATGTGAAAATGGTAGAAAAACCAATGATGATCATGATGGAAGCGGAAGAAATTAACGTCTTGAGCAATGTGTCAACAACCGATTTCCATGTCAGTTCTTTGTAGAACAGGAATCCCAGGACTATGGCATACAAAACGGCAATGCCGGCGCTTTCGCTGGCAGTACAAACACCGCCTGCGATGCAGACAATAATCAGCACAGGCATCAGGATGGCCGGCAGACCGGTAACCATTGTATGGATAAAATCCTTTTTGTCAAAGGCAGTACGTGCCGGGTGATATCCCTTTTTATACGAAATAGCATAAACAAGGATTAGCTGAGTCACACCGATTAAAATGCCGGGGATAGCGGCCGCCATGAACAGCGCTCCAATGGAAGCACCGGAAACCATTCCGAAAACAATCATTGGCACACTGGGGGGAATAATCATTCCCATGGTGGAAGCTGCCACGGTGATTCCGGCTGCCACCTTTGGCGGGAAGCCTTTATCTTCCATTGCCGGAATTAAGATGGAGCCAAGAGCCGAAGTATCGGCGACCGAGGAACCGGAGATGCCTCCGAAAATCATACTTGCGACTACGGTAACCTCACCCAATCCACCTCTAACAGGTCTGACAAGATAAAGGCAGAAATTTATGATGCGTTGTGTAATGCCTCCTGTATTCATTAATTCACCTGCCATGATAAATAACGGCATGGCAATCATTAAATCGCTGAAGGTCCCGTTCCAAACCCGCTGCGGAATCATGGGTAAAAACTGGGGCGCATTTGTGAGCAGATAACTTATGCTGGACCCGCCAATGGCAAATGCCAGCGGTACACCGATTATACAGAAAACAATGAGAGCAACAAGCAAAAAAATCATTGCCATAGTGTATTCAGCTCCTTTGATATAATCTATTTTGTAATTTCTTGATTTTTGTTTTCAAAAAAACTAATGGGAGCCGAAATGTTTTCAATAATTTTAATCAGGATGCACACGGCGCAAATCAGACTGCTGACCGGCATGATGCCGTACATGAACACCATTGGAATTCCCATGCCCAATGATATTTGACTGCCCGCCAGTTGCGCATAGCCAATGCTGTAGTAGAAAAAGATCAGATCGATAGCCAGTACAATAACACCGTCAAAAACAGCAATCCAGCGTTTTACCGCAGGTTTGATTACATTGTAAAGAACATCAATAACAATATGTTCGTTTTTCAACACGCAGATTCCCATTCCCCAAAAGGTAGTAAAGGCAAAAAGCGTTGTTGTAAATTCTGCCAGCTCTTTCCAGGAAAGAGAAAAAAAATATCTGGCAATGACTGCAAAGATTGAACACACGGCCAATAGACCCATAGAAAAGATTCCAATACCCTCGTAGACCCGAAAAAGCGTTTTCCCAAATTGTTTAATTCTGTTTATTGCAATCAGCTCCTTTATAAGCGGAAAGGGAACCCGATGCTCCCTTTCCGTTACGAGAATAGAATTTAAGGCACTTACTTCGCTTTTGCTACAATATCCTGCATGGTGGCAAGTTCTTCCTTTGTGATCTTGCCTTCCTTAACATAGTTGTCATAAACAACTTTTGTGGCGTCTTTGAACTGCTGAAGCTCCTCTGCCGTTGGAGTATAGACATCGGCATTTTTTTCAATTACCTTAAGTGCTTCTGCTTCCTGTTTTGCGATAGAATCATTGTTGAGTATCATCATATTGGACGTAGCCGTCTTAATAATACTCTGATAATCTGCCGGAAGAGCGTTAAACCATTGCATGTTTACATAAAACGGATCCGGATGGAACATATAGTTTACGATGGTGATGTATTTTTGCACTTCAAACAGCTTTAGGCTTGAAACATTAACCAGAGGATTTTCCTGCCCGTCGGCCACTCCCGTCTTCAAGCTCATATAAAGGTCGGAATAAGGCACTGAGACCGTTGATGCGCCCATTGCCTTTAAAGCACCGTCTATTGTATCCATACCTGGAGTGCGTATTTTCAACCCTTTCAGGTCGGAGGGTGATTTAATCGCGTGCTTGTTGTTCGTGAACTGGCGGAAACCGCCCGCATTTCCAAGGCCAAGAATCAGTATATTATCTTTTTGTGATCCTTCACAAACTTTCAGTGCGAAATCGGAACTGGTCAGAGCATCGACCTGTTTATTGTTTTCACAAAGGAACGGGAGTGTGAAAATCAATAGTTTTGGCAGCATGTCAAACTGGCCGCCGCGCATGCCCTGTAAGGTATTCATTTTGACGGATTCCAACATTTCCTTTTCAGTGCCAAGCTGACCGGCAGGATAGATTTCAACTGAAATGCCGCCGTTACTTTTTTCTTCAACCTCTTTTTTAAAGGCTTCGACGGAAGTATAGCGGGGATTCCCTTCCGGCTGGCTATGGCCAATCTTCATGATGTACTTTGGTGTGCCGGCTTTTGCAGCGGTACCCGTGGAAGCGGCATCCGCAACGGAAGCCGTTTTACCTGCCCCGCCGCAGCCTGCCATAGAGACAGTCATCGCGCCGCAGAGCAACAGTGCAAGAATCGATTTTTTACTAAACATAATACTCCTCCTACTGATGATATATTTTTCTCATCCGGTTTATGGACCGGTTGATATTAAAATACTGTTTATCTTAGTTCTTCGGTCGGGATATTGTCCATGTCGTCGAAAGCGCGGTTTTCACCCGCCATAGCCCAGATAAACGTATAGTTGGATGTTCCGCAGCCGGAGTGGATTGACCAGCTCGGGTTAATGATGGCCTGTTCGTCGTGCATAATAACGTGGCGCGTTTCATTTCCTTCACCCATTAAGTGAAATACAACATTGTCCTTCGGGATATTGAAATACATGTAGACTTCCATGCGTCTTTCGTGTGTATGAACCGGCATGGTATTCCAGACACTGCCGGGTTCCAAAATCGTACAGCCCATTGACAGCTGGCATGTTTCCAGAACATCCGGGTGGATAAACTGATTGATTGTCCGTTTATTACTGGTTTCATCCGCGCCTAGCTTGCGGTGGATGGCTTTTTCAAACGGGATAAGCGTTGTCGGGAACGGGCGGTGTGCCGGCGTGGAGCATATGTAGAATTTTGGAGGATTCAGCGGGTCCACGGCCCGGAAGGTTACTGATTTCGTCCCCATCGAAAGATACAGGCCGCACATTTGACCAACCTGATACTGTGTACCGTCGGCCGTAACAATTCCTTCGCCTCCGATATTGATTGCGCCAAGTTCTCTGCGCTCCAAAAAATAATTAACACCAAAGTTTTTCCAGCAGTCGATGTTCCGATCAAGTTCTACCGTTTCCCGAACCGGCATGATTCCCATCGTAACAATCCGATCTACATGGGAATAAACAGCCGTCGCATCATCCGGGACAAACAACTTTTCTATTAGAAATTCATTTCTAATTTCTTCAGTCGTGTAATGCTTAAAATCTTTTTGATTTGCGGAATAACGAATATCCATCTTAAAACCTCCATTTATTTTTAATTTTTTATAATCATGGCTGTTTGCCGATATAGGCCAGAATCCCTCCGTCTACATAAAGAACATGTCCATTTACAAAATTGGACGCGTCCGATGCGAGAAACACTGCGGGTCCCATCAGATCATCGGTTTTGCCCCAGCGTGCAGCGGGTGTTTTGGAAATGATAAAGCTATTAAACGGATGACCCTCCACGCGCAGCGGAGCCGTCTGCGGCGTTTCAATATATCCGGGGCCAATGCCGTTGCACTGAATGTTATACTGGCCGTACTCAGAAGCAATATTCTTGGTCAGCATCTTAAGACCGCCCTTTGCTGCAGCGTAGGCGCTTACAGTTTCTCTGCCCAGCTCGCTCATCATTGAGCAGAGATTAATAATTTTTCCGTGCCCGTTCTTAATCATGCTTGGAATGACTGCTTTGGAAACAATGAACGGACCGTTCAGGTCAACATCAATCACCTGGCGGAATTCTGCTGCCGTCATGTCGCACATCGGTATACGCTTAATGATTCCTGCATTGTTGACCAGAATATCAATGATGCCGTTCTTCGATTCCACCTCGGTAATAAAGTTCTTTACCTGCTCCTCGTTGGTGACGTCACAAACATATCCATGTGCCTCAATTCCCTCCTCCCTATAAGAAGCGAGGCCCTTATCTACCAATTCTCGATTGATATCGTTAAAAACGATCGTGGCACCTGCCTGTGAAAACGCTCTTGCAATTGCCATTCCGATTCCATAGGACGCTCCCGTGACAAGTGCAATCTTTCCCTTCAGCGAATATTGATCTAAAATACCCATGCTGTAGCCTCCAAAAATAGAATTTTAGAATATATTATTTTGCTTAAACTTCTTGAGAAAATATATTTAAGCAATAGTAATATTAAAAATTGTGAATATAATTTATACAATATGAATGTTTATTGATTTATGAAATCGATAAACATAATCGATAAATAGATGGTCGGCAAAAAAATTATTTTCTGCAGACCTTTCCAATTAATATTTACCGTTTTTTCAGTCCCGGATAATCTTTCCATGCCGTAAATTTTGCAGCAAGTTCCGGATTCGTTGAACCGCGGATGCAAACCCGGCTTTCCAGTTCAATAAAAACCGGTTTAACTTTCCTTTCATTCGTAATCCGCTTAATAAGGATTCTTGCCGCCTCCATGCCGATAGAATAAGAATCCTTCGCTATTGTTGTAATTCCGGGCGGAATTAAAGGAGCCCAGTCCCAGTCGTCAAATCCACAGACTCCTAAATTGGCTGAAATGGAACAGCCGACCAACTGCATTGCCTGAAGCACATTAATCAAGGTGACTCCATTTACACAAAAAATTGCCAGCCTCTCCCCTGCATTATTCTGTATAAAATGTGCTAATTGATTTTCACAGCCCTTTGCCGAATTCTCACCGATTGCATAAGACAGCTGGCTGCCATCCATGCCATAAAAATCCTTCATCGCATCCATATAGGCCTGATATCTTATAATACGGGGACTTATTTTACCGTTTCCCGGCGTGAAAAAAGCAATTTTTTGAAATCCGCTTTCAAAAAGATGGCGCATGCACGCATATGTGCTATGATAGTTCTCGGTAGTCACTGTATCAATCATATTTTGGGGGGCAATGCAGCGATCTGCCAAAACAATCGGTAGTCCTTTATTTTTTAACTCGATTAAATAGTTGTCGTTGCATCCAGTGGTGTTGACAATCAGTCCATCCACCTGACTGTTCAGCAATTCCTGAATAGAGGTTAATTCTTTCTCCGGCTGATCGTCAATGTTAGAAAAAAGAACCTGATATCCGCTTGAATTGCAGACATCATTGATGCCTTTCAATAAAATCGATGAAAACGGATTGCTGATATCTGCAATAATACACCCAATCGATTTGCTCTTCTGGGATTTTAAACTGCGCGCAATATTGCTTGGGTGGTAATCCATTTGCTCAATAATATCCTGTATCCGCTGTCGTGTGTCGGCAGACATATAATCAAATTTACCATTAAGGTATCTTGAAACTGTCGTTCTCGACACATCGGCAGCGATCGCCACTTGAGCAATCGTCACGTTATTTTTCTTGAATTTATTCATCACTTGTATCCTTTATTTTTTTAATAAAAATTTGCTCATCTAAACAATTATTCAAAATCCGAGCCGATATTTATTGATTAACGAAACCGATAAACATAATTAACAGTTTTATTATATAAGTATCATTATATAATGTCAATACATTCTGTTAACTTTTTATTTTATTACTATTCATTTTATCATCCAATAATATATTCTTTCTGAAAATCTTCTTTCGTTTGCAGATAATCCTGCCGCATATGCGTACCGCGATTTTCCCTGCGAGCCAGCGCAGCTTCCACCATTATCAAAACTGAAAGCGTGATCTATATAAGCGTGATAGCTGTAAGTTGTCATTTATAAATAAAGCGTGTTTTTTTCGAGAAAAAGATCAATAGCAAAAGAGTAACTCAAAAGAAACTTTGTTTGCGGGTTCTCAAGGTCGATTTCGGATAGCTCCATGATTTTCTGCCGCCTGTAGTTCAGTGTGTTACGGTGCAGGAAGAGAAGTTCCGCCGTCCTGTTCTGATTGAAGCCGGTTAGTGCATATGTGCGTAGTGTTTCATATAGTTTTGTGCCTTTACGCTGGTCATAGTCCCTGAGAAGCGGCAAAACCGGATGACAGAAGCGCATAAGCCGCAGCTCTTCAGGAAGGGCATCCAGCATGTCAAAGAACGCGTAATCCATATAGTTGTGTACTGGACCGTCTGCCTCCATCTTCTGTGAGAGAATGACAGCCTTTTCCGCCTGCTTGTAATATTCCAGAAATTTTGCAGGATTGGAAAAGGAATTGCTTATACCGGCCAGCAGATAGTTTTTTTCACACAGTATTTTAAGCTGTTCCAGTTGTTGTTGCGGGATTGTCCAACTTTTTTGCACATCAATTATAAGTACAACCGATTTTTGGTAGATAATACTCTGCTCAACCTGAAAGATATTTTCGAGCTGAGACTGAATGGAAGTGGTAAGGCTTACCTCCCCATGGTAATAGAGGGGTTTAGCCGTCAATACACGCATGAACGAAGGAAATGCGAGTTTACTGACCTTGATGCGGGTAGTTGCCTGTTTTTCCGAAATCCCGTTTAACATGTCGTTCAGTATCCCACCGTAAAGATGTGTGTGCAGGGTGATTTTATCCTGATTCTTCAACGTCGTTTCTGTCAGCGTTCGGCTGACAAGAGCCAGCGTTTCATAACAGTCCGCATCAAATTCACTGCCCGGCTGAATCATAAAGATATAGCCAAAAAGCGTGTCATCCCGTGTGATTTTGCTGCATAGATAAAAAAGTTGCATTTCTTCGCAGAAGCGGACGTATGGGTCTGAACCCGGTTGCTTCCCCTTTTCCTGCCGTAGTTTTCGGATGTGTTCCATAAATTCCGTCGGACAGTAGCCTTGTTTTACGCACTGTACCCAAAGATGATCTTCCAGTCGCAGTGGAGTCGAGTTGGCCAGAACTTTTCCGCTCAAGTCTATAATAACAATAGAGCTCGCGGCTCTATCCGCGATATCGCTCAGAATACCGGAGATGCCCTTACCGTCAAAGATCATTTGCAGCATAGATGAATAAAGAGCCTGCATCCTATACGCCTGATTTAGAATATAACCGGCAAGGCTTACGGCGGTCTCATAATTGAAGGTATCAATTTGCGCCGAATTGACAAACAGCCTGCGAAGTTCATCAAAAGTATCGCCTGCGTAAACCAGATTTTGCGGAACAACAGTTCCAAGACAGCTTGCATCATGCACAAAATACAAAACATCATTTTTGTATTTTTCAAGCGTGGATTTTGGAACAAGCTCTTTTAGTTCGTAAATTTGTGTGTTATAACCAATAACAAGTTTTTTTACATTTAATTTTGCAGATAATTTTTCAAGCATTTCGTTAAGCAGCATATTCATCACCCAAATACTATTTTAGTCACAAGGCACAAAAAGTGCAAGTGTTTTGTATAGGCAGTCCATATCTTTTGAGCATGAAGTATGTTATATTATTAACAGACTAACTGTCGGTAAGCGGTGCTTTGCAAAATAATATCAAAATTTATGTGAGAAAGGGCTGATTTCATGAAGTATACGAAGCTTTTTGAAAAAGGAAAAATCGGAAAACTTGAGCTAAAAAATAGAATAGTCATGCCTGCTATGGGAACTGGATTTGCGTCATCCACAGGGGAAGCATCTGAAGAAATCATACGCTATTACGCCGACCGGGCAAAGGGCGGCTGCGGACTGATTATCACAGAGATCTGCCGGATAGATGAAGAGACTGGAATCGGCACGAGTAATCAGCTGTGTGCAACGGACTCAAAGCATATTCCGAGCCTTGTTCGCCTTGCAGAGGCTGTACATGCGTATGACACAAAGATTTTCCTTCAATTGCATCATCCGGGAAATGAGACGACAAGCAGGCTTCTACACGGAAAGCAAATAGTTGCCCCGTCCCCGGTCATGTGCAAAGTAATAGGAGAAATGCCGAGGGAACTCACGACGGAAGAGGTCACGGCAATGGCGCAGAAATTTGTTAAAGGCGCCTTTATTGCCAAAACGGCGGGATTTGACGGAGTTGAAGTCCACGCCGCTCACGGCTATCTAGTGAATCAGTTTTTGAGTCCGCACACTAACAAGCGCACCGACAAATACGGCGGTGATTTCTTCAACCGCATGCGCTTCTTAACTGAGATCATCATCGGGATACGTTTTGCATGCGGCGCCGATTATCCGATTTCGGTACGCATCGACGGCAGCGAATTCATTGAGGACGGCCTTGACGAAAAAGAGTGCATACATATCGCAAGATATATTGAGAGCCTTGGCGTTGCCTGCCTGAACGTGAGCTGCGGCACATATGAGTCCGGAGCGACCATCATTGAGCCGTCCTGTTATGCGGAGGGCTGGAAAAAGCACCTTGCTAAAAACATTAAGGCAAACGTGAAGATACCTGTTATCGCCGTGAACACGATAAAGCATCCAGCTTTCGCCGAGATGCTTCTGGAAGAGGGCGTTTCCGACTTCGTAGGCGTTGCGCGCGGACAGCTCGCCGATGCCGAGTGGGCAAACAAAGCAAAACGCGGCGAGGATGTTCTGATTCGCAAATGTATCGGCTGCATGAACTGTTTTCTCGTAGCAAATCAGGGTAGGCCGATTGAATGCACAGTTAACCCAATCCTCGGGCGCGAGCACACCCACGGCGACGACAAGTTTGTAAGGGACGGCAGCGGACGCACGGTGGCTGTCATCGGCGGAGGACCGGCCGGAATGCAGGCTGCATTAGTGTTGGCCAAGAGGGGCTTTAAAACCGTTCTCTTCGAAAAGAGCAACCGGCTCGGCGGAACTGTTATTCTAGGGTCTGTTCCTCCCCACAAGGAGCTTTTGGGCGAACTCGTCGAAACGCAGGAAGCCGAGCTCAAAAAATTGGGCGCGGATATTCGCCTGAACACAGAGGGTACCGTTGAGGAATGTAAAAAAATAGGCGCATGCGGAGTATTTCTCGCCGTAGGCGGAAATCCTATCGTACCAAAGATTCCAGGTGCGGAAAAGGCTGTCCTAGCGGAACAGATACTGTCGGGAGAGGTCAAGCTCAACGGCAAAAATATAGCCGTCATAGGCGGCGGCGTCACAGGGCTGGAGACAGCCGAATATCTGAGCAAAGATAACAAAGTCACTGTTGTCGAAATGATGAATGCAGTCGGTACTACGCTATACCCCAGCGTGCTGCATCTTCTTATGGATCGACTGAATAAAAACGGAGCCGAAATTTTGACGGGGCATGCCATCAAAGCGGTCGGAGCTGGGGATATTACGCTCGGTGTCGCGGCAAGCGCCGTCGAAATAACCCGTAAAGCTGATATCGTAGTATTCGCGCTTGGTGTAAAATCAAACAACGCTCTGCTGGAAGCGATGGAAAACACTTTCGACAGAGTGATCCGGATCGGTGACACGGAAAAGCCGGGAAACATCATCAGCGCGATGCATTCTGCAAATGACAAGGCATTCGTATTTTAAAGGAGTTGAATGATATGAAGGAATTTAAAGACAAAGTTTTGGTTGTAACAGGCGGCGGAAACGGAATCGGAGAAGCAATAGCCAAAGAAGGCGCACTCCGCGGTATGAAAATAGTCATTAACGATATTGACGAGCCGGCGGTGGACCGCGTAGTAACCGAGCTCCATGCTATGGGTGCTGAAGCCGTCGGTCAGAAGGCGGACATATCGATTCTTGAGAACGTCGAAGCGCTACTTAAGCTAACGCTCGATACTTTCGGTCAGGTTGATATGCTGGTCAACAATGCCGGCGTGTCTGTTTCCGGCCCGATCTGGGAAATCCCGATACAGGATATCCGCTGGATTACAGAGGTCAACATGATGAGCCATCTTTATGGCATGCACGTTTTTATTCCGCAGATGATCAAGCAGGGCACCGACGCCGCCATTATCAATACGGAGTCTACTGCCGGACTGATGACATCCGGCAATGCGGTCATGTACCATGCCACGAAATTCGCCGGCCTCGGCGCATCCGAGGGCACCTATCTCGCACTGAAAAAGCAAGGCCTCGGGCGCATTCAGGTGCATTGCCTTGCTCCCGCATTTGTAAAGACAGGAATTCACCTGGCGGATACCCACAGGCCTGAACGTTATGCGATAAACGACGATCCCTATTACAATAGCCAGGAGTTTAAGTCCGGATTTATTCGCAGTGAGCGCCAGGTTACCGCAGGAATGCCTATCGATTATGTAGGCACATGTGTCTTTACCGCCGTGGAAGACGAGAAATTCTACATATTTACACATCCTGAATCGCAGGTTGTAGCCGGTATGCGGATTCAAAACCTTGTCAACGGAAAAAATCCACAATAATAAGCAGGGATAAAAGGAGGCGTATTGATATAATCAGCGATTATAAAGGAAAAGTTCTTGTTATCACAGGAGGCGCAAACGGTATTGGGCGCGCGCTAGCGCTGGGATGCGCGAAACGGGGTTCCGACGTGCTTATCGCCGACATTCACGGGGAAGAAGCGGAGGCAGTTGCCAAAGAGATCAGGAGTATGGGGCGAAAAGCAGTTGCCGTGCAGGCCGACGTTTCGCTCTCAGACGAGTGCAAGAAGATTTTTGACCGCACGATGGCAGAATTCGGCTGCTGCGATATTCTGATCAATGACGCGGGTGTGTCTAACGGCGCGGATCTTTTGGACATAAAGGAACGGGACATAAAGTGGGTGATGGAAGTCAACGTTTATGCTCACTGGTTTATGATGCAGCAGTTTATTCCGCAGATGAAAAAGGAAGGCACGCACTGCCAAATATTGAACGTCTGCTCCATAGCGGGACTCATTACTTTGGGCTCCGCCCCCGTCTACTTCAGTACAAAACACGCTGCCGTTGCCTTATCAGAGTGTGTATATAAGTCCCTTAATGCGTCCGGCACTGATATCGACGTCTCGGTATTCTGCCCCGGATTTGTGCAGACTGAGATGCATCTGACCGACCGTCACCGTCCGCAGAGGTTTGCTATTCCGGATGGCGATCCGTATTACGGTTCAGAGGAATACAAAAAGTTCATCGAGTTCAATAAAAAAATTCTCGATAACGGAGCTCCGCTTGAGCCAACAATTGCAAAAGTTTTCTCAGCCCTCGAAAAAAAACAGTTCTATATTCTAACACATGATAATTATGACGAACTGTTAAGACAGCAGGGAATTTATCAGGCAAACAGGACGGAGCCCGTCGATCCCTCACTTCTCGGGAAGAATTAAGGAGAAACAACAATGAATGAAACAACTCAAAAGCGCTTTCTGCTTTACTTCCGTCTTTCTCTTCTCATATGGATCTTAATTGCAAATGCGATACTCCATGCAGTAGACTTTCAATACAGCTGGCTGATATTTATCAGCAACATCATGATGTTTACCATGGAAGGTGACATTAAAGACAAATTTATCTCCGTCGAAGTGGGAGGCCTCGTCGGGCTTGTTCTCACGGTGGTGGCTCTACTTTCAATCTCAGCGCTGACGCCGTTTCTGGGCAGTCTTTTTGGTTTTCTGATTCCTTTGGCTATCGTCCTTTTCGTACTCATCGTCCTGCATCCGTATGCACCAAAGTTCCTTAACAACGTTGGATTTGCGTATCTCACCTGTGCATGCATTGACGTAAAGTCGTTTTCTTCCAACATAGCACTCTTTTTTGTTACTTTTATTGTTGGAAGCTTGGTATTTAATGGGATTTGCATTCTCCTCATGGGTCCATGTAAAAAGCTTGCTATAAAAAGAGAAGCAAAATTCGAAAACAAATCGGCGTAATTTAGCATAATTGAAAAGCCCGGTTCATATTTTCAATGAGTAAAAAACAAATTTTGTCCAAAGGCCCACATTGATGCTGTTAACCAGTATCTATGTGGGCCTTGTTATTCTTTTTGATCGCTGTCTCCTTTAACGGGTCTGGACAACATTTTATAATACAGACAGCAAGGTGGGAAAGAAAATCGGCAGAGCATACGCTTTGCGGCCTTTCGCAACGAAAGGATGCTGCTTAATTTCAAGCAAAAAATATATCAAGTACAACAGCAACCCTAATTTTTAGTTTGATTAGGTATTGACGAAAGAAATAATAAGTGATATATTTTGACTGGTTGAATTCAATCAATAATATTTATTTGGAATAAGCAAAGGATGTGTGCTTATGAGCTTTATACAATTTGATAACGTGGAGCGGGAATATATCGTTGGGGACAGCGTGATTAGAGCGGTCGATGGCGTCAGTTTTTCCATTGAGAGAGGCACGTTCAACGTTGTGCTGGGGCAAAGCGGAGCAGGAAAAACCACGGTACTGAATATGATGGGCGGGATGGATTCGCCGACACGCGGTACGATTCTTGCGGATGGCGAAGATGTTTCAAAGCTAAATGAAAGAGGCTTAACTACATATCGCAGAAATAAAATTGGATTTGTGTTTCAGTTTTACAACCTGGTTCCCAATTTAACGGCACTGGAAAATGTGCAGCTCGCAAAGGAAATTTGCAAAAATCCTTTGGATGCAAAAGAAATGATGGAGCGGGTCGGACTGGCAGATAGGATGAACAACTTTCCAAGCCAGCTGTCCGGCGGCGAGCAGCAGAGAGTGTCCATTGCACGTGCGCTGGCGAAAAATCCCCAGATTGTGCTCTGCGATGAACCCACGGGTGCGCTGGACTCCGGAACGGGTCGCAAGGTCTTGAAGCTGATTCGGGATGTTGCGAAGGACATGGAAAAAACAGTGATAGTAGTCACACATAACGCGCCCATTTCTGAAATGGCAGACACCGTAGTTCATATGCGCGACGGCAAGATTTATGAAACCAAACACAATGAACATCCCAGAAATGTGGAGGCGATTGAATGGTAAAAGGAACCCTCTTTAAAAAATCCATTCAGGATATGAAAAAATCACTTCCGCAGTTCATGTCGATTTTTATTATGGCGACTGTGGCAATGAGCATGGTTGTGGGTTTGGACAGCATTTGGAAAACCATTGAAACCCAGTCAAATATCATGTATAACGAATCCAACCTCTCAGACCTTTGGGTTACGATTCCAAATCCTTCTGAAACGAACCTGTGGAGGGTTCGAAATATTGACGGTGTGGAAAAAGCTGAAAAACGGTTGACAGTGAATTCAATTGCTCAAATAGAAGGAAAACCTACTTTAAAGGTTTATGCCATGCCTTCAGAAAACACGTTGGATTTGCCGGACATAGAGTCTGGAAAAAAGCTGAGCAAGCAGGGTGCCATTCTTGATGAGTCATTTGCAGGCGCGCATCATCTTTCCGTGGGTGACTCTATTAAGATAGAAGTAAACGATAAGAAGATAAGCTTTACCATTGAGGCGCTCGCCTTAAGCAGCGAGCATATTTTTGCTGTCAAGGACACCAGCAGCATATTGCCTGATTCCCAAAAATACGGTTTTATTGTGGTTGACGAGGAAAGAATTGCAAACGCCTACGGTGGAGTTAAACCCTATAATCAAATTGCACTGCGGCTGAACAGCAGTGCGGACAGCAAGGCTGTTCAAAAGCAAATGGACAGTATTTTTGGCGATAATTTGGTTGGCGTAGTAGCAAGAACCGACAACCGCAGCGTCAATATGGTAGACGGAAAGATACAGCAGTTCAAAACCTTGGCCACAGTATTTCCAGTCATGTTTTTTTTGGTTACGGCATTGATTACTCTGAGTACAATGACGCGTTTGGTAGAAGACCAAAGAAACCAAATAGGTATTTTAAAGGCTATGGGCTACAGTAAACAAAGCATTGTATGGCATTATACATCCTATGGAGTGTATGTAGGTATTTGGGGTTCGCTTGTAGGAATTTTAATTGGGCCAAACTTAATCGGTAAAGTTCTTATCAGTAAATTAAAATTCCTGTTTACCCTTCAAAGTTATCGTCTAAATTTGAACCTCCCCAATATTATTTTTAGTTCGATTTTGACTATCCTCTGTACCGGCGGAGTTTCCTGCTACTCCTGCCTGAAATTGCAGGGCGAAATGCCAGCGGTGCTGCTCCGGGATAAGCCCCCGAAAAACGGGAGTCACATTTATTTGGAGCGTTTACCTAAAATCTGGAGCAGCATGAAATTCAGCAGCAAGCTGATTGCGCGCAATACCCTCAGAAACAAAGGAAGAATGATTATGAGCATACTGGGAGTAATGGGGTGCACAGGGCTGATCATAGGAGCGTTTACCCTCTATGATATGGTTACGGGTATTTCAAAAACGACTTATGAAAAAGTTTTCACTTACGATCAGAAAATCATGCTGGACAACCGAACAACGGACCGAGATATCAAAAACTTAAATCTGGACGGCGTTGTTCAGGATGTTGAAGAAAGTATGATGCAATTGACAGCAGGAAACGGTATTAGAAAGTTAGCTGCAGTTTCCGCTTTTTCAAAAGACAGCCCATTGATTGATTTACAGGATGAAGACGGAAAAAGGATTACGCTTCCTGAAAAGGGTGTAGCAATCACGAGGAAACTGGCTGAACTTATGAATGTCAAGGTCGGCAATACGGTTAATCTAAAGCGCAGCGATGACAGCTATGTGCCGGTTAAAATTTTGGAAATTGTCTACATGGTTTCCGGTCAGGGTATTTACATGACAGATGATTACTGGAAGGAAATCGGCGAAGACTTCAAGCCCACCTCACTGCTGGTGAAGTGGAATAAAAAAGATGACAGTTTTCTGAACAGTGATTATGTAGAAAGCTACGTGGACAGAACAACCCAGCAATCGAATTTTAAGCAAAATCTCACCGCTGTATTAAGCTCTGCATTTATGCTGATTACGGCGGGCGGAATATTGGCTTTTGTTGTTTTGTACAATATGGGTATCCTCAACTTTTTTGAACGTGTAAGAGACCTTGCAACATTGGAAGTTTTGGGTTTTTATCAAAAAGAAATCAGACCTTTGGTTTTATTGGAGAATCTCTTCTCCGCTGTCATCGGAATTCTATTCGGCATACCGGTAGGAATGGCAATCACCTATATCTTACAGAGCGGATTCGGGGACGATCTGGATTTAATCGGTCACATTACGCCGGACAAGGTCATCATTTCAGCGGTGATCACCCTGATCTTTGCCGTTATCGTCAATTCCATCGTGTATAAAAAAATTAAAAACATCGACATGCTGCAGGCATTAAAGAGTGTGGAATAACAGGAGGAGGAATCACAGATGAAATACAAGCAATATCTTGCAGGGTTTACAGCGACAGCTCTGCTGCTTGCTTTCTGCATTGGCTGCAGAAACGGAAATTCTACAAGCAAGCAAACTGCTGCCGGTGTAAGCAGTTCAGTGGAAACAAACAGTGTCGTCGCCTGGGGTGAAGTAAAGTACAATGACGAGTATCAGGTTAATATCGATTTTCCGTCAACAGTGCAGAATGTTCTTGTTAAAGAAGGCGATATTGTAAAGCGAGGAGACAGTCTTATTACACTTTCCACTGATGACTACCAAAAAAACATCAAAAAGCTGCAAGCGCAGGTTAGTGCCAGTCAGGCGGCGCTGAACAATGTGAATCAGGCTGCAATAGAAGCGGATATTGCGGTGCTGAAAAAACAAATTTCCAGCAAAACGGAGGAATTGAATAATGGAGACAAACCCGAGCTGCAGCTTCTGCACAATTCCCTGACCAGAGCTGAAAAAGAAATTAAGGATGCCCAAAGCGATCTGAATAAATACAAAACGCTTTTTAACGACGGTGTGATATCCCAAGCCGATTTGGACAAATACTCCGACGTTCTGAATCTAAAACAAAAAGCGAAAGCCGACATTCAGGATAATATCACCAAGACAAAGCATACCCTGCAAGAGGAGCTGGATAGCCTGAATACTTCGCTGAAATACAAGGAAGTCCAACTCAACCAGCAAAAAGACGGCACGACCACTGCTCAGATCGACTTAGACATCATGAACAGTAAAACGCAGAAGCCTTATCTTTCCGGTAATACCATCATATCCAATCTGGATAATGGGATTGTAAAAGAAATATCCGTCGTAGAAGGTTCCTCTGTTGGTACGCAGTACGCGGCTCAGAAGGTCATTGATTTAATCGACGGCAACAGCATTTACGTCAGTGCGGAGGTGCCGGAGGAATTTATTCAGCAGATTTCCTTTGACAGTGAGGTAATTATTGTTCCAACTGCTAACAAGGACCTCAAGATATCAGGACATATTGTACAAATTTCAAATGAAGCGGTTGAAAAAGACGGCGACCGTATTGTGAAGGTTCAGGTAAAACCCGATGATAAGGGAAACGTGTTAAAACCGGGCTTCACTGCGGATGTGCAGTTCAGCAGGACGGCGGGTAAATCGGGGAAAAACAGTTGACAGAAAAACAGTCCATGTTACAATAGGTTCAAAAGCTTGTGCCAGGAATGGACACAGCAAAAAATGGGAGTGCGATAAAATGAGAGTCAGCAAAAAACCAGAGGAACGGAAACTGGAAATTGCAGAGGCCGCACTGAAATTATTTTTGGAAAAAGGCTATGAGAATGTCTCTGTCAAGGACATTACAAATAAAGTAAATGTTGCGGCAGGTCTATTTCATTACTATTTTCATTCCAAGGAAGATGTTTTTATGGAATGTATCCGATTTGACAGACAAAAATTTATCGATGAATTTAATGAATCTGATTATTTCCCGGCGAATATGGGTGCGGTAGACAAAATCAACCTTTTGCTGAGCGAAACCTTGCATAATATTATGGCACGCACACAGTTGGTCAAGGATGGTTGGAATATCAATTCCGCTATGTTGCTGGAACAGGTTAAGGATGGTGTCCTTGGCGGAATTTCAGATAAGCTGGCCGAGTTTATTATTCAGGGAAATGAGGAAGGAGTTTTTGACTGTAAATATCCCCAAGCAACTGCGGAAATCGCTGTCTATGGCTTGAACCACCACTTTATGAGGGAACAGCAGCGTGACCCTTCCTTGAAGCAATATTTGCTTGGCGAATATGTTTTTATAGCCAGAGAAAAAATCAGGGATATTTTTATGAGTATGCTGAATATGAAAGAACCTATGGGGCTCTTTGATTTTCAAGCGGCGGATGCAAAAACAGAGACTCAAAACAAGCCCAAATAGCATCATTTGCGAGGAGAGAATTATGAAGAAAGTAAAGCAAATGGCAGCCTTGACCATGATAACATTACTTGCCATAAACGCTGTAGCTCCTGCCTTTGCGCAGGAACAGACGGCGCAGACCACATATACGATTCAATACGCACAGGTGGAACAAATGGTTCTGAATGATAATTTACAGGTGGACAGCAATGAACGGTCCATAGGAAGTCTGGACAATAAAAGCAAATTGAAAAAGAAGTACGAGAAGATATCAGATACAATTTCACAGACCTCGGCGAGTTTATCGGCCATCATCAACAATTCACAGACGACCGCCGATTTGAAAGCAGTTGCGCAGGGTACGAATGTAGCACTGTTATCCTTGTCTGCTATGCTGAATTCACAGGAAGAAGCCTCTGATGATGATTATGAACTAACGGAGCTGCAGGCAAATCTGTCGGATCATCAGCTGGTGAAATCTGCGCAAAGCTTGTTTTTCGTGTACTATCAGTTACAATATAGCATTGAGCAGTTGACCGACACCCGCGTAACCTTGCAGGACAGCCTCAAAGCGGCGCAGGCGCAGTATGATTTGAAGCAAGAAACCTCCGTGGCTGTGGCTGACGCAAAATCCGCCGTAACGGCAATCGATAACAATCTTACGGATTTGCAGAATCAATCAAAGTCAATCAAGTATCAAATGAATCAGTTTTTAGGCCATTCCTATAATGACCAAATTATATTCGGAGCATTGCCTGAGCCAAACAGTAGTTATGTAGGAAACATCAACCTAGAAAACGATATTGCTACAGCGCAGGAGGCTAGTTATAAAGTTCAGATCAGTAAAAAACAGCGTTCCATTCTCAGTGACGATACGACAGAAAGCAGAGATCAAAGGCAAATAAAAAGCAACGAAGCCGAAATAGAACTTCAAAATATTGGCGCTTTGTTGGAAGCCCAGTACGACACAATCAAAAAACAGCAGGCCGTGCTGGCATCGGAACAGCAAAAGCTGACGAATGCCAAACTGAAACAAGATCAGGCACAAAAGAAATACAATGCAGGCGTTTTAGCAGCAATAGAATTCACAAAAAACAAGAGCGATTATTTAACACAAAAAGCAACCGTGAAAACGGCGTCAGCAACCCTGTTCTGGGAGATAGAATCCTATAAATGGATCTTAAAAGGACTTCCCGCTTCTTAACGAACCCTCAAGTCCCTGCGGATATGTAAGCAACAGCGTATAACTTTTTTCAATGTGGTTTGCAAACAAAATACGCGGGAAGCCCATCTCTCGTATGAACGATAGACGGGCTTCCCGACACTCTGGAGTGATGCCAATTTTGCGCGGTTGACACCACTCTTTCTTATCCTTTAGGCGTTAATTCTATGTCTTTATTGTGTGGTCATGGCTGTGTTCCTATTTGTTCACGCGCTCGTGCCGCAGAACACGTCCGGCGCGGGTTCCTGTATGTTTTCCGTCTTTTACCACTGTCTCGCCGTTGATCATCACCATGTTAATCCCCTCCGGATACTGCGCGGGATCGGTGAACGTACCCTTGTCAATGATGGTATTTGGATTAAACAACACAATATCGGCGAAATAACCGGGCTTAAGCTGCCCGCGTTCTTTGATATGCATGGTTTCGGCGGCTTTGGCGGTCATTTTGTAGACCGCTTCCTCCAACTTAAGTGCTTTGTCCTCGCGCACATATTTGCCAAGGATTCTCGGAAAGCTTCCGTACACACGGGGATGCGGCTTGCCGCCAAGCAACCCGTCGGTACAGGCGTTCATCTCGGGGCGCTTCATGAAGAGCTGGACATGCTCCTCGGTGCCGTAGAAGTCCACCATGCCAACGGCATTTTCTTCTTCCATCAGCAAATCAAAGGTTGCCTCGTAGGGGTTTTTGTCATGCAGCTTACCGAGTTGTGTCAGGCTCAGACCGATAGCATTTTCATTTTTTTTATTCTTGACGCTGGTGACAAAAATGTTGTCAAGGCCCGCGAAGTCTACGAAGTTATCCCAGCCCGGAATACCGTTCTCAATGTCCTCCACCATTTTTTTACGCAGTTCTTTGTCGTGGAGGCGTGCCACGAGCTTGTCGGTGCCGCCGTCGTGCACCCATGGCGGCAAAATCACGCCCAGCATGGTGCTGCCCGCCACATACGGATACTGATCAAAGGAGACTTTTACGCCTTCGGCCTTTGCTTTTTCAAGCAGCGCGACCACCTTGTCAATTTTATCCCAGTTCTTTTTGCCACAGACCTTGAAGTGTGAATAGTGGATACGTACGCCGGACTCTCTGCCGATGCGGATGACCTCTTCCATGGATTCCAGAATGGTATCCGCCTCGCTGCGCTGATGAATGACGAACAGGCCATCGTACTCCGCCACTACCTTGCACATCTCGATGATTTCTTCTGTGCGGCCATAGGCGCAGGGCATATAAATTAAACCTGTGGAAAGACCCATCGCGCCGGCTTCCATCTCGCGGCGGGTGATGTCCCGCATTTTCTGTGTTTCCTCCGGCGTCGGCTGGCGGTTATCCAACCCCATCGCCTCCATGCGGATATTGCCGTGCGGTACAAGATAGCATTCGTTGAGGCCCGGCCCAACTTTTTCTATCATAGCCAGATAACCGGCTGTGTCCTTAAAGTGCCAGTCAATTGCGTCGCTGTCACCGTCCAGTCCCGCAAGGTTTTTTCGCCACGGGCTGATGTACTGTTCCGGCAGCGGTGCCATTGCAACGCCGTCCTGCCCGAGCACTTCGGTGGTTACACCCTGCATCACCTTTGGCAGTACTTCGGGATTCAGCAGAATCTGCAAATCACTGTGGCTGTGGGTATCAATAAAACCGGGGGACACCACAAGGCCGGAGGCGTCAATGACCTTCATTTCTCCGCTTTCGGCTACGTCGCCGATTCTTTCAATTCTGTCGCCATCAATCAGCAAGCTGCCCTTAAAACCGGGTTTTCCGCTGCCATCTACAATCAGACCATTTTTAATCAAGGTTTTCATTTATTTTTACCTCCTGAAAATTATCATTAAGATGTTGTCCCTATTCCTCATTAAATTGAATTTCCGGTGCTGGCGCAACACCCATTTTCTTATCAATGGCAGATATTAGGAAGATTGCAATGAATGCCACGATGCCGCCTGGTACCATTGCACTGAGGTCCCAAGGTGAATGCAGCGCATAAATCCACACAGCCGCAACCACGGTGCCGACCACGATGGAGATAAAGCCCGCTCGTTTAGTAACATTCTTATAGAAAATACCGCAGATAAATGCCGCGAAGGGGCCTGCACTTCTCAGAGCGAACGCGCCCATCATAACGCTGATGATGTTCGACGCGGTGAGCGCTACAAAAAGGCCGAAAATGCCAACAACAACCATCGCTACGCGGGAAATCCAGATTTCCTTTTTGTCATCCTTAACGCCCTTATTAATGTAGGGAGTGAAAATGTCATTGGTGACCATGGTAGCCGTGCCAATCATATTGCCGGAGGCGCTGCTCATGGTTGCCGCAACGACTGCCGCCAGAACAATACCTGCAACAGCCGGCGGAGCAAAGCGGACGGTGGCTTCTGCCAAGGCATTTTTCTGTGCACCTGCCGCCGCATAGCCGTCAATGCACACATAAGCGACCAGGCCGATAATGGCAGGGATGATTGCGAACGCGGCAGACACAAGACCCGCCAGCACAGAACCGAGTTTTGCGGACCTTCCGTTCTTAGCGGAGCAGTAGGTCTGCACGATTTCCTGACCTGTGGGAAACGTCATAAAGTACATTACTATGTAGCCGATAATAGTGGTAAAACCGATTTTAGTCATGCTCAGCAAATTAAGAGACTCACCGGAGGCCGCATGAATACCCTGTGCCTTGGTGAACAGAGCGCCAAAGCCGCCGACATCTTTATTGTTTACCATAATGAACATGGCGACCGACATACCGATTGTGATAAACAAAACGTGCATGAGGTTTGCCGCGGTAACCGACTTAAAGCCGCCGACCATGGTGTAAATGATCACAACGATAGTGGTGATGATAGCGGCGATTTTAAATCCGATGCCGGTCAAAACGCTGATGATGGATGCGGTAGCGATAATCTGCGCACCTGTTGCCATGAAAAGCGCGGCAATGGATGTGAATGCTGTAAAAATATGGGACGCCTTGCCGTAACGCTTGCTGATAATTTCCGGCACAGTGTTTGCTTGCGCCTTCCTAAAATAGGGAGCAATAAAAGAAACCAGAACAAATCCGATGCCCGCGGCAATCACATACCAGCTTGCGGACAAGCCGTATTTATAGACGTTGGTCGCGATGCCGGTTGTGCTCGCACCACCCGTATTTGCTGCAAACAAAGTGCCTGCAAGCACAAAGGGCCCCAGAGACTTGCCTGCCATCAGAAAGTCGTCATTGCTTTGCTTCTCAAGCTTGGATTGCTTGCGCTTGGACACAATTAATCCGATTGCCACAGTTGCCGCCATATACAGTAAAATAATAACCGATGCTGTAATTTGTGAGCTGCTCATAATCCTCTACCTCCTAAAGTATGTGTCTATCTCAAAAGGGCTTTCATCACCGCGTAGTATGCCTCGGCGACCTTGGTGAGCTGCTCAGTCTCAATGTACTCGTTGAGCGTATGAGCCAGACTTTCCTGCGACGGTCCGATGCCGAGCGTTTTAATACCGGCTTCTCCGGCGTAGTGGCTGCCGTTGGTGCAGAAGTTGTACTGGGTAATCTGCGGCTCAAAACCCTCCGCCCGCATTTCCTTCAGAACATCCTGTACAAACGGTTCCTCTTTGTCATAGAGCCAGCCGGGGAAGAAACGCTCGTCCGTGATTTTGTTGCCGGTATAGCAGGTTTCGGTTCCCACTGCATAAGACACCTTCGCTTTGAGTTCGCTATCCTCCGCCATCAGCTTCTGCAGCAAGTCCTGAATGGGCTTGAGCACGCTTTCCTTTGTTTCGCCAACCAGCAAGCGGCGGTCGTAGGTGGCGCGGCAGTATTCCGGTACCACAGAGGCACCCGGATACGGCGCGCTCTTTACGTCGGTGAGCTCAAGAATCCCATTGCCCAATACGGGATGCTGCGTGGGCGTAAGCGTACGGATGGCCTCAATCACTCTGCACATTTTGTAAACGGCGTTGATGCCCTTTTCGGGGTTTGCGGAATGCGCAGGCTTGCCGAAGGTTTCAACGACAATCTCGGCGCGCCCTCGCTGCCCGATTTTGATGTTCAGCTGCGAAGATTCGCCGATGACCACATAGTCCGGTTTGACCCGTTCGCTGATTTTGCGGGCGGCAACCCCCTCAAAGCACTCCTCGTGCACCACGCCCGACACATAGATGTCTCCCGCAAAATTCTTGCCGCTATCGGCAGCAAAGTTTGCGGCGGCCGATGCCATTGCAGCAAGCGCGCCTTTCATGTCCGAGGTGCCTCTGCCAAAGATTTTGCCGTCAGCAATGTCGGCGGCAAACGGGTCGTGTTCCCATACGGCGGGGTCGGTTACGGGAACGGTATCCATGTGTCCGTCAAAAAGCAGCTTTTTGCCCGGGCGGTTTCCTTTGATGTGTCCGATCATATTCCCATAGTCATCCACAAACACATCGTCAAAGCCATGTCCCTCAAAGAATAACTTCAACTCGGCAGCAACGCCATTTTCCTCACCTGAATAACTTTTTTGGCGAACAAGCTTTCTGCAAAGCTCAATCACTGCGTCCTGTCTGTCTTTTGTCAGCATATTCATTGCCTCCATGTTTCTTTTAATAATATTTTCTATTCACAGCTGGAATGTTTTCCATCCCATACTATATCTCGGTAGCCGTCCTTGTCGGTATCACCCTCGGTGGAAAAACAAAGCACTTTGGAGGACGCGTCTATTTCAAGTTGGTCTCGCAGCCATCCGAGACTGCTGTTTTGCATCAGCTCCGCTACAAAACCGAGCGTCGCCGCGCCGCTTTCCCCGGATATTACCCTTGTCTCTCCCGGCAGCGGGTTGCCCAGAATCCGCATGCCCTTTGCCGCCGCATAGTCCGGCATGGATACAAAGTTGTCCGCGTGGTCCTGCAGCACCCGCCAGCCGATGGTGCACGGTTCACCACAGGCAAGTCCCGCCATAATGGTGTGCATTTCGCCTGTTACGAAATGCAGTCTGCCGTCGTTGGCATAGGCAGTGCGATAAAGGCAATCCGCCTGATTGGGTTCTACAATCGTAATGATGGGTGGATGCGGATCGTCCTTGTACAAATCCGCAAAAAAGCCTGTGACGCCTCCCGACATCGCACCCACACCGGCCTGTAAGAAAATGTGTGTCGGCTTTTCCTCCCGAAGCTGCTGCGCCGCCTCATATGCCATGGTGGTATAGCCCTCCATGATCCAGCCGGGGATGTCCTCATATCCTTCCCACGAGGTGTCCTGCACCATAATCCAGCCATACTTTTTCGCATTTTCATTTGCCAAACGTACCGCGTCGTCGTAGTTCAGTTCGGTAATCGTAGCATCGGCACCCAGTGCCCGGATGTTTTCGAGTCGTTCCTGTGCACTGCCCTTGGGCATGTACACCACGCTTTTTTGCCCCAGCCTGCTTGCCGTCCACGCCACGCCTCTTCCGTGGTTGCCGTCGGTTGCGGTCACAAAGGTAAGCGTCCCTAGCTTTTGCTTTACTTCGTCGCTTATCATCCGCTCGTAAGGAAGCTGCGAAAGAGGAACGCCCAGTCTCTCTGCCAGATAGCTGCCGATTGCATAGCTGCCGCCCAGAACCTTAAAGGCGTTGAGACCGAACCGAAAGCTCTCGTCTTTCACCCAAATGTTTTCCAGTCCCAACCGTTTTGCCAAAGCGGTTAATTTAACGAGCGGGGTGACACTGTACTCCGGAAAGCTTTTGTGAAAAGAGTTGACCTCTTTAGCATGCGCAACGCCGAACCGTTCCACAGGATAGGTTTTTTCTCCTTTTGGGTGCTCCCGATGCACGGATTTAAAACATTCGTCCATTGTTTTCCTCCTTATGTTTACTTAATGTTTACTTAGGCAAAACCGCAATTGCCTCAATTTCAACCATGGCGCCCTTTGGCAGGTTTGCCACTTCAACTGCGCTGCGTGCGGGGCACGGTTGCTTGAAATACCGCGCATACATTTCGTTCATTACGGAAAAATCCCTGATATCCTTCAAAAATACAGTCGTCTTTACTACGTCGTCAAGCCCGCATCCCGCTTCGGCAAGGATAGCATCAAGATTTTTAATGGATTGCTCACTTTGTGCCGTGATGCCACCTTCGGGAAAGCTGCCTGTAGAGGGGTCAATCGGAAGCTGACCCGACGCAAACACAAAGCCATTTGCGCTGATTGCCTGAGAATACGGGCCAATCGCTCCCGGAGCTTTTGTACTGGATACAACGTTTTTCATGAGTTACCGCCTTTTTCATAATAATTTTTTATCGAACTCTATAGAGTTTTGATAGTTTATATTATAAATTTTTATTATAATTATTACAATATGCATAAGTAACAATAAATTATTTTATTTATTGTTACTATTATCAACAGATAATTTTCATATACAGAAACAATATTTCTATATAATAATAATTTATTATTATTTGTATAAAATTAATAAATATGTTAAAATAGACAATATAATATAAGTTATATATGCTGTTTTCATACCACAATTTCAATTATCATTTTTTCAAGGAGTGTGCCTTCGATGACAAACATTCTGGAGTACTACAAAAAGCTGATCCCTTTTTTGGGACAAGCCATCGGTTCATATTGTGAGGTTGCCTTGCAGGACTGTCAGGCGGGCTGTATCGTCGCGATTGCCAACAGCCATATCAGCGGTCGGCAGGTGGGCTCCCCGCTGACGGACCTTGCCCGTCAGATTATCGACAATGAGGCGTGGAGAGAGCAGGACTATATTGCCAGCTATGAGGGACGCTCGCAGGACGGTCGTTTGCTGAGTTCCTCCACCTATTTCATAAAAGAGAATGACCAGTTGCTTGGCATGATATGCATAAATTGCGACACTTCCTGCTTTTCACAGCTTAGCCATGCGTTACTCGAGCTTGGGGGACTGAAGTATTCGGGCAATCCGGTATTGATGAGCGGCGTCGGCGGCGAGACTGCCCCGAAGGAAACCTTTTTTGATGATTTGGACTACTCCATCAACAGTACGATAGCAGAACTTTTTGGCGATCATATTCCGGATCAATTCAGCCAGGAAGACCGAATCACAATTATCCGCAAATTAAGTGACAAGGGTGTGTTTCTCGTGAAGGGCTGCGTGGGGCGCGTTTCCCATTTGCTGCGCTGCAGCGACGCCAGCGTGTATCGTTATCTATCCATTATCGGCCGTGAAAGTGAGAAATAACGAATGATCCGAAGTGAAACGCGAAAAAAACGGGGCTGTTGCAAAATAGCTCTGAATAATAAAAATGCACAAAAAGTTAGCCTGAAAGAACGTTTTGCAACGCTTTTTCAGGCTTTTTCTTGGCTATTTAAGAATATATTTGTGCAAGTTGCTATCGCAAATTCATTTTGCAACAGCCCCGTTTCAAAAAGCTGGATAGTACATCACTTTGGATAATTCCATAGTGCGTAACCGACATCAGATAAGACTTAAAAGATATTCGCCAATATGAAACGCATAGGTCAGCTGGGCTTCCCGCAGCTTTTCAGGCACATTGCGGACAAACTCATGAATTTCGAATGTGAAGTCGCCGGCATACCGTATTTCAGACAGTGTTTTCATGATAGGCTCCCAATCGATATTGCCGTAAAACGGAGCAAGATGTTCGTCCGTGCGTCCGTGGTTGTCGTCCACATGGGTGGACTTCAGCCTATTCCCTATCTTGTTGAGGGAAATTACCTGATCCGTTTTAGTCAAGTTTGCGTGCCCAAAGTCCCAGCAGATGCCCACAGAATCATCTTCAAAAGAATCCACTAAAGTGACCAGTTCCTCTGCAGCGGCGGTGTACCATCTGCGATGTTCTACAAAATCCGCCATGTTTTCAAGAGCGATTCCGGAACCGTATTTTTTAGCCAGTTCCAGACAGGGCTTGAAGTATTCCTGATTTCTCTTAAGACTGCTTTGTGCAGAATAACCGTTTTCCTGTACGGTTCCCGCATGCATGGTGATCCATTTTACCCCCAGTATGCCCGAGGCGACGATGGAGCGCCGCACCATTTCCTCCAGAAAATCCCGATGTTCTATTTTAACGTTGCAGACGTTGTAAAACGGGGCATGAGACTGGGAAAATATAAGGCCGCACCTCTGGGCGTCTTCTTTCACGGTTTCCACCCAAGTCTCCCAGTCCGGTTTTGTCAGCGGCTGTCCTGGAAAAGTCATGTCGCAGAAATTGATATCCATGACCTGAAACCCCGCCGCTTTACAGCTGTGAAGACAGTCCTGCATGGAAAAAGCCGGTTCATTGCCAAACTTATGCAAGATATTCGTTGAAGTTGAAAGTCTCATTTAGCACTCCTTATAAAGGCTGTCGTAGATTTTTTCCGGGTAATTCGAACAGATGGAAAGGGATTGATTCAGGCCGCGCAGATAACCCAGCTCTTCAATTGTATCCACCGTCCACGCACATACGTCCACGTTCGCTTCCAAAAGCGCGCCCACGGAATCGGAAGTCAGGTTTCCAAAGAAACTTGAAAAAAAATCGCTTTGCGTAAAGCTGATTTCATCCAGCAGCAGCGCCAGATTGTCAAAACTCAGAATTCCTGTGCAAAGATAAGGATTTTTTTCTTTCAGCTGTTTCATCAGAAGGTGGTCAAAGGATTCAATCAGCAGGCGGTCTTTCGGATAATACCGGATTGCTTCCATCAGCTTATCCGCAATGTCCGGGTACAATCCCGCTGTGCGCTTGATTTCCACCATAATGTTTTTGCGTCCGTCCACCAACTTTAGCAAATCTTCAAACAGCATGATCTTCTGCCCTGCAAACTCCGGTGAAAACCACCCGCCGAAATCAAAGGCGAGCAGCTCATTATAGGTATACTCTGCAACAAAGCCTGTTCCGTTTGAGGTTCTGTCAATGGTAAAATCATGGATGACAACCAGTCTTCCGTCCTTCGTAAGCTGTATGTCGCATTCCACTGCGTCAACCTTATTGCTGTTCAGTGCTTTTTCAAATGCCGCTCTTGTATTCTCCGGGGCCGCCCCGGCATAGCCGCGGTGCCCGATAATTGAAAATTTTGTCATATTCCCGCCTCGTTATTGTTGATCCAGAATACTTTGGACTTGCTTGGCTGCATTGTCCACAGCCTGTTCCGGAGTGATGGAGGTATCCAGCATACATTTGAGCAGTTCGTCCTGAATCTTGTTCTGCATATTTGTCCAGCCTTTTGTCATCGGTGTTGCAACGGCATATTGAAGCTGTGCAAGAGCGGTTTTGTACTGGGGATGTTCGGCATACAGCTTTTGTATTTCTTCGGACTGTACCGCTTCATTGGTTGCGGGCATATAACCGGTGTCTTTGCTGAAGCCGGATGCGTTTTCTTTTTGGCCCAAAAATTTGATGAACTCTGCGCAGGCTTTCTGTTTTTCCGGGGAAGATGCTTTCATAATAGCAATATTTGCGCCGCCAGTCGGTGTTCCGAACTGTTTGCCCGCAGGTAGAAAAGCGGTGCCGAGTTCAAATTTTCCTTCGGTGTTTTTAATCAGTCCTGAAAGGCTTCCTGTAGAAATTTCAATCATTGCTGTTTTCTGGTTTAAAAAATCCTGAGTTGCGGCATCCCACGCATCGTAATTCTTTCCGGCGGGGACTTTCAGGGTTCCGGCCTTTACCATATCCTGCCACAGTTTCACGATCCCTGTTCCGGTTTCGTTATTGAAAGAAACCTTATTGTTTGCGTCCAGAATTTCGCCCTTTTCCTGTGCCACGCCCGCCTGATAAAACCAAATGTCAATCGGGGTCTCATATCCGTAAACACCCTTGGACTTGTCTGTCAGCTTTTCGGCGAACTGTTTCAGTTCATCCCAGCTTTTCGGGCCCGCGGGATCCAAGCCGGCCTTTTTCAGCATGTCTACATTGATATACATAATCGGAGTACTGCGATTGAACGGAACAGCGACAAGTTTGTTGTCAACATAGGAGTTTTTCATCAGACCTTCCTGATATTTTTTAATTTCCGTGTCTGAAAGGTACTGTGAAAGATCTGCCAGAGCGTCGGACTTTCCGAACTGGCCCACCTGCGATATTTCGAGTTGCGCCATATCGGGCTGATTTTTTGCTACTAAAGCGGCCTGAATTTTGGTAGCGTTTGCAAAATAATCCCCTTGACCGGTTGCTTCTACAATGATTTTATCCTGGGAATCATTAAATTTCTTTACGTATTTCTTCACAATATCTCCGTTAGCGCCTGTCAGACCGTACCAGAACTTAACGGTTACTTTTTCATTTGACGACGCGGCGGAAGCTGCGTTTCCCGCTGCGGCGGAGACCGCGGCCGACTGAGTGCTGCACCCGGCCAGCAAAATGGAACCGGCAAGCAGCACGGCCACGGCGGAACTGAAAAGTTTTAAAGATGGTTTCATAAATAATCTCCTTTAATTTGTATATTTACAGATATTTATTTTAATATGAGAAGATTTTAGAATAGGTGCTTTCTTCTCATTTAATACCGCTGTAGGTAAAGGCGGATTTGATTTTGGAGCTTGCCGTCAGATACAGGATCAATATCGGAATGACCTGAATCATATTGCCCGCCATCAGCACATTCCAATTTTTCAGCCCCTCATTGTTTAAAAGTGTCGTCACGCCAATGGACAGGGTGCGGATGTTTTCAGATGTGGTCATGGACAGCGCCCAAAAGTAATCGTTCCAGTGAGAAATGAACGAAAACAGTCCAAAAGTAATGATAGCCGGGCGAATCATCGGCAGGACAATTTTTGTCATAATGGTAAATTCACTGGCCTGATCCAGCCATGCCGCTTCAAAAATTTCATTCGGAATTTGCCGGATGCTCTGCGTAAGGAAAAAGATGCCGAACGGCGAAAAAACAAACGGAAGAATCAGCGCGGCATAGGTGTCAATCAAGCCGACCTTGCTGAACATAAGGTACACCGGCAGGAAAGTAACCTGCTCCGGAACCATCAGCCCCACCAGCACCAAGTTAAACATCAGCTTGGAACCCCGGAATTTCTTGCGGGCAAACGCGTAAGCCGCCGGCGTAATGATAATGAACTGCAAAATCAGGATGGATAGGGATACGACCAGGCTGTTCCAAATATACTTTGGAAATGTGCCGGCACTCCACACCTGTCGGTAATTGTCCGGAATCCAGTTTTTCGGCAAAAAGGGTGGCGGAAACACCAACAGCTCCGGCAGGGTTTTAAAGGATGTCGTCAGCATCCACAGAAACGGGAATATAAAGACGGCGGCAATCAGCAGCAGAGCAGCCGTTTCAGCCACTTTGCGAACAGGTTCCAGCTTTAGGGATCTTTCGTTTTTCATTGCCTGCTTTCGCTCCAGAGAAAGCGGCAGGCCGGGTTTTCTCAGATAATCGGATAATTCCATGCCTACAGTCTCCTTACTTTATTGATAGTGAACTCTTTTATTCAAGAGCTTGAAATTGAGAAACGTGACAGTTCCGACAATCAGGAACAGGAAAACGGAACCGGTTGCCGCGTCGCCTATATTGTAATACTCGAACCCAGTCTGATAAATCCAAAAAACCAGCAGATTGGTGGAATTGACCGGACCTCCCTGTGTCATGATGTTGATGGAATCAAACACCTGAAAAGAAGAGGTAATATTAATAATCAGCAGGAAAAACAGTGACGGAGAAAGAAGCGGAACGGTGATCTTAAAGAAAGTCGTCAGACGGCCCGCGTTGTCCAGCTTTGCCGTTTCATAAAGAGTTGCAGAAATGCTTTGCAGCCCCGAAATCAGGATAATGGCGTTGTACCCCAGTGTTTTCCACACCTGTATAATAATCAGTGAAATCAGCGCGGTGGACGGACTGTCCAACCAGTGTACTTTGGGTATTCCCAAAGCCACCACCACAAAATTCAGAAGCCCGTTGTCGTAGTCCATAATCCACATCCACAAAATGGACACCGCCACGAGCGAAACCACATAAGGAGTGAACATTGCTGTCTGAACAAAGGAGCGAACCTTCGATTTTTGATTCAGCCAAACTGCCAGCACAAGTGCCAGGCTGATGGAAATAAAAACCATACAAAAGGTGAAGACCGCCGTTTCCGACAGCGACTGCTGAAATTCCTGATTTTGCAGAAGCCGGATATAATTATTCAGCCCGACAAATCTTTTATCACTGCTGCTCAGATCCCACGAAAGGGTACTGAGGTAAAATATGTATATAATAGGATAAAGAGTGAAAACAAAACATCCGATCATTGCGGGCAGAACGAGAAAATATGCGTTTTTCTTCTCTTCCGGGTTTTTCAGTCCTACTTTTCCGCTTGCCGCTTCGGCGGAATCCCGCACAGCGCGACTGAATTTTTTAAGAGACATACCGCATCACTTCCCCATACAAAGATTCACAGACTCCGGCATTGACTTCCCGATTCTGGTTCCGGTCAAAATAAAAGAGTTTGCTCTTCGGAATGTAAAAGGAAACTTTTTCATCAAAGTCAAACAAACTATCCGTTGCACGGATTGCGATCACACCGTCATTTGTCTTCACAGAATAAAGAATTTCTTCGCCCAGATATTCCCTGGTAAAAACTCTTCCGGTGACGGTGACTCCCTCGAAATCTTCCGGTTTTTGAATTGCTGCGGCACGGGGACGGAATCCGACAAAACAGCCGCTGTCTTTTAATTCAATGATATTCATCCCCGGGTCGCCGATAAACTGTGCAACAAACACATTGTCCGGATTGCCGTAAATATCGGAAGGCGCACCCTGCTGCATGATTGTTCCGTTGTGAATCACAATAATGCTGTCTCCCATTGTCATTGCTTCCGTCTGGTCATGCGTTACAAAAACAAAGGTTGTTTTCAGTTTTTGATGCAGTTGAATCAATTCCGAACGCATCTGCATTCTTAATTTAGCATCAAGATTGGAAAGCGGCTCATCCATTAAAAACACACGCGGATTCTTTGAAATTGCCCTTGCGAGCGCAATGCGCTGCCGCTGACCGCCGGATAATTTGGACGGCTTGTTTAATGACTCGCTTTCAAGACCTACCATATTGAGAACATTTTCAGATATTTCACGGCGTTTTTGCTGTGCTACGCCCATGTTTTTTAGGCCAAACTCAACATTTTCCCTGACATTCATATGTGGATAAATCGCATAATTTTGAAATACCATGGCAACACCCCGCTTGGCCGGAGCTTTCTCCGTCACTTCCTCGCCGCCAATATAAACTTTGCCCTGTGTGACATTTTCAAGTCCCGCAATAATTCGGAGCATGGTAGTTTTTCCGCATCCCGAGGGGCCCAGCAAGATGGTAAAAGACCCGTCCGCTATACCAAGATTCAAGTTTTCTAAAACGTGTTTTTTTTGATCATATATTTTCGTAACATTCTGCAAACAAATTTCGGACATATATTCCCTCTTCTCTATATTCTGACTGCGCATAAAAAAACTGTGAAAATCTTAATTTTGTCTGGACAACATTTATTAATATAAGTCATTAATGTAAAAATTCGGTTATAAATATTTAAAAATCTTCATTTTTATTCATAAGGGTCTATCCAGCAGATAAGATCATGACAGAGCATCAACATAGCTCCCGCTTAATCCGCCATCTAAAATTACGCGGAAACCACGGGACTTTCGTTCCGGACTGCACGTTAGCAGGACGCCGTGCATGAAATAAATAAGGAGCCTTTCTTCCGCTTAAACATCAGCGGAAGAAAGGCTCCTTTATATTGATGGAAGGGAATCTGTGGTATTTAAGCGGGAGAAAGAGGAACGCCAAAGCCAATTACCACACAGGCAATCGCAAGCATGATGAGCGCCCATTTGAGGATCGCACGCAGTACTTTGCTGTCCTGACCAACAAGGCCGACGGCCGCAACTGCTGTGGCGATGCATTGGGGAGACATAATTTTGCCGATTCCGGCACCCACCGAGTTCGCCGCAGCAAGCCAGTACTTGGACACACCGATCTGCTGTGCGGCAGCCGTCTGCAAAGTACCCAGCAGTACTTCGGTGTTGGTGCCGCTGCCGGTGACAAACGCACCGATCGCGGCAATGATCGGCGCCACAAACGGATAGTAGCGACCGGTCAGGGTGACAAAAAGGTGCGCCATATCGGAGATCATACCGGAATATGTCATAATCTTGGCAACTGCAAGCACAGACATGATGGTAATGATCGTTTTGGACATTTGCTTTACAGTTCCTGTCAATGCGTTCCACATCATCTTTCCGTTGGCCTTCTGCACAAAGCTGCCAATAATCGCGGCGATAAAGATGATCACGCCGGGCGTATTGATCCAGCTAAAAGAAACAGAACCCGCACTGGAGGCCGTACTGATCTTTACTGTGGACTTGAAAACGGAAAGAAAGCTATTGATCGGCGGAACCAGCTTAGAGGTCAACAGAAGAAAAACAAAAATCAGAATGAACGGCAGACCTGCCACCGCAAGCGGCATTGCCGGTCCATTTTGCTTTGGCGCCGTGCTGGCAATGCCCGCGCTCATGTCGTACTCCGCGGGAACCGGCCGATTTTTCCGCGCTTTGACCATTAGGAAGGTACAAATTAGTGAAACGACACAACCAACGATGACGGTCAGTTCCGGCCCGAGGAATCTGGAAACAACCAGCTCCGGCAGAACAAAGGACAGGCCGGACACCAGTGTGATGCCTACAACGCCTTTGAGCGCCTTGACGCCGCCGCCGCCCGCAATGATCATTAGGAACGGCACCAAGATCATAAACGGTACCATCTGGAATACCGTTGTAAAGGCCAGCGGCAGTACATCCAGCCCGGTCACAGCCTGCAGGGTAACGGTAGGAATGCCGACGGAACCGAATGCGGTGGGAAACGCGTTAGCAATCATGCAGACTACGCAGGCTTCAATCGGATTCATGCCCATACCGGCCAGCATGCTGGCCGGTATGGCGATTGCCGTGCCGAAACCGGCCATGCCTTCTAGAAATCCGCCGAAACACCACCCCACCAGCAGGATAAGGAGACGCTTATCGGCGGAAACACCTGTGAGCATTTGCTTAATGATGTCCATTGCACCGGTTTTTAAAGAAAGGTTATAGGTAAAGATGGCAGCAATGATGACCAGAATAATCGGCCACAGTGCGGTGGCGAAGCCTTCCAGAGCAGACGTAGCGCAATCTGTCACCGGCATGCGCCAAAGCGTCATCGCCAGTATGGCGGCAACGGCCAGCGCGCTTAGACACGCCTTGTGACCGGGCATCTTGAAGTATGTAAGCGCGATAATCAGCCAGACGATTGGCACCAGAGCAAGACAGGACTGAAGCATAATAAATCAGGACCTCCCCTATTTTATTTCAGTGGCTACTATAGTCACAGTTTGCCCATTTTTGGTTCTACCAGTTTTTCAATCAAACGCTCCGAAGATTTGTGGAATAAGCAACAAGAAAAAATGTTCATGAAAAAGTAAATATTTTAATCTGGACATATTATATGCTCAAATTAACATAAAGTCTATATATAGTTACGATAAAAAAGCTATTTTGGTATATTCGACGAATATCCAGCTGCGTTTTTGTCAGAAAAATAGAATCGCTTCATTTGGCATTGAATTTGAAAAAAAATGTGGTAGGATGATAACAGATATAAGTGGAGCGACCAATTTTAATGCAGTTTTCATCGCTTGTTTAACGCAAATTGTGGGTTAAACAAGCGGTAAGAAGAAATGGAGGTGCTTTCATGTCTATAACTATTCCCTTTGGCAAATCCGGGATGCCGCTGTACGCGGATCTCAGCGATGCTGAAATTCTGGAATCCCACGTTGGAGAACTCAAAGCCGCCGACACGGAGGACGCTTTGGTGCTGGCCGCTATGGCCAACCCGATTGATTCTCCCAGCCTGCGGGAGCTTGCCGCCGGAAAGAAGACCTGTGTCATCATTATCAGTGATCACACACGCCCGGTCCCGAGCAAGCACATTCTTCCCGCCATGCTGGCTGAACTCCGCGAGGGCAACCCCGGCATCGATGTGACGCTGCTGGTAGCTACCGGTTTTCACCGCCCGACCGGCAAGGAAGAGCTGGTGGCTAAGCTTGGCGAGGAGATCGTGAAGCGGGAGAAGATCGTGATCCATGACAGTCGGGACGCATCCAGCAACGTACAGATCGGCGTGCTTCCTTCCGGCGCGGCGTGTGTGATTGACATAGCGGCGGCGGAAACGGATCTGCTTGTTGCCGAGGGCTTCATTGAGCCGCACTTCTTCGCCGGCTTTTCAGGCGGTCGTAAGAGCGTACTGCCGGGCATTTGTGACCAAGTAACTGTGCTTGGCAACCATTGCTCCGAATTTATCGCTTCCCCTTACGCGCGCACCGGCGTCCTTGACGGTAATCCGCTGCACAAGGATATGCTCGCCGCAGCGAAGATGGCGCATCTGGCATACATAGTGAACGTCATTATTGACGAAGATAAACATGTGGTTGCCGCCTTTGCCGGCGACCCCATTACCGCTCACCGACAGGGCTGTGATTTGTTGCTGAAATACTGTCAGGTACAGCCAAAACAACACGGCGATATCGTGATTTCCAGCAACGGCGGCTACCCACTGGACCAGAATATTTATCAGAGCGTAAAAGGCCTTACCGCGGCGGAATCTGCCGCAGCGCCGGGTGCCGTGCTGATCATGGTCAGCTCCTGCAGCGACGGCCACGGCGGAGAAAGCTTTTACCATGCGCTGCGGGACTGTGTTTCCCCTCAGAAGCTGACAGAACAGATTCTTGCCACCCCGCAGGACCAAACTCTGCCCGACCAGTGGGAATTCCAGATTCTATGCCGCGTACTGTGCAAGTACCATGTCATCTTTGTTACGAACTCCGCGCAGCGGAAAACCATTGAAGATATGAAGATTGCATGGGCACCGGATGTTGACACCGCCCTGAAGGAAGCAAGAGACATCAAAGGCGCGGACGCTCATCTCGTCGTAATTCCCAATGGCATTTCTGTTATGGTACGCGAATAGGTTTAGAATCGGTTAACGGCTTTCATAAAAATATTTTTTTGGAGGATTTGTCATGGAAAATTATAATCCGGTAACACAGGAAGTTCTTGCCGAACTGGAAAAGGCAGCGCCCGGTCATGTCATAACCGGCGCGGATGTCAACCCCGACTACTCCCGCGACGAAATGCCTATTTACGGTACCCGTATGCCGGAAGTCACTATCGACGTACAGAGCACGGAAGAAGTCGCCGCCATCATGAAGGTCTGCTATGAACATAACATCCCTGTCACAACCCGCGGAGCCGGCACAGGTCTAGTAGGCGGCTGCACCCCAATCTGCGGCGGAGTCGTGATCTGCACCATGCGCATGAACAAGATCCTGTCTTACGACCTGGAAAACTTCGCAGTTACGGTACAACCCGGCGTGCTGCTGCAGCAGCTGGCGGAGGATGCGCTGAAACACGACTGCATGTATCCGCCGGATCCGGGTGAAAAGATGGCGACCCTCGGCGGCAACGTGGCCACCAACGCAGGCGGTATGCGCGCAGTAAAGTATGGCGCTACCCGCGACTATGTCCGCGCCATGACCGTGGTCCTCCCAACCGGTGAAATTACCCGCTTAGGCGGCACGGTTTCCAAGACGAGTTCCGGCTACAGCCTTACTAACCTGATGATCGGTTCCGAGGGTACGCTGGGCATCATCACAGAGCTGACTCTAAAGCTCATCCCCGCCCCGCAGGCCACTGTAAGCCTGATGGCTCCGTTCGAGGATTTGACGGTCTGTATCTCAGCCGTGCCGAAATTCTTTATGAAGCATTTCCGTCCGCAGGCTCTTGAATTCTTTGAGAGAGAAATCCTGATTTCTTCCGAAGAATATCTGGGGAAACAGGTCTTCCCTCGTAAGATCGAAGGCACGGACGTTGGCGCCTATCTGCTGGTTACTTTTGACGGCGACTCCATGGATGAGCTGGACCCGATCGTGGAAAGCGCATCCGAAATGCTGCTGGAAGAAGGCGCGCTGGATGTTCTGGTGGCAGACACAGCGCCGAAGCTGAAAGACATTTGGGCGACCCGTTCTTCTTTCCTGGAGGGCATCGAAGAGCAGACCAAGCTGCTGGACGAATGCGACGTGGTTGTGCCGGTAAACAAAATCGCGTCTTATGTCGCATATGTCAACGAGCTCAAGCAAAACTATAACTTTGAAGTAAAGTATTTCGGCCACGCCGGTGATGGCAACCTGCACATCTACGCCTGCTCCTCGGAAATGGAGGAGGCAGAATTCAAAAAACAGGTCGAACAGTTCCTAAGCTCCCTCTACCAGAAAACGATGGAGCTCGGCGGTCAGATCTCCGGCGAGCACGGCATTGGCTATGGTAAAGTGCATTTTCTTGAAAACGCGCTGGGTCCGGTGAACATGGAACTGATGCGTGGTATTAAAAAGGTATTTGATCCGAAGCTGATTTTAAACCCCGGCAAGGTTTGCATGGACCTAATGAGAAAGGGAGAATAGTTTTTAAAGGAGTAATGATATGAACATTCTTGTATGTGTCAAGCAGGTACCGGACACAAATGAAATTAAGATCGATCCGGTAACCAACACCCTGGTGCGCGACGGTGTGCCAAGTATTGTTAACCCATTTGACGGCTACGCACTGGAAGCGGCGGCACGTATGAAAGACGATGCGCCGGACACAAAGATTGTGGTTCTTTCCATGGGCCCGCAGCAGGCGGAGAACGCACTGCGGGAATGCCTTGCCATTGCGGCTGACAAAGCTTATTTGGTGACAGACCGCATATTCGGCGGTTCTGATACACTGGCTACTAGCTATATTCTAAGCAAGGCAATCGCGAAAACAGAAGAACTTGAAGGCGTTAAATTTGATGCCATCTTCTGCGGCAAGCAGGCGATTGACGGTGATACCGCTCAGGTTGGCCCGGAAATTGCAGAACACTTGGGCTACCCGCAGGTGACCTACGCACTGGAAGTAAAATCGGTAGCCGACGGTCTTCATGTCTACCGCGAAGCGGAAGACGGCAAGGAAGTCATTGGCGTTCAGACGCCCTGCTTGGTAACCTTCACAAAACCTTCGTTTGATCCCCGTTTCCCTACCATCAAACGCAAAATGGCGGCACGCAAAGCAGAGATTACTCATCTTACCGCAGCGGAACTGACGAACATCGACCCGGCGCATGCCGGACTAAAGGGTTCGCCCACCAAAGTAAAACGCACGTATGTGCCGCCGCGTAAAGAAGCCGGCTTTGTGGTCAAAGAAGAAACCACCGAAGCGTCCGCTCAGAAGCTGTATGAGTTGCTGAGCAAAGCGCACGTGATTTGAAAGAGAGGCATCGGAAATGGAAATCAAAACCAAGGATCTTTGGGTGTTGTTGGAAACCAAAGAGGATGGCACTGCTAAAAATGTTGGAATTGAATTACTGAACCCCGGACGTCGCCTGGCCGACAAGCAGGGCGGCAAGTTGGTGTCCGTTGTCATCGGCTACCACACAGATGCAGCCGTAAAAGAAGCAAGCACGCACGGAGCAGATCAGGTGATTGTGATAGACAGCGAAGAATTCCAGCGATACACTACGGACGCTTATACCGCCGCACTGGCACACGTGCTTGAAAAATACGCGCCTACGAGCATGCTGATCGGCGCTACCCCGAATGGCCGTGACCTCGGGCCGCGTCTGTCCTGCCGTCTTGGCACCGGCTTGACCGCTGACTGCACCGCGTTGGACATTGACGAAGCCAGCGGTAACATCGCATGGACCCGCCCGGCATTCGGCGGCAACCTAATGGCGGTTATTCTTTGCCCGGACCATCGTCCGCAGCTTGGTACGGTGCGTCCAGGCGTCTTTAAGAAACCCGACGCCTGTGAAGACAAGGCAGAGGTCATACGCGAGGAATTTCATGTTTCCGCGGATCAGATCCGTACCACCCTGCTTGAAACCATCTGCGAGGCCGCAGGCGAGATCGTTGACCTCGAAGGCGCGGACATCATCGTCTCAGGCGGCCGCGGTGTCGGCGGAGCGGAAGGCTTTAAGGTCATCCGTGAGTTAGCGGACGCGCTGGGCGCTACCGTCGGCGCGTCCCGTGCAGCGGTAGACGAGGGCTGGATTACCCATTCCCATCAGGTTGGTCAGACCGGCAAGACTGTTGGGCCGAAGCTGTACATCGCCTGCGGCATTTCGGGTGCTATCCAGCATCTGGCCGGCATGAGCTCGTCCGATGTGATCGTGGCAATCAACAAGGATTTTGATGCCCCGATTTTCGGTATTGCGGACTATGGTTTTGTGGGTAATCTCTTTGAGATCGTCCCGGCACTGACCGCTGAAATAAAAAAAGCAAAAGCATAAGGCTTATTAAATTAAGAAAAGGAGTCTTCCTATATGGATTTTAAATTTACCAGTGAAGAACAGGATATCCTGGATATGCTGCATGATTTCTGCGTAAAATCGGTTGCGCCGCTGGCCGCGGAGATTGACGAGCAGGAGCGGTTCCCTGAGCAAACATGGCACCAGCTTGCCGAGATGGGCATGATGGGCATGGCCTACCCGGAAGAAGTGGGCGGCGCCGGCATGAGCTACCTTTCCTATATTGCAGCGGTTGAAGAAATCGCGAAGCACTGCGCAGCCACCAGCACCATGTTTTCCGCGCACTCCTCCCTGTGCGCCTGGCCAATCTTCGCCTTCGGCACGGAGGAGCAGAAACAAAAGTATCTGCCCGGCCTGTGCTCCGGCGAAAAACTGGGTGCCTTTGCTTTGACCGAACCCGGCGCTGGGACCGACGCCGCCATGCAGCGTACGGTTGCCGAGGACAAGGGTGATTGCTGGCTTCTCAACGGCTCCAAAATTTTCATCACCAATGCCGGCTTTGCGTCCGTCTTTGTTATCTTCGCCATGACGGATAAGAGTCTGGGAACCAAAGGCATCTCTGCTTTTGTTGTTGAGTCGGGCACCCCCGGCTTTCGCATCGGTTCGCATGAAAAGAAAATGGGAATCCGCGGTTCTTCCACTTGCGAGCTGATTTTTGAAGACTGCAAAATCCCGAAGGAGAACCTGCTGGGCGAAATTGGCAAGGGCTTCAAAGTTGCCATGATGACACTGGACGGCGGCCGCATCGGCATCGCCGCACAGGCTGTTGGCGTTGCTCAGGGATGCATTGATCAGACCATCCCCTATATTACCCAGCGTGTGCAGTTTGGCAAACGCATCAGCCAGTTCCAAAACACACAGTTTGAAATGGCCAATATGCAGACGCATGTTGACGCGGCTCGTTTGTTAACATACCGCGCGGCGCAGGCCAAACAGGACAGCGATCAATATGCCCACCTTGCCGCAATGGCAAAGCTTTTTGCTTCCGAAACCGCCAGCGACGTGACCCGCCGGTGCCTACAGCTGGTCGGCGGCTATGGTTACACCCGTGAATATCCGTTTGAGCGCATGATGCGCGACGCAAAAATCACCGAGATCTATGAAGGAACCAGCGAAGTGCAGCGCATGGTCATCTCGGGCTGGATGGGTGTAAAATAAACCAGTTCACTTCTTTTTATACATACTTGCAGTAAACCGTCGGCTGGAATCCAGCCGGCGGTTTACTGTTTTTTGCGGCTACAAATGAAAGCGCACTTGTTTAAAGTGTGCAAAAATGTTAAAATATACTGTCATATAAAACTATAAAGAACAAAATTAAAATGAACCCTGTGGGTTCTCTGCACAGGACCATCTCAATATTATCTTTCAGTAGAGAATAGCAGGTGCAGCAGTTTTGCTGCAAGGAGATATTTCTATGGATGCAACAGCGAAGAAAAGTGAAAAAACCTATGAGCGGGTGATCAACTATGTTAAGGACGAGATTTGGCGTGGAAACCTCAAACGCGGAGAGCGCCTGCCTTCAGAGCGGGATCTGGCTGAACTGCTAGGAGTAAGCCGCAACTCCGTCCGCGAGGCGATGCGTACTCTGAGTCTGATGGGTTTCATCTCCAGCGTACACGGCGGAGGTAATTTTATAACGTGCGATCTTGAACAGAATCTGAGTGAAACGCTCCGAATCATGATGATGATGGGTGAAACCAACTACCTGCAGGTTAGCCAACTGCGCAGGGGGCTGGAATCCGAAACGGCACGACTGGCTGCCAGTCGCATTCTGCCCCGGCAAACGGCCAAACTGGCGGATCTGGTAAACCAGATGCGTGAAGAGCCGGACGACGAAAAAGGTTCCCTGCTCGACCAAAAATTTCACACGCTTCTCTGTGAAGTCGCCGGCAACAAGCTGATCTATGCGCTTTTCATGGCGATGCTTTCGACCATCAACGATTTCATCAGCATCATGTACGGGCGCATTGTTCAGGATGACACGCAAGCGGAGCAGTTATATCTTGCACATGAAAAGTTGGTGGATGCCTTGAGCCGCAACGATGAAGATGACGCGGTTCGCGCTATCCAATACCATTTTGAAGTCGTAGACGCTTCGATCAAACGCTCGTAAGTCTTTTTTCTTGCCTTTTCACAGTATCTGATAATTAATTGCTGTTATTTTGCAGGACATCTATTGATATAGATGTCCTGCTTTGCTATACTTATTTTAAATCATTAACTATATACATAGATTATGTTTATGACATACAACGGAACCTCTATCCGATTATTTGCGAAAACAGGCATGAATGAGAAAGGACAAAACTATGAAATATACAAGCACATTGATCGCGGTAGCAGATATGAAAAAATCCAAAAATTTTTACCATGATATCTTAGGCTTAGAAGCAGTTGCAGATTTTGGCGCCAATGTAACTTTAAGTGGCGGGGTGGTATTACAAACGCTTGATTCGTGGAAAGATTTTATCAAAACTGATAAAATAACGTTTCAAAATAACGTCTGTGAACTGTATTTTGAAGAGGATGACATGGATAATTTTATAGAACATTTGAAAGCATTTGACATCACTTACGTTCACCCCCTTTTTGAACATCGCTGGGGACAGCGTGTTGTGAGATTCTATGATTTGGATAAACACATTGTTGAAGTTGGAGAAGCCTTGCACGTGGTGGTAAGACGCTTTATCTCTCATGGTTTAAGCATTGAAGAAACGGCAGTTAGAATGGATATTCCCGTAGACTTTGTAAAATCATGTTTGAGTGTTTAATCTGTTTTAATAGATGTTCCATTCCAGTTTAACCAGCAAGTTTTGATTTATCATTATGAACGAACTGGGAAACTTGGTATGGTTTTGAATTTCCCAGTCGAAGGCCGCTGGATGTGGGCCGCATCTTTCTCCCTATGGTTGCCCAAGGCCGCATATTTGATATCTAAATCGGCTGCAAACGGTGGAAATCCGTCTTGGAGAGAAATATTGCACCTAACAGGAATGAGCAAGAACTTGCAGCACATGGAATCAAAATATCAGTAAGAGCATTTGCATCAACAGGAGATTTTATGGAGAAATTTAAAATTCAACACATACCCGCCATTCTTTATGGAAAACCAGCAAAAAAATTATTCTTATTCATTCATGGCAAGAATGGATACAAAGAAGAAGCAGAGCCATTTGCTGCTATTGCCTGTCCTAATGGTTATCAGGTACTGAGCTTTGACCTGCCGGAACACGGTGAACGCAGGGGCGAAACCGGTACTTTCAATCCGTGGCACACGGTTCCTGAATTCAAGTGTGTTCTATCCAATGTAAGGGATAGATGGGATCGCATTAGCATTCGGGCAAACAGTATAGGTGCTTATTTCTCAATGCTCAGCTTTGCCGAAGAGTCTATTGACCGCTGCCTGTTTGTGTCGCCTATATTGGACATGGAGCTGTTGATTGACAATCTGATGAAATGGTCCGACGTTACGGAAGAACAGCTTGCAAATCAGAAGATTATTCCTACAAATTTTGGAGAAACGCTTTCGTGGGAATATCTGAGTTATGTCCGGAAACACGGAATTGTGAAGTGGGACATCCCAACATCAATTCTATATGGCACAGCGGATAATCTGACGGAAAAGAAAACCGTAGTCGCTTTTGTTAAGCAATTTGGCTGTAAACTCACTTTAGTGCCAGATGGCGAACATTGGTTTCATACGCCGAAGCAGCTAGATATTCTCGAAAAGTGGACAAAGGATACTATATCCGGCTAACCTATATGATTAATCTATTCGGTTCTTTAGGGCGACAAATCGCGGAAAAATACAGCTTTACCTATCCTGAAGATGATGAACGATATGTGAGAAACTATTTACATAAAATTATCAAAAAGTAAAAATATATTCATAGTGAGCATGCTCGGAAAGTAAACGCGAAATGCGCATTATCTCTACTACAATCGCAGCGTACTCTCAGAACTTAATTTAAGTGGCAGGATAGGTGAAATATGCAGGAACAATATCTTACTAAAGTAATTCTCAAGAGAGATAAAATACAAGATTTCAATCAATATCCATTTTCTATTCCCGCGGTTAAAGCATTGGAATCGTTACCCCTGCATAAAAATGTAACTTTTCTCGTGGGGGAAAATGGGATGGGGAAATCGACGCTTATTGAAGCAATCGCTGTTAATTTTGGCTTTAATGCTGAAGGTGGAAGCCGCAATTTTAATTTTGAAACTTATCATTCCCATTCTGAATTAAGTGAATATATTTTACTTTCTAAAGGTATAAAGCATCCAAGTGATGGATACTTTTTAAGAGCTGAAAGTTTTTATAACGTCGCGAGTAATATTGAAGAACTTGATGCAATTTCTTCACGTGCTCCAGAAATAAAGCATAGTTACGGAGGATCTCTGCACAAATGCTCGCATGGAGAAAGTTTCTTTGCGTTACTCAATCACCGCTTGGGTGGACATGGAGTCTATATATTTGATGAACCCGAGGCCGCTCTGTCGCCTCAGAGGCAGCTTGCCATGCTTTGTCGTATTCATGAGTTGGTAAAGCAGGATTCCCAATTAATCATTGCCACCCACTCCCCGATTCTAACAGCCTACCCTAATAGTATTATATATACTCTTTCTGAAAAAGGTATTCAGCAAACAGAATATCAACAAACAGATAACTATCAAATTACTAAACAATTTTTGAACAATTATAAAAATATGCTAAAAGATTTGTTAGAATAATTATTTACTATCCAATACGGAGGTCTGACTAATGCCACGGATATTTTTGGTTGAGGACGATAAGGCAATCACCAGAAACCTTGTGCTTCTGCTCCGCTCGGAGGGATTTACAGTCACCCACGCCCCTACGCGGAGTGAGGCCCTTGCCGCGCTTGCTGGGAATAAATTCGACTTGGCTTTGATTGATATTTCTTTGCCTGACGGAAATGGCTTTACGGTTTGCACGGAAATCAAAGAAACACAGGATGTTCCCGTTATCTTTCTGACGGCTTCCGGCGATGAGTCGAGTGTTGTTACCGGGCTGAACATGGGCGCGGACGACTATATAACCAAGCCTTTTCGTCCGCGTGAACTGATCGCACGAATCAGAACCGCCCTGCGAAAAAGCGGACGTTCTCCATCGGCTTTTGAAATCTGCGGGCTTCATGTCGATACGGCAAGCGGCGTCGTGAAAAAAGACGGCAGCGAGGTTTTTCTTTCAGCCTTAGAATACCGCTTGTTGTTGGTGTTTATTAACAATCCGAAAAATATTATCACAAGGAGCAGGCTGCTTGACGAATTGTGGGATGCTGCGGGCGAGTTTGTCAATGACAATACATTGACCGTGTACATTAAACGCCTGCGGGAGAAAATAGAGAACAACCCCGCAAGCCCGCAAATCATTCTGACCGTTCGCGGGACAGGATATAGATTGGGGGACTGGTATGCTTCGGAATAGAGAGTTTCGGCAGTTTGCCATTTTGTTCTCCTTCATAGCTGCCGCCGCTGTGACGCTGGGATTTGCAATCAATACGGCGGTTGGAATCCTTGCCATTGCTTCTGCCGCCGCTCTTGGGGCAGCGTTTTTTGTATTTACCAAGGCCCGATATAAAAGCATTGCGCAGATTTCAGATCAAATCGATCTTGTTCTTCATAACGCTGACCATCTGTATATTGGTGAATCGGATGAGGGCGAACTTTCCATTCTGCAAAGCGAGATAACAAAAATGACACTGCGTATTCGGGAGCAAAACGACGCACTGAAAAAAGAAAAAGAACATCTTGCCGATTCGCTGGCCGACATCGCTCACCAACTCCGCACCCCTCTCACATCCGTAAACCTTATTCTGTCATTGTTAGAGAATAATCCTGACAAAAATGAACGGAAAGCATTGATACGGGAAACAAAGGAATTGTTTGTACAGATGGATTGGCTGCTAACCTCCCTGTTGAAATTATCCCGTTTGGACGCGGGCATTGTGGTTTTCCAAGATGAGCAGATAGATGTGACCACTTTGATAAGCGCTGCGCTTCATGGGTCTTTCGGACAATTCGAGCGATCAGGTATTCAACGCGCTTCTGTACTCAGTCGGCGGCATTGTACTCCTCATCATCATGATTGGTTCGATTTTTTTGATTTACAATTCCTTCAACATCTCCTTGAACGAGCGCACACATCAGTTCGGGATTCTCTCGTCGGTGGGAGCCACCGCAAAGCAGCTGCGCCATTCGGTGCTGTTTGAAGGACTTTGTATCGGCGCCATTGGCATCCCGATTGGTGTTCTCGTCGGCATAGCCAGCATCAGACTTGTGATTGGCGTCGTCGCCAAGAACTTCGCAAACATTCTCTACTCCGACGTACCTTTGACCTTGACGGTGTCTGCTCCCGTAATCCTCGCGGCGGTGGCAGCCAGCATGATCACAATCTTGATTTCGGCCGATATCCCGGCTCGCAAGGCTGCCAATACGCCCGTGATGGAGTGTATTCGCCAGACGAACGAGGTCAAAGTGGAAACCAAAGCAATCAAAATTTCAAAACTGGCACAGCGCATCTACGGTCTGGAAGGAACGCTTGCGCTGAGAAACTTCAAAAGAAACAAAAAGCGCTACCGCAGCATTGTGCTGTCACTTGTTTTAAGCGTAGTGCTGTTTATATCGACCAGTGCCTTTGTAACGGATTTGAAACAAGCGTCGGAGCAGACAACATCCTTTACTACCTATGACATCGGTTTTGCCACGCAGGACATGAACGACAGCGAAATGCTGAAGCTTTACGGCAAACTAAAAACCGCCGACGGTGTTACCGAAAGCTCGTATCAAGCGCTTATGAAGTATTCCTGCGCTGCCAAGGCAAGCGATCTTTCAGACGATTACTGGGAATACGCGGGATCACATTCGCCGGACGAGACAGTGAATCTGCCAATTGACCTCCAGTTTCTTGATGACAGCGCCTATCTGAATATTATCAAAGGCCTCGGCTTGCCCGTAAAGGAATATACCGGGCAAAATGCGAAAATGATCGCCGTTGCCAAACTGACAAGCTACAGGAAAGCCAACCAGGAGGTTGACAAGTTTATTGATATGTTCAAGAGTTCTTCCCTGAATTTTACCGTCGCTCCCGAATCAAATGGCAAGCAGAAGATGGAACAGGTACAAAACGCAAGCATTACGTTTGTCAATACCGTGCCGCCCGATACACTCCCGATCCTAGGAAACTCCGAGTCAAAGAATTCGATCTTTTTTAGGGTGATGGCCCCCTATTCGCTCAAAGAGAAGTTTGAAACCTCCGATACCCATGTGGCTATTAAGGGCTTGACCTTTCGGTCAAAGAATCCTTCGCAGTCGGCGGCTAAAATGGAAGCGATGATTCAGGGTGCGGGAATTACAGCCACGTACAACCTGTACAATAGCTATGACCTGATGGCTGAGAGCCGCAATTACATCTTCATTGCCAACGTGTTCGCGTATACTTTTATCATTATGATTTCGCTGATTGCGGTTGCCAATGTGTTCAATACGATTTCCACGAATATCAAGCTGCGCCGCCGGGAGCTTGCCATGCTTCAGTCCGTGGGTATGTCCGACCACTCTTTCAATAGAATGATGCGTTATGAGTGTGCCTTTTATGGCATGAGGGCACTGCTTGTCGGGCTTCCTCTGGCAATCATCTTCTCCTGGCTGATCTACAAAGGAATGTTCCTCGGCGGAGCGGACAGCATCAATTTTGTGTTGCCGTGGGCCAGTATCGGGATCAGCGTGTTCAGCGTGCTTCTTGTCATCTTTATCACCATGACGTATGCTGTCAGCAAGATCAGAAAAGAAAACATCATCGACGCGCTGCGGGATGACATGGATTGATTCAAACCCGACATTGACTTGATTGAAAATCAAAAAAATATCTGGTTCAAGTGATAGATGGACAAGAAATGGAAGGAGGCACTTTATGAGCAAACCTTTGTCAGAAATGTCACTAGAAGAATTGTGGCATCTGTTCCCAATTCAACTAACAGAACACCAAGCCTATTGGAAAAATTGGTATCAAACAGAAAAAGGGCAGCTCCTGCCCATCCTGCTTCAAACAGTTAAAATTCATCACATTGGCAGTACATCGATAAATGGCATATGGGCAAAGCCGATCGTTGATGTTTTGATAGAAATAAATTCGAGTGATTTTGATGCAGTTAAAAGCATGCTCTTGCACAACGGTTATATATGCATGGCGCAAACTAAAACGCGCATTGATTTCAATAAAGGGTATACACCGAACGGTTTTGCTGATAAGGTGTTTCATTTACATCTTAGAAGAATTGGTGACAACGACGAATTGTATTTCAGGGATTACTTGAACGAACATCCAGAGATTGCAAAAGCATATGAAAAACTGAAACTGTCTCTTTGGAGAGAGTTTGAATATAATCGTGACGGATATACAGAAAGCAAAACAGCATTTGTGCGTGAATATACGCAAAAAGCGATCATGCAATATGGGAGACTATACGGTTAAATTTCACTTTTACAAACATGTCGAGTGTGGAGCGCTGCGTAAGAATCCTCAAACAACCCGCAAGGAGGTATGGGTGAGCCTGTATCAAAGCCACTTTTTCTGCCGGAGGTCGTTGGCTGATGATAAATGTTACAGAACCTGCGATTCTGGATGATGTAATCAGTCTAATTAAAATAAGGATCAAACCCAAATCTCATACTGTATAAAGACGAAACACAATCAAAAGGAAGCAACGATTCATTCGCTGCTTCCTTTTCCCTATTTTTGCTTACTGATCATGGTTCAATGCTTTTTTGTTAAGTTTTTAATCATATTAAATAACCTATTGACATTAATTTTTAATGGACTTATGCTTTGTTTTAAGGATATCCTTTATAACTTACTTAAAGGAGAAAATTGTATGAATCAGGAAAAAATGAAAGAGCTTGAAAAGACAATAAACAGTGACTATAGCAATATTGCGGGCATTATTGTGCAAAAAAACGGCACAAAATTATATGAAAACTATTTTAATGGATATACTGCCGATAACGCTATTCATGTGTATTCGGTGACAAAGAGCATTGTTTCCGCGTTGTTCGGCATTGCTCTTGATAAGGGTTATATTAAAAGTACAGAGCAGAAGGTTTTGGAGTTTTTCCCCGGCTACACGGTTGCGGAAGGCGAGAAAACGATACAGAATATCACGATTCGCAATCTGCTGACGATGACGGCACCGTATAAATATAAAACGGAACCGTACGAAATGTTCTTTTCAAGCTGTAATCCAATCAAAGACGCGCTCGATTTATTGGGCGGAGACGGAGCTGTCGGCGAATTCAATTATGCCGCCATCGGAGGAACCCAGATTTTATCAGGTATCCTCACGAGGGCGACAGGACAGCCGATACTTGATTTTGCTACGGAAAATTTATTCTCGCCACTTGGAATCAATATTACGCACAATGTGGTTCTGCGTAATAAAGAAGAGCATATCGTCGTTATGAACGATAAAAACACCAGTGGCTGGGCTGTTGACCCGCAAGGAAACAACACAGCAGGCTGGGGCCTTTTCCTGACACCAACGGAAATGGCCAAGGCAGGCCAATTATACCTGAATGGCGGAATGTGGGATGGCAAACAAATTGTATCGTCCATTTGGATATCCGAGAGCACAGAAGAACACAGCCGATGCGTCCAATGGGGCAATCTGGCCTATGGCTATCTTTGGTGGATCATTGACGGAGATAGCTATGCGGCTATGGGAGACGGCGGCAATGTAATCTATGTCAACACAAAGAAAAAAATGGTGGTTTCTATCGCTTCTCTCTTTATTCCGAACGCCAGGGACAGCATTGGGTTTATCAAAGAGCTCATCGAACCGATATTTGAGGATTGAGTATAACGAATCCCATTTATCGGGATTATTGCGCAAACATCATATTCAGTTCATATTGAAAAGGTAAGTTATTAATAGATATAATGGATGTATTATCGATCGGAGGCCTATCATGATCAATATTTTAATAGTAGAAGATAATGAGCAGCTCAGGAAACTGATGCGCATTCATCTATCGCGCGCGGGATATAATGTTTACGAGGCTGAAAATGGCGTTGAAGCATTGAATGTACTGGAAGATGTCTCTATCCACTTGATGATCGCAGACATCATGATGCCCAAGATGGACGGTTATGAGTTGACCGGCGAACTGCGCAGTGCAAAAATCACACTTCCTGTATTAATAGTCACAGCAAAGGAAGCCCTTGAAGACAAGCGAAAGGGCTTTAAAACAGGTGCGGACGATTATATGGTGAAGCCGATAGATTTTGAGGAAATGCTGCTTAGGGTTGAGGCGCTTCTGCGCCGTTCCAATTTGTCCGGAGAGCATATCCTTGCGATTGGAGCTTCAACATTAGATTCTGATGCGCTGACAGTAAGTTCAAATGATCAGACAATCACCCTTCCCCAGAAAGAATTTTATCTTTTGCATATGCTGCTATCCTATCCCGATAAGATTTTTACACGGCAGACGCTGATGGATGAGATATGGGGTTATGAGAGCGAAACCGATCCACGTACAGTTGACGTTCATATTAAGCGACTGCGCGAGAAATTTCATGATTCAGAGGATTTTGAAATTGGGACCGTTAGGGGGCTTGGATATAAGGCGGTGGTCAAACGATGAAGCACATGCGAGGCAGACTGATATTATTAATGACAGGTATCGTGCTAGTTGCATCCTTTCTTTCGGTACCAGTTTCGGTGCTGATAACGAGAAATATAATCTCAATAAACATGCCAAATGCCTTTATTCTCGGTATTGCGGTTAGAGAAGTTATAACGCCGATTTTAATTATTTTATTTTGCATTATTATTATCGGAATCTCTTCACGCAGAGCCGTATCCCCTATCGTGGAATTATCAAATGCAACCAAGCAGATTGCAGCGGGAAACTTCGATATTTCCTTTCGCGGTATGGATAGAAAGGATGAACCGGGGCAGCTTGCCCGTGACTTTACTTTGATGGCTCAGGAATTAAAATCAAATGCCTATTTGCGCAAAGACTTTATATCCAATGTATCCCATGAGTTTAAAACGCCATTATCTATTATTTCAGGTTATGCAGAGCTGCTTGATGGCGATGCGATAACAGATAAGGAACGACACGAATACATCCTTACGATACAAAAAGAAAGCAAAAGACTCATCAAGCTTACAAGTGACCTCCTTTGCATATCAAAGCTGGAAAACCAAAAGATTCAGGAACAACCAGTCAAATTTAGTCTGGATGAACAAATTCGTCAGGCAGTGCTGTTGTTTCAGCCTGAATGGAGTTCGAAAAATACATTCCTTGATATCGATGTCCCTGAAATCGAATATGAGGGGAATGAGGCGCTGCTTGCCCAAGTGTGGAGCAATTTGCTGGACAATGCCATCAAGTTCACCGGAGACGGCGGCGTTATCTGCGTCTACGCGCGTGTCATAGGTAACAGCGTAACTGTGAAGTTTTCCGATGACGGCGAGGGAATGAATGAAGAAGTACAAGCCCGAATATTTGAACAATTTTTTCAAGGTGACTCATCCCATTCTAAGCAGGGGTACGGTCTTGGACTAGCTCTTGTAAAAAAGATTGTTGACGTGTCCGGCGGGAGCATATCGCTCACCAGCAAACCTGGATCAGGGTCTACATTTATTGTGACTCTGCCGGTTCATAAAGAAAAATAAAATATATCATTAGTAAAGGTTGCCGTACTTTTTGGACGGCAGCCTTTTTTCTGCTACTATTCCAGTTCACAATTGGTTCATGCTCAACAACTATGCTATTGCACATACATTAAATACGGGAAGCAGGGGTTATAAAAGTATGACAAAAATATTCAAGTATATGAAAAAGAAAGAGTGGATGTTGATTCTGTGCAGTCTTGTGTTTATCATGGCACAGGTTTATCTCGACTTAAAACTACCCGACTATATGGCTGAAATCACTCAGCTTGTTCAGAGTGGCAGTAATCAAATGGATAAGATTCTTGCCGCGGGCGGATGGATGATTCTGTGTGCGCTCGGGAGTCTTGTATCCTCTTTTATCGTTGCAGGTTTTGCAGCACGGGTTGCTTCAACTTTCTCAAAAAAATTGCGTGAATTGCAGTTCGATAATGTTGAAGCCTTTTCCATGGAGGAAATTAACGGATTTTCTACTGCAAGTCTAATTACTCGCTCCACCAACGATGTCACTCAGGTGCAGACGCTTGTTGCAATGGGCTTGCAGGCAATTATTAAGGCACCGATCATGGCTGTATTTGCGATTACAAAGATTGCAAATAAAAGTTGGCAATGGACAACAACAACTGCCGTTGCAGTGTTTGTTCTTATTATAATCATCAGCGTCATTATCGTATTTGTAATTCCGAGGTTTAAGAAGATTCAGGGGCTTACAGATAATCTCAACCGAGTAACAAGAGAAAACCTTACAGGGCTTAGTGTAGTTAGGGCATATAACTCCGAGAAATATCAGGAAAACAAATTTGAGATTGCGAACAATGAGCTTACCAGCAATAATCTTTTTGCAAACCGTGTTATGGCAATTATGCAGCCGGGCATGACAGCAATTATGAGCGGGCTCAGTCTTGCGATTTATTGGATCGGTGCTTATCTCATTAACGCTGCCGGAATTACCGACAAAATCACATTGTTTTCGAACATGGTTGTATTCTCTTCTTATGCAATGCAGGTAATCATGGCATTTATGATGCTTAGCATGATTTTCATCATGCTGCCTCGCGCCTCAGTATCTGCCAAGCGTATTGTTGAAGTAATTGAAACCAAGCCTACGATACTTGATGGTACGATAACTGAACCAACCAAAGGCGTAGAAGGAGAAGTCGAATTCCGTAATGTCAGTTTTAAATATCCCGATGCGGCAGAATATGTGCTGAATGATGTAAGCTTCACAGCGCACAAGGGCGAAACGGTCGCGTTTATCGGTTCAACGGGCAGCGGAAAGAGTACCCTGATTAATCTGGTACCCCGCTTCTATGATGCGACAGAGGGAGAAGTGCTCATAGATGGTGTGAACGTCCGTGAATACACACAAAAAGCACTTCATAACAAACTTGGCTATGTTCCCCAAAGAGCCGTGATGTTTTCCGGTACGGTTGCGTCCAATGTCGCATACGGCGACAACGGCAGCAATGCTTACACGGAAGAAGATGTGAAGAAGGCGGTTGAGATTGCGCAAAGTAAAGATTTCGTCGAAAACATGCCTGAGCAGTACGATGGAGATATTTCGCAGGGTGGAACGAATGTATCCGGCGGCCAGAAGCAGCGGCTATCCATCGCGCGTGCGGTTTGCAGAAAACCGGAAATATATATTTTTGATGACTCCTTCTCTGCACTGGACTATAAAACGGATAGGATGTTACGTTCCGTACTGAAGAAGGAAACCGCTGCTACTACTTCTCTCATCGTTGCACAGCGCATCGGTACAATTAAAGATGCAGATAAAATCATTGTGCTTGATGAAGGGAGCGTGGTCGACATGGGAACCCATGAGGAATTAATGAAAAAATGCAAGATATATCAAGAAATCGCACTTTCACAGCTTTCAAAGGAGGAACTGGCGTAATGAGTAAAAACGAATATAAGATTGGTGAAAACAGGAACATACAGCAGAATGGTTCCGGCGGTCTCAGAGGCTTTGGAGGACCAGGCGGCCCTGGGGGAATGGGAGCAACCGGAGAAAATGCGAAAGATTTTAAACAAACCTGGAAAAAGTTAATTGATTATTGCAAACCTTATCTGGCAGTAATCATTACGGCGCTTCTCTGTTCTGTGGTAGGCACGATATTTACTCTTGTCGGCCCGAACAAGCTCAGCGAGATTACAGACCTGATTACCAAAGGGCTTAAAACAGGAATTGATTTAAACGCTGTCGTCAAAATTGGCGTCACGCTCGTAGTGCTCTACGGAATTGGCGCGCTGCTCTCCTTTGCTCAAGGATATATCATGGCTACGGTAACGCAAAAGGTTACCAAAAATCTGCGCTCGGATATATCTCGTAAAATCAACAGGCTGCCGCTTTGGTACTATAACAAAACAACACATGGAGATATATTGAGCCGTGTGACCAACGATGTTGATACGATTGGACAAACCATGAACCAGAGCATCGGCACGCTCATATCCGCCGCGACCCTTTTTCTTGGTTCACTCATTATGATGCTTTTCACTAATGTAATCATGACAATTGCAGCCGTTGTTTCCACCCTCATAGGCTTTGCGCTGATGATGATAATCATGTCAAAATCGCAAAAATACTTTACGAGTCAGCAGCGTTATCTAGGAGCAATGAATGGTCATGTTGATGAGATTTATTCGGGGCATAACGTAGTGAAAGCATATAATGGCGAGAAATCATCAAAGAAAGACTTTGATGACATCAATGAAAAGCTCTGTGACAGCGCGTTCAAGTCTCAGCTTCTGTCCGGTTTGATGATGCCGATCATGTCGTTCATTGGAAATTTTGGTTATGTCGCTGTTTGTATTTCAGGTGCAATTCTTGCTATCAACGGCACAATCAGTTTTGGAGTCATCGTTGCATTCATGCTCTATATTAGGCTGTTCACACAGCCTCTTTCGCAGCTTGCACAAGCCGCCACAAGTCTTCAATCCACAGCCGCTGCCAGTGAACGTGTATTTGGATTTTTGGATGAAGAAGAAATGGCAGATGAGAGTCATAAAACAACGCATCTTTCTTCTGCAAAGGGAGAGGTTGAATTCCACAATGTGAGTTTCGGGTATGAAGATTCCAATGAAACAGTGATTCATAATTTTTCAGCAAAGGCGAATCCCGGCCAAAAAATCGCCATCGTCGGCCCAACAGGAGCGGGTAAGACTACAATTGTCAATCTGCTTATGCGCTTCCATGAAATCAAAGCTGGTGAAATTCTGATTGATGGTGTGCCGATCAGTGAACTTACCCGTGAAAATGTTCATGATCTATTCTGCATGGTTCTTCAAGATACATGGCTGTTTGAGGGTACAATCAGGGAAAATATTGTTTATTGTAAGGAAGGTGTAAGTGATGCCGAAGTGGTAAGGGTTTGCAAATCAGTAGGCATCCACCACTTCATAAAGACATTACCACACGGGTATGACACAATTCTCAGCAATGAATCAAGTCTTTCCGCGGGTCAGAAGCAACAGATTACGATCGCACGCGCTATGATTGAAAATTCTCCGATGTTGATACTTGATGAGGCGACAAGCTCCGTTGATACCCGTACCGAGGTGCTGATACAGCGGGCTATGGATAAATTGATGGAGGGCAGAACTTCCTTTGTTATCGCACACCGTCTTTCCACCATCAAAAATGCCGATATAATTTTGGTTATGAAGGATGGTGATATTATTGAAAGTGGTAATCATCAGGAGCTGCTTGCGAAAGGAGGCTTCTACGCAGAACTGTACAACAGTCAGTTCGAAAAGGCATCATAAAGACCTATTTATTTAAGCTTTTACCGTTTATTCTTGCTATTGTATATAGTACAAATAAAATTTCTTATAATAAAATACGCATTTTTAAAAAGGAGTAAATACCAACATGAAGAAAAAAAATAAAATACTGATTGCAGCCAGTATTGTTGCCGTCGCTGCAATTGGGATATTCGTTTGGCATCCGTGGAAAACTGCCAATGCTGCCGACGTGTCAGTGCAAACCACTCAGTTAAGCAAAACATCCATCAGCAATATTGTCAGCACATCCGGTGTAGTCCAAAGCACCGATTCTATCAACGTCTATAGTGACCTAAGCTATGCGGTAACCACCGTGAATATTAAGGTAGGTGACCATGTGAACGAAGGCGATGTGCTGTGTGTACTGGACTCAAAAGATGTCAAAGACACCATTGCGCAGAAGCAGGCCGCTTTTCGCACAAGCGCCGCGCAAGCGTCACAAAAAATAGATACCAGCGAAAAAACATACACAGACACAAAATCCACTTTAACTGCCGGTCTCAACACAGAATTAAACAACGCAAATGACAAGGTGACTTCGGCGAAGCGCGACCTTGAAACCGCGCAGCTGAATGAAAGCAATGCGAAAAAGCACCTTTCAGATAATACAAATTCCACTCTGATCAGTGCGAAGTCTGCCGTGGAAAACGCTAAGTTGTCGCTTGACAGCGCTACAGAAAAATACAACGATGCCAAAAAAGACTACAAAGACAATGAAGACGATCTCACCAAGCAAGCCCTTGATTCAGCCAGACAAACAATGCAATCCGCACAGCTTTCTTACGACAGCGCGGTAAAAACCTTAAATGCCCAAAATACCGCATCTGACGAAAATCTGGCTACTTTGGCAAATGCGGTAACAACTGCACAAAATAACTATGACAGTGCGGTAAAAGCGCAGAAAGCCACAGAAATATCTGTGAATCAATCTTTGGACACCGCCCAACAAAACATAACCAGCAATAAACTTTCCGCAGATCAAACGGCGGCCCAGAAAGAGCTGGACGCACTGCAGACCAAATTAAAGAAGTGCACAATTACCGCGCCGGCTTCTGGTACCATCACGGCAGTTTATGCAGTGAAAAATGCGCCCGCGACCAGCCTGATGTTTGTCATTGAAGATACCAATGCACTGAAGATTTCTGTAAAAATTAAGGAATACGACATTGGCAGTGTAAAAGTCGGGATGAAAGCAGTCATCAAAGCAGATGCGGTCAGCGACAAAACATTTGAAGGGGTTCTGCAAAAAATCTCCCCCACATCCGTAAAGGGCAAAGATGGCGCAACCGAAAGCAGCACCGATGCGGAATTTGAAGCGGATGTTTTGGTAACTTCAAAGGATTCCGGCCTGTTAATTGGAATGAACGGCACTGCCGACATTATCCTGGAGAAAAAGGATTCCGTTTATACGGTACCGTTTGACGCAGTAACAACTGACGCACAAGGCAAAGACATTGTCTATACCGTCACAGAACAAAAAGACGGCACCTACAAGGCAACCTCCATTCCCGTTACGGTAGGGACTGAGAGCGATTCTGAAATTGAGATTTCCGGCGGCGGCTTAAAGGACGGGCTAAAAATCGTTTCAGAGAGCAAGCAGATCGCTGAAGGGTCAACCGTTAAGCTAGCGGGCGCAAAAGAGACATCGAATGCAAATGAATCATCAGGTACAAGTAAATGAGCAGAAAAACAGTAATTAATATGACCGATATTGTCAAAACCTTTTATATAGGCACACCCAACGAACTGGAAATTTTACATGGGATTGATCTTAAGGTGTACGAGGGTGAATTCATATCAATCGTCGGCGCTTCCGGATCGGGCAAATCCACTTTAATGAATATTGTCGGTGCGCTCGATCGGCCAACTTCAGGCGAATATATCTTGGACGGCGTTCCGATCAATAAAATGAGCAGCAACGAGCTTTCCCAGATTCGGAATAAAAAGATCGGTTTTGTTTTTCAGACCTTCAACTTAATTCCGCGTTCCACCGCACTCGGCAATGTGGAACTTCCTATGCTTTATGCAGGTCTTTCTTCCAAAATAAGGTCTACGCGAGCAAAAGAACTGCTGGAGTTGGTCGAAATGTCCGACCGTTCAAAGCACATGCCTAACGAACTTTCCGGCGGGCAAAAGCAAAGAGTTTCCATTGCCCGCGCCATGGCCAATGACCCTGCGATTATTCTTGCGGATGAGCCTACCGGTGCGCTCGACAGCACCACCGGCAGGCTGGTGATGGATTTATTTCATTCGCTGCACAAAAATCAAGGGAAAACCATTATTTTAATTACGCACAATAAAGAACTGGCACAAGAAACTGAACGGATTGTCACCCTTCATGACGGAAGAATCAGAAGTGACAAAAGCATTATTCCAGAAGAACAGGAGGTAAAGCATGAATCTGCTTGAAAATATTTCTCTTGCCATTAATGGGCTGATTGCAAACAAAATGCGCGCCCTGCTTACCATGCTGGGTATTATTATCGGTATCGGCTCTGTCATTGCCATTTCTTCTGTGGGCACTGCAATGACCAGCTCCGTCAACAGTGCAATGTCGAGTTTCGGTGTTACAAATATAACGGTATCGCTCAGAACAAAAGACGACAGCAGTGGCGGTATGGGCGGCATGGGAGGAGGCTCCGGTACCGGTTCAGTCTCTGCGGATGACTTAATTTCAGATGATATGCTGGCGAAATACCAAAAAAAATACGGAGATAAAATTTCAGACATCGGGCTGACTCAAAGCGTCGGCGTTGGGAAAATGACCACCAACCATAAGACAACCAGCGTAAACATGTCCGGTGTAAACGACGGATATGAAGTTACCGGTAACATCACCTTGCTCAAGGGCAGGTTTATCAGTGAAAATGACGACAACCGTCAGAAGAAAGTTGCAGTTGTTTCCGAAAATCTTGTGAGCAACCTGTTTTCGGCAAGCCAGAACCCACTTGGTCAGGAAATTAAAGTGGAAACTAACTACGGTTATCAAACCTACACCGTAGTCGGCGTTTACAAGGAAGCTTCTTCCTCAGGCATGATGAGGCAGCAGGATACCCGCACTACCTTTTACATTCCGGTTACCACTGCAAAGAATTTGACAAATGGTGATGAAGGTTACCAAAGCGTTACCGTTGCAGCCAAAACCGGAACGGATTGCACGCAATTTGCTGACGATACCCAAACGTTTTTTAATACCTATTATACAAGAAATAAAACGTATCAGTGTGAGGCAATGAGTATGGAATCTATGATTTCTCAAGCGAACACCATGCTTAACACCCTTTCCCTCGCCATTTCAGTCATTGCGGCGATTTCCCTGCTGGTCGGCGGCATCGGCGTTATGAATATCATGCTGGTTTCCGTGACGGAGCGCACACGTGAGATCGGCGTACGCAAAGCGCTCGGCGCGCCGGACAGTGCCATCCGCGCCCAGTTTATCGTTGAGTCCATCATCATATGCGTCATCGGCGGTATTTTTGGAATCGTCTTGGGTGAGGGGCTTGGCTATGTAGGCGGACTGCTTTTACAACAGGCGGCCAGTCCCTCTCTTAGTACGATTGCGCTCGCTGTGGGATTTTCAATGGCCATCGGTGTTTTCTTTGGCTATTACCCGGCGAACAAAGCGGCCAAGCTTGACCCGATTGAAGCGCTCCGCTACGAATAATGAAAAGCATATCATAGAACTATCACCATCTTCTTTTTACAAGAAGATGGTGTATTTCTGTCCTTCATCAATCATTACCCGGTAGAGGCAATTCCATATGAAATCCATGCTGCGGAGTCCGATATGGATTACCGAATGAAAGGAACTGCCTTCCTAATAAATATAACAAGACATCAAAAAACTGTCCGGCAAAACGCCGGACAGCAAAAGTATCATCAGAAGCTAAAAAATATCATTTTAAAATTTGAGAACCGTTCTTTTTAAGCACTGATTAATAAAATTCTGAGCGGCTGCATAATTTTTTTGCTGCACAGGGATGCAAAAGCAATCATTTGCAATGGTCGTAATTTTGATAAAATATTCTCCGGACTGGTCGGTAGAAAGTGAAATTTGCTGAGTCCGACTCCAACACAAATAGTACGCGCTGATATGGTCTTTGCTTGCTTTGACAATAGCCGTTCCTTTGTTCATTAATGCAATAAAAAATTCCGTCTCCAATTTTCTTTTCTTAGTCTTTTTATTCATTTTCTTTTGTGCTGCGGTTTCCATCTTATCCCAATAATACTGCTCGATCTTATCATCCATGCGGTATGCAAGCTTGCTATAATTAAGCATTAAGTAACTTTTCCCCATTAAATCACTGCAGACAGAATTCTCATGAGTACCTACATCCTCTAAATAGTCAGTTTTGTTTCCCAAAAGAATATTGAGCGTTGAAACATACAGATTTTTTGTTGCCGCGTTAAAATGGAACTGTGCTTTATGAAATTCTCCGCTTTGCAGGAAAGTAACGATAACTGTGCAATCAAGGTAAATTTGGTTATATTCTACGCTGATTACATCGTTTCCCCTGATTACCGTTTTAAGCACCTGATTGTTTCCGGTCTTTCTCAGAAGCATTATACAGTCTTGATATTGAGCGATCGCATATTCCGGCCGATCGTTTTCCCACTTATTTGTCTGTTTGACTAAAATAATATCCGGCAGCACCATCCCCTGCTGCAGCCAATCTCTTACGAAATCATGGTAATAAACGGGCAGCTCATCCAGATTTGTAATCCGCTTTGGCCAAGAGTCCTTTGCCTTGCTGTCGTCAATCCAAAAGCCATTAAAACGTATCATACAAATCTCCTTAACAAATATTCCTGCTATGGGTTACAGTGTCAGCCTGTACCCATAGTAAATATATCACAGCAGGCTTACAGTGTCAATCTGCTGAGATATACTGAAGTATAAAGGGGAGAATCATTTATGATAAAACATGGAAGATTTATTGCATGCTATCATTGAAGAAATGCAACGGGAATTTCAGAACCAACTGGAAGCTGTAGCGATGCTGTCTGAACAGGGAACAAAGCAAAACATTCTGGATCTAGAAATATGATATGTCGAATTCATGGTGCAGCACCCCCGTTTATTTTAAAATGCTGTTTTTCCATAAGTTGACTCCATCCTTAACTGTTGAACAAATTCGTAATGAAGCTCCACTGGAGTTCCGTTTAATCTTCTGATAAAATCCACAAAAAGCTATTTTAATATACACCCTAAAGATGGACAAACACAGTTTGATACCATTATCACTTTGTGGGCGCTGTCGTACGGATTAGCCGCTCTGATTATAAATCAGAACCTTTCAATCAAAGAAGGTGATCAATCCTTAATAAAAGAAATCCTGTCGGAACACTTGAACACGATATAGCCCAAAACTGTGTGGTTGAAGTATGAGCATTCGATTTAGCAGGTTGAAACCAAAGGAAAGAGCACGGTTTGTTTTATGCGTCCTTATGGTGAAGTGCTGATTTCTCTATATAATGAAACGGTGTATCCCTTTGTCTTCATGGATGCCATTCGTTACAAGGTAAAAGAAGACCATCAAATTGTTACCAAAGCGGCTTATGTAGTGTTGGGAATAACTTATTTGTTTAATACACAGTTTAAAAAAGTCCAACGAAATTGCCTATTCTTTGCTGATTGCCTGCTTTATGGACTTCACATAATCGTAAACAGGCTGAATGCTTTCTGTACCGTATTGAGCAATCAGCTTTACGATTGCGCTGCCGACGATCACGCCGTCCGCAGATTTGGCCATTGCCCGGGCCTGCTCCGACGTGGAAATACCAAACCCGATGGCGCATGGCGTATTCGTTGATTTTTTTACAAGAGCCACCATGTCTCCGATGTTGGTGGTGATTTCACTGCGCACGCCGGTCACCCCCAAGGAGGATACACAGTATACAAAACCTTCCGCCTGAGCGGCTATTATGGAAATACGCTCGTTGGATGTTGGCGCAATCATGGAAATTAGCGTGATTCCGTAATCCCTGCAGGCGGGCAGGACTTCCTCTTTTTCTTCAAACGGCAAATCCGGAATGATTATTCCTGCAATTCCGCAGTCGCGGCATTTTTGCATGAACCGTTTTACACCATAGGTGAAAACAGGGTTGATGTACGTCATAAACACCAACGGAATGTGTACTTTCCCTTTTACATGCTTGACCATGTCAAAGATTTTGTCGGTTGTTGCCCCGCCAGCCAGCGCGCGCCGGTCTGCGCCCTGAATCGCCTCGCCTTCCGCCACCGGGTCAGAAAAGGGAATTCCGATTTCAATTAAGTCCGCACCGGCCTGTTCTATAGCCAAAATCAGTTTTTCGGTCGTTTCAAGGGCAGGATCTCCAGCCGTTATAAACGCGATAAACGCTTTACCATTTGTGAACGCATTTGTGATACTATTCATGAAGATTCACCCCCCTGTAGCGTGCAATTGCAGCAACGTCTTTATCGCCTCTTCCGGAAAGATTGACCACGATGATTTCATCCTTCTTCATTTGCGGCGCCAGCTTTCTTGCATAAGCGACGGCGTGGGCACTTTCTATGGCGGGGATAATCCCCTCTCTTTTTGAAAGGTATTCAAACGAATCAACTGCTTCCCGGTCGGTAACCGGAACATACTGAGCGCGGCCGCTGTCATGCAGCAAAGCATGTTCCGGCCCGATTCCCGGGTAGTCAAGTCCTGCCGATATGGAATAAACCGGCGCGATCTGACCGTATTTATTTTGGCAGAAATACGACTTCATACCATGAAAAATGCCCACACTGCCGTTTGCGATCGTGGCGGCGTTTTTGTCGGTGTCAACGCCGTGTCCGGCGGCTTCACAGCCGATCAGACGCACATCCTTGTCGTTGATAAAGTCATAAAACAGCCCCATCGCATTGCTCCCGCCGCCCACACAGGCAATCACAGCAGCCGGCAGTTTCCCTTCTTGTTCCATCAGTTGCTGTTTTACCTCTTCACCAATCACTTTCTGAAAATCACGCACAATCATGGGGAACGGGTGAGGCCCCATCACCGAACCGAGCACATAATGGGTATCCGATATTCGCGCCGTCCATTCGCGCATAGTTTCATTCACGGCATCTTTGAGCGTCTGGGTGCCGCTGGTCACCACATGCACTTTGGCGCCCAGCAGCTCCATTCTGAAAACATTGAGAGCCTGACGGTCGGTATCCTCTTTCCCCATAAAAATTTCACATTCCATGCCCATCAGCGCGGCGACGGTGGCGGTGGCAACGCCATGCTGTCCCGCGCCCGTTTCGGCAATCACCCTTGTCTTGCCCATTTTTTTTGCCAGAAGTACCTGTCCCAATACATTATTAATTTTGTGAGAACCGGTATGGTTCAAATCCTCACGCTTTAAATATATTTTTGCGCCGCCTAAATCCTTGGTCATTTTCTCCGCATAATACAATAAGGAAGGGCGCCCGGCATAGTTTGTAAGCAAACTCTTTAACTCCCGGTTAAAGTCCGCGTCATTTTTGTAATGCGTATAAGCCTCTTCCAGTTCGATCACCGCATTCATCAGGGTTTCGGGAATATATTGCCCGCCATAGGCTCCGAATCTTCCGTTTGGCATTTATCTCACACTCCTTACCTGTTTTACAAATTCCAACATTTTATCGCTGTCTTTTACGCTGTCGGTTTCCACGCCGCTGCTGACATCCACGCAGTAGGGATGCAGTATTTTGACTGCATTCTTAACATTTTGGCCGTTCAGCCCTCCCGCTAAAAAATAGGGTTTTCGCATGTTTGGAATGATGCTCCAGTCAAAGCATTTTCCGCTGCCGCCCTGTTCTCCTCGCACGTAAGTGTCCAGCAGAAGATAGTCGCATGGCATACTGCTGTAAGTTAAAATCTGTTCACTGCTCTGCACCCGGACGGCTTTGATAATGGGAACACCGATCGTAGTACGAAGACGTTCCATATACGCCGCGTCTTCAGAGCCATGAAGCTGAACAGCATCCAAAATATTCGCCTGCACGAGGGAAGCAATATTTTCAATTGCTTCATCAACAAACACCCCGACCGATTGAATCCCGCTGTGAAGGGCAGCCTTTAATCGAGCCGCCGTGTCATAATCGATTTTTCTTCGGCTTTGTGCGAAAACAAAACCGATATAATCAGGGCGGGTCATATTCGCAGCGGCGATATCCTCGATTCGCGTTAATCCGCATATTTTTACTTTCGTCATACTACATTCCTTTCAACCGGTTCAGCTCGGCTTTTTTATCCTTGCTGCGCATCAGCGTTTCACCGACGAGTACCGCGTGAACGCCCGCTTCTTTAAGCAGGGCAACATCCTGCGCGGTTTGAATTCCGCTTTCCGCCACAAAAACGATATTTTGCGGTACGAGCCGGCGCAGTCTGATACAGGTATGAAAATCGACTTCAAAGGTCTTTAAATTACGGTTATTCACGCCGATTACCCTAGCGCCCGCCTGTAAAGCGGAATGCACCTCGTCCGCGGTATGTGCTTCAACCAAAGCAGACATTCCTAATTGATCGCAGACGGCTATATATTTGCTTAGGATATCCGCATCTAGCAATGAGCAGATTAAAAGTACCGCATCGGCGCCAAGTGTTTTTGCTTCATAAATCTGATAGTCATCGACGGTAAAATCTTTTCTCAGTACCGGAACATGTACTGCCTGCTTGATTTCCGAAAGATACGTATTGTTCCCCTGAAAGAATGCAGGCTCTGTAAGCACTGAGATGGCGCTTGCGCCTGCCGTTTCGTACTCCTGCGCAATTTGAAGATAGGGAAAATCAGCCGCGATCACTCCTTTTGAGGGTGACGCCTTTTTTACTTCACAGATGAACGAGAGTTCCCTTTCCTGAAGCGCCTTTTCAAAGAGAAATGGAGTATCAATTTTGAGTGAGAATGCTTTTTCTTTCAGAGCCTCGAACGGAACACGCTTTTTTTCTTCTTCCACTCTGATTCTGGTTGAATGTGCGATCGTGTCCAGAATCATGCTGCCGCCTCATGCGACAGCTTAATGAATTGATTCAGCTGCTCCATTGCTTTGCCGCTGTCTATGGTTTCTTCCGCCAGCCTTACGCAATCGCGCAGCGTGAGGTCATTATTGGCCATGTATAAGCATACTGCGGAGTTCAGCAGAACAACATCACGCTTAGCACCTTTTTTACCTGATAAAATATCCCATGCGATTTTTGCATTCTCCTGCGGATCACCGCCTACCAAATCTTCCGGCATGCATTTTTGAAAGCCGAGCTGAACGGGATCCAGAAAGAAGCTGTTAAGCTTTCCGTCATTCACTTCGCACACAGTGGAAGAACCGCAAAGTGAAATTTCATCCAGCCCGTCATGCCCGTGGACGACCATCGCCCGTTTTACGCCGAGGTTTGCAAGCACTCTGGCAAGCGGTTCCACCAAAGCTTCATCGTACACGCCGAGAAGCTGTAAATTCGCGCCCGCCGGATTGGCCAGAGGGCCTAGAATATTAAAAATGGTGCGCACTCCCAGTTCCCGCCTGACAGGCGCCGCATATTTCATGGAAGCGTGATAGGTCTGCGCAAACATAAAGCAGAGCCCGATTTTCTTTAAAATGTGCGCACTTTGCTCCGCCGTCAGATCAATTTTGACCCCCAATGCATCCAATAAATCTGCGCTGCCGCATTTGCTTGAAACGCTGCGGTTGCCGTGTTTTGCGACGGGTACGCCCGCCGCAGAAACAACAATGGCTGAGATCGTTGAGATATTAAAGGTGTAGGCTTCGTCTCCGCCGGTTCCGACGATGTCGAGCACATCGGTTTCGGGGACTAATTTTGTACAATGATCCCGCATAGCAACGGCGCTGGCGGTGATTTCATCAATGCTTTCCCCCTTCATGCGAAGGGCGGTGAGGTAGGAACTGATTTGCGCATTGGTCGCTTTCCCCTCCATGATTTCGTTCATCACCTCATTTGCCGTTGCAAAAGACAGGCTTTCTTTGTTTAATAAACGATAGATTGCATTTGTAATCATAATTCAGTTCCTCCAATAGCTAAAAAATTTTGTATGATGGTTGCGCCCTGCGGCGTTAAAATTGATTCGGGATGAAACTGCAAACCGTAAATTTCGTAATCCCGGTGCTTCACTGCCATCACTTCCTGCTGACCGTCCTCGGCAATTACCAAAAGTTCATCGGGCAACGACGTGCGCTCTGCGATTAAGGAATGATACCGTGCCGCTTGAATGATAGGGGCCAAGCCCTTAAAAACAGGACTTCCGTTTGCGATGTGAATGCTGCTCTGTTTGCCGTGCATGAGTTCTTTTGCGTGGACAATCCTGCCGCCAAACACCTCGCAGATTGCCTGATGGCCAAGGCAAACCCCTAAGACAGGCACAATGCCTTTCATTTTCATGACGAGTTCTTCGCAGATACCGGCTGATTTCGGAAAGCCGGGACCGGGCGACAGAACGATATGGGACGGGTGAAGCGCTGTGATTTCTTTCAACGTCAGTTCATCATTTCGGGCCACACGAATATCTTCGCGGATACCTCCGATAAGCTGAACAAGATTGTAAGAAAAGCTGTCGTAATTATCAATTAACAGTACCATTATTGATTCACCTCGCTCGCTGTTTGTATTGCCTGAATGACCGCCATTGCTTTATTGGCGGATTCTTCATATTCGTTTTCCGGGACGCTGTCCGCCACAATACCGGCACCCGCCTGAACAAACACCTTATCATCTTTTTTGACCGCCATGCGGATGGCAATGCAGGTATCCATATTCCCTGAAAAATCAAGGTATCCGACTGCGCCGCCGTAAATCCCTCTTGCCTGCGGCTCCAGCTCGTCAATGATTTGGCACGCCCGTATTTTTGGTGCTCCGGAGAGTGTCCCCGCCGGCAGCATAGCCGAGACGGCATCGCAGCTGTCTTTATCGTGCCGCAATTCCCCGCCTACAATGGATGCGATATGCATCACTTTGGAGTAGCGGTGAATGATCTGATATGCTTCCACTTTGACTGAAGAGTATGCTGCGACTCTGCCTACGTCATTACGGGCCAGGTCAACCAGCATATTGTGCTCGGACAGCTCCTTTTCATCGGCAAGCAATTCCCGCTCCAGTACCGCATCTTCTTCCGGGGTTGCTCCTCTTGGCCGTGTACCTGCCACAGGGAAAGTGGTAAGCTTGCCGTTTATCAGTCTGATTAAAGTTTCGGGTGATGTTCCCGCAATCTGTACTTCGCCGGTCTGAATAAAAAACATGTAGGGAGAGGGGTTGGCGGTACGCAGTACCCGATAGGTATTCAGCAGGCTTGCCCGGTACTGTGCCTCAAACCGTCTGGAGATAACGGCTTGAAAAATATCGCCGTTTCGGATATATTCTTTTGTTTTTTCAACCATTGCGCAATACTCGTCTTTGGTAACATTGCAGGTAAACTCGGGCGCGGCATCCGATTCAGCTGCGGGAAGAGGTGAAGGGTCTGTGATGATTCGGATGATACGTTCAATTTCCTCTTCGGCTTTTCGGTAGCCCTGCTCTCCTTCAATTGCTTTCATATTCACAATCACCGATATTTTTTGCTTTAAATGGTCGTATGCAATGCCCTTATCAAACAGCATCAAATCAACATCCTGAAACTCGCTGTCCTTTAGTTTCAGTACCGGCTCAGCGTAACCGATCATTTCATAAGAGAAGTATCCGACAAACCCGCCCGTAAACGGCGGCATATAGGGAAGTTTCGGCGTTTTGTAATTCACTAAGATTTCCCGAATCACATCCATTGGGTTTTCCGTATAAACTTTCTTTGTATTACTGTCTTTAGCAGTAACGACGTGATTTTTACAGGTAACGTGTACCACAGGATCAAATCCCAGAAAGGAGTACCTTCCCCATCGTTCACCACCTTCAATACTTTCCAACAAAAAATACTGCCGGCTTTGCTGGGCAAGCTTTCGGAGCATGGTGATGGGGGTAATAATATCCGCATAAATCTCTTTGCAGATTGGGATCACCCCATAGCCTTCAGACAGCGCGCATGCTTCAGGACAGGTTGATTTTAACATATGGTTCACTCCTTAAAAAAGTATAAAAAAAAAGCCTTCGTCCCCCGTAAAAGGGACAAAAGCTTAAATTGCTTCTGCGATACCACCCAGATTGGTGAAAAAATTCACCCGCTCATTCTGCATACCAACATATGCACCCTACTGATAACGGACAGGGTTCCCGTCAACGCCTACTTTTCCAAAGTCAAACATTAACTTCATGAATTTCGGGTTGCCCTCGCAAGTCCATTCGGTAAAATCTATGCTGCCGCATTCCCACCATCTAGCGGCTCTCTGGATCGCAATCAGTTTTACGTACTTCTCTTGCTCAACAGTTTATTATATTGTTTTACATTCTATGCGCTGTTTTTGCTTTTGTCAAGAACTTTTATTTTAAAATATCTAAAAATTGTCGTACAACTTTCCTTAAGGGAAGGACGCAGGACGGAGTAACGGAAAGTTCGTCTACTCCAAAGTCAAGAAAAGTCTGCTGAAGCAACTTGATGAGCGGCATATTCGGCATTGACTTTCTCTTTCAAAATGGTTTCTTCAACCGACCAGGAAAACTCTTCATCCTCCAGCATCATCTCGTGAATCTTAAAAATCTGTGCGTCTTAACCTCTCCCAAGGCTCTTTCAAATAATGCTTCAAGTTCTTTAATTCCCTTCTGAACAGCCAATTGAAAGCGCCGGATTTCACTCAACGTATCTTCAACATGGTATTGTTCGGCGCAGATGTCGCTGTGCCGATAATATGAAATTTTTCCGATTGCAATGCCGCCGAAAACACCTTTCCCGTTCAAAATAAGCATTAACCATACCCTCCCTTAGAATCAATATTAAAAACAAAAAGGGCAGGGCGCTAAAATGCCCCGCCCTTTAAGAAAATCTATTCGCCCAAGCCTGCAAGAATGGCTTTGACAATATCCTGCACTGCTTTTGCTTCATCTTCACCGCTGCAAATCACATCAATTTCGGTGCCGCTCTGAACCCCTGCTGCAATCACTCCCATAATGGATTTCACATTGAAGGTCTGATCTTTGACCTTCATTTTTACGTCGCATTTATATTGCTGCGCCAATTTTGCAAGCACACCGGCGGGTCTGGCATGAAGCCCGAATTTCAGCCGGACGACAACTTTTTGACTGACCATAGCATATTCTCACTTTTCTATCAAGATTTGATACAACCTATATTTTCTCTATTGCCAACTAGAATTTAACAATGATACGAAAAGTATCAGGCCGAATTGCTGCCTTAAATGCGGCGTCAGCATCCAAATAATCATAAATACCGGAAACTAGTTTTTCCGGATTAATTAATTCCTTGGAAATCAAACTGACCGAACGGTTAAACGAACGTACACTGGGGCTGACGGCTCCGGTAATGATCGCTTCCGTTTTGTGCATCCAATTGGGACTGATAGACATTGGTTTGTCCGGATGCATGGAGCTGTACATGACACAGCGCCCAAGCGGGCCGATCATATCAACCGCCTGCTGTGCGACAGCGGCAATCGGGGTTGTATTGAAGACAACATCCGCACCCCTGCCCTCGGTCAGGCTTTTAATGAATTCCACGGGGTCTTTTTCAATCGGACTGAATACGATATCCGCACCAAGTTCAAGAGCAAGCTTGCGCCTTGCTTCGTCCGGTTCACTCATAATGACACGCGCGCCTTTCAGCTTTGCGCACAAAACATGGAGCATCCCCATGATACCGCCGCCGATTACAACAACATCGTCTCCCAGTTCAATGCTGCCCCGCTCAATGCTATTTGTTACACAGGCAAGGGGTTCGCAGAATACGGCTTTTTCATAAGGCAACTCTTCCGGGACAAAATACACCTGAGAATCATCCACATTCAGGTACTGACCCAATCCACCGGTTCCTGGGATCTCCATCTGAGAGCCATCCAAATTGTTCAGTTCCACACACAGGTTTTCTTCCCCGTGTCGGCAATAATAGCATTTGCCGCATACATGGATAAGCCGTGCGACCACTTTTCTGCCTACCGGAAATTCTTTGGGATTGACTTCTGAACCGATGGAGTCAATGATACCGGCAATCTCATGACCGCCGACAAAAGGAAGCGGCATATGCGACTCTCCGGTGTATGCGCGTTGCTCCCATGTGCACAGGGCACAGGCCTTAATCTGCATTAAAATTTGATGCTGTCCCGGAACAGGTTTGCGGACCTGTTTCAGTTCTGTCTTTTTTTCTCCGACAATCGCAATTACTTTCATAGTCTCACTCATACATTTTTCTCCTTCAATCCATAGTAAAATTGCAGAAACAGCGTTTTCAATTCATCATCTGTGGGTTCCTTCGGGCACAGAATGATATTGGCATCCGCCTTAGCACGCTCAATATATGCGGGTATTTTTTCAAGATAATCCTTTTCCGGCACCCCCGCCTCTGCGAGCGTTTTCGGCATCCCAACCGCGTCATACATTTTCCAGATTGTACGGATGAGTTCCTTTTGCTTTTCATCACTATTCCCTGTGATGCCGAGTTGATCGGCCACCTTTTCATAAAAGGCTTGAGGTGCGAGATAAGACATTGTATACGGGAGAAGCATCCCGGTCATTAATCCATGAGGCAGGTTGAAATCACCCCCCGCAAAATCCATGCCGTGCGCCATTCCGGTAATGGCGTTGCTGATTGCGGAACCTGCCATGGTAGCGGCAATATGCACTTTCTCTCTGGCGTCCGCGTCTCCGCTGTAAGAACGGGGCAGCTCTTTGATGAGCGTAATTGCGGCCTGACAGCCAATCTCTTTGACCAATCCGGAAGCGGTTTTGGACACGGAGGCTTCCATAGCGTGCGCAAGCGCATCTGTTCCAGAAAAAGCAATATTTTTCTTTGGAAGGCTTTTTAAAAGATCGAAATCAAGGATCGCACTGGTTGGCAGAATTTCATTGCTCAGAATCATGCGCTTATGTTTTTCATCATCCTTAATAACAGCACATCCCGTTGTTTCCGATCCAGTGCCGCTGGTCGTGGGGACAACCGTCAGCGTCGCTTTTCCCGGGAAGTGCTCAATCTGATAAGGCGTAAACGCCATGTTCCAGTCATAACGGGGAAGTTCATAAAACAGCCAGAGTGCTTTTGCCGCGTCCAAAACCGATCCGCCGCCGATCGCCACTATGTATTTGGGGGCATACCGGCGTATTTCCTCAATCGGTTCTTTCAGCATTTCCATGGTCGGTTCTCTGGGAACATCGCAGATCACCTTGTATTCGCAGTTATTCAAAATGTATTCTTTTAGAGTCTTTTCAAGGCCGAGCGCCTTCAGGATTGCCCTGTCGACCACCAACGCGATTCGGCCGTCTTTATATTCGCCGATTTGCGACAGGCTGCCCCGTCCAAGTGTATAATTCGTGGTACAAAACGATGCGTAATTCAATATAGTTTCCTCATTTCACAAAGGTGCAAATCTGCAGTTCCGCATAGCACCGTACAGCATTTTTATTTTATGATTTTCATGGCTTCGTCAACGGTAGCATTGCCATGAACCAGCGCCGTAATTGCCTTGCACATTTTTACCGGGCTGTCATTTCTGTAGATATTGCGGCCCATAATTACGCCGACCGCTCCGCAGTCAAGGGAGTCACGGATTTCCTGAAACAATTCCCGCTCGCCTCTTTTATTCCCGCCAAGAATCAGTACCGGACGATAGCAACCCTCCACCAGTTCTGTAAAGCTTTCCTTATCCCCCGTATAAGGCGTTTTAATAAAATCCGCACCAAGCTCACAACCAATGCGGGCAGCCAGCTTTAAATTATGCGGTGTGCGCAGGTCGTCAAACTTTCCAAACTCAAAACCGCGGGGCAGTGTTTCAGCACCAACAGGCATATTCCACTTTGCGCCGTCGCTGACAAGCTTCGCAAGAATTTTTGAATACGCCTGCTCTTCCGTTGCGCCGGGGAAATCCATACATACGACTCCATCCGCGCCAAGACGTACAGCATCTTCTACGCTTACCAAAAGGTCAAAGGGTGCGCCGTTTACATTTAAATCGGAAGTGCCGCCGTCGGCACGGATGAGAAGCCCCTTATTGCCAACACAATCAGCAAATCTGCTCGCTGTGCCTGCAGACATCAGGAAGCCGTCTGCGCCGCCCTCAATGCAGTCTTCAATCACTTTGTCAGGATGGTTCAGCTCCGGCAAAACATAAACTCCGGTGCCGTGGTCCATTGCCACCAAAAACGCTTTGCCGTCCTTTTGGATGATGTTGTTCATTCTTCTTTTCATGATTTTTCTCCTTCGTTTCATATAATAAATATTGAGTTGGCAGTGATTAAATGATACCCAGCAGCCCGCCGACTACGCCAAATACGATAATATATAGCATAATGCGGATAGAAGAGTGTCCTTTGTCCATTAGCTTTGCACAGCCGAATGTCAGCAGCAATGGAAGAATCTTGGGACATATGACATCGAACAGTTCTTTTTGGATGCTAAAGGTTTTACCAGCACTCTGTGCAATTTCGATGGAACATGAGAGGGACACATAATTTGCGACCAGTGCGCCCAGTACCATACAGCCCATAATGCTTGCCCCGACGACCACCTTATTGATAATTCCGCTTTCCAGCATATTGATGATCGCTTCGTTGCCCTTTTTATATCCGAGCATAAAGCCTAAATAAGAGATACCCAAAATAACTGCCGTAATGACAACGGAATATAATACCGGGCCGACCAAATTTCCTGAAACGGAAATGCTGATGGCAAATGCCAGTAGCAGCGGAACCAGAACACCTTGAATAACAGTATCGCCTATTCCCGACGACGGACCCATAAGGCCGGATTTGACGGAGTTGATCGCTTCATCATCCAGATCTGCACCCTCGGCCCGCTTTTCCTCCATGGCAACTGTTAAACCGACAATCGGCGAACCAAAACAGGGTTCCGAATTGAAAAAACCGGTATGACGCTGCATAGCAGCTTTTTTCCCTTCCGGATCATCTTTATAAAGGCGATTGATGATTGGGACCATAGCATGCAGAAATCCTATTCCCTGCATCCGTTCGTAGTTGTAGCAGGCCTGATTGTGAAAGAGCCAGTTGATCCACGATTTGCGCACATCGCCTCTGGTCAATTTTCCGGAAGTACCGTTCCCTTGTTTGATTTCTTCGGCATTCTTTGCATCAGCCGTATTATTCATTTGCAGCACCCCCAATTTTGTCTTTCAACTGCATGTAGACAATTGCTACACACAATGCCAGAGCACCAATCGCTATCATTGTCACACTCTTGAAATATGCCGTGATTAAGAAGCCGATGAAGAAGAAGATTTTTGCCTCTCCTTTGTATATTGCTTTCAGGTTCAAGGCGATGCCGAGCGCCGGCATCATGCCGCCGATAATAATTAAAATATTAAGCACTTTTTCACCAAGAAAATTGATGGCTCCCTGAATATATCCGGCGCCGAAATACGCGGCAAGGAAGCATGGAATCATCGTTATCAGGAACAACATGCCCTGTGGAAGCAGCACACTGGCAATCCACACTTTATTGGTTTTGCCATCCTCGGCATATTTGTCTGCCATATGTGCAAATATGGTGTCAAAAGTCATTCTGCCGAACCAAATTAGGGTTCCGATCAGTCCGATTGGCACAGCGATCGCAAGGGCGGCATTTGTGCTCAGTTTTGCCGTAATTGCAAGAGCGGCGCCCAAAACACCTGCCAGACAGGGGTCACCGGGAAGCGCACCGCCTGCGGAAATAAAACCGATATACATCAAATTAATTGTGGCACCCACAATAGTACCTGTGACAGGGTCGCCCAAGACAAGACCTGACAGGAATCCGGCTACAAGGGGTCTGTATACGGTATAGTAGCCGACCGGCCCCGCTATCAGGGAACTATTGCCAAGATAGTAAATGACTCCAAGCAGCAATGCTTGTATAACGTTCATTTAATACACCCTTTCTCACAATCCATTAATCAATAAATTTCGAGATATTAACCGGCCTTTCATCAGGAACCAGTTGATACTGCATTTCTATGCCCTTCTCAACAATGCGCTTCATACAGGCGATTTCATCTTCGCTTGCCGAAACATTCTTGGTAAATTTCTTTCTCCCCGCTTTCGCGCCCATACCGCCGAGGATAATCCGTTTGATTTCCACGCCGCTGGCAATCAGGTTTTCCAGAGCCTGTGGAGTCTTAACCAAAATAAGAATGTTTTCTCCGTTTTCAGGCCCTCCATTCAGAATTTCAGCCGCACACACCACAGACTGTACTTCCACGGAAATCTGCGGCGGCGCCGCAGCCTTTAAGATTTTCATCATAAAAGCATCTTTTATCAACGGATCATCTACGATCATAATACGGTTCACTTTAAACTGCTTTACCCAAGCTGTAACCACCTGACCATGTATCAGACGGTCGTCAATTCTGGTTAATACAATATTTTTCATCTTTACACCTCCTTTAACATTTCATTTACGTTTATAATCGTGGACTTTCCGTTTTCCACAATGGATGCACAAATTTCTTCAGCGGATTCGTATCCGCGCCGATCAAGCACTTCAAGCAGCAGGGGTAGGTTCATGCCCGTAATATGATAAAAATCGAGCTCCCCCATCTGCGCCGCTGTAACATTAAACGGGCTCCCGCATTTCAAATCCGTCAATACAATTACTTCCCCTCCCTTCAGAGCGCTTGTAATTGCCTGATTCACCCTTTCACGCAATTCATTTACATCTTCTCCTAAATGGAGTCCCAATGTCTGAACATGGTCCTGCTCACCGATAATCATTTCGGCGCTGTTTAAAATTGCGGCAGCGTAATCTCCGTGCGCCGCAAGGATAAGATTAACCAAAATTCTACCTCCCTGTTTCAAATTTGAGAAATAAAAAAAGGCCGACAGCATACAGTAACTTCGTATGCAATCGACCTTGTTCAGCTCAACCAAACCTATGGTTATCTCTCAACAATCTGCCAATTTCTCTATTAAATTTTTCAACAACCAAATCAACGGAAATAAACTCCGCATTCATCCGTAACAGGAATACCGTTATGATGTCTGCCAGATCTATTTCATAGCCTTATTATAATACAAGTTTCGAGTTAGTCAAGTGGATTTCGACAATTTTCACACTTCTCCAATGATAATCTATATTTTTTGTGAAATATGCTGTAGTTTTATGATAACTGCAACCTGAACAGAAGAATATCTACTTTTTGTGTGGAATTGACCTGAACATCTTCCAAAGAACAGCTCAGCCCTAAAACATTTGACAACTCGTCTTCCATTTGTTTTTTGCGGTCGTAATAATAAATTTCCCTGCTGTAATTGACCACACGGGCATTCTTTTCCTCTTTCAGAAGCGCCATCTCAAATTTTGTGAGCACACTTTTAAGCTCTACGGCAATCTCGGTTCCCTTAACATTTGTTTTAATAATTTGGGGTCCCTTACCCGTATCCTGCTTCAACATTGCTGCAAATACCTGTTTAATTTCATCTTCTTTTTTTAATTTTTCCTCTTTGTCCAGAATAAGACCATTCCCGGTCGCAATTCCCTGCTGAAGTTTGAGCACCTTAGCGGATACACTCTCCAGCGCTGCGACCAAATCATCGGTATCGACAGGTTTTAATATATATTTATTGATTCCCACATCGACGGCGCTTAAAATAATATCTCTGTCGGAAAGGGCGGTTGTGATAATAATCGGTACGTCTGAATTTGTTTTCCTAATTTCACGGCTCATTGCTACGCCACTCATCAGCGGCATCTTCAAATCCGTAATTACAATATCCGGATTTACGGAATGAAAAAGATTAAGCCCTAATACACCGTTCGTCGCCGTAAAGATTTTCCCCGCTTTTTTATGGAGGAAGATCTCGAGCTGCCGCAAGGTTTCCACGTCATCTTCCACCAAGATAATGCTTAAATTTGATAAAAAGCTTACTTTTTCCATCCTATTTCTCCCCGAATTTCTGAATAGAAACGCTGAACAAAGCGCCGCCGGGAACGTTTTGAAACGTAAGTGTGCCCTTAAAGGTCTCTTCAATGATTTTTTTGGACATATACAGCCCGATTCCGGTTCCGCTTACGCCTTTGGTGGAGAAATACGCCTGAAACAAATGCGGAATGCTGTCCTGTGGAATTCCGCCGCCGTTATCCTGAACGGAAAGGCAGATATCTGTCTTTTCCTCCGCCAGATTCAGACAGATCTCGCCGTCACCTGTCTCTTTTTCCACAATGGCGTCCACAGAATTGCCGATCAGATTGAGAATCACCTGCAAAAGCTGACTGCGGTACCCGTAAACCCTTGTATTTCCACTGTTATCTGTGTTGATCTGTATGTTGTTCTGTATTAGCCGGTCATGATTCATCTGGATGGCATACCGCACAACTTCCGCCACATCGAAACAGGATATTTCCGTATCCGGTTTAATAAAATTCCGGAAATCGTCGGCAGTAGATGACATCAGCTTTATTGTCTTTTTCGCCTCTTTGGTGAAGGAACGCATTAATTCCAGATTTTCTTCATCTTCATAGCAGTTTTCAATATTAGATACAATCAAAATCAAATGGTTGAGCGGCTGTTTCCACTGATGAACAATATCGCCTGTCAATTCCCCGACAGAAGCCAGACGGGACTGGTGGAGGATCATGCGATCTTTTTCAGCCATTTTAATCTGTTCAGACAGGATAAAATCCTCTTTGGTATTCTTTAGTTTCATTTCCAGCATTACCACCCAGAACAAAAGCGCAACCGCATCCAGCATCAGAAAAATCATGCGCCACATGACGCGATCATTGTATGCGCCTACAGATTTTATAACATTGGAATACATACTATCTTTTCCATTGTTCTCCGTGAGAGTTTGTTCCGACGCGATAGCGTCTCCTTGAATTTGCAGCATGAGAACCGACTGACCCTTTCGCGTATTCACCAGATCAACAGATAGGACCGTATTCCCTTCCCTGCCAATCAGGCGTGCACTTTCATTTTTTGCTTCTACTCCTTTTGGGCAAAGTGGATAAAGTCCGTCAATATGCAGCAGGTCAATACCCCCGTCACCGGTAAAACCGATGATACTTTTATAAGGCCCCGAAGGATAAGTTTCTATAGAATCATAGGAATGAATTCCCGGTTTCCCTATCCCATTGGCACTGTCGTTCTGAACAACAACATACTGGCCTTTTATATCGTGCAGGAAAGTACTGAAATCCCGTGAAAAAAGCAATGTCTGAGATAAAAGCAGTATACATACCACTGTAAAAAATACAGGCTTCATCTGCTTTTCATGTAATTCAGTAAATTCCCTGAACTTTCTCATAATCATCCTACTTTCAGCTGCAGCAGGTCCTATTAACAAATTTATTGAACATTTTACGACTATATTATAACATTTGCACAGTGAATTGCAAGATCATTCTGAAAAGCATTGTACTATATGTACTAGACCATCGAATTAAACTTCATATTCGCCCCTTTATAATATACTAGATTTACTCATTCTTTGCAGGTGCCCCGAAAATAGGGAAGTCGTGGATGAAAACAGATCAGCAGCGGTGAGCCAATATGGGATTTTGAAAAATCATTGATACTTTCCCTTCCATTTTAAATTTATTTCTGTCGTTATACGATTAAGAAATCGCTTTCCTGATCCATATAGTTTATAAAAACAAAAAGAACCGCTATAAAAAATGGATCTTGAATCTCATTTTTTGAAATATAAAAGCTTGTATGAGAAAAGCATTTTAATGATCCAACCAGTTTGGATTTATGGTAAATGGGATATCTTCCTCTCCCTGAATTTCTAATCATAAACTCACCATAAATTGATTGTATAATTAAACTATCTGGATCTGGCAGCCTATTGATATAAGTCGGTTTTCTGTCACAACTTTTATAGAATAGGGAAGCAGTTGCGATTACTTTGGATTGATCATTTGTGTCATAAGCAATATATCTTTGGCCTTCATTGAACACAGAATTTTCTTCCGGAATCTCTTTGTTCATAATATCTGTAGTAATAACGACCGTCGAATTATGAACTTTTCTTTTAATACTTAGTAAACTCTTTCGTGAGATTTTACAAATAACTTTTTTATTCTCATCCATCACTAAATAATAAATAAAATAATTTTTTATAAGTAATTTCATATTCATACCTTCCGGTCTTATTGTTTTTTATTTTAATTATATTATTAACTGCAATAATACTTTACAACATTTCGATTCATATGTAAAATAGTATTATCTTATAATATTGATTGCTATTTTATTATGAAAGACTATAATAATGGCATTAAGGCATTTTAAAATCTTTGTTGTCGTCATGTCAAACAAATTGAAATGTGAATTTTTCGCGGAATTTTTTTATCATCTATCACAAAAACAAATTATTAACGAAATCAGCACATGCGTTTATAGATTTGGTCAATCAAGGTTGTAAATGAAGAAGGGGCTGTTGCAAAATGAATTTGCGATAGCAATTTGCACAAATATTTTCTTAATTGGCCAAGAAAGAAGCCCAAAAAAGCGTTGTAAAACGTTTTTTCGGGCTGATTCTTTGTGCATTTCTATTTTCCGGAGCTGTTTTGCAACAGCCCCTTTTATCTGCGTAGAAAATATGAATCTTACGATTAAGAGATAACACCTACCGTACTCGGCGTTTTCAATCCGTTGATATAAAATCCGGCAGATGAGCCGGGTTTACCAACGGCTTTTACCCTAAAGTAATAGTCATTGCCGGAAGCTTTAACAAACTCCGTTTGAAATACGGAAGAATCACCTGAGTTAAAAACCGGCTTTGTATCCGACGTTAGTTTGAAGATATATGATTTGCCTGTGACAACTTTCAGCCTGGAAGGAGTATCGCTACTCACAACCGGACCGGTGTCGCCTACGGTTGCGACCAGCAGCTTCACGCCGTTGACATAAATACCAACTTGCGCACCCGGCTGCCCAATTGCAATCAGTTTAAAATAATAATCATCCCCGTCTGTCTTTACGAGCTGATACTGAAACACGCCGCTGGTTCCGAGTGTAAAAGTTGGAATTATACCATTCTGGCTGGTAATCTTAAATTGATACGTTTTGTTGATATGTAGATCGCGTGTTGTATCGCTAACGAACGGAGCATTCGTCTGATTTCCGTTTGCCGGAGTTGAACTAGAATTATTGTTATGGTGTGAACCGTTGTTTTGGCTGCTCTGTGCTGCAGTTACCGGCCACAAATCAAAGGTGTTGCTTCCGGCCTTCAGATTTGCGAAAGGACCTGCAATTGTGTTTTTGCTGTCTCTTGCATTGCCAAAGTAGTCGGTGTCAACATCAGGAGCATAGAAGTTATAGCCCAACTGTTGATACAGCTCTGTGTTACCTAAATATTTTCCGGTAATAGCCGGAGATTTTATCGTCGAACAGCTGTCATCAACGTTCAGTGTCAGCTTGAAGGAGTTTGGTGTAGCTGTAATATTATAGTTATTTCCGCTGCCCTCTACAACTTTACTGTTTTTGTCTGCTTCATAACCGCGCGCCGAAGCATACTGATAACCAACCTTCTGAGCTCCACCGTAGTATACGTTGTAGTCGCACTCATTGCCATAGATTATGGAGCCGGTCCCTACCGTGTTTGCCTTCGCTTCAACCCATGCGATTGGAAGGCCGCCAACTGCAGGATGTGACCAACTGCCGCCGCTGTAGTCCGGATTGACATTTGCTGCTTTAGAGAGAACAACTTCTGTATTGGCGCCGTTATATACGCTTTGGGATACTTCAACTGAACTGGAAGAGGTATACAGACCATTGTCAAAGAAGACATTGTCAAGCATCTTGTTAAATCTGTTATAGGTCTCAAAGCGACTGGTCGAATCGTCAACGGTACTGATGACATCCAAAGTACCGGGCTTCATAACTCTCATCGCGCGTTGGTATCCGTCCCAGCCTTCTGAACCAATAAAGCCCCATTTACCTGTACCGGGCCAGCTTCTTTTCGTTGTATCGTTTGGCACATTCAGCCAGAGATTGTTTACAAAGTAATTGTGACTGGCTGACATGACGTGCAGACCCACACCGACAAAGATGTTATTGTCGTACATCTGCCAACCGTGATTTACTTCTGAATCCACATAGGTAAAGCCATGACCGTCACCCTTACAGTAGAATACGTTTTTGGAGATACGGCAACCGTCACATTCGCTATCCAGCCAAATAGGATACACCGCCCAATCCTGATCGCTGTAGAAGTAGTTATTGTGAATATTGATGCCGAAGCCACCGCTGACATCCTTGATATAAGCTTCAGAGAGCAGACCGGTGTCCAGTGTGTTGTTGTTGTTAAGAGTATTTCCGTAAATTTCGGTGTATGCGCCTCTGTATGCCATCATACCATTGGTGCCGTTGTCATGAACATTACAGTTGCGAATAATGTGATGGCCGTACAGCTTCGGTTCACCGCCATTTTGAAGTTCTAACATCCGGGAACCATTGCCGTAATCAATTGCGACGCCACGATTCTGCGTAACTTCGCAGTTTTGAATGACCCAGTAGTAGCCGCCGTTTGTAGCAATGGCCCCGGCCATGGGTTTTGCCACGGTCTGCCAGAAATCAATCGTCTTCGGCCCACAGCCATGAATCACCGTCATTCCGTCAACGGTAATATAGCCCTGATTCCATTTGGCCGTAATACACTGTTTCCTTACATTAATTTCGGCATCGTTGTTTTTATCTGTGGGATCGATCCCGTCGAAATTGGCCCATATCGTTGTTTTGTCGGTTGCTTCTGCAAACCAGGAATTTGGAGTTGTGTAAACATCTGACTTCTTGAATACCTGCTGCAAAACATTGCCGTTGATGTAAACGCAGCCACAGGAAAAGAAGTCGGAATAATTACTTCCTTTAGACTGCCATTTTGTGGCAAACGGATTGAAATCGCCAAAATAAGCACTATCTTTAACCAGCTTATAAGTGCTGTTACTGTCTTTCGTCCAATCAGTTACCGCGTTTGAACCTGTTACAACTGGTTTTTGGCCGTCTGCCGCTTTTAATGTTATTCTGGATGACTCGCTGTTTCCACCTCTTGGGAAAGTTACCGTCTCCCTGTAGGTACCTCCGTAAACAATAATGGTATCCCCCAGCTGCGCAACTTGAACAGCCTCACTGATTGTAGCATAATCACATGAACTATCCTGACTTACAGTAATTATCTTACTGGATGCAAAGGCGCTGTTGTCAAACACTCCCCCAATTGAAAAGGCCACAAATGACAAAGCAATAATAAAACTTAAGAACTTCTTCGATACATATTTCATAAATCTTCTTCCTTCCCAAACATTTTTGTCCAGCTACTCTACCTAATGTAGAGTAATCTTTCGTAAAACCGAAATAATCAACCTCCCGCGCTAGAAAAAATCAGTCATTAGCAAGACTCCTTTTCAATTTAGTGGGAACAACACACAATAGTTTAGTTAAGCATCCATCAACTCCATATTGTTCCAATGCTTTGCAGCTTGTTTTGCATATTCTAATATGAAATCATCTCCTTTATAAGATTTCAGTATATTGTTAAGGATACTTATCCTATCACTAGAAACTTATAAATGTTATAGCTGCTGATTATAACAATAACAACCATAATTGATATAAATAAGTGATTGACGGTTTTATTGTCGATCCGCTTATTAAAAATACGCCCCAAGATTCCACCAGTAACCCCGCCAACCACCATAACAGCTAAACTCATTGGGGCAAAATTGGGTACCGTACCGCTTACAAAAGTAAAAAGCAAGCTAAAAATTTGAGAAATCAGGATGATATAAAGAGAATTCTGCGCGGCAGTTTTCGTATCCATCGAAAAGAAAAAAAACAAAACCACTAAATTAATTGGTCCACCGCCAATGCCCAAAAAGCTGGACATAATTCCCAAAAACAAACCAATTGCAGCACAGATCGTTTTACTTGTAAGATGCATTGCGGGAATCTTATCTTTATAAAGAGTATAGAGCAATGTTCCAACGGTAATGAGCACCAGACAAATTGACTGAATCGCTCCTATTGTTTCAGTATTCTGAAATAGAGCCTTAACGTTATCAAAAAGGTATTTTCCCAGCAATCCTCCGCAGGCTGCTCCGATCGCGAGCGGAGTTCCAATTTTCATATCTACTTTGCTGTCATGTGCGATGAATGCCTTTCCTACGGAATAACATGACATAGACAAAACGGTACAGCCGGATAAAAAGCTGATTGTTGATACGCTCGCAACATTAAAACAGTCCAGCACCGGTTTGATAATTACGCCGCCGCCGATTCCGCAAATTGCACCTACTACAGATGCAATGAAGCTAACTATGAAATACATTGCTTCCAATAAAATTCCTCCATATCAGCAATCGCTATTGTGTCGCCATATTAAATAATGGCAACATCACGCATAAGCTGCCAATTTTCAATTCACTTGCAACAAAAAATGAGTACAATGAAAAAAGCCTTAAAATCCCGCAAAATTGTGAATTTTAAAGCTAAATTTTCAAATTAAAACCTTTATAAGTATTCTGATAAATCCATTCTTTCGAACTGTTCGGCAGGACTGTCGTTTTCCTTCATCAGTCTTACCATGTGACCGATCATCTGCCGTTCTATCGAGCTGTTTTCAATCGGATGTTCCTGCTTTGGATCAATGGAAAGATCGTAAAGCTTTGTACCCATTTTCTTGTTTACGTCTATGTCTCCGCCTTCATCTACGAAATGTTTAATTTTCATTAATTTGCAATCCTTAGTAAACGCGAACGGCTGCGCAATCTCCATAGTTCTCATTTCTTCAACAGAAAATAATGAACGCATATGTGTAGGCATCAGTGTGTAATTATAGAGGGGCAAGTTACTGTCAACAGAATCTCGCATATATACATACCGACCGTCTGTCACATCAATCTGTGCACCATGCAATCCAAAAAGAGCGGCTTGACGGACTGGTTCATCATTCTCAATTGTCGATTTTAGTGGCTTTCCCTGCATATTGGCAGGTATTGCAACATTAAAAAAGTCGAGTAGCGTTGCAGGCAGATCGATCCCTTGTACAAGTGAATTACGACGTTCCCCTGCAACCTTTGTACGGGGGTCCCAGATGAACAGCGGAATGTGTGCTACTTCATTGTAAAATGGATGTACGCATTTTGCCCAGCAATCATGTTCACTCAGTAAAAATCCATGGTCGGTATTTAAAATCAGCATTGTGTCTTCCCACATGTTGTTATCATCCATGTAGTCTAACAGTTTGCCAAGATAGTGGTCACACATACTTAACAAGGCAGCATATTGATAGCGGCAATGTTCAACCGCATCCGGTGATTCCGTCACTTTGTCATAGGGGGGCCAGTCAAACTGCGGGCCATCGTATTCGTGGGGATAAAGTTCTTGATATTTCTGCATGGTATAAAACGGCTCATGCGGATCAAATAGTTCTAAATGTAAAAACCAATTATCTTCATCCTTGTTTTTTTCCAAAAATTCAAAGCCTTGGTCAAAGCAGAGTTTTTGAGGCTGCTTACTTTCTTCGTCTATATAACTTCGATTGACGATGTCCTGCCGCCATGCGCGACCTAAATGTTGTGGAATTTCAGGATCCCTCACACAGCCCTTCCAGCGATCTCCCTCTTGCCCACGCACGATTTCCCACGAATTATAGCGATTATGATAGGTACAGCCGCCGTCTTCCCAATAATGCATATGATCACTAATCAGATGTGTATAAACACCGTTTTGGCTTAATAGTTCCGGCATGGAATCGTCATATGGTTCTAAAGGCCCCCAACTCCTATGCAAAAAGTTCAATCGACCGGTGTGCAGCTCTCTTCTGGCAGGAATGCAAGGCAGAGAACCGGCATAGCAATTATCAAAAGTAACCGCATGTTGTGATAAACGTTGAAAATTAGGCGTATGTGTCCAATCGCAGCCATATGGAGCAAGCATATGCCGATTCAAAGAATCGAATAATAATAAAATCGCTCTCATTTAATGTTCTCCTTTAATCAATTACCACCATTTAATCAAATCTGTAACTTGATTTCTCAAGTCTATGAAATCAGGAGAGGTGATATCCCGGGGACGAGGCATCGGATTATCCAGCACCTTTTTCACCTTAGTCGGTTTATTGGTTAAAATCATAATCCTTTCACCCAAATAAACGGCTTCTTCGATGTTATGTGTTATAAAAAAGATGGTTGTTTTTGTTTTTTGCCAGAGTTTAACCAACTCATCTTCAAGTTTAAAACGCAGTTCAATATCCAATTGACCATATGGTTCATCCATCAGCAGTAATTCCGGCTTTGTCGCAAATGCTCGGGCAATTACAACTCGCTGCAACATACTGGAAGAAAGCTGGGAAGGATAATATTTACGGAAAGGTGTAAGGCCTACAATATCCAGTACCTCTTCCACACTTTCTCTTTTTTCTTTTTCAGGCACTTTTTTAATATCTAAACCAAAGCTTACGTTTTGTTCAACATTCAGCCAGGGCATTGTCGAATTTTCTTGAAATATATATGCCAGATTTTGTTTTCTTAAATTAACCGACTCATTGTTTACAAGAATCTCACCGGATGTAATATCATACAGTTTCGTCAAACTATTCAGAAAAGTAGTTTTCCCACAGCCGGTTGGTCCGACCACACAAAGCAATTCACCCTGAGCAATATCGAAAGAAATATCATCCAGTACTAATAAATCTCCAAATTTCTTTGTCAAATGATTTACCCGCACTTTAGGATTGTTCTCCATTTTGATTACCTCCTTTATAGCGTTTTATCCACCGCCCCGGTAATCTCCATACGAAGCCGGAGAAACTCGGGATCTACGTAATTTCTTGGTCTTGGAAGATCGATGTTATATTCAGCTTTCACCTGTGTTGGACAATTCGCCAGTACAACGATACGGTCAGCAAGGTAAACTGCTTCTTCAATATTATTTGTTACAAATACTACTGTGCGCTTTTCTTGTTCCCAGATGCGTTCCAGTTCCTTTTGCATCAGGTAGCGGGTCTGGGCGTCCAAAGCACCAAAAGGTTCGTCCATTAACATGACAATCGGATTATTGGCATAAGCACGGGCGATACCAACTCTTTGCTTCATACCGCCGGACAGCTGAACCGGGAAAGACTTTTCATAGCCTTGAAGCCCGACCATATCAATATAATGTTGAGCTGTGATTTGACGTTCTTCCTTTTTCACCCCTCGTACCTTAGGGCCATATTCAACATTTCCCATTACTGTGAGCCATGGAAAAAGGGAGATAGTCTGGTAAACTACTCCGCGTTCCGGTCCAGGCTCAAGCACTTTTTTTCCATTTACTGTCACAGTGCCTTCACTAGAGGACTCCAGTCCGGCGATCATATTTAGAATTGTAGTCTTTCCACATTGACCCGGCCCAAAAAGAACTAGAAATTCATTTTCTTTAACTTCTAAATCAATATTCTTAACGACCTCAAAATCTTTATTCCCTGACTGAAAGGTCTTTTTCACGCCTTTGCATTCAATCATATTGTTTATTCGCTCTTGTTCCATCTGCATAATTTTTCCTCAACTCCTCGCATAATAGTCGCAAGAATAAATCCTACGATACCAATCGCCAAAATCCCCACTAAAGTCTGGTTCATATCATTTGTCTGCTGTGCGCTGACAATAACCCAACCGACACCTTCCGTGGAACGTACCATCTCAGCTGCTACGACAGTGGCCCAGCTGGTGGAAATTGCCACTTGCAGTCCTGCAAAAATAGAGGTCATTGATCCTGGGAGCACAACGGTAAGCAAAGTTTGCGTTCTGTTGGCCCCTAACATCCTAGATGCTCCAACCAAAACCGGGTCAACCGATTTTGAGCCTTCGTATGCGTTGAGGGTAATGTTGCTGAATGCTGAGAGGAATATTAAAAAGTATTTTGTCATTTCCCCTAAACCGAACCATACAATAGCTAACGGAATCCATGCAATTGGGGGGATCGGCCGGATGATATCATAAAGCGGCTTGAAAATTGCTTCTATTTTTGGGCTCCATCCCATCAGAACGCCTAAGGTGATTCCAACTACAGCCGCCACCACATAGGCAATCATTACACGGGATAAACTCCATCCAACATGTTGTATAATGTTACTTGTGCCGATAGGTGTGTAAAAAGATTGAATAAAACTGCTGATAACCGTAATAGGCCCAGGCATCAACTGCCCCAAAGAAGTAGCAATAACAGCCCACTGCCATAGCATCAGGAATATACCAATAGAAATAACTGCGGCAAAAACTTTTTTAGTGGATTCTTTGTTATTTGATTTAGTCATTTGTTACCGGCCCTCCCTTTTACAACCACACGCTCCAATAAAGAAAGCAAATACGTTAGGAATGCTCCAAGAGCACCAATCGCAATCATGCCTACAATGATAACATCAGTACGATAAATTCCGCGGCATTGCTGAATCATGAACCCAAGGCCGCTGTCGGATGCGATCATTTCTGCTGCTACGAGCGCCATCCAAGAAGCACCTAAGGCAACACGAGCACCCGTCATTATCATTGGCAGAGAAGTTGGAATAGCCACTCGAGTCAACAACTGAAAATCCGAAGCTCCAAATGTCTGCCCAACCCACAAATGCACTTGCTTCGTCTGGCGGATTCCCGAGTAAGAATTCACTACGCAGGCGACAAAGGCTGAAAGAAAGATTACCATTGCCTTCGACATCATACCGATTCCAAAGAGCGTAATCATTACTGTAATCCACGCCAAGCCAGGTACCGGTCGCAGTAAATCGAACAACGGCCTTACAAACATATCTACTTTTTTATACCAAGCCATTAAGATGCCTAAGGGGATACCAATCACAAGTCCGAGGGCATAACCGGAAAGAGCCACCTGTAGACTAGCTCCGATATTTTCAATAAGGGTTGAGCCATCCGGTGCCGGATCATAAAGTTTAACAAAAAATGTTTGTAAAACCTTTACAGGACTGGGCATCGCTATTGTGGAAACCAAATGAAATCCATCAGTAACCAGCCACCAGATAACTAAAACAGTACCTACCGAAAGTACTGAAAGCCAAGCGTAATTTGATTTCTTTACGCGTTTCAATATGTTATTCCCCCTACCTATTAGGATCATTTTTTAGAGTACCCGTTCCCTGTTTTCACTAAGAACGGGTACCATTCAGAATTAAGTTTTATTGAGCAGTTTTCAGATCAGCGCCAATCGCCTCTTTAATTAGTGATGGATCAATGGATTTCGCAACATTCGGATAATTTTCAGCTGTAATTTTTCCATCTTCTTTATAAATCTTTGCAATATCCTGCATACCGTTGCCATAGTTGTATTTGTCAGCCTGGCTGCTGATATAGTCCTTATTAACATACTTACGAGCGTCTATTTCTTTGTTAAGAATGCTCTCCGTATATTTTTTACCGTTTTTAGTAAACCACTGCATTGAATAGTCATAACGTGTTTTTTTGTCCTGAAGTTCATCACAAGCCTTATAAGTAGCCTTAAGGAACTTCACAACCGCATCGTGGTTGGCATTGATAAACTTGCTGCTTGCGAAGATACCGTCATAAAGTGATATTCCGGTTGCATCTTCAAAAGTGGCAGCGCATACATAACCTTTTTCTTCTGCTTGGAAAGAATATGGCGGATTAGCCGCAAAGGCATCACCTTGTCCAGACTGGAACGCCTGCCATGCCGGTCCGTAATCCATTTGTGTCATCTTAATGTCGGTACTCTTCAGTCCAAATCTCTGCGCATAACCATCGGCATTAAATTCAGCTGTAGTACCTACAGGGCCAAGCACTTTCATGCCTTTAATCAGATCAGCGTTTCCATACATGTTTGGATAATCTTTCAGCTCACCTTTTTTGGTCAGTAGTTTGCTGTCTTTGCGCACATAAACACCCAAGCCACCTGTGGAATTAATTTCGCCGATCCATTTTGTATCCGGCAATGATAACGAAAACACGGATGCAAGTCCGCTGGCGGCGATATCGATCTGCCCTGCGGAAAATGCTTCGTTAATCGGGTTCCCCGTGGCAAACATTACTATGTCAACATCCAGACCCTCATCTTTGTAATAACCTTTGTCATAAGCGTACTGCACAGGTACACCAACGGTTAACGCCATGGTGCCCACTCTTATTTTTGAGGACGTTTTCACGGCTTGTGAAGTAGTTTGGGAAGCGGCATTCTGCTCACCGGTGGATGTACTGCTGCTTGTCGCAGGTGATGATGCACAACCTGAAAACATACTGGCTGCCAACATCATAGCTAATAAAGTACTAATTGCTTTTTTCATTTTCTACAACTCCTTTTCGATTTGCGTGTTCGATAACGCATTTGTCGAAATTAGTATATCAAATGTTTGTGTATGTGTCAATATACAAGCTAAATTTATTTTATTATTGTTTAATATGTTCAATAATATCGAGCTTCATTGTTAATTGTGACATTTTATATTATGCGTTATCGATTTTACTATAATATTATTGACCTTCTATTTTTTATGCGCTATACTATATTAAGAACATAATTAAATTTAAGATGAGGAACTATAATATGGCTGTTACAATAAAGAAAATAGCGGAAATTGCAGGCGTATCTGCTGGAACTGTGGATAGAGCTCTTAATAATCGAAGCCGCGTAAAACCAGAGGTTGCCGAACGAATCCGCGCATTGGCAAAAGAATTAAATTACCAGCCGAATTCAGTAGCAAAGTCATTGTCAATTAAAAATAAAGGCCTAAAGATTGCAGTTATTTTGCATATCACCAAAAACTCCTTTTTTGATGAAGTAATACAAGGCATAAAAAAGGCAGGAAAGGAGATCTCTGATAGCGGAATTCAAGTTGTTATAAAAGCCTGCAAAGATTTTGATGCAAATAATCAATTGAGTCTAATTGAGGAAGCCTTAAACGAAGATGTAAAAGCAATCGCTATTGTTCCAATTAATCATCCGATGATTAAAAATAAAATAAATGAACTTACCTCGTCTGGTTTTCCTGTGGTATTACTGACTTCAATTGTAGAGGATACGAATTATCTTGCCTATGTGGGATGCGATTATCGCAGAGCCGGTAAAATATTGGCGGGGTTAATTAACTTAATCACGAAAGGAAAAGCAAACCTAGGGGTACTATCACCGACTTTTCAAATGTGTGGCCATTTATACCGTGTGAATAGTATGTGTGAGTATTTGTCCGAAAACTACCCTGAAATTCATATTACTTCGATGGCTGAAGTACCTAACGATGAAATTGGTACCTATATGGAAGTGAAAAAGATGATGAATGCTCACCCAGACATAGATACTGTCCTCTATGGATCCAGTACTGTTAATGCAGGACTTAGGGCTATTCAGGAATGCATTGGCAATAAACCCATTCAAATCATTTCTTTGGATTTAAACGACTCAATTAAGGAAGAGCTGCTATCGGGCAAAATAATAGCCACTCTTATTCAAAATCCAAGAGATCAAGGATATAAAGCAATTCGTATTTTAGTCGATTATCTTACTAGAAATCAGAGCCCCAAAAATCCTCTATGCTATGTAAACACGGAAATTATTGTAAAAGAGTGTATCAAGGACTCAGGAACACTATAAAAACTGATTCTTTAGGTAAATCTATTTTTCGGGGGGTGAAGGCAATTCCGAACATTAGTGTTTTAATCAAACCTGCGTCAGGCAATTGTAATTTGCATTGCAAATACTGCTTCTATTTGGATTTAATAGACAACAATAACCATGATAATTGTGGATATATGTCTTTAGAAACTCTTGAAACACTGGTCAAGTCAATTTTACAATATGGTGATAACTGTGCCAGTTTTAATTTTCAAGGCGGTGAGCCAATGCTTTCCGGATTACCTTTTTATCAAAAATTAATCGAACTGCAAAAAAAGCATAATACAAAAAACATAAAGATACAAAATGCAATTCAAACGAATGGAACTTTAATAAATAGTGAATGGGCAGATTTTTTTTATAAGAACAATTTTTTGGTAGGCGTGTCCCTTGATGGACCAGAAGGTATTGATAATATAAACAGAGTTACCAGCCATGGCGAAGGAACTTCTCAACGGGTTATGCAAGCGATTAAGATACTTAATAGCCACAAGGTTAAATATAACATCCTATGTGTTGTGACAAAATCAGTCGCGAAACATGCTGAGAAAGTTTACAATTTTTTTGCTAAACAGGGTTTTGATTATCTGCAATTTATTCCTTGCCTGGACGGCTTAAAAAAAGAACCTGGCACCGACGATTATTCATTATCTCCCCAAAATTACGGAATATTTTTAAAAAAGCTATTTGATTTATGGCTTTTGGACAGGCTGTCTGAGAAATATATTAGTATTAGGATGTTCGATAACATATTGGGAATGTTTTTAGGTTATCCGCCTGAAAGCTGTGATATGCGAGGAAAATGCATGGCTAATCTAGTAGTGGAAGCTGACGGTTCCGTATATCCATGCGATTTTTATGTAATAGATCAGTGGAAACTTGGAGAGATTGGTAAAGATACCGTTGACGAAATGCTCTTTGGTCAAACAGCGCACGACTTCGAAGATGTTTCGAATACTCGTCCGGAATCATGCCTGAAATGTGAATATTATAATCTTTGCCGGGGCGGCTGCAGAAGGAACTATGAACCAATCCGCAACGGGGTTCTGGGGAAAAACTATTTTTGCCCTGCCTATCAAGATTTCTACCGCTATGCCATTCCAGGGTTTTACAAGCTGGCAGAAAAGAACCGTTAAAAAACTTGGAGCGATAGCCAATCATTTAAATACTATTTATTATTATTCTAATTTAGAATAATAATAAATAGTAACTGATTAACACAGAATTTTGATACCTTTTGAATCTATCATCTATTTTAAACACATATAAAAACTTTTTTGAAAAGAAAGCCGGAATTGAATTGAAAATCAATAAAAGAAAAACATGGTCAATTAAAGGGAAACTTCTGGTACGAATGATCGGTTTAACTGCATCGGTAAGTATATTATGTGGTGTGATAGCGGGCATTCTGCTTTACCAAAGTAGTTATCAAAGCATGTCGAATGAAGTAAGTATGGCGTCTAAAAATTACAGCGAATCAGTAGAGGATAAAGTACAGCAGTATAAGATGGCGATTGAATTGATCGCCAATAATGCGACCATAACATCCAGTTCGGCCCCCGAAGATGAAATAAGACTGGAAAAAGAAAGACTTGCGAAAAAATACGGTTTTTTATCTGTTACAACTGTCGATGCTACGGGACAAACCAATGTGGCTGGGGTCAATGTCGCTGATAAGGATTTCTTTAAACAGGCAATAACCGGAAAAACTTATTTTTCAAGTCCGATCTACAGTAAAAGCGACAACAGCACAGTCATATACCTTTCCGCCAAAATATCAAATTTCAGCGATTTTCAGGGAATCGTTTATGCGACACTAAGCAGTGATGTGTTCTGCAACTTGGTGGATAACGCAACCATAGGAAAATCGGGATACAGCTTTATTACAGATAAATTCGGAACCATCATCGCGCATAGGGACAGATCCGTTGTAAATAGTTCGACAAATTATATTGAAAAAGCAAAAAGCGATAGTAGTTTTTCAGGTTTGGCGAATACCGTAAAAAAAATAATTTCCGGACAAAACGGCACCACAACATACACATTGAAGGGTATGGAATATTACACGTCTTATTATCCGATTAAGAACACAGATGGATGGTCAATTTGCGTGACGACTTTATTCTCAGAAATGATGAGCAATTTTTACACCAGTATTTACATAACGCTTGCCATCATGATTTTATTTATTATTCTTTCGATATTTATTTCATTGAAAACGGCCAAACACATAGTAGAGCCCATAAAAGCTTTGGTCACGCGAACGGAAATGCTTGCAGAGGGAGATCTGCACTCTCAAATTCCTCATGTAAATACCAAGGATGAAATCGAAATTCTTTCTCTATCATTTTCAGATACGATAGATGCATTAAAAGGTTACGTTGGTGAAATCTCTTCAATAATGAATAATTTGACAGCAGGGGACTATTCTGTTGAAACCCACCAAAATTACAAAGGAGACTTTATAGCAATTAAAGATGCACTAAACCTTATTATTTCAAATTCAAATGAAATCTTTTTCAATATTAAACAGTCAGCTGAACGGGTATCAATTGGAGCAGAGCAGGTTTCTGACGCATCTCAGACTTTGTCTCAGGGTGCTACCAGACAGGCTAGCTCCCTAGAAGAGTTGTCTGCCGCTATCACAGAGATAGCAGATCAGGTAAACAAAAATGCTTCGAATGCGGCACAGGCGAGCCAATATTCGTTGGACGTTTCCACTGAAGTGATGCACGAAAATGAGCAGATGCAAAAGATGGTAGATGCAATGTCAGACATCAACGATTCCTCTAACGAAATCAAGAAAATTGTTAAAACCATCGAAGACATCGCTTTTCAGACCAATATTCTCGCTCTAAACGCGGCAGTAGAGGCCGCGCGTGCCGGCTCAGCTGGTAAGGGCTTCGCCGTTGTTGCGGATGAAGTGAGAAATCTTGCGAACAAAAGTGGAGAAGCCACAAAAAATACAACAGCTTTAATTGAAAACTCAATAAAGGCTGTTGAAAACGGCACAATTATTGCTGATCAAATGGCAAAATCACTGAATGAAATCGTTTTAACTGCAAATAAATCATCAGATTTAATCGGCGAAATATCCATAGCTTCAAACTCACAGGCAACTTCGATTAATCAGATTACGCTTGGTGTTGATCAGATTTCCGAAGTAGTGCAGACTAATTCTGCATCTAGCGAGGAAAGCGCCGCGACCAGCGAAGAATTAAATGGTCAAGCGCACACCTTGAAAGATATGGTATACCACATAAGGTTAAAAGATGATACGATTCGTGCTGGAATAATAAATGCATGAAGAGTATAAAAAGGTATTAAGTGGTGAAAGTTAGAACCATATTTTGACACTCTTCACGATTTGCACGGAAAGCGCGGGTAACCGCTGGGGAAGAATAGCATTCCAAGCATATTTAGCAATGAACGATATATCAGCGTGCACACATGGAACAAACGTAAATAAAACTAATGCGTAAATTGGCGGGCGGCAACCCGAATCCGGACTACGTGCGGATTGATGCTATACCGTCAATTATTGATCGCGAACTGTGGGAATATGTGTGTGGCAATAAATACCGTACCCGTACATGCAGCGTTAAAAATGTTAATGCCGATCAGCTTGAAACCTTTGTTGTTCAGCATTTTAAAGCCTATTTGCTGGATGCTAATTTTGAGGAAGTCGCGCAAACCATTGCAGACGCAGTAAACAACGTCACTCCCGATCTGTCGAAAGAGCGAAAGGAATTTTCCAAAGTAAAGGCCGTACTATCTGGTATGGAGTTTCCCGAACTGAAAGATGAAGTTTCTCGACTGCGTGTCCGCAAAAGTGAGTTAGAGGACATCATCGCCCACTCAGCAAGCAGCTGCGGCGCAAAGCCTGATCCGGCAAAAATTATTGATATTTTCTGCTATTCGGCTGAACATTTCAATGATGAACATTTGAAGGAAATTATAAACTTTCACATAACAAAAATATACGCCAATATAGACGGGTCTTTCACCGTAAATATAGGCGTACATTTGGATGGTTGCGGAGGCCAGATTTGAACTGACGACCTTCGGGTTATGAGCCCGACGAGCTACCGGACTGCTCCACTCCGCGATATTTATTTATGCATCTTCCCTAAACTCAACTGTGATATCTTGTTTAGAGCGCTTAACTATAATACCATTCTAAGCATGGAATGTCAAGCCTTTTTTATAAACCATTGCTATTCATATACTAACTGTTGATAACCGTTGCTATTTGTGGTTTAAAGGTGTCACTCGATTGGCATTAATGGTCATCAACTTATTGGTACCCTTTGGCTCTCTTCCCTACGCTCAAAAATTACGGAATTACGCTTTTTATAATGGATAAATAATTATATAAAAGTATATGAGATTTTAATTGAAATATGAGTTTTAAAGAGAAATAATTTTTATTTATCTATATCTTGCCTTATAGAGAGTTCTCCTTTATTTTAGTAATCCTACTAACAAGTGCACTCTAAGGATTCAGCTCGGAAAAATTGCAGAATAGGATAAAAGCTTTTTATAGACATTCAGGAGGAATTTTAATGAAATTAGTAGCATAAAAGGCTTTCCGTCGTAAAAAAAGTAAATCAAGAACAGTTGGAAAAATTCATGACACAGTATCATAAATCTATTCAGGAAAACACAGGCAGCGTAGAAAACATTCCTCTGTATAACAGTATTGATGACACGTATGATTGGATCAACTATACAATAGAGTTATTGGATGAAAACGGGTTGGATACTAGCATGGGCTTGGTTGAGACTGATACAGGCATATATCATAATTCAATATCCTCATATATCGATGTTATGATTTACCTGTATTATTTGCTGAATCATTTGGATGATGAATTTATACATGCTGAATTTAATGAAAATGACAGCAGCTTTAGAATCGATTCTGATCTGTACTCAGCAGAAGGTTGATGCTGTTTACAAAATCCATGTATGGATCCTTTAGGTGAGTATCAAGATGTAGTATTTGCAAACGTAAATTGTTCTGAATGTCATAGGAGCAAAATAGTCATGACCACACGTAAAACGTGTGGCTTGAACGAGCCCTAAAAGGACATAAGATTGCCAGCGCCTAAAAGACGCTGGCTTTCACTTTGTTCAAACCGTAGTGGACTGAATACCGGCTAACCCTTAAAAGGGTCTTGGTATATTTGTCCCGGTATGAAGCCAGTGTCAGGTTTGCGGTTTTTTCTTGCCTGCTTATACTGGAAATTTATCAAAAAAAGGGAATTTTTCTTGGTGGTGATAGTCGGACTGCCATATCAGAATCTGGATTTCATAAAGAGACTCAATAAAGCTGGTAAAGTTCTCCTCATACTCATTCGCTACCACGAGGGTGGGGAACTCACCTTCCGGAACCGTTTCAAAGAGCTTACGAATATAGGTGGTATTCCAATCATTTATCAGCGGGCGCCCCTGGAAGCACAGGTACTCACCGGCCGGAATCCGAATGATGTTGGGGTCCTGAAACCCCGGATCACCTTTTAGGTAAACAAAATATTTTTGTGCAACCCATTTCTCTTCCAGCATGCATTTAAAGGAGATGATATTGCCATTTTGCCGCAAAAACGCTACATCTTTAAATTTTTTATCAGCCTTTAGGCCCTTCAAAAGCAAGGAGGCCTTTGAGGGCTGATTGGAATTTTGTATATTCTGCTCTTCCGGCAAACTGGACACCGCCAGCATATAACGCTCCCCGATCATGCGTCTATAGGGAACTGCCTGAAATTGCTGCCGATTCGAATAGCAGAAAAAGTTGATGTACCACTTCAGAATATCGACAGTTTCCTGTATCTTCTGTTGTTCTTCCATTTTTCCTTTGAGCTGTTTCTCTAAATAAGGGAGGAGCGCCTTGCTAGTTCCGGTAGTAAAGGCATTTTTAATCTCCGTAAGAGATAGGCCAATGGTCTCTAGATAGCGGATACGGTCAATGAGAGAAAGTTGAATATAAGTATAGTAGCGATATCCCGTTTCTGGGTTAATGTAGGCTGGCTTCAGTAATTCAATTTTATTGTAATATCGCAACGATTGGACGGATATGCCAAGAATTTTCGCAACCTCACCAATCGAGTAAAAATTTTCTCTGTCCATTTTCTCGCGCCCCCTCAACTTTCTCTGTTTTGGTATCGGCAATGCAAACGATGGCATACGGGCAATACTGCATTCTTCAGCACATTAAACGGCATAAACACTGTTATTATATCATAATACATCATAATATGATGCGCAATAAACAGATTCGTCCTTTTCAGTCGAGAAATCAGCTCCGGCGGGCTGTCAACTGCCGAGGCTAACAGCTACTAAGATGCCGTTCTACCTGCCGTCGGAAAGTTATATGCATATATCCAAGTGCGAAAACTGTCATTTTTTACAGTTTTTTCTACTATCATGTAACATAATTGTAGAAAAATAAAATTTCTCTTGACTCTATATCTGCTATAGCTTTTATAATAAGCATCAGGAAATGAGATTTTCCAGTTTATTCTCGGCCGGAATAACAGATCGTCCATCAATCCGCTTAACACACCAATAATCAGAAAACAAGAAATACTTATGAGGGGATTTATTAATTATGTTGAACAGTGTCCTTACAAACCTGGATAGCTTTCTCTGGGGCGCACCGTTTACCCTTTTTGTCATTGGCGTTGGTCTGTACTTCCTGATTCGCTCTGGATTTTTCCCGCTAGCGCATTTCCATCACATGATGCATCACACAATGGGAAGTCTGACCAGCAAGGAGACTCATAATAAGAAAGCCGGTCAGACCACTCCGTTTGAAGCCATCTGTATCGCGGTTGGTGGCAGCGTAGGCTGCGGCTGTATTGGCGGCATCGCCACCGCAGTCGCCGTCGGCGGCCCCGGGGCCGTGTTCTGGATGTGGGTGTTCGGTCTGGTGGCCATGATGGTCAAGATGGTCGAAATTACTCTGGGCTGTCATTACCGGAGTAAGAACGAAAAAGGTGAGTATTTCGGCGGCGCCACCTACTATATGGAAAAAGGCATCGGCAGGGAGCAGAAGCACAAATACGGCTTTGCGCTTGCCTGGCTGTTCGGCATCGGCTTCGTAGCGCAGTTCCTGGGCGGCTCCCAGGCGTACACCATTTCCGAGGTGCTGAACACCACCTTCCATTTCAACATGATTGTTGTCACACTGATTTACTCTGCATTTGTGTTTTACATTATCTACAAGGGCGTTCCCCGCATCGGCGCGGTGGCTAAGAAGCTTGTGCCCTTCAAGTGCGTGGCTTTTCTGGTGGGCGGCGTGCTTCTGATGATTCTCAACTATCAGAATTTGCCCAGCGTGTTTTATTCCATCTTCCATGACGCGTTTAACGGTTCTGCGGCGCTGGGCGGTTTCGGCGGAGCGACCATAATGGTTGCAATGCGCAACGGCGTTGCCCGCGGCCTGAACTCCAACGAGGCCGGTCAGGGCTCCTCGCCCCAAATCCAGAGCACTTCCAATACAGTCCACCCCGTTCGGCAGGGACTATGGGGCTGCTTTGAAGTGTTTGTTGATACCTTTATTGTCTGTTCCATTACCGCTCTGTCCATTCTAGTGACCGGCGTTCTAGGTACCGGCAAGACGGGTGCCACGCTGACCATCGCTGCATTCCAGACCGACTTCGGCATTATCGGGCCCATATTTATCGCACTCATGTGCGTTATGTTTGGTATTACTACCACCAGTGGTTGGTTTACCTACTATGTGTCCATCATCAACCATGGCCTGCGTTACAAGCCCATCCTCCGCGACAAAGTGCTCAAGGTTTTCAAATTCCTGTATCCGATCCCGAACATTATCATCGTATCCTCCATTGTGCTCACCGGCAACGGTCCCGACCTGTTCTGGACCATTGTGGACCTAACGCTGGTCATTCCCGTGTTCGGAAATCTGCTCGGTCTGATTTGCCTGAGAAAAAAGTTCTGGTCTCTTCTGAAGGACTACAAGGCCCGCTATCTGGGCGTCGGCGAAGTTGACCCCAACTTCAACCTGTTCTATGAAGACGACCCGAAGGTTGCAGCTGAGGAAGAGGCCATCCGCGAAGAGGCACGCCGGATTACCAGCGAGGCCTATGCCAAATCAAACAAGGCAGCGATGTAATTTTAAATACCAAACGACCGGCAGCGTTCTGCCGGCTTGATAAAAAGGAGACAACTATATATCATGTTTAAGGAAACCGACCAACAGTTCACTTTTTCTACCGACGTGCTCTCCAAGGGAGCTTATACAAGGCATCCGGTAACCAATCCAGAGACACTTCCAATTTTTATGACCACCGCATTTAATGTGGAGGATCTGGACGATCTGCAGAAGAGGTATGACGAGAAGGGATTCTGCTACAACCGCAACCGTAACCCGAACAGATCCTGCCTGATCGAAATGATGACTTATATCGAACACGGCGAGGATTCCATTTGCTGCAGTTCCGGCATGGGTGCCATCTCCACCGCTGTGGTTGCCCTGACAAAAAAGGGTGATCACATTCTCTCAGACCGGACGCTTTACGGTGAGTCACTGGAAATTTTCACGAAAATTCTAGGTAAGTATGGCGTGGAAACCACATTTATCGACTTTACCAACCTGGACGAAATCAAAGCCAATATCCGCACCAACACCGCCCTCCTGTATACGGAAACCGTCTCCAACCCGATGATCGCGGTGCCCGATCTGCATACTGTGGCTGAGATTGCTCACGCGCATAATGCCCGCTTCATTGTGGACAACACCTTTATGACCGGCGCGCTTGTAAAGCCTCTCGATTTCGGTGCTGATCTGGTGGTCAACAGCCTGACCAAATTTGCCAACGGACACAGCGACGCTGTCTGCGGTTCCGTGACCGGCAGCAAGGAACTGATTGCAAAGTGCTATGATCTTCAGGTTCTGATGGGCACGCAGTCGGATCCGTTCACCTCCTGGTTGGTTCAGCGCGGCATTCGCACTCTGGATCTGCGCGTCAAGCACCAGGCAGAAAATGCAGCCGCTCTGGCTGCGGCGCTCTCCAAGAGCCCGTATGTTCAGAAAGTTTATCATCCCAGTCTGCCCAATCATCCCCAGCATGACATTTCTGTAAAGCAGTTTGGCAAGTACTTCGGCGGCATGCTCAGTGTGGTACTTCCGGATACCCGTGAAAAGATGAACAAATTCATGCGGAATTTACATTTTGCTCATTATGCCATGACCCTGGGCGGATACCGCACCTCTCTGTCCTACCCTCCCATGAGCTCCCATTATGACGTACCCCGAGAAGAGCGGCTGAAGATGGGCATCACCGACGGTCTGCTCCGCATTTCCTGCGGTATCGAGGACACTGACGATCTGGTCAATGATTTCCTGCAGGCCATAGAAAAAGCCTATCAATAAGGCAAGATGCAATCTATAAAAAACGAGTGGATGCATAAGGCCCTCCGCCCTTCCGGCTCAATAGGCCTTGTGGTCACAATTGTTCAGACGACACAGATCAAGATAAATGATAAAAAAGGTGTGTTTCAAATGTTACATATCACAAACACTCCGCAGGCACCAGCAGCGATTGGACCTTATTCCCAAGCGATTGCCGCCAACGGATTTCTGTTTGCATCAGGTCAGGTAGCTCTGGATCCAAAGACCGGCGAGATTGTCGGGAAGACGGTTGAGGAACAGGCAGAGCGGTGCTGTACAAGCATTAAGGCCTTATTGGAGGCCAACGGCTTGACATTTGACGATGTTGTGAAGACGACCTGCTTTCTGGCAGATATCAACGACTTCGGAAGGTTCAACGAAGTGTACGGCAAGTACTTTACGGGCAAACCTGCCCGTTCCTGCGTGGCAGTCAAGTCAATTCCGAAGAATTTACTGTGCGAAATTGAGATCATCGCAAAACTGTAATTTAAAATGTTGTGGAACGCACAGCCTGTGCGTTCCACAACATAATCCGAAAGGAGATAAAACACATGAAAGATATGATGGAAATACGCTGGCACGGACGCGGCGGACAGGGCGCAAAGACAGCATCCTTGTTGCTGGCGGACGCAGCTTTCAATACGGGTAAGTTCGTACAGGGCTTTCCCGAATACGGCCCGGAGCGTATGGGTGCCCCCATTACGGCATACAACCGGATCAGCACGGAGCGGTGTTCGGTACATTCCAATATTTATGAACCGGATTATGTAGTGGTGGTTGACGAGACACTGCTCTCGTCCGTGGATGTGACGTCAGGCTTGAAAGAAAGTGGCACCATCGTGATCAACAGCGCAAAAAATCCGGAGGAGCTGCGTTCGAAGCTCAAGGGATACAAGGGCAAGGTGTGCACGATCGACGCGGGCAAGATCAGTGTGGAAACGCTGGGCAAGAACTTTCCGAACACACCGATGCTGAGCGCCATTGTAAAGATCAGCGGAGTAGTGCCGAAGGAGGAATTCATTAAAAACATGGAAGACTCCTTCAAGCATAAATTTGCAAGCAAGCCTCAGGTAATCGAAGGCAACATGAAGGCATTGAAGCGTGCCATGGAGGAGGTGCAGGAAGGATGAAGTACAAAAAGGCAAAGGATATAGATGGAAACATCAGTTGGAGGGACATTACTCCGGGCTGCAACGTGTATGAGGGCGGCACGTCCGACACAGTGGAGACCGGCGAGTGGAGAACAATGCGCCCGATCCTGCACACTGAAAAGTGCAAACAGTGCTTGTTGTGCGTACCTGTGTGTCCAGACATATCCATTCCTGTGGACAAGGACGGCAAGCGTGAAGATTTCAATTACTTTTTCTGCAAGGGCTGCGGCATCTGCTCGGCAGTCTGCCCGTTCGGAGCAATTGAGATGGTCCAGGAAGAGAAATAAGGAAGGAGATCACACAATGGGAATAAGAGAGAGACTTTCAGGCAACGAAGCGATTGCCTATGCAATGAAACAAATCAATCCGGATGTGATGGGTGCATTCCCGATTACCCCCTCCACCGAGATTCCACAATATTTTTCATCATACGTAGACGACGGCAAAGTGGACACTGAGTTCATTCCCGTGGAGAGCGAGCACAGTGCCATGTCCGCCTGCATCGGTGCAGAAGCCGCGGGCGCCCGCGCCATCAGCGCCACGTCCTCCTGCGGGCTGTGCTATATGACCGAGATGCTGTATGTGGCGGCGTCGGACCGGCTGCCCATTACACTGGCGGTCTCCACACGTGCCCTGTCCGGCCCCATCAACATTAACAATGACCATTCGGACGCCATGGGCGTGAGGGACACAGGCTGGATTCAGCTCTTCGCCGAAACGAATCAGGAAGCCTACGACAACTATCTGCAGGCGATGAGGATTGGCGAGGCCGTGAATCTGCCTATCATGATTTGTCAGGACGGCTTCATCACCTCCCATGCTATTGAGAATATCGAACTGCTGGAAGACGACAAGGTAAAGCAGTTCGTGGGTGAGTACCATCCGGACAACGCCCTGATGGGGAGAGAGAACCCGATGTCCGTGGGCGCGTTTGGCATGCCATGCTACTACATGGAGTGCAAGCGCCAGCAGGCACAGGCCATGATCGACGCAAAGGATGTCATTCAGAAGGTCGGCAAGGAGTTCGGCGAGATGACCTGCCGCACTTACAGCCTGATTGAGAACTATCAGATGGACGACGCCGAGGAGGCAATTGTCATCATGGGTTCTTCTGCCGGCACCGCCAAGCAAACGGTGAACGAGCTGCGCGCTCAGGGCAAAAAGGTGGGTCTGGTGAAGATCCGCGCATTCCGTCCATTCCCGTCCGAGGAGATTGTGAAAGCACTGAAGGGCGTTAAGGCATTCGCCGCCATGGATAAGGACGACAGCTTCAACGCACATTGCGGTCCAATGTATGCAGAGATTGCTGCATCCATGTACGCAGCGGGTGAAACTGCGCCGAAGGGCATCAATTATATCTACGGTCTGGGTGGCCGTGACGTCCGTGTCGAGAGTATCCGGCAGGTATATACAGAGCTGGAAAAAATTGCTGAGACGGGCAAAACGGGCGAGACCTACCGCTACCTGGATGTCCGGGAATAAGGAGGAGAAGCAATTATGAGTTATAGTCTGAAAGAAAATGTCATGAGGGAAGAACGCCTTTCCGGCGGCCACAGAATGTGCGCCGGCTGCGGCTCTCCCATCGCAATTCGTTCCGTACTCCGCGCCTTGAACCCGGAGGATAAGGCTGTGGTGTGCTCGGCAACGTCCTGCTTGGAAGTATCGACGTTTATGTATCCGTATACGTCCTGGCAAGACAGCTTCATCCACAACGCATTTGAAAATGCGGGTGCGACGATTTCTGGTGTCGAGACGGCGTATAAGGCGCTTAAGAAGCGCGGCAAGTTGGATGACACGTATAAATTCATCGCCTTCGGCGGCGACGGCGGCACGTACGACATCGGCTTCCAGAGTCTGAGCGGCGCTATGGAGCGGGGTCACGACATGGTGTATGTATGCTACGACAACGAAGCATACATGAATACCGGCATTCAGCGCTCCTCCTCCACGCCTTTCTTTGCCGATACCACCACCACCCCCGTTGGCACCGTGATCCCCGGCAAGACACAGCACAAGAAGGATTTAACGAAGATCATGGTGGCCCACAACATTCCATATGTGGCGCAGACCACGTCCTTCGGCAACTTTTCCGACATCAACACGAAGGCACACAATGCCATCTACACGGAAGGTCCGGCGTTCCTGAACATCATGGCTCCCTGCCCCCGCGGCTGGCGCTACCCCTCAGAGCAGCTGATGCAAATCACGAAAGCTGCTGTAGAAACCTGCGTGTGGCCTCTGTATGAGGCTGTGGACGGAAAATATATTTTGAACTATAGGCCGAAGAACAAGTTGCCGGTCATTGAATACTTAAAGATGCAAGGGCGTTTCAAGCATATGTTCAAGTCCGGAAACGAGTGGATGTTGGAGCAGACTCAGAAGGAAGTTGACCGCAACTGGGAAGATTTACTGGCCAAGTGCGGCGAGCTGTAATCTAAACGACATAGTAAAAATAGCAGCAGAAAACGGACACAGCATAGTTACAATGCTTAATACTTATGCACATGTTATGCGAAAAGTGGATTGTCAACAGAAATGACGAAGGTGCTATAAAACCGGATAATGCGTTCTATAAAAAGTTACAAGCAGAACGGAGAATTCAGCTTCGGATTTTCGCTCTCCAAACGGCAAGACGTTTGGAGAACCTGCTAAAGCAGATTGAAAAAGGCTGGTATCGCGAAAATACGGTACCAACCTTTTTGCATAGGTAGAAATTTTTAGAGTAATCTAATTAAGCTACACTTACCGCGCACTGGAAAACAGGTGTTTGACCAGGTGTTGCCGTATAGACTCCCGTGGATGCTCCCGTCTTACCGACAGCTATAATCTTATAGTAGTAATCGTTGCCAACTTTCTTGACAAACTGTGTTTTAAAGACACTGCCGTTTCCTACAGTAAAAATTGGTGTCCTGCCGTCTGCAGATGAAATCTTGAAGCAGTATTCTCTGCCTGCCTTTACGCTAAACGGACGAGTTGTATCGCATTTCACTGTTGAGGTTGAAACAGGGGTTTCAACCGTTGCCGCAAAGAGCTTTACACCATTCACATAAATTCCGGCCTGTGCTCCAATCTTGCCAATCGGAATCAGCTTCACATAGTAATCATTGCCGTTTTTAACAAGCTGAACTTCAAAAACGCCTGCTGTGCCGACTACTACGGTTGGTGCCTGACCGTTGTTACTGGTAAGTTTAACGGTATAGCCGCCCTTTACACGAACGTCTGTTGTTGTATCAGTCACAAATGTTGTTCCATCGCTGGTTGTAATAGTGCAACCTGTTATGGTTGCTCCTGTGCTAGTTGTTGTTCCAGTGCTAGTTGTAGCACCTGAATTACCCGAGCTGTGGTGTGAACTAGAACCAGAACTTGAATCAGATCCACTTTGTGATGCTGCTAATGTTTGAGCAGCAAGCCATTGCATAATTGTAGTTGTTTTGCCGTTAATTGTGTCTTTGCATTGATTGTTGAACACATAAATCCACGACCAATGTCCTATGTACTCATAAGGTGTACCGTCTGTTTTTGTGTATAAGCCGGTAGTATCAGCTACATTATCAAAGTATGAAAAATGAACGTCTTTTGCTCCGGCTTTTACCAAACGGTTATAAGTTGGAACTACATATTTTGTTGGATCTACTATTGTATCTGTTTTTGCAGCAGTGAACCACATTGGAAGATTCTTCATGGTTTGTATGTTTGCATCAGTTATTAAATTATCAGCCAAAGCTTCGCAGGTTGGCATTGCAGCTGCAAAGTAACTTGTATAATCCCGTGCCAAAAGCATTGTCATGTATCCCCCGTTAGAATCTCCTCCAACGTAGATTCTATTGGTATCAATGTCACTATTTTTAGAAACATAGTCTTTGATCAACGCCATCAGTGACGCTTCATATTTTGAATTTACGCCTCCGACTTCACCATTAGGACCTGCCATCCACATAGATGGACACTGGGGGACTAAAACATAAGTTCCGCCAAAATAAGACTGCATATCCGATGAAGCAAAGTTGAATGCCTTATTTGCAGAAATTGGAATAGTTGCATCTGTTCCACCTTCTCCAGCACCATGCAGCCAGACAATTAATGGATTCTTTACTTTATCTGTTGCCGGCGCATAGCTTGCATAAGATAGAGTAATATTATCATTTGTTTCTTTTCCAGTTGTAAAGTTATCTACACCTACTCTAATTTGATCTGTGCAGTTATTTGCAACAAGGTTGGATATGGTTGTACTATCAGATACAATATCTTTTAACTGACTAATCGTATAATCACATTGAATCCAGTTATTAAACCCTGTTGTCATATAATCATAATTGAGTGGTGAGCCTAAGGTTACAGTTGGCCCGATTTTCATTTCAAGAGTTGCATAATTTCCGTTGTCAACCGAGTTCCCTTTTGCATCAGAAACATAAGCGTTCGTAACATCGCGATAACCTGATTCTAAGAATGGAGTTGCTAGCCTATTGTCACTTCTGGAAACAAAAACTTTGAAGGTATCATTACTTACAGAGCCTTTCTTTACTGATTTGCCCAAATTTACGATCACTTTTGTAGTCGCTGCTCCCCAATCTTCAATTTCAGCAACAGTGGAATAAGTGGTTGCATTGCCTGTCACTGTTACATCGGACTTAGTTGAGTTCACGTAATTTGTAAGCTTAAACTGGCTGGAATAAGATTTTGCAGAAATATTATTCATTTTCGCGAATTGAGATGATTGCTTAATGATGTTCAACACATTGATAGCACTCTTCTGCAGATCGCCAAGACAGATACTGCCGTTCTGCAAACCATCAGTGATATCAGTTTGACCATAACCGGGCATGATTAAATCATTGCCTGCATGCATAGATTCGGCTTTGTTTGCCTGACTAAACCAATCCGTCATAATTAAGCCTTTGAACCCCCATTCGCCGCGGGTAATGTTTGTACAAAGGTCATAGTTTGCGGCAGAGAAAGTTCCGTTAATTTTGTTGTAAGATGTCATAATTGCCATTGGCTGTGCCGATTTTATAGCAATTTCGAAACCTTTGAGATAAATTTCGCGCAAGGCTCTCTCAGACACAACATTATTCTCCGTACTTCTGTTGTTCTCCTGATTGTTTGTCGCAAAATGTTTGATTGTCACGCCGATACCAGGGTGAGACTGAACTCCGTTTGTCTCAGCCGCGCCGGAAAGTCCGGTTACTAGAGGATCCTCCGAATAATATTCGAAATTACGGCCGCAAAGCGGATTTCTATGAATATTCATGCCCGGAGCCAACCACAATGTAATGCCGTACTCCGTCATTTCGGTACCAATTGCCGTACCAACTTTTTTCAACAGGTTAACATCCCATGTCATGGCAAGTAGGGTGCCAATCGGCCAAGCAGTGCAATACTGATAGTAAGAGTCTTTCACATTACTCGTTGCGTCTGTACCCGTAAAGCTTTGCGTAATCCGGATACCTGCAGGACCATCAGAAAGGACCATATTCGGAATACCGGAATCTTTATAGTTGCTGGTGGTTTCTCCTGCCGCGCCTTGAATCGAGTCTGATTGCGAACCAACAACGGGAGTAGTGCTGCCAGTTCCATAACCTATTCCATTTACGATGGTGGTAAGTTGCTGCACACTCATTTGTGCAACAAATTCCTGCATAGTAGCTTTTCCGCTATAAACATCATTCAAAGTCAATTTATCATTTTTTGCAACATATTTTTTTATCTCATAATTAATGGTGGAGTCCTTAACCTGACCATCTAATAAATATGTTGTAACTGTTTGGTTATCATACACAGAGGCATCGTCTTTCGTTACAATGTCATCCGCACTTAGCGCAATCACTTTACCAGCGCTGATTTCCGATGCTTCAGAAGTATACATATATGGAGTTGCTCCTTCTGAAGAGATTTCATCCAATGAGTCTTCCGGCTGCAACTGGCTGCTGAGTTGTTCAGTCGTTGCATCATTATCCAAACGGATAATCGCTCCCACATGAGTGTCTCTGGAAGAATTTCCAACTCTAATGACGTACTTGCCAGCCTCCATAATATAGGATTCGCTGGACTCATCATACGAGGACATCTCCGTTGTATTGTATGTAATCGTTAATGTCTGCTGCTTACCAGGAGCCAATTCATCCGTCTTAGCGTAACCCGCAAGCTCCTGATAAGGTTTCTCGATAGAGCCTTTTGGCGCGGAGAAATAAACCTGTACCACTTGCTTACCGGAATATGTACTGCCTGTATTTGTAACAGTTGCCTTTACGGTAACTTTACTTGCAGTTGCTGTAACGGAGTCAATTTTTGTGCTGAAAGTAGTGTAAGATTTGCCATATCCAAATTCATATTGTGGTGTCACACCAAATGTGTCAAAATAGCGATACCCAACGTAAATGCCATCCGTATATTCTTCAGTATTAATTTCGTTGTCATTTGAGCTGAAAGTATCTGAGGATGGATAATCCGCATAATTTTTTGCCCAAGTGTCAGTCAACTTACCGGAAGGGGTAACTGTGCCGTTGAGGACTTCTGCGACCGCATTACCGGCTTCCATACCTGGCTGAGATATGAGTAACATTGCATCCAAGCCATTTATATCGTTGAAAAACTTGGTGTCGATCACTCCACCGACATTTAACAGGACAATAACATTTTTAAAGCTGGCACCCAATTTTGTCAGATTCGAAGTCTCGTTATCTGACAGCAGATAGTCACCTTTTCCGCTGTCTCTATCAGAACCCTCACCGGAATTCCTTGCAATGACATAAATGGCAGTATCCGCAGATTTTGCAGATGTCAGCTGATCATCTGTAATTTCCGTATCGGGTAAAAAAAACGAATCGAACATCCCTGTACTAGTCCAATTAGCTTTCGCTGTTGTATAGGCCGAATCAAAATCATTTAACCATGCAGTAGAAGTAATCTCATACCCTGCTTTTTTTAAGCCATCATCAATGGAAACCGTGTATCTCTGGTTTACATCGCCAGAACCTGTTCCACCTTTCACAGTGTGCCTAGCACCGCTTCCAAAAAGAGCCAGCTTCTTAGTCGAACCAGCCAATGGCAAGGAATTGTTCTTATTTTCCAATAGAACCATCCCCTGTGTTGCCGCCTCTTTGGACAGTGCTGCATTTGTTTTTTCTCTGTCGGACTCTACGTTCGATGTGCTCGCTGCAAAGGCACTTGTGCACATGCTGACAAATAGTGCTACTACTAAAATGAGCGCCAATGCCGATTTACTAATCTTTTTCATAATCAACCTCTTCTTTCCAATATTGTTGAAACTATTTCAACCTATTTCTTCCACTGAATGAATGTCCCCCCTTGCTGGTTTTCAAATGAATGAATAATTCCACCTTTAAAAAATACAAAGCATTGGAGAATTATTTGTTTACCCCTAGGGTAATATCTATCTGCAATGATCTGCACCTTCTATAAATTAAAAAACTCCGAAAATTATAACCATCGAATGTATTAATTCATTCAACTTAGTATTATATATATTAAACCAGTTTTATATTGTATTGTCAATAATTAATGTACAATATTAATATAAAAATTCTTTTGTAATTCTACAAATTTCTTTGATTTCTTATATTTAATTCTTATTTAAACTATTTTTATTGCAAAGTGGTGTATTATTATAGACAATATATATTTCATTTGGAGATTAACAATGAATACAGAAGAAACAAAAAGAAGTTTTAATCAAGAAAAGAGCCAGCTCTTTAATCGCTCTTTGGTTTTAGATTTGATTCGTCAGCAAGGCATCTGTTCTCGGGTAACTCTTTCCCAACTCTCAGGATTGAAGCAAACTACAATTACAAACATCATTAATGAGTTTATCGGCTATGATCTTGTGGTAGAAACCGGTCTGATGAGCGGAAGCAAAGGGAGACGCTCCATCGGGCTTAAGCTTAATGATGATCAATATAAGGTAATCGGTGTACGCATGACACGTATGTCCTTCTATATATGTCTATTTGGCCTCTCGGGACAGATTTACGGTATTAGTCAATATACAATTCCCCATAATGAACGGGTTGAAGAAACTATTGCAAGAATTCGGACAGCTATCCAAATTTTTCTCAATAAAAACTCTGATTGTGAAATACCAGCAATTGCAATGGCTATGCCAGGCCCCTATCGTGCGGATATTGACCGTCTACTGTTTGTAACAGAATTAGTCGGATGGCAGAATTACCCAATAAAAGAAGCATTAGCAAAAGATTTGTCTATCCCTGTATATATTGTAAATGACGCAAATGCGAGCGCTTTTGCACAGCTTTGGTATCGAAGTAAAAAAAGCGAAATAAAAAATATGATTTATGTATTGGCAGGGCAAGGCATTGGATGCGGCATGATTGCAGATGGGAAGCTTGTTGACGGTGATGGCGGAATTGCAGGAGAGTTCGGTCATAACACCATAAATTTTAACGGTCCAAAATGCGAATGCGGAAATCATGGTTGTCTTGAAAAATACTGTTCCTCTTTAGTATTTTGCGAAAATATAAAAAAACGACTTCAGGCGGGCGAGCAATCTGTTCTAACCATTGATAATTTAACGGGCGTAAAAATTTCTGAAGCAGTACAAAGCCGAGATACTGTAGCGCGTGAGGAATATATAAAGGTATGTGCCTTTCTATCTATCGGTATTGTGAATCTAATCAACCAATTTAATCCTGGTCTCATTGTCATTGGGGATGAACTTACACAAATTGCACCGGATTTATTATTATCTATCGTTCAAAAAAAAATATATGAATGTATCAACCCTCTGGTTTTAAATGATTTAACAATTGAGATAAATCAGCTCACAGAAAGTCCCTGCCTATTAGGTGCTGGAGCAATTGCAGCACAGAATGCGATTGCTGATCTTTCAAAATTAATGAACCAAAGCAAATAACTGTTTTGTTCACGGCTAGCTTCAAGCAATGGTTACCCCCCGGTAAAACCGGGGGGTTTTGTTATACAAAAAAGACCGTTTTCACTAGGAAAACGGTCTTATATTATGCATTTTTAATTGTTCAAAATATCACTACTTTTGCCTTATGAGCCCGACGAGCTACCGGACTGCTCCATTCCAAGTATCAATTGTCAAGTCTTTTTTTAGATAGAATACTATCCAAGTAAAAAATAAGCAATTCCGTATGATAACTGTTGAATATTGCTGCAATTCGAAGCAAAGAATGACCACATTTCCAGAGTATCCTTTTGTTGTTTCCTCATGCATCACAATTACAGAAATATACCTTTTTAGCCAAAAAACATTTATATTAAGTATATGAGATTATAATCAAAATATAACTTTTATAAAAAAGACTTTTTAAATGCTTTAATGAATTCAGCATGTTGATAATATAATGTATCAAAATTACAAGGAAAACACACAATTTTAGCAGAGGCTTTAAAAAAGAAGTCTGAAATTATGTCAGACATGCTAATTAGCTAATTTCTGGGTTTGATTTTTAAATAAAAGCTAAGAGAGATTCCAATCATAATGCACAAAGCGGCTGTCAGCATACCCACAAGATAGATGGGCATCTGATTCCCTATGATGTAGATATTCCTGTCTGCATGTCCTGTGATTGCGGACTGCTGTGCCATCTCCTGCACCGGCTGCTGTTCCGGCTCCGCCTCTTGAAAATTTTCAGGCGATCCGTCTTTCCCGACGGTCACCGTACCGGCAGTTAGTCCATCGCCGGACTGTCCTGCTTGTTCTGAAGTCGTTTTCGCCGGACGGGATGTTTTCTCCGATTGGGTTGCCACACCGGAACTTTCACCCGCAACTGCATTCGGTTTGTCCGCCCTGCTGACAAGAATTACATACTGCGTTTTCGTCTCTTTATTTGCTGAAGTAACCGTTGCGACAATCGGCGTGTCCGTACCGGCCTTCAGAAGCGTCTTACGATTGATTTTGACCGTACCGTTTTCCTGTGCCGAGGCATAAAATTCTACGGATTCCACATTATACTTCACATACATACGATATTGAAATACATCGGGAGAAAATTCCGGCACCAGCACACCCTGAAAGGGTTCCAGTTCGGAAAGCACGGCCTCGTCGGATGGCGTTTGTGCCTGCGGCTCAATATTCACAGTTAAATTTTCCTGAATATCAACATCCAGCTGCTTTGCCTGATAGTCGCAAACCTCGTCAATATGTGCGCCTATGGTTGTCTTCCCCGCCGATGTGCCATTCTTCACCTGAAACACAAAGGAAATAATATTCCCGGAAAGTTCCGGTGCGACCCCCTTGTCCACATTGCATACATAGACGCTGCAGATCGGATTTGCCGTGCTGTTTGTAACCATTGTTCCGCTTTTAATCTGCGAAGAGGTCTCTGTACGGACAAAGCTGAGTTCAGCAGTATTATATGCAACCCTCATCCTGAAGCCAGCGGCGGTATCCGGAGTTTGTCCCGCATTGATCTGCAGTTTGACAAGCTCTCCGCAAGCAACGGATTCTTTATCCAGACTGTATGTAAAATAAGGCATTGTGGCAGCATTGGCCGGAATACGCAAAATCACCAACAAAAATAAAGACAGAAGAAAAAACGCATCAACACAATGCCTTTTCACGAATGACTCCTCCCGACGGCCTATCGATGAAAAACCAGCTGTGCCGGGTTATCGACATAGCTGGTTTTATTGCGGAAAAAAGATGGCCCGCTAAGCGGTAACTGTTTGCCCCATTCCGTTCGCACGCATGTCACGCAATAATTTTTTACGTAAAACCTGTAGCCTAAAACGGTTATACCGCTGTATGGCGGCAAAAGGCAGATTCCCAAGCATAATAAAAAAAGAAAATACAAGTCCCACCATGAGCGGGTTAATCAGAAGCGTGACCACAATGCAGATGCAGTTTTTCATGTGCATCCATTCACCTCGGCATGTCTCAAAAATAAACTCGTCAACATACTCAAGTGAAACATCTGTAAGGTGTTCTTTCGAAAAACCATCCTTGCCGATATGCTGCGGCACTTTATCCTTCCACATTTGAATTTTTAATTTATCCCTGTACCAACGCCCGCTGTGCTCCCATGTTTTTGGCGCAAACCGCTCTTTTTCGGGGGTAAACATGGAATGAGGAAGCTTGACGCAAGCCAGAAAGATTGTCAAATGCCAAGTGCCAATAATAAGAAGGTTCCCAAGAAACATATCGAGAAATGAAAAATTTTTCAGCATTTGTAATCCCCTCCCTGCAAAAATAGATTATTTATAGAAATAGCACACGGATGATTACATCACACATGTGATAATATTAACATACATATTATAATACAATCGTCGAAAGTGTGCAAGGTCTAAAGTCTATAGCCGTTCGCTGTATTTTTTCACAATCATGTTCGCACATTTATAGACATCGCCGCCGCCGAGGGTGAGAATCAAATCGCCCTCCTGCGCATTGGCGGTTACATGCTCTGTGATTTCCTCAAATGTCTTAAACCAGACGCTTCCCGGAACCTTGTCGGCTAAATCCTTCGCATAAATATGATAGGTATTTTCTTCGCGCACTGCGAGAATCTCGGAAAGGACAACCTTGTCCGGGATGGAGAGTGCTTTTGCAAATTTATCAAGAAGCATATAGGTTCTCGAATACGTATGAGGCTGGAATACCGCCCAAACGCGCTGAAAATTCATCCTCATGGCAGCGGTCAGCGTCGCTGTGAGTTCCGTGGGATGATGCGCAAAGTCGTCGGCAACCGTGATTCCGCCGAAAGTGCCGAGTATCTCAAACCGTCTGTGAACGCCGGTAAATTGGTGCAGACTTTCGGCAATGCTTTCAGCCTCCACACCCATTTGATCCGCAGCCGCAAACGCGGCCAGCGCGTTGTATATATTGTGTTTTCCGGGGATACTCAGCGTAACGTCCGCAAGTTTTTTCCCGTTCTTTTGGACGCTGAAGCATTCCCTTGCCCCTTTTGTGTCCTCAATATGATCGGCATAATACACATTGGATGCGTTTAAGCCGAACGTAACGACGGACGCATTTTTTATGTCTTCGACCGCTTTCATGGTGTTGGCATCATCGCCGTTGACAATCAGTCTTTTTGTGGTCTGCGACGCAAACTGATGGAAAGATTTGATGATATTTTCGACCGTTCCGAAATAGTCCAAATGGTCGCCGTCGACATTTAATATGATGGATGTTTCAGGATTCAATTGTAAAAAAGTATCCACATATTCGCAGGCTTCACAAACGATGATGCCGGATTTACCCACGCGTCCGTTGCCGCCGATAAACGGGAGCTTGCCCCCGATGATAGCGGAAGGGTCTCTCCCGGCATTGATCAGGATTTGCGTGATCATTGCGGTCGTTGTCGTCTTGCCGTGCGTACCGGAAACCGCGACAGAGTGTGAGTAGCGGCGCGTCACCATGCCGAGCATGACGGAACGTTCCACGACCGGAATCCCTTTTTCACGGGCGGCGACAAGCTCCGGGTTGTCGGCTTTGACGGCCGCCGTGTAAACGAGCATCTCGGCGTCTGCTATATTCTCCGGTCTATGGCCCATGGAAACCGGTATTCCATAAGAACGGATTCTTGCGAGCGTATCGGACTCATTTGTGTCCGACCCAGTCAACTGAAAACCCCGGTGATGCAGAATTTCAGCAATCGGGCACATGCCCGAGCCGCCGATCCCTACAAAATGTATTTTTTTAACCTCGGATAGAGTATCTTGATAATCCATGATTGTTGTGCTCCTTAAAATGAGTTAATTAGTATGTTATTATTCTCTCTATTATATTGCCATACCTGTTTATAATAAACAGTTTTTTAAATATTTGCAATAAAAAATAAAATCGCCGTACGGATCTGCAAGGTCAATCACATTGAACGTTCTGATTCCATAATATAAGGAAAGAAGTTTGTGGAGGTTTGTACAATGGTTGACATAAATAGTTTTGGCGTGCTGGGCGGTGACAAACGTCAGATTGCACTTGCTGAATCCATTGCGTCGGACGGATACACCGTCTACGTCTGCGGATTTGACAACATTGAATTTTCGAAAGACGTAAAAAAAGCGGACTTGGAAGAAATGATTATTCACTGTGAAAATATTATTCTTCCCCTGCCGGTCACAGCCGACGGCCGACATTTAAACACGGTTTACAGTGAAGACAGTATTGAACTGAATGACAACTTTGCCGAACTGATGAGAAGCAAACAGGTTTTTGGAGGTATGATGGGAAAGCTTTATCAAACCAGCGATGGTTGGGATTCTATCGATACCTATGATTATTATACCCGGGAGGAATTCGCCGTACACAACGCAGTTCCGGCAGCCGAGGGCGCAATCGAAATTGCAATGCGCGAATATCCGGGTACAATCAACGCAAGCAAGTGTCTTGTTGTCGGTTACGGAAGAATCGGGAAAATCCTGGCGCTGATGCTGCGCGGAATCGGAGCGTCGGTCACGGTGAGCGCCCGCAGATATTCCGACATAGCCTGGATCGAATCCTTCGGTTATTCCTCCGTCCTGACGGAAAACATCTGTGATAAAGATCAGTTTGACGTTATTTTCAACACCGCGCCCGCATTAATATTCAATCGGCGCATGCTCTCAAAAATACGTTCCAAGCCGCTGATCATTGATCTTTCGTCACCGCCGGGCGGTGTGGATTTTGAAGCCGCCCAAAAATTCGAAATGAAAGCAATTCACGCTCTTTCCCTTCCCGGCAAGGTTGCGCCGAAAACCGCCGGTGAAATTATCAAAAATACAATTTACAATATGATGGAGGAGTGAGAATATGAAGAGCCTTACATTCGGTTTTGCCTTTTGCGGTTCCTTCTGCACCTTCAGCAAAGTGATAGAGCAAATGCGCAGCATTGCTGAAGCGGGGTATGATCTATTGCCGATCATGTCACAGAACGCTTTATCAACAGACACCCGTTTTGGAAAAGCGGACGATTTCATCTGGGAAATTGAAGACATCTGCGGTAAAAAAATCATCAAAAGCATTGTGGACGCGGAACCCATCGGACCTAAAAAAATGGTTGACCTGATGATTGTCGCCCCCTGCACCGGCAACACGCTTGCCAAGCTGGCAAACGGAATTACCGACACCACCGTAACCATGGCGGTAAAGTCGAATCTGCGCATCGGCAGGCCGGTCCTTCTGGCACCGGCCACAAACGATGCGCTCGCCGCGTCGGCGCAGAACATTGGAAAACTGCTGAACTGTAAAAATGTTTATTTTGTCCCGATGAAACAGGATGATCCGGATAAAAAGCCCTCGTCCGTCGTGGCGAATTTCGGCCTGATCCTGCCAGCCGCGATTGCCGCTCTGGAGGGAAAACAGATTCAGCCCATCCTGTTGTAAATATGAATATTCATAAATATTTATGCTGATTTATTGTAAGTTAGTAAATAAATGTGATATGATAAAAAAATGAAATGGAAGTGAAAGGAATGCTGTATTGTCCTAAATGCCAATTGCTCAACGACAGTGACGCCGACCGCTGCCCCGCGTGCGGCTCGAAAAAGCTGCGGACGCCCGAACCGGATGACCCGGTGCTCCTTATGACGGCGGATGAGGTAAAGGTCGGAATGATCAGGGCTGTTTTTGAGGAAAACGGAATCATATTTGTCGAACAGGACAGCGGGTTCGGTTCGCCGCCCTCCATGCTGCTTGGCAAACATTTTTACGGGAACCGGAATATCTATGTGGCCTGCCGCGATCTTCAAACCGCCAAGGAGCTGATAAACGGAGTTGGGATTGCGGACGCAGCCGATGCGGAACTTCAGAGAAAAGAAGACGAAGAGGCCGGCGTACAACCGCAGGATCCAGCATTGGATGACGAAACGGAACCCGAAACAATGAGCTCGCGCAAACGTTTTTTTTGGCGGATTATTTCGGCAATGTTATTTATTCTGGTTGTGTGGGGCGTAGTGGCGGCAGCGGACTTTGTAGCCAACGCGCTGAAAGCGCTTTTCGCAAACGGGTAAATCTAATATTAAAGGAGAATTAACTTGAGTCATTATCATATTGATACAAACTGCATCCACGCCGGATATGAGCCAAAAAACGGCGAATCACGCGTGCTCCCCATTGTGCAGAGCACAACCTTTAAATATGACAGTGCCGAAATGCTCGGTGAGCTTTTCGACCTGAAATCCGACGGTTTCTTTTACACCCGCCTCGGCAACCCGACCATTGATGGTGTCGAGAAGAAAATTGCTGCTCTTGAAGGCGGAGTCGGCGCTCTGCTGACTTCCTCCGGTCAGGCCGCTTCAATGATCTCGGTACTCAACATCTGCCACGCAGGCGGCCATGTGGTCTGCTCCAGCGCAATTTACGGCGGCACATTCAATCTTTTTTACAAGACAATGCGTGAAATGGGTCTGGAGTTCACATTCCTTTCCCCAGAATGCACCGAAGAAGAGCTAAACGCGGCTTTTCAGCCAAACACACGCTGTGTCTTTGCCGAAACACTCTCCAATCCGTCTTTGATTGTGACTGATCTTGAGATGTTCGTAAAAGCGGCGCACGCGCATGGCGTTCCCGTTATTGTTGACAACACCTTCCCGACGCCGGTCAACTGCCGCCCGTTTGAATTCGGTGTTGATATCGTAACCCATTCCACCACCAAGTACATGGACGGTCATGCCGTTCAGGTCGGCGGCGTCATTGTGGACAGCGGAAATTTCGACTGGGGAAACGGCAAATTCCCCGGACTGACCGAGCCCGACGAATCCTATCACGGAATTGTTTATACCAAACAATTCGGCAAGGCGGCCTACATTACAAAAGCCCGTACCCACCTGATGAGGGACCTGGGCGCACAGTCCAGCCCAAACAATGCGTTTTTGCTTAATTTAGGACTGGAAACGCTCGCGGTAAGGATGGACCGGCATTGTTCCAATGCAATGGCTGTGGCAATTCATCTTGAACAAAACGACCAGATCGCATGGGTAAACTATCCGGGATTAAAAAGCAGCAAGTATTACAAGCTTGCTAAAAAATATATGCCGGGCGGCACCTGCGGTGTCATTTCATTTGGTATAAAGGGCGGCCGTGAAGCCGCTGTCAAATTCATGGAGGGCCTGAAGCTCGCATCCATTGTCATCCATGTTGCGGATTTGCGCACCTGCGTGCTTCATCCGGCCAGTACTACGCACCGCCAGCTGAATGACGAACAGCTTGCGGAGGCCGGGATCAGTCCCGACATGATACGGATGTCGGTTGGTATTGAAAATGTCGAGGACATTATTGAAGATATTAACCAGTCGCTCGAAAACCTGTAAAACAACATACTAAAAGGCGGAGCAGCTGCTCAATGTCAATAAGATAAGAATAAATGAAAAAGAGTCGAGTATCTGAAAAGATACCCGGCTCTTTTTCTGTAACAAATGCAAAAAAATTATCAAAAATAACTTGACAAAACACAAAAAATTTGCGGCGAAGCCTTTGAGAAGAAATTATTTTTGGAGGCTGGCCGATGAAAAGCAAATCTGTATCCGTAAAGAAAAAGCTCATATCCTTAATCCACGAGATATCCCAAGCACCCGACTTGTTCGTTAAAACTCCAGGCAGGGATTTCACCCGCAACCGAAAACTGCCTTTGGAAACGATGCTGAAGCTACTCATCTCCATAGGAGGCGGCAGTTTGGCCAAAGAATTGTTGGCCTTTCATGACTTTGACTCGAACACCGCGACCAGTTCTGCGTTCATTCAGCAGCGCGAAAAGCTTCTTCCCAACGCGTTTGAATTTCTACTGCACGAATTTACTGCCACAGCTTCGCCAAGGTGTTTTCACGGCTATCGCCTGCTTGCCGTAGATGGATCAGACGTTCATATTCCAACAAATCCAAAGCATGAGGACAGCTTTTTCAGCGGAGGCGATCATGCAAAGGGCTACAACCTGCTTCACCTGAACGCGATCTATGACCTTTGCAGTAAGTTGTTTGTGGATGTTTTGCTCCAGCCACGCAAACGTCTGAATGAACATTTGGCTCTGACTGCCATGGCTGACCGTTCGTACATTGCAGACAAGGTAATCCTTGTTGCTGACAGAGGATATGAAAGCTACAACAGCATTGCCCATCTTGAACAAAAAGGCTGGAACTATGTGATTCGTGTACGCGGCAAAAGCGGTATTGTTTCCCGCCTCCGCCTGCCGGAAACCGATGAGTTTGACATCCCCGTTTCCTTCTCCCTCACGAGAAAACAGACAAAGCAGGTAAAATTACAGCCTGAGCGTTACTGGTTCCTCCCTTCTAATACGCATTTTGATTATCTGAATGATACCAACAGTCTATATTCCATAGCATTCCGTGTCGTGCGCCTCAGAATTGCAGATAACTGTTATGAAACACTTCTTACAAATCTGAACCCCTGTGAATTCCCGGCCAACGCGCTGAAAGATGTTTATAGGCTGCGCTGGGGAATTGAGACTTCCTTTCGCGAGCTGAAATATGCTGTCGGGCTACTCAATTTTCACTCAAAAAAGGTGGAGTACGTTACACAGGAAATCTTCGCACAACTGATTATGTACAACTTTTCTATGATGATTACCTCGTCCGTAATCATTCAACAAAGCGACACAAAGTATGCCTACCAGGTCAACTTTACTCAGGCCATACATATCTGTGGATTCTATTTCCGATGTCGTAACGGTACTCCACCCGACGTTGAAGCCCTCATACGCAGATATATCCTCCCAATCCGACCGGGGCGAAGTAACCAGCGCAATATCCGATACCGCTCGGCTGTAAGCTTCCTATACAGAGTAGCATAATTTTACTTTCATAAACAAGTCTTTTTCGCAGATTATTCATCTGCCTGCTTTGCTATGCCCAAAATTAGAAAAAAACGGCTTGGCACGCTTTTCTGCACGCCATTCCGCTTTCCTCTCTTTTACAGCATTTTTCAATTCTGACTATCTTATTGACATTGAGCAGCTGCTCCGCCTTTTTCATTTGTTAATTAAATGCCATTTTGTGCGCTTAATAAAACGTATAGAGCGACTTATACGGATTCTTGGTATTCGGCGTCAGAACGTAAAAGTTCCTGGAAAGCACTTCCTGTTTATCGATTTTAAAAAGACTGCAAAACTCATCAAGATAACCGTCGATTTCTGCCATGTCTTCCGCAGAAGCGGGAGCCGCCTGCACCTGTACCGGCAAATCCTCCGGAAGCGCCTCGCAGCGCAGATAAATCTTGCCGCCATGCATTCCCGTTCCGCAAAGGTTGCCCACGGGAACTTTGTTCGTAGAGTCCAGACCGAGTACGACAATGGTGCCGCCGGCCAGATATTCGCCCAAAAAGCTGCCGGTCTCGCCGCCGATCATAATCAGCGGATGATGTGTCTGATACTCCTTCATATGAATACCCGCACGGTAGCCCGCGTTGTACCGCACATAAATCTTGCCGCCCCGCATCGCATAGCCCGTGGCGTCTCCGCTGGAGCCGTTGATGATGATTGCGCCCTCATTCATGGTGTCGCCGGTGGCATCCTGTGCGTTTCCGTTCACTTCAATGGTCGCGCCGTTCAGATAGCAACCCAGATCATTGCCCGGCACACCGTTGACCGTAATGTGTTTGCCGCTCATGCCGGAGCCGATATAGCGCTGCCCAAGGCAATTGTCGATTGTGATGTCCGTGTCCGCCGATACGCGGATTTCATCATTTAAATCCTTAAAATGTTTATTTTCAGCATTGATTTTCATTCTTTGGCACCTCCGAGCTTAACGGCTCTTTCTGTCGCGGTAAACGCCATGAGCTGGGGTTTTTCTTTAATCAATTCGTAATCAACGGTATCAAGCGGGGTCTTTTCGCGAATCAGCGAAGTGTAAATCCCTGCCCTTGCAACATCGCCGATCAGGATATATCCTTTTAATAAATTGTCTTTGGAAACAATTTTTTTGTAAGTTTTATCGGTTTTTACCACATAGGCTTCCCCGTCATAGCTGCCGGCGGTGATGATATGCAAGCCGAAAAATCCGATTGCGTTCATGGGGATGGCCTTGCCATAGTTTTTTTCTCCGCCCGCCATATTGATTCCGGCGGTTTCACCCTGCATGTATGCGTTCGGCAAAAGTGCCAGCACGCGGTACTGGTCGGACGTGATGTCATAGCTTTCACTGCAGTCGCCCGCCGCATAAACACCATCAAGATTCGTGGCGCAGTGTTCATCAGAAAGAATTCCCTTATTTACTTTGCAGCCGATGTCCGCGGCAAGCTTCGTTTCCGGCCGCACGCCGACCGCTACAACCAGAACATCAAATTGCAGCTCCGCTCCGCTTTTCAGCAGGGCGGAATTTTTGTGGAACTGTGCGACGCTGTCGCTCAGAATAAACTTTACACCCTGCTCCTCAATATGCTTCTGCATGATTTCAGAACCTGTTTCATCAAGAATGCTGGGCAGGATGCGCGGAGCCAAATCCACCACGGTGATCTCTTTCACTTTGCCGGAGATTCCCTCGGCACATTTCAGCCCGATCAGCCCCGCGCCGATAATCAGCACACGGCTTTCCCTGGTAATAACCGTCTGAATGGCTGTGGCGTCGTCCAGCTTCATAAAGCTGTATTTTTGTTCTACCTCTTCCAGTCCCGCCATGGGCGGCACAAAGGGCGAGGACCCGGTTGCAAAAAGCAGTTTATCGAACGCAACTTCATTTCCGTTGTCCAATAGAACTTTTTTATCGTCATAATCCACCTTTGTAACCGCAACCCCAAGAATGGGAAGAACACCGTTGTCTTCATAAAAGCTGTCAGGACGGTATTTCATACGCTGTTGCGTGGTTTTACCGTAAAGGAGGTAGGAAATGAGCGGACGTGAATAAACATGATGCGGTTCTTTGGAAATCACCGTAATTCCCCCTGTTTTGTCCACAGAACGGATTCCTTCGATGCAGCCAACCGCGGCGGCCGAATTTCCGATAATTACATAATTCATTCTATTCACCTCTCCTCAAACACGATGGCCCTGTTCGGACAGCCCTGTACACACGCGGGTTCTCCGAACAGGTTGTTCGTGCAAAGCTCGCATTTTTGAATGACGCTTCCGTCGCTGCCCGGCATGATTGCGCCGTAAGGACAAACCATGATGCAGGTGTAGCAGCCCACACATTTATCCTTGTTGACCTCAATTACGCCGTTGTCCACGCTGAGCGCGCCGGTTATGCAGCTTTTTACACACAGCGGTTCCGTACAGTGGCGGCAGGAGACGGCAAAGCTGATTCCCTGATTATTTTCTTCAATTTTGATTCTCGGATTAATATGAATATCCTTCAGCGCCTTGACCATATCGTTGCTGCCGGAATTGGCAAAAGCGCAGTTATATTCGCAAAGATGGCATCCGAGGCACCATTTCTCATTTACATATATCCTTTTCATCGCTTATTCCCCCGCATGCTTGATACCAAGAATTTCAAGCTCTTTTTCGTTTAATCCGATTCCGCGCAGCATCAGGCGGTTGCCCTTGAGCGCTTCAATCGAATTGATTCCCATACCGCCCATCATTTCCTTAATTTCGTGCTGCCACGCGGAAACGAGGTTGACAAGGCGTTTATAACCGATGTCGGGGTTCAGGCGTTTCACAAGGTCAGGTCTCTGTGTGGCAATGCCCCAGTTGCATTTGCCCGTCTGGCAGCTGCGGCAAAGATGGCAGCCCAGCGCCAGAAGCGCCGCTGTTGCAATGTAAACCGCATCCGCGCCCAAAGCGATTGCCTTGACGATATCCGCGGAGTTGCGGATGCTGCCGCCGACCACAATGGAAACGTTGTTGCGGATTTTCTCCTCACGCAGCCTCTCGTCCACAGCGGCCAAAGCAAGTTCAATCGGGATACCGACATTGTCGCGGATTCTGGTCGGTGCCGCGCCGGTGCCTCCGCGGTAACCGTCGATGGCAATGATATCGGCGCCGCTGCGGGCAATGCCGCTGGCGATGGCCGCAACATTGTGAACGGCCGCAATTTTGACAATTACCGGTTTTTTGTAATTGGTGGCTTCTTTCAGGGAATAAACAAGCTGACGAAGATCCTCAATGGAATAAATGTCGTGGTGAGGCGCGGGTGAGATTGCGTCCGAACCTTCCGGAATCATTCTGGTACGGGAAACGTCTCCGACAATTTTCGCCCCCGGCAGATGCCCGCCGATGCCCGGTTTTGCGCCCTGCCCTATCTTAATTTCGATTGCGGCCCCGGCCTCAAGGTAATCCTTATATACGCCGAAACGTCCGGAGGCAACCTGAACAATGGTGTTTGCGCCATATTTGTAAAAATCTTCGTGCAGGCCGCCCTCACCGGTATTGTAATAAATGCCAAGCTCCTGGGCGGCTCTCGCGAGGCTTTCATGTGCATTGTAGCTGATGGAGCCGTAGCTCATGGCCGAGAACATAATCGGCACGGAAAGCTCCAGATTCGGAGGCAGGTTAGTCGTATCGATGCTGCCGTCCGGATTGCGCTGAAGGGCTTCCGGTCTTTTGCCTAAAAAGGTCTTGGTTTCCATCGGTTCGCGCAGCGGGTCAATGGACGGATTGGTAACCTGCGACGCATTAATCAGGATTTTATCCCAATAGACCGGATACGGTTTCGGATTCCCCATGGAGGAAAGCAGCATGCCGCCCGACCCCGCCTGACGGTACACCTCACCGATGACCTCATTGGTCCAGTTGGCGTTTGTTTTAAATGTATGGTCTGTTTTCACGATTTTCAAAGCCCTTGTCGGGCAAAGCGACACACAGCGGTGACAGTTGACGCATTTGGATTCGTCGCTCTTCATCAAATTCAATTCCGTATCGTAGGAATGAACCTCATTGGCACATTGTCGTTCGCACACGCGGCAGGCAATGCAGCGCTGCGGATTACGGATTACTTCATATTCAGGATATAAGAAATCAACAGGCATTATGCATCCACCCCCTTGTTTAATGTTACAATAACAGGTACTCCGCCCCTGGGCGCCCAGGTTTTATCCGGATTCTGTTCAATCGCCCTGATGGCGCATTCTTCGCTTGCGACATAGGTCATGTCGCCCTTTTCGGCGACAACCATGGAGCGCAGCTTCAGACGGTCGTTCAACGCCATCATTCCGCCGCTGAATCCAAGAAGAATAGAGAACGGTCCCGTAATCAGAAGACTTGAAAACACATTGCGCAGATAGGTGAACTTTTCTTTTTCCGCCTGCGGCATTCTGTCAATCTCATTCCAGAACGGCGCTGCGATTACATCCGCGACTTCTTTCAGACTGAGCTTCTGTTTACGGTTCAGGTAATCAATGATATAGGTAATCACCTCGGTGTCGGTCAAAAGCGTGCATTTGTAGCCGAACATTTCAATAAAGCGGCGGTTCGCGTCGTAGGACGAAATTTCACCGTTATGTACAATGGAATAATCCAGCATGGCAAACGGATGCGCTCCGCCCCACCAGCCCGGCGTGTTTGTCGGGTAACGCCCGTGCGCCGTCCAGCAGTAGCCCTCGTATTTATCAAGGCAGTAATATCTTCCGACATCTTCCGGAAAACCGACAGCCTTAAACACACCCATATTTTTTCCGCTGGAAAATACATAAGCGTCCTTGATCTGTGTGTTGATTTTCACAATGCAGCGCGCCACGAATTCTTTTTCATCAAGCTGTGTGTCTTTGAGCAGCTTTTCAAAAGGAAGCCCGAAATAGCGCCAAATTGCAGGTTCATCTGTAATTACCGGCATTTTTCGAGTCGGAATTTTCTCAGCGACGGTCACATCAAAATTTGACATGATCTCTTTTTCACATTCCTCTTTGGCACGGGCACTGCCGTAAAATACGTGAAAGGCATATAAATCCTTATTGCGCGGATAGATGCCGTAGGCCGCGAATCCTCCGCCGAGCCCGTTGCTGCGGTCGTGCATGGTGGTAATGGACTGGATGATGGCCTCGCCATTCATTTTCTTTCCGCTGCGCGAAAAAATTCCCGATATGGCGCAGCCCGAAGGTATCCTTACATCTCCCTCTTTTTGCATAAAAAACTGACCTCCCTGCAATTCTATGATTTTGGCGCATTTTCATGCTCCATGGTTAAAATTGCGAATATTGCAGCTGGTTGCTGCGTAGTAGTGGTTTTTAGTTTTTATAATATAATGTTTACGCGCTAATGTCAATAGATTCTGCATAATTCTGCCATCAGAATTGCAATGCAGTGTAAATTTCCATAAAACTTTACTAATAACAAGGCGGTTCTGCATGTAATATTATCAAATCTTGCAAATTTTAATTTTTTGTTGACATTCTTATTTCACTGTCATATAATAATTGCATAGCAGCAAAGGCGCTGTAGGGATTTGCCCTATAGGGCCTTATTTTTATATTCTTTTTTGTAATTTATGTAGGGAGTGATTTTAATGAGCAATATTCCTGAATTGTTCGGCAGCATGGTATTCAACGATACCGTGATGAAGGAAAAACTGCCAAAGGACACCTATAAGGCTCTGAGAAAAACCCGAGAGCAGGGCAAACCGTTGGATGCACATGTTGCGAATGTAGTCGCAAACGCGATGAAAGATTGGGCAGTCGAAAAGGGGGCGACCCACTTTACCCACTGGTTCCAGCCAATGACCGGAATCACTGCGGAAAAGCACGACAGCTTTATCTATCCGGTTGAAAACGGCAAGATCATTATGGAGTTTTCAGGCAAGGAACTGATTAAAGGCGAACCCGATGCTTCAAGCTTTCCGTCCGGCGGACTGAGGGCTACCTTTGAAGCAAGAGGCTACACCGCTTGGGATCCTACCAGCAATGCATTCATTAAAGACGGCTCCCTTTGCATTCCGACAGCGTTTTGCTCCTATGGCGGCGAAGCGCTTGATAAAAAAACCCCTCTGCTGCGTTCCATGGACGCAATTGACAAGCAGGCGATGAGAATTTTAAAACTGTTCGGCAACACGGAAGCCCACCGCGTCATTACAACGGTCGGACCGGAACAGGAATACTTTTTGATTGACAAGGCAATGTACGAGAAAAGAAAAGACCTGATCTATACCGGCAGAACGCTGTTCGGCGCAAAGCCTCCAAAGGGTCAGGAACTTGAGGATCACTATTTCGGCGTCATTAAGCCGAGAGTATCCGCTTACATGAAAGAACTGGACGAAGAGCTTTGGAAGCTCGGAATTTTTGCCAAAACAAAACATAACGAAGTTGCTCCTTCCCAGCATGAGCTTGCTCCTATCTTTACCACAAGCAACGTGGCATCCGACCAAAACCAGCTCACAATGGAGGTCATGAAGAAAATTGCCACAAAACACGGTCTTACCTGCCTTCTTCATGAAAAACCGTTTGCCGGCATTAACGGAAGCGGCAAGCACAACAACTGGAGCATTTCAACCGATACAGGCGTAAACCTTTTGGAACCGGGCGATTCTCCGCGTGAAAACGCACAGTTCCTGCTTTTCCTTGCATCCATTATCAAAGCGGTTGACGATCATCAGGATTTGCTCCGCATTTCCGTCGCAAGCGCCGGAAACGATCACCGTCTTGGCGCAAATGAGGCTCCTCCGGCAATCGTATCCATGTTCATCGGCGACGAATTGATGGGCATTCTGAAATCCATCGAAGACGGCACTGTATACAAGCAGAAGGACAAAGCCTTCATGAATATCGGTTCAGACATTCTTCCTTCCTTCCCGAAGGATTCTACCGACAGAAACCGTACTTCTCCTTTCGCTTTCACCGGCAATAAGTTTGAGTTCCGTATGCTTGGTTCGACTGTTTCCATTTCGTGCCCGAACATCATGCTCAACACCATCATTGCCGACGCATTGTGCGGCTTTGCCGACGAACTTGAAAAAGCGGATGATTTTAATGCTAAGCTGACAGAGCTTGTTAAGAAGACCATGAAGGAACACAGCCGCATCATCTTCAACGGCAACAACTATTCCGAAGAGTGGTTACAGGAAGCCCAAAAGCGCGGCCTTTTGAATTTGCGTTCCACAGCGGATGCACTCCCTTATTATATCAGTGACGCGAATGTGGCTTTATTCGAAAAATACGGCGTTCTGTCGAAAACCGAAACTTATTCCCGTTATGAAATTCAGCTTGAAAACTACTGCAAGCAAATTCATATTGAAGCATTGACCATGGTGGATATGATCAAGAAAGATATCCTGCCTGCGGCATGCTCCTATATGAAGGATCTGAGCAAAGAAGCAATCAATAAAAAACAGCTTTGCGCCGATATCAGCTGTGAGCTGGAAGAAATTCTTTTAAAGAAGCTTTCCACACTCAGCTCTGACTTATATAAGAAAATGAGTCTGCTTGACGAAACTGTTGAGCCCGAAAAAGAGTTTTCGGATGTTCTTGAGAAGGCAAAATACTACCGCAACAAGGTGTTTACCGCAATGGAGGACACCCGTGTCATCGCAGATGAAATCGAGAGTATGGTCGGCGAAAAATACTGGCCGTATCCGACATACGGCGACCTGCTTTTCAGCGTAGTTTAAGAGCAGACAGCTTCATTAGCTTATTATGTATATTGAAATAAGAATATGAGATGCACAATGGCGTGTATTCTGTTTTAGCTTACAGAATACACGCTTATTTTTTTTTTAGGAGGCAACACGCATGACGCAAGTATTCTCTTCTGTTGATACGATCTGGGTACTACTCGGCGCGGCCCTGGTGTTCTTTATGCAGGCGGGCTTCGCAATGGTTGAAACCGGTTTTACAAGGGCAAAAAATGCTGGCAACATTATCATGAAAAACCTGATGGATTTCTGTATCGGAACACCCATTTTCTGGATTTTCGGATTTGGTCTGATGTTTTCAGGAACAGCACCTTTGATCGGCGGTATCGACTTTTTCACAAGAGGCGATTACGCCGCGAACATGGGATTGACTGTTCCCACAACGGCCTACATTATTTTCCAAACCGTTTTCTGCGCGACAGCCGCGACAATTGTCTCGGGTGCCATGGCGGAAAGGACAAAATTTATTTCCTACTGCATTTACAGCGCATGTATCAGCGCATTTGTCTACCCTGTTTCCGGTCACTGGATTTGGGGCGGCGGCTGGCTGGCGCAGATTGGATTCCACGATTTTGCTGGTTCCACCGCCGTTCATATGGTTGGCGGCCTTGCAGCATTAATCGGCGCAAAAATGCTTGGCCCCCGTATTGGCAAATATGACAAGAACGGGAACCCAAAAGCGATTCCCGGGCACAGCCTGACCCTTGGTGCGCTTGGCGTATTCATTCTCTGGTTCTGCTGGTTCGGATTCAACGGATGCTCTACAATCTCCATGACCGGAGATGATATGCTTGCATCCGCAAGCAAAATCTTTGTCAACACAAATCTTGCCGCTGCTGTGGCAACTGTGACTGTTATGATTATCACATGGTTTCGTTACAAAAAACCGGATGTTTCCATGACCTTGAACGGATCCCTCGCAGGCCTTGTTGCAATTACCGCGGGCTGCGATGCGGTTTCTCCGGTCGGCGCATTCTTCATTGGTTTGATTTCCGGGTTTATTGTCGTATTCGGCATTGAATTTGTTGATAAGAAATTAAAAATAGACGACCCGGTCGGCGCGGTCGGCGTACATTTTCTAAACGGAGCCGGCGGCACCATATTAACTGGATTTTTCGCGGTAGACGGCGGACTGCTTTACGGCGGCGGTTTCAAGTTCCTTGGCACACAAATCCTTGGTGTTCTGGCCGTGTGCGCATGGGTTACCGTTGCAATGCTGATTATCTTTACGGTAATCAAGAAAACCGTTGGCCTTCGTGTTGACCCGGAAGAAGAACTGATGGGTCTGGACATTAAGGAACATGGCATTGTAAGCGCATACGCAGATTTCCTGCCAATGGACGGCCACGCTTTGTTTACTGAGGCAGATTTCGTATCTGTTGAAGAAAGCGTACCCGTGTCACACTATCCCGAAGCACCGACTGTTTCTTCCTCCGTCAGCGGTAAAAAACTGACGAAAGTTGTGATGATATTCAACAAGAGTAAATTTGAGGCAATGAAATCCGCAATGAACGAGATCGGCGTAACGGGAATGACCGTTACCAATGTTCTTGGCTGCGGAACTCAAAAGGGCCAGACAGAATATTATCGCGGTGTGAAGTTTGATGAGGTTACTCTGCTTCCAAAAATAAAGCTTGAGTTGGTAGTCAGTGCCGTCCCTGTTGAACTCGTTACCAGCACGGCCAAGAAGGTTTTGTACACCGGAAAAATCGGCGACGGAAAAATCTTTGTCTACGACGTTGAAAACGTGATTAAGGTCCGTACCGGTGAAGAAGGCTATGAAGCGTTGCAGGGTGATGCTGATTAATTATTTAGAGTACAAGATCTTTACATATCTTCCTATATAAAGCGGGCGGTCTGTCATCACTGGCAGGCCGCCCGCTTTATGATGCCACTTGACAGAAAGAGTAATTCATATAATAATGAGAGAATATATGGGAAGGCCGCACGCCGAGGATGAGTTCAAGCCAGGAGACCTGCCGTAAATAAGGTTCGTAAATTTAGTCGGAGGGATTAAAATGACTGTAAAAAAAATAACGGCGGCGCTGTGTGCGCTTGCCTTCGTGATTTCAGCCGCGGTCGGTGCGTCGGCAGCCGACAGCGCGGACTGGCCCCAGTTTCTCGGTTCGCCGACGGCGTCCGGGCTGACCACTGCCAAAACGTCGGTCAACGCCGCGTCGGCTAATCAGATTTGGACGGTGAAGCACAGCATTACCAGCGAATACAACGGAGCAAAATATGAGAATAACGCCTGCGGAACTCCTATCGCTGTAGGCAGTTATCTTTATATGACAACTGCGGACGGTAAACTGCTGAAGCTCGACGCGGCGACCGGAAAAACCGCCGCATCCGCCGAGTGTTTGAACATTCCCCTGTATTTTTCCCAAATTGCCTTTGGCGACGGAAAAATTTACGTTCCGCAGCAAACGTTTGCCGGCGTTCAAATTTCCGCCTTTGACGCAGAGAATCTGACCCCCGTCTGGCAAAGCGACGCAATCGCTTATGGGGAATCGGCACAGCAGATCTCCTCCCCCATCACCTATTACGATCACCGCATTTATTTTGGAACCTATACGCAGGATGCGGCGACCTACGCCTACACTTCCGGCGTGTTTGTCTGCATGGACACTTCCACAGGCAAAACCGCGTGGCTGCATGAAAACAGCACTGCGGGTTATTACTGGAACGGCAGCGCCGTTACGGGCACAGCCGTCGCGGTCTCCGACACCGCCGGAACCATTACCGCCTATCGTCTGACGGACGGCGCCGTTGTCAGCACCGTTACCGCGGGCGGGCCGGTCAGTTCCACCCTTTGTATTGCACAGGGCAGACTGTACGCCTCCGTAAAATCCGGTTATATCTATTCGGCGAAAATGGATGCAGGCGGCATGATTTACGGCAGTACGGCGGTCAAATCCGCGGTACTTGGCAACAGCATTACCTCAAGCCCTGTCGTTTTCAACAACAGGCTTTACGTTGCTGGCGGCGGCTATAACGCAACGACGCCATTCTCCGTTTTAGATGCCGAAAGTCTAAAAACCATCTATCAGATCAGCGGCATCCAATCACAATCCTCCCCCCTCGTCTCCACCGCTTACGCGGCGGACAAAAACAAACAGCAGGTGTCTATTTACGTCACGAAATACGGCACACTGGACGAGAATTACGCCTTTACGAAGGATTCCTCCAGTGTATATGTCATTAGCGACCACGCGGGACAGACAAAGCCTTCTTACGAAATCCTGTTTACGCCGCCGGTGCCGCAGTCTTCCTCGCAGAGCCTTGTGCCCTCAAAAGACGGCTCCCTGTTCTATTTTAACGACAGCGGCAGTTTATACGCCATTGCAAGAAAAGCGCCTCTCGCGTCCCCGGCGACCGGGGAAGAGCCTGTCGCAATGCCTATCGTCGTTGTGATGTTGAGCGCCGCCGTTGTTTTCGTCCTGCAAAGAAAGCCTGATTTTTCGGAGCTGCCATGAAATATAAAATCCTAACAATTCTGTGCGTACTCTGCGTCCTGTCCGGATGCAGAGTGGAACTTCCGCCTCAAAGTGCGGCCGGTCAGGCAACCTCAGCTGTAAACTCTCAGGAAGTTTCACAGGACGAAAGCGGCAGCGAGGCTTCCGCAATGGTTCCTTCCGTTCCGGAAAGCGCGGCTGTCTCTGCTTCAACTCCGGTTTCTCCCGCGCCCTCAAAGGCAAACACTTCCGGTCCTGCTGCTGCTTCAAAACCGGCTGCTTCAAAACCGTCCGCTTCGGGAACTGCGAAAGAACAAAGCTGTACCCTGTTAATCTCATGCGGTGATATTTTGAAGAGCAGGGACAAATTCAGCGCGGATCAGCTTTCCATAGTACCGGAGGACGGCGTGATCTACAGTGAAAAGACCATTGCCATAAAAAGCGGAGACACCGTCTTTGATGTGCTTCTGCGCGAAACAAAAGCAGACAAAATACAGATGGAATTCGTTGCTTCTCCGGTTTATCAGACCAACTACATTAAGTCAATTGATAATATTTATGAAAAAGCTTTTGGCAGCACAAGCGGCTGGATGTACACGGTAAACAGCAAACAGCCGCCCGTTGCCGCAAGCGGCTATAAGCTGAAAAACGGCGATAAAATTCAATGGCTGTACGTATGCGGCCAATAAACGGCATTGGGAAGAAAACTTTGATGAAAAACCATTTCGGCAGGCTCCATCCTGCTATTCTTTTTATTTATTTCGCGTCTGTTATCCTGTTCTCCATGTTCTTCATGCATCCGGTTTTTCTGGCGATTTCGTTTTTGAGCGGCTTCGTCTGTTCTCTTATGCTCAATTCAAAAAAAGCCTTGGGGTTTAATCTGAAATTTCTTTTGCCGCTCATTCTGGTAATGGCGATAATCAACCCTCTGCTCAACCACGCCGGAGCAACCATCCTGCTATATGTAAATGACAACCCCATTACACTCGAATCGTGTATATACGGGATTGCGGCGGCGTGTATGTTCGCAAGCGTGCTTCTGTGGTTCTCGTGCAGCAACGCCGTGATGACCTCCGATAAAATCACCTATCTTTTCGGACGCGCGGCTCCCTCGTTCTCGTTGATGTTTTCCATGGTTCTGCGTTTTGTGCCTCGCTTTAAAGCGCAGATTCTAGTCATCAGCAATGCGCAGAAGGGAATCGGAAAAGGCGCGGACACCGGCAGCATTGCCGTGCGTGCAAAAAACGGGATCAAGATTCTTTCGATGTTGACCACGTGGGCGCTTGAAAACGGGATTACCACCGCGGATTCTATGCGGGCACGCGGCTACGGTCTTGCCGGACGCACGAATTTCAGCCGGTATAAATTCGCCAAAACGGATAAAATAACTTTAATATTACTCTTTGTATTATTGGCAGTCGTTATTTACGGCTTTATAGCGGGAGAAAACAATATCAGATACTTTCCGTCGTTTTCTGTCAAGCCAGTAACGCCGTTCAGTGCTTTGATTTACGCGGCATATTTTCTGCTCTGTTCGTTTCCCCTGCTGATTCATGCAGTATTCGAGGTAAAATACCATGGCAATCATTGAAATAAAACAGTTCAGCTTCACCTATCCGGATGAACAGGAGCCCGCGCTGAAAAACGTCAGTCTAAAGGTCGGCGAAGGTGAATTTATTGTGCCCTGCGGGCTGTCTGGCTGCGGCAAAACAACGCTGCTGCGCCAGTTGAAACCCGCATTGACCCCGCACGGCGAAAGCAGCGGAGGCATCCTTTTTTGCGGCAAACCGCTGAAGGAGCTTGATTTGCGTACCCAGACGGCAGGCATCGGTTTTGTCATGCAGTCGCCGGAAGAGCAGATTGTAACGGATAAGGTATGGCATGAGCTCGCGTTCGGACTGGAAAGCCTCGGCCTTGATAATCAGACCATCCGGCTGCGCACTGCGGAAATGGCCAGTTTCTTCGGGATTGAAGCATGGTTCGAAAAGGACGTTTCTTCCCTTTCCGGCGGGCAGAAACAGCTTTTAAATCTGGCTTCCATTATGGCTATGCAGCCAAAAGTGCTGCTGCTGGACGAGCCCACCTCGCAGCTTGACCCAATTGCGGCGGCGGATTTTCTTGCCGCTGTGCGAAAAATAAATGCTGAACTGGGCGTTGCCGTCATTCTGACCGAACAAAGGCTGCAGGAAGTATTCCCCATGGCCGACCGGGTGGTTGTGCTGGACCGCGGTCGAATCTTCGCAGATGCACCTCCGCGTGAAGCCGGCGCGGTACTGTTTCAAAGCAACCACCCCATGGCGGCGGCTCTGCCTGCACCCATGAAAATTTGCGGTGCCGTAAAAAACAGCCTCCCCTGTCCGATGACCGTACGGGAAGGCAGGCAGTGGCTGGAAGAACTGTTCCGGAATCAAACAATACGGTTCAACAGCATAGAAGAACCGCATACCAAAACAGAGGGCAGCGATGCAGTCAGTTTAAAGGAATGCTGGTTTTCCTATGATAAAAATGAACCCGACGTGATAAAAGATCTTTCCCTGCACATTCCAAGGGGCGGTTTATACTGCATCGTAGGCGGGAACGGAACCGGAAAAAGCACCGCGCTCGGCATCATGGCTGGAATCTATAAACCGTATCGCGGCAAGGTGAAGGTCAGCGGGCGCACCGCATTACTTCCGCAGAACCCGCAGGCGCTTTTTTTAAAAAACACGGTTGAAGGTGATCTGGCCGAAGCACTGGACGAAAAGCTTTCCGCTGATGAAAAGGAACAAAAAATACAAGATGTCGCCGAGCTTGTGGAAATCGGTAATCTGCTCCACCGGCATCCGTATGATCTGAGCGGCGGCGAACAGCAGCGGGCGGCTCTTGGGAAGGTGCTGCTGACGCAGCCTGAAATTCTTCTGCTGGATGAACCGACCAAAGGACTGGATTCTTTTTTTAAAATAAGATTTGCGGATATTCTGAATAAGCTGATCAAATCCGGAGTCACCGTTGTGATGGTATCGCATGATATCGAATTCTGCGCCGAATTTTCCGACAGCTGTGCCCTGTTTTTTAACGGAACCGTCGTCGCTGACGGCAGCGCACATACTTTCTTCTCCGGCAACAGCTTTTACACCACCGCCGCCAGCCGAATGACGCGGGGCTTGTTCCAAAATGCTGTGAGAAACGGAGATGTGATCGCGCTGTGCAACAAAAATCAAGACGCAGACTGACGAAGAGTGAATGGCTGACCTGTGTATCGGCATTGGTTCTGGCTCCCGCAGCTGTTCTTTGGGGCGTGTACGGGCCGGGCGACCGGAAATATTATTTCATCAGCTTTATCATCATTCTATGCGCCATGCTTCCATTTTTTCTGGTGTTTGAACGCCGACGCCCGCAGGCGCGGGAGTTGGTCACACTGTCGGTGCTGTGCGCCGTTGCGGTAGCCGGACGCGCGGCGTTCTATATGCTGCCGCAATTCAAGCCTGTCGCGGCGATTGTCATCATTACCGGCGTATCATTGGGTGCGCAGTCCGGTTTTCTTGTGGGCGCTATGAGCGCCTTTGTTTCGAATTTCTTTTTTGGACAGGGACCGAACACACCGTGGCAGATGTTCGCGTTCGGCATTCTCGGATTTCTGGCAGGTATTCTGTATGAACATGGCCCGCTGAGCAGCAGCCGGTTTTCGCTTTGCATTTTCGGCGGATCAGCAACCCTTGTTCTGTATGGCGGGATTGTAAACGCCGGCACGCTGCTGGTCAGCGGCTTGCCCGTGACTCTTCCCGCATATTTTGCGGTCTGTCTCGGCTCGCTGCCCTTTGACCTGATTCATGCGGCGGCAAGCGTATTCTTTCTGTTTTTTATTTCTAAGCCGATGATTGAAAAAATCGAAAGAATCAAGAAGAAATACGGATTAATGTGAGATTTTTGTCTAATAATATAATCTGTTGACTATTTTATACAGATAGTATAATTTATTTTATCGTGCAGGGAACTTGCGGTGACCTGTATCTGCGTTTCGCTTCGCTTTTTCAGATGGGAGTAATTGAGTCTGCATTGGTAGGTTGGCTTATTTTCATTACTCGTGTTCAATGGATTTTCGTGCTATAATCTTTTCAATATAATACAGTTTGAGGGGAAGCGGTAATTTTGTATTATCAGCAGGACTGGGTTATGCGTCAAATTGAAATGATGGTTCAATTTATAACAATGACGGTATTGCACAAGGATTCAATCCACTACGAGATTATTGATGAGACCAATCTGTCTAAAACAGATTCTTTGTATAAAGAATTGTGCGGTTTGATTGCAAAACATCGGATTTGTGAAGCTGAAAATCTATTATATGAAAACCTGAATGAAGGTAACACAGAGTATCTGGAAATGGCTCTTGATTTTTATCAGACGATCAATCAGATGACTGACGATGAATTAGAGAAATGTAATTTTTCCAGAGAGGAAATCAACGACGGTATCAATGAAATGCTACGCAGGTTTCATATTGCTATTGACATAGCAGGGGATGGAAGTGAATCCCATACGAAATATGATAAGTAACGGTAGGGGAACTGCTGACCAGCAGTTCCCCTACCGTTTTTAAGTGCTCGCCAAAGCTGAAAAGAAAAATGCCGCCGTTTTATAGACGCTATTTATGAAAGAAGAGAAATCCCCTGTGTTCCAACCGGCTGAACGGGTGGATGTGCAAAGGATGTGCAGAAGAATGGTTATTTGCAAGACGTTTAACGTATGCTATATTGATTACAGCGCTTTAAGTAATGAATGAAACAGAGCAGCTATTGAAATTTGTGATTGGCAGGGATTTTTATGAAAAAATTTACTTATCAAATTACGGACGCGCAGGGAATCCATGCACGGCCCGCGGGTTTATTGACACAGGAAGCAAAACAGTTTTCATCTTCGGTTAAAATATGTAAAGGAAGCGTCGAATCGGACGCCAAGCGTATTTTTTCGATTATGGGCCTTGCTGCCAAGCCGGGTGAAACCGTCAGCGTGATCGTGGAGGGCGAAGACGAAGGAAAGGCCGCCGCCGCACTGGAAGCTTTCTTTAAGAAAAACCTTTAATCCGGGAAGGGCCGCTGCCTGAATTCAAGCAGCGGCCCTTCTCATAATCAAACGTCAAAATCAGAAATAACGATTCCCATGTTCGAATAAAATTTACAATTAATTAATAATTATTTTATATTATTTATAGTTTTAGCCAAAATATATTGATTATTTTCTCGGATTGATTGTGCAATACGTGTGCAACAAGTTGGTATTGCAGAACGACTCTGATTATTTATAATGGAAATAGAGGCTCTTCTGATCTTCAGGATCAGATAGTGGGGAAAACACATGAAAAACAGAGAAAAAAATATTCTGAACTTTATACTTGAGAACAGCCGGGTGACTTTGGCGGAATTACTTTCTCATTTCAGCATTTCAAAAAGAACGCTTTATTATGATGTTGAAAAAATCAACAGCCAGATTAAGGGCTGCGGCCAGATCAAAAATATCGCACAGGAATTCTCGTATATCGGGAATTGCGAAGCGCTGAAAAAAATGATCAGCGGCGCGGGGTCTGTTGATATGTTTACATCAGGCAGCAGGCAGGATTACATTTTAGAAAAAATTCTGACCGGACAGACCTTTACGCTGGAAAGTCTTGCGGAAGAACTGAGCATTAGCAAAAACACCTGTATCAGTGATATGGACGCTGTGAAAACAACCCTCCGTTCCAAAGGACTGCGACTGCAGGCAAAGCCGTCCTATGCTATTTTGGGAAACGAAATTGATATCCGTGAATTATACCTGATTCTTTTACAGGAAAATGCCAGTCTGATTGAACGCATTTCTCCAGCCATCGTAGCCTTTGACCACTCGAGCAATTTGCAGCTCACCGATTATTCCCTTGGCAGCCTTTCCGCTTTCCTTGAATTTCTCAAAATGAGAATGGCAAAGGAGCACTTTGTAAAAAGCAGTCCCTATTTAACAGAAGCGCAGGAATTTCCCTTCTATTCCTCTGTCGCTTTGCTGATTGGACAGGAAAACGAGCCTGAAAAAATGTATCTGTCTGCTTATATCGCTTCACTGCCCAGCCTGAACCATAATGTAGACGACAGTCTGATTGAGCGCTATGTTAACAGGATAATCGAAAAATTCGAAGTAAAAACAGCAATTACGCTGGAATCTAAGGACGAGTTCAAGCGCAACATTAAGCGGCACCTGCTTTCGTCTTATTACAGAATTAAATTTCATTTTCCCATCAGCAACCTAGGTCTGACGGAAACCAAGGTTCAGCAGGGGGCTTTGTACAGGATCATAAAATCCATTCTTACTGAAATCGATGGAGATTTTCCGGAATTTCATGGAATGCGCGACGAAGAAATCGGGTTTATTACCGCCTATTTCGGCGGTTACCTTGCTGGAAGCAGAGACAGCGGCGTGCGCAAAAACAAGGTTCTGCTTGTGTGCCCGAACGGACTTATGATTTCTAAAAACCTCGGAATTCAGCTTTACAGGTATATTCCCGCGGTGGAAGTGGTAGATACCATCGCAATAAGCAGGCTGGCGGACTATACGGGATATTATGATTATATTATTTCTACTGTTGAACTGCCGGCTTATGAAAATGTAATCGTCGTTAATCCGTTTTTAACAAAGCTTGATATACAGCGCATCATGAATAAGCTTCTCGATTTTTCCGGTTTCACGTATAGTTTTGACGTTGAACTTCTGATGCAGGTGATTAGAAAGAATGCGGATATCGTCAATGAAAATCAGCTGTACCATGATTTGGAAGCTTTAATATATCCTAAGAAAGAACAGAACAAAGAGGTAAAGAATCCCATGCTGAAAGATTTAATTTATGACGAACGCGTAAATGTGGTACAACATGTTGACAAGTGGCAGGACGCAATCGCAATTGCGGCAAAGCCGTTAATCGAAGACCATTCCATTGAGTCCGCCTATGTGGACGCGATGATAGCCAGCGTGAATCAATTTGGTCCTTATATTGTGCTGGATGATTATTTCGCCCTTCCGCACGCCATGGCAAAAGTCGGCGTTAACCGGGTGGCAATGTCGTTGCTGGTAGTAAAAGATGAAGTGGATTTGATGGGGCAGCCGGTGAATGTTTTTCTTGTTCTTGCAACTGTGGATTCCACATCCCATCTGGACGCGCTGGCAAACCTTTCGGACATTTTGTGCGAAAGAGAAAACCTCCGGACCTTTCGTACCGGCAATAAGAAGGAAATTATCAGCCTGATTAACCGGTATTGAGGATAGAAGATAGGTAGAATCTTGTATTTCAAAGACTGAGCGGTATTTCTGTTATTTTTTTGGTAAGGCTGATTCCTGGTGATAAAACTCCATGAAGCCCCTACTGAACGCTTATTCTTTAACAGACTAAATTTATGTTAGGAGGTGACAAGGGTGAAAATACTTGCTGTTTGCGGCTTTGGCTGCGGCTCATCCATGATTTTAAAGATGAGTCTGGAACGGGTTTGCAAACAAATGGGCATCAACTGCGAAGTGGAAGCAACCGACATTAACTCCGCGCGAGGAGCCTCATGCGAAGCGATCTTCACAAGCGCAGAACTGGCCAACGAACTAAAAAGCGCAAGCACCGTACCAATTTACAGTGTAAAAAAGTATATGGACTTGGCTGAGGTAAAAGGGGTATTTGAAAAATTTTTAAGCGACAGGAAATAAGGGGGTAATGATATGATGGATTTTATTACAACAAACATTTTGCGCAATCCTCCGGTTTTGCTCGGACTGATTGCTATGCTGGGGTTGATTCTTCAGAAAAAAAGCATTGCCGAAATAGTGAAGGGAACCCTGCTTGCGGCATTTGGCATGGTAATTTTAAACGCCGGCGTAGGAATGCTGGTTGGCTCTATTTCACCGATCAACGCGGCTTTCCAGTCTTTGGCGGGCACAGGCACAGCCCAAGGACTGAACGATGTAACCTTTACCGGGACCTATGGCGGAGATGTGGGACTCGCAATGTTTATCGGCCTCATTCTTCACCTGATGATCGCGCGCTTTACGCCGATTAAAACAATTTTCTTAACCGGCCACATGTTATGGTGGTTCCCGTTCATCTTCGTTGCGGCAGGTGTGGAAGCGGGACTGCGCGGGCCGGTTCTGATCGGTACCAGTGCTGTTTTCTCCGCACTCTATTGGTCTGTAATGCCTTGGCTGCTCAGGAAATATGTTTTTGCCGTTACCGGAGACGAATCTTTTACCTTAGGCCATCCGACCGGCGTTTTGAGCCTTATTTCCGGCTTTGTTGCCAGCAAAGTCGGAAATAAGAAAAAATCCACGGAGGATCTGAATATTCCTCAGGGACTTTCCTTTTTCCGTGAAATTTCCATTACCGGCGCATTAGTCGTTTTTATCATGTTCATCGTTGTGGGACTTGTCATTCCATCTTCGGTTGAAAAGGGCCAGAATTTATTTTTCGTATCGGTTAACCAGGGTCTTAACTTCGGCGCGGGCCTGATCATTATGCTCCAGGGCGTTCGCATGCTGATTAACCAGATTGTTCCTGCCTTCAAGGGCATTTCCGAAAAATTAGTTCCCAATGCACTGCCTGCCTTTGACTGCCCGATCATCTTCAACTACAAGCCAAATGCAGTCTTAATCGGATTTATTACGGCTATGATTACCTCTACGATTCTGATTATGATCTGCAACGGAACCGGTGTATTCCATGTTATGCTGATTCCGCTTGTTATTACTTCCTTCTTTGAGTGCGGCGCCGCGGCAGTAATCGGCGAAGGCCAGGGCGGACTGCGCGGGTGCATTATCGGCACCGCCGTCGCTGCCGTTGTCATGGTCGCGCTGGTTGGAATTTCAGCGGTGATGTACTCCGGTACCATTCAGAACTGGATGCTGATTTTCGGCGGCAATGATCTGTCCCTGTTTGGTATTATCGCAAGGCTGATCGATAAATTGTTCGCGGTGATCTAACCATGAGCTTTCAATACATTTCTGAAATCCGACGTTTGCTCGACCTGATTGAAGAAAAGGAAGCAAACGCAATGGAGCAGGCCGTATCCGTTCTGACAAAAGCGATTCTGGAAAAGCGTTCCGTCTATGTTTTCGGAGCAAGCCACGCCGGAATCCTGACACAGGAAATGTTTTACCGCGCCGGCGGACTTGTGGTAATCAATCCGATCTTCGGCAGCGAGGTGATGCTTGACACTTCCCCCATCACCCATACAAGCCGGATGGAACGCCTTGTGGGATACGGCACGCTTCTTGCACAAAAAGCGCCTATCCGTGAGGGTGATGTCCTGATCGCGCACTCCGTATCAGGAAGAAACCCCGTCACAATTGAAGTAGCGATGGAAGCAAAGAAACAAAACGCGACTGTGATTTCCATTACCAATTTGAACTATTCCAAGACGGTTTCCTCCCGTCATCCGTCGGGTAAAAATCTGTATGAAGTCAGCGATATTGTCATTGACAACCATGGAGAAAAAGGAGACGCCTGCATTCAAATCGACGGTATTTCGCAAAAGGTCAGCCCAACCTCCACGGTAATCGGCGCGACGATCCTCAATTCCATTGTCGCGGCGACTACGCAGTCACTGGTGAACAGCGGACTGAAAAATCCGCCTATTTTCTACAGTGCGAATGTAGACGGCGGAGATGAGCTGAACCGTAAAATTTTTGAGGAATACAAGGACAGCATCCATTACAGCTACTGATTTTTGTATGTGCTAAACTGTTTGCCATAGAGTATCACCTTTCTTTTGTTTTTTGACGGCTTGAACACTCGTCATTATATCAGAAAGGTGGTGCTCTTTGCTTAAGCTTCGACTCTCATCCGCGTAGCGGGTGGATTTACGTTCTCCAAACGGCAAGAAACTTGGAGATTCTGCTAAAGCAGATATAGAAAAAACCCGCCATTTTGGCGGGTTTTCGGTATTTTTGGTGCGACCAGGCCTGTAAGCCGAGTTCTGTCGTGAACAGCCATCTATCTTGGCCGGATGTTGCCATCACGGCTCAGTGCCACCTTCTCGGGACGCGCCGGGCCGACGCATATATCCCTCTGCGGTGTTGCTCCGAATAGGGTTTGCAGAGCCGCGCGGTCTCCCACGCGCTGGTGAGCTCTTACCTCGCCTTTCCATCCTTACCGTTTCCGGCGGTATATCTCTGTTGCACTTTCCCTGGGGTTGCCCCCGGCGGCCGTTAGCCGTTATTCTGCCCTGTGGAGCTCGGACTTTCCTCGGGCACGCCCTTTCGAGCTGTGTCCGCAGCTGTTCAGCCTGCTCGCTTTATTATTTTAATGGATTTGAAGCCGTCTGTCAACCACAGAATATGGAAGTGCAGGAAATAAGTATCTATTATATCTATTAATAGCTATGTTCGGAAATCAGACGGTTCTTTTCGTCCCAAAGTTTTTGCGACAAATCCACATTATACTGGTGAGGATTTTCAAAGCGGGTCACTTCATCCCAAAGCGTGTCGACCTGCTGCAGGCAGTATTCCTTAATTTCGTTCAGCTCACGCGGTTTGGTCAAACATTTTCCATTTTCAAACAGTTTTGGGCGAAGTTCGACCGCACGGAAATTCTTTACGATTTTGCGCTTCCATATATGCTCCGGATCAAACAGCTCATATGGTTGGGAATCATCTATTACCTCTCCTTGCAAGGTGATCAGGTCCGCAATGGCCTTACCGCTTTCACGGTCAAACAGCCTCCAGAGATTTTTGAAGCAAGGAGTGGTGATCTTCGTCACATTCTCGCTGATTTTAATTTTAGGGATCACGTTTCCCTGCGCGTCCTCAACCCCGCTCAGTTTGTAAACGCCGCCGAAAACAGGCTCGCTGGAAGAGGTAATCAGACGTTCGCCCACACCAAAACTGTCCACACACGCACCTTGCATCAGCATATCGCGTATAATATACTCATCGAGTGAATTCGATGCACAGATTTTGCAGTCCTCAAATCCGGCTGCATCAAGCATTTTCCTCGCTTTTCGGGAAAGATAAGTAATGTCGCCGCTGTCAATGCGAATGCCCGCCGGGCGGAAACCAAGCGGCAGAAGTTCTTCATTGAACACCCGTATTGCGTTGGGGATGCCTGACTTTAAAACATTGAACGTATCAACCAGCAGAGTGCACTGGCTCGGATATTCTTTGGCATAAGCACGAAAAGCATCCAGTTCACTGTCAAAAAGCTGTACCCAACTGTGTGCCATCGTGCCGAGCGCCTTAACGCCATAGTCACGGTCGCAAATCGTGCAGGCCGTTCCGCAGCATCCGCCGATAAACGCGGCTCTTGCTCCAAGGATGGCTCCGTCTGGACCCTGCGCACGGCGGGAGCCGAATTCCATAACCGCTCTGCCCTGCGCGGCACGGACAATCCTATTGGCTTTTGTAGCAATCAGGCTTTGGTGGTTGATGGAAAGCAAGACCATGGTTTCAATGAATTGTGCCTGAATCACCGGACCGCGCACAGTGACAATCGGCTCAACAGGAAAAATGGGAGTACCCTCCGGAACAGCCCAGACATCGCAAGCGAATTTGAAGTCCGCAAGATACTGAATAAAGTCTTCATTGAATATTTTACAATCTTTCAGATACTGAATGTCTTCCTCGGTAAAGCTCAAATCCTCAAGATATTCAACGACCTGCTGAACACCGGCCATAATCGCATAACCGCCGTCATTTGGCACATGTCGGAAAAACATGTCGAAATAGACTATGGTATCCTGATATCCGTTTGTAAAGTAGCCGTTTGCCATGGTGATTTCATAAAAATCGGTCAGCATGGTCAGATTGGTTTTTAATCTGTTCAGTTTCTTCATCCTGCTCAGCTCCAATAAATTATTAAAATTTGCTGTAACTTTAACTCCGCTGGTCATCATATTATAGAACAGCAGTAAAACAATTTGTGGATACCACAGCGGCATCCGGGTTTAAGCGAAAGCATATCTTTCAGCATTTAAAATAAAATTATAAACCTTTATGAAGAATATTATAACAATGTTAAGGCAAAATAACAAATAAGAAATGCAATTATGTTTGAATCATTAATAATTTGAAAATTATTGGTTTAATATGTGAAAATTTTTTATATTTTATTGCATTTTAGACAATAAAATATTATACTATAAGACATTAACAGAATTTGCACTGGTTAATTTCCAATAATTTGTAAATTTTCAGGAAATTTTGTTACAGGCGCTGTGCAGATGGAATATGTATGTGCGTAAAAAATATTTCGTAGGGAGATGAATTCAGTGAGATTACGCAAACAAGCACTCGGAACCCGTAATTTAGTCGGTGCGCGTGTTGAGATGGCACGCAAAAATCAGGGTATGAAGCAAAAAGAGCTGTTGGCTCAGCTTCAGGTTAACGGTGTTGATATGAACGCCTCCGGCTTATCTAAATTGGAAGGTCAAATCCGCTATGTAACAGACTTTGAACTTTCCGCTTTAGCTAATATTTTAAACGTTTCAGTTGACTGGCTTTTGGGCAGAGAAAAATAATTGCAGATGAACGACTGGGCAGGTTGAGGCGCTTCGCATTTTGCGGGGCGCTCTTTTTCTACTTTCTTTTTTTATCAGAGTAGAATATAATGATCATATATTACTATTTTAGACAGCAAATGGCAAGGAGGATATTATTTTGTTTAACAGGCAACAGCTCACTCGGTTAAAGCCGCTGCTGGTTTTTTTTGTGGGGTTCACTCTGATTTTTTATTTTTTCGCACTTACGTTAAAATACACGTTTCCGTTCCTGGCGGGATTTCTGCTTGCACTGATTATGCAGCCGGTCATCCGTCAGCTGAAAAAACGATTGAATTTTAAATCATCGGCTGCCGCGGCACTTTCAACACTCATGGTCTTCATTGTGGTGTTCGGCCTCCTATTTCTTCTTGGTTACTGGCTTATTTACGAAATTAACAATCTGCTGAACAACATAACAACAGATGTCGGAACCCTTACCACGCCAATCAACAGTTTAATCAGCATGACGGGCGAATACATCAACAAAATCAATTCAAAATACATTCAGCAAAATCAGCAGCAGATACTGAATATTGCCCAGTCCGGCGCAGGAATTGTAAAAACAATTCTTGGCAGCGTTCTTACTTTTTTAACGTCGCTGCCCGCAATATTCACCATGTTTATCGTAATGGTTTTATCAACATACTTTTTTTCAAAGGATATGACTGCAATCAAAGCCCATATCATGTCGCTGTTTTCCCAGACCAGCGTATTGAATATCCGCTCTGTCTCGCTTCATGGAAAAAATATGAGCGGTAGGTATATCGGCTCTTATTTATTGATTTATTTTATTACTTTTGTTGAAACGCTGATCGTTTTTTTCGCTCTGGGTGTTCCGTATCCGCTTGTACTGAGCATTGTAACCGGTTTTGCGGACATTCTGCCCGTGCTCGGCCCGGGAACCATCTACATTCCGCTGGCGTTTTTTTACCTGCTGAGCGGTAACTTTTTTAAGGCGGGCGCACTTTTGGTCTGCTGGCTGCTGATTACGTCCATCCGTCAGATCATTGAGCCGAAGTTGATTTCAGCGTCGATCAATATCCATCCGCTGACCATGCTGGCGGCGATTTATTTCGCGCTGGTCGCTCAAAATTTTTTAATTTTAATTTATTGCTCCGCCCTTCTGATTCTTTATAAAATATTGACGCAGATCGGCGTCCTCCCCACTCTGTTTGAAGAAAAAAATACCGAAGTTAGCGTCTCCCCCCAGTCGGAAAATCGCACTGAAAATCTGCCGATCAAAAAAATATGACTTTTCTAAACCCGTAAGCCGTTCCTGCGTGACTTCTGGATTCGTCTCACATAAGGGCGCCATTGTTTTCATTTTTGTAATAATTATTGACTTGTCGCATATTGAATGATATAGTCTAACTGTACTAATCGAAATAATACAGAAAATACGGAAGAGGTGAGATTGGTGTTCACACTGGATTACAAAAGCCGACTGCCGATTTACGAGCAGCTTTACAAAAACATCCGGCGCATGGCTGCCATCGGCGCGGTCGAACAGCAGGAACCGTTGCCGAGCGTGCGGTCGCTGGCGCTAGAACTGGGTGTGAATCCGAATACGGTGCAAAAAGCCTATCAGATGCTTGAACATGACGGCATCATCTGTTCGGTTCCCGGGAAAGGTTCTTTCCTGTCCGGAGATCTTTCAGCAATCTCGCAGCAGCGCGAAATCACATTTGAAAAACTGGATGAGGCAATTCTGGCCGCAGCGGATCTTGGAATTACAAAGAACCAAATCATCGTAAGGGTAAATAATATTATGGGCGGAAGAGGTGAATAAGCGATGATAGAAGCGAAAAAGTTAACTAAAAAATTCGGAACGACCACCGCGCTGGATGAAATTTCTTTTTCAGTCGGCTCCAGTTCGGTGTTTGGTTTGGTCGGCTCAAACGGTGCGGGAAAATCAACGTTTTTGCGCACACTTGCGGGTATTTACAAGCCGGACGGCGGCGACGTTCTTTTAGACGGCGTCGCGCCGTTTGAAAACTCGGATGTAAAATCAAACATATTTTTCATATCGGACTATCCGTACTTTCTGCCGCAGGCCACTTTACAGGAAATGGCAGCTTTTCTTGCGCGCATTTATTCGAACTGGAGCCAGAAGCGGTTTGACGAACTTTGCGCGCTATTCCCGATTGACAATAAAAGTAAAATACTGAATATGTCAAAGGGAATGCAGCGGCAGGCGGCAATTATCTGTGCGCTTGCAACCCAGCCGAGCTGCCTGTTGCTCGATGAAGTTTTTGACGGGCTCGACCCTGTGATGCGTCAGCTTTTAAAACGCATTGTTTCCGGCGAAGTCGCCCAGCGCGGCATTACCGTTGTAGTCGCCTCCCACAATCTGCGGGAGCTTGAGGATTTTTGCGATCACGTAGGACTTTTCCACAAGGGCGGTGTCATTTTTGAACGCGACCTCGACGAACTGAAACTCGGGATCAACAAAGTACAGGCTGTATTTAAACCCATGCCGGAAATAAGCGCGTTTTCACCTCTTGATATCATCAAAACCGAAATGCACGGCTCCCTGATAAATTTAGTGGTGCGCGGCTCAAAGGAAGAAATTTTGGCCAGGATTAACGAACTGAACCCTGTTTTTGCAGAGGTTCTGCCGCTGACGCTTGAGGAAGTATTTATCAGTGAAATGGAGGTGGCCGGTTATGACCTCGACAACATCCTTAACTAGAAGAAAAAAGGAATTAAAGGAAACATATCTGTGGTCGCTGAAGAAGAACCGGGGCATGATGGCGCTGTTGGCGCTTCTTCTGTTCATGGCTCTGCCAATGGTTTTAATGACAATAATGGCAAATGCACAAAACAACACCACCGAAATTTATACAACCGATATGTGGACGCAAACTTATATGCAGGGTTTCTGGGCATTAGTTTCCATACTGGCCATTCCGATTATTCTGATTTTTGTAGTGGTCATAGCCGTTTCCCTATTCAGCTTTATGCACCAGAAACGCAGTGTGGATTTATTCCATGCGCTACCGATCGGCCGCACTCCCATGCTTTTGGGCCGTCTGCTTGCGGGCCTGACCGCGCTTCTCGTGCCTGTTCTGCTGAACTTTGCCATCGTTGCCATCGTTGGTGTGTCCTATCCTGTGGATATGACAAGCTGCGGGGCGGCCATTATTACTTTATTGCTGTGGCTCATGCTGATCAGCACTGCGGCGCTGTTACTCTGTGCGTTCATGGCTGTCTGCACAGGTACAACCGTTGATATGGTCCTCTCTCTTTTAGGGGTCAATGCTGCATATCCTCTCCTGATCTTTCTGAGCGACCATTTCGCGAAACTGCTTCTGCCCGGACTGGTTACCGACCTAAAACCGGATTCCATCATCTTGAGCGCAATCGCTCCGTTTGCGGCCGCTTTCATGCCGTTCCTGGGAAGCGAAAGCCTTTATTCGGGCAGCAGTCAACCCGTCAGCGCCGGATTCTTTATCTGGTGGATTGTATTTACATTCCTTCTTTTGGCGGGTACGGTTTTTCTCTACAAACGACGTAAAAGCGAATGTGCGGAAAGCAGCTTCGCTTTTCCCATTCCGAAAAACGTTATCCGCTTTATGATTACCGCTGTGGTCGGACTGGGATTTGGCCTTCTGCTGCAAAGTTCCAGCGGGAATTCCGCGAACTTTTTTATCGGGCTTGTTTCCGGCTCCCTTGCCGCCCATATCGTTGTTGAAGCAATTTATTCCCGCGGATTTAAACAGCTGAAAAAAAGCTTCGCCGGCTATGGTGTTTTTGCAGCCGTGTTTTTGATCGCCTACGCTGTTTTGGCAACGGGCGGCTTTGGCTACGACACCCGAATTCCCAATGCCGCGGACGTAACCAGCGTCAGCATTGACGGCGACTCCTATGACGGAAGCAACATCATTTACGACGAGCATAACAATCGGCTTGCCAGGATCACACCGACGCTGACTGACAGCAAAAATATTGAGCAGGTAATTGATGTGCACAAAAAGATCGTTGAGGAAAAGAAGCATTACTATCCCTACAGTATGCAAAACATTAGAGGCATAACCTACGCCCTCAGCTATCATTTGAAAAACGGAAGTGTTGTGAAAAGATCTTATACCGTTCCTTATCAGAATACGAAAGACGGTGGTTACACCTCCGTCTTCAGCGGGATTACCGAACTGAAGGAGTACCGTGAAAGCGGCAATCTTCTATTCTATGTGGAACCGGAGTACATTAAAAGCGTTGACGTTGGGAAGGGAAACAACAGTGAAAGCCTGACCGTTGCGCCCGATTTAAATGCAAAAACGAGTCTGCTTGACGCGCTGCAACAGGATTACCTCAGCGGCAAAATTGACCCTGACAAGAGCGAAGCTATGGCATACATTACCATCGAATACAAACACCCTCTTGAACTAAAGGATGGGAAGCTAAAAACTTACCTTGGGAATTACAGCGGAAAAATCGATCTTGGCTCAAGGCAATACGTACTGCCTGCCAGTGGCAGCCAAACAGCTGCGCTTATAAAAGAGCTTGGATGGGGCGACTAAGCTTTTAACACAAATACAGCATATAAAAATGGGCGGCTGACCATCCATCAGCCGCCTCATTTAAATATCATGGAATTATGATACTCATCTTTTATTTTAACGATTACGTGACACTCTAATGAAGAACCGGACAAGCGTTACGCGTCAATGTGCATATCGAACCGCACAATGTCGACAAACCAGAAATCTCAAAACGCTTTGGGAGGAAACAGATATTTCAAATACTGAGAAAAATACAGATTACAAAAATAGAAGAAAAACCGTCAGCATCGTTTCCGCTGCGGTTCTGCTCGCTTTATTTGCGGCGGCTACCGTCATGCTATGGAATCCGATGATCCATACCATCCAAAATCCGGAGCAGTTTCGCACATGGGTGAATCTGCACGGCGTTATGGGCAGATTCGTTTTTATCGGCATGATGGCCCTACAGATCGTATTTGCCGTGATTCCCGGCGAACCGATGGAACTCGGCGCAGGATACGCTTTCGGTACTCTGGAAGGCACGGTACTGTGTCTTGTTGGAGCAGTCGTGGGGTCATCCATTATTTTTCTGTTCACAAAGCTGCTCGGCATAAAAATGGTGGAGGCGTTTGTAAACCCGGAAAAAATACGCTCTCTGAAGTTCATGAAATACAGCAAAAACCTGAATGCAATCGTATTTTTTGCCTTTTTGATCCCGGGAACCCCAAAAGACATCCTGACGTATTTTATCGGCCTCACGTCCATGAAGCTGAAAACATTTTTGATTCTGACCAGCATCGCGCGGATTCCCTCTGTGATTACCTCTACGATTACCGGTAACGCTCTGGGGATACAGGACTATAAAAATGCCGCCATTGTCTACTCTATTACAGCGGCCGTCAGCCTGATCGGCGCTGTTGTCTACCGCAGAGTTTCCAAACATTACAAAAAAGAAAATGGTGAGAATACTGCCAATAATGAGTAACACGTTCCTCCAAAAAGGGACTGTCACAAAACTTTCGTTTTGCGACAGTCCCTTTTTTTCTGTTTACTGTTTTATGTTGGATACGATTACTTTTGCATATACCTTCATTGCCGCTAAATCTTCTTCTGTCGGCATAAAGAGAACTCTGAAGCCGTCCCCAATGAACTTGAATTTCAAGTGCTCCAGCCGGGATTTCATCATTGGAACGGCTTCGCCGCTCCAGCCATAGGCGCCAAACGCTCCAACCGGTTTTTGCTTTGTGTTGATCGCATCAACGCTGGCAAGCATGTCCCAGATGATTTTGGGTGCATCGCGATTGATTGTGCAGGAACCGATCATTAAAGCATCCGCTTCATTAACAAGTTCCGCTACTTTATCAAACGGCGTAAAGACGACGTCTACAAGCTTTGCGTCAAGCATCTCGTCTTTTTGCAGTTCATGGAAGGCTGCTTCCGCAAGTTTCGCGGTACAGCCATATGCAGAGGCATAAAGGATACCCACAACTTTCTTTTTATGGACGACAGGGGTACTCCATTCGCGATAAAGATCCCTGCATTTCCGAATGCTGCTGGTCAGGCAGGGGCCGTGGCTTGGGCAGATCATTTCGATATCCAAGTCCTTGATCTTATCCAGTCCTGCCAGTACATAAGGTTTGAAAGGTCCGAAAATACACTTATAATAATATTCAAACTGCTCACTGTACTTGTCCGGATAATGGACAGTCGTGTCAAGCATAGTAGGCTCGCAGTAATGCGTGCCTAGAAAATCACAGGTAAACACAGTTTTTGTCGACTCCATGTAAACAAACATAGAATCTGGCCAGTGAAGAAGAGGCGCTATAATAAATTCAAGTTCTTCCCCGCCAATGCCAAGTTTGTCCCCTTGCTTTACGGTGACGCACTTGAAATTTTGATTTGTAATGGCGGAAAGATACATCTTTGCCGCCACTGTGCAGTAAATTGTGATGTTCGGATTCATTTCCAGCAGTTTCCCAACGCTGCCCGAATGATCCGGCTCAGTGTGGTTCATAATCAAGTAATCAATTTTGGAAACATTAATGACACTTTGAATGTTACTCAGATATTCGTCAAAATACGGTGCATGTACCGTGTCGATTAAAACATTCTTTTCACCGGTAATAAGATACGCGTTATAACTGGTGCCATAACGTGACTCCATTATGATGTCAAAGACACGAAGCGCCGGATTCAGTACGCCAACTGAATATACATTGCTTTTCAGTTTGATTGCGCTCATTCTAATGACTTTCTCCCTTTTTTAAACGTTATTCCGCAGAAAACATATCCTTGCCAACACCGCACATCGGGCAGGTCCAGCTGTCCGGCAGATCCTCAAATTTTGTTCCGGGTGCGATGCCATTGTCCGGATCGCCTATTGCCGGGTCATATACATAGCCGCATGCGTTGCAAACATACTTCATAATAATCTACTCCTTTGGTTGAATTTGTCATTAGTATAAATTAGTACAATCAGTTTGTCAACCGGAATTATTCGCGAATTGAATGTCCTCGATTATCTCACTTAAGTTTGTCGGAAAGACCGAACCTTTTTGCAGCAGTTGCGCCACATCCATCACCGTCCCCAGGTCGTGTGACACCACTTGATCTGCTTTTTCTACACGGGTCGCGGTGATCTCCACCCCGAACCCTGTGCTGCGGCTGCCGAAGACATAGTATTTCAGGCTGCTGCCGCACAACTCAATATTCCCTACACATTTTCTCATTTTTCCCCTCCTTCTTGTGTGAATTATAACCACAAACTATTGCTATCATAATTCAAATCTAGTGGATATACAAGATGGAAAAAGCTATTTCCATATAAAAATTATAATTACGCAATATGGCAGACTTTTTTTACCTTTACGGGCATATCTTGTATGTTAAATTTTGAATAAATTTTCGGTCTTTTTAAATAAATAAAAAATAAAAGCGGCGCATAATACACCCAGTATTGCGCCTGTAAGAATATCCGACGGGTAATGCACAAACAGAAAAACACGCGAAAAAGCAATCAAAAGAGCCAAAAACAGAGCAGGAAAACCAAATCTCTTATCTGCCTTTCGCAAAATGAACGCTGCCGCAAAGGCTGAAGCGGCGTGACCTGAAGGGAAGGAGTATCCACCCGGCGCAGCAATGAGGAGCTTGTGCCCCGGAAAGGCAGCAAAAGGGCGCGGCCTTACAATGATCTGTTTCAGAATGACTTCTCCCACTATATGCGTCAGCATGAGCGCAGCCAGAAGCATTACCCCATACATGCGGTATTTTTTTGTACAAACAAGACAAATACCGATCAGGATCCAGATAAATCCATTATTGCCCAGCATAGTGATAAGAGGAAAGATAAAATCGGTGAAACCATTGTGAAAATGGTTCTGAATATAGTATAAAATCAAAATATCCATGATTCATCTTCTTTCACTTCTCCCCTTCGTCGGGGAGTCGATTAATCCATTTTTCTCCTGATTTTGTTAAATGGCTATAGTTGGACTGTTATACCATATTTTAACAGGACCGCGAATATACTTAAACAAAACAGGGGGTTGATAATATTGGATTGGCAGAGTCTTACAAAAGAGGAATGCGCAAAAAAACTTGGTACAAATTTAAAAACAGGTCTTTTACCGGGCCAGGCTGAAGAGCGCCAAAGTAAGTATGGCAGGAATGAGCTGGAGCAGCCAAAAAAGAAAAGCCTTTTGCTTCGTTTTTTCGCTCAGTTTTCTGATTTTATGGTGATCGTCCTGCTGGTGGCTGCCGGAATCTCGTTTGCGACTTCCTTCATCCAAAATGACAACGACTATATTGACTCGATCATTATTCTGATAATCGTAACCATTAACGCAACGATGGGCGTCGTGCAGGAAAGCAGAGCCGAAAAAGCGATTGAGGCGCTGCAAAAGCTTTCAAGTCCACACGCCCATGTGGTACGTGCAGGCGCAGAAATTCTGATTGCGGCTAACGAACTGGTTCCCGGCGATCTTGTTATACTGAATGTCGGCGATCTAGTGCCGGCAGATTTGCGGATTACGGAAGCAGTTAACCTGAAGGCAGAGGAAAGCGCGCTGACAGGAGAAAGTCTGCCGAGCGACAAGCGCGCCGACATGACCTGCGCCGACAGCACTCCGCTTGGCGACAGGCACAATCTGCTGTATTCCACAAGCTCCATTGCGGCGGGACACGGTGCGGGCATTGTCACGGCAACCGGAATGGACACGCAGGTGGGAAAAATCGCTCATATGATTACCAGCCAATCCGCTCCCCAGACTCCGCTTCAGCGCAAACTGGCTCAAACGGGGCGCTGGCTTGGAATCGGCGCTCTGGTGATTTGTTTTGTAATCTTTATTATGGGCTTGTTTCAGCATGTTCAACCACTTGAGATGTTTTTAATTGCAATCAGTCTGGCGGTCGCGGCCATTCCGGAAGGATTGCCGGCGGTGGTCACCATTGTGCTGGCAATCGGCGTTAGGCGCATGGCGGCAAAGCGGGGCATTGTGCGGCGCATGCCCGCTGTGGAAACGCTCGGCAGCGCAAGCGTCATTTGTTCGGATAAAACCGGAACCCTTACACAGAACCGGATGACCGTGGTAGAGCTGAAGGGCTCCGGCGGAACCATTCCGCTTCACTCGGCGCAGGGGCAGCAGCTCTTGAACTTTGCCTCGCTCTGCTGCAACTGCACGGTCAGCGGCAGTACCATTCACGGCGACCCGACGGAAGCGGCGATTGTCGTCGCCGCTTCCACCGAAAAGAAGCAGCTCGACGAGCAATATCCCCGTGTCCGCGAAATCCCGTTCAGCTCCGAACGCAAAATGATGACCACGGTACACCGTCTGGGCGGCGGCCGCTATCGAATCATCACGAAGGGTGCGCCCGACATTCTGTTTGCACACTGCACGGGCGGCGCCCCCCGGCAAAACGAGGAAATGGCTTCGCGCGCGCTGCGCGTAATCGGCGTCGCCTACCGGGATACAGACTTTTTACCGGATCCGGATGAAGATATTGAACACGACCTGACCTTCTGCGGCCTGATCGGAATGATCGATCCGCCTCGTCCGCAGGTGAAATCCGCCGTGGATTTATGCCGCAAGGCCGGCATCAGACCAGTGATGATTACAGGGGACCATGCGGCCACCGCGGCGGCGATTGCGAAGCAGCTCGGTATTATGGACGGAAAAAGCCGCGTCATCACCGGCGCGGAACTCAACAGAATCAGTCAGAAAGAGTTGGAGAAAACCATTTACGACTATGCGGTGTTTGCGCGCGTATCCCCCGAACACAAAGTACGGATTGTGCAGGCGTTCCAGTCCCACGGCGAAGTGGTTGCCATGACGGGAGACGGCGTAAATGACGCTCCTGCGCTCCGTGTGGCGGACATCGGCTGCGCAATGGGCATCTCCGGCACTGACGTGGCCAAGGCGGCGTCGGATATGATTCTGACGGATGATAACTTCGCAACCATTGTCGCCGCTGTGCGCGAAGGCAGGGGTATCTATGAGAATATCAGGAAAACAGTACATTTTTTGCTCAGCTGCAATATCGGCGAAATTCTAACCGTGTTTGTGAGCTTTTTACTGCGCCTGCCCACCCCCCTGCTGGCAATTCAGCTGCTGTGGGTAAACCTTGTCACAGATTCGCTGCCTGCGCTCGCGCTGGGCGTTGAACCGATAGATGAGAATATTATGGAACGAAAACCGATTAAGCCGCACGAAAGCATTTTCTCCGGAGGCATGGGATACAATATTATGGTGGAAGGATGCCTGATCGGCGCAATCTCCCTTCTGGCTTACAGTATCGGCCGCATTTATTTCGACGTCGACCCGTCCGCCCCATATATCGGCCGCACAATGGCATTTGCGGTTCTCAGCCTTTCGCAGATCGTACATACATTTAATATGCGGTCCTCGCGTTCCATATTTGAAGCAGGCATTTTCGCCAATCCCAAACTCGTACTTGCGGCAGTGGCCTGCGTTGCACTCCAGACGATGGTCATTGTTATCAAACCGCTTTCCGTTATTTTTAAAACCGCAACGCTGTCAGGAAATCAATGGCTGATCGTCACGCTTCTGTCCCTCATTCCCCTCGTGGTGGTAGAGCTTGAAAAAGCGCTGTCGCGCAGGGGCAGACGCCGTTCCATGCGGGCATAATAAAAGGGGCTGTTGCAAAACAGCTCCGGAAAATAGAAATGCACAAAGAATCAGCCCAAAAAAACGTTTTACAACGCTTTTTCGGGCTTCTTTCTTGGCCAATTAAGAAAATATTTGTGCAAATTGCTATCGCAAATTCATTTTGCAACAGCCCCTTTTATTGATTTATTTAGGTTGCTCATCTATCATTGGTTCATTATAAATTTTGCCGCCGACGTAGGCGCAAATTCCGCCAAACAGGATATTGAAGTAATACGTAATAATTCTCCACAATAAAATAGCCGGAATAATTGCGGATTTAAAAAACATTCCGAAAAATATAAAGAAACTGCCTTCCGCACCGCCCGAAGCGCCCGGCAAAGGCACAAAAGCGCTTACCATTGCCACAAAGACCTGCGCTGCAACCATGGTTGTAACCGGTGCCGTATGCATATTAAAGCTGCGATAGATAAAATAAGGGATCAAGCTGTTTAATGTAATTTGAACAACGGTAACTGCCATAACCACAACATACAGCCTTGTTGAATTCCCCATCAGCTTGGTGGCGTCGTGAAAAATTTCAAGCTGATTGTGTATTCTGTCGTAACGTTCCTTAGGGTGCCTGCAAAGCTTTATTTTATGAAGAAAACGAATGACGGCGGTAACAATTTTGTCCGTAGTCGTCTCACTGATCATAAACAGGACAACCAGTGTGATAAACGTGCTGTTTGTAATCAGTCCGATAATCGTAACAAAAGAAAAATTGCTGACACTCGTCTGGAAAAAATGAAGCTTCATGGCAACCAGAACGAGGGAATATAACACCATGACGATTTGATAAGTCAGCGTTTTGACTGCGATGATGGAACCGGCCTTTCCTGTATCCATTCCCATTTTCCGCATGGTATAAATCTGCATCGGCTGGCCGCCGGTTGAAAACGGCGTAACCGCACTGTACAAAAGACCGATCATGCCAACAGTAAAAGAGCGCCCTAAATTCCACTTCGGATACAGATGCTTGCAAAGCAGGTTCAAGACAAACCCTTCAAAAACCCAGCAGAGCCCCGCACCTGCAATGGCCAAAATAAGCCACTGCGGCTTAAGCTTCAAAACAATTTCACCCAGCGCAACAATCCCGTCGGTGGTAAACATAAAATATAACAGGATTCCGCAGGAAAGAACCAATGTGATGATTACAAAAAGATTTTTCCGAATTGCTTTTATAAGTTTATCTGCCATATTTATCTCCATATATTATAAATTGGTTTTTTACCTCAGACATTAGTATATTTTATCTCAAACAACAAAATTATACAAGACTATTTATTGAAGTAAGCGCCGTTCTTCGGTTTCGGAACACAATTGCCCGGTTGCACCTGCTGTGGGAATTCTGCATAATATATTATCGGATAAGCTCAATGTGTCAGAAAGGAGATATACAATGAACGACATGAAAATCGTAGAAGGAGAAGCCTGCCTGCTGAATCCGCCGCCATTGCCCGAAATAACCGTGGTTGCAATGGCATATGTTCCTTTCCAGCAGTTCGGCATATTATATGATCCGGAAATGGGTCTGAGCAACGGCACCATATTCCCCGAGCTTGACAAACCTTTTTTAGGTAGCAGAGGTGTTATGAAATGAATGAGCAAGAGATGCTAATGAAAAAAATCCGCTCCTACCAATTTGCAATGTGGGAGCTTCATATTTTTTTAGACACCCACCCCGGCGACTGCAAGGCAGCGCAAAAGCTTGAAGAGTATAGAAAAACAGCCAATGATCTCACTGCAAAGTATGAAGCCGCCTATGGACCCGTAAATGTGAATCCCCACAACGCCAGCCGCTGGGCATGGATTTCTGATCCCTGGCCTTGGGACACTGCAAATTCAACCGGCAATTCAAACGTGCTGGGAACTTCAAAAATGCGGGACATGGCAAAGCCGCAGGAAAACATGATGCCGTGGATGAATAATGCAATGCCTATGTCAAATGCCGCTCCAACTCCGAACGCTGCCGTTCAGGGAACCTCAACCATGCAGGGGACGGCAAAGCCGCAGGAGAATGTAATGCCATGGATGAATAATGCAATGCCTATGTCAAGCGCTACTCCTACCCCGAACGCTGCCGTTCAGGGAACCTCAACCATGCAGGGGACGGCAAAGCCGCAGGAGAATGTAATGCCATGGATGAATAATGCAATGCCTATGTCAAATGCCGCTCCAACCCCAAACGCTACCGTTCAGGGAACCTCAGCCATGCAGGGGACGGCAAAGCCGCAGGAGAATGTAATGCCATGGATGAATAATGCAATGCCTATGTCAAATGCCGCTCCAACCCCAAACGCTACCGTTCAGGGAACCTCAACCATGCAGGGGACGGCAAAGCCGCAAACGAATGTACTGTCATGGGTAAATTTAATGCCGTGGAAAAAGGAAGTCAACAGATAATACCGGACTAAAATCCGGTACTCCCAAAATTAGTTTCAGCTTAGTATAAGGCAAACACGCTGCTTTGTATGTCCGCCGGTTTTTATCGGCGGACTGCTTAGGATTATGAACTGGCCGAAATCCGCACGTTGGTTTTTTAACATAAACTTCATAGAATTTTTAACTCTCCTTCACATAAAACACACTAGGTACCTTTATACTATAAACACAACAACAAGAGATTTTAGAATCTCATAAAATATAACTGCTGCCGCAAACCTATTGGAATTGATGGAATACCAACCCATAGGCAGGCAGACTAATTACAAGTCCTTTTATGAGGATTCATATAAAACTTTTTCATTTTTACCCTCGCTTGCCGCCCTTTAAAAGGGGCGGCTTTTTTTGATCCCGATAACCGGTTTAATGTGTGAATGAGATTCCCATCACCCATATTGACAGGCTATAAACGGTACGCATACTATGGAGTATCCTCTGATGAAAGGAGTAAGACAATGAGTTTAAACCGTTATACCAATGATAATGAAACCGTGTCCGGCGCGAATGATTCAGCTTTTGGTGATTGTGGTCATAGTTGCGACAGTTCAAGCGCTAAGGCCTTGAAACGAATTCTTTCTTTGCTGGATGATCTGAATAATCAGGATCTGCGTATCCTTGACGATATTATTGAACGGCTCTTGTGCAGCCGCGGCAAAGCATAAGTTCTACACTTTCTTTGAGTCATCTTCTTCTGCCGTCCAGAAAATAGAACGGTTTTTCTTTGGCGAACAACAGTAAAGAACCGCCCGCTACTATGTGTATAGCGGGCGGTCCAAAGGATGTGAAAATTAGCATTCAGCAGGTCCCGGACACTGATTGAATAATACGAAGCAAATCTTCCAATGAGCTGATTTCTTCTCCACAGCCGGATACTGCGTTTTGTACATCTATAGGCAATGATAAAAAATATTGACTTATCTCAGTATTGGATGCCAAAAATTCTGTTAAATTATTTGCCATTAAAATCACCTCGTCAATAGTCTATGATAAAAACTTGCGATTATAAAAGTAAATTTATGTTAATTTAGTTTTTATCGAACGTCATGAAAAGCTTGAATCGTTTCATCAAGGAAAAAATCTCTTCACAGGCAAGGTTGGCAGACGCACGAAAAAGAACTTACCGGCATATCATAATAAGGAAAGAAGGCGGTTACTCCTTTTGGCACGCGGCGGCCGTCATCATGTCTGAATCATGTAATCACCCCATATTTGTATGCCGATTTCACGATATAGAACAAAAGCTCCGGCAAACCAAATTGCCGGAGCCTCAAATTTATTTAGTGAAAATATGATTGTTAATTATACATTGGAACCACCAATTCCTGTTTTTATAGCTAAAATCACAAAACGCGCATCACACTATATTTTGGACTCACCCCTTTTACTTGTTCAAATGAACTGCTTTTTGATAAAAGCGAAAAACGGGTTGCAAAGTATATGAATAGTAATTTCGTTGGTTCGGACATCGCTGTTGATACTCCGATTTTAATCTTGCTGCATGAATTTTTCAAGAACTCTCAGACACTATATTTTCACGCTGAACAAGGGACTTAGCAACTGCGCCCAACGAACTTGCAGCTGCGCGCTTCACAAAATGGTTCAATGCCCACTGGACTCACCTCTTTCTAAATCATTGATTTTTGTTCCGGTGTTACTTCCTCATTGTGCCTTTTCATGGCGTCATTTTTTGTGACACCACCATATTTCGGCAACTGCTAAACACCGTCTAAAAAATCATCCCTGTCTTTGTTTCCATCTACATTATAAGCGAATAAATGTAAAAGTCAATATATATTTTCTAATATTCATGAAAATTTCATATATTATTATGTAACTATATTTTCCTGTTGACTTAATTAAACAGGAAAGGTAAAATGATACGTAGATAAATTAATCATGAGGAGATGACCCCTGTGAACGACGAATATGGTGCGGATTTAATTACCCTTATTGATGACGACGGCGAAGAACATGAATTTGAAATTTTGGATGTAATCGATAATGACGACGGCTGCTTCTACGCGCTGTTGCCAACATTTGAGGATCCACAGGAAAAAGTTGACGCGGAGGGTACTTATTATATCTTCGAAGCAATTGAGGAAAATGGCGAGCAGCAGCTTGCCGAAGTGGAAGACGAAGAACTGCTTGATAAGCTTGCCGAACTTTTTGAAGGCCGCTTTGAAGAATTGTATGATTCAGAAGAATCCGAATCTGAAGACGAATAGATTTGACGGCTTCACCCTGCCTGGTGCGCGGACCGTTGCATAAATAACCCTACAATTTTAAATCGGGAGCACGCGCTCCGGTGGCGGACTTCAGACCTCCCGGCTTTTGCCGGACGAAGGGAGTATGAACCCATTGGGCTGGCACCCACCTGCTTTTCAGTAGCAGGTTATTTCAGCACATTACGGCCAGGCGGGATTAATAAAACAATAAAGGGCTCCTGATTATTTCAGGAGCCCTTTTTGATGTCGTATGACCATCGGCCCTGTTCTACCTTGGCAGGGGCAGGGACTGACTGCGCTGATTTCTTCGGTAATCCAGATAATCCTGTAAAATAATCGTTGCGGCAACCGCGTCCACCACCGCCTTGCGTTTTTTTCCGCGCGTGTCGGTAGTATTTAAATAGCCGTGTGCCGTAATGGTCGTGCCGCGCTCGTCGCGCATTTCCACCGGGACTTCGACAAGTGACTGAAGAATTTCGGCAAAGGCCCGTGCATTTTGGGCGCTTTCGCCCTCGCTGCCATCCATATTGCGGGGCAATCCGACCACGATGCCCCCTATCGCTCTCTCTTTGGCCTGTGCGGCGATCTGCTGTGCAAGGTGCTCCATATTGCGTTCGCTGATTACACCCGCGGGAGAAGCCAGCAGCTCGCTCTCGTCGCACACGGCAAGGCCGGTGCGCGCTTTGCCCAAATCAACAGCAAGTATCTTCATTGTTTTCCTCCCCGGTAAAACTCGCTTGGTTTTCCGCCATCCTCCATTTCTGCTGCGCATAAACGGATATTTCCGGCGTTAAGTGGGTGGAATCGTTCTTCGAAATCACCGTGCTTTGCAGATCGGAAGAAAAATCAATGATGCTGATTGCCGTGTTATCGCCCCATCCGACATCGTTAATTTCTTCAATCGGCTTGTGCAGCGCCTGACACAGAAAGTTGCGAATGGCACAGCCGTGAGAAACGACACATACTGTTTTATCTTGGTTATCCCTGACAATATCGGTAATGGCATCCCACATCCTTGAATATACGGCTTTCATCGTTTCGCCACCCTTTGGCGCGAAGTCAAAGGGACTGGAATACCAGTTTTGCAATTCCTCCGGGTAACACCGGGTCAGTTCATCCCATGGCCTGCCCTCATACTCTCCGCCGTCAATCTCATGCAGGCGCGGTTCAATCTGTATGGGAAGGTTATGGTATCGGTTGATCGCCTCCGCAGTAGTACGGGCGCGTTTTAAGGGACTGGAGTAGATTGCGTCAAACGGCATATTACGGCACCGCACGCTCAGAAGCTCAAGCTGAGCTTCTCCATTCCCGCTGATGTCGCAGTCGATACATCCTTGAAAAAAGCCGTCGGTATTGCCCTGCGCTTCACAATGGCGTACCAGTATGATTCTTGTCATAAGTAATTCTCCTGTTCTTTATGATTCCCACGGTATCATTTTACCCGTAAGTCCGCTTGTGCTTTCGATATTATTTCTATTCAGATATTCATTTAAGCCGTCTGCTATTTTCAGCGGCGCGTAAGGATCGGTAAAGAAAGCCGTGCCGATTTGCAGCGCGGATGCGCCTGCCAAGAGCATTTCCACCGCGTCCTGCCATTTTGAAATTCCGCCCATACCGATGATTGGTATTTTTACCCGCCGGTAAACCTGATTCACCATGCGCACCGCAACCGGCAGCAGAGCCGGACCGGAAAGTCCCCCGGTATTGTTGTGAAGGATCGGCCTGCGGGTGTTGATGTCAATCCGCATGCCGGTCAACGTGTTAATCATGGAAATCGCGTCGGCGCCCGCGCTCTCTGCTGATGCTGCGATTTCGGCAATATCGCCGACGTTCGGCGACAGTTTGACCATCAGGGGTTTTTTACAATATTTCCGCACCGACGCGGTGATGCTTTCCACCCCGGAACAATTTGTGCCGAACTGTACGCCGCCCTGTTTGACATTGGGGCAGGAAATATTCAGCTCAACGATATCCACACAGGTACCCGACAGCTTTTCCGCCATCCGGCAGTAATCCTCCGGCGTATTCCCCGCAATATTCGCAATGATGACCGTCCCCTGCTCCCGGAGCCACGGTAAATCATGCTCCATAAAATAATCCACTCCCGGATTTTGCAGTCCGACGGCGTTCAGCATGCCGCCGGGCGTTTCCGCAATGCGCGGCGGCGGATTTCCGGGGCGCTGCGTCAGCGTAATGCCTTTGCAGGAAATGCCGCCCAGACTGCTGAGCGGATAAAACTCCCTGTATTCATGACCAAAGCCAAAAGTGCCGGAAGCGGCAATCACGGGGTTTTGAAACTCGACACCGGCGATGCTCACATGTAAATCTGCCATGATTATCCCTCCCACACCACATTTTCATAGTTGAAGACCGGCCCGTCTTTGCAGACATGTCCGTAAAATTCCTGTCCGTCTTTTTTCAGTCTGCACGCGCAGCCAAGGCACGCGCCGATTCCGCACGCCATGCGCTCCTCAAGGGATATCTGACACGGCACTTTGCGCAGCGCGGCAATCCGGCACACCGCCTTGAGCATCGGGGTTGGGCCGCAGGCGAAGATCACATTGAAATCCAGTTCTTTTAAGCAGTCCGTCACAAGTCCGCGGTGCCCGTAAGAACCGTCATCGGTCGCAATCAATACCCGATTCCCGTTCTTCTCAAAATCTTCTTTTAAGATGATGTTTGCTTCATTGCGGAATCCCGCGACGACAGTTGCGTTTTTTCCAAAAGCCTTCGCAGCTTCCAAAAGCGGAGGTACGCCGATGCCTCCGCCGACAAAAACCGCTCTTTGTCCGGTATTTCCGAGGAAAAACCCGTTTCCCAGCGGCGCGAGGATGTCAAGCGTATCGCCCGGCCGCATTTCTGCAAGCCGTGCGGTGCCTTCGCCGCGAATCTGAAAAACAAAACGAAGGGTTTCCGCCGCGCGGTCGATTCCGCAGATAGAAATGGGGCGGCGCAGGGTCTTCCCCGGCACATAAATATGAGCGAACTGCCCGGGCTGTGCGGCTTTCGCCAGTTCGCCCGCTTCGACGGTCAGATCGAAAATATCGGCGGTCAGCTGTTTTTTTGCAATCATTTTGCAGAGCATTACATCATATTTCATTTTCACTTTGCTCCTGTTTTACGGCTTGTCGGAAATCAGCCGTTTGTTTAATTGAGGGAAATTGCGCCGATTTCTTTTACAATCTCGTCGCGCATCCGCACCGCTTCCAGCGCGGCAGCTTTCGCATACTCCGTTTCAGGCGCACTGCTTTTCTTCCACGCGGTCATAATGGAGCGGGAGGCGTTCACCACAGCGCCGAGTCCGTTTTGATCAAACGCCGGTGCGACATCCTTTGCGCCGCCACCCTGTGCGCCGTACCCCGGCACCAAGAAAAAGGTGCGTGTCAAGTCCCTGCGCAGCTCGGACAGCTGTTCGGGATAGGTTGCGCCGACAACAGCGCCGACCCCGGAATATCCGTATTTGCCCGGCAGGCTTTCGCCCCATTGCTCACAAAGCCGGCCGACGGTGCCGTAAAGCGTTTCACCGCCCTCGAATATTTGATTCTGCAATTCGCCGGAGGAAGGATTGGAGGTTTTCACAAGCACAAAAATGCCCTTGTCCTGCGCCTTGCACGTATCCAGCAGGGGATTGATGCCGTCGGAGCCAAGGTAGGGATTGACGGTCAGCGCGTCGCCGCCGAACGGAACAAAAGTCCGCTCACCGACCGTGACAGTGCCGAGGTGCGCCGCGGCGTACGCCTGCATGGTAGAGCCAATGTCATTCCGTTTACCATCGGTGATCACGAACATTCCCTTTTCCTTCGCATAAGCGATTGTATCATGCAGGGCCTTTACACCCTGCCATCCGTATTGCTCATAATAGGCACACTGCGGCTTTACTGCGGGTACGATGCCGCAAAGTGCGTCGATCAAACCCTTGTTGAACGCCAAAATCGCGGCCGCCGCGCCTTCCAGCGTTTCGCCGTACTGAGTAAAGGCTTTTTCCTTTATAAAGTTGGGAACATAGTCAAGTACGGGGTCAAGTCCCGCGACTGTTGGGTTTTGCAGTTTAGCGATTCCTTCCAGTAATCTGTCCAATGCCATTACGGTTCCTCCATCTATCTATAATATTTTATTGAATGATTGTTTGCCCTCAGGCCGGGCGTGCCCCTCCTTTCGGTCTTGTCCGAAAGGAGGCAAAGTACGCGCAGGGGGATTTTCTCTTAGGTTTCCTTCCTCCGCGGTCTTCATGGGAGGGGATAATTTTACGATTATCCAATTTTATCGAAAGCCTGTATCGTCAAAAACAATTTTGCCGCGGCAAATCGTTTTTTTGACTTTCCCTGTCAGTTCTTTCCCTTTAAAAACAGCGTTCCGGCTTTTGCCGTGAAGGCATGCTGTATTGACTGTCCAGCGCTCTGCAGGGTCAAAGAGCACAAGATCGGCCGGTGCGCCGACGCTGAATGAACCAGCCTGAATTCCGAGCAATGCCGCCGGTGCGGTGCTCATGAACCGAAGAAGATCATTTAGGGTAATAAAACGCTCGTTTACAAGATACGTGATTCCCGCGGCGAGGCTTGTTTCCATCCCGATGCTTCCGTTCGGCGCGGAGAGAAAATCGAATTTCTCCTCAATGGTATGCGGCGCATGGTCGGTCGCAATCGCGTCGATGGTGCCGTCACAGAGTCCTTCAATCACCGCAAGCCTGTCCTCCTCCGTGCGGAGCGGCGGGCTCATGCGGTAGTCTGCGTCGCGCGCAAGCAGTTCGTTTTCCGTCAACGCAAAGTAGTGCGGCGCGGTCTCCGCCGTTACCTTTACGCCGCGCCGCTTCGCGTCGCGAATAAGCTCTACAGAAGTTTTTGTGCTGACATGGCAGATATGCACCGGAACATTGTAGGCCGCCGCAAGCGCGATTTCCCGCGCGGTACCGCAGTCTTCCGCGGCGGCGGGGACCCCCTTTACCCCAAGCTTTTCGGATATTTTCCCCTCATTCAGCTTTCCGCCCTGTGAAAGAAACAAATCTTCACAGTGGGACACCACTTTCAGGTTCAGTTCAGAGGCAAGACGCAGAGCCCGCGCCATCAGCAGCGTGTTAACAACCGGCCGGCCGTCGTCGCTCAGCGCGATTGCGCCCGCGTCCCTGAGCGCAGCCAAATCATTTAACTCTTCACTTTTCAGTCCTTTTGTAATCGCCGCGGCAACATAAATCCGCGCGTCGGCATCTTCTGCTTTTTCACAAATATACCGAACGGTCTCGGGACTGTCCGCCGCCGGCTTGGTATTGGGCATGCATAAAAGGCTGGTAACCCCGCCTGCGGCGGCGGCACGGCAGCCGGTGAAAATGTCTTCTTTTTCCGTGAAGCCGGGGTCGCGCAGATGAACATGCATATCGACAAGGCCGGGTGCGGCAATAAGCCCCCGAGCGTCAACAATCTCAGCGGAATCACAGTCAATTTTTCCTCCGATTGCCGACAATACGCCGTCGGTTATTAAAATATCACCTGCTGCATCCATTCCGCTTTTCGGGTCTATTATCCTTGCGCCCTTCACTAACAGCTTGTCCACCGTGCACCTCCATGCTATACCAGTAAATTTTCACTATTATACTACACTTTATACAAATCTTAAATTACAAAAAAACAAGGAAATTAGTCAGCGCCAAAAGCTCGCGCGCGTAGCAGGATGAGAAGATATACCAGGGCGTAGGCGCACAGACCGGATACGATGTGATTCCCAGCCCCGCGGCGATTCTGCCGGCGCGGTACTGGTGGTAATCGTCCGTGACAATCGCCAGATTGCGGTTCATTCCCTTTTGTCCGACAATCACAAGCGAATTTTTCAAATTTTCTTCTGTGGAAACAGACGCATCTTCCGTTAAAATCCGCGAAGTGTCAATCCCGTCTTTCACAAGATATTCGCGCATAACGGATGCTTCCGTAACAAGCTCGCCCTTACCCTGTCCGCCGCTGACAATGCACTTCGCCTGCGGGTGGCTTTTCAGATAAGCGGCAGCCGTTTCTATTCTTACACGTAAATCGGCGCTGGGCACCGTTCCGCTTACCTTGCTGCCAAGCACGACCACCGTCGCGTCACCCTGCGGCAGTTCCCGCCCCGCGCCCGCCCCGTAAATCATCAGGCCGGTCAGCACGGCGGACCAAAGGACACCAGCGCAGAACAAAATCAAAATTACGCGGCAGAAAATGCGAAATTTGCCGGAGCTTTTGCATCTGCGGCTGATTGCACCGGAAAAAGCGGTTGTCAAAAGCACAAGCACGCACACAATCATTCCCATGGCGTTGCCTATATTCAGAACACTCCAATGAATCGGGATGACAAACCATATCAATCCGCAAACCGATAAAATCAAAATCAGTATCTTTAGTATGTGCTTTTTCAGATTCATCCCCGCTTTCCATATTTAAAAATAGTTATCCATGTCATTATACCATAATCTACGCTAAAATGCCCCCGAACTTTTTTGAACTGAACCAGTAAAAACGGACATTGCCAAAAAGCCTCTCATTGTAGGATAATTAAACTACGATGGGAGGCAATTTTTATGAAAAGAAGTTGGACAAATATAAAAGTGCTTGAACCAAAAATTCTAGCAATAAGGGCAGCAGGAAAAACGCGACGTGAAATTGCGGATGAATTAGGATTAAAGAAAATTCAGATAAAAGCCTGGATTAACCGACACAACAAAGCAACAGCCCGTGAGGAAGCAGGGCTTCCGCCAAAGGGACGAGGGCGTAAGCCAGCCATCACATTACAAGAATACAAATATGAGAACAAGCGGTTAAAGATGGAAAATGAGTTGCTGCGGGATTTTCTTCACGCCGCTGGAAGGAAGTGAAAGCTGTCACAAAATATGAAGTAATCTATTGCCGCAGAGAGAAATATCCGATTCAAATCATGTGCAAATTCTTCGGAGTTTCGCGAAGCGGCTACTACGACTATGTAAAGCGCCGTGGATCGCTGCCACGCAATACAGAACTGGCCGGATTCATAGCCGAGTGTCAGAAAAGCTGTGGTAAAACGTATGGTTACCGACGAGTTCAAATTTGGCTGGAGCGTAAGAAATCTTTGCACTTGAACCCTAAAACGATACTCCGCATCATGAATAAATATGGCTTGCTCTCTGAAATACGCCGTCGTAAGAAGTACAAGCAAATGGGGCAGCAGCTTCACAAATATGGAAATCTGTTGAATCGCAACTTTGTTGCTGACAGACCAAACGCCAAGTGGGTAACGGACATTTCATATATACACACAACCCAAGGCGTTCTGTATCTGTCTATGATCCGCGATCTCTTTGACAACAGCATTGTCGCTTACAAGACAGGAACCGAACAGACGGTAAATCTTGTTTTGAATACAATCAAGCTTGCTATGGAAAAAGAAACGGTCGCCGGGGAGTTGCACCTCCACAGCGACCAAGGGTTTCAATACACATCACAAGCATATTTTAACCTAACCAAAGAGTACGGCATTACTCCGTCAATGTCAAGACGTGGTAATTGCTATGACAATGCACTCGCTGAAAATTTCTTCTCTATTCTCAAAACCGAGTGCATTTACAGACATCAACTGAAATCATTTGATGAGGCCAGACAACTCATCGCCGAATACATAGATTTCTACAACAATGAGCGCATACAAACGGAAACGTGCCTGACACCGCTCGAAAAACGGCGTCAGGCTGCGTAATCTTTCAATATCCTGCGGTAGGGCTTTTTATTCTTTGTCCGTTAACTCTGGTTCAGTCCATTTCGTTCGGAGGCACTTGCATTAATACTTTTTACGGGACACGTAGCTTGTGTGTAAAATTTCATGAGCCTTATGACTGCCCGGCTTTTCAAGAAATTCATCATAAATCATCTTGATGAGCGGACTTTCATGGCTCTTACGTAAAGGCAGATTACGGTCTTCCTCGTACAGAGCCTTTGCCCTTTCGGCTTTCAGATCGGTAAAATTGCGGACTGACGCAGGCTGAATCGGCTGACCGCCGCCGTTGACGCAGCCGCCCGGGCAGCACATAATTTCAATAAAATGATAGCCGCCCTCGCCGTTTTTCACTTTGGAAAGGATCTCATTTGCATTGTTCAGGCCGCTCACTGCGGCAACCTTAATATCCATACCGCCCACATGGTAAACGACCTCTTTAATTCCTTCGGTACCGCGGATATCCGTGTACTCGACGGAATCAAGGCTCTTGCCCTCAAGGACGTCGGCCGCTGTTCTCAGCGCGGCCTCCATAACGCCGCCGGTTGCGCCGAAGATTGCGGCAGCTCCGGTGGAAACGCCCAGCGCCGGATCGAATTCTTCGTCCGGAAGACGGTTGAAATTGATATGCGCCATATTGATCAGGCGGGAAAGTTCGCGGGTTGTAATGGAGATATCGGTGTCGGGCATCCCTTCCCCGGCGGCATTCTCATCCTCACGTTTAACCTCGAATTTCTTGGCCACACAGGGCATTACACTGACAACAACGATATTTTTCGGATCGATATTGTTCTTCTGCGCGTAATACGTCTTAATGACCGCGCCGGTCATCTGCTGCGGAGATTTGCAGGTGGAAACATTCGGCAACAGCTCCGGATAATAATATTCGCAGAATTTGACCCAGCCCGGCGAGCAGGAGGTAATCAGCGGCAGCGCGCCGCCGTTCTTCACGCGCTCAAGCAGTTCGTTGGCCTCTTCCATAATTGTAAGGTCGGCGCCGAAATCCGTGTCGAACACCTTGTCAAAACCGAGCCGGCGCAGAGCGGCGACCATCTTGCCCTTAACGTTGGTCCCGACCGGAAGACCGAAGCATTCGCCGAGCGTTGCGCGAATGGCAGGTGCGGTCTGTACGACCACATACTTTTCAGGATCGTTAATCGCAGCCATGACTTCGTCGCACTGGTCGCGTTCGGTCAAAGCGCCGGTCGGGCAGCTCACGATGCACTGGCCGCAGGAAACGCAGGGAACTTCATCAAGCGGCTTTTCAAACGCACACGCAATGTGTGTGTCAAAACCGCGGCTGTTCGGGCCGATGACGGCAACATGCTGTTCTGCGCAGGCGCCCACGCAGCGGCGGCAGAGGATACATTTCGAGTTGTCGCGGATCAGATGCAGAGTAGACTCGTCCTTTGTTGCGTCGGGCATCGCCCCGTCAAAGCGGTTTGTCTGCTCTATGCCCATTTCGTTGCACAGGGTCTGGAATTCGCAGTTTCCGCTGCGTCTGCAGGCGAGACAATCCCTGTTGTGCACGGAAAGCAGCATTTCCAGCGTCATTTTTCTGGATTTTTGAATTTTAGGCGTATTGGTCTGAACCTCCATCCCCTCATTCACCGGATAAACGCAGGAAGCGACCAAAGAGCGCGCGCCCTTTACCTCCACCACGCACATACGGCAAGCGCCGATTTCATTAATTCCTTTCAGGTAGCATAAGGTCGGAATATCAACTCCGGCGAACCTTGCCGCCTCCAAAACAGTGGAATTAGCCGGCACTGAGAGGGGCATGCCGTTTATTTTTATGTTAACCATGTTTTCCATTATGGCACACTCCTTTATCTCTTTACGATTGCGCTGAACTTGCATTTTTCCATGCAGGCGCCGCACTTAATGCATTTTGCAGTATCAATCACATGGGGTACCTTTACGCTGCCGGTAATTGCGCCGACAGGGCAGTTGCGGGCGCAAAGCGTACATCCGCGGCATTTGTCTTCCAGAATGACATAATTGGTCAGCGCCTTGCAGACACCGGCCGGGCAGCGGTGCTCGGTAACGTGGGCGATGTACTCGTCACGGAAATAGTGCAGGGTGGACAGCACCGGATTCGGCGCGGTCTGGCCCAGCGCACACAGTGCATTTTCCTTCAGGTAGTAGCACAGCTCTTCCATATCGTCAAGATCCTTAAGCGTGCCGTTGCCGCTTGTGATTTTTTCAAGCATTTCCAGCAAGCGCCTAGTGCCGATGCGGCACGGTGTGCATTTTCCGCAGGATTCGTCCACGGTGAATTCAAGGAAGAATTTCGCAATATCGACCATGCAGGTCGTATCGTCCATGACAATCAGTCCGCCGGAACCCATCATTGCGCCAATGGCAATCAGGTTGTCATAGTCTATTTTAATATCGAGTTCTGAAGCGGGAATGCATCCGCCGGAAGGTCCGCCGGTTTGCGCAGCTTTAAACTTGTGCCCGTCCGGAACGCCGCCGCCGATTTCCTCGACGATTTCACGTAGCGTCGTGCCCATCGGCACTTCAACTAGTCCGGTGTGCTTGATTTTGCCGCCCAGAGCAAACACTTTGGTACCTTTGGATTTTTCGGTGCCCATGGAGGCAAACCAGTCTGCGCCCTTCAGAATAATCTGTGTAATATTGGCGTAGGTTTCCACATTATTGAGAATGGTGGGCTTTTGGAACAAGCCTTCCAGCGCCGGAAAAGGCGGGCGCGGACGCGGTTCTCCGCGTTTGCCTTCGATGGAGGTCATCAGGGCGGTTTCTTCGCCGCACACAAACGCACCGGCGCCAAGGCGCAGGCCGATATCAAAATCAAATCCCGTATCGAAAATATTCTTCCCCAAAAGTCCGTATTCTCTCGCTTGATCAATCGCAATCTGCAAACGTTTGACCGCGATAGGATATTCGGCGCGGACATAAATATAGCCCTGTGTCGAACCGATTGCGTAACCGGCAATCGCCATGGCTTCAAGCACGCTGTGCGGGTCGCCTTCAAGAACGGAACGGTCCATAAACGCACCCGGATCGCCTTCATCGGCGTTGCAGCACACATATTTCTGATCTGCCTGATTTTTCGCGGCAAAGCTCCACTTCAGTCCTGTCGGAAATCCCGCGCCGCCTCTGCCGCGCAGTCCGGAGGCCTTAACCACATCAACAACCTGTTCCGGAGTCATCTCGGTCAGCACCTTGCCAAGCGCGGTGTAACCGTCCACCGCTATGTATTCATCAATGCATTCCGGATTGATGACGCCGCAGTTCCTGAGTGCGACACGGTTTTGTTTTTCATAAAACGGAGTGTGGTTTAATGATTTGATGGTGTTATCGTCTACAACGGTTTCCTGATAAAGCAGGCGCCTAACAATTCTGCCCTTTAAAAGATGCTCCTCAACAATTTCGGGGATATCCTCAGGCGTTACCCTGCTGTAAAAAGAACCTTCCGGGTATACAATCATAATCGGGCCGAGGGCGCAAAGGCCAAAACAACCGGTCCGGACAACATTGACCTCTTTATCCAGACCCCGGACCGCAATTTCTTCTTTAAGCTTTGAAATAATCAGCTCGCTGTTTGAGGAGGTACAACCGGTACCGCCGCAAACCAGTACATTGGAACGATACATGAATGCTGCCTCCTTTTATGAATTGGCTCCTATGGTATATTCAGTTACCACATTGCCGTTTACCAGATGGTCGTTCACCACGCGTACCGCCTTCTCAGGCGTCATTTTAACATAAGTCACTTTTTCCTGACCGGGCGTTACAATTTCAACAACCGGTTCAAACTGGCAAATGCCGATACAGCCTGTTTGGGTAACGGTAACATTGGTAAGACCGCGCTTTGCAACCTCGTCCACCATAGCGCCCAGAACCGGACGCGCTCCCGCAGCAATTCCGCAGGTAGCCATCCCTACCAGAACACGGATTGCGTTGTCGTTGTTTTCGCGAAGAATAACCTGACCGCGGACTCTATCCCTAATCGCCTGAAGTTCCGCTAAAGACTTCATCTGTTGATTCCTCCTTAATTAATTGGGTTTGTTCACTGAGAAAGCCTCTTGTCCACTCTATCACTTCCGGGGAATTCAGCTTTACCCCATTTCCTAACACCGCGCGCAGCTCGCGCGTATCAAGAGTAAATTCGCGTGAATCCATACTGTGATGAAATACAAAGTTCCTGTCTTCATTGCAGGTGATTAACAGCAGTACCGTGGAATTAATGTCCCCCAGCGGAATCATATCCACATGAGAAGGTACAAATTTTGCGGTAATTGTGGTACCAACGCCCTTTTCAGAAATAATTTCCAGACTGCCGCCCGTCATTTCAGCTTCCATTTTAAAAAGCGGAATGCCCAGTCCTACCTTGCGTGTAGTGCGCGTGGTGAAAAACGGGTCCGTCACATGGGCCGCCTGTTCGGCGGTCATACCGGCACCATCGTCTGAAATACGAATTGTCATGCTGTCGGCCTTTGATTTTTCACACACATCGATCACAATCAGCTTAGCACCAGCTGAAATTGAATTCTGTACAATATCCATCACATTTAAAGACAGTTCACGCATCTCATTCGTATTTGGAAAGTATCTGTTCCACCTCTTCCGGGGTCATGCGTCCATAGACATCCCCGTTTACCGTCAGCACGGGCGCTAACCCGCAGGCACCGACGCAGCGGCACGCGGTCAAAGAGTATTTACCGTCTTCGGTGCACTCCTCCGGCTGGATCCCCAGAATCGAAGTCAACTTGTCTAACACTGCCGAGGCACCCTTGACATAGCAGGCCGTTCCGAGACAAATTGATACATTGTATTTCCCTTTGGGCGTAAGCGAAAATTGGGAATAAAATGTGGAAACACCGAATACTTCTTCCAGCGGCACACCCAATCCATCGGCAACGATGCTCTGCACTTCAGCGGGAAGATAGCCGTAAATCTCCTGTGCTTCTTGCAGAACGGGCAAAATTGCGCCTCTTTGCTGTTTGTGCCTTTCAATGATTTCGTCGAGTTTTTGCTTTTGCTCAGCGGTTCCCTGAAAAGGCAGATTGCTGATACGTTTTTGCATTCTTGTTCCTCCTTGCGGTTTATCAATGCAGGAAAATTGCCATGGCGGCGACAAAAGTTTCCCGCAATCCATTGCGTTCAGTATATCATAGAGACATTTTAAAATCTATGTTTTTTGTTAAAAAAGTCACAAAAAATAATTAACAATTGTCACCATTTTATGCTGATAATATTAAAAAACAGCCGAACGCCCCATGGCAATTTCGGCTGTCAGCTTCTGTTCCATTCTGTTTTGATCGTCCCATCCAGCGCTGCGATGAGACATTCCGGCGTTTTTTCAGGGAGCAGCACCGATGCAGCCGGTTCAGGCATATTCTCTAAATAATGGGAATCCGAATTTTGCAGCAGAATTTTCCCGCAGAGCTCCGGATTACTCTGCAAAAGCTTTTGCACATCGCCTGCCGAACTGATTTCCGCAGCTAAAAAACCTGCTTCCGGCGGAATGAAACCAAGGGTTGCAATCACACTGTACGCATTTCTGTCAATATGGGCAGGGAAAGCGGTTCCGCCGAAGCTGCGCACCGCTTTCTGTACATCATTTACACTGATGGAAGCCGCATTGAGCAAAAGAAATTCTTCTTCCCCCATGATCGTGTCATTTTCATCCATTAAAGTTTGGCGGCCGAAAATCTCCGGCTTGTTCCGGATTTTCGGCATCCTCTCCGCAATATAGCGGTCAAATTCAAGCGATGCCTCCACAGTCGGAAAAAGGCAGATGACATGCGCCTCTTCCTGTGTGCAAAGCTCCATGCCCGGCACCACGGTCAAACCGTTCGCCGCACCGGCCTTCACCGCAGCGGGGATGTTGCGGCAGGAATTGTGGTCCGTCACCGCAATCATGTCGTAGCCAAGCAGAAGCGACATGTTCACAAGGTTGTTGGGCGTCATGTCTTCACCGGCACAGGGCGACAAGCACGAGTGCAGGTGCAAATCATAATAGATGTGAATCATCAGAAAAACTCCGCCAGCTCCGCGCCGAGGACGTAGCTGTTCTTCTCCGACAAAAGAACCGCAAAATCAAGCTGCTGTGCCTTATCAAACGCAGCTTCGTCGAGCGGGGCGGAATCAGTCAGTATGATGCAGGCGGCATCTTTCAGAGAAGCCACCGCTATCGCATTGATGTTGCCCATGACGGTCAGCCACACGGCACCTTCCGGGAGCCGCGCCATGACCCAGCTGAGCAAATCTCCGGTGTATCCCCCCGTTACCTGCCGGTTCAGGCCTTCTTTCCCCGCCAAAACCCGCAGCCCCAGTTTTTGCGAAAGCTCTTTTACAGTCATGTTTTTTTATCCTCCTCGTCGCTCCGTGACAGAAATGTGCCCATGGACGACAGGGCATCGGCGACATTTTTAATTTCCTCGCGCATAATGAAAATGCACTGGTTTTTCTTTGCAAAGCCGCGCACAATATCTTCGGCAAGTGCCCGGCAGGTGGGCGCGCCGCAGGAGCCGCAGTCCAACCCCGGAAGTTCTTCGCGGATTTTATCAATCTCAGCCATCATTCGAAGCGCTTCGTTCATATCGTCTGAAAGCTTCAGTACCGGCGCGAACAGCAGGTTTTTCTGCCAGCCCATGCCGCCGGGGATTTTCCCGTCAATGTGGTTTTGTGAAACAGGCAGGTATCGGCGCAGCCGTTGAAGCCTTGCCTTTGCGACATAGGCGTTTTCCACGCACAGCACACCGCCGACGCATCCACCTGAGCAGGCGTTAAGTTCAATAAAGTCAAGCTCGCGGATCTTTTCGTCCTCCAACTCCTCCAGCACACGAATCACATTTTCTATTCCGTCGGCGGCCAGATACTTATCATTGAGCAGTGCGGTGGATTCCCCGCCGCTTGAAGCCCAGCCGACGCCGATAATCCCTGAATGTGCAAGAGGCTCCATCGATTTCAGGTCTTCCATGGCGGCTGCGAGTTTTGCAAAAATTTCACTGATGGCAATCGCACCGTCCACCTCGGACTTTTTGCAGCTGATCGGCATTTTAATCGCCGTTACCTTAGCCGGGCAGGGCGTGATAAAAAAAGCGCCGATCTGGCTGTGGGGCAGCCCGGTTTTTTTCATTGCCTCACGCTTGGCGAGCCGCGCGGCCGTTTCCATGGGTGAATTCAGCTGAAGTACATGGGAGCAAAGATCGGGAAAGCGCACACGAATCAGCCTGACCACAGCCGGACAGGCCGAACTGATCACCGGTTTTTTAAGGCTGCCTTCCTGCATCAGCTTTCTGGTCACCTCGGAAACAAGCTCCGCACTCCGTGAAACCTCAAACACCTCGTCAAATCCGATCTCTTTTAAACCGTTGAGTACTATATCGATGTCATCCAGATGATTGAACTGCCCGTAAAGGGTAGGCGCCGGAAGGGCGATTTTATATTTATAGTTCTGAATCATGTCAAGGCTGTCGGATTTTGCTTTCTTCGCGTGGTGCGGGCAGACGCGAATGCATTCGCCGCAGTCAATGCAGCGTTCCGAAATAATCTTGGCCTTGCCGCCGCGCACGCGAATCGCCTCGGTGGGACAGCGTTTGATGCAGTTCGTACAGCCCATGCATTTATCTTTATCCAGCGTAACCGAATGGAAAAACTGGTTCATGATTGCCACCTCACTGTTCCTTTTTTGCAAACACTGTCATGCGCAGTGTTGTTCCCTTGCCCACCTTCGTATCAATTTCCATGGTATCACTGCATTTCTTCATATTGCTCATTCCCATACCGGCTCCAAACCCCAGCGCACGCACATTGTCGGGCGCTGTGGAATAACCTTCCCGCATAGCGAGGGCAATGTCTTTGATACCGGGACCCTGGTCGGCAAGAATCATTTCAATTTTTTCCGGACTGATTTCCACATGCGCCTGTCCGCCCCCCGCATGAATCACCATGTTGATTTCCCCTTCATACATGGCGATTGCAACGCGGCGGATCGCGTCTGAATCATATCCGATTTGTTTCAGCTTATGTTTTACGTCACTTGACGCTTCGCCAGCGCGTGTAAAGTCATCCCCCGGAACAACGTAGTCAAAAGAAAGGGTGTTGTTCAACTTTTACAGCCCCCACTTAAACCGTTTGTATACAGCAGCCCGCAGGCGGTAAACATTCTGTGCTGTGTTTTAAGGATTGTAATTTCCTTTTGCTTTGCAAGCGCCACAACATCTGGCGCCGGTTGCTTTCCGCGGACAAAGATGACGCAGCGCATATCCATCATCTCTGCTGTACGCACGGCCTGAGGATTGTTTAAACCGGTCAAAAGCACCGACTGGTCTTTTACAAATGCGAGGACGTCGCTCATCATATCACTTCCACAGGCAGTTTTCACTTCCGCATTTAAATCGCCCTCTGTAATAATTTCCGCGTCCAAGATGGAAACCACATCGTTTACTGTCATTTGAATCACTCCTGAAATTCATATTATGTACAATAATTTTCGTTTCATTGCAGGATTTATATGTACATTATAACATAAATAAATGCTTTGGCAATATAATACTGAATCGCCCGCAAACACAGGCGCAGTGCGGCTAATTTATTTGTCTGGGTCATTGACTTCAACTAACTAAAGCGATATAATTATTAATTATACCTGCAATGACAGGTAATACAAAATTTAAAATGGAGGTTGCGCTTAATGAAACGTGTATACAACTTTTCCGCAGGCCCCTCAATGATGCCTGAACCTGTGCTGCGCCGTGCGGCTGCAGAAATGCTGGATTATGAGGGCAGTGGCCAGTCCGTAATGGAAATGTCTCATCGATCTAGAGTTTATGAGGGGATCATCCATTCTGCGGAAAGTCTGCTTCGCGAAGTAATGAATATTCCGGATAATTATAAAGTCCTTTTCTTGCAGGGCGGCGCTTCCTCTCAATTTGCAATGGTGCCGATGAATCTGATGACAAAAAGCAACAAAGCTGATTTTGTTCTGACCGGCCAGTGGGCGACAAAAGCTTATAAGGAAGCTGCCCGTTACGGCACAGCCAACGTAGTTGCTTCTTCGAAGGATAAAACCTTCAGTTATATTCCCGAGCTGAATCCTGAAACTTTTACGAAAGATGCGGATTATTTTCATATCTGTATGAACAATACAATTTACGGAACAAAATATCACCAGCTGCCCGAAACCGGCAGCGTCCCCCTTGTAGCGGATATTTCCTCCTGCGTTTTAAGCGAGCCGATTGATGTGAGCAAATTCGCGCTGCTCTATGCCGGTGCCCAGAAAAACATGGCGCCCGCGGGCCTGACCGTCGTCATTATCCGTGGGGACATGATCGGCCGCGCCATGGACATTACCCCGACGATGTTCAACTACCAGACCCACGCGGACAACGATTCCATGTTCAACACTCCGCCGTGCTACGCGATTTACATGTGCATGCTGGTACTGGACTGGATCAAAAACACCATCGGCGGACTTGATGAGATGAAAAAGATCAATGAGAAAAAAGCGGGAATGCTGTACGGCTTTTTGGACAGCTCGAAGCTGTTTAAAGGCACCGTCGTTGCAAAAGACCGCTCGCTGATGAATATTCCGTTTATTACCGGAAGCGAAGAACTTGACGCAAAGTTTGTCAAAGAAGCCGGTACGCATGATTTTGTCAATATCAAGGGGCACCGTTCCGTCGGCGGAATGCGTGCATCAATTTATAACGCAATGCCTGTTGAGGGTGTGGAGAAGCTCGTTCAGTTTATGTCCGAGTTTGAAAAGAACAACATTTAATGCGGTTCTCATCCTCAAAATATGAAATGTAGGTGTATAGATATGTATCATATAAAATATCTGAATAAGATTTCGGAAGTCGGCACCAGCCGTTTTGACGAAAACTACTGCTGCGGCGAAACCGTCGAGAATCCGGACGCGATTTTGGTGCGTTCCGCCTCCATGCACGACATGGAACTTCCGAAGAGTCTGCTCGCCATTGCAAGGGCGGGCGCGGGCGTCAACAATATTCCGCTGGAAAAGTGCAGCGAACAGGGCATTGTCGTGTTCAACACTCCCGGTGCCAACGCAAACGCGGTCAAAGAACTTGTTCTGGCAGGACTTCTTCTGTCCTCACGCAAGGTTGTTCCTGCTATTGAGTGGGCCCAAACTTTAAAGGGCAAGGGCGACGAAGTCGGAAAACTGGTTGAAAAGGGCAAGGGCGCGTTCGTCGGCCCTGAAATCAGCGGTAAAACGCTCGGAGTCGTCGGCCTTGGCGCAATCGGCATTCTGGTTGCCAACGCGGCTAAAAGCCTTGGCATGGATGTTTTCGGTTATGATCCCTATCTTTCTGTCGACGCGGCATGGGGACTTTCCCGTTCCATCCGTCATGCGCGTACACTGGATGAAATTTACGCGTCCTGCGATTATATTACAGTTCATGTACCGCTGACACCCGACACAAAGGGAATGATCAACGCGGACTCCATTGCGAAGATGAAGGACAATGTACGGATTCTGAACTTCGCGCGCGGAGATCTGGTTGTATCCGCTGACGTGATATCTGCCCTGCAGTCAGGAAAAGCGTCTGCGTATGTGACCGATTTCCCAAGCGACGAAATGATCGGCGCCGACGGCGTGATTGCCATCCCGCATCTGGGCGCGTCTACTCCGGAGTCGGAGGACAACTGCGCCCATATGGCCGCCGGAGAACTGATGGAGTATCTGCAGAACGGAAATATCAAGAATTCGGTGAATATGCCGGCGGTTTCCATGCCGCGCGACTGTTCCGCCTGCTCCATCCGCATCTGCATCCTGCACCGCAACGTACCGAACACCATCAGCCTGCTGTCCGGCGCACTTGCGGAGAGCGGTATCAATATTGAAAACATGCAGAGCAAATCCAAAAAAGACTACGCCTATACCATTCTTGATGTGACCGGAGATGTAAAGGAAACCACAACCGAACACATTGAGAATTTCCCCGAAATTATCAGGGTTAGAATTATCAGATAGTATTTTTTGCAAAAAGGGTCGCTGAGATTTCTCAGCGGCCCTTTTGTTTATGATACGTTATCGATTGTCTGCCAGAATCTTGCCCCGTGCAACAACCATTTTAATGTTCAGTTCGGAATCCAGTACAACAAGGTCGGCGTACTTGCCCTCTTTAATACTGCCAATCTTATCATCCTCATGAATTTCCCGCGCTGGATTCAGTGTTGCTGCCTGAATTACATCCAGGAACGGCACGCCGAAGCCTACCATATTTTTTACTTCCTGATGGAGGTTCGTGGTGGAGCCCGCAAGTGTGCCGTCTTCCAATCTGGCTTGGCCGTTGCGCACATAAACCTTTTGGCCGCCAAGATCGGACTCGCCGTCCGGTTCACCGGCTGAGCGCATGGAGTCGCTGACGATGACCACCCGGTCTTTTCCCAACATCTTAAATGTGATGCGAAGCACCGCCTGATCAATGTGTATCCCGTCACAGATCATTTCCGCGGTCACGCGTCCGTCGTCGAATACGGCGCCGACAACGCCAGGAGCGCGGTGTGTCAGCCCCGGCATGGCATTGTAAAGATGCGTAATGTGCGAAACTCCAAGTTCAAACGCGCGTCTTGCACAAGCATAGTCCGCACCCGTATGGGCAATGGACACAGTGCAAAGCTTTGAAGCCTGCCGGATGAATTCCTCCGCACCGGGACATTCCGGGGCGATGTCCACCAGTTTGATGATTCCGCTGTAGGTATCGTAGAAATCTTTGAATTCTGTAAAGTCCGGATTCTTTACATACTCGCCCGCCTGTGCACCTTTTTTATGCAGTGAAATATATGGGCCCTCCATGTTGACGCCGGCAATCGCCGCGCCTTTCGGCGGATGAGCCATGCATTCCCTGACTGACGCGAGCGACTTGCCGATCAATTCATGGGACACGGTCATGGTTGTCGGGCAGAATGATGTGATCCCCTCCTGCACCAGATGCGCGCACATCTTCGCAAGGCCGTCGGGATCGGCGTCACAGGTGTCCGCACCGACACAGCCGTGAATATGAATATCAACAAAGCCCGGTACAATCACACAGCCGGTGAAATCATATTCTTCAGCACCGGAAAGCCCTGATGCGACCGCGGAGATCTTATCTCCGTCAACCGCAATATCGGCATTGCATAAGTGAAAGCTGTCATCCACTATTTTCGCATTTTTCAGAATCATTGTTTACACCTCTACTGTACTTATAGCAATCTTCTATTTTCCTGTTGGTCATTCATTTGCTATAAATAAATATTTTATCTTTATTTTTATTATAAACCGAAAAATTATTTTATTCAAGATGTTTATAAAACAAAAGGACCGCCGCAAAGCGGCAGCCCTTTCCTGTTCTATAAAATAATTTATTTGATAGAAGCGACGCAAAGCTTTTGAGGATTCTGCCCTAAAGCAGAAGCGTAAATTCCGGTTTGCTGACCGGACTGACCAATTGCCGTGATCTTATAGAAGAAATCATCGCCCGTGTGACGAAGGAAGCTTACCTGAAATACCCCGGAGGTACCAGTGTTGAAATTAATAGAAGAAGCACCGGGCGCTGTTATTTTAAACTGATAAGATGCGTTTTTTGCGATGCCGAAATCCGTATTTGTATCGGATTTAATGGTGATCGGCGCCGGTGCGGAAACCGTAACCGCACAAACCTTAACCGGCTTCTGGCCGGGAGCCGACATATAGAAGCCCGCGGACTGGCCCGGCTGGCCGATTGCCGTGATCTTATAATACGTACCACTGGCGTCGGCCTTCACCTTTTCGGTTTTAAATACATTACTGGAACCTGCATAGAAGCTGTCCGCATTGCTGATCTTGAACTGGTAGCTTGCGCCCTGCTTCAGCGAAAAGTCGCTGTTGGTATCCGACTTCGGCGCAGGCGCAGGAGTGCCCTCTTTTACGGTGACCACACAAACCTTAACCGGCTTCTGGCCGGGAGCCGACATATAGAAGCCCGTAGACTGGCCCGGTTGGCCGATGGCAGTGATTTTATAGTCGGAGTAATTGCCGGAGGTGCCTACCTTCTCGGTCTTGAACACGCCGACAGAACCGGGGTAAAAGCTGTCCGCGTTGCTAATTCTAAACGTGTAGCTTGCGCCCTGCTTTACTGAGAAATCGTAATTTGTATCTGATTTTGGCTCCGCTGCCGCCGCAATGGTGACAGCGCAGACCTTGACTGCCTCCTGGCCGGCTGCTTTCATGTAGAAACCTGCGGACTGGCCGGGCTGACCGATCGCAGTTATTTTGTAAAGGGTGTTATTGCCGGTTTTAGCGCCTTTTTCTACTTTAAACACACCGTTGGAACCCGCGTAGAAGCTGTCGGCATTGCTGATCTGGAAGGTGTAGCTTGCGCCCTGCTTTACTGAGAAATCCTTGTTGGTGTCGGATGCCGGTGCATTGCTGCCCGCTTTCACCGTAACATTGCTGAACTGGTACGCATAGTCGCTGCTGTACTCACTGTTCGGGAAATTGACATACAATCCGGTTGCGGTTTCTGCCGCGCCTATTGCGGTCACTTTATAGTAATAATCAATTCCGTCTTTTTTTTCAAAATTGATGGAAACAACGTTTTCTGTATCAGGTACGACAACTGGTTCGCCGCCGCCCATAACGGACAGCTTGTAGGTATAGGACTTGCCCTGTTCCAGTGTAATATTTTCTTCATCGTCCGTGGTAATAATCGGGAAGTCGTCGTCCTCATTGACAGTCACATAGAAGGAGGCCGTTTCTCCGCTTAACTTCGCTGTGATCAGAGTCGTGCCAGACTCTAACGCCTTTACTTTGTAGGTGTACTGATTGCCGACCGTTTTCACAAGGGTCAGTTGCACAGCGTCTTCGTTGCTTGCTTTAATACTGTGCTCCACACCGAACAGATTACTGGTAACTACAAAAGTATATTCGTCATTGACATTGCAGATATATTCGCCTTTAGTGTCAATTTTAAGAACCTCGTTCTCAATGACACTTACCGCGCACAGTTTTTTAGGAACAAATCCAATGGCTCCCATGTACAGATCCGCATTTTCGCCTGTGTTCCCTACCGCATCCACACGGAAATAATAATCACCATTTTCTTCATCAGAATCAATTAAAGTTGCCTTCATGATCTTCTCATCGCTGGAGATAAGATAAGGGTAGGAATATGTATCGTTGTCCTCATAATGCAGTTTCACTATATTGCTGCTTCCGTTTGCAAGTGAGTAATCCTCATTTGTGTCGGAAGTAAGCGTGTAGGGTGATTCTCCGGTACCTTCAACGGTAATTGTCTTTTTTACAGCTGCGCCGTCGGAGGCCGTAAAGGTCAGGGTCGCCTCGCCGTTGCCCATAGCCGCGAGGTCAAAATAATAAACGCCCTGTCCATCTCCCTCCATCTGGATATCGATGATGGCCGGATCGCTTGTTGTCGCCGCAAGTGTCACTTCCGGATTGCTGACATCTGCCTCCATGCTGTAGTACATGGAATTCAGTTCCAGCTTTTCAAGCGCGTTAAAGTCATCTGAAAATGTTATTTGAGTTCCTTCACTCTCCGCAGCGAAGGCTACTGTGTTTCCGAATACTGAAAAAACAAGAGACAACGCCAGAATCATGCTTAGTACCTGCAATTTTTTTTTCATTGTTCATTCCCTTTCGTTCTGTAAAATCTTTTTCCCGTTACTGGAATTTACCTGACTTCCATATCTTATAGGAATCAGGAAACAGAATAAAACGAAATGAAGAATAATTCTGTATTGTAAATATTGTCAAACTTTGTACCGATTTTTATATGTTAAAACATCCATGTGCTTCCTAAAAAAATCCCCGATTTTATCAGCTCCTCTGCCATAATTAAGCAAATAATTCCGTATGGCAGACCAAAATTCATCCTTGTGAGAGAGGGGACTTGAACAGGCCATAAAATGAAAAAACCAGCGCCCTTAGACGCTGGTTCAAACTTTGTTGGATATGCCCATTATGATAATTCCGACTAACTCAGATAAAGAACTACACTTCTTTACAGTGTAGGTAATATCCTCCACGGCTTGTATTTACTTCAACTTTATATAAAATTCCACTCAGCTTGAAGGTCACAGGGCCATCTCCATCTACAAACTCATATTTTTGTTTGTCATATGTACAGAAGGCGGCAATCGTTTCGTGTATCTTGTCTGAAGACGGATAACGAAGAGAATCCTCAAGCTGGATATCAAAGCCTTTTTTTAATAAATCTTTCACCGCAAAAACCTTCCTTAGTCTAAAAATTATAAATGGCAATCATGTATTGGTATAACGCCATCAATAGCATAAAAATATAAATCTATAATATCATTATAACTACATACCGTCAATAGTATTTTTATTTTTAGGATGGTTTAAATGTGCTTCATGGAAAAAAGCTGCCGCAAATAGCGGCAGCCCTAATTATTGAGTCAGTTTTTGTTAAATCAGTTCGATAATTCCCATCTCGGCGGCGTCACCGCGGCGAGGGCCAAGCTTACTGATGCGTGTATAACCACCGTTACGGCCGACATACTTTGGAGCAATCTCGCTAAACAACTTGCAGGCAACGTCTTCCTTTGTAACAAAGGCCAAAACGAGGCGCCTGTTGTGCAGATTGTCTTCTTTCGCAATCGTAATCATTTTCTCGGCCATGGAGCGGACCTCCTTGGCGCGAGTAACTGTGGTTTCGATTTTACCATTCTCAAAAAGAAAGGTTACCATCGCCCTCAGCATGGCTGTTCTGTGGTCAGTGTCTCTTCCGAGCTTTCTGGTTCCGGGCATCGAAATATCACTCCTTTACCTTAGGTTTGCGCAAAAACTATTCATCATCCTTGCGCAGATTAAAACCGAGAGAGGCCATCTTCCAGACAACCTCCTCAAGGGATTTTCGTCCAAGGTTGCGCACCTTCATCATGTCCTCTTCGGACTTGTTGATGAGGTCTTCAACCGTATTGATCCCGGCGCGCTTCAGGCAGTTGAAGGAACGGACCGAAAGGTCAAGTTCTTCAATCGTCATTTCAAGTACTTTTTCCTTGCCCTTGTCATCCTTTTCGACCATAATCTCAGTGCTGCTGCCCTTGTCGGACAGGTCAACAAACAGGTTAAGATGTTCGGTAAGGACTTTTGCGGCTAAAGAAACAGCCTCTTGCGCACCGATTGTTCCGTTGGTCCAAACTTCGAGTGTGAGCTTGTCAAAGTCGATGCTTTGACCCACACGGGTTGGCTCCACATTATAATTCACTTTATAAACAGGAGTGTAAATGGAATCAACCGGAAGCTCGCCGATGACGTTTACATTCATGTTTTGCTTGTTACGCTCGGCAGATACATAACCGCGCCCCTTATCCAGGGTCAATTCCATATACAGCTTTGCTCCGTCTCCTAAAGTTGCAATGTGCATTTCAGGATTAAGGATTTCAACCTCGCTGTCGCACTTGATAGAGTCGGCCGTTACATCGCATGGACCCTCCGCACAGATTTCAACTGTCTTTGATCCATCGCAATGGAGCTTGGCGGTCAATCCCTTGATGTTAAGCACGATCTCGGTGACGTCCTCTTTCACTCCGGGTATGGTTGAAAACTCGTGAAGAACACCGTCTATTTTGATTGACGTGACTGCAACGCCCGGCAGCGAAGATAAAAGAACACGCCTAAGACTGTTGCCCAAGGTTGTGCCAAAGCCACGCTCAAGCGGTTCCACAACAAATTTGCCATAGGTTCCGTCATTACTTAAAACTTCTGTCTCTATTTTTGGCTTCTCAATCTCGATCATTAGCGACCCTCCTTGACATATAGCGGATTAATTTATCAGCCATGATGTTATCTATGCTGTCATTAAACGGCATTACTTGGAGTACAACTCAACGATGAGAGTCTCATCGACTGCAAGGTCAATATCCTCACGGGTTGGTAATGCAATGATCTTGCCTTCCAGAGTTTCACGATTGAGGTCAAGCCACTTTGCAACCGGATGAGCCGAGTTCTCTTCAATAACAGCCTTAATTTTTACGCTCTGGCGGCTCTTATCTTTAATGGAAACAACTTCTCCCGGCTTTGTAAGGTAGGAAGGAATGTCCACTCTCTTGCCGTTCACGGTAAAGTGACCGTGAACAACCAGCTGACGGGCTTCTGCTCTTGAACTGCCCCAGCCTAAACGATAAACTACGTTATCGAGACGGGATTCCAGAATTGTGAGCAGTTCGTCACCGGTTTTTCCTTCTTTGCGTGTTGCAAGGTCGTAGTAGCCTCTGAACTGAGACTCCAGTACACCGTAGTAACGTTTCGTCATCTGCTTTGCACGCAGCTGAAGGCCATACTCAGAGGTCTTTTTGCGACCCTGACCATGCTGGCCCGGAGCGTATGCTCTGCGGGTAACCCCGCATTTGTCTGTGAAGCATCTTGCGCCCTTCAAGAAAAGCTTTTGGCCCTCACGGCGGCAAAGCTTGCACACAGCGTCTGTATATCTTGCCATATTATGGTTACACCTCCTGTTATCGGTTTGTTACTATACGCGTCTTCTCTTCGGAGGACGGCATCCGTTGTGCGGAATCGGAGTAACATCTTTAATCATGCTGACTTCAAGACCCGCGCCCTGAAGTGCGCGGATAGCGGCCTCACGGCCGGCTCCCGGTCCCTTTACGAAAACTTCAACCGTTTTCATACCGTGCTCCATCGCTGCCTTGGCGGCGGTTTCAGCTGCGGTCTGAGCGGCGAAAGGAGTGGACTTTCTTGAGCCTCTGAAACCTAATTCACCTGAACTAGCCCACGAAATTGCATTGCCCTGTACATCAGTGATGGTAACAATCGTGTTGTTAAAGGTGGACTGGATATGAGCAGCTCCGCGATCAATATTTTTACGCTCACGGCGTCTGCGAACTGCGGTGCCTTTTTTAGCTGCGCCCTTTTGTGCTGCCATCTTTTGAATCCCTCCCTGTTGTTACTTCTTCTTGTTGGCCATTGTCTTTCTCGGGCCTTTGCGCGTACGCGCATTGGTCTTGGAACGCTGACCTCTTACCGGCAAGCCCTTGCGGTGACGAACACCACGATAACAACCGATTTCAATCAGTCTCTTAATGTCAAATGCTACGTCGCGGCGAAGATCGCCCTCAACGCGGCAGTTATGGTCGACATAGTCTCTAAGCTTCGCCGCATCATCTTCTGTTAAATCTCTTACCCGAACATCCGGATTGACTCCTGTGTTTGCACAAATATCTGTCGCAGTTTTGCGTCCGATACCGAAAACATAGGTAAGAGCAATTTCGATGCGTTTATCTCTTGGTAATTCAATACCTGAAATACGTGCCATAATGGTTGCACCTCCATTGTTAATAGGTTTGCGCCAAATTAGCCCTGGCGCTGCTTATGCTTCGGGTTTTCACAGATCACCATGACCTTACCCTTGCGTTTTATAATTTTGCATTTTTCACAGATTTTCTTTACAGAAGGTCTTACTTTCATTTGTGCGCCCTCCCTTAGCGAGTTTGTTTTACTTTGAACGCCATGTAATACGTCCGCGTGTCAAATCATAGGGCGACAACTCAATCGTGACCTTATCGCCCGGCAGTATGCGGATGAAATTCATCCTAAGTTTACCGGAAATATGCGCAAGTATTATATGGTGGTTTGGAAGCTCTACCATGAACATTGCGTTCGGCAGTGCTTCGGTTACTACGCCTTCAGTTTCTATTACGTCCTGTTTCGACATATATTAAGCCTCCTCTTGTGGAAAACGGCTCTCTGCATTAAAGCTTCGAAGAGCACATCGAATTTCACGGTTGGTCTGCATTGAACCTTCGGCCAGTACGGTTTTGGTGGCGAAAAGATGTTTCAGCTTCTTCTTTTTCGGGTGGCTGAGGCTGCGGCGCTTACCGTCGCAGATAACTGCTAACTGAGCGTCTGCCTCCAGCACAGTGAAAAAAACGTTCTTATCGCGTCCCGCGGCCGACCGAACAACCAGTCCTCTGACAAAGTCCATCGTTTACCCCCTTAATCCGGCAATGTTAAAATAACCGGACCTTCCGGGGTGATTGCAATGGAATGCTCAAAGTGTGCGGAAAGCTTGCCGTCTGCGGTAACAGTCGTCCAACCGTCCGCAAGCGTTTTTACTTCCTTTACACCCTGGTTAATCATTGGTTCAATTGCGATAGTCATGCCTGGCAACAGGCGCACGCCCCTGCCGGGTGTGCCGTAATTAGGAACACTTGGGTCTTCATGCATCTTCGCACCTACTCCGTGGCCGACATAATCCCGTACCACCGAGTAACCGCGAGCTTCAGCATACCTTTGGACCGCGCTGCCGATATCGCCGATGCGTGCACCGACCTTTGCGGCTTTAATGCCTTCAAAAAGGCTTTCGCGTGTTGCATCCATAAGGGCCTGTGCTTCACGGCTTACATCTCCGCATGGAAAAGTCCACGCGTTATCGCCGACAAAGCCTTCATAAGTTGCGCCTATGTCAATACTGACAATGTCGCCCTGTCTAATAATTTTTCCCTTATGTGGTATGCCGTGGATAATCACTTCGTTCACGGAAATACATGCGCTTGCCGGAAAACCGCCGTACCCGAGGAACGTGGGCTTCGCACCCTGTTCCTCAATGTATCGGCGGGCGGCGCGGTCGATTTCCCATGTGGAAACACCGGGTTCGACCATTTCACCGGCCAGCTTTAATGCTCTTGAAGATACCCTGCCCGCTTCCCTCATAAATTTGAGTTCGCGGCTGGTTTTAAGCACTATCATGATTACGCCTCTAATGCGGCAAGGATCAGTTTTGTGGTATTTGCAACATCCTCTTGCCCTTCAACTGTGCAAAGCTTGCCCTGTTTGGAATAGTAATCCTTTAGGGGCTCGGTTTGCTCGTGATATACATTTAAGCGCTCTTTCACCGTATCCGGGTGATCGTCCTTGCGCTGAACTAGGGTGCCGCCGCATTTGCTGCAAACGCCCTCAACATCCGGCTTTTTGTAAAGCAGATGGTAGCTGGCTCCGCAGCTTTCGCAGACACGGCGTCCGGACATACGCAGCACAATCGTCTCGTCAGGAACCTCGATATCGATTACCCTGTCAATACGAATGCCCATTTTGTCCAGAGCCTCGGCCTGGGGAATCGTGCGCGGAAAACCATCCAGAACAAACCCGTTGCTGCAGTCATCATTGGCTAAACGCTCCTGAATGATGCCGATCACAACCTCATCGGGAACAAGTTTTCCCGCATCCATAAAGGATTTTGCGCGAACTCCCATTTCAGTGCCGCTTTTCAGCGCTTCACGGATAATATTGCCCGTAGAAATCGCAGGAATGTTAAAACGCCCGCAGATAACTTCTGCCTGCGTGCCCTTGCCGGCGCCGGGGGCGCCGAGAAGAATCAGATTCATATTCTCTCACTCCTTATCAATCAAGGAAGCCTTTGTAGTGGCGCATCATCATTTGCGACTCCATCTGCTTTACGGTTTCAAGTGCAACACCAACCAAAATCAGGATGGATGTTCCGCCGAGCGACATGTTGCGCATGCCGGTTGCGGCGCCGTAAGCAATTGGCAAAAGAGCGATGACCGCAAGAAACAATGCTCCAATTAAGGTGATTTTTGAAAGAATCTTCGCAATAAAGTCAGAAGTCGGCTTGCCGGGACGGATTCCCGGGATTGTGCCATTGTTCTGACGAAGATTATTGGCCATCTCTATCGGATTATACTGAATTGTTACATAGAAATAAGCAAACATGATAATCAGTAAGAAATAGACAAACGAATACAGCCATCCGGTTGACGAGAAAGCATCAAAAAAGCTTTTCCAGAATCCGGTTGTTACCTTATTGCCGAGGAACAGCTGAATCGTACTGGGAATTGAGAGAATGGAACTTGCAAAAATAATAGGCATAACGCCGGACATGCCAACCTTGATCGGAATATGACTGCTTTGACCGCCGTACATTTTTCTGCCGACCACGCGTTTTGCGTACTGGACAGGGATGCGGCGCTCAGCATCGTTCATAAACACGATAACCCAGATTACCGCCAGGAAAACCACTGCGAACATCGGTACAAAGAAATAATACTTGCCGTATGTTGAAGCATCCTGGTTCGCGGCCTGTATATACTGGCCGAGCATGCTGATTGTGTGCGGCATTCTTGCCACAATACCGGAAAACAGTAAAATAGAAATACCGTTTCCAATACCTTTTTGGTTGATTTGCTCGCCCAGCCACATCATCAATGCGGTACCTGCGGTAAACGCCATAATGATGACAAAAGCAGCGAACACTTCCTGCCAGCCTTTGGTATACTTCGCAATTGCAACGCCCTGATAGGAGCTGTTGCGCAGGTAGAAGAAATATGCGGTACCCTGAATCAAACCGAGACCGACGGTGACGTAGCGGGTCATGGTGCCAATTTTCTTGCGGCCCTCTTCGCCCTCTTTTGCCAGTCTTTCAAGCGCCGGAATTGCAACTGTTAAGAGCTGCATAATAATGGAGCTGTTGATATAGGGTGTAACACTCATTGCAAACAGAGTACCGTTTGCAAAAGCGCCGCCGGACAGCATATCAAGGTAGCTCAGTGCCGAACCGGTTTTGTCAACCGTAGTCATCAGTCCCTTTAATGCGGTAACATTGAGGAACGGAACCGGAATAACGGCACCGAAACGAAAAACCATGATGATGAACAGCGTAAACAAAATCTTCTTGCGAAGATCGGGGATGGCCCAGGCATTCTTAATTGTATTAAACAACTTAGATCACCTCTGCCTTCCCACCCGCGGTCTCTATCTTTTGCTTCGCAGCCTCGGAATAAGCAGTAACCTTTACCATTAATTTCTTTGTCAAATTGCCGTTACCAAGAATTTTAATCCCGTCACAGCATGTTTTAACAATACCCGAGTCAATCAACGCCTGTGTGTCAACCACGGAGCCGTCTTCGAACTTATCGAGTGTGCCAATATTCACAGTGACAATGGTTTTAGCAAAAACATTGTTGAAACCTCTTTTTGGGATACGCCTCTGCAAAGGCATTTGGCCGCCTTCAAATCCTGGACGCATTCCTCTGCCCGCTCTGGCCTTTTGACCTTTATGGCCCTTGCCGGCAGTTTTTCCCTGACCTGAACCGTGTCCTCTGCCGATACGCTTTGGTTCCTTAGTGGAACCGGGTACCGCAGTTAGTTCATGCAACTTCATTTACTCGCACCTCCTTGCTTACGCTTTGCTTACCTCGATGAGGTGGATTATCTTGGCCACCTTGCCTTTGGTCTGGTCATTTTCAGGCTGTACAGAAGAGTCGCCTATTTTAAAAAGACCAAGGGCCTGGGCGGTTGCAATCTGGTCCTTTTTGCTGCCGATAAGACTTTTTATCAGCTTTACTTGAAGCTGTGCCATATTGCTACCCCCTTTATTATAAAATATCTTTTACAGACTTGCCGCGTGTTGCAGCGACTTCAGCGGCTGTACGCAGCTTAGACATGCCGTCTAAGGTTGCTCTGACTACATTACATGGGTTGTTGGAACGCAGGGCCTTTGTTCTGATATCCCTGATGCCAATCGCTTCGACAACCGCACGAACCGGACCGCCGGCAATAACGCCGGTACCGGGAGCAGCAGGTTTCATTAAAACTCTGCCGGCACCGTATGCGCCGATGATTTCGTGTGGAATGGTGGAGCCGCGCATTGCAACCTTAATCAGGTTCTTTTTCGCGTCTTCAATGCCCTTGCGGATTGCATCGGGAACTTCGCCCGACTTTCCGATACCGAAACCGACTGTACCGTTTCCGTCGCCTACTACTACAAGAGCAGCAAACTTGAAGATACGTCCGCCTTTTACGGTCTTAGATACACGATTAATAGCAACTACATGTTCTTTGAGATCCATAGATGTTGCGTCAATTCTAGCCAAAAGTATTCCTCCTTCTTAGAACTTGAGGCCGCCCTCACGGGCGCCTTCGGCCAGCTCTTTGACGCGGCCGTGGAAAATATAGCCGCCGCGGTCAAATACGACCTCGGTTATGCCCTTTTCAGCGGCACGTTTGGCAATAAGCTCGCCAACTTTGCGTGCGGCATCTTTGTTTCCGCCATTACCATTGAAATCTTTGTCCAGTGTGGAAGCTGCTGCAAGAGTAACTCCCTTTACATCGTCGATAATCTGGGCGTAGATATTGGTGGTAGAGCGAAACACATTCAGGCGTGGGCACTCTGTTGTGCCGGAAATTTTACCGCGCACCCTGCGGTGACGGTTAAGTCTGGCTTTGTTTGTGTCAGTCTTATTCACCATTTGTTATTCACTCCTTACTTACTTCTTAGCGCCCTTACCGGCTTTGCCTTCCTTATGGCGGACAAATTCGCCAGTGTATCGAATACCCTTGCCCTTGTACGGCTCCGGCGGACGTTTTTCACGCACTTCTGCGGCAAACTGACCAACCTGTTGCTTATCCGGGCCCGATATTACGATTTTGTTAGCAGTTGGGCACTCGATGGAAATACCATCGATTTCAGGAACAATAACCTGATGAGAATAACCAAGATTCATCACAAGATTCTTGCCCTGTTTTAATACACGGTAGCCGACGCCCAAAACGTCAAGATCTTTTTTAAAGCCCTCCGTAACACCTACAACCATGTTGTGGATCAGCGTACGGGTTAAACCGTGCAGGGATTTGTTCTCTTTTTCGTCGTCAGGGCGTGTTACGAGCACTTCGCTTTCATTTACAGAAACACTCATGTTATGGTGAATCTTCTGCGTAAGCGTGCCCTTCGGTCCCTTGACCGTGATGACGTTGCCGTCAACCTGAACGGTGACGCCAGCGGGAATATTTATGGGTTTTCTTCCAATTCGCGACATTACTGCACCCCCTTGTTACCAGATAAATGCGAGGACTTCTCCGCCGATATTCTCTTTGCGGGCCTGACGATCGGTCATGATGCCCTTAGAAGTAGAAATGATGGCGACGCCGAGGCCCTTTAAGACCTTTGGCAGTTCCTCTGCGTTGGAATAGATACGAAGGCCTGGCTTACTGACTCTGCGCAGACCGTTGATGGCGGAGGTTTTGTTCTCGCCATACTTAAGATTCACCTTAATGATGCCCTGTTTGCCGTCCTCTGTTACCGTATAATTCTTAACATATCCTTCATCAACAAGAATCTGCACTATGGCCTTTTTCATGTTGGAAGCGGGAATGTCAACCGAATCGTGCTTTGCAGAATTTGCATTGCGAATACGGGTGAGCAAATCAGCAATTGTATCTGTAATTTGCATACCGTTACCTCCTTAGCTAAGCTTTACCAGCTGGCCTTTTTCACGCCCGGAATCTCGCCCTTGTGAGCAAGTTCCCTAAAGCATATACGGCAAATTCCGAACTTGCGAAGGTAGGCATGCGGCCTGCCACAGATTTTGCATCTGTTGTATTCGCGAGATGAGAATTTCGCAACTCTTTGTTGCTTGATTTTCATAGAAGTCTTGGCCACAATATTCCCTCCTTATTTCGCAAACGGGGCGCCCATGAGTGTTAAGAGCTCTCTGGATTCCTCGTCGGTGTTTGCGGTCGTTACGAAACAAATATCCATTCCGCGGACCTTGTCAATTTTATCGTATTCGATTTCAGGGAAAATCAGCTGCTCTTTAATGCCCATATTGTAATTGCCACGGCCGTCAAATGAGTTCGCGTTGATCCCTCTGAAGTCTCTTACGCGCGGGAGAGCAACATTGAAGAGTCTGTCTAAAAACTCATACATTCTGTCGCCTCTGAGTGTTACTTTTACGCCGATATCCATGCCCTCACGGAGCTTGAAGTTTGCAACTGATTTTTTCGCCTTGCAGATCATCGGCTTCTGGCCGGTAATTGTGGAAATATCAGTTGTAATGGCGTCAATGACTTTTGCGTTTTCTTTTGCTTCGCCGGCGCCTACGTTGATGACGATCTTATCAAGTTTTGGAATCTGCATAACGCTCTTGTAAGAAAACTTTTTCATCATTGCGGGCGCGACATCCTTTTGGTAATATTCCTTCAGTCTTGCCATGTCGTTTTATCCTCCCTTACAGCGCTTCGCCGCATTTTGTACAAATGCGTTCCTTGGTGCCGTCCTCATAAATCTTATGCGAGACACGTGTGGGTTTGCCGCAGCGAGGGCAAACGACCTGAACCTTACAGGCGTACAGTGCGCCTTCGGCTTTAATAATACCGCCTTGTTCGCCCATTTTGCGAGCCTTAACATGTTTTGAAACCATGTTGCGGCCCTCAACAATGACCTTGCCCTCTTCAGGGCTTACGGCCAGAATTTTGCCCTTCTTGCCGCGTTCTTTGCCATTTAAAATGACGACGGTGTCACCCGTTTTAACATGAACTTTTTTATTCATCAGTGAGCACCTCCCTCATAGCACTTCGGGGGCAAGACTTAAAATTTTAAGATAGTCTTTATCACGTAATTCTCTGGCCACAGGCCCAAAAATACGTGTTCCCCTCGGATTTTTATCGTCTTTGATGAGGACAGCCGCATTTTCGTCAAAGCGGATATATGTTCCATCATCACGGCGGACGCCAAAAGCAGTGCGAACAATGACTGCCTTAACGACTTCGCCCTTTTTAACAGTGCCGCCCGGGGCCGCTTTTTTAACAGAAGCGACAACTACGTCACCAATATTGGCATACCTTCTGCCGGTACCGCCGAGAACGCGGATGCACATAAGCTGCTTCGCGCCGGTGTTGTCGGCAACGTTGAGGTAAGTCTGCTGTTGTATCACAGTGCGTTCCTCCTTTGCTGAAAGCCAAAATTATTTGGCTTTCTCTAAAATCTCGACGAGACGCCATCTTTTCTCTTTGCTGAGGGGACGGGTCTCCATCACACGCACGCGGTCACCGATTGTGCATTCATTGTTCTCATCATGTGCCTTCAGCTTCACGGTACGTTTTATAATTTTGTTGTAAAGCGGATGCTTTACTCTGTTCTCTATTGCAACGACGATAGTCTTATCCATCTTGTTGCTGACGACCTTGCCAACCTCTGCTTTTCTAATATTCCTATCGCTCACAGATTAATCCTCCCTTCCGTTACGCATTTGCGCTGTCCTTGATTTCAATCTCGCGCAAAACTGTTTTTACACGGGCGATATCCTTCTTCACAGCGGAGACACGCATCGGGTTATCGAGCTGATTAATGGCAAGTTGGAAACGCAGGTTGAAAAGCTCGGCCTTGAGGTCCTTTAGCTTACTTTCAAGCTCTGCTACATTGGATTCTCTGACTTCTGAGGCCTTCATTACTGCTCACCACCCGTTTCTTCCTTCTTAACAAACTTGCACTTAATCGGCAGTTTGTTTGACGCCAGACGCAAAGCTTCTCTCGCAGTTTCCTCGGAAATTCCGCCGATTTCAAACATGACTCTGCCCGGTTTCACGACTGCGACCCAGTATTCAGGGGAACCTTTACCGGAGCCCATGCGGGTTTCAGCAGGCTTCTGGGTGATTGGCTTGTCTGGGAAAATCTTTATCCATACCTGACCAAATCTTTTGCAGTAACGTGTCATGGCGACACGGGCTGCTTCTATTTGGTTTGAGGTGATCCACGCCGGCTGTAAGGCCTGAAGGCCGAAATCGCCGTAAGTTACCTTGTTACCGCGGTAGCATTTACCGGTCATACGACCGCGATGCACCTTGCGATATTTTACACGTTTAGGCAACAGCATTATTTACTGCCTCCTTCCTTACGAGGCTTGCGGTTGTCCACAAGGACTTCGCCTCTGTAAATCCAGACCTTAACGCCAATACGGCCATAGGTTGTAGCAGCCTCGGCGAAACCGTAGTCGATATCGGCTCTAATTGTCTGAAGTGGAATTGTACCGTCATGGTACTGCTCGCGTCTGGCAATTTCAGCACCGCCCAAACGACCGGACACCTGGGTTTTAATACCCTTGGCGCCAAGCTTCATGGCGCGGCCGATGCACTGTTTCATGGCGCGGCGGAAAGAAATTCTTTTTTCGAGCTGCTGAGCGATATTCTCAGCGACAAGCTGAGCATTTAAGTCAGGGGATTTAACCTCTACAATATTAATTGTAACAGGCTTCTTGAGGATGCTCTCGCACTGAAGACGGAGTTTCTCAATTTCTGTGCCGCCCCTGCCGATTACCATTCCTGGTTTAGCGCAGTGAACATGAACGCGCACTTTGGAAGCATCACGCTCAATTTCAATTTTTGGTATGCCTGCCGGATAAAGCTGCTTCTTCAGCACCTTGCGCAGGTTGTAGTCTTCAACGAGGGTATCGCCGAAAACATTGTCCTTCGCGAACCAGCGGGAATCCCAGTCTTTAATTACGCCCACGCGAAACCCGTGGGGATTTATTTTCTGGCCCATAGTTTACCTCCTCTTCCGCCTTATTCTTTTTCCTTGAGCACGAGGGTAACGTGCGAAGATCTTTTTTTAATCTGAAATGCGCGACCCTGCGCTCTTGGACGGATGCGCTTGAGGATCGGGCCCGGACTTACGAAGCATTCTGCTACGTAGAGTCTGGAAACATCCATATTGTGGTTATTCTCAGCATTAGCCATGGCCGACTTCAATAACTTAGTCAGATATTCTGTAGCGGCCTTTGGTGTATTCTTGAGGATAGCCATTGCAACGTCTGCCGGCTTGTTGCGAATGAGGTCAAGCACGATCTGGACCTTGCGGGGTGAAATACGGGCGTATTTTAGATAAGCCCTTGCTTCCATGCTATACACTCCTTTCGGCCGTTATCTTGTCGGCGCTGATGTTTTTGAACCGGAATGTCCCTTAAAGGTTCTGGTTGGCGCAAACTCACCGAGCTTGTGTCCTACCATATCTTCCGTCACATATACCGGAACATGTTTGCGGCCGTCGTGGACCGCGATTGTATGACCAACGAAATCAGGGAAAATGATGGAGGCTCTGCTCCATGTCTTGATGATTTTCTTTTCGCCGGCCGCGTTCATTGCCTGAATCCTTTTAAGCAGCACAGGCTGAACATAAGGACCCTTTTTTATGCTTCTGCCCATAGATGATAAGCTCCTTTCTGTACGCCTTATTTGCCGTTTCTACGCTTGACGATAAATTTATCGGAGCGGTTGTGGTGGGAACGAGTCTTGTAGCCAAGAGTCGGCTTGCCCCACGGGGTAACAGGTCCGGAACGCCCAACAGGGGCTTTGCCTTCGCCGCCGCCGTGTGGATGGTCATTCGGGTTCATAACAGAACCACGGACCGTCGGTCTCCAGCCCATGTGGCGTTTGCGTCCGGCTTTGCCGAGCTTAACGTTTTCATGGTCTATGTTGCTGACCTGGCCGATTGTGGCCATGCAGTTCACAGGCACATTGCGAAGTTCACCGGAGGGCAGTCTTAAAAGCGCCATTCCGTTTTCCTTAGCCATCAGCTGAGCCATGTTGCCGGCCGCACGGGCCAGCTGGGCACCCTTGCCCGGGTAAAGCTCAACATTGTGGATAAAGGTACCGGTCGGAATATTTTCGAGCGGCAACGCGTTGCCCGGCTTAATATCCGCTGCGGCGCCCGATACAACAACGTCGCCGACTTTTAAGCCGTTCGGAGCGATGATGTATCTTTTTTCGCCGTCCTCATACTGCACAAGAGCAATAAAGGCTGAACGATTCGGGTCATACTCAATGGTGAGGACGTTGCCCGGCGCGTCAAACTTCTGACGCTTAAAGTCAATAATACGATACTTTTTACGGTTTCCGCCACCGCGGTGACGAACTGTAATTCTGCCGTAGCTGTTGCGCCCGGATTTATTGCTGATCGCAGTCAGCAGGTTTTTTTCCGGTGCCACCTTGCTAAGAGCGGAATAGTCCGTAACGGACATATTACGTCTTGAAGCCGTAGTAGGTTTATAGTTAATAATAGGCATTTAGGTTTCACACTCCTCATGATGGCTTTGCGGGGATTGCCGTTTCCCCATCCTTGCCTCTGCGTTCATTCAGGCAGAGCTTACATCATGCCTTCAAAAAATTCGATTGTTTTGCTTTCAGCTGTAAGAGTGACGTAAGCCTTTTTCCATGAAGGAGTATAGCCCTCGCTCTTGCCCTGACGGCGCATCTGGCCTCTTACATGCAGGGTGTTTACCTTGCTGACTTTCACGCCGAAGAGGGTTTCAACCGCTCTTGCAATATCGATTTTTGTGGCATCCTTGGCAACTTCAAAGGTGTACTTTTTCATGCCAATACCGGCCATGGTTTTTTCAGTGATAATGGGGCGGATAATAATGTCCTGTGCTGTCATTATGCATACACCTCCTCAATCTGAGCTACGGCATCTTTCAGCACGATGAACCTGTCTGCATTTAAGATGTCATAGACATTCAAGGTGTTGGCCATTGCTGTTTTTACTCCCGGGATATTGGCTGCCGAAGCAATTACCTTTTCGTTCACCTCAGGGAGAACGATGAGGGCTTTTTTCTCGGAGCCGATTGCCTTGAGCATTGCAACGATGGTCTTAGTCTTATATTCATCAAGTGAAATCTTGTCAAGCACGATTATTTCGTTGTCGATCACTTTGCTTGAAAGAGCTGACTTCATGGCAAGACGCTTTACCTTTTTGTTTAACGAATAACTATAGTCGCGCGGCTTTGGAGCAAATACGATACCGCCGTGAGTCCACTGCGGTGAACGTGTGGAACCCTGTCTTGCGTGACCGGTGCCCTTCTGTCTCCACGGCTTTCTGCCGCCGCCCGAAACCTCGGCGCGGGTTAGTGCCGACTGTGTGCCCTGACGCTGGTTTGCAAGGTAATTCACTACCATGTCATGCAGAACCATTGCATTGGGTTCAATTCCGAATATGGCATCGGAAAGGTCGATTTTCTCTACTTCTTTGCCGGCCATATCAAGTACTGCTACTTTAGGCATTACAATTCCTCCTTCCCTTACGCCTTAACGCTGTCATGGATTACTACGATTCCGCCGTTCGGGCCAGGAACTGCGCCCTTAATAGCAATCAGGTTGTTTTCCACATCCACTTTGGCAACGGTTAAATTCTGAACCGTGACCTTCTCGGCGCCCAAGTGACCAGCCATCTTTAGGCCAGGGAACACTCTTGACGGATCCGAGCAGGAACCATTGGAACCACCGTGGCGGGCAACAGGGCCTGTACCATGTGATTCCTTCAATCTTTGGAAATTCCAGCGCTTAATTACGCCGGCGTATCCCTTACCTTTGCTGGTGCCGGTGACATCAACCTTGTCCCCTGCTGCAAATGTGTCCGCTTTTACAAGATCACCCACGTTGAAAACATCTGTGTCTTCCAGTCTGAATTCTCTTAGGGTTTTCTTCGGAGCAACATCCGCCTTTGCGAAGTGGCCCTTCATAGGCTTTGTAACTTTTTGCGGCTTTAAATCGCCGTAGCCCATCTGAATTGCCGCGTAGCCGTCGTTTTCAACCGTTTTCTTCTGTGAGATGACACAGGGACCGGCCTGAACAACCGTTACAGGGATCACATTTCCCTTTTCGTCGAAAATCTGCGTCATGCCGACTTTCTTGCCGATAATACCTTTTTGCATTATTTTACCTCCTATGCAGGTTATTGGTTGGCATTAGCCAACTTGACCTCGGCCGCTGGTTGGTTCAACTAGAGTTTAATCTCTATTTCAACGCCTGCGGGGAGCTCTAGACCCATCAAAGCCTCTACGGTTTTGTTGGATGGTCTGAGAATGTCGATAAGTCTCTTGTGCGTTCTCATCTCGAATTGTTCACGGCTGTCCTTGTACTTGTGAACAGCACGCAGAACCGTAATGATCTGCTTTTCAGTCGGGAGCGGAACTGGTCCGGCAACCCTTGCGCCCGTGCGCTTCGCTGTCTGCACAATCTTTTCAGCCGACTGATCAACCAACTGATGATCGTAGCCCTTAATTCTTATCCTGATTTTTTCCTTGACTGCCACTGTGAATCGCCTCCTTATTGTAGTTGGCGGGCGGCGTTTTTCAAATCCTAACACTGTGCCGGGTGTTCCCTCATAACACATTTAAAAACCGGATTCACTTTTACAAGTTAAATCCGGGTGTCGGCATAAAAAACGTCTGAGCATAATAAGAGCGTAAACGCAGTAAACCGCATTCTATTCTCTTATCGCACGCTCAAAGTATCTGTCGCCCGGTTTAAAATCGGACATACTCCACGGAAAAACCGGCGTATTTCAGCCGCAACCTCCCGCTTCATCGCATATCTGTCGCAGTCGTGCTTGATTATAATACCATAAGAGGATCTATTATGCAAGACTTATTTTCTCTTTATTGCAAGAAATTTATGCATCATATTTAGTGATATTGTCTATCTTTGGTTTCTGTTCTTATGAACCAGATAATAAACAACAGCCACGAGCAGTACAACCGCAACCTGTGCAATAAAGAATTCAACATTAAAAGAATTGTAAACCAATATGCCGGTCGACCCGTCCGCGCCGCCGATCACACCGGCCGATATGCCGTCCCGTCTATTCATAAGTAACTTGATCCCAGCATAGAGCAAAATTCCCAAATAGATGCCCACCAGCGCCGCAAGTATCCTTCTCAATAGAAAGCCCCTCCGTTTTCATTCTTAGTTCATGCTAATCATTATAATGCATTATCTAAAAAAAGACAACCGGAGGGGCTTTCTTATGGATTGTTACAGGTGAATTTTGATGTTAGATGAAATTTTTCCAAATTTCATTGCTGGTGGCATATGGTTTAATCTGCGCGTAGGTCAGGCTAAGCTTAACAAGGCGATTCTCAGGTTTTGTTATTTGAAAGGCAAATCCGACGTCATATTTTGTAAAATAGACCGCGCCGGAATCCAGAGCCGACTTAATGACACCGGCCGTTACCGACGGTGCAATATCGGAACTTAACTGCTGCTTTGCAGCTGTTTCAAGAAGCTTGTAAAGCGCGTCGTTTTTAACGATCAGGTCTTTCATCTCAAGGGCAGTGCCGGTCTTTAGATTGATATTCACGGCACGGAGCGTATGGACATTTTCCGCTTTTGCAGAAAGCTTTACATACTCATTGAAGCCAATACTGATAAAGCTCTTTCCCTCATAGGTCACATCGCTGTTCACCTTGACCGTTGTTTTTTCGGTCTTTGCGCCAGTCCCCAAAGAATTGATGGTTTTCAGCGCGGAGGCTTTGATCGCCGTATTCGCCTTATCGGCGCCGGTAACTTTACCGGACAGTACGGGGTAAGATGCCGAATAGGTCATGTTGCCATTTTTATAGGTGTATTTTTCATCTTTTACGGTATAAGTTCCGTTATTTTCTCCTGAAATTGCTTTTGGATTTTCCACTTTTGGAGCCTGGCTCGGCGTTGTAACCTTGCTGGAAACCGCCGTGCCGGAAGATGCCGTACCGGAAGATACCGTACCGCTGCCGGCGCCGCTTGTCACCCCGCCGTCTGAAGCCGTCTGGCTTGTAACACCCGATACATTAGTCGGTGCGGCCTGACCTTTGCAGGCCGCCAGGGCAAACACCATGGTAAATGCGCAAATAAGCGCTCCAATTTTTTTCATTGATAAATTCACTCCTTTGGTTATGTTTTTCTGCAGGACACAGGCAGTCCGGTGCCGGGCCGCTGTGTCGGAGCAGGGTATGCGGCAAAGAGCCGCATACTGTCAATATCGTCTTTACATCTGCCAACGTTTAACTATGCTAACACATCAGGCTAAAAAAATCAAATTACAATGCCGTTATGGATATGACAGAAATCCGCGGCAGTGTTACTTTTATATACAGTATATCATACAGTATTTTCCATTTTAGGGAGATTCATTCAATTCTTAAAAATAAATCTATGAAAATAAGGAAACGAAAGGCAGATGTCTTCCGTTTCCAAGTGCGGCAGTGCTGTGAAAGCAAGCCGGATTCAGAATACCTGATTCCAATAAATATACTGCAAGAGACTGTTCTGATACTTTTCGATATTCGGAACAAGCACCGTTGCATTCGACTGCTGAATCTTGACCTGTTTTACCTCGTACAAGTCTTCCGACGGCCTGAAATACCCAACCGGAAAATCCCGGCAGGCATAGGCATCCGTCCCCAGTTTCAGCGCGGTTTCCGAATTCAGATTGGTTTGGACAAAAGGAAGCAGTTTTTTCGCAAGTTTGGCCAGGGTTCCTGCATCCATGGATTCCAGCCTGCTGATGATTCCCGCCGATACCTTCTGCATACGCTGCAACCTCAACTCTTCCCCGCCGATTTGGCGGATTCGGGAATAATACAACGCCTGCTTGCCGGAAAGAGTCTGGTCCCCCGCCTGAATATACCGGTCGGCGGGTGCCCCTGAATAACGATTGACAAGAGCGGCTTCTTCCCCGGTCACATTCATGGGGACTCCTCCCAGAGAATCAACGGCTTTTACAAAGCCGTTAAAGTCGATTACCGCGTAATCATCCACATCAATTTTAAAATTCTGCTCAATTGTTTTCACGCTCAGTTCCGCTCCGCCAAGCTGATAGGCCGCGTTTATCCTGTTTTTCCCATTTTGCGGAATTTCCACATACAGATCGCGCGGGAAAGGCGTAAGAATCCATCGTTCACTGCTTTTTCTGTGGTCGATGGAAAGAAGCATGATACAGTCGCTCCGCCCGGGTTCATTTCCATCCGCCGCATCCACGCCGAGAATCAGAATATTCCAAACCGCATCATCGTGGTAAAGGCCATTTACCAAACCCGGCTGGCCGGAAAAGGCAGATGCCGCACCGCTTTGAATTTGTGAACCATTCAGGACAGTGCCGTCAGGTTTTAACAGCTTCGCCGCAAATGTCAGTCCCAGCACGAGAACAGCCAAACACGCGGCGCAGGCGGCAAACTCTGAAAATCCGGACCGATGCCTGCCCACGGAGTGCTTTCCGCTCATTACCTTGTCCCTCAGCCCTTCACTTGCATGAATCCGGTTGACAGAATGAATCAAATCCTCCGTCCTCATGATATCAGCTCCTCTCTCATCTGTAATTTCAGTTTCTCTCTGCCGCGATGAAGAGCTACCTTGACGGCATTCTCCCCCATCCCCAGAATGTCGGATATTTCCCTGATTTTATATCCTTCGACATAATGAAGATATAAAATGGTTTTGTAGTTCGGCGGAAGCTCCATCAGCTGTTCCAGCACCTCTATCTGTTCCGATGTTTCGGCATACTCTCCGATTTCTTCAAGAGATACGGTCTTTCGAAAAAAGAAACGCCTTCTTTTGTCCCGGCTGCCGTTCGCCGCAACCCGGATAAACCATGCCTTTTCGTGCTCTAAGCTGTGAAACTCGGGGCATTTCTGCAAATATTTTGCAAAGGTATCCTGCACCACATCCTCCGCGTCTTCCCTATTGCACAGAATAACCATACACAGCTTGAACAGCATATTCCCGTACAAGTCATATTTCTCCGACAGATGATCGTCCGGGTGCCTCAGTTGCTTTCCCATAGATTCATCTCCTTTCACAAATAACACGTTTGAGCAGCCTAAAAGGTTACAACATTTAAAAATAATGTGATTATGCAAAAACAGCCGCGGAATAATTCCGCGGCTGCGCCAAAACTGTATTCTGTTCCGGTATTAATACGCCTTGCCCCAATAGACCATCGATTTGGCCGGTTTGCCGCAGCAGACGCAGGTATCGGCGATATGCTCCTGTTCCAGCGGCATACAGCGGGAAGACACACCGGCGGCTTCCTTAAGCTTTTCCTCGCAGGCCACGTCGCCGCACCACATCGCTTTGATAAAGCCCGGTTTGTTGTCCGCAATGTCTTTCAGCTCATCCATGTTCGAAGCGGCATAAGTCATGCTTTCCCTGCGGGCGAGTGCATTTTCGTATATGCCTTTGCGGACTTCTTCAAGCTGTTCCGCAATGGCGGTTTCCAAGTTATCGAGCGGCACAAAAACCTTTTCACGGTCATTGCGGCGCACCAGCACACACTGATTTTTTTCAATATCCTTTGGGCCGATTTCCAGACGGAGCGGAACGCCCTTCATTTCATACTGGGCGAATTTCCAGCCTGGGGTATTGTCCGAATCGTCCACGCGCACACGAAAGCTCTTTTTCAGCCGTTCACGCAGCTCCTGCGCTTTTTCCAGCACGCCGGGCTTATGCTGCGCGATTGGAAGGATAATTACCTGTATCGGCGCGACGGCGGGCGGAAGCACAAGACCGTTGTTGTCGCCGTGCGTCATGATGATGCCGCCGATCACACGGGTGCTCATGCCCCAGGATGTCTGGAACGGATGGCAGATCGAATTGTCCCTGCCCTGAAAGGTAACGTTGAACGCCTTTGCGAAGCCGTCGCCGAAATAATGGCTGGTTCCGGACTGAAGTGCCTTGCCGTCATGCATCATGGCCTCAATGGTGTAGGTTGCCACGGCACCGGCGAATTTTTCCTTGTCGGTCTTGCGGCCCTTAATAACAGGCATGGCAAGATCGTTCTCGCAAAAGTCGGCATATACCCTAAGCATCTGTTCCGTCTCGGCCTCGGCCTCCTCTGCGGTTTCGTGCATGGTGTGGCCTTCCTGCCAGTGAAATTCCACCGAGCGCAGGAACGGGCGCGTGGTTTTCTCCCAGCGGACAACGGAGCACCACTGATTGTAAAGCTTAGGCAAGTCGCGCCAGGACTGAATCACCTTTGCGTAATGGTCGCAGAACAGTGTTTCAGAAGTCGGGCGGACACACATTCTCTCCTGCAGTTTTTCGTTCCCGCCCATGGTGACCCAGGCAACCTCGGGGGCAAAGCCCTGTACATGGTCTTTTTCTTTGTTGAGCAGACTTTCCGGTATAAACATCGGCATGGAAACATTTTCGTGGCCAAGCTCCTTGAATCTTGTGTCAAGGATATGCTGGATATTTTCCCATATGGCCCATCCGTACGGCTCAATGACCATGCAGCCGCGCACACTGGTGTAATCCATCAGTTCCGCTTTTTTCACAATATCGGTATACCATTTGGCAAAATCCTCCTCCATGGGAGTAATCGCCTCTACCATTTTCTTCTGTTCCGCCATTCTAATGTCTCCTCGATTCTGTTAGATTGTAAAGGATAAAGCGAACCCCCCGGCTCTGTGCACATGCCAAGGGGGTCCCGTTAATGGTTCTGATCCGTATCATCTTTCTTTCCGGTGGATTTGTTAAGTATGACAATCACAGCGTAAATCAAAAGCATTACGATAAAAATTCCAAGCATCCCTTTACCCATCAGCGAGAATGATTTCCCAAGATCGCTGCTGCTGACGTCGCCCATAAGACTTTTAAACGCGATTGCTAACACGTTCCAACGCATCATTTATATCATCCCCCAAATTCTGGCAAGATTCAGGATAATGCCTCCAGCGACAACCGACCCGATCTGACCGGCCACATTGGCGCCTACCGCATGCATCAGGATATGGTTCTGATTGTCTTCTTTCAACGCCATTTTCTGAATGACCCTTGCGGACATCGGGAATGCCGATATTCCGGCACCGCCGACCATCGGATTAATTTTCTTCTCCTTCGGAAGGAAAAGATTCAGTATCTTTGCAAAAACGACCCCGCCAATGGTGTCGAACACAAAAGCGAAAAGTCCCAGTCCCATAATGATCAGGGTTCCAAGTGTAAGGAACTGCTCCGCCCTCATCTGGTAGGCGATGGTAATTCCCAAAAAGATGGTAATCAGATTGGCAAGGGGGCCCTGCGCGGTCTGAGAAAGATTCTCCAGCTTGCCGCTTTCGCGAATTAAATTACCAAACATTAAAAATCCGACAAGGGCCACCGAATCCGGCGCGATCAGGCCCGCAATTAACGTTACAATGATTGGAAATAATATTTTAGTAGTTTTAGAAACAGCCCTCGGATTATACGGCATCCGAATCATACGCTCTTTTTTTGTGGTAACAAGACGTATCGCGGCAGGCTGTATAATGGGAACCAGCGCCATATACGAATAAGCCGCCACCGCAATCGCACCCACATAGCTGCTGTGGAGTACCTGTGAAACCAAAATGGAAGTCGGGCCGTCCGCGGCGCCGATCACCCCGGCAGCCATGGCGTCCTTCAGCGGAAAACCCAGCAGAACCGCCAGTACCACCGTCAGGAAAATGCCGAACTGCGCCGCGCCGCCAAACAGCAGCATACGGGGATTTGAAAGCAGCGGTCCAAAATCAATCATCGCGCCGATTCCGACAAACAGCAAAAGAGGAAATGCCTCAGAAGCTACGATTCCCTTTTCGAACAGCCACTTCACGATGCCGGTGTCTCCCACTACCCCGGGCAGCGGCAGGTTTACAAGAATCGCACCGAATCCCATGGGCAAAAGCAATGCCGGTTCAAAATCTTTCTTAATGGCGAGCCAAATCAGCAGTCCGCCGATTAACCACATAACCAGCATTTTGGGATTTTCGATCATGAATTGAATGCCGTCTGTTAAAAAGCTGAATTCATTCAACGACTTTAACACTCCTTCTGTTTTATAAAAACGCAAAACTTAAATTGATTATATCTGAAATGCGGTGCTATTTCAAGTGAAAGCACAACAAAATTGCACAAAAACAGAATATAGTAAAAAAACCGCTGTGCAGATGCACAGCGGTTTTCAGAAGAAAATGTCATCTAAACATTATCTTCAATGTACTTTACCAGTTCACCAACAGTTTTGATGTTATCAATTTCTTCATCGGGGACTTCAATTTCAAACTCATCCTCGATTGACATCAAAAGGTCAACTACATCCAAGGAATCGGCGCCTAAATCGTCAGCAATACTTGTCTCTGGGGTAATCGAATCCTCCTCAACGTCAAACTGCTCACTGAGAATCGCCTTTACCTTCTCAAAAACCATGTCTTATCCTCCTTAGTAATCTTACAAATTTTGAATCATCGGCACGCGGAAAACGTTATTGTTTATTGTGGACAAAAATATCCCTCGTGTGTTACAATTGCCACAGAAAAAACCACATAAATCGCTCCGGACACTGATTGTCTAACCACATATTATTAGTAAACTTTAACTTTGTCAATATATTTTTAACGTTTTTTACTCGGAAAGTAAGGAGAATGAAAAATGACTGAGAATAATTTCGCCGTAATCGGCCATCCAATTGCGCATACGATGTCCCCGTTTATTCACAATCGGCTTTTCGCCCTGAGCGGAAAAACAGCCGGTTACCGCGTTTGGGATATTTCTCCGTCCGAATTGCCCGGCCGAATGAAGGCACTTCACACCCTCTGCGGCTTCAACATCACGATTCCCCACAAGCAGTCCATTATTCCGCTTTTAGACGAACTGGACGAAAAATCCGTTTTTTTCAACTCAGTCAATACGGTTAAAAATACCGGCGGGCGTCTGACAGGATTTACAACAGACGGCGCTGGGTTTTGCAAGGCTCTCGAGGCCGCCGGCATCGGCCTGAGCGGCCGCACCGTTGTGCTCGGCGCCGGAGGCGCAGGCAGAGTCATGGCGTTTGAAGCGGCCCTGAGCGGCGGAGTCGTCACCGTGGCTGTACGGCCGCACGGCATGGAAGCGGCAGAAAAACTCTGCGCAAATATTCGTGCAAAAATAAAAGAGGCGCGGGCGGATTTTTGTCTGCTGGATGAAATCGACGGTAAAATCGACCTGCTCGCCAACGCAACGCCGGTCGGCATGTTTCCCAGCACAACAGCATGCCCTGTTTCAGAGAAGATTATCAAAAAAGCTGCCTGTGTTTTTGACGCGGTTTACAATCCGAATGAAACGCTGATGATAAAAACAGCGCGAAAAAACGGAGTAAGGGCAATCGGCGGAATGAGCATGCTGGTCTGGCAGGCGGCGGCGGCGCATGAAATCTGGTATGGCGCAAAATTCAGACCCGATGACATCCAGACGCTTTGCAATGATGCCGTAACGGAAATGAAAAATAAATTCGGCAACATCGTTTTATGCGGCTATATGGGCAGCGGCAAGACCTCGGTCGGAAGCCTTCTCGCAAAGATTACAGGCCGCACTTTTGTGGATATGGACCATTACATTGAGAAGAGGGAAGGTATGACGATTGCGGAAATTTTTTCCGCACGTGGAGAAGAGGCCTTTCGCATCATGGAGCGTGAAGCCGCAAAGGAGCTCAGCCTTCAATACGGCCTGATTATCGCGACGGGCGGCGGGGCCTTATTGAACCCCGAGAATACGGCCGCGCTGAAAGAAAACGGTGTGGTGGTACTGCTGGACGCTTCGTTAGACGTCATCAGGGACCGTCTTTCCGGCGACGTTTCGCGTCCGCTGCTGGATGGACCGGACCGAAAAGAAAAAATGCAGCGGCTTTACAGCGAGCGAGTCGGTGTTTATCGTGCAGCAGCGGATTTTAAAGTTGACGCAGACGGCTGTGTCATCCGCATTGCGGAAGAAATAAGGGAACTATTAAAAATCCCGCTTATTCAAAATAAATAAGCGGGTATCTGCTATTTTTTATATGCCGTAGCGGCATAAGTTCGGTAGGCGTCCTTTCCGCTGCTCTTCGCAGCGTACATGGCCGCATCGGCCTTTGCAAACAGTTCATGATAGTCCTTTCCGTCCTGCGGATAAAAAGCAACTCCTATACTGCCCGAAACCTTAAACGGCATGTCGTCCTGCAGATGAGCATCGCGAAAAATAGTTTGCAGCACTTTCGCTTTCTTCATCACATCCGCAGATAAAATATTTTTTAAAAACACGACAAATTCATCGCCGCCGATTCTGCCGATGATGTCGTCCTCACGAAACTGGTCTTTAAGTTTGGCGGAAATCACTTCAATCACCTCGTCACCCAGCAGATGGCCCAGATGATCGTTCACATCTTTGAAATTGTCGATATCAATCAAAAACAGAGCGTGCTGGCTCCCGGCTTCGCTTTGGCTGATGGCTTTGTTGACCAGATTGGTTGTGGTCACGTGGTTGTAAAGCCCGCTCAAAAGGTCGCGCTCTGCTTGTTCCTTTAAGCTCATATTTTCTTTTTTCTGCCTGTCAATATCGGATATAAAGGCAATCATTCTGATCGGGACTTCCTTCTCATCGCGGATTACCGTACTGCGCACCCGGTACCACCGGTAATCGCCGTTCACATCCTTGAACCGGTACTCGGGATTCTTGGGGTTCTCTCCGTTTATAAATTGGTAAATGTCATTCATAATGTGCGATTTGTCCTCTTCAAAAATAACATCCGAATGAAACAGCGCGTCTAACAGGCCGTCCGCATTTACTTCAATGCCGAATTTTTCTTTAAACGGGGGCGAACAGTAAAGATCCTGCGTTATAAAATTATAGTCACAAATCGGATCGGCCGCCTGCTCCATAATGATGCGGTAGCGTTCCTCGCTTGCCGCAAGTTCCTGCTTTGCTTTTTTTATGGTCTCAAGCTGTTCCCTCTCCTTTTTGAGAGAACGCCGTTTCTCCGTAATATCCTCCAGGCTGCAGCAAAAATAATCAATACCATCGTCTGTCATAAGGCGTACACAGCAGTTGGTCCAAATATGGTGGCCGTCTTTCCTTATGAGCTTCAGTTCAAGCTTAATGAAAGCACATTTTTTTAAACGAACAGCCAGCTTACTCCAGTTGATCCGCTGTTTGCGGCTCAGCACAAAGTTGGATTCTTCACCGCACAGTTCCGTAATTTCGCCGACTTCGTACCCAATCATTCTGTAAAATGAGTTGCTCGCGTATACAATCGTCTGCACGCCATCATTCCTACAGCAGAAAATACCGCTGCCAAGATGATTAATTATTTTTTCTAAGGTGGGTGGATTCACGGGGGTTTTGGGCACCGACGTCACTTCCTTCTGTAAAGACACTTGCTCATTCACATGTTGATATTCTTAAAGATTATATCAAATTTACAGAAAACAATCAAGAAATTTCGTGCAGATTTTAACGATTCATTTTTTCTCTCCGCCGATTTTGTCCAATTAAATCTTGACAGCGGTTCCAATCTGTATTATTATACAAAATAAGGTGAATATAAAGGAGTTACACAATGAGCTTGACCGCATACACAACACGATTTACAGGATTTAGCTATCCCCGCTATTTTACGGCGTGGGATTTTTGTGCGTGCAATAAAATCAACTGTAAGCTTTTGTGTGAATGGATATAGCCGTATTGTAACAATAACCGGCTGATATTTTTAGCGGAGCTGACAGCAGCCCCGTTATTTTTTTACTCATTTTTATCCGCTCAAATAAAAGGAGGAACGACATGATTATCGTATTAAAACCCGAATGCACCCCGCAGCAGCTCGCCGAGTTCACAGACTCGCTCACAAAAGAATACAGCATCAAGGTCAATACCTGGGTGGGAACGCAAAGCACCGTGCTCGGCTTGATCGGCGACACCTCTGTGATCGATATCGACTTTATCGCCGCGCAGGATTTTGTGGAAAGCGTTAAACGGGTACAGGAGCCGTATAAAAAAGCCAACCGCAAATTTCATCCGGACGATACGGTCATTACCCTGCCGAACGGTCAAACAATCGGCGACGGCGGGCTTGCACTGATTGCGGGTCCCTGTTCCGTGGAAAGCGAAGAGCAGATCTGCGGCGTGGCCGAGCGGGTAAAGCTGGCGGGCGCGCAATTTTTGCGCGGCGGCGCCTTTAAACCGAGAACCTCTCCCTATGCCTTTCAGGGTTTGAAAGCTGAAGGCCTTAACCTTTTGAATGTGGCTAAGAAGAAAACCGGCCTGCCGATTGTAACGGAAATTATGAGCATACGCCATATTGAGCTGTTCCTCAAGGACGACGTGGATATCATTCAGGTGGGCGCAAGGAACATGCAGAATTTTGAGCTCTTAAAAGAACTAGGAAAAATCAGAAAGCCCATCCTCCTTAAGCGCGGGCTGTCGAGCACAATCGAAGAACTTTTAATGAGCGCCGAATACATCATGTCCGGCGGCAACGATCAAGTCATTCTGTGCGAGCGCGGAATACGCACCTATGAAACGTACACGCGCAACACCCTCGATATTTCCGCGATTCCGATTCTAAAAAAGCTTTCCCATCTGCCCGTTCTGGTCGACCCGAGCCATGCTTCCGGCATTGCGTGGCTGGTGGAGCCGCTGGCGCTCGCGGCAGTTGCCGCAGGTGCCGACGGGTTGATTATAGAAGTGCACAACAACCCCGCCAAGGCGCTTTCCGACGGTGCGCAGTCGCTTACCCCCGACCAGTTTGACAAGGTGGCGGCACATGTTCTGACCGCCGCAAAAGCCTTTGGAAGAAAAGTGGATTAGTTCGCGGTTATTTGCTATAATAAAGCTTAAAAACAGACTGTGAACTGGGGGAAGCCTTTATGAACAAAAACATCGTCATTGTCGGACTGGGGCTGATTGGCGGCTCGCTTGCGAAGGCCTTTCAAAAATACAGCGAATGTACCGTAGCCGGAATCGACCGGGACCCCGGCGTAATAAAAGCCGCGCTTGACTGCGGCGCGATTGACAAAATCGGCGGCGACGAGGATATTCAAACCGCCGACCTGCTTTATCTGTGCCTGTACCCTCAGGCGGACATCGACTTTGCCGCTTCGCACATTCATTTGATTCCCCCTTCCTGCATAGTAACCGACACCTGCGGAATTAAATCCGAAATCTGCACGCATCTTCCGCGCATGGCGGTGGAACACGGGTTCACTTTTGTGGGCGGACACCCCATGGCAGGTAAGGAACAAAACGGATTCGCGGCAAGCGACGCGGAACTGTTTTTGGGCGCAAGCTACCTTATTGTTCCGTGCGGTGCGCCGCAGCCGGCCGTTGACCTGCTGAAAGCAGTCGCCGTCGAGCTTGGTTTCGGCGGAACGGTGGTAACTACGCCCGAGCACCACGACCAGATGATCGCGTTCACCAGCCAGCTTCCCCATGTACTGGCCTGCGCCTACGTAATGAGCCCGCGATGCCCCGAACACAACGGATTTTCGGCAGGAAGTTATCGGGATGTCTCCCGGGTTGCCAATATTAATGAACAGCTTTGGGCGGAACTTTTTATCGACAATCAAAAAGCGCTTGTCGGCGAACTGGACACGCTCATCACAAATATAACCGATATTAAAGAGGCGGTAGCCAAAAGCGACGCCGAATTACTGCGCACTCTTTTGCGCAGAGGAAGACTGATTAAGGAAAGGCTTGGTGAATGATGGAACTGACTGTTAACGCTTCCAAAAGCTATCAGATACTCATTGAGCGCGGCTGTATGGATCAAATTGGTACGCGTGCGGGGAAGCTGTTCAAACCCGGTGCCAAGGCTGTTGTCATCAGCGACAGCAACGTGCTGCCGCTGTACGGCGGGCGTGTCATGGATTCGCTGAATGCCGCCGGTTTTTCCGCCTCCCTGTTTTCATTTCCGGCTGGCGAGGAAAGCAAACGCCTCTCCTGTATTGAAGAAATGTACGCCGAATGTGCAAGCCGTCGGCTCACCCGCACCGATTTTATCGTCGCTCTGGGCGGCGGAGTAACGGGTGACATGGCTGGTTTTGCCGCGGCGACTTATCTTCGCGGAATTTCATTCATCCAAATTCCCACAACACTTTTGGCGCAGATCGATTCCTCGGTCGGCGGAAAAACGGGCGTTGATTTGCCGCAGGGCAAAAACCTAGTCGGTGCTTTCCACCAGCCGAGCCTTGTTTTGATCGACCCCGACACGCTTACCACCCTGCCGCCGCGGTATTTTTCCGACGGAATGGCAGAGGCGATTAAATGCGGCTGCATTAAAAGCCGTGAGCTGTTTGACATGATTATCCAAGAAGATATTTCTCAAAATATAGAAGAATTGATTTTCCGCTGTGTCGATATCAAGCGCGATGTAGTGGAACGTGATGAGTTTGACACCGGGGAACGCATGCTGCTGAATTTCGGGCACACATTCGGTCATGCGCTTGAAAAAATGTACAATTTCAGCAAGCTTTCCCATGGAGAAGCGGTCGGAATCGGCATGGTAATGATGGCAAAGTGCGGAGAAAAAGCGGGAATTACAAAAGTTGGAACGACCAGTGAAATTATTGCCGCGCTGAAAAAATACAATCTTCCCACAACGGATGACATGCCGTTAGACAAAATTCTTTCCGCTACCGTGCTGGACAAAAAGAACAGCGGTTCAATGATCGGCCTGATCATGCTGAAAGAAATCGGCTCCGGTTTTGTGGACTGGGTTACCCACGGCCGCCTTGTTGAACTGGCCGAGGTACTGTAATGGCAAGCGTGAAAATCTTTCCGTCCGTCCTGAACGGAAGCATTCGGGTTCCTTTTTCAAAAAGTGCGGCGCACCGCGCGGTGATCTGTTCGGCGCTCGCGGGCGGTGAAGTCCTTTTTGACGGCGAACCTTTAAGTGACGACATAACGGCGACCTGCCGCGCGATGAAAGCCATTCGTAACGGCGGCGAATCCATAAGGATTGACTGCGGGGAATCCGGCTCCACCCTGCGTTTTTTGATTCCCATCGCGGCGGCGCTTGGGGTGAAAACGGAATTCAGTGGAAGAGGCCGTCTGCCTCAGCGTCCCATCGGCGTTTACCTTGACTGTCTGCCGCGGCACGGCGTTTCGTGCATCACAGCGGGCGGGCTGCCCCTTACAATCAGCGGACGGCTGACCCCGGGAAAATTTATGCTGCCGGGAAACGTCAGCTCCCAGTTTATCACCGGGCTGCTTCTCGCGCTCCCCCTTCTGGACAGCGACAGCGAACTGACGCTGTCTTCTCCACTTGAAAGCGCAGGGTATGTCGATATGACAATCGAAATTATGCGTGAATTCGGCGTCGTGGCAAAAGCAGCGGAAAACGGCTGGCAAATACCGGGCCATCAGTCGTATCGGCCAAAAGATTACCGTGTGGAGCGCGACTGGTCACAGGCGGCATTTTTTCTGGCCGCGGGCGCGCTCGGCGGAACTGTTCGGCTGGAAGGCCTGAACCGAAATTCCTGCCAGGGCGACCGCGCGGCGGAACGTTTTTTGGGGGAATTTGGTGCGACAACAGAGTGGAATGACTCTGTTTTAACGGTTTCTCCGAATGAATTAAAAGGAATTGAGATTGACGCTTCGCAGATACCCGATCTTGTGCCGGTTCTGGCGGCGACCGCCGCTCTTTGCCGCGGGCGCACAAGAATTTTCAACGCGCAGCGGCTGAGAATCAAGGAAAGCGACCGCCTCGCCGCCATGGTCGACGGGCTGACAAGACTCGGCGGCAAAGTGACCCAGACGGATGACGGCCTTCTTATAGACGGCGTTGACCGGCTGCACGGCGGTGAGGTTGACGGCTGCAATGACCACCGCATTGTGATGGCTTTTGCAATTGCTGCACTAAAATCTGACGGCTGTGTCACCATCAGCGATGCGCAGAGCATCCATAAAAGCTATCCGGCGTTTTTCGAAGATTACAATCAGCTTGGAGGGAAAGCGAATGTCGTCAGCATGGGGTGAAACTGTTAAAATATCCATATTCGGCGAAAGCCACGGAAAAGCAATCGGCGTGGTTCTGGACGGTCTGCCGGCGGGAGAATTGATTGACTTGGACGCCGTTGCGCTGCAAATGAGCCGCCGCGCGCCGGGCAGGGATTCCACCAGCACACCGCGCAAAGAAAGCGACCTGCCGCAGATTGTAAGCGGAATCTACAATGACAGGACAACCGGCGCGCCGCTGTGCGCGCTCATTGAAAATACAAACACCAAATCCGGCGACTACGACAACCTTAGATGTGTTCCCCGGCCGGGTCACGCGGATTTCCCCGCGCATCTGCGCTACGGCGGATTTAACGACGTGCGCGGCGGCGGTCACTTTTCCGGACGGCTGACAGCCCCCCTCGTTTTTGCGGGTGCGGTCTGCCGCCAGATTTTACAGCGGCGAGGCATCGTGATCGGTGCGCATGTTTCTTCCATAGCGGACGTGAAAGACAGCCTTTTTGACCCCGTCAATATTCCGGAGGAGCTGCTGTCCGAACTGTCCTCCGTTTATTTTCCCGTTATCAATGAAACTGTAAAGCAGACCATGCGGGACAAAATTGAAGCCGCCCGTCTTGCGCAGAACAGCGTGGGCGGCGTGGTCGAATGTGCTGTAATCGGTCTGGAAGCGGGAGTCGGCGGCCCCCTGTTTGGGGGAATTGAACCGATATTTTCGTCCATCCTGTTTGGAATTCCCGCTGTGAAGGGTGTGGAGTTCGGCGCGGGCTTCAGTGCTTCCGAGCTTCTGGGCAGCCAGAACAATGACGCCTATTATTTTGACGGCGACACGGTAAAAACAGCAACAAACAACGCGGGAGGAATTCTCGGCGGTATTTCCACCGGTATGCCGATCGTGTTCCGTACGGCGTTTAAGCCCACACCATCCATTTCGCTGGAACAGGACAGTGTTGACCTGACTGCAAAGACCGGCGCCAAACTCAGCGTTCACGGTCGGCACGACCCCTGCATTGTGCCGCGCGCCGTACCCGTGGTGGAAGCCGCGGCGGCGATTGCGCTGATGAATTTAATTAATATTCAGACTGGGGGGAACGGATTATGACTCTTGATGAAATCAGAGAAGAAATTGACGGAATCGATACAAAGCTTCTGCCCCTTTTCACTCAGCGGATGGAGTGCGCGAAAAAAGTGGCTACTGTTAAAAAAGAACTTGGCCTCCCTGTATTCAACGGCGAACGCGAACAGGACATTCTGGAACGCATCGGCGGTAAAGCCGGCGAGTACGGCGGAGAAGCGCAAATCCTTTACTCCAATATGATGGATATGAGCCGGGCGCTGCAATATAATTTGCTTGGCAGCGGCGGTGAACTGCGTGAAAACATCCGTGCTGCCGGCACAGCTCCGGAAAAGACGGACAAAATTGCCTGTTTGGGGGAAAACGGCTCATTTTCCCATGAAGCGCTCAGTTTGCTTTATCCGACGGCCGCGCCGCAGTTTCACCAGGGCTTTGCCGGAATTTTTGCGGCGGTGGAAAACGGAAATGCAGATTTGGGAATTCTGCCGGTCGAAAACTCATCCGCCGGTTCGGTCAGCGAGGTCTACGACTTAATCCTGAAATATCGGTTTTATATTGTGGCGGCAACAACGCTCCGCGTTCATCACTGCCTTGCGGCGGCTAAAAAAGTAGATACCCACAGCATCGGCACGGCCTATTCCCATCCGCAGGCGCTGTCCCAGTGCTCGGATTATATTACCAAAAACGATTTGCACGCCCTGCCCTGTTCCAACACGGCCATGGCGGCCCAGATGATCGCACAGCGCCAGGAGGCGGGCATTGCCGCCATCTGTTCGGAACATGCGGCAAAGGAATACAAGTTGCAGATCCTTGAAAGGGACATTCAAAACAGTTCCAACAACTGCACGCGCTTTATCGTCATCAGCCGCCGACTGTTCATTCCGGACTGCGCACAGAAAATCAGTCTTTGTTTTTCCCTTCTGCACAAAACCGGCACGCTTTACAGCGTACTTGCGCGTTTTGCGGCGCTTGGGCTGAATTTAACCAAAATCGAAAGCCGTCCGATCAAAGATAAAAATTTTGAATATGATTTTTACCTTGATTTTACCGGAAATGTGCGGGAAGAACAAACGCTTAACTTGATTTGCTCGCTTCATGACGAACTGCCACGCTTTTCCTTTTTGGGAAACTACACCGAAAACGATTAACCTCCCACAAAAACACAGGAACCCGCAAAGCTGATGATCAGCTTTGCGGGTTCTTTTTATCGTTTCTTACGCGTGCGCGGCGAGATTCTCGCTTGCAGTACGGCGGATGCTTTTTATTCTTTTCGTGATGCGCCATACACTCGGCGCACTTCCCGTGGCGCTCGCATTTGATCCGTGGGCAATTGCAGGTGTCCGCTCCGTTTTCCAATATCATGTTATCCGCCTCACAACCGATTTTATTATCTCTATCAGAGGCACTCATCCCCGGAATTCGCAACGTACAGGGCGATATCCTGAATCCTGCAATTCAGAATGCGGCACAAATCATTGATCGTAACGGTCGAAAGCGGCTTGTTGTGCCGCAGCCGTGTCAAAGTACTGCTGCTGATTTTAAAATTTTTGATGAGGGCATATGTGGTAACGCCTTTTTTTTCCATGGTCTCCCAAAACGGTGTATATAGAATCATATCAACAACCTCCTATATTTAGAATAATAAAATATAGTCAGCATATTGCATATGTTCGATATAACGCCTATAATAATTTTGGAGGTGTTTTTATGCCTGATTATAGAAAAATGTATTATTATCTGTTTAATCAAATAACCAATTCGATTCAAGCACTAACGGAAGCACAGCAAAAAACTGAAGAAATGTACCTCAACAGTGATGATGTGTCCATTCACATTTCGTCAGATGATGAAAACCCACATTAAAACTACCTTTATAAATAATTTTATTTTAATTTTGCGGCGAGGGCAACCCAGCCCTTTTCTGTTTTGCGGCTGATAATCTCAAACTTTTTTTCAACTGCGGCAAGAACGTCCTGTTCGCGCGTATCAATAATCCCGCTCATCAGATAAACAGTGTCGCGGTACATAAACTGCTCAATATCCTTTGTCAGCAGAATAATCACATCGGCAACGATATTTGCGACGACAATGTTGAATTTTCCGCTGACCCTGTCGGTCAAATCGCCGCAGATACCGGTAAAGCGGCCGGCAACATGATTAATTTCCGCATTCTGTACGGCGGTTTTTACCGCAAGCGCGTCAATATCCACACCGACGGCCTTTTGTGCCCCCAGAAGCAATGCCGCGACGGATAAAATTCCGCTACCGCAGCCGACGTCCAGAACATCACAGCCCGGCACGACATATTCCTCCAAAAGCTCCATGCACAGGCGCGTGGTTTCATGCGTACCGGTGCCGAACGCAAGGCCCGGCTCAAGATGCAGCACTTTACGGTCGCCGGCCTCGTATTCTTCCTCCCATGTGGGACGGATTAAAAGCTTTTTGCCCACCCGAATCGGCTTAAAGTATTTTTTCCAGTTGTTAATCCAGTCCTCTTCTACACAATTGGCGGTCGTGATCGTGTGCGGGATCCCCTCCGCTTTGTACCGCTCGCTTAAAAACGCAATTGCTTCGGCGGGACTCTCCTCCGGACTGATATAGACATGCACCATTGCTTTGGTGCGGTCTTTTTTCAGCAGTTCCTCGTCAATCAGATCAATATGGGCGATTTCTTCAACCTCTTCACACAGATGCGAATAATCTTCAATATAAATTCCGTACGGCACAACCATTTGCGCAATGTCGCCGGCTTTGTCAATATCTTTTGCGTCCACCGCAGCCGTTACTTCCGTCCAGTCCATTTTTTCCTCCTGTTGTTTTATTCCTATTCATTATAACGCATGATTCAATAAATTTATAGATTTATTTCGCACTGCGCGCGAATACATTTGATTAATAAAACTTATAAAGGTGTTAATCAAATGAAAAAACGCGTTTTTTACCTGAATGCGATCATCCTGACGTCGAGCAGCGTAATTTTGCGGCTGAGCAACATCTGGTTTCGGGTTTTTATCTGCTCAAAGATCGGCGCGACCGGCATGGGGCTTTACCAGCTGATCATCTCGGTCTTCATTCTCGGCATCACCCTTTGCACCTCGGGGGTGGGCCTTGCCGTCACACGCCTTGTAGCGGAAGGACGCGGCACAAGAAACTCCGTGCGCCACTGTGTGTTCTACTCGCTTACGCTCAGCATGATTGGAGCAGGCGCGCTGTTCTTTTGCGCTGATTTTATTTCCATAAAGTTTATCGGTGACGCTTCTGCCGCCGTACCGATTAAGCTTTTAGCCCCGGGACTGCCTTTCATTGCCATATGCTCCTGCCTGAAAGGTTATTTCCTTGCCATACGCAACACCATCATCCCTGCGTGCGGCGAGTGGCTGGAGCAATTCGTAACCATCGGCGCCTCCCTGCTGCTGCTCACGAAAATCAGTGCGCCGCTGAACGCGCTGATGCTTGGTTCGACAATCGGCGAGGTATTTTCCTGCGCATATATTGTGCTGCTGTACCTTGTTTTCGCCGAAAGACGCGGTTTTTCAAAAGCGAAGAGCAGCGGGATTTTTCAGAGTGTACTTCACATTGCGGCGCCGGTGCTCTGCGGTTCCTTTTTTCGCAGTCTGCTGAGCAGCACCGAGAATATGCTGATTCCGCGCGGGTTGAGAAAATACGGAGCCGGCGACAGCGGTGCCCTTGCGCAGTACGGAACCATGCAGGGTATGGTGATGCCTATTTTGTTTTTTCCCTCCGCTTTTCTCGCTGCACTGTCCATGCTGCTGATCCCTGAAATGGCAGAGGCCAATGCAGGCGGAAACCGGGCATCCATTCAAAGATCCGTTGAAAAGGCCATGCGCTTTACCCTCACTTTTTCCTTTTTGATTACTTCGGTTCTCATCGTATTTGCGGACAATTTGGGAATGACGTTTTATAACAGCCCGCAGGTGGGTAATATTCTGCGCATTATGGCGCCCATCATTCCGCTGATGTACCTTGACAGTGTGGTTGACGGCATGCTCAAAGGCCTTGACCAGCAGCTGTACTCCCTGAAATACAATTTCAGTGATTCGGTGATGCGTGTCATTCTGATTGCGGTTTTAATCCCCTTTTTCGGACTGCGGGCATATATTGTAGTACTCTTTATGAGTGAAATTTACAATGCCTCTCTGAGCATTAACCGACTGTTAAAGGTAACCGCCATAGAAGTTGACATTATCGGCTGGATTCTCACTCCGGCGGTTTGCGCTGCGCTGCTGTATTATTTACTGCTGCTGCTTCAAAAAACATTCTGTTTTGGTATTTGACAAAATAACGTTAAAAAGTTAAACTAGTATCTATCTTGCAGGATGAGGGAGAAAGATGGATAATTTTTGGATATTGTTTCTCGTTTTTACCATATACAGTTTTCTCGGCTGGTTAACCGAAAGCATCTTTTGCTCCATTCCGGCCGGAAAATTCATTAACCGTGGATTTTTAAACGGGCCGTTCTGTCCGATTTACGGCGTGGGCGGTGTGATCGTCGTATCAGTATTAACGCCTTTTAAAGGCAATCTCCTCGCTCTTTATCTGACAGGGGTAATTCTGACAACCCTGCTCGAATATGTGACCGGTTTTGCACTTGAAAAAACATTTCACACGAAATATTGGGACTATTCCACTCATCGATTTAACATTCAGGGCAGAATCTGCCTTGAAAATTCACTTTTATTCGGGGTCATGTGCGTGGTCGGCATCCTATTCATCCACCCCGCGCTCATGCGAATTCTTTATTCTATTCCCGCGCTGATTCTGCCTTTCATCTCCGGCGGTTTCATTCTGTATTTCATCAGCGACACCGTGCTGACGGTGCACACCATCTTCCAGCTCAACGGAAAGCTAGACGAGATGCAGCAGGTACTTGACGAAATTAAAGAGAAAGCCTCCGCTTTAAAAGCGGAAAAAATCGAGAATCTACAGGCCGCGCTTGGCGGCCTGATTGACGAGGAGACAAAGGCAGCCTACCTGAAAGCTCTGTATGAGCTTTATTTGAAGAAAGACAAAATTGAAGAGGAAGTTAAGTTTTTTCAGTGCCGTGTGATCAGCGCATTCCCAACTATGAAATCCTTAAAATGCAATGAATCCCTTCAGCGGATGAAGGAAGTTATTCAGGACAAAACAAAGAATATCCGCCGCGGGTAAGATCTGAAGAGGCCCCCTGACTGTATCAGGGGGCCTCTTCAGATAAAAACCGGCAAGCAATTTCACTGTTCTGATTTCCCTCTTACAAGATGCTTCAAGGCATAGACGAGCGCGATGATTGCCCACATGGTCAGGCAGGCAAAAGATAATATATCTCCGCCCGTGTCCGCTGACGGTTGAATATGAACCCTTGAAAGCGCAAATCCCGCGGCGAGTACCGCGACCGCCGCCGCAAGAATGATCATTCCGGCCGCTTTCGTCGTCAGCCGTTTCGGGTTTTCTTTAGGTCCTACCAGTGCGTCGCCCCAGATGCACCGGCAGATAAAATAAGTGCATCCGGCTAGCAGGAGAAGGAATGTGTTTGTCGGGGGCGCGATCCAGACGATGCCCATACCGCTTATTGCGGTGTCGGCCAAGATTAGAAACGCCAAAAGAATAAAGGATTGATAACCGTACCGATAACGGCGGCTCTGCTGTAATTCGTCAAATTCAATTTTTTTCATTGCTTTCATCCTCCCAAAACAACTGGTCCAGCGTTTTTCCTAAAACTCTGCATATGGCGATGCACAGATTTACCGACGGATTGTAATCTCCGTTTTCTATCGCATTTAATGTTTGCCGCGTGACCCCGACCGCTTCCGCAACCTCTTTTTGTGACATATCCAGCGCGGCCCTTGCGGACTTTAGACGAAGATTTTTACTCAAGTGTGTTGCCCCCTTGCATCTCTATGTCCGTATAATATCATATTTTATACATAATGTCAAATATATATTACACATTGTATTGAATACCAGACAACAAGAAAAGGACCTACTCCCTGAGGGTTAATTGTAGAGAGAGAATCCCGTTTGCAAAACAAGAATCCCAATTTGAAAATGAAAGCTGACAATTTGTAATTGAAAAGCCCGATTTGTAAATGAGAATCCCCTTTTGAAAACGAGATTCCCGGATTTCTACACAGTTCCCCTCAAAAAGGCGTATACTGGTTTCAGCTGTTCCGAAAAAAGCGTACAGCAAATAAAGGCACAAATCCCGCTCAGCTTTTTTGCAACTGGAGATTCCCGCCCTGCAGTGTGGTCTTTTAGGGAGTATGTCGGCGGCTATGCGTGTGTTGCTTCGGATCAGCGCTTGAGGAGACGCGGCTTCAAAATAATGTTCTCCGGGGCAACTGGTGAACATCCTAACTTTTGAGCAGTATCCTCCCCATAGTAGAAGCTGAACGCCTCGTAGGGACTGCGGCCGTTCAGCTTCTTTCTTGTGTAGGAATTAATGTGGTTCATCATCAAAAAGATATCCTTTTGTGTCAAATCATCAAAGGATGTACCCTTAGGCAAAATGCGTCGAATCAATTCATGATTCACCTCAATTGAGCCTTTCTGGTAAGGGCTGCTGGGGTCACAATAGAAAATGTGAGTGCGCAAAATGTCCTTTTGCTCCGGGCCATATTCGATTGCTTTCGGATTAGAAAACTCGCTGCCATTGTCCGTGAGGATGACAGGAAAAAGCTTTTGGAAACATTCCCGCCCAAGAATTCCGAAAAGAGCGTCCAAAAGATGCGTAACGGATTGTGAGGTATTGGCATCGCGCAAAAAGGCCAACATCAAGCTGGTGTCCACAAAATAAATCGTGAGCAAAACTTTACCGCCTTTATTTCCAATCACAGAGTCCATTTGGACTACTGGAGTATCAGGGCGTTTTTCCATGAAATCTTTAAAGTCTTCGTAACTGCGGCTAAGACGACAACCGCGATCGACCTTAAATTCCGGTTTCTTGTAACGCGGACGATACTTTACTTTTCGGGGTAAGTCAATATTTCTCACGTCAAACAGCGTGGCATCGATGTAATTGTAAAGCGTTTTCTCACTGCAAATCATTTCATCTGCATGAGCATAATAGATCTGATGCAGAGATTGACCATTCCGAATCAACGGCGTAATCAAAGCGTTCAGACGGGCAAGTTCGACCTCGTTTGAAAGAATTCCGCTCCGGGACTCCGATACAGCTGCTGAAAAGCGAGTGTGGGCATCCGCTGCGTCGTACCAGTGCTTTTTCAGAGTACACTTTCCAAGCGAAGAACAGCCGTTGCACACATACGGCGGCTTTTGAATCACGGTGCAAACGTCCTCTTCAAACTCAGCACAGAGAGTGTTGCAGTTGCTGCACAGACTGCATTTGTAAGCAGACTGGTGGGTACAAGACTGTTTTCCGCAAATCATCTTTAATTTGCAAATGCTGCGTTTCTTGCAGGCATTATACGGATAGGCGGAATAACCGCTTTTCTTTTCATAAGAATACTTCTTAATTTCCTTAGCAACTGTCGTACGGTCTTTTCCAATCTCTTTACTAATCTTTCCAAAAGACTTATGCTCTGTAAGTCCCTTTTCAATGACAAGGCGGTCTTGATAGCTCATGAACTTCGACATGGCAGGGCTCCTTCCTGCCGCCGACAGAATTTAGCATATCAGACAATGTCAGCTGCGGAAAGTCCCCAAACGCGCAAACGGCCCCGGAAAGGCTTTTTCGCTACGCTTCAAAAGTCTTTCCGGGGCTGCAACTCCAGACGAAACTCCTTGCAACCGGAAAATCCATACTTTTTCACTCGGGAGTTTCATTACAACTGTATTCTGCTCTGGCGGGAAGGTATGGATTCTCGCTTTACAATTCAGGACCTACTCCCTGAGCAGGTCCTTTAAAACGCAAATTCGCGGATCCATCCGTTATTTGACCGCAATGACTTCCACTTCAACCAGCACATTCTTCGGCAGCTGCTTAACAGCCACGCAGGAACGTGCCGGTTTGCCTGTAAAGTACTTTTCGTAGACGGCATTGAAAGCGGCGAAATCCGCCATGTCAGCCAGAAAGCAGGTAGTCTTTACGGCATTTGCAAATTCCACATTTGCCGCGCTTAAAACCGCGCCAATATTTTTCATGACCTGCTCCGTCTGCACCGTGATATCGCCCGCCGCGATTTCACCGGTTGCGGGAATAATCGGAATCTGGCCGCTGAGATAAACGGTGTTTCCCGCGGAAATCGCCTGAGAATACGGGCCTATCGCGGCCGGAGCGCCTTTTGTTAAAATTACCTGACTCATTATAATATCTCCCCCGTTTTATAATTTACATGTTTGCGATATGATAGCCCGCATCAATAATTGCCCTGCGAATCTGCTCCAGATGTTCATGGTTTCTGGTTTCCATACGGATATGCAGGTAGCAGTCGTTGATACCGGTATTTTCTCCGCCGCGGTCATGATGAACGCTTACCACATTCCCGCCCAAATCGGCAATAATCGCTGAAACGTCCTTCAACTGACCCGGCTTATCCATCATGGCGATCACAAGGTCGCCCGAGCGTCCGGCTTTTAATAGGCCGCGGCTGATGACTCTTGAAAGAATTGTCACGTCGATATTGCCTCCGGACAGCAGGCAGACAACTTTTTTTCCTTTCACATCTACCTTGTTGAACATGGCGGCCGCAACGGCAACCGCGCCCGCTCCTTCGGCAATCAGCTTTTGCTGTTCAATCAGCGTAAGAATCGCCGTGGCGATTTCGTCATCCGTGACTGTGACAATCTTATCAACGTATTTGCTGCAGATATCAAAGGTTGTGTCTCCCGGACATTTTACCGCAATGCCATCCGCGAAGGTGGAAACACATTCAAGTGCCTCCACTTTATTTTGGGCAAGCGCCTGTACCATACTTGGCGCGCCGCTGGCCTGTACCCCGTAAACCTTGCAGTTCGGATTCAGTGACTTGACGGCATAGGCTACGCCGGAAATCAGTCCGCCGCCGCCGACCGGAACGATCACCGCGTCGACATCCGGCAGCTGGTTCAAAATTTCCAGTCCGATGGTACCCTGTCCTGCAATGACATCCGGATCGTTAAAAGGATGAATAAAGGTCGCGCCGCTTTCTTTTTGCAATTCACATGCTTTTTGATACGCATCGTCATAGACGCCCTTGACCAGGCACACCTGCGCCCCGTAGCTCTTGGTCGCTTCAACCTTGGAAATCGGCGCGCTGTCCGGTATGCAAATAAGTGACTGGATGCCGTTTTTTGCAGCGGCAAGAGCCACACCCTGCGCGTGGTTTCCCGCTGAACAGGCAATGACGCCTTTCGCCTTTTCTTCGTCGGTCAGCTGTGATATTTTGTAGTATGCGCCGCGCACTTTAAACGATCCTGTAATCTGAAGATTTTCAGTTTTCAGATAAATTTGACTTTCCGGATTGATAAGCGGTGCGTGAATCATTGCCGTTTCACGGATAACACCCTTTAAAACATAGGCGGCGTGGTAAACCTGATCTAAAGTTAACAAGCTGATATCCCCTAACGTATTATTATTTTACTTCATCATTGCCATTGCGCCGGTACGCAGAATTTTCAGAACATGATATGGATTGTATAATTCAATAAAGGAGTTGATTGTATTCGCGTCCCCAGTCAGCTCCATAATCATGGAATTCGTCTGCACGTTTAAAATACCGGCGTGGAATACATTTGCGATCTCCACCAGCTTTTCGCTGTTCTGCAGACTGCGTTCCACCTTTAAAAGCAGATGTTCGCGCACAACGGCTTCTTCACGGTTGAGCACGGTCACTTCTTCTACATCAATCAGTTTACTCACCTGTTTATCCACCTGGCGCACAATGCGGTCGTCGCCTGAAACGACAATCAAGATGCGTGAATATTCTGTGTTTTCCGTCTGGGCCGCAACAATGCTTAAAATATTGTAGCAGCGGCGGCTGAACAGGCCGGCGATGCGAAGAAGAACGCCCGGGTTGTTTCTGGCAAGTACGGATAATACATATTCTTTATCGGTAATATTATTCATGATCATACGCCCCCTCACATTTCCAGAATCGGGTCTTCCACGGAGCCGCCTGCCGGAACCATCGGCAGCACATTGACGTCCGGGTCAATATGGCAGTTAATCAGAACCGGCTCGTGCAGCGAAAGCGCTTCTTTCAGCACCGGTTCAATTTCACTCCTGCGGCTAATGGTAAACGCTTTCATGCCGAACGCCTGCGCCAACATTTCATAATTGGTTTTTTTGTCAAGCGTAGTCTGCGAAAAACGGCTGTCATAGAAAAGCTTTTGCCATTGCCGCACCATTCCAAGAACCTGATTGTTAAAGATCAGTTCGATAATCGGGATATTATACTGCGCCGCGGTCGACAGCTCATTACAGTTCATATGGAAACTTCCGTCGCCCGCCATATTGATGACGCGTTTATCCGGATTGGCCACCTGCGCACCGAGCGCCGCGCCCAGACCGTATCCCATTGTTCCAAGGCCGCCGGAACTGATGAAATGCCGGGGAGACCGGAACTGGTAGAACTGAGCCGTCCATATCTGGTGCTGTCCGACCTCAGTAACCAGGATTGCTTCGGAATCCGTAAGCCTGTCAAGCGTTTCAATAACCTCCTGCGGCATGACCTCATCCTCCGAGGAACCTTCCTGAATAAGCGGATACAGTTCCTTCCATTCGGCAAGCTGCTCCATCCACAGCTTGTGCTGACACTGTGAAAGCAGTTCATTCAGATGTGCTAATATTTCTTTGGCGTCGCCCTTCATTTTTAGATCCACATCAATATTTTTATTGAATTCCGCCGTGTCTATCTCGATCTGAATGATTGGGCAGTGTTGTGCAAATAAATTTGCATTGCACAGCACGCGGTCGGAAAAACGCGTGCCGATGGCAATCAGCAAGTCACAATTTTTGATCGCGAGTGCCGACGTGTTCGTTCCGTGCATTCCGAGCATGCCAATATAGCGGGAGTCGGTCTGGTCATATCCACCCTGGCACATCAGCGATGAAGAAACGGGTGCGTCAAGACGCTCTGCGAATTCTTTCAGCTCATCAAAGGCTTCCGCGGCAATGACGCCGCCGCCCGAATAAATAAACGGTCTTTCGCTCTTTTGAAGCATTTCCAGCGCCTGCTCAAAACGCTCATCATACGGGAAGTCGCCTTTAGGAGCTGGAAATGGCTTTTGAGGCGTATATTCGCATTTCTGTGCCGTTATATCCTTGGGAATATCCACAAGCACCGGACCTTTTCGACCCGTACCCGCAATTAAGAACGCCTTGCGGATGGTATCGGCCAAATCTTCAATATTTTTTACCAGATAATTGTGCTTTGTAATCGGCATGGTGATGCCCGTGATGTCTACCTCCTGAAAGCTGTCCAATCCCAAAAGAGCACTGCTCACATTCCCGGTGATAGCGACCATCGGCACGGAATCCATGTAGGCAGTGGCAATTCCCGTCACGAGATTGGTCGCCCCCGGACCGGATGTTGCGATGCAAACTCCGGTTTTTCCGGTTGAACGGGCGTAGCCGTCCGCCGCATGAGCCGCACTCTGTTCATGAGCTGTGCGGATGTGGTTGATTCTGTCCTTATACTCGTAAATCGCGTCATAAATATAAAGCACTGACCCACCCGGATACCCGAAAACCGTATCCACCCCCTGCTCGAGCAGACACTCCATAATAATTTGTGCTCCTGTTAACTGCATTTGTGATTCCTCCTTGAAAAAACATATCTTCCACAGAATAAAACAAAAAAGCCTTCGCCTCCATGTATAGAGGCGAAGACTTTACTTCGCGGTACCACTCTAAATTCGCCGATAAAACGGCCTTAATGTGCATCAAACAATGCACTCTCGCTTAACGGTGAGAAACCGGACTTACCTACTTAACGACTGTTCAGCAGCCTGCTCCGGGGTGATATCATGCAAACACCGCACCGTCTTTCACCCTTCGACGGCTCTCTGTGAGCGGAAAGAATGCAGTCTGTCCCCATCTGCGCATTTTAGTTATTAACTTATATTTTATGATATTCCGTCTGGCTTGTCAAGTGTTTTATAAAAAAGCAATCATCGGGACCCACTGTTCGTATACGCAGCGGGATCTTTGCGGTGAGGCATGATGACCGGATCCACAGGTTCATTGGTGTAGTAAGGCATGATGACCGGGTTTACAGGTTCATTGGTATAATAAGGCATAATGGACGGTTCGGTTCTTGCAGTAAAGCCCGAACTGTTTTTTGACCCGGCTGGTACTTTTGCCGCATATGCAGATTCGCAAAGCGACAGCATGATAGCCGTCAGCATCAACATACTTGCTATTTTTTTCATGCATATCATCCCATTCAAGAATATTCAGACTAAGCGACAATACTATTTGTATTATTTCATTCTGTTTCAACAAAATTATATATTATTTGAGCCAATATTCACTTCCGTCGCTTTTTCTGTCCATATATCCAAGTTCGATCAGGCCGCGGCGTAAAGTGGAATAATCGTCCGGATAAATTTGCTTCAAAATGCCATTTACATCCATCTCTGAATAGTGTTTCCCATTTTCAAACTGACCGGCTATTTTTTTGAAAATAACCGCCTTTTTCTTCGCTTTTGAAGAAATTACTTTCAGTTTTAAAGGTTCGATCGAGCTGAAAACATTGTTTAAGATTTTTTCTTCCTCTTCTGGGGTCACATCAAGCGTATCCATATTTATCCTCCTGTATTGTTCATTAAGATAAATTTTACATCACATTTTAAAAATGTCAAGCCAAAGAAGCCAAATGCAAAAGACATTATTTCACGTTTAGAATTTTTTTGAATAAATAAAAAGAAAGTGATCATAATAAAAACAGAAGGAGTGAATAGAATGTTAGATAAAATCGCATTGCTCTTGGTTATCATCGGCGGCATTAACTGGGGTTCGATTGGAATTTTTCAGTTTGATCTTGTGGCGTGGATTGGCGGCGGACAGTCAGGCATGTTCAGCAGAATCATTTATGTACTTGTTGCAATCGCAGCAATCTGGTGCGTTTCACTGCTGTTCAGAGATGACGAGGCTGTTCATGCCACCTAATGAATCAAAGCCCTCCCGATTTTGGGAGGGCTTATTTTTTTCCGCTATCTGTTTTTTTCCGGAATATCATCTTCCATTTCTGGCTCGGCAAGATCTTTTCCTTCACTGGTTGTCGTGCCACGGCCGCCTAGATTGACGGATGACTTTTTTTCATCCTTTTTTGAAAGAGCACTGTTGGACATGTCTGACCGCGTCTTTTTATCATCGTTTTGACCAAGACAATTCGAATCGGTTAAGAAATCACAGCTTTTTTCATCATTATACGTTTCACCGTTTACGTTTTCTATACTATATTTTTTATCCATAATTTTCTCCTTTTAAAAATAGCTTTTTCACTTCGGAACATTTTTAATATTTCCGAATTAAACGATAATATACTATTTTTAAACGAACGGACATTGATCGCCTACTACTCATTTGTTTTTCGCTTTTCTTTATATTTATGGATCTGGGCAGAATACCGGATTGACCAGAAGACTAAAAAAACACACAATACGGCAACCACAGCCTTTATCCAGACTGTAAACGGCTCTAAATTACTGCTGGACGCGTGGCCGAATACAATCAGCAAAACCAGCATTGCGCTTGTAAATGCATACATATTTCGTATTTTTCGGGAGTATTCAATTAGATCATCCAAATCCGTATGCAGTTCAAAAGGGTTGCCGTCCTTTTTCTTTTCCAATATTAACAATTCTTTATTGATGCTTCCGGGAGAGGTCGCGAGTTGTCCGCTCCACGGCCTCCATCTTACTTTACCGATGGAATAGTTAATGTTTATATTCTTAGAGAAGGAATGAAAACCCATTTCAGCCAGAAAATCACGATATCTTAACAATTCACGATAGGATTTATCGCCTACAAATTCGACTCTATATTCGTATTCCGATGGTTTGCAGTCTTCAAACTGATAGGTCAGCGTTGTTGTTGTTATTAATCGAAATCCCTTTGAAGCCATTTTATTCAGCCAATTTTCTTGACCCTCTATCGCGTTAAAAAAATACCTGACAACTGTTTTTGTCATGTCGTGTTCCCTCCTCGTGTAATCCTTATGCCAGTTTGATATACCTGATTTAAACGTTTCAGTTCAGACTCCGCAACTTGCCTTCCTGCATCTGAAATAATGTACTCTTTTTTCCTGTCATTTGTTTCATCGCCGCAGGGTATAATCCATCCTTTTTTTAGCAGAGTATGAATGGCTCCATAGAGTGTACCCGCACCCAGCACTAATCGCCCCCCTGTTTCACTTGAAATAAACTGCATAATACCGTAACCGTGGCTAGGCTTATAAACCGATAGAAGGATAAAAAAAGTGGTTTCTGTTAATGCACCGCCATTAATATTATCTCTCATTGAAACCTCACTTATTGTGAAAATATTAGTACGTTTACTGTAATATACTATAACGCTAAACGTACTATCTGTCAAGCACAAACCTTGTGACCATATTTTGTGAAAAACATAAAACCGGATGGCAAAAAAACAACAAGCACACCGTTTCATATACATGAAGCGATGTGCCTGTTGCTATGGTGTGTGTCGAAACATGGAATAAGTAAAGGAGTAATCAAAATTTAATTTCAGAGCTTTTTCTCTGAAGCGGCATCCTGCACGGCCTCAGCAATCTCCGCCATGCTCTGTTTTGAGCTGGAGCCGATTGCCGCCACAACCGCGCCTTCTACCAGAGGGCAGTCGAGCATCTGAATTTTCCTGTCGGGCATATTTTCAATCACCATCTCAGCTGTCATAACCGCGCTGCCCATATCCATCAGGATAACCACGCCGTCATCGGAATATACTGAATCAATGGCTGTACTAATTTTTTCAAAGCTGGTGCCAAAGGTACCGTCATCAAGACCGCCCGCCGCTACAACCGGTGCATCGTCAGCCATCATTTTAGCCAACTCAGCAACTCCTTCGGCAAGCTTGGCACTGTGGGATACAATTATAATTCCTACCATATTAACCCCTCTCCTGTTTAAATTACAGCATTCTGTTGATTACTTTCAGCATTAAGCAGGCGGAAGTTGCTCCCGGGTCCTGATGACCAAGGCTTCTTTCACCAAGGTAGCTGGCTCTTCCTTTGGTTGCAATAATGGTTTTTGTATATTCAACACCTTTTTCGGCCGCTTCCACACCCAATGTAAGCGCGGCTTTGAAGTCGTTATTCTCTTCATAACTTTTTTTAATGGCATTCAGAGCCGGAATCAAAGCATCCAGCATAGTTTTTTCGCCTTCATGCGCCTTGCCTCTCATTTCGATTCCACCGATTGCCGCTTCCAGTGCGGAAATAAAGTCTTTGCCATCCATTTCGTTCTTGGCACCTACCGCGGCACCGGCTTTCAAAAACGCAGTTCCGTAAAGGGGGCCGGATGCTCCTCCAACGGTAGAAACCAACGACATTCCAACAGTCTTAAGAATAGACCCAATGTCTTTTCCGGAAAGATCGGCCAGCTTCTTCTCTACATCTTTAAAACCCCTGGCCATATTGATTCCATGGTCACCATCACCGATCACATTATCCAGTTCTGTTAAAAATTCTTTTTCCATCTGAATTTGCTCGCCAATCTGCGTCAATATTTCTATTACTTTTGTGTTGTCCGTCATAACAATTTCCCTTTCAAAAATATATATCCATATCATTCAATAATAAATGATATATATGCAAACAGATGAAAATTATGCGGCGGAACGGTGGGGCTCCGCCGCACACAATAAACAATTATTCTTTAAATGCAGGTGTGTCGGCTTTCGCGTCAAGCAATTCTTTCAGTTCTGCATCAAGACGGAGCAATGAAATGGAGAAACCCGCCATTTCAATGGACGTCATGTAGTTGCCGACATACGTCTTATAAATTTTGATTCCCTTTTCAGTTAGGTAATCGTGAACCTTATTATTGATGATAAAGAGTTCCATTAATGGGGTGGCGCCAGAGCCATTAACCATAACCGCAACTTCTTTTCCGACAAAATCAATGTCTGCTACAATTTTGTCCAGAAGCATGGTCGCAATTTCATCCGCGCTCTTAATCTTCTCTCTGTGCGTACCGGGCTCGCCGTGAATGCCGATTCCGATTTCCATTTCATCCTCGCCAAGCTCAAAGCCGGGTTTCCCTGCCGCAGGAACGGTACAGGGCGTAAGAGCCATGCCCATTGTTCTCACGTTATCAACCACTTTTTGCGCTACACGGTGAACTTCATTCAGATCCGCCCCGGTTTCGGCTTTCGCACCGGCAATTTTATGAATAAATACGGTGCCGGCGACGCCGCGGCGTCCGGTTGTGTAAAGACTGTCTTTGACTGCAACATCATCGTTTGAAACAACATATTTTACAGCAACACCGTCTGCATCAGCCATTTCTGCCGCCATTTCAAAGTTCATAACATCGCCTGTGTAGTTCTTCACTACCATCAGCACGCCTTTGTCGGTGGCAATTGCTTTAATGCCTTCATAAATCTGATCAGGAGTCGGTGACGTAAACACTGGCCCTGCCACGGCGCAATCAAGCATTCCTTCGCCGACATATCCGCCATGCGCAGGCTCATGTCCGCTGCCGCCGCCACTGATAAGCGCAACCTTGCCTTCCTTTTTGTGAGCTCTGACAACAACATTTCCGCAATCCAGCTTTTTAATGTGGTTAGGATATGCTTTTACCATACCAACAATCATTTCCTGTTCCACATTATCCACGCTGTTTATTAACTTCTTCACAAAGAGCGCCTCCTGTCATTTATTTTAATTTTATCATTACGGCTTATACCGCAATTTACTCCAGCTCTTTCGTAGCGATGATATTGACCGGCGTACCGCACACATTTTTGATAATAACTTCTCCGATGTGTATTGGGCGCATGACTGTGTGACTTGAAATTTCCTTCAAACAGTCAAATATTTTGCTCTTTTCAATCGGCTGTGAGGTTTTTACGGAAAGCGGCTGAGTGGTTCCGTACACATCCATTAACGCGGTTACCATTCTGGTTGGAACCGTCAATTCTTCCTGTGCATATTTCTTACCAATATTGCAGGTATAACCCTCGATGGATAAAATTTTATCTCCATCCACCTCGGCGGTAATTCTGCAGCCCATCGGGCAGCCGATACAGGTAATTTCTTTTATCATGACTGCTGCACCTCCACTCTTACAGTGATTTTGTCAGCATTGGTATTTTTTTGCAGATATTCCGGACTGAATTTTAGTGTTACCATTTCACCGGGTGTAAGGATCCGGCTTTTTTTAGCAGCAGCTTGAACATCCCCGACATCAATGCAAACCTGTGCGTCTTTATAAACGCCTCTTGGGCGGAACATGATGGTGATCGGCTCATCAAGCTTTTTGGAAATATGCTGCGGAACAGCGCCCGAAACACCGAAACCATTCACGACTTCAAGCGTTTCTTTATCTTCGACGAGTTGGCCCTGCACATATTTATATGCATTGACGCCCGCTTTGGCGGACTCTTCTGAAACGAAATCCACTAAATCATGAACGTGCAAAACATTTCCGCAGGAGAAAATCCCGTCAACGGAAGTCTGAAGATTCTCATTTACTTCCGCTCCGTTTGTCGCCGGAGAAATTTTGACACCGGCCATGGAGGTCAGCTCATTTTCCGGAATCAGACCCACGGAAAGCAGGAGCGTATCGCACTCATAATACTGTTCCGTCCCGGAGATGGGTTTCAATGTCTTTGGATCGACTTCGGCGACCGTTACGCCTTCAAGGCGTTCTCTGCCCGCAATATCAACAACCGTGTGGCTTAGCAAAAGCGGAATATCGTAATCGTCAAGGCATTGTACAATATTTCTCTTTAGTCCCGCGGAGAAGGGCATTAATTCTACGCATGCAAGAACTTTCGCGCCCAAAAAAGTCATTCTGCGTGCCATAATCAGGCCAATATCGCCGGAACCGAGAATCACGACGCGTTTACCGGGCATCAAGCCCTTTAAGTTCGTAAATTTTTGTGCGGTACCCGCAGTGTAAATACCAGAGCATCTCCAGCCCGGTGTGGCAAGGGAACCTCTCGGACGCTCACGGCAGCCCATCGCAAGAATAATCGACTTTGCCTGAAAATGCTCTAAACCGGCTCCTCTGCTGACTGCCGTCACCACCTTGTCCGGGGTGATATGAATGACCATGGTGTCACACTGAGAAGGAATGCCATATTCGAGCACCTTGTCAATATATCTCTGAGCATATTCCGGTCCGGTAAGCTCTTCTTTAAAAGTATGCAAACCAAAACCGTTATGAATGCATTGCTTCAGAATGCCGCCAAGGTTTTCTTCTCTTTCGAGAATCAAAATATTCCTGCTGCCCGCTTCATAAGCGGAAACCGCAGCTGCTAAACCGGCAGGGCCGCCGCCAATAATTAAAATGTCAACATTACGCATCTTCATTATCCCCTTTCCCAAAAAGGTAGCTTTCCAGATATTTGGAGTTTCCTCCGAACTTTGTTACCTCAAGCGGAGACATATGAAGTTCTTCACACAATATTTCTACAGTTCTCGGGGTGCAGAAACCAGCCTGACATCTGCCCATTCCGGCTCTGGTTCTTCTCTTGATTCCATCCACCGATCTTGCGCCGACAGGTCTGCGGATTGCTTCCCTGATTTCGGCTTCCGTTACGGTTTCGCATCTGCAGACAACCTTTGCATAATCCGGATTTACCGCAATCGCTTTGGCTCTTTGTTCATCCGTCATCTCTCTGAACTTCGGTATCCCTTTTCTGATCGGGTTGAAGTCGTCCTTCTTTTTCGCGTTTAGCTTGTCCGCAATCATCTCCGACAAATATTCGGCGATGGCCGGGGACGAGGTTAGTCCGGGGGACTCCACACCGGCAGCGTTAAAGAACATTGGCGCGTCCGGAATTTCACCGAGGACAAAATCATTCTTGTCGCAATGCGCGCGGAGCCCGGAGAAAGTCGTAATAAAGTTTCTTCCCGGAATATGCTCCCACGTAAGGCTTGCATACTTCAGTACTTTGGCAAGGCCCTCTGTGGTTGTTCTGGTGTCTGCCTTATCGTCAATATCCTCCGCCGTAGGACCAATCAAAATTGTTCCGTCAACAGTAGGGGTAACTAAAATTCCCTTTCCCATTTTTGTCGGGAGCTGGAAAATGGATGCATGAAATGCGTCACAAAACTTCTTATCAACAATATAATATTCTCCTCTGCGGGGAACAATCGTAATCTTATCTTCGGATACCATATTGTTGATTACATCGGAATAAAGTCCAGCGCAGTTTACGACTGTTTTTGCTGTAAAGGTACCGGCCTTGCTTATAACTTTCCATCCGCCTTCAGTTTTCTCAATTGCGGTTACTTCTGCTTCACGGTAGAAATTAACACCGTTCATTGCGGCGTTTTCAGCAAATGCTTCTGTCAGCTCATACGGGCAGACGATCCCGCCGGTTTCGACCAGCAAAGCCTCATATGCTGTTGCGCCAATGTTCGGTTCTCTTTTTCTAAGTTCATCTTGTCCAATAACGCTAAGTCCCGGGACTCCGTTTTCTATTCCTTGCAGTCTTAATTCTTCAAGGCTATCGTGATCATCCGGACTAAAGGAAACAACAAGGGATGTGTTGCGCTTGTGCGGAACATCCAGTTCCTCACAGACCTTATCGTACATCGTGTTGCCAAGCACATTGAATTTTGCTTTCAGGGTACCTGGATGGGCATCATAACCGCCATGGATAATTGCGGTATTTGCCTTGCTTTGGCCGTTGCTGATATCATCGGTTTTTTCCAGCAGCGCAATGTTCAAACTGTATCTTGACAGCTCTCTGGCCACCGCGCAGCCCACAACGCCCCCGCCAATGATAATTACATCTACCATTTTGTGAACACCACTCTTTAATTTATTTGAATTTATTTTAAAATAATGCAGGGGCAAATTTTGTTCGCCCCTGCAAATATTTTATGAATTCATGGCTATGTACTTACAAGGCATATTAACACTATAATATAACCTAATACATCTTATGAATTTACCACGGAATAGCAGCATATAAGAAAGCAGCGCAGAGAGCACCGATGATTGGCCCAATGATCGGGACAACAAGGCCATAGCTCCAGTTGGAATCGCCCTTGCCTTTGATGGGGAGGATTGCATGAGCAAGACGAGGTCCAAGGTCACGGGCAGGGTTAAGAGCATATCCTGTGAGCCCGCCTAATGACATACCGATGGAAGTGATGATTCCGAATACGAACAGATAGTTCACGCCAGCTGCACCGGCACCAGTTACATTGCCGAAACCGATTATGGCGAAGACAAGTATGAAAGTTGCAACAGCTTCGCAGAAGATGTTACGTGGAATATTGCGGATGGACGGACCTGTTGCGAAAACGCCGAGTTTTGTTCCGGCATCTTCTGTTGCGTCGAACTGATCTTTAAACATAAGATAAACAACGACAGCGCCCACAAAAGCACCTGCGATCTGAGCAATAATATAACCGGGAACCATGGCCCAGCTAAATTTTCCTATTGCAGCCAGACCAATGGTCAGCGCAGGATTGAAGCTCGCGCCGGAAGCAGCACCAAAAATACACGCAGGAACCATAACTGCAAGGCCCCATGCAATACCGGTTTGGACAGAGCCGCCGCCCTTTTGTCCCGATTTGTTCAAGCTTACGTTGCAGACAACACCGTCGCCAAGGATGATCAGCATCATTGTTCCCAAAAATTCCGCAAGATATGGTAACATTAATAATACACCTCAATCTTTTTTAATACCGGCCCCCACAAACGGGAAGTTTCTCCTGATGATAGGAGCCGGTTTAAATAATAATGGTTTCATTCCAACCACAATGCAAAACAAGCAAATTAGTCTTTAGCCCAGCCGAAAGAACATTTAACAGCCTTATTCCAGCCTTTGATAATTTCCGAACGATGAACACTGTCGATAGAAGGCTCAAATATTCTGGAGATCTGCCAGTTTTTAAGAACGTCTTCCTTATTTTTCCAATATCCAACTGCGAGGCCCGCCAGATAGGCAGCACCCATTGCGGTTGTTTCAATGCACACCGGTCTGTGTACAGGTGCACCAATGATATCGGATTGGAACTGCATCAGGAAGTTGTTTGCACACGCACCGCCGTCAACTTTCAAAGCAGCCAATTTAATGCTGGAATCTTCTTCCATTGCTCTCAGTACGTCATATGTCTGATAGGCAAGAGATTCCAAAGTAGCTCTGATAACATGATATTTGTTGACGCCTCTGGTAATACCAACGATTGTGCCTCTTGCATACTGATCCCAGTGCGGAGCACCAAGGCCGGTAAACGCAGGAACAACATAGCAGCCGTTTGTATCGCTGACCTTCGTCGCCATATACTCTGAGTCAGGTGACGAATCAACCAGATGCATTTCATCACGCAGCCACTGAATGGCGGCGCCGGCTACGAAAATAGAACCTTCAAGAGCATAATTCACTTTTCCATCAAGGCCCCATGCGATTGTGGTGACCAGACCGTTCTTGGAGTAGACCGGCTTCTCGCCTGTATTCATCAGCATGAAGCAGCCTGTACCGTATGTATTTTTCGCTTCGCCGGGAGTAAAGCAAGTCTGGCCAAACAAAGCTGCCTGCTGGTCGCCTGCGGCGCCTGCGATCGGAATAGCTCCACCGAAGAAGGAAGCATCAGATTCGCCGTAAACACAGCTGGACGGTTTTGCAGTCGGGAGCATGCTTTCTGGAATATTCAACTCAGCAAGAATCTCTTTGTCCCACTTCAGCTCCGTAATGTTGAACAGCATTGTTCTGGAAGCATTGGAATAATCGGTTACATGAACCTTACCCTTTGTCAGGTTCCAGATTAACCATGTCTCAATGGTACCGAACAGTAAATCGCCGGCTTCCGCTCTTTGCCTTACACCCGGAACATTGTCGAGAATCCATTTTAATTTCGTGCCCGAGAAGTAAGCATCAATCATTAAGCCTGTTTTTGTCCTATAGGTTTCTGTCAAGCCTTTTGCTTTTAAGGTGTCACAGTACTCTGATGTACGTCTGCACTGCCAAACGATGGCGTGGTAAACAGGCTCCCCTGTTTTCTTATCCCACACGACGGTTGTTTCACGCTGATTGGTAATACCGATTGCCGCGATGTCGGCAGCGACTGCACCAATCTTCAGCATTGCTTCCTGAGCAACACCTATCTGGGTGGACCAAATTTCCATTGCATCATGCTCGACCCAGCCGGGCTTCGGAAAATACTGTGTGAACTCTTTTTGCGCTACACTGCACATCTCACCCTTCTCATTGAAAAGAATGCAGCGGGAACTGGTCGTGCCGGCATCCAACGCCATAACATACTTGGCCATAAAAAAACCTCCCCTAAAATGTTTTTCCGATACAATAAATTGTATCTTTCGTTTGCCCTAAGGCACCTTCCCATAACTTTGGTTTTCCGGCTAATGCCGTATTACCATCTATGCACATATCATAGCACTCTCAAGTTGTTTTGTATTTAGACAATTCCCGTTCTTTGTTTAGATTTGATAATAATTATAGGATTCAATTATTTTTTTTGGTTATTCTTGTGTAGCATGCTAGTTGAATTATTTATTATTTCTACAATAGATTGATAATATTTAGTTAACTTTGATCTATATTTTACTTATAGAACAAAAAAAACCCGTACTTTATGTACGGGATTAAGTCATATTACCATTCTTTTTTGTCGTTCGGTGCCATGATAAATCATTCGGAGCAGAGCTTTTATTTTTCCAATAACATATTCCTCATCTTCCTGCATTCCGTGACTGACCCATTGTATGCCATAATTTACAAAAGCAGTGGTGAAAAAATCCACAAGAAATTCCGCATCTTCTTTGCTTATGTATTTGCAGTTAGCAATATCGATGCCCAATTTCTCAACCCAGCTGCGTACAACGGGCTGCAAAAAACCTTCCATGTACTCTTTCTTAATAGAACGAATGGTATTTCTGCAAAACGCACGGTTGGATTTACAATACCGCATAATCTGCAGCACCACCGTTTCCCACTGCTCATCCTGTTCATCCTGTTCCACCATCTGGTTCAAGATATCGTTGCGATAAATCCAGCTCAGGAGTTCGTACATGTCCTTAAAATGGTAATAAAATGTCTGTCGGTTTAAACCGCAATTGCTCGTCACATTTTGAACGGTGATCTTGTTAAATGGGATCCGGCCCATCAGATCTTTCAAAGAGTTCGCAAGTTGCTGCTTTGTTTGGGACGCATATTCCATGCTTTTTCCTCCATTTTCACATTCAACTATAATTAGAAAAATAGATAAAGCAAACACTCACCCATAATGTATATTATACTATAGAATGTCATTATGATTCAAGAGGAATTTTAAATGCAAAAAACGGTTAATTTCTGCTCTTGCCTTGAATTTGTTAAAGTCTATCATATACTGGATGCGCCATTCTTTTGTTGTGTTAAGACCATGGCAGTAAAACAGGCAATCCCCAAGCCCAGAAGAATATCCCCCACGCTGATAAACCCTCCGATCAGAGGAACCGGAACAGGAATGACATCGCCCAGAAAATAAAACCTGGTACCGCTTCCGGCAATAAAATAGTTGGCTTTCTTCGCATACACAGCCGCAGCGGTCATCCCGGGATACATGGCAAGTGCCTTCGGGGAAACAGGCATGCGAAAATTATTGCAGACAATGACCAATAGGTTGCAAAGAGTGCCGGCTCCGGCTAAAACGGCCGCCAGCCATCTGCGCCGGTTCAGAATTAAAAAAATAATAATACACAGATAGCTCAATCCGGTAAAGAGCCATGGAATTTTTGCAGCAAAAGCCGGAAAGTATGAGAATGGGAGTTCCGACAGCAGCCCCGCCACCGGGAGCCACACCCCCCTGATATCAGCAATATTATCATATTGACTTTTTACGCCTCTGGAACGATTTACAGCAATGGCGACGAGGATACCCGCCAGCACAAAAAGAAACAAAACCATCATTATTCCCCGGATTCTATTAAATTTCGCCCTTCGTATGCAGGACTTCTAAAAACGCGGAAACCACTTTTGGATGAAACTGCTTTCCGCTCTCTTCTTTTAAAATTTCAACAACCCGTTCAATCGGTATGCTGGAGCAATACGGGCGGTCGCTCGTCATTGCGTCATAGGCGTCGGCCACACCGATAATATAGATCGCAATATGAATCTCGTCCCCCTTGGTGTGATCGGGATATCCTCCCCCGTCGTACCGTTCGTGATGATGGAGGATCGCTTCACGCACCGCGTTGTTGAGCTTCACATTTTTCAAAATGGAAGCACTGATCTGAGGATGAGTCATAATCACCTTCCGCTCCTCAGGGGTAAGCGGACCGGGCTTATTCAATATTTTTTCGTCAATACCGATTTTCCCAATGTCGTGCAGCAGAGCGGCTACTCTGATGTCTTCGATTTCACCCTGGGAACAGTGCATTTTGCGCGCAATCAGCTCGGCATAGTCCTCCACCCGGTGCGAATGACCCTCGGTATATTTATCCTTCGCTTCAAGGGCGGCCGTCAGCGTCTTTACCATATTGTAATAATTCTTTTTCGCTTCCAAATACAAAACAAAACTGTACCGCGCAAGGAGCAGCGGCAGCATAATCAAAAGCACCAGATATAATCCGTTTTCCATCGTGAGAATATTGCCGATAAAATAAGCAATGGGCGCAGATGCAACAATGTTAGGAAAAAATTCCCATAAATTTTTTAAGAGTGCAGGAAAAAAAGGAGTTTGTCCATTTAATGAAAACAATAGCAACAGAATTCCGCAATTTAATACAAAAAACGAAAGGATCGCGGTAATTCCAGGAAACAGCATGTTCGGCAGTTTCAAATTACCAATCACGCCTCCGGCTTTTTCATATATCACACCGGCAATAAAAGCTGAAAGCGCAATATTACCGGCATTAAATGCCGTTTTGATCGGTGGCCTGTTAAAAATATGCGTAATAGTTTTTTCTTCAGTGTTGGTTGGTATGATAATAAAAGGAATACTAATGATAACCATCGCAGCAGAAAAAACAGGCCCATAACAAAAAATTGATGCCAGATTGCAGATAAAAGACATATCAATGGAATAATCATCCCGTATATAAATTGGAAGGCAGCGACAGACAATATACAAAAATGTTAATACGCCAAACTGTGCCAGTTCCCTTTTGGGATTTGCACAGGTGAAAATGAATTGCAAATATAAATAAACACAGTATGAGCCAAGAGAGAGTCCGATTATTGAAATGAAGTAAGCATAAATTTTTGAAGAACGGCTCATATGTACCTCCTTTTATATGAAAAAATCAGGTTTGCAAAGTTATGAACTAATAGTTATTGCCAAGAGAAACTCGCGCCAGCAGTTACTATTACAGATAGTATGGATACTAATGCAAATAGAACTTTTTTCATCGATATAGCCTCCGTCAAACAGGCTCTGTTCTCCGCTAGTAAACAGGCTATATCCGCTACGCTTATGAAATCTGGCTGCAAACCTGATTTTTTTCCGAATTGATGGTGCCTTATGTAATCGAGATTTTGCGGTTCAATGCGTCAAGTGTCGCTTTCACGACGGCGGAACTCGCGTCATCCCCGACAAAGGAGCTGCCCAAAAATCGCTCCACATTGTCCTGAACTTTCACCGCAATGCACACGGCAATCGCTTTTTCACCCGTAAGGTCAAATGCCTTTACGTCAATTGGCGAAAGCAAAATTCCCGGATCTACAAAATTGCAAACCGCATTCAAAGTCGCTTGGCAAACCATTTTATTGACTTCCATGCTGTCATTCAGCGCGGAGGCCTCGCCATTAAAAGTGGATTCTCCGTCACAAAGGGTGACTGAAGCAGAGGAACGGTTTTTATTTTTTGAGATACTGATCTCTTCAAAAACAAGCCTGTCCTTTATTTTTAAGCTGTTTTCCGACGGAATCTGTGCGATACTGATCAGCTTATGGTCAATCGTTACCCCGAACTGTACGAGAATGGCGGATTGTATGTCGCGCGCAATTTGTTTTGGCGAACGGCTCGTATCAGAAAGCACATGAATTTCGGTGATTACATCATCGGATCGTACGATATTGGACTTCATAACGCCCGGCAGCTTGTCAATAAGATTTGAATACTCTTTGCCTATTTCACTTTGATTGTTCTCCATTTGAGGGCCTCCCATATGATAATAACTTTACAGAAACATCTGACCATCTGCGCCGATATGATATGATTAAACTGATTTCTACATATTCGTTTAAATTATATTAAATTACATCTTGATTATCAATGCTTTTTGGAAAATTTTAGAAATATTATTACATAATTCACGAATAATATCCCCGTGTTCCCCTCTACAGGATATTTTATGTTCCTTTCATTTGTTCTTCGTAAGATTGCGGCAGATTCTGTATCGTGCGGACCGGGCAGCCGCTGCGGATTCCACTGTTGAAAGAAGCCGCATGGTTTGCTGGCTAGCAGCGAACCATGCGGCTTCATATTAAGTTTTTTTGATGAACTGGTTTTTACAGACCGGACAGGTGATGCTGATTTTTCCCTTTCCTTTGGGGACACGCAGGGTATTAGAACAATGGGGACATTTATAATACCGATGGGTTTTGCTGTCCTTCATCCTGTATGCTGTATTGCGCATCCAGGACTGGAATTGATATAATCCGCGGCGGAACCATTCACGCACAGGACCCCACCATTTTAAAAATTTATTGTTTTCCTGATAGCGCCTGCTGATATTTCTTGACAGCATTCTGTAAAAGCAAAAGGCAAGGGGAACAAATGCAATCAGTGATAAAACCGTCAGTCTTGTAAGCTGCGCTGTTAAAGAAAGCAGCATATAAAGCACCATCAGCGCAATCGTCAGCTGATCCGTGCCGTATCTTCCCGTCATCATTCTTCTAAACCAGTCCATAAAATAGCTCTCCTTCATCGATTCGGCAGTCAGGGTGGCCCCCCTTGAGCTGCAATGATATGATTATACCGTATGCGGATGAAAAATATCTGAATGAACCGTAAACTTTTTTGTTCCTATTGAGCAAACTTCAGTTCCGGGGTTTTGACCAGTTCGGAAATCATAGTGCTGTGAAGATCGGCCGGACGACCGTCTGCAAGCCGAACCGTCCCGTTCCTGCCGATAATTAAATCCGTGCCACACAAAATTGCGCTGCCAATATAACGTTCGTCACGGTTAAGATCAAACACAAACAGCGGTTCTCCTTTTTTTCCGCGTTTGGAGCATACATAGCTGTAAATCCTGTCTTGCAGCTCCTGATCGCTGAGATCAGTGCTGACATAGCAGCCGAAGATGCAGCCGCAGTCGATCATCCGCTGCCTGAATTCATCCGACATCAGCCACTGCGCGTTTTCTCTTGTGTAACGGACATAAAATCCGTAAAAGCATTTTCCGTCATGCAGCTGCCGGAGTGCGCAATTCGCCTCGTCCTCCCCGCATCCCGCCGACATGTCAACCGAAAGTATCAGATTCGGTGTTTTCAATAGCTGTTTCTTATGGCTGTTAAATATAAAATCCGGGGTTACGGCGGCGAAAAAGCAGCACTCCTCATGATTTTGGCAAAGTTCCAAAATCTGGCCCAGCCGTTCCACGGAACCTTCAATCTGAAAAACGAAGGTGTAGATTCCAAGAGAAACAGCATCTGAAATAATGGTTTCCATCTGAGGCAGTCCAAGCGAATTTTCATCATCCGAGCCGCAGTCGAAGCGCAGCAGCCATGGGATATTTTTCTTTGCGGCGGCTTCCTGTGCCCGAAGCACCTCGGCACCGTAATTCAGCCCGGTGTAGCCAAAATTCAGACTTACGGTCTTGATGGTAGCGGCGTCAACATTCCGAATCATATTCAGGATCAGTTCATTGTATGGATTGTCCGGATTTTTTAAAACCTCGTGCGCAAGTTCAAAAAATCGTTTCTGCGCGGGTGTTTTTGAAAAATTGTCACCCATATCCGCCAGATTGCGAATGCTGCGGCGGGGATCATCCTGTATATCGCGGATTGCCTTTTCAATAACTGCGCCCACAGCCGTGCGCATCATTTTATGTCTGTATTCCATTCTTTACGCTCCGTTTGCATACTAATATTTTTACAGCAATTCCACTAATGCCGGAAGAGATGATGTGTTTTCTGTTAACCAGCCGGAAATGCCGATAGAATAAATATAAAATAGATGTCGGAAGAAGGGAATAGACAGTTTAATATTCTGTCCTGTTTTTTGACAAATCAGGGGATATGTCTAAAATTTAAAAGCATCCGGTACGCCGATGCATAAACCGGATGCTCTATATAAAATTGTATTTGCTTCTCAGTTAAACACACAGCCAGCCCTTAAAACCACATTGGAAAAAGGCGTAAATTCGCCCGTTCGAATGGCGAATTTGCAGTTCTGGGTGGATTTTTTCAAATCGACATGGGGCAGTTCCTCATGTGGCACCCCGCTCAGTTCTTCCTTTAAAAGCGCATAAGTACTTGGGTTGACCATTTTTGTCTCTTCCGAAATGGAATAAAATTCGATTTTGGTTTCCGCAAGCACGGATTTGAGTACCTGCTCAAAGGTCGGCACGCCCCCCGTCAAAGCCAGATCAACAATCGGAACCCCTTTAGGCACGGGCATTCCCGCGTCGCCGATCAAAAAAGTGTCGGTATGCCCTAAGCCCGCAATATACTGCATAAGCTGGGCATTTAAAATTCCTGTTTTTTTCATGAAGACCCTCCCTGTTCCATTGTATTATTTGCTGCTGTTGCGCTGCTGAAGTGCCATTTTTTCCTGCATTCTGCGCTGGAACTGATCAATAATGACGGCGAATACGATAACGATCCCTTTGATGACCATCTGCCAGAATTCGGAAACGCCGCACATTACCATGCCGTCATTCAGAATACCGATTACAAATGCGCCGACGATGGTGCCGCCGATGGTACCGACACCGCCGGACATGGACGTGCCGCCCAGAACCGTAGCGGCGATAGCGTTCATTTCCCATCCTTCACCGGAGGCCGGGTGGGCTGCGACCAGCTGGGATGCGGTGATTAAGCCGACAACCGCTGCGCATGCGCCGGAAATAACATATACCAGAATTTTGACCTTGTTCACCTTGACACCGGAAAGCTTTGCAGCTCTTTCGTTGCCGCCGATAGAGAAAATGTGCCAGCCGATCGGTGTGTTTTTCAGCACAAAACCCGCTACCAGTGCAATGATAATCAAAATAATTGCCGCTACCGGAATACCCCCGACATTGCTGCCGAGAAACTCAAAGCCCGTATTGCCCAGTTCGGCCTTGCCGATCAGATTCGGGAAAGTCGCACCGTTGGAACGCAGCATGGCGAAACCGCGCGCCACATACATCATGCCGAGCGTCGCGATAAACGGTGCAACATTGAATCTTGTAATAATCAGCCCGTTGCACATGCCGATCAGCGCGCCCAAAACCACAACGATCAGGAAGATGGACGGTACGCTGAAATAAAGGTTTACACCGAACATCTGAAGCGGAAGACCTTCGTTAAGCAGTCCGCCGGCAATCATGCCGCCCAGTCCGACGATAGCACCCACGGAAAGGTCGATACCTCCGGTGATGATGACATACGTCATGCCGATGCCGAGAATGCCGTAAAGGGCGACGTGCTTTGCAATGAGCAGAAGGCTCTGGGGATTCAAAAAGTTATCAGCGGCAAAGCTGAAAAAAATGACCAGCACAATCAACGCGATAAATGTCCTGCCCTTGAGCAGTATCATCCCAAGCGAGCTTGGCGCATCCGATCCAGCCTTTTTAGCAACCGTGTTTTTCATATTGATTTACTCCTTTTTAAAACGATTAAGCCCTGACATGGCCTTTATAGGATGCTGTTACCAGCGTTTGCTCGTTGATTTCATCGAGAGAAAACTCCCCGGTCAGCAGACCGTTGGAAAGCACGATAATCCTGTCGGCTATTGCAACAATTTCTTTCAGTTCGGAGGAAATAACAATGATAGACAGGCCGCGCTCCGCGCACTGGTTGATAATATCAAACACCTCGGCCTTTGCGCCGACGTCAATGCCGCGGCTCGGCTCATCCATCAGCAGAATATGCGGGTCGGTAAGAATGCCCTTGCCGATAACCACCTTTTGCTGATTACCGCCGGAAAGCGACAAAATCGGAAGGGTGGGATCCGCTACTTTGATATGAATGTCCTTGATTGTTTCCTTAACGGCATCAAATTCCGTTTTACGGTCAATGACTCCTGTTTTTGCATATCGTTCCATGCTGGAAAGAGAGATGTTCTTTCCTATATTCAGCGTCTGCACAAGACCCTCGCGCTGACGGTCCTCGGGGACAAGGGCAAACCCTTTGGCAATCTGCTCGGAAATATTGCCGATTTTCATTTCCTTGCCGTGCAAATAAAATTTTCCCGTATGTTCCGGGCGCATTCCCATGATGCACTCAAAGATTTCCGTGCGGCCCGCGCCGAGCAATCCGTAAATCCCGAGGATTTCGCCCTTGTGCAGCGCAAAGCTGACATGGTTCAAAAGCCAGCCGCCGCCGCGCTTTGGCAAACAGAGATCCTCCACCTTCAGCACGGTTTCTTCCTTTGAAAAATCGGTGTTGTTCTGTTTCTTTGTATAGGTTTTATCACTGCCGATCATATTCTGGACAATCCAGCCGACACTGATGTTTTTCACGTCGTCCTCAGCGACTTTTTTGCCGTCGCGCAGAATGGTGACATAATCGCCGATGCGCATGATTTCCTCAAGACGGTGGGAAATATACACGATGGAAATTCCGGAGGCCTTCAGTTCATTGATAATTTTGAACAGTACCTCAACCTCCTGTGAGCTGAGCGAGGAAGTCGGTTCATCCATGATGAGAATCCTAAGCCCCTCCTGCACCAGGTTACGCGCGATTTCCACCATTTGCTGCTGTCCGACGCGCAGATCACCGACAATAGTATTGGGATCAATCGGATACTCCAGTTTTGCAAGCACCTTTTTGGCAAGCTTGATGTGTTCATTATTATCAAGAAGCGTTTTGCCTCTCGTATGTTCATTAGCCATAAAAATATTCTGGTAAACATTGAGGTTGGGGAACAGGCTGAGTTCCTGATGAATAATCCCGATACCCATTGCCCGGGCCTCAGCGGTATCCTTAAAGGAGATCTCTTTTCCATCCATTATAATTTTGCCGCTGGACGGGCTTTCAATGCCTGCCACAATTTTCATAAGAGTGGATTTTCCGGCACCGTTCTCCCCAATCAGGACATTGACCTTCCCGGTCTTCACTTCAAAGGAAACGTCGTCCAGCGCCTTGGTGCCCGGGTAAATTTTATCTATGCTTTCGCAGTAAAGGCAGACATCCGGGTTCTGCGTGTTTTGTGCTTGATTATCCATGCCTGAACCTCCTATTTTACAGTAATTTCAAATGGCGTAATCAGGATTTCATCCGATTGTTCATTTGCAAATGTTCCGTAAAAGTCAATCGTTTTTCCCTTCAGATCATTGACCTTCACCTTTGATATAACATTCTCCGCAATATTTTTATGAATTGCAGAGGAAAGGGCGGCAAACGTTACCTGATTCTTGTAGTCGTCGAATTTAATGGCTTCAATGGAATCCCTGGTTGAAGTTCCCTTGAAAACCGGGCCAACCGCCATTTTAACAGCTGCATCGCCGGTATAACCGGTCACTTTTAAAACAAGGTAGCCTGCGCGAAGATCGGTTTTTGCCTCTTCCACAGTCGCCGTTCCTTTTACTGTAAAGTTGTAGGGGCTGCTTGCCTCTGAATGTCTGCCGTATTTTTCAACGACTGTTTTCAAATCCCCGTTCGCTTCGGTCATCAGCTTTGAAAAGTCGACCGCCTTTTTCTTGAGCGCTGGAACGGCTTCTTTTTGAAACATTCCATTTATATACGTTTCAGCGTCCCCTTCTCCCTCGGCTGCGCCGCCCGCTGTACTGCTGGCTGTAAGCGGAACAACCTTTACGCATCCGGTAAGGGCCGCACATGCCAGCGCAAGAATCAAGGTGATGGCTAAAATTCGTTTTTTCATGTTGATTCCTTCATTTCTCCGTGCTGAATTGGTATTGCCTGTCACCGTTGCACGGAGAGCAGCAGGCAAATATCTATAAACCGAATCGAATTCATTGTGTTCAAATTTAAAAAAAATACCGGATTTTTTTAATGTGCGGGGGGTGCGGTGCAACACCGCACCCCCCATAAGAGAAGTAGATGGATTATTTCTTAATTGCAAAGTTGTCAAGTTTGTCTGCATTGGCCTTTGTGATCAATACACAGTCAACAAGCTGTTTCTCATCTGCGCCGGTTTTACCTGTTTTAATATACTGGTCCGCCTGTACCACTGCCATTTGGGCAATGTCATATGCCGGCTGCATGGAGGTAGCTACGATATCGCCGGCCTTGATTGCATCGCGAACATCGTTGGAGCCGTCAAGTCCTACTATGACAACGCCCTTCAAACCTGCTGCCTTTACGGCTGCCGCTGCGCCCATTGCCATTGTGTCGTTGCCGCAGATAACGCCTTTAATATCTTTGTTTGCCTGAATAATGGATTCCATCTTGGAGTAGGCTTCGGTCTGCTCCCAGTTGGCTGTCTGCTGTGCAACCATCTTCATGTCCGGATACTGGTCCATGACTTCATGGTAGCCCTTGGAGCGCACGCCTGCGTTTGTATCGGATTCCTTGCCGGTAAGTTCAACATAGTTGCCTTTTTCTCCCATTGCTTCTACAAACTTTTCAGCGCCTGCTTTTGCGCCCTGATAATTGTTTGCAACAATTTGGGAAATTGCGACGCCTGTTTCATTGATTTCACGGTCGATTAGGAAAGTCGGGATTCCTGCGTCTTTTGCCTTTTTCACAGCCGCCACGGTTGCGTCCGCACCTGCGTTGTCGCAGATGATTGCAGCCGCTTTTTTGGAAATTGCGGTATCAAACAGTTCAGCCTGCTTGGTCGGGTCGTCGTCATGTACAAGGACGAGTGCCTCATAGCCAAGTTCTTTTGCCTTTGCTTCCGCCGCGTCGGCTTCCGTCTTAAAGAACGGATTGGAGTGGGACGGGGTGATAATCACGATGATCTTGCTTGCGCCTTCGGCTTTTACCCAGGCTGCGCCTGAAGACGCCGCTGTGGATTCCGCTTTTGATGCCTCGGCTTTTGACGCCGCTGCGGACGAAGTTGTTGTACCGGTGGAACAGCCTGTAAAGACGGCTGCCATGGAAATTGCGATTGCAAGTACTGATGCGAGAATTTTCTTTGTGTTTTTCATCACTATGCTCCTCCTTATTATTGCATCTGTGGAACTATTCCCACAGTATGTTTGACAAAATGAACGAGTCCCTTGCTTAAAGAATTCCTCTTTTCATCGAGCTAAGACCATGGACACCGCCTCTTTCCAACCGGCGGTACGGCGCTGTCTTTCCAGCGCGTCCATCAGCGGTTCAAAGGTGGTCTTGCTGATTTTTTGAAAGATGGTTTCCCTGTCATATACGCCGAGCGCTATGCCCGCCGCATACGCGGAGCCCACGCCTGAAAGCTCTTCTGTCGCGGGGACTATGACGGGAATATCCAATATATCGCTTTGGAACTGCATCAGAAACGAATCCTTTGTCGGGCCTCCGTCCACGCGGAGCGTCTGAATATCAATACCCGATTCCTTGCTCATAACACGAATGATATCCGCAATCTGATAGGCGATGCATTCCTCCGCGGCCCTCACAAGTTCGGCCTTTCCGGTGCTGCGGGTCATTCCGCAGATCATTGCTTTCGCTTTGCTGTCCCAGTAGGGCGCGCCCAGCCCGGTGAAAGCAGGCACAAGGTAGGTTTCGTCCGCTTTGTTCGCCGCAGCGGCCACCTTTGACGCTTCCTTCGCCGAGGGAATCAGGCCAAGATCATCCACAATCCATTTCATCACCGCGCCGGTATAATTGATGTTGCCCTCCAGCACATAATCGACCTTGCCGTCCATGCTCCAGGCAATGGAGGTGACCACGCCGTTTTTGGAAAACACCGGCGTTTTACCGATGTTCATCATGACGGAGGATCCGGTGCCGTAGGTTGTTTTAATCATGCCCCGTGAAAGGCATCCCTGACCGAACAGCGCACCGTGGGAATCTCCCATCACACTGTGAATCGGAACGGGCTTCGGCAGATAGCCCTCAAAGTCCGTTTCACCAAAGAGGCTGTTGGAATCGCAGACCTGTGCAAGCCATTCCGTTTTAATCCCAAACAGACCGCAGACGGTTTCATCCCATTTCAATTTACAGATGTTGAACATCTGTGTTCTGGAAGCGTTGCTGAAATCCGTCTTAAAGCTTTTGCCATGGGTGAGTTTGTACACCAGCCAGCTGTCCATCGTACCGCAGTACAAATTCCCCTCATTTGCGGCCGACTGCGCCAGCGGCACATTCTGCAAAATCCACGCGAGCTTTGCCGCGGAAAAGTATGGGGAAACATGCAGCCCGGTAGCAGCTTTTACCTCGTCGCCGAAGCCGTTTGCGGCAATCGCGCTGCAGATTGCCTCCCCCCTTGTGCACTGCCAGACAATCGCGTGAAAAACGGGTTCTCCGCTTTGTTTATTCCAGGCCATTGCCGTTTCACGCTGATTGCTGATTCCGACCCCGAGAATATCCTCTTTATTAATTCCCGTCTTTTCAACGACGTCTTTGACGACGCAGACAGTGTTTTGATAAATTTCATTCGCGTCGTGCTCCACCCATCCCCTGTCATTGACAATCTGTCTGTGGGGACGGTCACAGCGGCCGATCAATTCGCCGTCCTGTGAAAACAGGAGTGCTTTTGTTCCGCTGGTACTTTGATCAATCGCTAAAATATACTGCTCGCTCATGCCATCAACTCCGTTGCAGCCTTTACCAGATTTTCCTTTTTGAGGCCGTAATAGGCAAACACTTCCTGTGAATTTCCTGCAATAACGGGTGCGTCGGGCAAAGCAATATTGATCACCTTTTTCGGGCAGTTCGCTGAAACAATCTGACTGACCATTGCGCCCAGTCCGCCGATTGCCGTATGCTCCTCAATTGTAATAATCGCTTTTGTTTCCCTTGCCGCCTTTAGAACGGCTTCTTTGTCAATGGGTTTTACACAGTACATATCGAGTACGCGGCAGGAAATATTTTTCTCTTTCAGCGTCTGTGCCGCTTCCTGCGCCGACTTCACCATTTCGCCGCAGGCGATGATGGTGAGGTCGGTTCCTTCTGTTACGGTGGTTGCCTGATCCATTACAAAAGGAACGCTGCTTTCCTCGTAGACATCCTCGACCGCGCTGCGGCCGATGCGGATATACGCGGGTTTGTTGTCCTTTAAAAGTGCCTCGAAAAGCACTTTGGTTTGCAGACGGTCACTCGGCATATAAAAGCGCATATTGGGGATCGAAGCCATGGTTGCGATATCATTGGCGGAATGGTGGGTCATTCCCAGTGCGCCGTAGCTGATGCCGCCGCTGATGCCGATTAATTTCACGTTGGTATTGGAATACGCAACATCCACTTTGGCCTGCTCCATGCTTCTTGTGGAAAGGAAGCTGGCAGGGGACGCGACATACGGTTTTTTTCCGCAGCTGGCAAGTCCCGCCGCAATAGAAACGATATTCTGTTCCGCAATGCCGGTTTCGACAAACTGTTTAGGATGCGCGGCAACAAAGTTGCCCATAGACGCGGAACCGCGGGAATCACTGCAAAGGACGACGATATCCTGATCGGCATTCGCTTTTTCGGTTAAAACATCACAAATGACCTGACGGTTCGCTATCTTATTCATATCGCCTGTTCCCTCCTTTGTGCAAGCTCCTGTGCTGCCAATTTGTATTCTTCCTCCGTCGGCACTTTGTGGTGCCAAGGAGCGGAATTTTGTATAAAGGAAACGCCATAGCCTTTAATGGTGTCGGCGATAATCATCGTGGGCTTGTCCTTAATCGTTTTGGCCTTGTCAAAAGCGGCATTAAGTGAGTTGATGTCGTTGCCGACGGCATGGAGAACATACCAGCCGAACGAACGCCAGCGGTCGTCCTGACTGTCCTGCGCCATTACGTCTTCCGTCGAACCGGAAATCTGGAGGCGGTTGCGGTCAACGACCGCTGTCAGGTTGTCAAGCTTATAGTGTCCGGCGGCCATCGCGCCTTCCCAGACGGAACCTTCGGCAAGCTCGCCGTCACCCATGACGGTGTAAACACGGTACGGGGCGTCGTTCATTTTACCCGCAAGCGCCATGCCGACGCAGACGGACAACCCGTGCCCGAGAGAACCGGAGTTCATTTCGATGCCGTTGACTTTATTGTTCGGATGACCGATATATTTGGAGTTGTACTGCGATACGGTTTTCAAATCTTCCTTTGGGAAAAAGCCGCGGCTCGCAAGCACGGCGTAGAGCGCCTCAACGGAATGTCCCTTGCTCAAAACGAACCGATCCCTGTTGGGATCGTGGATGTTCTCGGGGCTTACGTTCATCTGGCCGTAGTAAAGAGCGGTCAAAATATCACAGACACTGAAATCGCCGCCGATGTGCCCCGTTTTCGCACGATAGATAATATCAAGAATATCCTGTCTGATTTCAAATGATTTCGCTGTTAAATTTTCCATTCGTACTCTCCTTACTGCCACAGCGTTCTCTTAAATGCTGCCCCTCATCCATGCTTTGATTTCCTCTTCCGTTGGGTCGACAGGGTCAGGGGAAAGACCGGGGATATATTTGCAGGCTTCATACAGAGCGGGAACAATATTTTGGTGAACACCCGCGCAGTGGTGGATATACGGCCCTTCAACCAGCTTGGTTTCCCAAAGCGGCCAGTCGTTGACCTCAACATACAGGTAGGTGCCGCGCGAGAATTTTCCGTGCGTGCCTTTACATTTGCCCATGAACAGCTGATAGTCGCCGTGATCTCCGTCAAACCGCACCATCGTCAGCTCGCCGCCTTTGATTTCCCCCTCGTGGGTGCCGGGGCAGTGGTCGTCAAACAGAAAATGATTGTTAAAGCAGGTCTGGCATCCGGACGGTACAAGGCTGGGCGGGAAATTTCCGCAGTGGGTCAGCAGTTCCACATTGTCATTCGTGGTTTGTCTGACGGTTAAGTCCGCAAGGAACGGCGGCGTTTGCTCCAAAGTCGCGGCATAAGCCATAATTTCTGAAACCGCGCCGCAGATATCGGTCTCGCAGGATACAGGCAGACCCTCGTCGGTCAGAAGCGCGTTCGCAAGGCAGGGCATGATGTGCATGCTCTTCTGCATCGCGTCCCAGCACTGAATGGCGACAGCGGTGCAAAGCTCGCGGTCCGCGTAATATCTCATTGCCAGCTTCAGAGCGGCAACGCGTTTGACGGACGCCGCATCCTCCGGCTTGCATTTCACAATTTGCATAATATTTTCAGTAGTTTCTTTCAGCTCCGCGGAATCGGATTTTTCGATTTCCTCGGTCTTAAGCTGAAGCTCAACCACACTGATCGGATAAATCTGAATCCCAAATTTTTCAATCAGCTCGCCCTCATTGCAGATAACCGACCAGAAGCCGGAAGGACGGGGCCCGATTTGCAGAATACGGATTTTATTGAATGCTTTGACCACGTTCGCCGCGCGCAGAAAATTTTCAAATCCACGGATGAAAACGGGATCGTCCACACTGGTATTGGGAATATAAGTAAAGGGAACATTGAAGCGCCGAAGCACTTTTCCGGTAGCAAACAGACCGCACTGCGTGTCCCTCAGACGAAAACCGTTCTCAAGCGGATCTTCATCGCGCGGGCCCCAAAGCAGAACCGGTTTGCCGACCGCTTTACAAACCTTGGCAACCGTATCCTCGGTGCCGAAATTGCAGTGGGGAACGAACACAGCGTCAACGTGGTTCGCAATGAATTTTTCCGAAACCCGGTTCGCCATTGCGGTGGAGTCGTACAGAAGACCTTCCTCATTGATGTCGTCTATGCCCACAATTTCAATACTGTCGTATTGCTGCATGAACTTAAAAATCAGATCTTTATACTTGCGTGCATCTTCCGCACTGAAGGTAAATCTTCTTGTTGGTGCATAGCCGATTTTCAATTTTTCCATATTATACGATCTCCTTTTCGTTTGCAAAAAGCCGCCGTGTGCTCTCCCGTTCGACGAACTCCGTGCATATTTGTGTTTTAGTTTTTATAGTGCTGCCTGATTTAATGATGCTAACCAGACGCCGAACGGCGAGCGCGCCCATTTCCTGTTTAAAAACCTTGATGGTCGTGAGCGACGGGGAAGAAATTTCGCAGAAAGGCATGTCGTCAAATCCGATAACAGAAACATCCTTCGGAATACGGTAGCCATGCTCCATCAGCGCCTTGCATGCTCCCAGCGCAATGTTATCGTTGTCCGAACAAAATGCGGTCGGCAAATCTTTGTGCCTGTCAAGGTAAGCGTTCATATCGCGGTAAGATCCGTCCATGCTTGGGGCAAGCGGAATCGTATACTGCGGATTGATCGTAAGGCCCGCCCTGTGAAGCGCTCTGCGGTAACCGATTTCCCGGTAATAAAAGTTCTTGATCGGGGTACTGCTTTTCAGATATCCTATTTTTTCATGTCCGTTTTCAATTAAAAACGTTGCCGCATTGTAAACGGAATCTGTGTTGTCTATAATAACAGCGTCAAAGCTCATGTCCTCAAACCAGCAGTCCAGCATTACCACCGGACAAACCGCCTGCTTAAACGGCGCCGCGTCTTTTTCGTTAAACTCGGTTGCAAGTACCAGATTTGCAGAAGTTCTGTCGTTTATAATCTGTTCCAGCAGCCTTGTAAAATTTTCATCGGTCTTATCAAGGTGGCAAATCTCGGTTCTGTATCCGCAGGCCCTGCATTCGTTTTCCACACCGGAAATCAGCTCCGAAAAGAACGGTGTGTCCGCCACAACGCGGCCGTGTTTTTTATATACGATAAAGCGTATGCTGTTTAACTTCGTATCATTGACGTATCCCGCTTCCATGGCTGCCTTAAAAATCAAATCCGAGGTTTCCTTGTTAACCCCTCTTTTATTGTTCAGTGCGTTGGAAATGGTCGCCGGAGAGAAGCCTGTTATTTCACTGAGTTGTTTAATACTTGTTTTCATCGGATTTCCTCCCTTGACTGTTCAAAGTATAAAATATTTATATAAACATTTCAATTAAAATATAGCCTAAAATTATTAGTTTATCTCTTTTTTGTTTAATCATACGGATTACAGTTTAAAATTTTTAGCTATTTACATGATTTGTTTTCCTTAGTTTTCGTAATAACCGTTATAATATGGATTTTTAGATATAATATAATAAAATATTTAAATAAATCGTTTGTATGTTTTAGATTGTAAAAGCAGGTCCTATTTGCAGGATGATTTTAGAATAAAAGCCGTGAATACCAGAAGGTATCCGCGGCTTTTATTGATGTGCGTATTGGGAAAGCGGTTTTACACGCGGGATCATCCCGATCCTCCTACACATGTATTCCTACTGTGTAAGCGCCGCGGTCTTTCCGCCGATGAAACGGAGCAGTTCCAAGGGGGCAACCTCCACCTGCGAGCCGATTTTCCCGGCGCTGACAATGATGGTCGGCAGCTGTTCACAGCTGCTGTCAATCACCGTTTTAAACTGCTTTTTCATGCCGATGGGGGAACAGCCGCCGCGGATATACCCGGTGACTTTATTGATTTCATCCACATGAATCATTCCAACCGATTTTTCACCCACGCTTTTTGCGGCCGCCTTCAGATTCAGTTCCAATGCAACCGGAATCACAAAAACGAAATAGTCACGGCTCGCCCCGCGGGTCACCAGCGTTTTGAAAACCTGCTCCTCATTCTGCCCCAGTTTATGTGCGACGGAAACACCGTCGATTTTGCCGTCCTCATGGTCGTAAAAATAATATTGATACGGTATTTTTGCCTGATCCAGAATTCGCATTACATTCGTTTTATTGTTGTCTTTTGCCATTTCTGTTCTGCCTTTCGTTTCAGCGCAGCGAATTTATTGCTCTATTTTCCATTTGATGCCCTGTGCCGTATCTTCCAGCACCACATGCCGTGCTTTCAGTTCGTCGCGTATTTTATCGGCCGTCACCCAGTCCTTGTCTTTTCTCGCCTGTGTGCGCGCGGCAATCAAATCTTCAATTTCCTCGTCGATCGAAGTCTCTTTTTTCACATAAAGCAGGCCGAGCACGTCGGCAAGCTCCTGAAACAAGTTCAGCGCAAAACGGCACAGCTCTTTTGACGGCGCGGTAGAAGCGTTTAGGCTGGAATTAATGTCGCGCGCCAGATCAAACAGCGCGGAAATCGCATCGGCTGTGTTCAGGTCGTCTTCCATCGCTTCGATGAAATGGTCCTGATATTCGCTTAACCTGCGGCGGACGGCATGTTCGCCCTCTTTTTCACCGGACAGGGCATGGTCAATTAAAAACAGCAGATTGTCGCGGCAATTGTAAAGCCGTTCAAGCGCGGCCTGACACTGTTCGATCACATCTTCGCTGTAATTGATGGGGGTACGGTAATGCGAAGCAACCATCAGGTAGCGGATGGGTTCATAACCGTACCGTTCGGCAACGTCGCGCACCGTGAAGAAATTTCCAAGGCTCTTGCTCATTTTACGGTTGTCTACATTGATGTAACCGTTGTGCATCCAGTAGTTCGCAAACTGCACGCCGTTGCAGGATTCGCTCTGAGCAATTTCATTCTCGTGGTGCGGAAAAATTAAATCCTGTCCGCCGCAGTGAATGTCAATTGTTTTTCCGAGATAGCGGCGCGCCATGGCAGAGCACTCAATGTGCCAGCCCGGCCGACCCTCACCCCATGGGGAAATCCAGCTGGGTTCGCCGGGCTTTGCACCTTTCCAAAGGGCAAAATCCATGGCGTCCTCTTTAATTTCACCGGTGGCAATGCGCGCGCCGGCCTGCAGATCCTCCAGCGGCTGATGGGACAGCTTTCCGTAGTCCGCGTCCTTCTTCGTGCGGAAATAAACATCCCCGTTGCTGGTGGGATAGGCAAAGCCCTTTTCAACCAGATCGGTAATGATATTGATAATTTCATCGATATTTTCGGTTGCGAGCGGATGAACCGTTGCGGGGCGCACGTTGAGTCCCTTCGCATCCGACTGATACTCTTCGATATACCGCTCTGAAACCGCCAGGTAATCGCTGCCTTCTTCCTTCGCCTTATTGATGATCTTATCATCGATATCGGTAAAGTTCTGGACAAAGGTGACCTTCATGCCCCGGTATTCAAAATAGCGGCGCAGTACGTCAAACACACAGATCGGCCGTGCGTTGCCGATATGGATGTAGTTGTACACCGTAGGACCGCACGCGTATATTTTCGCTTCTCCCACGGTCAGCGGAACAAATTCTTCTTTTTGGCGCGTCAACGTATTGTAAATTTTCATCTCTGCATTTCCTCTCTTTGACTGATCGTTATATTAAGCTGTTTTTGCATATCCTGTAGTTTTATCTGCATTTGACACAGTTCCTGCGCGATTGGGTCGGCGATATGAATCTGATCCAGATTGCACGGCCGCACACCGTTCAGACGGACGATCCTTGCCGGCACGCCGACCGCCGTCGCATTGTCCGGCACCTCGTCGAGCACCACAGCGCCCGCCGCAACGCGGGCATTGTCCCCCACGCGGAACGGGCCGAGCACCTTTGCCCCCGAGCCGACCATCACGTTGTCACCGAGGGTGGGGTGACGCTTTCCGTGATCTTTTCCGGTGCCGCCGAGCGTGACGCCCTGATAGAGCGTGCAGTTGTCGCCGATAACGGCAGTTTCGCCGATCACCACGCCCATGCCATGGTCGATAAACAGTCCCTTGCCGATCTGCGCGCCGGGGTGTATCTCAATTCCAGTCTTATGCCGTGCGCGCTGCGATAAATACCGCGCAATAAATTTCATGTTATGCTGGTAAAACCAGTGCGCCTTTCGGTAGGCGTGAACCGCCTTGAAACCGGAATAAAGAAAATACACCTCTATTCTGGATCTTGCCGCCGGATCACGGTCCATGACCGAATCAAGTTCCTCTTTGAGTTTTGTAAACATATCTGCCTCCAACAAAAAAAGACCGCCCGCGTCCCCAAATAGGGACGGAGGCGGTCATTATACCGCGGTTCCACTCCGTTTTATTACTCGTAGGCCCGTAACGGTGCCAGCCGTGCGGGGATACTTTATTTCCCCCCGCCTGCTTACGGATGCATTTCGCCGCCCGCCGTGCAAAAAGCGCTTCCAGCCCAGGCGCTTTCTCTCTGATACCCGCGTTGCGGTTACTTCTTCCGCTCATCGCATTTTAATCGTACTGATAATATAGCATGGTTATAAAAGAATGTGACAATAGTATATACCAAAATATTTGTTAAGTAAACCCCCGCCAAAGGGCATGTAAAATATTTACTATTCGCCAGCACCTATTTCGTCGTATTGATAACCCCGATATTCTGCACGATGTAAATCACGCCGGAAAGCAGCGCAAAAAAGGTCGCGATCAAAATCAAAGCATATCCGATTCCGTCAAATACCGCCGCGCTTGATACTCCGCCAAACGTAAAGGGAGAAATCCGCCCCAGCGAAACCAGCTCCTGAACATACTGAAAAACAAGGATGGCGGTAATCGCGACGATCTGACTGACCGTCTTTATTTTTCCCCATCTGTTCGCGGCAATGACAACGCCGTTGTCAATGGCAACAAGGCGGATGGAGGTTACCATAAATTCACGCGCGATAATTAAAATAACACACCATGAAGCCGCCAGTCTGAGGTCAACAAAACAGACAAGAGCCGAAACCACAAGGATTTTATCGGCAAGAGGGTCAAGGAATTTCCCGAAATTGGTAACCTGATTGTTTTTGCGGGCCAGTTTGCCGTCATAGTGGTCGGTGAGCGCCGCGCCCCCGAACAGGATCGCCGCCCAAAGGTAATGATGCGGAATTCCAGGAATCAAAAGCACTGCGACAAAAAAAGGAACCAGTATAATGCGCATAACGGTTAATTTATTTGGCAGGTTCATTCCCGCGCCTCCTCGATAACGATTTCTCCGGTCAGGTCACAATCAACACACTCTGTTATTTTTACAGCCACAAAGCTTCCGCTTTTTGGCTTTACGCCTTTTGCAGTAAAGAATATTTTACCGTCCACATCGGGGGAATCGGCACAGGAGCGGCCGAACCAGCAATCCGCGTAACGGTCAAACCCTTCCACAAGCACACGAACGGTTTTTCCGATCTGCTTTTCTCCCCATTCCTGCATGATATTCATTTGGTCTTCCATAATCAGATCCATATGGTGCCGCTTGACATCTTCGTCAATCTGATCCGGCATTTCCGCTGCGGCGGTGCCTTCCTCCTGCGAATACGTGAAACAGCCGAGCCGTTCGAACCGGATTTCACGGACGAATTCGGCAAGCTGTGTAAAGTCCTCTTCCGTTTCGCCGGGGAACCCGGTGATGAGCGTGGTTCGCAAAATAAGGTTTGGAATTGTTGCACGCATTTTCTCAATCAGCGCGGTCAATTCTTTTCTGCTTCCTGTGCGGTGCATCGCTTTTAAAAGGCGTGCGCTGCAATGCTGAAGCGGTAAATCCATATATTTTACGATTTTATCTTCAGTAGCGATGGTTTGCAGCAGTTCGTCGGTAATATAGTCGGGGTAACAGTACAAAATACGAATCCATTCAATGCCATCAATTTTGCAAAGTTCCTTTAACAGCTGAGGGAGCATCAACTTGCCATTCAGATCCCAGCCATAACGCGTGGTGTCCTGTGCGATTAAAATCAGCTCTTTCGCGCCGCCGCGGACAAGCGTTTGTGCTTCACAGACAATGTCTTCCATCGTCCTTGAGCGGTAACGCCCGCGGATAAACGGAATTGCGCAGTATGCGCAGCGGTTGTCGCATCCTTCCGCGATTTTAAGATAAGCAAAATATCCCGGTGTGGACAAACGTCGTTCCCCGTTGAGTGGCAGAAGCGTTTTTTCGGGAAAACTCTCCACTTTTACACCGCTCAGAGCCTGTTCGATCACTGCGGCAATGTCGCTGTCCGCGCCGATTCCGGCAACGGCGTCCACCTCCGGCAGTTCTTTCAGAATTTCCTCGCGGTAGCGCTCAGCCAAACACCCGGTGACGATAATTGCCTTGATTTTCCCCTCGGCCTTCAATTTGGCAAGCTCCAGGATTTCCTCAATGGATTCTTTTTTCGCCGCATCGATAAAACCGCAGGTATTGACGATTGCGGCATCCGCAAGAGCGGCGTCGTCCCGGATTTCATAGCCCGCCTTTTGCAGCGTGGCCATCATCATTTCGCCGTCAACCTGATTTTTGGCGCAGCCAAGGCTCACCAGTCCTACACTATATGACATTTATTCGTCCTCATTTTCAAATTGATTTAACGCGGTCCGTATGTCGTCCCAGCTGTAGCCGAGTCTTTGCAGCGCGGCAATACTTCGGCGGCGGCCTTTTTCGTCGTCCAGCAGCCGTCCGTATTTTTTATGAATCAGTTCCGTGATTTTTTGCACGGGGTCGGGGGCGATTTCGTCAACAATCTGCTGGGCAAGCTCGTCTTCAATCCCTTTTTGCAGAAGCTCGCGCCGCACGCGCGACGCGGAAAATCCCTTGCGGCGCAGAAGATCCGCTGCCAGACTGCGCGCATATTCTTCATCGTTGACAAGGCCGATCTCCACCATATGCTGCGCCGCCGCTTCGGCGGCCTCCCGGGATGCGACCCTGCTGATTTTTTCAGCCAGTTCCTTTTTCGAATGGCTCCGGTGTTCCAGAAGATAGAGCGCCTTTTCCCCCGCGCGCCGGTTCTCACTCGATATCATCAGCTCATGAAGCTGTTCGTCATCCATTTCGCGCCCGGGTTTTAAACCCGATTTCAAAAGCGTTTCCGTGTCGATATTGACGGCGAATTCGCCGTCAATAAACAGTGCCGAAAGCCCTTTCCTGCGCGGTTCAATCGCTGTGATCAGCATCAGTCGTCGGCAGAAATGTCAATGCTGGCAGACTTGCCGCGTCCGCTTGCTTTTGCCGGCGCAGGAGGCGCTACCTCCACCGGTTTCGCAGCAGAAGCGGTCGTCGGAGCATTCTTGGTGTAAAGCTTCAGCACATTTTCCTTGACAAGTACTTCCACTTCACTGGCAATATCGGCGTTTTCCGCCAAAAAGGTTTTCGAGTTGTCACGGCCCTGCCCGAGCCGCGTTTCCTTAAACGAGAACCAAGCGCCGCTCTTCTGAATAATCTCAAGTTTTACCGCCAGATCCAGCAGCTCCCCTTCGCGGGAAATTCCCCTGCCGTACATTACGTCAAACTCCGCCTCGCGGAACGGCGGAGCTATTTTATTTTTTACAACCTTCGCGCGGGTGCGCGAGCCGATCATTTCGGTACCGTTTTTCAGGGTTTCAATTTTGCGGATATCAATTCTGACGGAAGCATAAAATTTCAGTGCGCGGCCGCCGGGGGTCACCTCGGGACTGCCGTACATCACGCCGACCTTTTCACGGAGCTGATTGATGAAAATAGCGACGCAGTTAGATTTGGAAATCGCGCCTGCCAGCTTGCGCAGCGCCTGGCTCATCAGGCGGGCCTGCAAACCAACGTGGCTGTCGCCCATTTCTCCCTCGATTTCGGCACGCGGCACAAGCGCCGCCACCGAGTCGATAACAATAACGTCAATGGCGCCGGAGCGCACAAGCGCCTCTGTAATTTCCAATGCCTGTTCGCCGGTATCCGGCTGTGAAACAAGCAAGGAATCGACATCAACACCCAAAGCACGGGCGTATATCGGGTCGAGCGCATGCTCCACGTCGATAAACGCCGCATTGCCCCCGTTTTTTTGTCCCTGTGCGATACAGTGGAGGGCAAGCGTAGTTTTACCGGAACTTTCCGGTCCGTAAATTTCGACGATACGGCCACGCGGAAGTCCGCCGATGCCAAGCGCTAAATCAAGCGACAGGGAGCCGGTCGGGATTGCCTCCACGTGCATTGCCTCGTTTTGACCCAGGCGCATGACCGCGCCCTTGCCGAACTGCTTTTCAATCTGCGCCAGCGCCGTTTCAAGTGCTGCGTTTTTATCTGTCGCCATAGTTTCCCTCCGATTTTATGACAGGCCGCGGTTTCCATGATTCTTCTGTCACGGCCTCAAGTTTGTTATCACGTTAAGAAAATTATATCGTATTTTATTTTGAAAATCAATACATCAGGCGAAAATATTCGAACAAATGTTTAATCTTTTTCATTTATCCCCGTTACCACACGTTCAATATTATTGAAATCCTTCAAAATGCGGATCTTCGACAGCCCGGTAGCCTGAAAAAGCGCCGCAACCTGCGCCGCCTGATCTTCGCCGACTTCTGCCGCCGCGACGCCGCCGTGTTTCAGCTTCGGAATCCAAAGCGCCGCGATTGCGCGGTAAAACAACAGACCGTCCCTTCCCCCGTCGAGCGCCGTCTGCGGCTCCCTTTGCACTTCGGTCTGGAGGGTTTCCAGTTCCCCAGTGGTCACATAAGGCGGGTTCGACACGATGCAGTCGGGCAAAGGGAATTCTGCCGTACTCTCCGGATTCAAAATATCCGTTTGAACGGCTCTTACATTTTGAAAGCCTGTATTTTTTATATTGAGATTGAGGTAACCAAACGCTTTGTCGTAACGCTCCGCAGCATAGATGGACGCACCGGGAAAAAGCGAAGCGAGTCCGAGCGCCACCGCGCCGGTTCCGGAGCAGAGATCGATAATTTTTGGGGTTTCCGTTCCCTTTAAAAGCTGTGCGGCCGCAGTTACCAGAAGTTCGGTTTCCTCACGCGGAATCAGTACGCCCTCGCCAACTTTGAGCGTAAGCTCCATAAAAGGCCAGCTGCCCAGAATATATTGAAGCGGCCTGCCGTCGGCGCGCTCACGCACCAGCCGGAAGTATTCCTCCGTCTTTCCCGGCCCGGCCGATTCCCCGGAGTGAACCACCAGCGCCTGCCGGTCAAGCCCGAACACTTTTTTAAAAAGGCATGCCGCGTCAAATGCAGGGGTTTCGTTCCCCGCATGAAAAAGAATGGTTTTTCCCTGCCGGTATGCTTCGCCTAACGTCAATTCCATCAGCACCCACGTCTCTTTGTTTTATACTGGAATTTTGTCCTCGCCGTTTTCAGGTATGACCTTCTTCATAGCGGCAATCGCGACTTCGATCATGCTGTCGTCCGGTTCCTTCGTGGTAATGCGCTGTACCCACAGCCCTGGCGCGGAGATGATGCGGGTGGCCATGTTGTCACAGCGGCCGCATAAACGGATAAACTCGTAGCCGATTCCCACGATGAGCGGAACACACAGAATTTTAACGATTGTCCTGATAAACGGATTACCAAATGGAATGAAGAATCCCACAATGATGCCCAGAATCAGCATGATAACCAAAAAGCTTGTTCCGCAGCGCGGATGGAAACGGCTGTGCTTCCGCACGTTTTCAACGGTCAGCTCTTCATTGTTTTCATAGCAGAAGATGGTCTTATGTTCCGCGCCGTGATACTGAAAGACCCTGTGAATTTCCGGCATACGCGCGCATAAAATAATGTACACAAGAAAGATTGCGATGCGCATGACGCCTTCAACGAGGGAGCGCCACGGAGCAATGGCCGAACCTGCCGCGTAGTCGCGGATCAAATTGAATATAAAGGTAGGCAGTACGAAAAACAATCCGACCGCAAGTAAAAGGCCCAGCACAGTACTTGCTATCATAATCACGTTCATCATTTTATCGCCGAAAGTTTTTTCAACCCACTTGTCAAATTTGGACGGCTCTTCGTCCTCTTCAATTCCCGCCTTGTCAACGGAATAGGAAAGCGCCTTGTAGCCCATGGAGAGGGAGTCGATAAAACCCGCGATCCCGCGCAGCAGCGGCAGACGCATAATAGAATATTTGTCCCTGATAAAGTTGGTTTCCATCTCTTCCATGGAAACGGTTCCGTCGCTCATGCGCACGGCCACCTGGGTCTTTTTTGGTCCGCGCATTAAAATTCCCTCTATCAGCGCCTGTCCCCCGATGGACGTGATGCATTTTGTTTTTTCTCTAGCCATTATTTTCGGAGTTCCTTTCTTCGTTCAGTGTCTCTTCAGGCTGAGGCTTGTTTTCAAGCCGCCTTAATGTCGGTATAAAAATAGTTACGGCCGTGCCCACGTTTTCATGGCTCTCAATATCCAGACTGCCTGAATGGAGCTTCATGATTTCGTCGGCAAGTGCAAGGCCGATTCCTGAACCGCGGATGGTCTGATTTGCCTTGTAAAATTTCTTCTTTACATTCGGCAGATGTTCAGCCGGAATCCCGCAGCCGTTGTCGCTGATGACAACCCTGATAAATCCGCCCGATTCCGTAGCGGTCACGCTGATGGTGCCGCCCTCTTCCGTGTATTTCAACGCGTTGTCAATGATGTTGACAAACACCTGCCGTAAACGGTTGATATCGCCCAACACCGGCGAAAGCATGGCGGGTTCTTCGTAAAGAAGAAATTTATGTTCCATGTTGGCGCGTTCGCTGAACATGTAGACCGCTTCGCCCAATTCGGCAAGGATGTCGATCTTATCCATGGTCAGTGTCATGCGCCCGCTCTGCATGCGGGAAAAGTCAAGCAGCTCCTCCACAATACCGGAAAGACGTTCGGATTCACGGATGATGATGCCCATCCCGCGGTCATACGTCTCTTTATCGTTCCCGCCGCTCTGCATGGTTTCGGCCCAGCCTTTAATAGCGGTGAGCGGCGTGCGCAGTTCGTGGGACACCGAGGAGATGAAGTCATTTTTCAATTTTTCAGCGGCACCCAACTCGACGGCCATATCGTTAATATTGTCGCAGAGCTGACCGATTTCGTCGTCGTTGGTTTTTTCTATTCTCGCCTTAAAGTCACCCTGCGCAATCCGCTTTGCGGTCGCGCCGATTTCCTTAATAGGCGTAATAATCGAATTCATAAAATAGTAGCTGGATACAATGACAAACAGGATAATCAGAAGTCCGGCAAGAATCAGCGTACCCAATATAACGGCAACCTGCTTGTCGGCTTCTTCAAGCGATACCACATAGCGGATCGCGCCGACAAAACCGCCTTCATTGTTGCGCATAACACGCGTAACGGCAATGACTTTTTCCCCGCTGGTCAGATTGCCCGTCCACGTACCGTATCCTTCGGTGCTGTTCAGCGCCAGTTTATAGTCGGGCATGGGCTGGCTTTCGTCCGGCGCAAAACCGACGGAAGTGTTGATGATTTTTCCGTTTGAATTAAAAACCATCAGTTCCATGCTTTCTTTGTTTGGAAAGTTTTCAACATAATTGCGGGCGGCGGTGCTGAATTCCTGCGGTGATTTTCTGCCGTAATCCGCAAATACATTGGTCAGCTCGTCGGAACGGCTGCTCAGAGCCGTTTGAATTCCGTCGTAAACATAACCGCGTATGACGTAGGAAAGGATGAGAATAAGCGTAATTAAAATGAGCAGTATCACGCCCAGGCTGTTTAAAAGCCAGCGCCTTGTAATACCGGTCGTCTTCATGCTGATTTTCCCCTTTCTGAATCATTCATTTCATCTTGAACAGACAGTCCTTTATGCCTCCCACTTATAACCGAGACCCCAGACCGTAACAATGTGTTTGGGGTTGGAAGGCTCGTCTTCCACTTTCATTCGGAGACGGCGGATGTTCACATCCACAATCTTCTCCTCGCCGAAATACGCGTCTCCCCATACATGCCTGAGAATATCGGTACGGTCAAGGGCAGTGGTCGGACTGGAAAAGAAATACTCCATGATCTGAAATTCAACCTGTGTCAGTTCAATGGGCACACCTTTTTTCATCAGGGTCCGGTTGCGCAGATTAAGGGCAAATTCCCCCGAACGGATTTCTTCTTTGAAATTATTCTCGTTCCTCATCTGCTCCAGCGCAACACGGCGATATACGGCGTCCACCCTTGCAACAAGCTCGCTCGGGCTGAACGGCTTGGTAACATAATCGTCTGCGCCCATCATCAGGCCGCTGACTTTATCCATTTCCTGCGTGCGCGCGGTCAGAAGAATGATGCCGATGGAGCCGCTTTTCTGGCGCAGTTCCTTGCATACGGCAAGGCCGTCGAACTTTCCGGGCATCATAATATCCAGTACCGCCACGTCGATATTGCCACCCTCATGGTCATAAAGCGCAAGCGCTTCTTCCCCGTTGGACGCCTCAAAGGCGTTGTAGCCGGCGCGTTTCAGATTGATTACTACAAATTCGCGAATTGCCTGTTCATCTTCGGCAACAAGGATATTTTTCATATCCGTTCCTCCATTATGCTGATTTAGTCCTGACTGATGAGTTCAAAGCTGTTTTTCACATCGCTGATACTGAGAGAGAGCGCATTGTCCGGTGACGGGGAGTTAGCTGCAAACACCAAATTATCGGAGTCAAGAAGCTTATAAAAGCCGACAGTTCCCGTACCGTCGTCCCATTCCTGCTTCGAAAACACCTGAATTTTTAGAAGCGCGGCGCCGATTAACCCCGAATTTTTCCCGGCGGCCTTCCACTCATAAAATGTGATTGTGCGCGTTACGGTGTCCGTTTTGGTCGTGACTTTTCCGCGCCACATGTCCGGCATTAAAAACCAGTACCCGTCGGAATAATTAAGGACCATGCTCATGACCCGGACAAACGTGTTGGTCTGGGTATCATAGCGGTGCCAGTTGGTAATATAGGCGGTGTCATCCGGCTTTTCATCGCTTTGACCCGGCATCAGATTGACAATCGGCACCTCGATAATTTTATCCCCATTGATATCCTTTGAGACAACGGACGTGCTTCGCAGCGTATAATTGGCTGTCTGCGTACCCGCATCATAGAAAGGTGATTTCAGAACCTTAGCCTTTTTATCCCAGTAAAGCAACTCCGTTACAAGGGAATCCGCACTCTTCATTCCGTCCAGCACAATCCCGTTTTGTTTTTCGTTAATCAAACCTGCCTGCGTAGAGGCATATTTGGTGACCCCGCTGTCCATGCGGCAGGAGCCCATCACTTCCACGGCGCCGTCCTTGACCCGAAACAGGCGGGCAAGCGCGGGCTGGTCGCCGGCGCTGACATTAGCGGTAAAAATCTCATCCCTGCCGTCGCCGTCAAAATCCATGACCGCCAGCTCGGTGTAGGTCTGGTCAAGTTTAAGCTCGTTCATCTTTCCGCCTTTATAATAATAAACGCAGATAGTGCTTGTGTTGTTCAGGCTGCTGCCCCAGCCGACAATCACTTCATCCTTGCCGTCGCCGTCCAGATCCCCGAAACAGACTTTATCCACCTGCGCCACAGGATTGTTGAAGGAACCCATGTCAACCCATTTGCTGTCTTTCTTCATAAACATGATGTTGGTTCCGGAAGTCTCGTCGCCCTTCTGATAAATCGCCATGGCTTCGTCGTTTTTATCACCGCAGACGTCATGGGTAATAATCGCTGAACGATAGTCCCCGCTCGAAGGATATTTCAGTGTCATTTTACCATCGGTCTTACTTTCAAGCAGAGCGTGAATATCCGCTTTTTCGCCGGTCGGTTTTGGCGGGTGCATAAGCGTCTGAGCATCAAGGCCCACAAAGGAACAGCCCGACAGCGTCAGCGCGAGCACAAGCGCCATTGCAACAGCTTTCAGCTTCATTTCACCACGCCTTTCATTTTTATATTGATTATTTATTATATCATTATATACCGAAAATGAACAGTATCAAATATGTTACGAAAAACGCGCCGGACTTCCCCACCCGGCGCGATCAAAAATAAAAGCTTTAAAGATTATGCCCAAATTTCTGTTCATAAAAACAGGGCAGCCATACGGTTCGGTTTGAACCTACGGCTGCCCTGAAACAATTCTGCCATTTCATTTTCAGCGCGTCGGCAGCGTCATGCGGAAATCCAGATTATAAGGCGGGTCGAGTGAAGCCCTGACCTCATTCAAAAGGGTATGCCAGTCCGGTTCTCCCCTTTGCTTCGCCAACCGCACGGCCTGTACCATGAACCACGTATCAATCAGCATGGTTTCCCCCTCGCGCATGATGGCAAAATTTGAAGCAAACTGCTCCTCCAGAAACTCCCATTTCTTCAGTTCAAACGCGGGATGCACGGTGTTGAGCCTGATTCGCTCGACGGCTTTCAGCTCGTCGGGCAGATTGACATAGCAGTCCCACGCCTGCCCAAAGCGCCCGGCCTTTGTGAAAATTTCAATTGCGTCCTGTGCAACCACTACCGACTGTTTGGCTCCGCCAAGGGACAGCGCTTCTTCAATATATGCACATGCTTCGTCCAGCCTGTTTTCCTGCACCATGGCCTGCGCAAGGTTCCTGCAGCAGATCGCCGTTGGGCGCAAAACAAGCGATTGCTTCATCGCATTGATTCCATCCTGCCATTTACCGCTTTCATAAAGCATCAGCCCAAAATGGAGAAATGCTCCCTCTCTCCTGTTTTCTTCTGTTTCAAGAGACGATGCCAAAAGTTTCATCCAGCGGGAATCGGTCATCCACGCGGCGGGCAAACGATCTTCTTCTAGCGCGGGCATTTTCCCCGTCTCCAAAAGCGCAAGCCACGCAGCCTGCTTTTCGCCCAGCGTTTCCTTTGGAAAAACAAGGCCCTTGGGTATTAAATCCGGATCACGGGCGGCTTCCAGCGCGCCCCAGCCGCTTCCGAAATGCAGTACCTCGTCCGGTACGGCATCTTCAAGCGTCTCATACAAATTTTCGGCCCGCTCAAGCTCTTCTTCGCTCAGGCGGCTGTCAATGACACCGTGAATATATTCTTTTGACGGTTCCCACCCGCCAAAGGCATCATCCGTATTGATGTTCATTCCGCCGAACACCTGTGTGAAGCGCACACAGCCTTTTGGAGCAATGTCTTCCCCGTGTACCTGCGAACGTGAAAGTCCAGCCTGAATTTCAAGATAGTTCCCCGCTCCGTCCAGCGAAAGGAAGTCCTTCCAGTGCACGCCGCCGCGCTGCATTCCCCAGCAGAACATTTTGCGGTGGCACAGTGCGGCGGTGGAGCGTTCCCAAAAAGCGGTCCCGTCATCATAAACCGCCGCTTCCCATGCATCGGATGCAGCGTGCCGGTTCTGGAAGAAGTATTCATTGGAATAAGACAGGTTCCCCGGATAGCTCGCGTCCAGCCCGTTCAGACTTTTAAGAAACGGCATGGTGTCGTGGGCAAAGCCGTGAGCGGTATTCTGAGAGCTCATTGTCTCCGGCTTAATGCAGATGACCCCGTCGCTTTGTGAAAAGACACGGACATTCTTTTCTTCGCGCACGGCAATGTTGGTCCACCAGTACAGCGGCACCTTCTCGTCTTTCGTATTGAGAATTTTTACATGGGCGAAAAGGCGGTCGGAATCTTCCGGCAGGTGAAAATCAATCTGCAGGAAGAAACACTTCTGACGTTCGTACTCGTACATGCGCAGAAACGGATCACCGTTTTGATCCGTGCAGCGAGCAAAAAACATTGGCTCGCAGGTCAAACAAGTATGGCCGAACTGCCCAAGATTCCATTCAATGCCTCCGGAAAACCACGCGTCGCGGATGGCTAGGTTTGCAAGACGAAAAACCGGGTTGGTGAACAGAAGCTCGCGCCCGGCTTTTTTATCAAAAAGGGACCAGAGCCGTCCGCCGAAGTCGGCAAGGAAGGTGGCGCGCAGAAAATCGTTTTCCATCACGACAGTTTTCATGTCCTGCTGTTTCAGTTCCCTGTGAAAATCGTCCTGCACCGTATAGGGCAGTTCGCGGAATCCGGTCTGGTAAGCGAATCCGGCCCGCTCGTTTTCGAGCAGGCCGGCGTCGACCAGTTCCTTGTTCTGCGCTCGGTCGCGGAAACGCGGCAGAGGATTCCCGCTTTCAAGAGCGACCCCCTGTATTTTCAGCAGCGATTGATATATCTTCAATAAAAACGTCCCCCATCAGTCTTGTTAAAACACACGCCAAGCATCAGCCTTTGATTGCGCCCCCGGTAACGCTGGCGATAATTTTTTCGGAAAGGAAAATGTAAAGAATGAACGTCGGCAGGAAAACAATGACCACGGCGGCAAACATACCGCCCCAGTCGCCCGTGTAGCGCATGGACTGAATCATGGAGTACAATCCGACCGCAACCGGACGGGTTTTCGCCGTGTTCGCAAAGATAAGAGAAATGAAATATTCATTCCATATTGTAATAAAGTTAAAAATGGTTACCGTGATAATGCCGGGCTGTGCCAGCGGCAGCATAATCATCCAGAAGGTTTTCATAGGGGAACAGCCGTCGATCGCGGCAGCCTCCTCAAAGGTAACGGAAAGATTATGGAAGAACGTGTTTAAAAAAAAGATTGTAAACGGAACGTTAATCGCTATATACAGGAAGATCACCAGCCCTCTGGACTGGTTGACATGCATCTGACTGAAAAGCGAAAACAAAGGCATGATAATCATAATTGCCGGAATACCGAGAGCGGTCGCAAATAAATTCTGAAGAAGACCCCTGCCCCGAAATTTAAAGCGGCTGAGCACATAGGCGGCCGGTGCCGCAATGATGATCACGACTGTGCAGGACACCAGCGTGTAGAGCAGTGAGTTCATAAAATAGCTTGAAACTTTCTGAGTTTTCCACGCCTTCACGTAGTTTTCCGGATGCAGGCCGGTGGCAAATTTGAACAGATTGCCGTCAAAAATCTCTCTTGTAGTGGAGAATGACGCCAAAACAATCCAGGCGATGAGCACAAATGTAAAAACGACCCAAATTCCGACAATCAGATAGCCCGGAGCAAGGGCCAATTCTTTTTTCCAGTTCATTTTTTGCTTAATTTTAGTTTTAGCCATTTGTTCATTCCCCCTTAAAGCTCGACATCATCATGTCTGACAATGAGCTGCGTAAACATAAACACGACAATGACGACCAAAGTCAGAATCACGCCGATTGCCGCGCCCGCACCCGAATCACGCACCGTGATGGCCGAAGAACTTGCGCCGAACACCAACTCATACATGTAGGACATCGGCGTAACGGTGCTTGAGCTCAGATTCACGGGCGAAAACAGCTGGCTCCATACAAAGAACGCCATGGTGCTGACGGTCCAAAGAACAATATTGGTGCGCAAAACCCCTTTTAAAAGAGGCAGGGTGATTTTCGAAAACCGCTGGAACACGTTGGCCCCTTCGATGGTGGCCGCTTCATAAAAATCCACCGGTATCCTCTCGATGCCGCTCATCCAGATCAGCATATGATACCCCACCATGCCGAAGCAATAGGCGATCAGCATGCTCCAGAAAACCTGCTCCGGACCGGTCCACTGCGTAGCCGCATTTTTAAATCCAAGCATTTTTAAGGTCGAATTGATCAGCCCAAAGTCGGGATTGTAAACATAATTGATCCACATGGTGCCCATGGCGACCGCCGAAATAACGTTTGGCAGGTAAATAACGGAGCGTAAAAAGCTTTTTCCGTGAACGCCGCTAGTGAGCACAACGCCGAACAGCAGCGAAACCAGCATAACGCCGATGCCGCCCACAAGCCAAATCAGGCCGATGTTGCTGAGCGCGCTTATAAAAAGAGGGGTGCTGAAAAGTGTCTTAAAATTGCCGATCCCGAAAAATTTCCATGTCGAGACGGCGTCCGTAACGCCCTCCACCTTGAAGAAACTCATGATGACGGTCCTTATGGTAGGATAAAGGAAAACCATGGTATACAGAAAAACCGCGGGTGCCAGAAAAATGACGATCATTGATTTATTTTTTGTTTTCATAAGAACCTCCCGAGAATTCCATGAACAAAAGGGCTGCAGCGCGTAAACACGATGCCGCCCTTTTCCTGCCGTTCTATGAGTAAATTATTTTTTCATTCCGTCCGCAAAGCCTTTTGCGTCAAGCTTGCCACTGACAAGCAATGCGAAGTTTGTTTTGATTTTTGCGTTGATATCCGCTTCGTTTTCCATGCCAACTGCCCATGGGTATCTGGTTGTGGTTGCATCAATAACCGTTTTGGCTTCCGTCAGCTGTTTCGGCCATGTTGCGTCATTTGCCATCGGAACGCCGATGGAGTCCGCCGCAAGTTTATTGTCCCACTCGCCTGTTGTCATGAATACGATAAATTTGAAAGCTTCTTCAGCGTGTTTTGTGCTCTTGTTGATGCCGAAGCACTGCGCGCCGTACTGGTTGGCTTCCGTTGAGTCCCCGTCTTTGCCGATTGCGGGATAAGCAAAAGAACCCCAGTTAAAGTCCGCGGGAGCGGAATTCTTAATTTCATTCGGGAGCCATGTTCCGTTCAAGTACATGGCGACATTTCCGCTTGCAACTTCCTGCTGGCCGGCAGGATAAATGTTTCCGGCTGCATTCTTGGAAATATAGCCTTTGTCATACATTTCTTTCCACTGCTCGCCAAAAGTCAAAACGGCCGGATCGTCTATCTTTTTATTCGTCACCATGGCAAGCGTCTTGTCCTTGCCGATCAGACGGGCCATATGATAGCCGAACAGGGAAGCCATGTAAGCGTCGTCCACTGTGATCGGTGTTTTGCCGGCTGCTTTGATCTTTGCGCAGGCCGCAAGCCACTCTTCCCAGGTCTTCGGTGCTTCGGTAATCCCTGCTGTCTTAAAGATGTCCTTGTTGTACATCACTACGAAGCTGGACGGCTGGTACGGAATCGTGGAAAGTTTTCCATCCGGTCCAAGGGAGCGGGCCAGATCAATAAGCTTTTTGTTAATGACATCCGTCAGCGGTTTGCCGTTCGTCGTGTCATAGGACTTTGCGGCCAAATCTTCTACATTGAGCAGATATTTGCCCCAGGTTCCGTTTACACGTTCAACGTCTTCGTCGAAAAGGTCAATGTCCTGTCCGCCATCCAAAGCCGGCTGGAGTGTTTTGCGAATATCGCGACCCTGCCAGTTGACATCGACGGTAATTCCTGTCTGTTCTTTAAAAGCTTCAACCGCCTGTGCAATGGTCTGGCCCTGCGGTTCTGTTTCGTTCCACATGGAGTAGTAATTAATTGTTACGTCGCTCTTCGCGGCGGCTGTTGACGCAGTCGATTGTGCTGCGCCGCCACCGCAGCCGCCAAGCACCATGGCGCAAGTCAATACGATGGCCATGAGAGAGAATAGTTTCTTTTTCATTTTCAGACCTCCTAAGTTTATGTTTGAAATTGAGAGATTCCCTAATTACATATTGACCAATAAATCAGATTTTGCAGTTTTATTTTTATCCAATTCGCTGTTCAATATCCTTATTTTACGGTGTTCTAAACAATATTGATTTAGAATTTTTTGCATTAAATTTGCACAATCCATTTAACTTGCACAATAGGTCTCTGCTCTCCTGAGAAGCGGGGATATTCTGCTTTGCGCGGATATAGCAAAAAAGGCGCTCCCGTTCAATCGAACGCAGCGCCTTTGCCTTGTGTTGCTCGTATTATAGCACGACCATTTCATTTGTCAATTCGAAAAATTGACAAATATGCCGTGAAATGTCATTGTACAAATTTTATGCGCAGAATGACAAAGTCACTTATGTCCATCACTGCTGTTACTATATTTTCATCTGGAAATATTAAATCTAAAATCTGTGTTATGATAAAGTATTATGAAAAGGCAATCCGGGCGCTGGCGGCTTTCGCCGGCCGTAAGTGAGGAGTTGAGACTGATGACGCAATTCGTAAGCACGTTTTTGAAACAGGAAATCACTATTGACGAACTGATGACCGTTCATTATTTTGAATACAACAGCGATTTTTACTTTCCCGGCGAAACCCACGATTTTTGGGAATTTCTTTACGTTGACAAGGGGCAGGTGGATGTAACTGCCGGCAGCACCAACTATGTGCTGAAGAAAGGCGATATTATCTTTCATAAGCCCTTTGAATTTCACAACCTGTGGGCAAACGGCGTAGTCGCGCCGAATCTGGTGGTCATCACGTTTAGATGTGATTCTCCCGCCATGAATTTTTTTGACGGTAAAATTTTAAGAGTCGGCGATTTGGAACGCGACCTCCTCGGCCGGGTCATTGAAGAGGCCACATCCACTTTCTCCTCCCAGCTGGACGACGTCGATCTGAAAGAACTTGTGCGCAGCGGGCAGGGTGACTTTGCCTCTGAACAGGTGATTAAAATCTGTCTTGAGCTGATGCTGATCAATCTGGTCCGCAGGGGCGGAACCGGAGAGGAACGGGTATCCTCCTCCATTAAGGAGAAATCCGGTCAGGACACTTTCTCGCGGATTGTTACGTATCTGAATCAAAACATCCATAATAAGATTACCTTAAATGACGTGTGCCGTGAAACCATGTGCGGCTGTTCTTTTTTGCAGAAAGTGTTCCGCGAAAAGACCGGCGGCGGCGTGATGGAATACTTTGGAAAAATGAAAGTGGACAGTGCCAAACAGTCCATCCGTGAGGGAACAAAAAACTTTACCGAAATCGCCAATGATCTTGGATATTCGTCCATCCACTACTTCTCCCGCCACTTTAAAAAGGTGACCGGCATGACCCCTTCCGAGTACTCTTCTTCCGTCAAGCTGCGCACCGACAGCCAAAAAGGGCGTTCCCCCCATTTTGAAGAATAAATCGAAGATTCCCATCAATTTAGCCCGCCCGGTAAATCCGGTGCGGGCTTTTTTGTACACTTACGCCATCTACCTCATAAATTTGCGGATTACTTCTTTATAAATTCCTCGGTAATCCTCCACGTTTCTTACGACGAGATTAAGCTGCTCTGCCGTCATGGAATCCACATCGAAATGTGAGGGGTCGACGACGGGATATCTGGCGGTCTCCTTTACTGACGGCGTATACGTCCCCCGCAGGAATTCATTACTGTCCTCTACTTTGCTTAGAAAGAAAATGTATTCCTTATCCGGAGGCGACGGTGCATAGCCCAGCTCATAACGGACAATTTTTCCCTTTTCTTCCACAGTATAATACCGTTCCGCAATCGGGATGATATCCCCTATGTTTAAGTTTCCTTTATAGACCCAAGAGATTTTAAACGAGGAAACCGTAACACCGAAATTCACGGTTCCCGGTTCATATCTTTCCAGTTTCTGTTTTGCGTCGTCAAGCAGACGCCCCTTCACGATATAGTCCGACAGTTTGTCCTCTTCCTTCAGTGTTGTTGGTGCGTACAGCATGTCCCCGTCAATCACCCGGATTTCGGCGTATGCCGTCATTTGGGGGATTTCTTCCAGTCCGGAAACAGCGGGGGTTCTTTGCGATGAGGGTAGCACCGACGTATTCTCCACGCCGCATGCCGTCAGACCGGCGAAAAGAACCACGGCGCAAACAGCCAGAAGATTTTTAACACGCATCAATTTCCACCTCATTCATATTGTTAATACAAATATTTAAGATAAAAAGCTATTAATTTGTGAAATGGTTATCCCAACAATTTGATATTACCATTAATAACCATTTTCTGTCAAATAAAACCAGCCCACTCGAATTTCTCCGGGTGGGCTAGTCAATTATTCCGTCAATCACTTCATGTACTTATTAATCACTTCCTGATAAATCTTTTGATACGTGCTTAATTCCGTGTTTACAAGATTGAGATCTTCTGGCGACATAGATCGTATATCGAAAACGCCGCTGTCTTTCGTATTGATTACGGGATACCGCCCCGTTTCCTTTACCATTGGTGAATAAGTTCCCCGCAGAATTTCGCTTTCATCGGGAGCCTTAACCAGGAAGAAAACATATTCCTGCCCGGGGACAGACGGCGCATAGCCCATCTCATACCGAGTAGATTCCCCATTTTCTTCCAGCGTGTAATACTTTTCCGCAAGAGGTATTGTGTCCCCCACCTTGAAGTTTCCCTTATAAACTTGCGAAATTTCCAATGTGGAGACCGTAATGCCATAGGTTATCATCCCCTGTATGGGAGCATCTAATTTTTGTTTTGCGTCATCGCGCAAACGACCTTTCACAATATAGGGGGATAATTTCTCCACCTCACCCAATGATTTGGGGCTATGCGCGGCATCTCCTTTAACAACAGCAACTTTAACATTATCAGTTGCCTCTGGGATCCTTTCCAAGGAGGACGACGCCGTTGTTTTCGTCACCGAACAGGCAGCCAAGACGATTACAATTACAAGGCCACAAACAGTCAAAATCATTTTATTACGCATTTCTTTCCCCCCTTCTCCAATTTAAGAATACAAAAAGTCTAAACTCAACATAATAATGTGGAAGACGATTATTACACAATTTGATATTACCATTGATAACCGTTTTTATCAATTGTTATCTATGTAATTTATAAAATCCATAAATATTTACCAAGATAAGGAACAGAAAAACCACTTTAGGCTTCTTTTGTGCAAAAATCATGTTTTGTGCAAATTTTGTGATGGATAAGATATTTATTTTAAAGGAACCATCGTCTAAAATGATTGCAGAGAGTGCAAGATAAGCGATCAAAAAGGAGAAATGCATCATGAAGGAACCTGTACTCGTTGTAATGGCCGCGGGAATGGGCAGCAGATACGGCGGGCCAAAGCAGATTGACCCCGTGGGGGACAACGGAGAAATTATTATTGATTTTTCCCTTTTTGACGCAGTGAATGCCGGATTCAAGAAAGTAGTATTTTTGATAAAGAAGTCCATAGAAGCGGATTTTAAGGAAATTATCGGTGACAGAATGTCAAAAATTATAGATGTGAAATACGCGTATCAGGAGGTTGGCGTTCTACCGGAGGGCTACCGTGTACCCCAAGGTCGTGACAAACCGTGGGGAACCGCACACGCTATCCTTTGCTGCCGCGATGTGATCGACGCGCCTTTCGCCGTCATTAACGCCGACGACTATTATGGAAAAGATGCTTTCCGTCTGATTTACGACTACCTTCTCCACAGCCAAGACGATGAACTTTACCGTTACGCTATGGTGGGCTATACGCTGGAAAACACGCTCACGGACTACGGTCACGTGGCAAGAGGCGTCTGTACCGCCACCCATGACGGATTTTTAAAAGATATACATGAGCGTACCCATATTGAAAAGAAGATGGGTCTGGCTCAATACACGGAAGACAGCGGGCAAACATGGGTTACCATCCCGAAGGGCAGCATTGTTTCGATGAACCTGTGGGGCTTTTCCGAAACAATCCTCGGCGAAATCGCCGACCGGTTCCCTTCGTTTTTGGACAGTGCTCTGGCTGAAAACCCGCTGAAGGCAGAGTTTTTTCTGCCCACCGTGGTGGATGAACTGCTGAAAAGCAAAAAGGCCAGCGTCAAAGTGCTGCAGTCACCCGATAAATGGTACGGCGTCACCTACCGCGAAGACAAACCGGTGGTCGTGGAAGCGATCCGCAAAATGAGAAAACAGGGAATTTATCCCGCTGAGCTTTGGGAGGGCAATAAATGAAACCGATTAAAAATGAATTTTTGCCTGAGATTGTAAAGAAATTTCAGTTCGAGGGCCAGTATGTGGGTATTCTGCCCTACGGAAGCGGGCATATTAACGACACCTTTTCCGTCTTCTTCCAGCTGGAGGAACGCACCCGCAGATATATTCTCCAGAGAATCAATACAAACGTATTTCACGATCCCGTTGAACTGATGGAAAATGTGATCGGCGTAACCCGTTACCTGCACAGTGCCATCGCCGCGGCCGGCGGCGACCCAAACCGCGAAACGCTGAATCTGATTCCCACCAAGGACGGCGCCTTTTATTATGTTGATGAAGACGACGGCTACTGGCGTTCCTATCTCTTTATTGAGAACACCGTTACCCTTCAGCAGACAAGGTCTAACCAGGAATTTTACAACTCCGCCCGTTCATTCGGACGTTTTCAGATGCTGTTGGCCGATTATCCGGCTGCAACGCTTCACGAAACCATTCCGCTGTTCCACAACACGCCGAACCGCATCCTCCAGTTTAAAGAAGCCCTTGCCGCAAACGTGAAAGGCAGGGCATCCGGCGTAAAAGAAGAAATCGACTTTGTTCTGAAACGCGAGGAATACACCCACAAGCTCGTCGATATGCAGGCGCGGGGCGAGCTTCCCCTGCGGGTTACCCACAACGACACCAAGCTGAACAATGTACTGATTGACAGCGAAACAGGAAAGGGCATCTGCGTTATCGATCTGGACACGGTCATGCCTGGTCTTTCCCTTTACGACTTTGGCGATTCCATCCGCTTCGGCGCAAGCACGGCGGCGGAGGATGAACAGGATCTTTCCAAGGTGCATTTTGACATTGATCTGTTTGAAGCTTATACCAGAGGCTTCCTTGAAGTCGCAGGAAAAGTGCTTACCAATGATGAAATCAAAAGTCTTCCCGACGGAGCAATAATGATGACGCTCGAATGCGGCATCCGCTTTCTGGCGGATTATCTCGCCGGCGACACATACTTTAAAATCAGCCGTGAAAACCACAATCTGGACCGTGCCCGCACCCAGTTCAGGCTGGTTGAGGAAATGGAAGAGCAGTGGGGCGTCATGCATGAAATTGTCGGAAAATATTTGAAGTAATTTATTTTTTAGATGCCTGTTCTTTAACCGGTGATGCTGTGAAATGTATCCGAAAGGAGCTGAGGAATTGAAAAACATTCTTTGCTACGGTGATTCCAACACCTATGGGCTGAAACCCGGAATGACGGGAAGATATTCGAGGGAAATCCGGTGGACCGGTCTTCTTCAAAAACTCCTCGGCGACGGCTATTATGTAATAGAAGAAGGGCTGGGCGGCAGAACGACCGTTTGGGATGACCCGATTGAAGAATACAAAAACGGCAAAACCTATTTACTGCCCTGCCTTGACAGCCACAAGCCGCTGGATCTTGTTGTCATCATGCTTGGAACGAATGATTTGAAAAAACGCTTTTCCCTTTCCGTATGCGACATTGCATGGGGCATGGAAAATTTGATAAGAGCCATTATAAAATCGGAATCCGGTAGCGAGAATGGTGCCCCGCAGGTGCTTTTAATCGCACCGGTTCCTATTGTCAATGTCGGCATCCGGGATTGGTGCCTGATGTTTGGCGAAGGAATGGAAAACAGCGGCTTTCTGGCTGATGAATACCAACAGGTTGCAAAAAGGAATGCTGTTCACTTTCTCAATCCGGGCCGGAGCATAGAGGTCGGGCTTCAGGACGGGCTGCACTATACGGCGGCGGGGCATCGAAAGATGGCGGAGCTGGTCGCACAAAAAATTAAAGAAATTTTTCCGCAGGGTTAACTACAGCAGATTCTAATCTTTGATTACACACCATATTTGATAGAGTCCCCAAAACACAGAAGCCGCGCCTTTTTGGTGCGGCTTCTGTGTCTTAATCCTTATAATCGTCCGGGTCTTCACCGGAACGTTCATCCCGGTTCAGCATGTCTATTTCACGGTATAATACCGCGCTATATTTTCTGTCCGCTGCACTGCCCTTCCGTATTGAGCAGGTCGTAAAGCGTTGTTACGCCTGCGCCGGTCGCGCCGACCGCCTGATGTTCAAAAACCGGCTTATCCACCCACGCCGTCCCGGCAATGTCCAAATGAATCCACGGCAGATTTTCAGAAAATTCTTTGATGAACAGGCCGGCTGAAATCGTGCCGCAATAATGCTCTCCCATGTTCTTAACATCCGCAATTTTGCTTTTAACCATCTCTTCATATTCAGGAAAAACGGGCAGCCGCCAATATTGTTCTCCCGACACCTGCGAAGCGGCATTCAGCTCTTCCCACAGACCGTCGCTGTTTGTCAAAACGCCCGCCGTGGTAAATCCCAGAGCGCCCACGACCGCGCCTGTCAGCGTGGCTATATCCAGTGCTCTGGTCGCGCCCTCCACCCGGATGGCGTATGTAAGCGCGTCCGCAAGAATCAGCCTGCCCTCCGCGTCCGTATTCTGAATTTCTATTGTTTTGCCGGACATGGATTTGATAACATCTCCGGGAATAAAGCTCTGTCTTGAAATTCGGTTTTCACAGGCCGGGATAACGGCCACCGCATTGGTTTTTACCTTATTGCGGGCAAGGGCGAAAATCGCGCCGGCCACCGCGGCGCCTCCGGCCATGTCCCCTTTGATTCCCAGTATGGAATCCTTGCTTTTCAGGCAGTATCCGCCCGTGTCACAGGTAACCCCCTTGCCGACCAGCGCGGTCCTTGCTGCGGACTGCGGGTCTGCGAGATAGCGCAGAACAATCAACCGGGGCGGGTTTGCGCTGCTGTTGCCAACCGTTAAAAAGGCATTCATCCCCAGCCGTTCGGCCTGTACTTCATCCAGAATTTCGGCCTGCACGCCGCATTTTTCCGCTTCCTGCTTCATGGCGTCCGCCATCATCGCCGGGGTCATCAAATTCGCAGGGGCATTGACAAGGTTTCTGGCTAAAACAACGCTGTCTGCGAGATTCACGGCTTTTTCAAGGTATTCCTCTGCCGTCTTAATCCGGCTCAGCGGAATTCCCTGTAAAAAGAACCGGAACGTACTCTCTTGTTTGTCCGTCTGATACGGGCAATAGGTATATAAACCTAATTTTACACCTAAAACAGCGCTTCGTATACAGTCCAGCCCAAAAATCGGTACCATTGCGGACAAATTTATTTCCGCCTCACACAAATGAACTTTTTGAAGTTCCCGCACGCCTTTGGCAACGGCATCCGTCATTCTGCGGGTGCTCAGTTTCCCGCGTTTCCCCAGTCCCACATAAAGAAGCACACGGGACTCCTGAAAAAGCGGAAAGCTCTCGAGAAATTTCGCTTTGAATACTTCTTTTACCGGCAATGACGCATGGTCAGCGTCCTCATAAACAAAAGCTATCTGTGCTTTATTTGTTGAGCCTATTTGAATATCAATCATAAATACCCTTCCATTCTATTGATTATCGGCTGCGCCCTGGGTGCAACCGGCAGATGGTGTAGTCCGTCCGCCGCAATAAACAGTGGGGACTGCCGCATACACAGCGGCGCAGCGGACAAGGTCTTCTTTCCATGTCTTTTCATTGGGAGCGTGAGCCTGCGCTTCTTTTCCGGGACCGAAGCCGATGCAGGGAATGCCATAGCGTCCCATAATGGAAACACCGTTTGTTGAAAAGGTCCATTTATCTACTTTCGGTTCGCCGTAGATGCCTTTGTATGCCTCAACCATGGCCTGCGTGGCAGGCGCATCCTGCGGAATAACCCATGTGGGGAAATAGCAGTCAGTGGGATAAACCAGTCCGGTGTAGCTGGGGCGTTTATAGGTGTACGTGGTCACGGCCGCATTGTATTTTTTGCAGAATTCCAGATTGCGAACTTCTTCCAGTGCAATCTCATAAGTTTCTCCGTCGGTCAGGCGGCGGTCCAGCGAGACCGCGCACATATCCGCAACCGCACAGCGGGATGGTGAGTTATAGAAAATCTCAGATACGGTAACGGTTCCTTTTCCAAGGAAGGGATCTACATGAAGATGGTCGTTCAGTTCGCGCACTTCCTGAAGAATGTCGGCCATCTTATAAATTGCGTTGTCGCCGCGTTCAGGGGCGGAACCATGGCAGGAAACGCCTTTGACTTCCACGCGGATTTCCATACGTCCGCGCTGTCCGCGGCAGATCTTGCCGTCGGTCGGCTCTGTGAGCACAACAAATTCAGGGGTAATCTTATCCTCGTTGTGGATATACTGCCAGCAGAGGCCGTCGCAGTCCTCTTCCTGCACCGTACCGGTTACCAGTACGGTGTATTTGTCGGAGAGAAGCCCCCTATCTTTCATGATCTTCGCGCCGTAACTTGCGGAAACGATACCGCCAAGCTGGTCGGAGGCGCCGCGTCCGCCAATTTCGGATTCGGTTTCATAACCTTCGTACGGGTCGAAGGTCCAGTTGCTTTTTTGCCCGATTCCAACGGTGTCAATATGTCCGTCATAGGCAATGAGCGTTTTGCCGGTTCCCATCCAGCCAAGAACATTTCCCATCGGATCAATCTCCACTTTGTCAAAACCCAGCGTGCGCATTTCATGGGCAATGCGTTCAATCACTTTTTTCTCGCCGGAGCTTTCCCCGGGGATTGCGATCAAATCCCTAAGAAATTTAGTCATGGCGGCTTCATATCCCTGTGCATTTTTCTGAATCCCTTTAAAGTCCAGAGTCATCATTCATTTCCTCCAATATTAACAATCAGTATTTAATCGAATCGACGGATACTCCCCATCATGAACAATGCTGAGATATTTTTCCGGGTCGGTGTCCCCCCATGATTGCCAAAAGCTAACCCATTGTTACCGCGCCGGACTCACGTGATCATTTTTGATTTTATTATACAATACATTAGGCTGCCAATACAATTAAAATCTAATTCTGCCGGGCCGGCGATGGCAAGCAGAAGGCTGTTCATTGATCAAATGGATATACTGGTATTCAGAAAATTTCTATAAGATTTTTCATCAACTGATTAAGACGATGAAAATGCGGCGAAAATAAGACTGACGCCTTTCCTTTGTCCCCTAAATAAAGATCAGCGCCGAAGCCGCAAAACAGCAAGTTTTGCGGCTTCGGCGCGTTTAAGTTGAGGATGACAATTGGCTATTTTGACAGCTGATCGCAGAGCTTGTTCAATTCAGAGGCAATTTCGCTGATTTGCTGAATGCTCTGGTTGAGTTCGTCAATGACACCGATATCGCTGTCCAGCTCCTGGAAGGTCTGCATCACATTTTCCCTAATGTCCTTAATGGAACCCGCGATATCGTTCAGCACCGCCTCAATCTTATCGGTCTGTACCGAGCTGCTTTCCGCAAGAGCGCGAATTTCCTGTGCAATAACGCCAAAACTTCTTCCCGCTTCCCCTTCCCTTGCTGCCACAATGGAAGCGTTGAAGCCGAGCAGCTTTGTCTGCAATGAAACATTTTTGATATATTTAATAACGGAACCGGTCTCCTGTACCCCGCTGGTGGATTTATCCGAAGAATCCTGCAGTTTAACAAAATTGCTGCGCAGGTTGTTGATATGATCTGTCGTCACAGAGGTACATTGTTCCGCTTCTTTTACTTTGTCAAACAGTTTGTGATAGGAACCGATCAATTCTTCCACATAGGAAGAAAGAGTTGCCTTCTGGTAACCGATTTCCGACAATGTGTTTGCAATGACAAACAGAAGCTCCGCCGCCGCTTCAATGCGCTCTTTGGGTACAATTTTTATTTTCTCCAAAGCGGTGAGGTATTCCTGTTCATCCACCCCGATCTCATGCGCAATCTGCCGGAATTTTTCAAGGTCAGGTTTTTCCGGTAAAACCTGACCGCCTATCAGCGAGCCAACCTGTTTGCCCTCCACCATGATGGGAGCGGCAAAATCCATCAGCCCTGCGTGGCAGTAATACACCGCAGGTTTGTGCGTCTGAGCCGCCTGACCCCCGCCCTGAAGGTCACACCGGTTACAGCGCTCGTAGCCCTTTTTGCTTCCGCGTGTAAGCTTAATGCAAAAATCAGTCGGATTGCTCAACTTTGTCACATCTTTGTCAAGGTCGACCGTAAGCGCCGCCATACCGGTTGCTTTGGCAAAAGCGTCCTGAATTTTTTGAAGTGTTTCGGTGTTTATAACATCCGTGAGCTTGACATCGTTCAATTTTTTCCCCTCCATTTTTTATATAACAACCTGCCGTTTAGCGGGTAATATAAATAATGAAAACCATAGGCTTAATAATGGCATCACTTTGAGGAGATTATAAAATTATTGCTTTTTGTCACTGGATTCCATGTAAGCTCATATACGCAAAATTCTGCACCAATAATCTTATAAACTTCCTATATGTAATTATCGGCTTTAGTAATAAAAAATGAATGATTATATTCTAAATTTTATATAATTACTTGCATTCCGGCATATTCGCAGTCCTAGTCGATGTATCGGAAATACTTGAAAGGAATCTATGCGTTGCAAAGAAAAGAGGAGCACACCCGTTTGGCTGTGCCCCTCTCCGTTATCAGGTCTATGAATTATCGGTCTTATTCCCATCTTCCGGTTTCTGCTCCGGCGCAGCCGACGGCTGCGGATAGACAGGGGAAGCGGGCTGCCCGTAATACGGCATGTACGCCGGCATAGGCTGATACGCCTGCCTTGTAGGAAGCTGCATGCACTTGCAGACGTAGATTACTTTTGTATTGCAAAGGATGTCGTGCAGACCGCGCTTGTCACGATTCAATCCGATTAAAATATACCCGATAAAAAACAGGGAAGAAAGATAGCGCCCGATGGTCTCCCTGTAAAGTACGTTCAGCAGAGTAAGCGGAGCGTCGTCTATCGTAACCACTCGAAGGTTCATCAGCCGTTTCCCCACGGTTGCGCCGGTCTGATAGGTTAAAATAATAAAATAGGCGGACACTGCCAGATACAATACAATATCAAGCAGACTGAACTGAAACAGAAGCGGGCTGACCAAAAAGTTGCCCGGGTTTTGCAGACCTACGAAAAACATAGGGATTTTTACAAACAGCAGAACCACTCCCACCAGAAGCATATCAATGAAATACGCTGCCAGCCGCACGAAAAATCCGCCGCAGGCCGGATTATTATTTTCCTGTGTTTGCATAATACATCGGCACCCCGCTCTCCTGTGTTTCTAAAAGCTCTTTCACCTTTTCCGCATCGGTGCTGGTGTAGCTTTTCGCCATGGAAAACAAGGAATTCAGATTAAACTCACTGCTTTTCGGCGTGAAGAAGGTAACGTTGCCGCCGAGCTCTTTCTTCATTTGTTCCTCGGTGGCGTCATATTCCTGAATACCGTCAATCAACTTGAGGTCAAGCGCCTGCTGCGCCGTATAGATGCGCCCGTCCGCAATCGGCTTGACCGTATCAACACTCATCTTTCTGCCCTGCGCAACGATTCCCACAAACTGTTCATAGGATTCGTCCACCAGCCCCTGAAAGATTTTTGACTGCTCCTTCGTCATTTCAACGCCCGGATTTCCCATGGATTTGTTCGGTCCGCTGGTAAACAGCACCGTGTCAACGCCAAGTTTATCCATCAGGCCCTTATAATTGGATAATGACAGAATAACGCCGATGGAACCCGTCCATGTGTTGCGGTTTGCATAGATTTTATCCGACGCCATGGATACGTAATATCCGCCGGAGCACGCCTCCGCGCCCATATAGGTCCAGACCGGACGGCCGGTTTCCTTTTTGTACTTCAGCAGCCTTTGGTACAGCTCGTCGGTTTCGTAAACACTGCCACCCGGTGTATTGACATCCATTAGGATGCCTTTGTTATTCCCGGACTTCTGCAGCTGGTCAATCAGACTGAGCGTTTTTACATGATTGTAGCCCTCCGTGGGCAGCAGAGAGGATGTTGTTGACTTCATAATGGTACCGTCCACCTCCACCACCCCGACGAACGGTGTTGACGGCAGCTGTACCTGTGTGCCGATAGAGTTAAGAACACTTTCGGCAAGCGCTTTTTTGCTTTGTGCCTGACTGGCATTCTTAACCAAAATATTGGCGCCGCACACAAACACAAAGACAAATGCCGCCGCAAGAATTCCCGCGATCTGTTTTTTATTCATTTTCCCTCTTCTCCTTTTCTCCGTTTACACAGAGACCTCAGATTATCATACGATGTTATGATTGTACTAATGTACTAATACAATAATTATTGTATGCTTACCATACCCATTTGTCAAGTATTTCCCATTTTTTAGCGTCTTAGCGTCTATAATTTCAAGAATTTCGTCCCGGTTTTCATAGTTTGTCCAGACTTTACTTGGTTACCGCATATGCATTCCCATAAAACCTGTCCCCGCACGTAAAAAGCACTCTGCTTAGCGCGAGCAGGAAGGAGCCCAACCCAGTACAACATATGGAATAGTGAACACAACGATTCCGGTGGAATACGGTGCGATTTCATACTGCTGATAATAAACAGCGACTCCCGGCGGCGTCAGATAATAATTCTGTTCGTTAAAATACTTGACAATCAGTGATCTGTAGTCGTCGAAATAGACGCCCGGATTCTCCTGCATGTTTTGATCCGCCTGTTTAATAATCTGCTGCGTCAGCAGATATTGATAATTGGTATGCGGTCTGAAAAAACGCGCAAGAGGATAGAGTCTGCCGTTTTGAAGATTCCATGTATCGGAGCTTCGGATGGTATTGCCGTGTGCCCCGCCAGTATATTCATACTGGTCGCGGTAAAAACTCAGAAAACAATTTTCATTATAGGTTAATGAATAATTTAATACAGCGTCATATGCATGGAACGGGAATCCATTGACCTGTGTGTCCTTATAAAACTGTATGGCCTGGCTGTACAAGGTATTGGCGATATAACGGTAAAATACGTCTATCTGCATCCGGATACGGCTGTTAATCCTATTTTCAGCCATCCGATTGTTCTCTAATCCCACTTCCGGGAATTCGGCGGAAAGTGTAAGCACAACAGTATTTTCATAAGTGAATTCTCGATGAACCTCATGTTTGACCAGATTTGCGCTGGTATTCGGTGAACTCATTTTAATCCCTCCCGCCACATACTATGCCGATAAAAGGATTCGGGATACCACCCGCCCGCGCCGGTCATGCCCAACAAAAAAGCACACTCTTCCGAATGTGCTTTTTGACACAGATGAATCACCGTGTTCGTTCGTCATACAACATACAAAATGGAACTGCCGCCAAGTTTATGCGTGATTTCTCTGCGCAAAAGCTCTTCCCCCTGTGTGCGAATGTCATTCCGGTAGCAGTATTTTCCGCGCCCCCTTACAGTCATAAGGGATGCGTCATATAGTTCAACCGCATTGGGAAACGCTTCGTTGTTGATCGCCCGGTGCACATAGCTGTACGTCATAAAAATGATTTCGATTGTCAGCTCCTTTTTAGCCTTCGGAGATAATTCATCGGAAAGCTGCTGAATCAATTGAGTGTAGAGTGCGGGCCATCCGTCCATCAATACAACTGGGGCAATCAATAGGCCGACTCTGTAGCCTGCATCGCACATTTTGTTCAGCGCCTGTATTCTGTTTTTTAACGGTGATGTTCCGAATTCCACTTTTTGAATAATTTCCTGCGGGTTTACACTCATGCGGAAAATGGTCCGTCCTCTGTGTTCCAAGTTAAGCAGAGGGTCTACCATGTCAAATTTGGTCGGAAAGGTAATGAACCCTTTTTCATTTTTACCAAAATTTTCAATCGTCCAGACAAGGTTCTCTGTGATGGTGTTCTCCAGAACCAGATCACTGTTGCTGCCTATTTCAAAAGTCAAATCTTCCGGAGAGGCGGCGGCCGTTTTCATCAGTTTGCCGAGCATCTGTTCGCGGTTGACAAACAGCCTTAAATAGGAGCATTTGTTGTAGTTGCAAACCAAATAGCAATAAAGGCACGCCGCACTGCATCCTGAAGACGTATACGGCACCAGAAAGTCCGATATTTTATGATTGACCACATATTTGTGTGTTTTACGGATTCCAATAATCAGATACCGCTTCATATGGCCGAACTCACTGTTGGAATTCCTTCGCATTTCCTCAATATTATTATGGCTTGCAATGGGAGTCCATGGAACCTGACTGAATTTTTGCTTTAATCTTTCACCCAGCTCATAGGAAAGAGCTTCCGGTTCATAATAAATACGCTCTGGATACATTGTATCACCTTCCGTGCTATTATTAGTATTCAGTCAATGATCTATACTGTTTTTTCCACCTGTACCAATATCTTCGTCTTTGCTGTCAGCAAAAAAAAGAGCACATCCTCTGATGGGACGCACTCTTTTTTGATTATTGATAAAATATCGTTAGTACGTTATATATAATGGATCTCCACGCCACCGAGCTGCACATTACCCGTGAGGGTGAGCTGAGGTGCATTTTCCGCGGGCTGGGATAAGCGGATATCATTGTCCACTCCGCCTAAGCTCGCACGCAGATTGTCTTTTACACGCCAATGCTTTGGAATAAATAACTTGATCGCGCCGAAGCTGCAGTCAAGAAATATTTCGGCTCCGTCCGGACTGAGCTGCGCCTGGTCGAAAAAAAGTTCCAAAGCGCCGAAGGAAACGAAAAACTGTCCGCTTTTCAGGCAATCCCCGTGCAGGTACTTGCTGGACGCGCCAAAGCTCACCTTGGAATACGGGTTGTTGTCGTCAATATTCTCGGTGGTCTGGTGGCCGTGCCCAAATTCATCATGCCAATACATCTTGCTTTTCGGATGGCTGTGGAAGAGAAAGCTGAATCCCATACTGGCGAACACGGCGGCCAATATCAGCAGCCATAAGGAAATTTCAATGAGATGGAGAGGTTGCCGGTAAATGATATAAAGAAATGCCAATGGTACAAATACTCCAAAATAATTCCGATCGGCCAAACTGTGGATCACCAATGCCGTAAGCAAAACCGTCGCCAGTATGCTGATAAACCCGATTTGCCCGAAAGATCCTATTTGACTGGCAATAACAAATATTGCCGACAGTAAAAAGAAGAATCCCCAAAACCAATTTCTATTTTTCATAAGTGACTCCTTTCATTTAAACGCTGCCGCAGTTCCCCGTAGTAGTACCGTGACACGTATACCTGTTTGTGACTGTTGATAAACTGAACCAGACTGGAAGCGGTGAGGTTGCGCGTAATTGAGTACACCTGCATAATATTGACGATTGTCGATTTAGCCGCACGCACAAAGTGTTTCGGGAGGATTTCCTCCAGCTCATACAGGCGGTACTTAATGAGATAGGCGTCGTCAGCGGTGTGGGCGTAAATGTGCTCCCCTTCGGTTTCAAAAAACAGAACCTCATCCAGCGGAAAATAGAATTCCTGATTCTGTTTATAGAAGGTGATTTTAGCTCCCGGTGAGGACTGCTCCAAAATATACTGATGTATTTTTTGGATTGTGTCATCCACGCGGCCGCAGCGGATTAACACTTCATCCTCATCCAAATCATTGACTAACTCAATGCGTATCTTCACCAAATCACCCCCTCTGCAAACATTATAGCGGGTTTTGAGCAATGTGGAAAGGGCTAAGGGCCATCTGGTTGCATTATACCGGCAACAGGTTAAAAAAGTCGGGTGAGATGAAGTTTTTGCCGGCTGTATCCGATAAAAAAGGAGCATCCCCTCTAAAAGGGCATGCTCTTTTTTCGTTGCCTGCGGCACTGTATGCCACACAAACCTCAACTATCTATTTTTCAAGGACAGGTCCTGTCCCCTCAAATGGATCGCCTTGCTTTAATAGTCCCGGGGATTTTGTTTATGAGCTACGGTTTCATGAGCAGAGTGCTTTTTTCGATCTCTGTAATCATGTCAATCCGCTTTTGGTGTCTGCCGCCCTCATACTCGCCTGAAAGCCAGGCATCCAGAATCATGAGGGCCAAGTCTGAACCAACCACTCTTGATCCCATCGCTAAAACATTCGTGTCATTGTGCTGCCGGGAAAGAAGAGCAGAATAGGGTTCGCTGCACACGACGGCCCTGATACCGGGTACCTTATTGGCAGAAATCGATATTCCGACCCCGGTTCCGCAAAGAACAATCCCCTTATCATATTTTCCGCTGACCACCGCGTTGGCCACAGCTTGCCCGTAAATAGGATAATCCGTGCGCTCCGCCGTCAACGTTCCGAAATCATGATATTCAATTCCTTTTTCGGTCAAATGCTCTAAGATCCTCGCCTTTAACTCTAGGCCAACATGGTCGCTGCCAACTGCAATTTTCATAATTTCCTCCGGTCCTTCTGTAAATTATGGTAACAGCACCTTTGAGCGCTGTTACCATAAGTGAAGAAATGGTTTTGAAAGACTATTCTGCGACTATCTTTGATTCAATCGGAATCGTGGGCGGTGCAACGTTAGGATCGATTTTCGGCTGGTCCTTCACTGCTTTAATCATTTCATTAAGGGCAGTTACGCCGATTGCTGCTGAATCCTGCGCAATTGTTGCGGAAAGCTGCTTGCTTTTTATGGAGGCCAATGCCTCTGTAGTACCGTCCGTGCCCACTACGATAATTTTGCCGAGTTGGTTTGCATTAATAACGGCTTGCAGCGCTCCAAGAGCCATTGTATCGTTGCAGCAGTAAATTGCTTTCAAGTCTGGATTCTGCTGGATAAAGCTTGTTGCAACATCAAGTGCTTTCTGTCTGTCCCAGTCCGCCGGGAGACTGCCTACCACTTTAAATTTGCTGTTTGCGGCAAATGCTTTTGTTGCGCCTTGTTTTCTGGATTCCCCTGAAACGTTTCCTGCTTTGCCTTCAATAATTGCGACCTTACCGCCGTCTGGAATCTTGCTGATAATGTAATCTGCTCCTTTGCCGCCGACCGCGACATTATCTGTTGTAGCGAAGGAAATTACACTTCCGCCTGCTTTTTTCAATGCGTCAAGATCAATTTTTTCATCTATGTTCATAACATAGATACCCTTTTGGTTTGCTTTAACAATTGCCGGAATCAGGCTGACCGGGGAAAGCGGGGCTACGCCGATTGCTTTATAGTTTTTGTTAAGACAGTTTTCAACGATCTTCAGCTGGCCTTCTGTGTCATCCTCAGACTGTGCCGCATAGATGTCAACTTTAATGTTGAGTTCTTTTGCTTTTGCTTCGATTCCCTCTTTCATTTTGACCCAAAAGTCGCCTGAAAGGGTCTTCAAAACGATAGCGTATTGAGCGTCTCCAGTTGCACTTGTGGCAGCCGGCTGAGAGGCACCGCCCGCAGGTGCGGAAGAGGCCGCCGGTGTTTGGGAACAGCCGACAAACAGGGTTGCGATCATGGTAATTGCAAGTATTGCCGATAGAATACGTTTTTTCATACAATTTTCCTCCTAAATTTTGATCTTCTTTATGTTACAATCCGCATGAAACAATGCGGATATTAACAACTACTTACCTGTCAATTTCTTGTACGCATAATCCGCGCTGCCAACCACTCCGCTTTGCGGCGTATGCTCAGAAAAGACAATTTGAAGGTTCTCGGCAGGATATGGCTTACGCGTGGACTTATAAATCGCATCCACCAGCACAGCCTTTGGAAAACCATTCATGGAAATAACACCACCGCCAATAACGATGTGATCAGGATCCAGTATATTAATTTCCGTTGAAATCGGAATCGCCAAATCTCTTACATATTGGGTAATAAGTTCATGATCCCCATGTTCTTTAAAAGCATTGGAAATATCCGTTTCCGGAAAATGTTCTTTTACCAGTTCCTCCAGGTGCCTGCCGGAGCATATTACTTCCGAACAGCCCCGGTTTCCGCAGGTACATCTCTGCGTTAAGCCGTACATGGGGATGTGCCCCAGTTCGCCTGCGACGCCGTTTTTTCCGCCGTAAAATTTACCTTCAATATAGATTGCATTGCCCAAACCTGTACCAACGTAAAAACCCAAGATGGTTTTGCCGCTGTTGAGATTTAAATGGCCGATATCATATTGCAGTAAAAAATTAACATCTCTGTCTATAAAAACCGGAACACCCAAAAGTGCCGACAGAGGATCTGGAATGTTGATGTTGTCAAGTCCTCCCAGATTCGGAGTGGAATAAAGGATTTTTTTGTCCTTGCTCACGATGGATGGAATTCCAATTGCGACCGCTTCCACATCCTCTTGTGCATCGAATTGATTGATATAGTCTGAAATTCTTTCAGCAAGTGTGTTGATGACCTGCCCTGTGGATAGAGTGGAACTGGGCATCTTTATAAAATTACTGAGTTCTCCATCCTTCGTGACCATACCCATTCGGAAGTTTGTTCCGCCTATATCGATACCGATTACGTATTTTTTCATTTTATCATCCATTCCGCTGCTGCTATTGTAATATTGTTTTCATTAGGCGTCAGCTTTCGAAAAGCTAAAGAGGGATCAATTACTGTTAATTTGTTCATTAAAAATCTTCTGCATTTTATCCCACGCGGCCGGCAAATCCTTGTCAAGACCGAACAGCCCTGAGGAACCTACAATAAACACCTCGACTCCGGCGTTATAAAGCTCCTTGAACGTTTTCTCGTTGCAGGACCCATCCACTTCAATTAAATAGTGGTACCCGTTTTGTTCCTTTAATTTTTTAGCTTCTTTGATTTTATCGAGCATTTCACGGATAAACGGCTGACCGGCAAAACCCGGGTCGACACTCATAATCGTGACTTTATCCAAAAGATGCAGATAGGGCTGAATGCTCGAAATCGGCGTGGCGGGGTTTAATACAACACCGACTTTGCAATTGAATGACTTTATTTTATTGATGATGCGGAAGGCTTGCGCGTTGATGGTTTCGGCGTGGGGGCAAATATAGCCCGCACCCGCTTTTGCCAGGCTTTCAATATAGTCATCAGGGTCCGTAACCATCAGATGGCAGTCAATCGGAATGGTGGCAATTGAACTGAGCATCTTAACAAAGTCGGGCGAAAGCGTAATGTTCTTTACAAAATGCCCATCCATAATATCAACATGATAAAAATCCGCTTTTTGGTTTAGAAATTCCACCTGCTGCTTAATATTCAGCAAATCCATGCACATGAGTGACGGTGAAAATTTTGATTTACTCATAGTTACCTCCTTTGAGTATTATTTTTTAGATGCGACAAAACGATCAAAAGCGACTGAAATAATGATCAGTGCGCCCATAACAATCTGCTGGTAGCTGCTTGAAACAGTCAGTACATTCATGCCATAGTTGATAACGCCGATGATCAGACCGCCCATCACTACGCCGAAAATCTTGCCTTTGCCCCCGAAGAAGCTCGTTCCGCCAATGATAGCGGCCGCAATGGCGTAAGTTTCAAACCCTGTTGCAGCGGCAGGCTCGGCGGCACCGACGCGTCCCAGCAAAACCACACCGGCGATTCCGCCGCAAATTCCGGAAATGATAAATACAATGAGGGTATGCAGTTTTACATTGATTCCGGAAAACCACGCTGCTTCTTTGTTTCCGCCGAGTGCATAAATATTTCGTCCCAGCTTTGTCTTAACGGTTAAAAATCCAAGAATGACCGCTGTAATAAGAGCGAAAATAACAGGAATCGGAATTCCTATGAAAGAACTGCTCAGCCCAAGGGTAAACGAGGTTGGAAAACCAAATACCGAGCTTGCATTGGAGATAATCAGGGTAACTCCTCTGAAAATTGCCTGCGTACCAAGAGTGATGATAAATGGATGCAAGCCGGTTGAGTTAATCAGCATCCCGTTAACCAGACCCAGTATCGCGCCGGAAAATACGCCTAAGACGGCGGCCTGTACCGGGTTCATTCCGCCCACCATCAACTTTGCCGTAACCATGCCCGTTAAAGCAACCGTCGAACCAACAGAAAGATCGATGCCTGCAATCAGGATTGCAAAGAATTCACCAAGTGCGATTAAAATATTAACTGAACTTTGCGTAAGTATTTGTGACACACTGGATGCCGAAAATACGTATTGGGGTTTAAACGCCGCCAGGATTAAAAGCAGAAGAAGCAAGATCCCCATGGTTCCATATTTTTGCCAGACATCGTTAAAGGACAATCTGTTGTTTTTTGTTGTTTTTTCCAATTCAATTCACCTCATTAGTAATTTCGCTGGTTGACATACGCATAATATTTTCTTCCGTCGCTTCATTGATGTTAAATGCCATCGCGATTCTGCCTTCTCTAAACACACAGATCGTATCGCACACTGCGAGAAGCTCCGGCAATTCGGACGAAACAACCAACACCCCTCTGCCTTTATTGGCAAGGGCGCGCATCAGCGCGTGGATTTCACTTTTACTTCCGATGTCGATGCCCTTCGTAGGTTCATCAAATATAATCAGCTGTGAATCCGCAGCCATCCATTTGGCGAGAATGACTTTTTGCTGGTTTCCGCCGGAAAGCTCAGTGATATTTTGTTGAACGCTGGAGCACTTGACCCGCAAGTTTTTGCATTGTTCTTTTGCACATTCGTTGTCGAATTTATCACTCACGAGCCCCACGGTTCCCTGCGCCTTTGAACTTTTGATATATGGAAGCAGCGATATGTTTCTCTTAATATCAAACGTGTCGATAAAACCGTTTTCACGTCTGTTTTCGGTTACCATGGCAAGACCGTTTTTAATCGCAGCGTAAGGGTTTTTTGTATCAATTTTTTTACCGTCTAAAAAAACTTCACCCGCTGATTTTGGTTCAGAGCCAAAAATCGCATTCATCATTTCACTGCGCCCGGAACCTACCAGTCCGGCAAAGCCAAGAATTTCGCCCTTATGAAGCTGAAAGGATACATCCCGCACTCTTTTGTCCTTGCGGGAAAGATGCTTCACTTCAAAAATAACGGGTTCCTTGCTAAAATCGCTGATTGTTTCATTGTTGAATTTTTCCTTGACTTCACGGCCGACCATCATTGTAATGAGGTCGTTAATTTCGACATCCGCGACTTCCCTTGTACCAACAAATGTGCCGTCTTTTAACACGGTTACCCTGTCGCCGATTTCTTTGATTTCCTTCATTTTGTGGGATATATAGACAATCCCTTTTCCTTCACTTTTCAACTGCTTGATAATTTCAAACAGATGATCAACTTCTTCCAGAGTAAGTGACGCCGTTGGTTCATCCATAATGATCACCTCGGCATTACATGCTAACGCCTTTGCGATTTCTATCTGCTGTTTTTCAGAAATACTCAATTCCTCAACAAAAGTTTTCGGGTCGCGCTTGAGCCCGATCTTCTTCAGAAGTTCCAGCGTTATCTCGCGCATTGCTTTGTTATCCACAACGCTGACGCCTGCAATTTTTTTGGTCAGAAGCTTTCCTACAAACAGGTTTTCCTGAATGGAAAGCTCGTTAATCACACTGAGTTCCTGATAAATAATGCTGATTCCATTATCATAAGAATCCTTTGGTGTAAGGCGGGAGTATTCTTTTCCGTTTACAACGATTGTGCCTTGAGACGGCTCATATACCCCGCTCAGAATTTTCATCAGTGTGGATTTTCCGGCCCCATTTTCGCCCAGAAGAACATGAACTTCCCCCGGTTTGATATCAAATGAAATGTCTTTGAGTGCGATAACCCCCGGAAATTTTTTGGTTACGCCTTTCATTTCTACCAATGCTTTCATAATGACCTCCTTGTAGATACTTTATGGTATCGCTTTTAGTTTCACCTTTTTGCCGGTAGCTATGCTTATTTTGTCTAAAATGGTGAGTAAAGGTTTACTCAAATAAATAAAAAATCGGTTGGTTTTTCTTGTTCTGTCATCTTCTTTATATTTATGGTTGAGTAATCCTTTACTCAATTTCGAAAAATAAAGGGAGACAGAATCTCCATTTATTTAGACGGGTTCAGGTTGTACCGCGTACAGATAATTCAACGGGAACAACTTCATTTGTGCTTTTAACATCCTCATGATGAATACATTTCATAAGAATGCTGACACATTGTTTGCCGATTTCATCTGTGTTTTGGATGATTGTCGTAATGGGCGGATTACAAAATTCGCCAAGGGTAATTCCATCGAATCCGGTAATCTTAACCTGCTGAGGAACCTGAATGCCATTTTCTGTCAAGGCATGTAAAGCGCTCAGTGCAATCACATCATTACAGGCGAAAATCCCGTCAAATTTTGTACCCGCTGCAATAATCGTGTTCATCTTGTCTTTTGCTTTCTTGTAATCAACCGTAACATCTACCTGTAAATCCATTTGGACGGGTAAATTATATTTTTCGTGAGCCTTAACATAACCTTCATAACGCTGTCGGATAGGAGAAAGCCACCGTTTGTCACGCAGCATTATAATTCGTTTGCATCCTTTACGAATCAGCTCCTCGGTTGCTAAAAACCCACCTTCGACATTGTCGGACTGCACAAGAAACTTCGCTTCTTTCGGCCTTCTGTCAATATAAACAATCGGAATATCATATATCTTTTCCAATGGGCGGGGATGCAGCTGACCTGATATGCATATAATTCCGTCGACATTTTTAGCAATTAGATTTTCAACGTGTAAATTTTCGAGTTCTTCATCTTCGTTAGAGTCACACACAAAAAGCGAATAATTATATGGTGTGATGTAGTTTTCAATTGAACGAATGATTTTTGCAAAAAATTCATTGGTGACGTCCGGAACAAGTATCCCTATGCTTTGGCTTATATTCGTACGCAAACTCTTTGCACTGAGGTTAAGCTTATAGTTATATTTCTCAATAATACTTAAAACTTTTTTCTCAGTTTCAGGTGAATAACGGCCATTCTTATTGAGGATCCTGGAAACTGTCGCAATAGAAACATTCGACATTTTCGCAATATCTACCATAGATATTTTTTTGTTATCCATAATACTCCCACAATCGTATTTTCAGAATAACGATTTGAGCAATCGTTTACTCACTGTCCATAATATACACTTTGGCAGTCATTTTGTCAATATAATTTAGCGAATATATTAATAATTGTGTTAATCAACAAAAAATCGCAGTCAATTTATCAATAATCACGGCCGAAAATCAGAACTCAAACCCAATTACAGAGACTGATAACCAAATCCGAATCGCGCGGTGAAGCACGGCTGTTTTTCCGTGAATGATACTGTCGCCAAACTTAAGAGGACAAATCAATCACATAGTCACTTTGAGAAAAATAGCTCTGCTTTCTTCGTTACAAGTTTCGGGATCAGGTTTGTGATTTTCGACAAAACTGCCGATCAATTTTAATCTTGCATTTTCATACCTTGTACCTGATTCCGCTTCCTGCTTCTCACCTGAAAAAGCCGAAATGCGGTAAACGCAGCCCCCAGACAACATACAGCAACCAGAATGAGATATACATTACTCATTCCATAGACAAATACGTCGTCCTTTCCTTTTACATAATCGGAAACACGGTAGTTTAACTTCCAGCTCATAAAGCCGTACAGCAGCGTTGTGGAAAGTGTGATTCCTACGATTTGGCCGAGATTCCGCACCAGCGAGTTGACGCTGCCGACAATTCCAAGCTTATCCCGGGGGCAGGCAGACATAATGAGCGAATTATTTGCCGGCTGAAATAGAGCTTGGCCTACAGCCATGATGGAAACGAAGACCGCGCAGATTCCAATCCGTGAATGCTCGGTAAGCCGCGACATGAGGGAAAAGCCCGAGGCCATCAGCAGCAGACCGATCAGGGTCAGAGATTCAGAGCCGATTTTATCGGAAAGAGTGCCGCAGATCGGAGACAGGATTGCCAGAATCAGCGGAGACAGCATCATAAACAGCCCCGCCTGCGCCGGTGTCAGTTTTAAAGTGTCCTGAAGGTAAAAGGGCAGGAGAATCGTAGATGCGGCAATGCAGACAAAGGAAGTGAGGGCACAAACAAGGTTTAACGAAAACCGCAGGTCACGAAATATACTCAATGTAAGGAGTGGCTGACTTTGCCTTTTTTCCGCCCGGATAAACAACGCAATAAAAAAAATTGACACAAGAATCGCCGTCAAGATGTACGGATTCGCAAATCCTGTTGTTTGCGCCTCAATGAGCGCCCCGAACAATAAAATTGTTCCCCCAAACTGAAGAACCGCGCCCGTTTTGTCCATTTGTTCATGATTCCTTGCACTTTTGGGCAGATATTTCATCCCCAGCAGAAAGACTATAATGCCGATTGGTACGTTGACCCAGAAGATGGCGTTCCAGTTCAGGGCCGACAGAATAAACCCGCCGACCGAGGGGCCGACCATGTTGCCCATCGCAACCGCCGTAACCAGAATGCCGAGCGCCCTGCCCCGGCCTTCCTTGGGATACAGTTCCGTGATAATCCCCTGATTGTTCGCCATGTAAGCGGAAGCCCCGATTCCCTGCACAAAGCGGCAAATGATCAGGAGCGTGAAGGACTGACACAGTCCGCACAGCAAGGAAGAGATCGTGAACAAGACCGTTCCGCACTGGAATACTTTTGATTTCCCAATGATATCCCCAAGACGTCCAAAAAACAAAATGGTGGAACATATGATCATGACATAGCTCGCAACCACCCATTCGACGGAGGAGAGCGGGACGTTCATTTTGCCGGACATCACGGGCAGCGCCACATTCACGATGCTGGAATCCAGCGTGGCCATAAAGGTCATGGCGACAACGACAAATAGGGTAATTCTTTTTTTGCCGCCGCCGTTTGAAACTGCTTCTTTCATTCTAAAAGTCAACCTCTTTCAATTCTATGTAGCAATATTTTGATGTTTACATGATGCAGTGCTTATTCTATAATAACGATATGGGCTTTCATGCGCAAGAATTGTATTGCTGACATTTAGCACAATATTGATATGAGGTGGATAAATGAAAAATACAAACACCTATTTATACAGAGAGATGCCGGACAAAAATTTCAGCGTTGAAATTTTTTTGAAAGGCGATATTAAGCGCGGAGGAAATTACAAGAGACATTGGCATGAGCATTTGCAGTTTTACTATTTCGTCAGCGGAAAGGCTTTTCTTGAATGCGGCCGCAATCGCTTTTACGCCGCCGCAGGCAGCATCGTCGTAATCAACAGCAATGAACTGCATTATCTGGAGGGTCTTTCTGATGATTTGAGTTTCTACGTCATCCGTATCGACCCCTCATTCCTTTTCAGCAATCAGGTCGACCTGCTGCAGACAAAATACCTTGCACCACTGACCCAAAATCGGATTTCCTTTCAAAACCTGATTGAAAATGACGCGGAGGTATCGGACTGTGTCAAACGGATGATTCGCGAGTACTTCTCCCGGCAGACCGGCTTCGAGCTCGCGATAAAATCGTTTGTCTACCAGTTGATTGTTCTGCTGCTGAGGGGATATGTCGCTAAAATACTGACCAAAGAAGAGTTTGAAGAGAATGCCCGAATTTTGCGGCGGTTTGATTCTGTTTTTCAGATCATACAAGAGCATTACGCCGAAAAGATCAGCTTAAAGGAACTGGCAGAAAGCGTGAATATCAGCGCCGGTCATTTTTGCAGGACATTCAAACAAATGACCGGCAAGACGACAACGGACTATATCAACGGCGTTCGGCTGGAAAAGGCCGCAGCTCTTTTGGAGCAAAAAGATTTGAATATCACAGAAATCGCCATACGGTGCGGCTTTGACAGCGTAAACTATTTCAGCCGCCTGTTCCGAACGTACTACCACACTTCTCCGACCGCATTCAGAGGATGTTTACCGGACGGTTCAGCAACGACACAACACTCAGAATGATCGGTTACGCTGGGATGGTGATGCAGCCGGATTATATTTCATTATTTAATTCCATATAGTAACCCGATACGTCCGAGCATAAAACTGCTTTTCAAAATTTTCGGGATGAATGGTTCGTCCTTTGAGCAGACAAGATGAATTTCATGGATGCCTTCTGCTTTTAGCCGGCAGACAAAATTGTCAATATCTCCGTAAAAATTTTTCTCAAAGTAGAGATCATGGAACGCAAAAGCACCGCCTTTTTTCACGACCCTCAGCGCTTCTTTTACGACCAGGCGTTTATCCGGCTGGCTCCTTACCTCATGAAATACAAAGTTGCTGACCGCGCCGTCAAACGATTCGTCTGGGAATGCAAGACCTGCCGCGTCTCCTTTTTGGAAGGAAACCCGGTCGGAAACGCCCTCACGCTTGGCGTTTGCTTCGCATTGCTCTTTGGCAAAGTCCCAAACCGAGCCCCAATAATCCATCCCGGTTACTATACCACTGGGAAACTTTTTTGCCGCCTTGATCGACAGTGCTCCGTTTCCACAGCCGATATCCAGAATCTTGCCAGAATCAAATTTCAGATAGGACAAAACGTAGTCGAGAATCCGGCTCTGGATTTGGCTTTTGCCCTTGTAAGAAAACAATCTGCGGCAAATACCAAAATAAATGGTTGTAACCAGCAATCCAACCATAAGTGTCAGCAAGATGCCCCTGATAGCCCAGCGTGCAGCGGATGGCCATAGTACCGTAAACGGCATAAAACTGACGGCGCATAAGGCGGCGGCAATCAGCGTCGCCACCGTCCACATCCGCATCATACTGCCCGATACCCAATTTCCGTAATCAATTTCTTCTCTGTTCTTCATGAATGTGACTCCTTTCTTTTTAACATAACGCTTGTTATGTTGTGCTGATAAATATACTCGAAGATCTTTTTCAAAACCCTCAAGTGTATTTTTGTTTTATGTGGTTCATTACGTTCTCAAAACCGCCGACGGCATAGCTTGCGATAATTTCAGCCTGACTGAGCGCTTCTTCCAGAGGAATATTGCTTTGCAGCAGTTCAAGATAAGCATGAATCCGAAAGGAAACCATACAGCGAACTGCGTTTTTCATCATCGGAGAATCCGCGATTTTTTTACTGTGATACAGACAGACAAACTCGCTGAACAGCTGCTCCATAAACTGAATCATTTCACGATAAAAACCATCATAGGAAGACCCCCGCGCCATACTCGTCAGCAAAACAAAAGCGTCTTTGTTGGCGTACAAGTAACGCATCAAGGCTTTTTCGTGGTCAATGTCGGAGCGGGGAAGCTTCGATTCGCTGCTGCTTATCGAGCTTTGGTATTCCACCTTTTCGGTTTGTGCAAAAGAGGCCATCATCTTTTTTAATTCGGAAGCGGCATCCTTTACAAGGCAGTCAAACAGGTCTTCCTTGTTCTCAAAGAAAAAATACAGCGCACCGGTCGTCAGACCCGCGTTTTTGCAGATGGTGCGCAGCGACGCTTTTTCAAACCCATTTAATAAAAATTCCTGCTTTGCGGACTGGAGCAGCTTTTCTCTTGTCTCAACTGCGTTTTCTATCAAAACCACCTCCTACATAACATATGTTATGCTATCACATTACATCTGTTATGTCAAGAGTGGAGGTTCTATTACGGGATCACAACCAAATCTCTTAGCACGTTGGCACTCATCGGTGTGATTTCAAGTGTTTCTTCCTCTGAAATTTCTGCGGAACAGGCGAGCTTTATTTTGCCGTTTACACGCAAAGAGCATCTGCCGCAGATGCCATGGTCACACGCGCCATGCTTAAAATACGCAATTGTGCTGTCTAAGTTTTCACAAATATAATCCAAAACATCCATCACCGTCCAGTGCGGCATCGCCGGCACATCAAACGTATCAAAATGGCTTTCGGTATCAATAGACGGATCATAACGATAAATTTTTACCTGCATTTCTTTTCCTCCAATCAACGGTTATCGAACGCTGGCATTTTTGAATTTCAATTTCTGGCGAATCATGAATTCCGGAATGTTTTTTTCGCTTTCATTGGGAATCGGAATTCTCGTTACAGTTGGTTTACGCTCACTCATTATCATATGGTCCGAATCCTGTTCCTCTAAAATGCGCACTGCGAAGCGTTCATTATTTACCTCCGGATAATCCGAACGCAGATGGAAGCCGCGGCTTTCACGCCGCATCAGGGCGGCACGGATCCCCGCCTCCGTGCAGGTCAGCATATTTTCAGCCTGCAAGGCACAAAGGCGCTCATAGTTATAACTGGGTGATTTGCACCCAGCGCATAGATGGGGAATATCTGTTTCTTTGATCTGTTCCATCTCCGCTAGGGCTGCGCTCAATCCTTCCTCACTGCGAATGGAGCCAAAGCCCTGATCTGCCGCCCGGTGAATTTTTTGAATGGTCGTGACCGAGTTTACGCCCTCAGTGCGAAGAATCGGTGCCTGAATTTTATTCAGTATCGTATTTACCATCTGCTCGTCTGCTTTCGGCTGTGCAGCCTTTTGTGCATACTCTGCCGCCGAAGCACCTGCCTTTGCGCCCTGTACCATCATTTCAGTTGTTGCATCCGCCACGCGGCACGCGCCGAACATTCCGCTTCCGGCTTCTCCTGCCGCAAAAAGGCCGGGCACTCTTGTTGCCATTTTCTCGTCAATCACAATGCCGCCCATCGAATACTCCGAGCAAAGCGCAAATTCGATTTTCTTCTTTTCAAGCATCAGCTTCTTGAAATAGAATAAATCATCACTGTGATAGTAGCCGTATTTATAAAAGTCCTTAAAATACTTCAGCAACTCTTTAAAACCATAATTGAAAATAAATCCGGGTAGTCTCGCGAGCTTTGAAAAATCCATATACAACCCGCCGTTTTCCGTTCCTTTTCCTTCTGCAAGACGGCCCGACCAATAGTAGTTAAAAATAACCTTGTCAAGCTCGCTTCCCTTTGCCATTTTGCGCATGGACGCGGGAATTTTTATGGCATTTCCTTCACCGTCAATCGTACCGATTGGGATGCCGGAGGAATAAAGCAGAAACGGCAGAATCGAGCCTTTGCTACTTTGCGGTTCCAGCGCCGTTGGGATAAAGATCATGAACTCCATATCGGCAAGCTGCGCTCCCGCGCGGTAAGCCATGGCAATTCCATCCCCGGCTATCATGTCACTGTTGGTACTTGTCACAGAAAACGGCTGATACCCACCGGTTCCGATTACGACGGATTTGGCATGAATGATTACTGGTTCTCCGCTGTAAACATTAAATCCGACCGCGCCCGTAATTTTACCGTCACTTTTTAACAAATCAACGAGTACCGTATCTTCCACCGTTTCAATGCCGGGCGTTTCATGCAGCCCCTGTGTAAGGGCCTTGCCCAAAGCATGACCGGAAAGCATCCAGCCGCCCGGTGCAAAAAAGTTTTGCTTTATTTTTGCGCGTTCTCCCCACTGATAGCACTGATAAACAACATCCGGGCTTTCGTCTACATATTGCTGTACAAGGTTTTGTTCTGAAAGGAAGAAACTTTGCTTTACAATTTGCTCAAATAAATAGTCTTTATTGAAAGAGGCATCTGCTTTTTGAAAGCCAAAATTTTTGGCGCTTTCTCCGTCCATCGAATAGGAGCCGCCAATCATAATAGTATTTCCGCTATTACCAATTTTTCCTTTTGAAACAAGCGTTACACGGGCTCCCTGCTTTTTGGCGGAGATTGCCGCCATGATTCCGGCACCGCCTCCGCCAATGCAAAGTACGTCGGTATGTATCACGTTACCATTATTTTTCTCCATTGCCGTTTTGCCCCTCTTTCATTTGCACCTGAAAGTCACAGACACGGTCGCCCTTGGTTTTGCATCGCGGGCGGCTGAGCGCCAACCCAAAACCACCAAACAAAATATGGTCAATTTCGCAGTATAACGCGCCAAGCTCCATGCCGTTTTCTCCAAAGTCTTCCCACATATCAAACATCGGGCATTCTGTGATGACCAATGGATTCGCGAGATCGTTTTTCCAGCCGTTGGACGGCATATCACGTACCTCAGAATAAGTTTGAGGGGCAAGAGGCAGTCCTCTTTCGATTGCCTCTTTTTTCATATCGGAGACTCTTTTCTCACCGAATTTTTTCAGTGACTCCCGTATTGCCGCTTTCCCTTTTTCCTCACCCAGATTTTCAACAAGCGCATCTGCAAGAAAATAATAGAGTTCCGCTGTCAGTTTTGCGAAGCGAACAGCCGGGTCTTCTGAACTTTTTATGGATGTCATGCCAAAGCTTCCCTTCATTCTTCTGCAACTCTGTTTTGCAAATTGTAGACACATTTATGACGAGTACTGATCCTGGTTTCATCATACGTCAATTTGTACGAAGTGTCAATAGTCTATAATCAAAATAGTTTATTTAGTAAAATATATTTTATCAAAACAAAACAGTTTTAAAACATTCTTGATTGTGTTATAATTTCTATAATAAGAGAAAAAGGAAGCTATTAAAATGGGAAAAGACATCAACGAAGAGCGCCTTTTAGAGCGAGTAAATCGAATTTCACACCGCATTGTAAGATTGAATGAACAATTTGACGAGAAATCCTTTCATAGAATAAAAAACCTTTCCAAAATTGAAATATCTGTTTTGAGTTTGCTTTGCGAGAATCCGCAAATGATTATGCGTGATATCAGCGAACAGCTTCAGGTATCAAAAAGCACTATGACCGGCGTTGTCGATAAGCTGGAAGAGCTGGGGTTTTTACAGCGTGTCATCAACAAGCGTGATCGCAGGTCATATGCCCTTGAGGTCACGGCGGAAGGGAAGCTTGCGCAAAAGGAGCATTTGAAATGGGAAAGGGAAGCCTATCTGCAGTTTATTGAGGCCATGCGCGCATGTGACGTAGCAGAGACCTACCTTGATCAAACTGAAAAAATCCTTGCATATTTTGAAAACCATTGAATTACAAAACGGGCTTTCGTTTTTGATAGAAAAGAACTGATCTTACCTATACTCAAACGGGATGCAGGAGGGTCTTTTGATCAACCGGCATTTACCTAACATTTAATAAATTTCTGCTTTTCGCTGTCATTAATTTTACCGCATCCATTTTCAATGCCGCCCTGCCCGCTATGATGCTGTCACGGACCGGAGGATGAGAGATGCCCACCATCTGCCTACAAACAAAGAGTCTACAAATTGATAGGAACTGGCGGCAATCATTCCGAGTACGGCACCGATAACCTCCAGAACAAGAGATCTATTTTATCAGTTAGTAAATTCAGCTTCATTTTTTGCCCTATCTAATATTAAAACGTGCAAGCATGTTCTTAAGCTTTTTAGCGGGAAAAGGGTTGCCGTGAGCAGGCAATATTGTTTGAGCTCCGGCAGAAATCAATTTTTGAATACTTTTGTAAGTTTGCTCTAAGTTGCTGTAATAGATCGGACGGTAATGAGTACCGGTGAATTTTAGAAAATTCATGGCCGCATCCCCTACAAAAGCAACACCATCATCGTACAGAACGCTCATGGAGTCGGCAGAGTGCCCCGGCGTATACAAAATATCGGCATGAATGCCCAGCACCCGTAAAATATTTTGATCATCACCATCAACCAATGTGTCCTCATCATTGATGAGAACAGGCGGATATTTAAAATCCTTGTGGAATAATTCAAAAACGGAGAACAACAGCCGCATACGGCAGGTTATGTAATGCCCTTCTTCTTCCTCACCGCTGTCCCCCTGAGCCAGAAGAAGGACAGATTTTTTTTGCACAATCAAGGGAATGCCAAATTCGTATTTGAGCTTATTTGCAAAACCAGAATGGTCGTCGTGATAATGGGTAAGCAGCAGATACTTGATTTGATCAATTTCGATTCCGGCCTTTTTCAGCTTTTTCCTGAATTTTTTATAATCGGCTTCATAACCGGTATCAATTAACAAATAACCATTCGAACACTCAAGCAGATATACTTTCGTGATTCCTAAATTCAACCGGATATAATGACTCATAATGAATCCTCCATTTCATAAATAAGAGCTTCTGCTCTTATTACAGAGTAACAGAAGCTTTCCCTTCTGTCAACAAACAAGAGCACAAACTCTTGTTTGTTGACTATGCAGCCCCAATATAGTACAATACAAAGAGGAATGGTGGTGGACTCAGCATGAGTGCTGATAAAGTTAGAATACCAAAGCAAAAACGCAGCATTGAAATAAAGAAAAAAATAAAAGTAACCGCGCAAGAGTTATTTTCTGAAAAGGGATATTATAATACATCTTCAAATGAAATCGTAAAAGCTGCCGGTTCATCTATCGGTGCCTTTTACTCGTATTTCAGCGATAAAAAAGCATTATTTATTGAAATTCTTCATGAATACAATCAAAATATCGTTGCCCAAGTCCAAGTGAAGACGATTCAGGATGACGATCCCAAGATTATCATTCGGCAGTATATCCTCGCAGTACTGGACGCTCACAGTTATTCTCCCGAATTTCACAGAGAAATCCTTGCTATGACATATGCGGATGAAGAGATCAGAAATATCGTTGACCATTACGAAGCAGAAATGATTAAACAAATCGCACAGCTCTTAAATAGAAACCGAAAATTAATAAGAGTCACCGATACAAATAACGCTGCTTTTTTGATTTTTAAGAGTGTAGAGGAGGTCGTTCACAGCATACGGATATTTAGTCATTCTTGTGATGAGTCTGCCATAATTCGGGAACTGACAGATATGATCTGTTCCTATGTGTTGAAATGAAAATATGAAAAGTAAGAGAGGAGATATAAAATGCGCGTAGAAAATTACGACGCCTTCGCACAAGGCAGTTTATTATCCGGCACTGGGAAAATCGGAAATGTACTCTCGCCAAATTATAGCGATTTTAACTTTAATACGAAGAAAGCTCCTGCCATGAGCGATGAAAAATACAGGGAGACTATCATAGAGCAGGCAAAAAAAGACCAGTCAGCCGGAAAATTTCAGTCGGAATCCGCTGGATTTAGAAGCTTAGTAAAAAGTTATGTTTCTTCTGTTTCTCCGGACAGAAAGAATATTATTTCAGGCGGATTAAAAGCAATATTCAAAAATAAAAATCAACTGCCTAAAACACTTAATTTAATAGACTATTTGCTTGGCAGCGTTAAATATTGTAAAGAAGCAACCGATGTGTCTTATGCTGAATTTTACGACAGCAATGGTGAAATGGTAGCTTCTTACTCAAATGGTAGGTGGATTTCCTATGGAACAACGGCGGAAAACGCCCGTGAATCTGAGCTTTGGGGCATATATAATGAGGCTTGGAATAATGCCGCAAGATCAAGTCAAGGGAATATCTGTGCGGCAAGTACAGGCTCTAACATAGGTTCGATTAATCAATCCGTTTAATCTGACTGATAATCCGTACATCATTGTGCTTGTAAAACATATAACATACGGTGCATTTGTTGTGCAGAGAGAGGAATCGAAAAAATATGAATAATAATGACATTATAGCCATAAACAATCTGTCGCTAGGCAAATCTGATTTTATTGAATTTGAGAAGGCAATTAGGAAAAGGTCGGCGAAAGTAGCTTTTGTTATTGTAGTTATCTGTGTTGCAGTTATCTATGTGGCTGCTATTGCATCAGCCCTGCTGAAAACCCACATTGTATCTGGAGCACTATTGATCTTGATAGCTTTTTGTTTGATCATTTCCATTTTGATGTATGTTGTGTTTCCGCATTGGCTTGGTGGAATACGCTATAAGCAGTATTGCATGACTCACAACAGTACAGGGAGAATGATCTTTTATTTGGATCGTTTAGGGACAATGGTCGGTGAAGAAGCGGTTCAAACACTATTTTATACGGACATCAAGAGAATTGTTCAGACGGACAATCTTTTTATCATGGAATTCTCCAATAAAGTTTATTCCATCGTACGAAAGGACGGATTCTCAGAAGGATGCCTTGAAGCCGTCCAGAATCGATTACTCGAAAAATAAATCAAACTGATTTGTGTGCCAGAGAAAAGTTGAACAAGTTAGCAAATGAATTTTGTGACAGTCATATTCAGCATTTACTTATACAAGCGAAGTGGGTAGAAAATAATCCAGGGGCATTGCTCATTACAACAAAAAATACCCTTACGCACATATCGAACAGTGTGTCAGAAATAATTCAGCAAGGCACGAGAAATGGCGAGTTTGACTGCAGCTATCCTGATGAGGTTGCAGGTACCCTTTGTCTAATGCTTGATATTTGGATTGATCCGTCAATCATTGTGTTAAGTGACAAAAGGCTTTGCGATAGAATTGATTTTGTAAAGGATTTTTTAAACAAATATGGGGTGGAGCTAGATGATTCATTGTGGAACAAAGTCAAGGAATCATTTTTAAAGCAACATGAATAAAAACTTGAACTTAGTCGGTGCTTTAGAAAATTATCTGCTTGTTGCTTTATTATTTTTGGGCCTTAAGATGGTGACGAAACGAGTAAAATAGAAATATATTATTGGAGGTTTAATCGTGAAAAAAGAAAGATATCTGTTTTTATATTTGCTACTCTTTTTACTGATGACAGCAGGTGCGTTCATATGGCAAATATTCTTTCCTGATGTTGCACAAAAATATTCTGTTTGGGGACTTAACCAAGGGTGGCAAACTGAAATTGCTTTATGGAATGTTGGCATCGATATTGGAATTGTCACCACCCTTATTAAGCACAACATTGAATATGCAAAAATACTCACGATTATATCAATTTCGCTTTGCTTTCTGTTGGGGGGACACCACCTTATATATGCGCTTACGGCGACTACCGGTAATACCAGTCTGCATTGGATGGGAGCTATTGAGGTGCTTTTAATAGGCTGCGGTACTGGAACTGCCGCTATTATCAAATCTCGTTGTTTTAAGAAGCAGTAAGAGCGCTTGTAACCTCACAAGTACATACATAAGAATGCAAGACTTAAAACATAGCAAAGGAAATATTCAAAGTCCAAATGACAATTACTTTTTCAAAATTTTGATGCTTCCTGTCGAGGTTTGAAGCGAAACAATATTCTTTTTCGTCCCTATTTGGACCACTATCCTTCTTTTATCAATATCCCCTACCGTATTAGCAGAAAAATCAGATTGGATTTTTCCGGTAGTGGTTTTGGCTTCAAGCAAAAACTCAGCAGTGCTGGGAAGCTCTAATGTAACATTTCCTGCTGTAGTTACTACACTTATATTCTGATTCTCAAACTCCTTGTAGGCTATTAGCACATTTGCGGCTGTCCCTTTTAAATTGAAGTTTCCATTACTGTTTCGCAAATTGACACTACCTGAAGATGTCTCCACTCTAGCCTCTTTAGCAATGCACTCATCGATGTTAATGGCTGATGATGAACCTTTTATTTCTAATTCTTTCGCATCTAATTTCTTTATATTAACTTTTCCTGATGATGTATTTATGGAGATTTCTCCAGCATTTAATGATTCAGCTTCTAGTCCCCCAGAAGAGGTATTAAGAGTGAAATTTGCTAAATTTAGAGAATCCATCTTTACAACACCTGATGAAATTTTAATGGATAGATTTTTTTCATAGTCTTCAGGAATATATATGTCCAAAAACATATTTTCGGGTATTGGCCCATCAATCTTACGCTTTGCTGCTACAACAAGAGTCGAATTCTTAATATCAGCTGAAAGTTTGAGTTCCTGCATTGATTTACCATAATAATGAAATTTTATTTTGTCACTTAGTTTCGTTCGTATAATGTGAACTGGTGCGCTTGACATTGTCACCTGTATCTCATTAACTTCTTCAACTGTAAAGTATTTTTCTTCATTGATTTCTCTAAACATGTGTAATGCTCCTAATCCCAAAATACTCATAATAACTATCACTCCAATCAGTATTCCCGTTATTTTTGCATTATATTTAGTTCGCATCTTCAAGCCTCTTTCCAGCAATCATACCCTTGTCCTCTCAAGTCTTTTTGAAGAGTCGAATTATACATTTGCACTGTATGAATGAATACAAAAATATTCATTCATACATAATCAAAAAAACACCTTCCGGTTTTCCTTTCATTTCTGACAATTGCTTAGACCTTTCATAATAAACTCCACTATATATTCTAAAATCTGGGGAAAGTATTGAATTCCAATTTCTGATTTATGGATATCTATATAGGGGATAGAATTAAAAATGGCGAGTATCATATCATCATCCAAATCATTTCTTATTCTTCCTTCAGCTTTCCACTTCTTGATTAACTCTACTGTACCGCTATTCATGAACTCATCAATACTCTTGAATCCATCCTGTTCATAAAATTCTTTCTCCAGTTTACTAAAAAGATCTCTGTTATACCATTCTTTCAGTATAGGGTTCGAGTTCATACCATTGAAGTTGATTGCCATTACTTCTTTAAGCACCTTTGCTGGATCATCATCCGTGTCAACCGTCTCCATGATCTTTCTTTTGAGTCCTTCGTTTTCTTTTAAATAAATTTCTATGAAAAGCTTCTCTTTCGATGAGTAGTAATTATAAAAAGTGCCTACCCCTATCCCAACCATTTTGGTTATGTCAGAAACATTTGTGTCCTTAAACCCTTTGGAGCTGAATATCTCTTTTCCGCAAATAAAAATATCAGCTTTTTTATCTTCCATTTTTGTTGGCCTCCAATGATGTGAATGAATATATTTAAATTCATTCACATCATACCATAGCAATTTACCCTTGTCAATCAAGAAACGTAGATATTTATACAACCCCAAAGATAATAAGACTTAAAAATTACCCTCTTACCATTTAGTTTCGTGGCTCATCTGGCGGGAGTGTTCATAACGACAAACTCTGTAGCCCGCATAAATAAAGGTTTTCAGCATCAGGCAAACGAATATTACACCACTTTATATTTGCAGAACAAACCGGAAAATTGGAATTTAGCTACTTCACATTATACTTATTTTGTATATGCTATCCCTTAAAAGCTATTGCATCAATCTGAAAATTAATTCCCTCTCTAATGAATTTGGTTTCAAATGCTTTTCTTGCAGGAAATTTTCCATCAAATCTTTTTTTAATTATTTCTCCCAAAAACGATAAATCCTTAATATCCTTAAATAGACAATCCATTTTCACAACTGATTCTAAGGTTAAACCAATTGTTTCTAGCCTTTCGCTTAAAATATCAAAAGCACCATCTATTTGATTTTCGATTGATTGCCCTTCATTTGCCATACAATAGCTTATAAAAACATAATCACCTGCTTCAACAATTCCAGAATGTGCCCATTCATCACTTATTTCTGTTCTTCTAATTTCCTTCATTATGCCGTCCTCCTCGTAAAAATATAAATAATACAGAGGTCGAAACCGCTCGACAAGTTCCTATTGATCTCTCCGTTAAATCGCTATACTATTTTCAAAAAATACAGCACATAATAAAATCGTTTCTACAGAATGATTACTCAATTCCTGAAGAAAACCTTAAACTAATCCAATGTTTACGCCAGTTTGCAATAGATTCATCTTTATTTGAAAATCGTGCACCCAAATTGAAATCCGCAGCAGGGACAAACTTCATCAGAACCAACACCACGATTGTCATAAGCGGGATTTAGCAGACCATCAAATTTACATACAGGACAAATATTCTTCATTGGTTATACCTCAAATAATTAAATTTATTCGCCAGGTTGGTTATCAAAGTACCTTTGACCGCCGCGTGGTTTAAAGAAAGTTCTGGTTGTTCCATCAGAATTATATGATCCAAAAGTATTTGTTTCAGGATCATATCATCATACAGATAAATGGCATTCACAAAGCTGTCAGCCAGCCTTTGCCTGTGGGCGGGATTGGTAACATCCAAAACTGCAAAAGCGGCCCCCTCCGGCAATTCGCCGTCATATTTGGCGGTTACGAATAATCATCCACCTTTACTGGGCAGACTCTACTTCATCTGTCATAATCCATACATCATTAACCTTTGAAAATCCCAATGTTTCCGTATGGTCAAGATCATCAAAGAGCTTAAAATCGATAGTAACGTATTGTTTGCCATCTTTTTCTTCTGCATATTTCAGGCTTTTTAAATCACATTTCATAGCACCGTAGCCCCTTGCACCCCTTCTTAAATAAAGCTGTCCCTTATATTCCAAAAAGTCATTTGAAAACCATTTATCAATGACGGCATCAGATAAACATTTTTTTAAATAGGTCACTACCTCAGAATTTGTTTTGAAGTTTTTTACAGGATAATATGAAGTATAGCAAGGGTCAATAAAATAGTCCTTGTATTTGCTCTCTTCGCCCGGTTTAAAAAGCAAGACAACATCGCCCAAGCCGTCAGAATAGGCACTCTTGCTTTTATATGCAGCTACATATTCATCATCCGAGTCCACCTTTGCACAAAACATTTCCTGCACACAGGAATTAAGGCAGTCCACATTAGGCGTAATATCCTCCAAAAACTTTTCCTCACTAAACGCGTCTGCCTTAGATGGGGCATTGCATGAAGCCGTAGAAAAAAGCATAAATGCAGCTAAGGCTAATATTGCTATTTTTTTCATAGTCATTCTCTTCTCTCATTGTAGAATAAAATATAAGTACCAACGAATAAGTAAGCAGTATTTACATTGTTTAGAATTTTATAGAATATCGCTGAAAGTGCGAGTTGCATGAATGAACTGAATGAAAATATCCCCCAGTAGGGTTGTATTTTCTTACGCTGCTCATAGTATGTCTGCAATACTTTTGGTGTTGGCTACCTCAATATCTGAGGATAGTGAAAAAACCTTGCAATTTCGATTCTATACGGTTTCTTTTTGCTCGGCTCTTGCCCCGCGACGACTTCATTTCCGAATAGCGTCCACTGGGTATAAATAATCGACGACGTTGCATAACAGGTCGCAATCAGTTTTTTCAATCCTAACGAATTGAAGTTCATCGCAAAATATTTGAAAAAGTTGCTTTCGAAAGGATCGTCACTATTACACAATACGACTTTACCCTTGAAATGCCTCTTGTAGTGTTTTAGTTCACTCTTAATAAGCGATAATTGCGTATAAAATTCGTCGGCTTTATCGCTTCTTGATGATGATAGGTTGCTATTTTCTGCCATAAGCCGCGGTCGATCAATAGTTCCCATAGCCGTTTGTAATCCGCTCGCATAAAACAGCTCCTTTTAATGGAAATATTATACCGCATCTATAACAAAAGCACAACGAATATTAGTGAGGCGAATGGCAGACACAGCTCAGATTGGCATTTTCTACTCACGAAAGAACTGTTCGTAAATGTGGTGTGAGTTTTCGCGTTTATCTTACATTCTCATGGTGACAATATCGGTTGTCACGAAGACACTTTTTCGTTGCCCAAGCGATTTCAAAAATCATGCGCTTTTCCTGACTAGTACAGTCATCCAACAGCATGAGCAAATCAGCCAGATATTCCCCCGAGTCGCTGGTTTGATTGCCATTTAGAAGACGATCCATAGTAATTTCGAGGGCGTTGGATATTCGTAATAACGATTCCAGACTTGCTTTCCTTTTAGCTGTTTCAATATGGCTCATATAGGTTGGGGACATATCGATTTTTTCCGCTAGATCTGCTTGAGACATTTGTTTTTCCAAACGAAGCTCCCTGATTCTCAGGCCAATGATTTTAAAGTTTATTGACATATGCTTCCTCCTGTTCGAGTAGAATGCAATATCATTCTACAAGACAGGCTAAAACCGGGAAACGGTAAACTTCTCTACATACTATGACCAGAATTATTTCTTTGAAAATTAACCACAGGCAAATCGGTTAGCCTATGGTTTATTTTCTTTTTATTCTGATTCATATATAATTTGTAATATGTCGTATTTGGAGGAGTTTTGCATGACTGATAACAAAGATTATATAGATGACCGAAAATTGCGAATCCGTGAACGTTATAAAGGCAGCACTCTTGATGATGTGGAGATTATTCCTGCAGCACCGCAAGAAAATATCTATGACAGCGAGCAAAAAAAGCGTGTGGCGGTTTACGCAAGGGTTTCCACCGACGATCCGCGCCAAACATCCTCATTTGAGCTGCAAAAGAACCACTACACAGACTTTGTCAGCCGCCGTCCCAATTGGACATTGGTTGGAATTTATGCGGATGAAGGTATCTCCGGTACTTCACTTCAGCACCGCGACGCTTTTCTCCGAATGATCGATGATTGTCACAACGGCAAAATCGATCTGATCGTAACAAAGTCTGTTTCACGCTTTGCCAGAAATATTTTGGATTGTATTGGTTATGTACGTCAACTAGCTGGAATGAAGCCGCCCGTTGGTGTTTTCTTTGAAACAGAAAATATATACACGCTGGACAACAGCAGTGAAATGATTCTTTCCTTTATGGCTACAATGGCTCAGGAAGAGTCTCATAATAAAAGCGAAATCATGAACGCTTCAATTGACATGCGATTTCACAGGGGTATACTGCTCACGCCGCCTCTGCTGGGTTACGACCAGGACGAAGACGGCAAACTGATCATCAACCCCAAAGAAGCTGAAACCGTACGGCTGATTTTTTTTATGTATCTTTATGGATACACGTGTGTTCAGATTTCCGATACCCTCACAAAATTGGAACGCCGTACGAAGAAAAGCAATACAACATGGTCGCCGGGTTCTATTTTGCAAATCTTGCAGAACGAGCGATATTGTGGGGATGTCCTTGCTCGCAAAACGTGGACGCCCAACTACCTTGACCATAAATCCATAAAGAATAAAAACAACCGAAACCAATACAAATGGAAAAACACACATAAAGCCATTATTTCTCGCGATGACTTTATCGCGGTACAGCGACTGATCAGCAATGCAAGATACGGTAATAAAGGAATTCTGCCGGAGCTGCATGTCATACAGAACGGCGCACTAAAAGGATTTGTCGGAGTGAATCCCCATTGGGCGGCGTTCACGGCCGCTGATTATCGTTCGGCATCCGACAGTGTTTATGACGGTGCCTACACCTCTGTTGAGAAGGAACCGAAGGTTGAAGCAAAATCCGGTGATTTTGATCTACGTGGATTTGAAATTGCACGAGCCCAGTTCTTTGATACGGCCGAGAAAATTTGTATCACATTTTCCTCTGAACATATCGTTTTCAGCGCCAAATGTATCAGAAGGTTTGACAAAGAGCAGTACATTGAAATGCTGGTACATCCAGGTGAGCATCTTCTGGTTGTACGTCCGTGCGCAAAAGAAGTACGAAACGCAATTAGGTGGGCAAAGCAATACGACGGTCAATATTTTGCCCGCAGCATTAGCTGTGCCGCATATATAAAAACACTATTTGATCTCTTCAGCTGGAAGCTCTCCTGCAAATACAGAATCCGCGGCATTTTTAAGCAAAAGGATGAAGAGGCGGTTGTGGTATTTAATATGCAGGAAACCGAAATCTTTATTCCACAGGATACATTGGATACAGGCCTTGAAACACAGTTAGACTCCGATCTTCTGAATGGCAAAGTGAAACCGTTTACCAACGGGCCGAAAAAAGATATTATGGCATATCCCACTACATGGGCGAACAATTTTGGTAACAATTTTTACCGAAATGCCCAGGCGTACGAGCTCATGGCTTTTGACAGAAATGGCACATGGAATGTTCATGAGCAGGGTCAGCCTTTTTCTGATTCCCCACCACTAAGTGTTACAAACGCAGAAGTTGCCGGTGCACAGATCAAACAATTAATCTGTAATATGCAGCAGGAGATGGATAATGATAGAGAATAATCTTGTTTTAGGCAGCATCGGAGAAAGCTCATCTTTGCATGAAAGCGCTGGTCAAAATCAATATGACGACCGAAGCGGCGTACAGGAAGAGCCATTTAGTTATAAAGGGTACCAAGTGGTTCGTCGCGAATTTTTTTCACACATACACGAGCCATCCATCGTTTTTAACCGCTGTAAAATATCTTTGAATACAGCATGTTTGAAGACATTGCCGGATGTAGATTATGTGCAGATACTGGTCAATCCAGAAGAGAAAAAACTCGCCCTGCGTCCACAACGTGAAGATGAAAAAGATACCTTTCTTTGGTGTACTACCAGTAACGAACAACGCAAGCCAAGGCAGATTACCTGCCGAATGTTTTTTGCCAAAGTAATTCAGATGATGGACTGGAATCCAGATTACCGTTATAAAATACTTGGCAAACTGATACGAAGCGGTGATGAGTATCTTTTTATATTCGATCTTACGGCCACGGAAGTCTATCAGCGCACTTTGAGTAATAATGATAAGCCTCGAATGTCCCGTACTCCGGTTTACCCAGCGGAATGGCAGAATCAATTTGGACTTCCCGTTGAAGAACATAGCAAGTTGCTGCAAGTCAATATATTTGACGGATATACTGTCTTTGGTATCAAGGAAAAAAATGATCCTCAGGCAGAGCTTGCGCGAAAAGTTCCGTCTTCTGGGGAGGGTCTCAACGTATGACGGGAAGCAGTTTAAACAAGCCGCTGATTGTGGTCGATTTTAAAAAGCACCGTATCAGGATTCACAAAAATACACTGCTGTCTATCGGCTGCCCAAAATATATTTTTCTGCTGGTCAACCCAAAAGAACGTTCGCTGGTGATTCTTCGTAGCGACCGTTTCAATCCACGTGCGCACCGGATATCATCTGGCTCTCAGAAAGGTATCAAATCGGTTGAATTATATAGTCAGTCACTAGTTAAAACGCTGCGGGATGTATGCAGCAATTGGCAGGATCAAAAAACTTACCGCTTATATGGGGATATCATTTCCAATGAAGGGATTGTGCGCTTTTATATGCCAAGCGCCCTTCCGGTGAAGGAGAGCGAATCATAAGATTATGCAGGAATTGAAAATCGCTAAGTTAATAATAGACGATGATTTCAAGCAACTGATACCCTCTTTATCGGAAGAAGAACGCTGTTTGCTGGAGCAAAACCTTATTCGTGATGGCTGTCGGGAACCTCTGTCGGTGTGGAATAATATGATTTTGGATGGTCATAACCGATATGAGATCTGCACTCGTCTTCAGATTCCCTTTTCAATTCAACGTATTAATTTGAGAAATCGTGAGGAAGCCATTGTGTGGATTTGCATAAATCAGCTTGGGCGTCCCAGTGTTACGGAGGAAACACGAAGATATTTGATCGGAAAAAGATATGAAACGGAGAAGATACTTGGAGTCCATAACGTAGCCGGTATCAACCAACACACTAAAAAAGAGGTCGGGGCAAACAATTTGCCCGAATCTCCTTTTGGGGTGACGGCAAGGCGGACGAGGGAAAGACTGGCGACGGAATATAATATTTCCCATGCCACCGTTCTAAACTATGGGCACTATTCCCGTGCTCTGGATTCTCTGTCTACTGTTGTACCGAAGATTACACCGAAAATCCTTTCTGGGAAAATCAAGATATCCCAAGATAATATTGCCTATCTATCCCAATTAGCCAACCAGGAGGTTATACGATTGAAACAATTAGTTTCAGAAGATGCATCCCAGTTGGGCAGCAGCGCTGAAATACACCGATTGTTCCCATCAAAGCAGGCAAAGGCTCCATTATCTATACCACCCGGATCGATAAAGGACATGCCTTCTTATGATCCCGACGCTGAAATATCCAGCCTTGCATTGACCATTCCTTCATGGGTCAGCTCAATCAACCGTGTTAAATCTGCCTCCAATCTAGGAAACACAACAGACCATGCTCGTGGAAGACTTGTTGAAGAGCTCAGTAGCTTAAAGGAAACGATCGACTACATGCTTGCGGTTATAAAGGAAGTGCCATGATGGAAGATTACGATGAATATGTCCCCAATGTCCATTTTGAACAGATCCCCATCAAAAACTTAGTCTCCAATCAGGATTATCAAAGAAATTTAGCCGTTTCGCACCTTAGAAGGACGATAGAGAATTTTGATCTGTATCAAATTAACCCGGTAAAAGTCAGTCGTCGCGACGGTGTAAATTATGTTTTTAACGGCCAGCATACCATTGAAGTAATAGCAGCTGTGTCAGAATCACGCGAGACCCCGGTTTGGTGTATGATTTATGATGACTTAGAGTATAATCAAGAAGCGAATATCTTTGCCAACCAGATGAAATGTATCAAGCCGCTGCTTCCTTATGAGGTATTTATGGCCAATGTAGAAGCCGGTAATGACGACCAGTTGCTTATTAAATCTTTGGTAGAATCTTACGGCATGTTTCTCTCACAAAACAAGGTTCCCGGCAGCATCTGTGCCATTGCCTGTCTTGAGGATATCTATCATAAATTCGGGTTTCATGTGCTTGATCGCACACTACGCCTGTGTATAGGCACATGGGAAGGCGATTATAATTCCCTGTCTGCTAATATGCTTAAAGGAATCGCACTGATGATAGTCGCTTTCGGGGAGAATATGAAAGATGATCTTTTCAAGGAAAAGGTCGGCGCATTCTCTGCCAGAGAAATCGGCCGCACGGCAAAGGAGCGAAGGGCCGGTTCAAGAGGGTATGCCGAATCCATACTTATCGCATATAACAAGAAAATGAAGGCAGGCCTTCATTGGTCAAAGTTATACCAGGCACAATCTGCAGTTTCAGAAGAAGATTTCAATGCAGAAGATGAAGAAAAAATAGAAGGTACCGAAGAAACAGATGCCTTCGAGTAGCCGTACAATTCTCGTATAATAGCCATAGCAATATAATATTTATTATATCCTGTTATATGAATTCCGACGTTAGGCATCCATCAGAGGCAATACGGATACACTTTAGGTTTTTCTTTATTGTCTGTGAATCAAGTTCGGATACATTTAGCATTTCACAGATAGCGCTTTTTAATTTGTTTTCCGGCATGGGGGGGTATGTTGGCAAATGCGTTTGACGTGTTTCACTTTGTTGGAGCAGCGCCATAAACCTCTCCGGACGAACGGGTGATGAATAGTACTGGGTGGCCTTATGTTCATTAGTGTCCTCGTCAATGTTACTTCGATTTTCCTTTTCGATCTGCACCGCAAGATAATCATCAAAACTGACGATTCCATTATGTACGGCTAATAATGGGCAGTTCGAACAACCCGTAGGTTTTATGATAGCACTAAACCGCTATCGCGGTTGTATTGCAGAGGTTCCATCAGCTGATAAAATTATACCACAATATAAACGTACATTGCCTCTAAAGAAAAGCGGCCCAAAATTGGATTTCTGCTGTTATTCAACACAGAAGTTAATCTGTTTTTCGGCTTTGTATCGGCACTATCAGAAAACGTCCATGATTCTTACCTCAAACAAGGATTTTGATGAATGGGCGGACTGTTAGGGCAAGGCCACTATGAATCCTTCTTTGATCGACTTATTTATCACTGTGAAATCATCGACAGGATACACAAAAGTTATCGACTTGAGCATCGCAAATCTATCACCGATTTATAATACAAAAAATATTATAATAATAGAAACAATAATTTGTTTACAAATAATTATCGTCAATGTATAATATTAAGGTATTTATAAAAAGGATTAGGGGCAATTTAAATGAAAATATTAACAACCGCAATCATTTCAAACTCTGACATGATAAAGAATTATAAAGCTTGCAGGGAAAAGGCAGAAAGTTTAGGCAAAATATTTGTTTTGAAAAACAACCAACCGGACGCAGTACTATTCTCCATTACTGAATATGAAAGGATTTCCGTGTTTATCGAATATTTGGAAAGTCTTGATGAAGAGGACATTGCAAAGTTTATTGAGTCTTTGCCAAAGGAAGGAACTAGGAAAACATATTCCATTGACAATTTGAGAAATGATATAAAATAAACAGAATAATAGTTGATTCTGAATTTACACTAAAAGCGAAGTTGGTATGCGCCCGTATGCGTTCATGCCGACGGAGCTTAAATTCTTTCAATATTTCAATTTTATTTCTCGTTTGTATGATATACAGTCTTGTTGGTAAGGGCTATGATATTCAAAATCGGTATCTACATGTTCTAAAATGATTCGATTTTCCATAGAAGTATTCATAATTTTAAGGCAACTGATAGGAGCCGAGCGGCAGCATTTTATGGTAAAATGCTGCCGCTTTTAAATGTACATACGTTTTATTGTGAGGGTCATGCATTACCAAAGATTTACATACCGAGTATGCTTTAATTTTAGGTAATGCAATAATGAGAAAGTACTAGGGTAAACGGCAAGATCTACAAAAAAAGATGCCCAAAAAATAATTAAAAATATAAAATAATTATTATAATAATTATTTGAATATATTGTTGACAAATAATAATAATACACGTATGATATACTCATATTAATAAATAAGGTTATTGAGAGGAATTGGGATTATTATGAATATATTAGCAAAAGCACTCGTCTCAAACTCCGATATAATAAAGAATTATAAAGGGTGCAGAGAAAAGGCGGAAATTTTCGGGAAAATATTTATTTTGAAAAATAATCAGCCGGATGCGGTATTGTTTTCTATTACTGAATATGAAAGACTTTCAGTACTTATCGAATATCTGGAAAGTATTGAAGAAAAAGATATTGCTAAGTTTACAGAGTCTTTGCCAAAGGCAGGAAATAGAAGAAGTTACTCCATTAAACAATTAAGAAGTGATATTGAGCAAAGTACATTAGAGCAAGGTGCATCAATAGAAATGACCGTATAATTTTTATCGGAATTAATCATCATTTACTCCGGTAGCCTTTCCGGCTGAGAAAAGTGAAACTTTTTCTTTGAGCGGCTGCAAACATACCAGGAATTCACCCTTTGTGATGGCACGCATGATACAGAGGACTAGTTGCCTCGTGAAAGCGTAAAGTTCACGCGAATGCTTTATCCATGGCTTCATGGAAAATGGGAAACAGCGGAAAGTCCAAACTAATAATTCTTGTGGGCATATGGCATCATTGCTACATATTTCATGTTAATTAATAGCAGTAACCTTATCATTTTAAGGCTACTGCTATTATTAGTTTACATGGCACCGTTGATAACTTGACGGTGAAAGTCCGTAATAAACTTGGCAGCGAGAAGTGTTTAGAAAACAATGTTAACCGCTTAAGAGAAATTAATAAAAAATGAGTAATTGTGGTTACGGATGTTCTGGCAATAACTGCAAAAGTGGAAGCCCATTGCCAAACATTAGTCGGCTAAAGTACCTTCTTTCCTCTAATTACTCTTATCAAAATCATAATGATCGCAATTACGAGAAGAGCGTGTATAAATCCACCCATTGTATATGAGGTGACCATGCCACTGCTATTAGCTCTAACATGCTTAAATCATTCTTTCTTATATTAAAGTTGTCCACCGAGTTCGACCTGTTGGGAAAAAAGGTGGCTATGTATCAGAACTCCCTTATTACGTCTCTTATCTTGCAAATTTATCAAAGTCATTTGAGACGATTTTCGCGGTTTTTTGAACATCATGTGCAATTTCGTGAAATCCATCTTGAATATCAGTTCTTACATCTTCGGTTTTTCCGTGAATATCTTTGATAACATGACATGCTTTCTGCTGAGCATGAGTTGAGGAATCCTTGACTGTTCCCGCTATCTCTTGAGCGGTGTCTTTAACGGCTTCTACTGTGTTAATCGCTTTTCTTTTCATAACTTTTCCGGTTTCCTTGCCGTGGGTTGAAGTACACATAATTCCAAGTGCTGCACTGGCGGTTGCTACAATGCCCATTCCAATAGCTAACTCCTGCGCTGTTTCTACTCTTTCTTTCTTTTTTTCCCCTCGACCCATTAAATCCAGTAAATCTCTTAATTTCATCAGAGACCCCTCCTTATTATGTTTGTGAGAGAATATCGTTCCACGCTTCAAGCAATAGTGGTATGGTTGCAGATTTGATAAGCGCTTATCGTCTGCGATAATAATATAAATCCATCCTACATCATTAATAATAATTAGTCAATAAAATTTATTAATAATTATTATTATAATTTTACAAATAATTATTAATTTTATTTTGACTTATGTAAACTAAGGAGTACAATAAAAATAAAGACAATCGATAAGTAAGAGTGCTAATATACTTTAACATGTCATTGGCCAATCTACTGTCACCACAAGTTTATTTATTTTTTCTATTGTAAAAATTAACCATAAGCCTTATAATATGAATAATAGTTTATATTATAATATGAATAATAGTTTATATTAACATTATATATATTGTAATATTAATATTAAAAACAAAAGGTGATCTATTCGGCAAGTAACAGTCCTGTTAGGGGAACATATAGCTGTTACTATAATTTGAACACTCAATTGCTCGTAATTTGCAATATATAAGAGGATGACGATTTTATATTTATAAAACAAAATACGCGTTTTCAAGTGAATATGTTTAAAGGAGCAAAAATAATGAAAATCAGGAAAAAAGCACTATCATTAGTCTTGGCACTTACAATGATAGTCAGTCTCTTCTCCAGCACTGTTGCATTTGCAGCGGAAGCCAATTCTTTATCAACTGCAAAATTTGTCAGCGATACAACAATGGACTTAAACGTGCATGGTGTGTACCAAATTAAGATTACAAGTACAGACGGTCAGGCACCGACATTGGTGGCTGGCACATCAGGCGTTTTCAGTACGCATCTTGTAAGATCATCTGGTAATGATTATTACATAAAAATCACTGCAATCGGAATGATCGGTGCAAAATCCGGTATCTATGTAAACGGTGTAAAGCTTTTGGTTGCGACAGTAGCGGTTGCTGCTATAATGAGCGATACAACAAATGATTTTAGTGTGAATGGCGTGTATGTAATCAAGATTACAAGAATACCAGGTCGAGCATCGACAATTGTACCCGGAACATCAGGGGTTTTCACTATTAAGCTTGCTCGTACGATTGGTGATGATCTCTACTATAAGATTACGGCAATCGGAAAGCCTGGCGTAAAATCTGGTATTTATGTAAATCAAGTAAAGCTTTTGGTTGCAACAGTAGGCGCTACGGCTTAAAGTGAGATAAAACTCGTTTCAAGGTCGAATTTGGATATTTTTATACTTTCAAAATTGCCGTTAATTCAAAGCCGACTTTCGCTGTTGGAACATCCTCTGCGTTTAACTACAAATTTGTCAAGGCCATTGGCAATAATTATTTCTTTAGAGTAGTTATGGGGCTAAAATCCCCATAACCACCGATATTTTCCCGGCTACGAACAGCCATATTCTCATATGCGGCATGAGCGGCAGCGGAAAGAGCTATTTTGAAAATGCCCTGTTTGCAAAGCTCATTATGGCAGAACCGGGCGGCGAATACCATTTTGCGGACTACAAGGGGGATGACAGCTTTGCGTATCTGCGTGGCTGCCGGCGTTACTATACCTACAAAAACGCGCTGCAAGCGTTAGATGCCGTGTATGCCCGTCTAAATGCTCGCCAGTCGGGAGAGGCCGAAAGCAACCATCCCATTACGCTGATTTGGGATGAATACATGGCGAATATCCTATCCCTTGTAAATGAGGATAAAAAAACCGCTGCCGTGGTCATGAACAAAGTAAGTGAAATTTTACTGCTTGGACGTTCCCTGTCTGTGCGCTTGATTACCACCATGCAGCGCCCGTATGCAATTGCTTTTCCCTCTGGCTCACGTCTAAACTATGGCGTTGTAATCGTCCTTGGAGCGGCAATCAAGAGTATTTATGAAATGCTGCTGCCTGATTTCATGGAGCAAGTCAAAGGTCGTGTATTCGGGCAAGGTGAGGGTGTTGCGTTACTGCAAGGTTCGCAGTTGCATTTTATTAAGGTGGGAACGGTACAGAATTCCGAACGGATGCGGCAGATATGCGTAAAAGCCTTATCATACCTCATAGGTGAACTGAACCAGAAAAAACGTACATTGCCAAAAAGCCTCTCATTGTAGGATAATTAAACTACGATGGGAGGCAATTTTTATGAAAAGAAGTTGGACAAATATAAAAGTGCTTGAACCAAAAATTCTGGCAATGAGGGCAGCAGGAAAAACGCGACGTGAAATTGCGGATGAATTAGGATTAAAGAAAATTCAGATAAAAGCCTGGATTAACCGACACAACAAAGCAACAGCCCGTGAGGAAGCAGGGCTTCCGCCAAAGGGACGAGGGCGTAAGCCAGCCATCACATTACAAGAATACAAATATGAGAACAAGCGGTTAAAGATGGAAAATGAGTTGCTGCGGGATTTTCTTCACGCCGCTGGAAGGAAGTGAAAGCTGTCACAAAATATGAAGTAATCTATTGCCGCAGAGAGAAATATCCGATTCAAATCATGTGCAAATTCTTCGGAGTTTCGCGAAGCGGCTACTACGACTATGTAAAGCGCCGTGGATCGCTGCCACGCAATACAGAACTGGCCGGATTCATAGCCGAGTGTCAGAAAATCTGTGGTAAAACGTATGGTTACCGACGAGTTCAAATTTGGCTGGAGCGTAAGAAATCTTTGCACTTGAACCCTAAAACGATACTCCGCATCATGAATAAATATGGCTTGCTCTCTGAAATACGCCGTCGTAAGAAGTACAAGCAAATGGGACAGCAGCTTCACAAATATGGAAATCTGTTGAATCGCAACTTTGTTGCTGACAGACCAAACGCCAAGTGGGTAACGGACATTTCATATATACACACAACCCAAGGCGTTCTGTATCTGTCTATGATCCGCGATCTCTTTGACAACAGCATTGTCGCTTACAAGACAGGAACCGAACAGACGGTAAATCTTGTTTTGAATACAATCAAGCTTGCCATGGAAAAAGAAACGGTCGCCGGGAAGTTGCACCTCCACAGCGACCAAGGGTTTCAATACACATCACAAGCATATTTTAACCTAACCAAAGAGTACGGCATTACTCCGTCAATGTCAAGACGTGGTAATTGCTATGACAATGCACTCGCTGAAAATTTCTTCTCTATTCTCAAAACCGAGTGCATTTACAGACATCAACTGAAATCATTTGATGAGGCCAGACAACTCATCGCCGAATACATAGATTTCTACAACAATGAGCGCATACAAACGGAAACGTGCCTGACACCGCTCGAAAAACGGCGTCAGGCTGCGTAATCTTTCAATATCCTGCGGTAGGGCTTTTTATTCTTTGTCCGTTAACTCTGGTTCAGTCCATAGGTAACAGGTATTCTTTTCCCTTTTACAATCAGTGTGTATTCTTTCATATATTTTAACCTCCAAATTTTCAATGAATTCAGGTGAAAATTTGGAGGCATGGAGGGGAACGGCACCGAGATAGCAACAAAAAAACAAAGGCACACAGGGGCAAAATTATGCCTTTCAGTATAGGTTCTGCTCTTCTCAGAAAAACCGGATTCGAAATTATGAAATGCATCAAAAGCAACAAGCCTCAAAATAGTGCTGTTTATCAGTTTATACTCAAAAAAGAATCCGAGGGAAAAGCACTTAAGCTGGCCAAAATCGCTGGATTAAACAAATTCCTGCGTATTTACTACGCAAGGGTAAAGGAAGTCTACATAGCTTAACCACTATACCAAAATCTTCTAGCTGGCTGTATTTCAGGCGGCTTTTTTGTCATGCTTTTTTTCGTAAAATCTTTTTATACTTTATTGATTTTCCTCTTGACTTTGCTTAGCAGGTTTTGTTGGGCGGGGCCGCCTATCATTTCAGATTTTATCTTCGAAAATATCTGTTCAAAAGATTGTTTTCAGATACGAGTATCATAAATCGGCTCTTTTGACAGGGATCAATGAAAAAATGATCAACGCAATACCCGCAATCGCAAATGCCGCCCGTCCGGCTAAAAATTCAGTGGAGAACGTAAACTTCTGCACACCATCGTAAAGAGGACGTATTACGGATATGCCAATCAGATCAATACAGGCTGGCAGCGAAATTCCGAAAGCGCCAAGTATCAAAACGATAGCCAACAGGATGTAGACAAGAGCCTGTTTTTTATACCCCAAGATCATGGCCGCCCCGAAGAGAAACAGCGCGGGCGGCAAAAGCAGTATGAGTCCGGCATAGATAAGCGAACCAAAGCCTGTATAGTCAAACACAAGCCGATAAAATACAAAGCATGTGCCGAATGAAAATCCCATCGCAGTCAGGAAAGCACACGCAATTGCAGCATAGCGAATCGCCCGGAATTCTGCCATTTGAATCGATGATGCCTCTATGATCGTCATGACGCGGCGCTCAGAAGTCGTGAATTGCCGTGCGCACAGTGCCAACAGCAGAATGAACAGCAAAACAGCCGCAGAAGAGAGATAGCTGCAAAACGTCCATTGAGAAAAGGGAGCCGTAAAGCCTGTGCCATAGATGACACTGCCGCGGAGCAGAACCAAACAGTAGGCGATGCTCACCGCTAAAAGCAGCAGATATTCTTTTGAACAGAAAAGACGTTTCAGTTCATATCTGAAAATTGTTCCTTTACGCAAGGTCAAGCGCCTCCTTCGTGAGTCCGGTTGCAGCTAAAAAGTCGTCATAGGGTATCGGCTGGCCCAAATGTTTCAGATACAGCTCTGAGAGCTTCTTCTGAAACGCTCCGCCTCCGCCCAGAGCTTTTTCCGCTTTTAAAAGCTGCAGCGGCATGATGTCGTAAAGGCCGATATTATTCAGAGCAGACAATACATTGGACTGATCGCTGGCCGACAGCTTCTTTAAATAGGTCGGATTCTGAATATAAAATGCGTTTTGGTAAGACTTCATGTTGCTTTGCCACTCGCTGGTAAAATGAGAATCGGCGTAGTCTGTGCCAAAATAATCCTTCATAAAGCAGTATGTACTGTAGCAGGTAATCCCCTCCGCCGACCAGTATGACTTGTCGTCCGTCATTGGATAAGTCGCAAGCCCCCACCATTGATGCGCAAGCTCATGCACAAGCACGTCGATTCCTCCGCCGGAATCTGGATCGCCCGCTCCGTCGGGCAGGTAGCTCGCTACGGCAAAGGAGGTTTCATCCATGGCGCTGGTATTCCCAAAAGCACCCCCGCCGCTGAAATAAGCCGGAAGCTCCAGAACAGTTAAATGATCTTGATAGGGAAGCGGCCCGAATGCGTTTGTAAAATAATCGATAGCGGCTTTCATAATCGTAATCGTATCCATATTTGCAATCGCGGCTTTTTGCTTTGTAAAATACTTAAATTTCACATTGAGCCCGCCGGCTTTAAAAGTCGTGGTATCATAGGCAGCAGCATCCAATCCGGTTCGGTCATTTCCAGGGTCGGCCGTAAATTGCCATTGTGTCTTTCCGTTAACCGTCTCACCTTTGACACCATTCGCTCTCGTAAACACCGGCTCAAGACGTTCGTCCAAGGACAGTGTCCCCGAGAAGCTGCAGTCGTCGGCAACCGAAACATCGGTCTTTGGTGAAAAGCCCGTCGTGGGCAAATCAATGTATTCATCGCAGATTCCGAATATCGGTCTTTGGCTTAAAGATCCGTCGTTGCTGACTTTTCCCGCATACCGGATCATAACAGCATACTCGGAAGCATTCGGCAGATTGATTTTCCATGTGGCATTTCCTTCTTTCTCCGCTGAGTCGCGACCAGTCTGAGCAGAAGCTCCGTTCACCTGTATGCTGCTGATGGTATATCCGGAATTCAGTAAAACAGGCAGCGTCTGCGCTTTCCCCGACGTGTTGTGCAAGGTATAGGTGGCTTCTCCGGAAAGACATCGGCCGGCTGTGTCAATCTCCGCCTTAACAGATTTGCCCGTCAGGAGCAAGGTTTGATTTCCAACTTCATCACCGCCGGAAGACACGACAATACCAGTCCCCGAGCTGTAGTCGGCACTGTAGTCTTCCGGAATACTGTGATCAAAATAAGGTTCTGACGCATAACTCCCATATGAGAGCACCGTCGCTGCAATCAAAAGGACCGGCATCCAGGACCGCCGCGCATTACTTATAAAAGACCCAAAAACGCCTCGGCCATATCTCCGTGAACCCCAAAGCCCCAGAAACCAGATCGACAGGGAAACCAAGAGGCCAAAAAGACGATTCCATAGAATTAAGTCGATTTGAAATTGATTGCTCACCAGATCGGAGAAGCTGTCCGCGTTTGTCTGAACCCAAAACAGTAAGTAGCTTGGATTAAGTGTATACTGGCTTTCCAGCAGCTTGGAAAGAACAATCAGGCACACCATAGCGATAAATGCCACTTCCGTCCGTCTGAACAGCATGTAAAATCCTGAGGACAGCAAAATAGAAAAGAGCAGTGCCCCCCAAAAAATCAGATACCAAGACACCGCGAAGGAAATCATCTGAAAGTAGGCGCCGGTTTTAATCCATGCAAACGGAAAGGCAAACAGCGTTACAATGAATGCCGTGATAACCGCCGTACAGATGAGTGCCAGCGTGCGGCGGAGCTGATAGAAAATGGAATCCGCACAGGTTAGGATGATCGCGTCTGTGTGATTCTTGTAATCCCTGTGAAATTGTGCCAGAGTCAGCGCTGCAAAAAGCAGAGCGCCTAAAATTGCGCTGTTTTTGGCCGGTTCCAGAATGTAAGCATCGGAGGCTGTTCTTCCGGAGGTGTTCAGGCAAAACCATACCCCTCCGGCCGACGTCAGCGCGATAAAAAGCAGAGTCAGACGGTCCCGCAGCATCCTTCCAATCTCTCTTGATAGCTTTACAAAAGCGTTCATGCCGACGTCCTCCCGTCTACGAGCACCATGTATGCGTCCTCCAAAGTAGCCGCGTGTTTTTCCGCCATCAGCAATTCCGGCGTTCCGGTATAGAGTATCTCTCCGCCGTTCAGAACCACCAGATGGTCACACGCGGACTGGACATCTTCAATGATGTGCGTGGATAAAATCACCAGCCTGCTCTTGGCTGTTTCGGCAAAGAGGTTTCGGAAAGCAAACCGCTCGGCGGGATCGAGTCCCACGGTCGGCTCGTCAAAAATCAAAAGCTTTGGGTCCCCCAGCAAGGATTGCGCGATTCCGACGCGCTGTTTCTGTCCGCCCGACAGTGTGCGGATCTTTGCCTTCCGCTTGTCCTGAAGATGCGTGAGCGCAATCACCCGGTCGATCTCTTCTTTTGCCGTTTTTTTGTCCATACATTTGATCGCCGCCATGTAATCCAGGAACTGTGCCGCGGTCAGATCCTCAAACAGTCCGAATTCCTGCGGCAGATAGCCCAAGCTGGATTTTAACGTTTTTTCCTGTTTAAACAGCGGAAGGCCGTCCATCAGAATTTCTCCGGAGGTTGGCAGAAGATTCGCAGTAAGCAGCTTCATCAGCGTGCTTTTGCCAGCCCCGTTCGGCCCTACCAGCCCGATCAAACTGGGGCTTGCCAACGTTAGGTTGATGTCCTTCAGCGCGGTTTTCCCATGCCGATAGGTTTTATTTAGGTGTTTCAGTTCAATTTTCAAAATATCAGCTCCAATCATCTTAATCTGTGCCGCCCACTTTTGGGGAAATCAGCCCGACCCCGGAGGACGTCCGGTTTTAGTCAGATCCTTGCTCTAATGGTATTCGTATTTCAAATGTACAGCCGCCGTTTGGCGTGTCTTTCACAAGGATCGTGCCTTGATGAAACCTCACAATTTTTTTCGCTATGCACAATCCTAATCCGTAATGGCTTTTATCAGTTCTTGAAGGATCTCCGGAATAAAACCGTTCAAACACTTTTTCTTTCTCTTTGTCTGAAATACCGGGGCCGTGATCTGTTACATAAAACACAATTTGTTTCGACTGTATCCTTGCCCCCATTTCAATAGACAAATCGGGCATCGAGTAAGTGATCGCATTGTCCAGCAAAATACCGAGGACTTGGGTAATGCGTTCTTTGTCGCAGACAATTTTCGGGTAGCGTTCTTCAATATCTAAATCCAAACGAATATTTTTCTTACGTGCGGATTCCCCGAACATTTCCCATACTTCGATTAAGAGAGTGTTTATATCTGTTTCTCTCATATTCATTTTCCAGTTTCCGGCATCACTTGATGCTAAAGCAAGCATGGATTGAATAAGCTTTGACATTAAACCGCACTCATCAAGAATCACCTTTTGCTTCTGTTGGGAAGCAATATCGGATTTGTCAATATCTAGCGTTTCGGAGTTAATCTGGATAACGGAAAGCGGCGCTTTCAGCTCATGGGAAGCGGAAGCAATAAATTCCTTTTGGCTTTTCATGGCTGCTTCTACCGGCTTTATCGCTTTGCGAATCAGAACACGGCTTACAAGGTACATCAATAAAAATATACCCACCCAAAGAAGCGGATACCAGCTGCAATCGCTGCACATAATCTTCCATATCGTTGATTGCGGGTAAATCATAATCAAGTCATATTCGGTACCGTTTGAGGAAAATGTGTTATGTATTTTATAGTATTTTTTATTTTTTGTTCCACTGATCAAATAGATAGTACGGGAACTCTTTAAGTTGTAATGATCAGTTAATCTTATGCTTTGTGTCGATTCAAACGATTTTCTGGGCTTAATCTGATTGATCAGAATATCGGATGGGGTATCAAAACATTCCGGAGTGGATTTTTTCGTAATACCATCCGACAAACAGACCCAGATTCTGAACTTTGTCACGTAAACTGACAAATCAAGCTCATCAAGCTTTTTTCCGTTTCGTACTTCATCTATGATACTGTCGGCCATATTGTTTATATATTGAATTTCAAGGTCCTGCTCCTTTACAGCGGTATTGCTTAGCATTATAAGCAATACCGCTGTAAAGATCAGCATGGTAAAGAACAGGAACATAATGGTTAGTTTTTTGCGAAGTTTCTTTATCATGGCGCATCCTCTAAACGATACCCAGTACCATATACTGTCTTAATTCTGGCTTTGCAATCCAATTCACGAAGCCGTTTTCGCAGGAAATGGATATAATTATCTACATTACCGTCTTCAACCTCAGAGCTGCCGCCCCATACTTTCCATAGAAGTTGACTGCGGCTATATGTATTATTGGGTTTCTCCATGAATACTGCCATCAGATCAGCCTCTTTTTGCGTCAGCATGATAGATTGACCGTCGCAGGTCAATCTTCTGCCTTCCACGTCTAATGTGAGATCAAAGGCTGTCAAGGCTTCTTTCCTTACCATGTCCGCCGGGCGACGTGCCAAAGCTCTAATTCTCGCAAACAACTCCTTGACATGAAAAGGCTTGACCAAATAATCATCTGCTCCACAATCAAGCCCGTTGATTTTATCATCCAACTCACCGAGCCCTGTAATAATCAACACGGGTGTATATATTTGTTTTTGCCGTATGGCTTTCAGAACTGTTAGCCCGTCGATAATCGGCAACATCCGGTCAAGCAGAACAATGTCATAACCATATTCGGGATTCAGAGCTAAACCCAAAGCCGTTTCACCGTCATAGCAACAATCTATTATGTATCCCTCCTTTTGTAGCTGTTCCGCAATTGTCGCAGACAGGTTTTTATCATCTTCAATTAATAATATTCTCATGGCAAAATCCTCTTGTTTTTATAATACCACACAATTATCTAAAAATCTTAGAAAAACGAGCAACATTTTTCTGAACTTTTATAGGACTTTTAGAGAGTGTGAAGCGTATAATTTAGCGTGTAAAAATAAGGAGGCACTTTCAAAATGAAACGTAAAATATTTTTGGCTTTTATCACATTGTATTTATTGATGTCCTGTGTCGGCTGTAGAAATCAGACACAACATGAGGATATGCCGGCGGAATCACCAGCACAATCATATAGTGAGACCGATAAGTCAATGTCCAATAAGCCGGTGGATGATCTTCATGTAAATCCCCAAAATGGTGATAAACTGTTTGAAATCAGCAAATTAAACGGCACAGTAACAGAGTTTTCTAACAATGGCTGTAAAATCTCACCCATCATTAGCAAGGGCAATGAAGCTTGCCAAGCCGCACCGGGCCACGAAAACCAACAGAAGCAAATTACTGTCACCTATGACGAGGGCTGTTCTTTTCAAATTGCGTATGCAAATCTTCAGACCGGAAAAATAACTTATGATGATGCAGACGTGAACAATGTGAAGAAACAGACCGAATTACTTATCTGCGGAGAGTATGACAGTGACAATACACTAAGCGCAAGCCATGTGTTCATTTACAGATTACAGAAATGAGGAATGATCAGATGACTTTTTATCAGCGTGCTTTTCGCTATATCCAACGTAAAAAAAATAAAAGTATTCTTCTTTTTTTCTGCTTTCTGATAATCGGCACTCTGGTTTTATGTGCGACGATAATTTTGCAGACCGCACAAGCAACTAACCGTTCTATTCAGCAAAAAACCGGCTCAAAGCTTGTTTTGGAAAACCGGCAGGGGAAAAACGACATTTCCGCTGAAACCGTTGCCCGGATTTTAGAATTGGCTTCTGTAACCAAAGTCAACCGGGCAGCAAGCGGCACGGCATATCCCGCTGACTTTTCCCCTGTGACGAAGATGGATTCTACAGAAACGGACAACTTGACCGTAACGCTTCATGCGTATGACAATACAGAAATCGACGGGCTTTTTGCACAGGAAAAATACCGATTGCTTTACGGAAACCCTATCACGGAAACCCAAAGCGGAATTTTAATTGACTCTATTTTAGCGGAAGGCAATCAGTTAGGTATTGGCGATCAGCTTACATTTAAAATAAAGTCGGGGGCAACTGCTTCCGGAAAGATTATCGGAATTTTCTTCTCAGGTATGGAACGTAAACAAGAGAGTTCCATTATGACTGCTCATCGCATAGAAAATCAGATTTTCGTCGATCATGGGTTATTTGAAGCACTATTCGGCAAAAGCGGTTTTTCCACTCTTTCCGTTTATACCTCCAACCCTGAAAACCTGAATGACCTGTATAAGCAAACAAAGCTGTTGATAAACGACACTGCCAGCATAACAACATCCGATCAATTATACAGACAAATGCAGGCCCCCTTAAAGCAAGTTATCCGTACTACGTCGCTCATGCTTATTTTGATTTTGGTAACGTCTGTAATTGTTATTTCTTTGCTGCTTTGCATGTGGATGAGGACAAGAACAAAGGAAACGGCGGTTTTGATTAGTATCGGCATATCGAAAATCAATCTTTTTCTGCAAGCAATAACAGAAAGTCTTTCCGTATTTATCTTTTCTGCGATCGGTGCAGCAGCTTTCAGTCGTTTGTTCTCAAAAAAGCTAATGGATTGCGTGTTTTCATCGGATAGCTTTGCGAATATAGCTGACACCCATTTGGAGGGGCAACACTTGTTGTCGCTGCTTTTATTGGGAAGCGTAATTATACTAATTGCCGTTGGGATTTCGATTTTCCCGACACTTCGGGCAAACCCCAGAGATACGCTTTCTAAGATGGAGGAATAAAATGAACAGTATACAAAGAGCATGGCGTTCTGTCATTCGCAAACCGATAAAAAGTTTCCTGCTGCTACTGGTTGCCGTGACGGTCAGCTTATTTCTTCTTTGCGGTATGGCATCAAGAAATGCAAGTGTACAAACACAAGATACAACGCGGCAAGCGGTTGGAGCCGGTCTGCGGTTAGATGAAAACGAAACAAACCGATCAAAACGGCTGATGGAATGTTCTAATATGATAGGCGACGGTGTGGAAGGCTCCTATGGCGGCATACATCAAAGGAAACTGGAAAGTGCTTATGGTACACAATGGAAAGTCTGGGCGGACAATTCCTTTGAAACCCTGCAAACCGCTGATATTAAAAAAATCGCTGCTGTTCCGGGAATAGCGGATTATAATATTTCGACCCGCATTACACCCGTGAAGTCAGTCAATTTTAACCGCATTGAAGACCTGGACAACGATCAGAATAGAGACTTGGGTGGTGTTTCCCTTATTGGCAACAGAAAAATGGATCATGATTCTAATGTGCTGTCCGGCAATGTAACCATTAAAGACGGACGTATGATTGGAATAAATGATAAAAACACCTGCGTGATTTCTGAACAGTTAGCGGCGAAAAACGCCCTTTCCATCGGCGATGTTTTGAAGTTTAATGATTACCATAACACGGCGAATACTTGTGTTTATGAAGCGACCATCGTCGGAATCTATCAAACGAAGCGATTCATGTCGCCGCTTATGGATGGAGATACCTTCCGTTCTGAAAATATCATTTTCACCGATTTGCGTTTTCCCGAAAAGGCAGAGGGTAAGGAAAATGACCCCTGTTTTGAACATGCCTATTTTCAAGTTGCAGATGTAGACGAATACGATCATGTAAAAGCAGCGGTTAAAGCCGTTGACATAGATTGGGAACGCTACGACCTCATTGACCGAAACGGCAATATGTCTACAATGTCCTCTAATTTCAACGATTTGAAAAAAGTCAGTACCTTACTTATTATCATTACATATGCCGCTGGATTTGTCATTCTGTTTTTAATTTTTGTCTTTTGGGTGAAAAACAGAAACTTTGAAATCGGCATCCTACTCTCACTTGGCTACCGGAGAGTCAGCATTTTAGGTCAGCTTTTCATGGAAGCTCTTATGATTGCGCTTCTGTCCTTTGCGATTACCTTTGCCTTTGCTCCGACGGTATCAAAAGCAGCAGCAAATTATTTAATTGCCGAACAGACTGAGCAGGCAAAAATCCAACAGGATATGGATGCAGATAAGGTTTCCGGCGGTCAGTCATCGGAACAAATAGTAGTAGGCGTAAATGTGGAGATAACCGATGAAATGCTGTTGGCCTGTGGCGCAAGCATGATTGTCCTTGTAGGACTTTCTATCGGAACCGCCGGGATAACCATTTTATGCAAAAAGCCACGGAATATATTAAGCGAATTAAGTTAAGGAGGCTGCCATGATTTTAGAAGCAAATAATGTTTCATATTTTTATAAATTGCAAAAGGACAAACTGATTTTAGATAATGTAAGTTATGGATTTGAGTGTGGAAAGATGTATACCATTCTTGGGCCGAGCGGCTCAGGTAAAACAACCTTTCTTTCTTTGCTGGCAGGGCTTGATATTCCTGTCAAAGGCGAAATTTGCTATGACGGTAAGGCAGTTACTGCAAAAGAGCTTACGGAGCACCGCAAACATCATGTTTCTTTGGTATTCCAAAGCTATAATCTGATTGATTATCTGACTCCTATTGAAAATGTAAAACTTGGCGGCAAAGGAAATCCCGAAGCTCTGCTAAACAGTATCGGTATTGGTAAAGAGTTTTGGAAGCGCAGCGTATTACAACTTTCCGGCGGACAGCAGCAGCGGGTGGCGATTGCCCGCGCTTTAGCCAGTAATGCAAAGGTGCTGCTGGCTGACGAACCTACCGGGAACCTTGATGAAGTGACTGCATGGGATGTAATTGACCTTTTGAAGAACATTGCCCACAAGGAAAACAAATGTGTAATTGTTGTAACCCATAGCAAAGAATTAGCGGATGAAGCAGACACTATCATTCACATAGAAAATTTATTGTAGGCTTGAAATCACAAAGTTGCCGTTATATTTTCCCTATGTCCTGCCGCAGCTTTCCGTAAATCAAACTTTGGTACCAGTAGAATACGGTGAGATGCATTCCATATGCATCTCACTGCGTCCGAATGTTCTTATTGCCTTTATATTCGTTCCAAAAAGGGGTCTAACCCAGGTTAGGCCCCAGTCTGAAGACAAAGTATCAGAGAAAAGGTACTTTGTTTTTTTTAATGCTTGGGAAATGGTTTTTAATCCCCAAACGACCCGGACTTTTCGCAAATCGCTAATGATATAAACGACACTTATTATGTCGGCAATGTCAGACGTTACGCATTTTATCACGGTCCATATCCCACACTGATCGGCGTAAATTCTAAAACGATCTATTTTTACACGGATGCATGCGATTCGTGCATTGGCAAGCAAAGGCCACCGGAATTTATCACTTACCAGTGCTCAGCTATCTGAAAGAACAGAACATTTTTGTCGCGGTCATCAACCCATATGTGATGAAAAAATACGCTTCAACGGCAATCCGAAAGGGAAAAACGGATAAGCTGGGTGCGATCCGGATTGCTAACTATGGTCTTGATAACTGGTTTCACCTTGTGGATTACACTGTATTTGGAGAAACCGATGCCGAGCTGCGGCTTTTAGGCAGGCAATACGCCCACTACATAAATCTTCGAGTACAGAGTATGCATACACTGACAAATATGCTGGATTACACTATGCCCGGGATTAAAAATGTGGTACGCAACGATTCCAGTAGTCTGAAAAGAAAAAAGCTGTGTGACTTTGCTGAGCAGTACTGGCATTTTGACAACATCAGTGCAATGAGTGAAGCGGGTTACGCTGCCTTCCAATACCCCATCACCCCAAATGCTGGTATTGGAAGCTGTCAGAGTTCTTGGTAAAATCGATCGAACTCTTGCTTTGATTTTATCACAAATGCAGGAATTGGCAAGCAGCCTGCCTGAGTATCCTGTTGTCCGGGACATGGAAGGAGTTGGTTCGGTTCTTGCTCCAAGGCTGATTGCAGAAATCGGGGACATCCGCCGATTCCATAGCGGGAAAGCTGCCGCTTGTTCCAAAGAAAATGTTGGCGGGCAGTCCAATAATTGCATCTATATTGTTTTTTTCAATCAGGTTCTTGCGGATTTCGCCTTCCTCGTTGCCACGGAACAACACACCATGGGGAAGAACAATAGTCATAATGCCATCATCTTCAAGATGGTAAAGTTCATGGAGCAGAAAGGCATAGTCTGCCTTTCCTTTCGGCGCCACACCATAATCGGAAAATCTGGGGTCAAACTTTTTGCCCTTTGTATCCCATTTCTGTGAGTAAGGAGGATTAGAAACCACGGCATCTACTCTTACAAGCTGATATTTTTCCGTTTCATTTTCCTCGAAAAATGGCCAGTCTTCCTCCAAAGTATCGCCGTTTCTGACATAGATATTTCCAGGTTCTATGCCGCGCATAACAAGGTTCATCCTCGTCAGGTTGTAAGTGTTTTCCTTTAGCTCCTGCGCATAGTAGTTGATCTTATTCTCTCCGGTAATATATTTGACGCAGTAGCGCCGATATTGATGAGCAAGGAACCAGAACCTGACGTGGGATCATAAATACGAATTTCGCTTCTGCCTTTCAGATGGTCAGCCACTATTTCAGACATCAATACTGAAACCTCGTGCGGTGTATAGAATTCACCAGCCTTTTTTCCTGCATTAGCAGCAAACATAGGAGTCTTCACGGCTGGGAATATAAGTGACGACCTTTTCGTCATAGTCAATTTTGTACCGATCCACTTTCAGATCATATTGTTGGTACTCCATTTTACGGTCGCTTTTTTGCAATACATTTATAATTTCATCGCTCAAACCGGGATATTTTTTTCGATAGTTAATCCTATTATGGAATTTAGACATTTGACTTGTCCTCCATTTCATGATTTTTGAAATCTGAAAATGAAGAACAAGCGGAGGGGAATGGCAACCCACTGAGTACCATAAAAAAGCAAAACAGCCGAGTTTACTTAAAATCGTAAACTCGGCTGTTAAAATGATGCTATTAAGAAATCCGGTACCTGCAGGGTCATCATCACTCTTCGGTGTATATTGACGTTTAATTCTTTGATGACATCTGTTTTTTCTTGTCTTAGGTTTAGTGTTATGTATGTTGGATGAGTACAAGAAAAATTTCTCTACTGCATGGCCGCGAAACCGCCTAATATGGTACATAATAAGACCCATATCACATCAACTCCAACTTATTCAGCAACATCCTCCTTTAAAAACAGTTTCTGAAGATATTGCTATACCGCAATTTACACACTTTCCATTCAGCTAAAGACCTTGGTGACTAACACAAAATTAAACGGCTACCAGCCGATTGGTTATATTTCTTTATATATAACCTTGTCTTTCAGAGTACCGAATGCAGCGGACAGACACTCGTCGTTATGTTCAGGTGCAGTGAATAAGGAGATTAATGCAGCACTATCAAATCACTTTTTATTTCCAGTATCGTAGGGCCTTTATTTGTCAATGCTTATATCAAATTATTTTGATATAAGCATTGACATCTTGATACGGTTGAGTTATACTTCATTATATCAAATTTTATTGATATATACATCGAAATAATTTGATATAATGTAACGGTTTTTAGAACCTTACTCAGCAGCACAAAATCAGCTTGAAATTTGGGGAGGTAAATAAAAAATCCCCAAGCTACAAAGCAGCAAGGAGACTCGTTTGCAAATTTTTTTATAAAAAATAAATTGTAAGGGTGGTTTTATAATGTCAAAAACATGGTATCCAGTATTGAATTATGAAAAATGCATTGAGTGTGGAGCTTGTTTCAACAAATGTTCAAACGATGTGTTTAGGCTAGAAAACATGCGCCCGGTAGTAGTAAATACCGTAAGCTGTACTGAAGGATGTCATGGCTGCGGGAGCCTCTGCCCTTCAGGTGCTATCGAATATATTGGTGATGTTAGTGACACACCAATAGAGGGTTGCAGTTGTTCGGGATGTTGTAATAGCTAAAACGGAGGTTTCTTTATGAATAGGAAAATTGTGTTAATAGAACGTCACATGAAAGAGGTGATATAAGTGTCCTCAGTATTTGGTTGGATAGTGAATTTTTTAAGCTACATAGTTACTGCATTTGTAAGACTGATTTTAGGGTTGTTTAAAATCAATGATTCGTTCTTGGACTCGCAGCGCTATAAAGGAGCAGTTGAATTTTTCTTTGCTGATGCGATTGTACTATTTCTGATGATTATCGCAATAACATTCGTTGTATCAATTATAAGGAGTTTTTTTCCTCCGGAAAGAACCCAAAAGCTTTTAGGTGAGCAAGGAACAGCTAGAGGTTTTGTTGGAAATGTGGCAGCCGCCCTTCTAGGCGTTGTTACTCCTTTCTGTTCGTGTTCCGCCGTTCCCGTCTTTATTGGGTTTATAGAGGCAGGAATACCGTTAGGTGTAACATTCTCGTTTCTTATTTCTTCACCGATGGTAAATGAGGTAGCTCTTGCTTTACTTTGGGGTTTGTTCGGTTGGAAAACAGCTCTTTTATACATCGCAACTGGATTAACTATAGCAATTGTTTCAGGAGTTATTATCGGTAAACTAAAAATGGAGAAATATCTCGTAGAAGATATGGTTAACATGAAGATGGGCTCTGTTGATATCGTAAAGCCAACCTGGAAGCAGCGAATTTCAGATGCATGGAAGGCTGACCTAAGTACACTTAAAAGTATTTGGATACATATCCTTATTGGTTTGTCCTTCGGAGCTGTAGTACAGGGCTGGACGCCCGGAGCCTGGTTTACAAACGCTGTAGGGGCAAGTAATCTTTTCGCAGTTCCAATTGCCGTTCTTGTTGGTATACCCATGTATTCCAACGCAGCAGGTGTGCTTCCTATTGTAAGCTCACTTACCAAGTTAGGGGTTCCCATGGGTACAGCACTGGCTTTTATGATGGCGGTAACCGCATTAAGCCTTCCATCAATAATTATTTTGCGTAGGGTTCTAAAGCCAAAACTGCTCGCGGTATTTGTAGGAATAATGGCAGTTACTATTATATTTGTAGGTTACTTATTCAACTTTGTGCTTGCTTAATCGTCATAATGCTTCGAATCAGGAAATTTTCGTCAAAACATCTGTTTTATACGGTTTTTGAAATATATTAAATAAAAAGGTTGATTGTTCAATGAATATCAAAATCTTAGTATCATGCCATTCTGATTAAGGTCTGTACGAAGCTGTAAAGGGAGTACAGGTTCAGCATGCTTCTCAAATACTTTATGGGAGGCGTTACACTGTTGCTTGCCTTTTACATGTTTTATTTGGGTTTTTTGGAGGGATAGTCTATGAATAAACAAAAACAAAACCAAATGCTCATGGTTTTAGGACTGATGGCTTTTTTGGCAAATGGGGATAATTATGCTGCGTCCACACTTCTAATTGACATTTCCAAAGACTTACATATAAGCTTTGGAAATGCGTCCTTATCCGTTACAGCATATATGTTAGCATTTGGGGTATTTACATTGATATTTGGACCCTTGTCAGACCGATATGGTAAAGTTAAAATTATCAATATCGCATCATTTGGAACTTCTATTTTCAGCATTATTGGCGGGTTTGCTTTCAACTTGCCTTCACTAGTAGTTTTCAGAGCCGTGAACGGCGCGTTCGGAGCAGGCATTTTCCCTGTTATGATGGCTATAGTTGGTCAAAGCTTTGATGACGAACATCGTCATCAAGCATTGGGGACAGTTTTGGGGCTTGGATTTCTTGGCGCTGCTACGGCAACTGCTATAGGCGGAGTACTGGCTTACTTTGGCTCGTGGCGGCTGGTTTATATTTTCTATGGTATTGGTGAGCTTGTTTTATCTCTGCTTATGCTGAAGATACTGGAGAGAGATAAACCTGTGGTTGAAAAGCTGAATTTTATCACAGCCTATAAAGCACCGCTCACGAATTTCAAATTCATGCGTATTGCGATAACCCTTTTCTTCGTAGGATTTAGCGTATTTGGCTCATTCTCCTATGCAGGCAAGCTTTTGCAGGAGATAACAGGATATACGATTTTATCTGTTGGATTGATTTTATCTCTTTACGGGATTGGAACCGTAATCGGTGGTCGCATAGCGCCGAAGTTTAAAATGAAAGCGGGCACAACGATTTACTTTATAATTACCGGAATTATAGGATTTTTAGCGACATTCACATTGTCCATCAGTAGAAATGTCATTATGCTTTCCTTAGGTCTGTTCTTTTTCGGAATTGCTTTCGTATTTTTGCAATCCACACTCGTAGCAACAGCCCAGGATAAGTTGCCTCAAGCAAGGGGTACGGCCATGTCTCTTACGTCATTTAACATGTTTGTTGGCGGAGCCGTTGGAACAAGAGTAAACGCAAGCATAATCGGCACGTTTGGCACATCAAAGATTTATCTCGTCTCGGCGGTCTTACTGCTTACGGTAGGTTTGATATCAACTGTATTTGCCAAAAATACAGCGAGTTCAAATACACAATAGGAAAGAAAGGATTGATTTCAAAATGAATATCAAAGCCATACTATCTTGTCATTCCGACTATGGTCTGTGCAAAGCAGCAAAGGAGGTGCTTAAAAATGCCTGAGATTGATTTTTTAAAAACTGGAACCCCTGAAGCAGACAGCTTCCCAGCTGTAGGTCATACATATGAGGCTGACCTTGGGGGAGATATTCTTGTCCAGTTCGAATATCACTCTGTAAATTCAATGACAATTTATGGGCTGAAAGGCGAACACAAGGGATTCACAGAAACTGTCGAAATAAGTGTAATGTCCATTCGTCCAGGGGTATTTATGGTTGGATGGCAGGAAAATAACCAGACAACGGTAACCCATATTGAGGATTTTGAAAAAGGTATACTTTACTCCAATATGACCTTACCCGGCAATAAATCCCTCCGATTACAGGGGTATTTTAAGCAGGTGAAATAGCAGGAGGGATACCTGGAATTTTTTCAATCAGAAAAGTTATCGTAATAAATAGTGAAAGGGTTTTGTAAAATGGATATCAAAGTCTTAGTATCATGCTGTTCTGACTACGGTCTAAAGGAGACGACAGAGGAGGTTATTAAAGAACTGGGTATAACCGCGACAGTTGAGAAGATCAAAGATATGCAAAAGATAATGGCATATGGCGTTATGAAGGCTCCAGCCATTGTTATCAATGAGAAAGTAAAGGCCATGGGCAGAGTCCCAAGTAAAGTTGAAATAATGAAATATATTCAGGATGAGTTGAATCATTGATAAACCGAGCATAAGGTCGCCGCGAGAATTCGCGTAGCTGGAGAGGTTGTAAGGGAGTTATTTTTACACCTCTCTTTTATTTTGAGTAAAATTTTATCTGTTGACACTAATACAGCATTGCCTATATAATGGATTATATCAAGAATGCTTGATATATGGAGGTGATAAATATAGATACTCAATTCTCTAATTATACAAATTGTTTTAAGGCATTGTCAGATGAGTTAAGGTTAAATATTCTTTTTTACCTTTATCAAAATGATGAGAAATGTGTATGCAGTTTAACTGAATACTTTAAGACATCACAATCGGCTCTTTCCTATCATTTAAAAATACTTTCAGACAATGAACTGCTTTTAAAACGACAAGAAGCGGTTTGGAATTTTTACTCTTTGAATAAAGAGCATTTTATGTTTCCAATCTTAGAAAAAGCTTTTAAAAATCGATCTAAGCCACCCACTGTGTAGACTGGTAAAATAAGAATGATTTCTATCAATAATTAGGACAAGCCTAACTATAAATATCAAAAATGCTCCTATCATTTTTGATAGAAGCTAATAATAAAGATATTAGGGTGCCATAAGTACTAAATGAACAGACTCGTAACTTCTTCTTACAAAAACAGAGACTGCCTCGTTATGAGACAGTCCCTGTTTTCGTTACGATTATACCGTTCAAAAAGAGAGTTAACTGTTTGTAATTTACCCGCAGCATAATTTTTGCAGTGATACTTTCAAGCAATCGCAATCATTTGGAACAAGCGCTCTGGTAACTAGTGGCCTTGCTTCTTCTGTAATTTTTATTTTATATTAGCCAAATCGATCATTAACTTGATCAGTTCGTTGGTCGATAAATATTATGCTTAAAGCTCATTTAACTTATCGCCTTTAATTTCATCGGCACTCCAAGCGATTACCGCAAAATTCCCGTTAGCGTGTTCATCCACCTTGTTAATCCACTCAATTTCATTGCTTGCCTTTGCAGCCAGCATATGATTGGTCGTACCTGTGTGATAGAGTGACGAATTAATCACCCACCATTTAGTCGCAATACCCGCGCGCTTCAACTCGTCTTCAAGACGCATAGCCTCATAAACTGGAGTCGCTTCCGCAAGCGTAACAATGATAACCTCAGTTTCGTCGGTGTTACGGAGCCTCGGCAATAGTTTCTTAGCAGATTCCGGAATATCGCCCTGTGAGCGTTTAATTTCCTGATTGTAGCTTTGTGTGGATTCAAGGAGCAAAAGCGTATGCCCGGTCGGTGCGGTATCGATTACAACGACTTGGTCTTTGGCCTTATCTACAATTTCAGCAAAGGCTCTAAACACTGCGATTTCCTGCGTACAGGGAGAACGCAAGTCCTCTTCCACATAGGCAATATCCTCACCAGACATGGTTTCCCTTGCTTTGGAAAGTACTTCTTCCTTGTATTTGTCCAATTCTGCGTGTTCATCAATGCGGCTCATGGTGATGCCGCTGCTCTCATTAATGACAAATTTAAGATGCATTGCAGTTTCCCATAGTAATTTTACTTGTCTGCAATACCTTGGTCCGTGTAAAATAGTCCATTAAACCCGTTGCACATTTTTTGTAATGCTCTTTTGTGGTAGCTGATAATTCGGCAGATTCCAGATAAGTTGTGTAACTGGTAAAAAGGGTAGAATAATAGGAATTCAGCACAAGAGAATTTTTCGATGCGAAATATCTGCGAGTTAAAACTTTATGTATGCTGTAGTCCTCTTCACTAATGGCTACAAAACGATTTTGCTCAGGGGTATATATCGAAACAATGGGGTTTCCCATTTTTAATGACCTCCTACAACGTATGAATTCCGGGATGTTGTTCGGGTAATTGAATTGGAATCATGGAAATTCGGAACCTGCCTTGCCCCGTAAATTGATTCCGCAGCAGGAACGGACTGGTACTTGGTACGATTTTCCGACTGCTTTCATATTTTATATTGATGCTTTTCATTCGTAAGAGCACCATTAAGATGATGTTGCCAGGAGGAAAACAAATGCACTATTCATTTAATGATCTCAATAACTTTTCAGACAGTCCTATTCGCACATTTAACTTAAATGCCCACTTTATCGGGCCAAATCCGTCTACCTCATTTAACCCCAGAAGTGTGTGCCCACGCATTCACGCTACTGCCTATGTGGGACCATTTTCATCGATTATTGGGGACGTAACTATTGGAGAAAATGTTTTTATCGCTCCCAATGTCAGTATCCGTGCAGATGAAGGAACTCCGTTTTATATAGGCGTCAACACCAATCTCCAGGATGGCGTAATCCTTCACGGCTTGGAACACGGAAGAGTATGCCACGACGGAAAAGAGTATTCCATTTATATCGGGAATGAAGTCAGCTGTACACACGGCTGTATTATTCATGGGCCGTGCAAACTGGAAAACCGCGTTTTCGTAGGCTTTCATGCCATCGTTCTAAATGCTATAGTCGGAGAAGGCAGTTATATTTCCGCCAATGCACTGGTAACGGGAGGTGTTCGGATCTCTCAAAATCGGTACGTCCCAGCCGGAGCGATTATAGAAACACAGGAACAAGCAGACGCCTTGGGACCGGTTCCCGCCAGCCAAGAGGAATTTGCCGAGGAAGTGCAGCATATCAATCAGCAGTTCCCTCGTGCCTATTCGCTTCAGTTCGGGGCGACCAGATGTAGCTGCGGCCTTGCATGTGACTGTCACACCATACAGGCTGTTTTGGACTGAAAAAATGCTCTCCTGATTTTTTGATACCATGGAGAGCATTTTTGTGGAATGAAACAAGCTGTCTAACGACCTATCGGATTGCCTGCGGAAAAGAAAAAGTATTCATCGGATCGTACTGCCTTGCAATCTGCCGAAGTCTGCACATATTTCCGCCATAATAATCTTCTTCATAGTCTGCTAAACAGTTGTAGGGAAAATTGACATAAGATCCCGCCGTAAGCTGTTTTAAATATTGAAATTTATTATAGAGCCAGAATCTGTTGACAGAGGCATATCTGTCCTCCTCCCATACGGACTGGATTCCCATAATATATGCGGTATCTCTGTAATAAAAGGCGGTGCATTGTTTCCCAACTTCATTGACCTTTCCTCCGAGAGCATAAACGCTCACCGCAGTATAAACTGAACCTTCCGCTCTTTCGTGAATCAGCTCGACGATTGTATTTATTTCCTTCATACTGTACTTGCGATTCACGAATCTGCCTGTAGATTGAAATTTTTCCGAATCGGGATATGCGTCCTGAATCTGCTGCATGGCTTCCAGAAATGACATTTCCTTAAGACTCAGCACCACTCCTCTCAGTTCAAAGGGCTGCAAAATTTGAGCGGCTTCCGCAGCAGAGCCGTAAAACAGACCCTTCCCATAAATCCCCTTCCCATCATCCTCAGAGTTATACAGACTTGCATTTATCGTCATTCTTTGATCCAGATCGGTTAGCCATTCCTGCCAGATATTCAAAAAGCTTGCCATCACGGACGGGGAAGCATCCAAATATTCCAATTCTATCAGCGTTACCTGCGTTATTTTGGCCGGCAGCTTAAACGTCATGGAGGTCACGATGCCGAAATTCCCACCGCCAGCTCCTCTACAGGCCCAAAACAAGTCAGAGTTATGGTTATTATCCGCTTTCAGAAGATTTCCCTGATAATCAATCATTTCTAATGCTATCAGACTATCACAACCCAGCCCCAGATACCGACTGGAATATCCCCAACCGCCTCCCAGCGTATATCCGGCAACCCCGACGGTCGGACAAGTCCCTCCCGGAAACGGATATTCTCTTGCGCCTAAATAATCGTATATTTCACGATTTTGGACACCACTCTGAAAAAATACAGAATTGTCGGCTTCATCAAGGTTGAGTTTCTTCATATGACTGACATCTATGACCAAAGCGTCATTGCCTGTCGAGTAACCCTGATAATGATGTCCTCCGGATCGAATCCGAATTTCGATCCCATTGTAGACGGCCCAGCAAACTGCATTTCGGACATCTTCGACCGAATAGCAATAAACGATCATTATAGGGAACTTTTGAATTGCCCGGTTCCATTCCTGCCGCTTCTGCTCATATTCATTACTGCAAGGAGTAATAACCTTGCCGGTTAGTCCCTCAAAACTCTGGCCCATATTTATCACCAGCTAATCCTAATATTCTACTAATGTTATATAATATGACAGTAACTTATTTTGTTTCACATCAAATAGATAAGCACTTCCTTTAAGTGCGGGATTAGTTGAAATTTATAAGTTGCGAATCACCAATTATGGTGCAAACCGGGAAACTGATGTACCGCATCGGCTTACAAGCGCTTTTTCACCGTCTATAACTACTTTGTCGGGCATTCACGCAAGGCTGAAGCTAATTTACATTGGTTGCTTTCAGGCGTATAATATCAATGGTTTGCAGGCAATCCGTAAGTAGTTTTTATATACTTATCGAGCAAACAGCTAACACCTCAAGCCTTTGTGCAAACAATCCCTATCTCAAGCGAAGCAGGACTGTACTTTTCACCGGATAGATTGGACAATACTGCTTCCACATGAAATCCGCTTTCTCCAAGTTCAGAACGGATGGAATCAGGCGAAAAGAAAGACTGATAAATATGATATTCCTGTACACTATCTGAATCGAACACAGCGAAAAAATCGCAGCAGAATTCTTCCTATTCTGAAAGGCTGCCATGTTGCAAACATCAACAAATGAAATGCCGAGGAAGAGGGGTAGCATACCCTTTCTTCGCTTCAAAGTCGCGAGCTTTTTCAAATTCATGTAAGCGAAAGTAAGCGTGACCTGCATCTTCACTTATTGCACCCACGCAGTTGAGTATAACGCATACAGTGCTCTTTTTTTGACATGTCGATGTCTTGGCTAATAATTTTGCAATTCATTTTCATTTGTTATGCGAAAGCCCTCAGCGTTAAACATGGCTTAATCGAATGTTTACAAAATGGCATGGCCGGCAGTTTTCAAGTCGGAACATGCTTCCAAAAGGCGCCACATCGGACCGAGTCTCTCCTCAATTTTCCTTTTGAGAATTAAGTGGCGGCTTTAAAATCTAAAATCAAAGCTGCCACTTGACTGTTCAATTTTAGGCTTAAAATATTCTCCATCCAAACAACAGTTTTTTATTTCCGACGGTGGATACACAATTACTTATAGAAACTGCAAACTATTTAAGGGAACTTCCCGATAGTCATCTAGAGTTAATTATGCCATTAGATAAAAGTCTCATTAGATTATCTACTGTGAGTCTGAGGTCTCTTTTACACCTTAGCTTAGCTTTCTCAAATGAGATTGCCTTCTGGTTGATACTGAAGACGGCGGTAACGCCTTCGTTATAAACTTCTTCAATATTGTCATCAATATCGCCTACAACAGCAATCAATGGAACTGCTTTTTTTTTCGAGCGATGTGCCACTCCGATAAGTACCTTTCCACTCAGCGACTGATGATCTATTTTCCCCTCGCCACTAATGACCAAATCGGCGCCCTCCAAGAGTGAATCAAAATTGACTACGTCTAACACAGTTTCAATCCCCATTTGTAGCTTACTATCTAGAAAAGCTATCATCCCTCCTCCCATTCCTCCTGCGGCACCTGCTCCAGCAATATCGGCTATATCTTTTCCCAAGCATTTCTTAATGACCTCTGCCAGATGTGCCAAATTACTATCCAGTTTCTTGACCATCGTAGCATCGGCACCCTTTTGCGGGCCAAATACAGCCGCTGCACCCTGTGGGCCACACAATGGATTGTTAATATCGCACATTGTTATAAATTCTACACCCTCAAGGGCAGGAGTAATGCCGCTAACATCAATGGAAGCAATATCGCATAGGGTTTCCCCCACAGGAAGGAATGGCCGGCCCATAGTATTGAGAAAGCGGACACCCAAAGCCTCGGCGGCACCAGTACCACCGTCGTTAGTAGCGCTACCCCCAAGTCCTACTATGATTTTTTTGCAACCAGTTTCTGCAGCATGTTTGATTAACTGACCTACTCCATAAGTAGTCGCTTTTTCAACTCGCTTCTTTTCACCCACCAAAGGCAAGCCCGCCGCCGCTGCCATTTCCACCACGGCTGTATGATCCGGAAGCAGTCCATAAAAGCCTTTCACGTTTTCCCCGAACGGTCCCTTCACGGTAAGCCAGACTTTTTCTCCCCCTACAGCGTCCAAGAAAGAATCTACGCTGCCTTCTCCACCATCTGCCACCGGAATACTGATGACTTCTGCTTTCGGATAATAAGAAGAAATTGAATTTCTCATAATTTCACAGATTTCACTAGAAGACATAGTGCCCTTAAAGGAATCTGGAATTAGTAATATTTTCTTCATGAGCATCTCCTTCTCTGACTAAAACTGGGCTGGTACTCAAAAGAGTCTGCGGATTTTATCGATAATGTGCCGCAGGCAGAAAAGAGAAATCGAAATTCTGCTATAAATCCATGGAATTGTTGAACCAGTATAGCGCATTCTGCCTCATATTTCACTTCTCGAAAATGGATCAAAAAGAATGCTTCCGTGCGCAATTACCATGACGATCTCCAGTTTATTGTCGAGAACCACGAGATCCGCCCACTTTCCTGTCCGGATGCTCCCGATTTTTTTATCTTCCCCGACCTGAATGGCGGGATTAATCGTGACGGATTTCAATGCTTGCCGCATCGGTATGCCGAATTCAATCAGATTCCGGAATTCCTGGTAGAGATTTGTAGTCGAACCCGCCAAGGTTCCGTCCGCAAGCCGGGCTTTTCCTTTCTCGATATACACTGCCTGACCGCTCCCAAGATTGAACACTCCTTCAGGTAAGCCCGTTGCTCGAAAGGAATCGCTAACTACTATCGTTCTGTCCTCTCCCAGCAGGCGGAAAGCCGTGCGCAAGGCCGCAGGGTGAACATGGAATCCGTCGCAAATGATTTCCGCCTTCACCCTGTCGTCGTCGAACACGGCACCGACGGCACCTGGATCTCTGTGCTGAAAGCCGGTCATGGCGTTGAACAGGTGCGTTACCAGAGAAATTCCTTGTTGGAAAGAGGCTTTCGCTTGCTCGTAGTCTGCGTCGGAATGCGCTAGGGAAACCCGGCACAGCTTGCTCGCTCGGGAAACGAACTCCCCCGTCTCATCGTTTTCTGGCGCGATGTCTACGATTTTGATGATGCCTCCGCACTCCTTGAATAAAGTTTCAAATTCCTCGATATCCGGTTTGCAGATGTCCGCCGCCGGTTGGGCTCCCTTACGATGAACCGAAATATAGGGTCCCTCCATGTTCACGCCGAGAACGAAGGAGCCGCGTGGCGGGTCTTCCATGCTATTCTTTACGGCGGAAAGCGCCGCTCGTAACCTGTTTTTGGGAACGGTCATGGTTGTAGGGCAGAACGAGGTGATGCCCTGCTGCACAAGATACTCTGCCATATGGGCCACGGATTCCCTTTTTCCGTCGCAGATATCCGCCCCCGCACAGCCATGAATGTGAATATCGACGAATCCAGGGACCACCGTGCAGCCAGTCAGGTCGATTTCGAGTTTCCCCGTCAGTACGGAGGCTATTCGACCGATTATATCCCCTGTGATTTCCAGATCGGCACGCAGAGGTTCAAAATTCTCGTCATAAATCAATGCGTTCTTCAGAATCATCGTTTGTTCCTCCCAGATATGAGTTGTTTTGTTTTCCAATAGCGCTGAGCACTTCATCGTCCGTGACGTGCGATCCCAATGAATCTGCGGGATGGAGCTATGGGAGACCTCCGGTGTAAGCGTGTAGAACAGCCGCCCGCTCCAAAATTTCCGCCTTGCTATCGCCGCGCGCATCGACACAGCTTTCCGTTTGTATTTCAGAAGGGCTAACCCCCTGATTGCGATACCCTCGGAAGCACCGATCCCATGAATTTAGTTCATAGATACACCCAACTTACAGGTTTTTCCGGCAACATGCCTGAAGCATTTCATATTCCGACGTCTCGTTTTCGCCTTCCACTTTCAATGCTATTATGTCGCCTTGCTTGATACCGAGTTCTAGTATTGCGAACAGGCGTTTCGCGTTCGCGGTCTTGTTTCCCAGTGAAATTCGCACCTCAGAGGCGCAACCCTGTGCGCACCGAGCCAGCAGGCCGGCTGGCCGGGCGTGAATTCCCTCCGGGGCTTGAATCGTATAGTCAAATTTTTGCATATATCAGTGTCCTTTTAAAAGCAGTTCGGCCACGCTGAGGCTTGTCTTTGTCTAATAGATCATTATTGCCGTTTTACCCGCAATCGCGTTGCCGTACTGCATCTTTACGTCTTTCACTTTGTCCGGATTCGTGATTATACAGGGGGAGATCGTGTTCAGTCCTTTGCTCTTAATGAAATCAAGGTCCATCTTCATTAGTGTCTCCCCTGCCTTTACATGTTGTCCCGCCCTGACATGACAAGCGAATCCTTCGCCCTCCAGATTGACGGTATCCACACCCAGATGGATCAATACCTCCGCGCCGTCGTCGCTAAGAACACAAATTGCATGAAGGGAATGTGCGATGTTGACGATCACCCCAGAAACAGGCGAAACCACTTCGCTACTGCAGGGGATGATTGCAACTCCGTCTCCCAGAACTTTCCCAGCAAATACGTCGTCCGGTGTTTCGGTAATCGGAACGACTTTTCCATTGAGTGGGGCCATGATTTCAGTTTTTTTTGATTTTATACCGAATAATCTCATAGGAACCTCCAAAAACAAAGATGATAAATAATCAATTAAAAAAGTACAAGCATCAGAGCAACTTCTTCATCGAATCGACTAGTAGTTCGGCCTTCGTTCCCACAATGACCTGCGTCACTTGGTTCCCGGCTTTCATAAGACCTGAAGCGCCCAAATTCTTGAAAGCATTCTCGTCCAGGTCCTTGTTGCTGTTGAGGACCAAACGGACGCGGGTGATGCAGGAATTGATCTCCTTGATATTCTCTGGGCCTCCCAATAGTTCTATGTACTGTTGGGCAACCTCTTCGAAGCCGTTCTTGTCGGTCAGCTCCGAAAAGCTCACCGTTTCTTCGTCATCCTCGCGTCCTGGCGTCTTCAGGTTGAATTTTTTGATAACGAAGACGAACAGGAAAAAGTAAATCATCGCGAACACAAAACCAATTGGAATAATGATCCATCCATTTGTCGCTCTGCCCCAATTGATGATGTAATCGAACAGGCCGGCAGAAAACGTGAAGCTGTCGCGGATGTTAAACAGTTGGCAGATTGCAACGGAAAGACCGGTTAAGACGGCATGGATAGCAAATAGGCCTGGCGCAAGAAACATGAACATGAATTCGATCGGCTCAGTTACGCCAGTCAGGAATGCAGTTAGTGCCACAGAGAACAAAGCACCACCAACAGTTGCTTTGTTTTCCTTTTTCGCGCAGACATACATAGCAAGCGCTGCGGCGGGAAGAGCGAACATCATGATTGGGAAAAAGCCGGCCGTGAACATACCTCCGTTGGGGTCTCCTGCAAAAAAGCGCCATATATCTCCTGTTACGACGGTACCCGTTGCTGGATCAGTATACGTCCCAAAGTTGAACTGAACCACCGTATTAATAATATGGTGCAATCCAAATGGAAGGAGCAAACGATTTAAGAATCCAAAAAGGAATGCACCAATACCGTGGCTGGTCGTCATCCAGTTAGCGGCAGTATTAAGGCCTTCCTGCATATACGGCCAAATCAAGCCAAGAGGGGCTCCAATCAGTAAGGCACAACCACCCGTTACAATTGGAACGAAGCGACGGCCACCGAAGAACTGGAGCCAGTCTGGAAGCTTTGTGCTTCTAAACTTATTATAGCAAAGGCCTGCAATGACACCGGCGATGATTCCGCCAAAATGCGCCATATTGATATCGGTCAGTCCATTAGGCCAACCAGTCTTCGGCATGAAGAGGGTTCCAACCTGCAATGCGTGATTAATCGCCTGCGCGGATTCGTTCAGAACAAAGTAAGAAACTGCGCCAGCAAGACCTGCCGCGCCGTTGCTGTCATCTGCAAATCCGACCGCGATGCCAATGGCGAACAGAAGAGGAAGGTTGTTGAATAGGGCACCGCCAGAATTCATAATCCACGGAATGTTCAGCAGGTCGCTCTGGCCGAGTCGAAGCAGGATGCCCGCGATGGGCAGGGTCGCAATCGGAAGCATCAGCGCTTTTCCAAGCTTCTGCAGGGCTGGCAAGATTCTGGATTGTCTTTTTTTCATTTTTTTATCCCCCAAAAATTAATTATAGGAATTGGGTTTCCCCAAAACGCAACGGAATCAGCTTGCGGATATCTTCCCCAAGGAATATGGCGGAATTTGGATATCAATATATTATCATTGGGAAATTGATTATAAAATCGGCTCAGGTATGACTACCGGCCCATCGGGAATTACATTAACACGTGCGTCCTGCTCCTTTATAGCATACGCCTTTTTCAAGGCCTCTTCTGGGCTTGAGGCATAATCAAAGAAAAAATCTTTCGCCTTAGTAGCATTTACGCCGTCACTGACTAAAATGACTCTGTGCTGCCGCAGAATCCGGGCCAGCACCTGAACCTGCCACTTGTCCACCTCACTTGCCCCGTTACGGGTACCTTCGTATAGCTCCTCAACATTAGAATAGCTACGTATCAATTTATAATATTCTTTATGACCTACTCCATCTGCACACCGGGCCACCATAATAATTACTCCGTCTGACGTGGCCGCTTTACAAGCGGTATCAATTCCTTTCACTAATTGGTACATGTTACGGTCAAGAGAATATCCATCATTGGAAGTAACAACAATCGGAGCGGGATGGCATGGAACAGACATCGCTTTTTTCACATATTCGCATCCCCTCAAATGTGCAAGCTCCGGGTGACCTGCGAAGGCAGCGATAATATGTTTTTCGCTATCAAGTGCCACATTAAGAATGAATTTAAGCGAAGAAAGTCTCATTGCTTCTAGCATTTCTTGATGTATCGGGTTGTGATGCAAACTGGAAGTAGTGGCGGACGGATTGGCGATGTTTTTCGGACAGTGATTGCTCATAATAGTTTCAGCTCCTGCAACCCCTGGCAAAATGCTCTTACGTCCACCGCTAAATCCGGCAAAAAAATGTGGCTCAATAAAGCCTTCAGAGATGACCAGATCACTTTCAACAAGACGCTTATTTATGTATAGAGGCGTACCAGTACTAAGTTTTCCAACATAACACAGCATACTTTCATCTGACGCATCATGATTGACAACACGAAATTTATCACAGATATTGGAGCCCAGTTTTTCGATCTTTTCATCCTGCGTCATTTTTCGATGAAGACCATTGGCAATCAAAATGGTAATATCATAATATGTTTCATTATAAAAAAATTTCTTATTAGAATTGGCAATGTGATTTTGCTAGGTGTGGGCCGCGTGTTGTCATTAGTTATAATCACAATCTTTTTAACATTTTCGCTCAACTCACGCAGTGTAAGACTGGAAATTGGATTTTCCAAGGCTCTTTGAATGATAGATTCTTCACTTTCAAGCGCACACATATTAGGAAGAAGCACATCTCCAAGATTTTCATCAGCAATTGAAACCGCTAGTCTATTTTCGCCATAAGCAAGGTTGATTTCTTCACTCATTGGTATTACCATCTTCCTGTTCTCTTAACATATCTAATAATGCTTGCTTTGCCTTTGTAATATGGTTGCGCATCAACGATTCAGCACTATCACAGTTTTGATCTTCGATCGCATTCACAATTTCCTTATGAAAGCGAAGAGAATTTTGCATAACTGCCAAATGTCGATTGGTCGCTTTTAGATAAAACTTGAGAATGTCTTTTATCATCATGTATGCGCTCATAAGTACTTCATTATCTGCGGCTTCTCCAATTATCAGGTGGAATTTCCAGTCAAGTTCCGTAAACCCCTGGTTGTCTTGCGCTTTTATGGCTTTTTCCTGCTGTACAAGTATTTGCCGTAATTGAACAATATGTTCCGTCTTCCGATTTTTGGCAGCCATAGAGGCTGTCCCAGCTTCTACATAAATGCGAGCATCATATAATTGCTCCAGAGAAAGTTCGCTAAGTACCATCATAGAAAACAAAGGTTTCATATAATTCTTAAGGTTAAATGAATTAACAAAAGAACCGTCACCTTGGTATATAGACACAATACCCATTGTACTGAGACGCTTTAAACTCTCGCGGAGGGTTACCCTGCTGACCCCAAACATTTTAACCAGCTCATTTTCTGGGGGGAGCCTTTCTCCAGGTTTTAAAGTTTTACTGACAATGAGATTAATAATTTCTTCTGTTACAGCGTCACACTTATTTTTATTTTTTATCTTTCCTATCTGATCCATAAACATCCTTTCAAACACAGCAAACATAATATGATATTATTATAATACATGCTGAATGAAAAATATGCAATAGATAAATTTAAATAATTTGATAAATTTAAGTTAATATTGTTAAAAAGAGTAGCATAGGGGGCTGTCTCTTTGAGCGTACAATTTTTAAATGCTTAACAATAATTATGTCCATACATCAAAATAAAATATTGGAAAGCGATGCCCTTAAAGTGGTAAGCGGGACGCTTGATGCAGATCTTGCTCAAGTGAAAACATGGAAAAAGGACAGCTTTACCACGGAATACCCATATTAAAAAGAAATTCGAATAATGGAAATTTCAAAAATAAAAAGCCTATGTTAGGCAAGTTCGGTGTTTAAATGAAGTCATACTAGAGTGATGAGGAGAATTATCAATGAGCAAGATTCTTGTAGCGTATTCTACGCATTCCGAGAACACGAAGGTTATTGCCGAAACCATTCAGAAAATTGCAGGCGACCTTTTTAAAATCAGAATGGTGGAGACCTATCCGGCTGAATATAATGCAGTGGTCGATGTGGCAAAAAAAAACAAAATGCACACGACAGGCCTGAACTGGCAACTAAGGTTGATGATATGGGTTCCGACGATGTGGTTTTCGTGAGCTATCCGAACTGGTGGGACATGATCCCGGTGGGGGTCTTTACGTATGATCTTTTCTGCAAAATAATCGTCCCCTTCTGCAACCCATGGGGAAGCGCTTTAAGCTGAAGCGTGAGGAATATCAAGAGAAATATGTTCCCATACCGCCGTTTTGAATGGCCTGGCAGTCAGTGGCAGCAGCGTTCGCAGCGCTCAAAGCGATGTATCTGCATAGCTACGCAAATTGGAAATTTTAAAATAGAAGGTTTACAGCTTCTTGGTTGGTTTATCAAAGATCAAGAAGTCTTATTGCATGGTGTATTTGCCTTCCGAATGATTTTTGGATTGTTTCTGTTTTATGGCTTTTTTATAACACTTATTACCTTGTTTCAAGCAATCGGGAAAGTAAAAAACGCAGTACTTTTAATGTTCGGCAGAATGCTGGTGGTTTTTCTTCCTGTACTGTTAATAACCTCAAATACCATGAAAATCAACGGCATATGGGCAGCTTTTCCGATTACAGATGCTATCATTTTGCTTATTGGAACGATTGTGTTTTACAGGTTTAAGCATAAATACCTGTTGAACAACTAATCCTATTTCACTCATTGTAGGAATTCCATTGCGGTCTGACAGAATACTTCAAGATAAATGGGAAGCTAACGCATGTCACCAACTCCAATGCGCCAGAGCATAAACAGATGGTACATGCCGATTTCCACAATAAATTACACTTGTGATTTTCAGTCAAGCTCACTCTCGAATAAAAATGCAGGGTGCAGAAAAGCTTGAGCCGTATGACGGGAAACTGCCAAATACGGTTCTTAGGGGAGGGAGTTTCAGTAATGGAATTCCGACGATTTGATAGCAGCGTACTCGCAGGAACAAAAAACACCATCTATGGTAATGATATGAAAAAGCACGGCAGCCGTGAGTGAGCTGCCATGCTTTAAATCGTCTTAGTCCAATAAGCAAAAAAATTAAAATGTATTTTCATTTTTTGAGTATTCTCTTTAAGTAGGCAACATCCAACAAATTCACCGTCTCAAAATTTCCTTTATAAAACACTCCCCAGTTGTTGAAAACACATGGCAATTCCTTTGCTTTTTGTAGCGTATCTACTTGAATTAATGACACGGGAACGTCATATGTTTCACAATACTGTTTTATCATCTCAATGCTTTGGCAGACAAAAGGACATTGCATATCGTAATAAATTGTTAGCTCTTTGCTTTCGATTTCTTGGGCTTTAACATTTTGTGCGAACTTTGGCGTTGTTCCGTCAAAAGAAAGTGCAAGTAATTCATATCCATTATCGGTAGTATCCACAACCTGAAAACCAAAGCTCTTCGCAAACGACTGGTCTGAAAAAAAGGATTTTTGCTTTTTGGCTCCGAGCATACAAATTCCGGATTTACCCTTTTCTTTGGCATCAGTCAAACAATATTCCATCAGTGATTTGCCATACCCTTTTCCTTTGTAACTACCCAAAACCCATAAGCAGTACACATAAAAATAATTGTCACCAGTTATGGGGACCCAAGCCGTTTCAAGGGGAGCATATTCAATAAACACTGTAGCCTTTTCATTTAATTTCCGAAAGACATGACCTTCATCTAGTCGGTCAGAAAGCCATTTCCGTTTCGCTTCAATACCCGGATGAGACTTTTTATTGCGGATAATGCAACATAAATGCTCATCCGCAAGGTTTTCTGTTGTTAAGTTTACAAAATCAGTATTCATGTGAATCCTCGCTCCCTATTTAAAATAACAGTATGCTACGCCTTATCCGACAAAGGTGACGTTGTTTTAATTTATTTTACCATAAAAAACACTTGAAAGGAAGGAGTCATCTATTTTCAATGGCCATTATGTATCTTGGCACAACACCGGTCTGTTCAGCAAGTACATTTTGTGTTATGCCTGCGGAAATCCGGGCGTCTTTTATGGTCTGGCCAAATGAGTTTAGCACTTCCTCCATTGTCAGTTCACCTCCCATTCCTTTTTACAGTATGGACATAGGGTTGAGAATGAGCCAGTAATGGCTGTTACCACGAACAATTCAGCGAAATGGAATGTTGATTTTATTCGTTTATACGTATATAATAGAATCAACATACGTTGCGGAGGAATACAAATGCTTAATTATATATCCGTAGAGCAGGCTTCTGAAAAATGGGGAATCTCCAAAAGAAGAATTCAGAAGCTATGTGAGGAAAACCGAATTGATGGTGTTATCCGATTTGGCCGCTCATGGGCAATCCCAAAAGATGCGGAAAAACCAGCAGATGCAAGAAAAAAAGGATGAATATGGGAGTAGAAAATGAAAAATAGAGTTTTGATCATAGACGATGACAAAGAGCTTTGCGCTCTTATGAAAAAATGTGTAGAGCAAGAGAATTTATCTGCTATTATTGCACATGGCGGTGTGGAGGGGCTGCGTCTAGCTGACGAAAACAAAAATAGCAACTCTCTTTCTCTTGTAATTTTGGACGTAATGATGCCGGATATAGACGGTTTTCAAGTTCTGAAGAAAATTAGGGAAACAAGTAATTTTCCGGTGCTTATGCTCACCGCTAAAAGTGACGAGGAAGATAAAGTTTCCGGGCTTCGGCTTGGTGCAGATGATTATCTGACAAAGCCATTCAGTATTAACGAACTGATGGCCCGTGTCAATTCCCTTATCCGACGCTATACCACCTTGAACCCTACGACAGAAATAGATTCGGATTGTATCGAGCTAAGAGGAATGGTGATTGATAAAACAAACCGCATTGTAATTATAAATGATCATGTGGTAGAGCTTACAGGAAAGGAATTTGACCTGCTTGTCTTTCTGGCAACAAATAAAGGGCGTATATTTACTAAAAAACAGATTTATACGCAAGTGTGGGAAGAAGAATATGTTTTTGACGATAATAACATTATGTCTTTCATCAGCAAATTGCGAAAAAAGATTGAACCAGACCCCGACTGTCCATTTTATATTTTAACGATCCGAGGTGTAGGCTATCGCTTTAATAAGGAGGCGTGACATAAATATGAATGTTTATCTACTTTTTGCGTTGGTTCTTACCCTACTTATTATAGCGTACCTTGTTTCTGTTTTGCGGCATGTTCGAACGCAGCTTGCACTTATAAAAGACGCTTTAGAAGATATAAAAAACGGAAATCTTAATCGAAGGGTTTTAGCAGGCGGAAGCGATATGACAAGGCAAATTTGTTATGGTATTAACGAAATTGCTATCAACAGCCAATCACGATTTATTCAGCAAAAACAATCAGAGCAGGCATATAAACGGCTCATGACAAGTCTTTCCCATGATGTAAAGACACCTTTGGCCTCACTTGTCGGCTATCTGGAAGCAATCGAAAACGGGTTGGTAACCGGGCAGGAAAAAGACGAATATATTCATGTTGCCTCTGATAAAGCACACCGCCTGAAAGATTTCGTCACGGCCTTGTTTGAATGGGTCAAGCTGGATGCAAAGGAACAGATTTTTCACTTTGAGCTTTTCGACATCAACGAATTGTCCCGAAACATGATTGCAGATTGGATTCCCATTTTGGAAAGTGCTGGTTTGAATTATGACATTGAGATACCCGAAACAGAGTATTCTATCCGGGTTGACCCAAACGCATATACTCGTATTTTCAATAACCTGTTGCAAAATATTATGGCTCACAGCGAGGCAGATCATGTGACGCTGCGCATTGCCGAGGATACACAGCAGGTAAAAATCATGGTAACAGATAACGGTAAAGGAATTTCTCCCGACGATCTTCCCCATATCTTTGAGCGATTGTATCAGTGCGATCACTCCCGGTTTGCCAGAGGAAACGGACTTGGGCTTTCTATTGCCAAAGAGCTTGTCAGCGCCCACAAGGGAAAGATTACAGCGGCCAGCACTCCCGGAACTGGAACTACATTCACGATTTTATTGCCGAAAGCCCTGTGACAGCACAGGGCTTTTTTGCTGCTGAAACAAGATAAAAGCAAGATTACGGCAAGGTTTTGGCAAGGTTCATGTATTATACTTTTAATTGTGATTGTTTTTGCCATGATATTGGTTATCACATTGCGAAAGCACATTTACTGAAAGTGAGGAAATTTTATATGAATGATTTTGTGATTGAAACGAAACAACTGACAAAGATTTACGGAGAGCAGACAGCAGTTAGTTCAGTCAGTCTCCATGTTAAAAAAGGTGAAATTTACGGCTTGCTTGGACGCAACGGGGCCGGGAAGACCACCATTATGAAAATGATCTTGGGATTAACCCCGATCACTTCCGGTGAGGTGGATGTGTTTGGTAGAAACATCAAAGGCAGGGAAAAGCGTGTGTATCCCCGTATCGGGGCTATTATTGAAACACCGGGGTTTTATCCAAACCTGACCGGGACGGAAAATTTGGAAATTTTCGCAAAGCTGCGCGGTACAGCCTCCCCAGATGCTGTTAAAAACGCTTTGGAAGTTGTCAGTCTTCCCTATAAGGATAAAAAACTGTTCGGCAAGTATTCTCTCGGCATGAAGCAACGCCTTGGCATCGCCAATGCGATCCTGCATGACCCGGAACTGCTGATTTTAGACGAACCGACCAACGGCCTTGACCCCATCGGCATTGCAGAAGTACGAGATTTCATTAAGAATTTGAGCGTTGAGCGCGGAAAAACAGTCCTTATTTCCAGTCATATTCTTTCGGAAATCTCATTGCTGGCGGATGATATTGGTATTATCGATCACGGCGTTCTGCTGGAAGAAAGCAGCATGGAGGAGCTAAAACGAAAAAATGGAAGGTATATTCTGCTGCAGGTTTCTGATGTTTCTAAAGCTACCCTAATTTTGGAACGCCAATTCGGTTTGAAAGATTATTCTGTCCAAGATGACCATACTTTACGGCTTTATGACACCGCTCTGGATATGGGTGAAATCAATAAAGCTCTTGTGATGCAGAATATAACCGTTATCAGTTCTCAACTTTGTAATGATACCTTAGAGGACTATTTCAAAAAAATCACAGGAGGAGAAGGCATTGCTTAAATTGATTCAAACAGAATTTCTGAAATTGCGCCGCAGGAAACTTATCTGGCTTATGTTGCTTGCTGCCCTCTTTATGCCGTTTTTAGCATTCTTATTATTCAAATATGTAAAGCATACCGGTGGTGACCCAGTACAGTTTTATAGATGGTCAGCGTTTGGCCCCACCATGTTTATTATCTTGCCGTTCGTTTTGGGAGTACTTTGCACCATACTGATGTACGACGAAAATCAGTATGATATGCTCAAACAGCTTTGGATTGTACCAATCAGCAAAATGGGATACTTTTTCAGCAAGTATTTTGTGGTTTTAATTTACTCCTTCTGTTTCATGCTGATTACGGCTGTTGCTTCTGTGCTGTTCAGTGTGCTTTCCGGATATTTCGTATTTGAATGGGGAAGCGTTTTATTTCTATTCGAAAAATGTTTAGAGATTGGTTTTATTACTGCTTTTGCTATGATACCGATTTTGGCAATCGCGGCGTCGCAAAAAGGATATATTTTTCCGGTTTGCACGACATTGGTTTATTCCTTTCTCGGCTTTTTTATCGTGTCGGTCAATATGTATCTGCACCCGTTATCCAGTATGGCAGTTATAGTCGAGAGAAACGGAGATATTCCGGGCATTGTATTTACACAGGCAATCAACATTCCTTTAGCATTTCTTTGTATTTGCGTTTGGGATATTGTTGCAGTATTATTTGCAAACATCGCATTGGGAAGAAGAAGGTGAGGCAAGAATGATGCAAAAATTACTTTGGGCGGAATGTCAAAAACTTCGCCGTTCAAAGATTGTTTGGGTCACAGTTTTTGCAACAGTTTTGGTAGCAATTATTGTTTTGGTGGGGGGACAGACAGAGTTTCAGGGTTCCCGGGATCTAGACAAGACAGGTTGGTACATGAGTGTTGTTCAGGCGTGGGCAACAATACTTGTTCTTCCTGCGGTTATTGCCCTTTTGGGCAGTTATATGATTTGTCGCGAAGAACAGGAGGACACCATAAAATCTTTGCGCCTTATTCCCATAGATGAAGCAAAATTAACCGCTGCAAAAATGATCATTACTTTAGCATTCAGCATACTCATTTACTTGCTGCTCTTTACGATTGCATTTTTGGCTGAAGCTATCCTTCATTTGCCCAGTTTATCGGTAGGAATGGTTTTAGGTTTTCTGAAATCATATTTTCTGGACGGCTTAGGTGTATTCCTTGCAATCTCGCCCATTATTGCTTTGGTATCACATACAAAAAAGAGCTATTGGCTTGCGCTGGTAATTGCTGAAATGTATTCTTTTGCTGGAATGTTTACGAGTATGTCAAATACATTAAAAACCTTTTATCCTATTACGGCGTTATTCGGCGTTTCCGGCTATTATGAAACTACCGCGGGAGATCGGATGGCAAGTATTATTGTCCTGTTGCTGTGTGGCTGCCTTTCTGCCTTTATACTGGGCCTAAAGCATAGGGAAGAAAGTTGAAATAGGTCATTTTAAAATAAAAAAAATAGAAAAACTGATTATACTGATTATATTTGTACTGCTCTTTGGCATCGCTAATATTTGTGGCTCTACGGCTTGCATATGTGTATATTCTTTATTCTTTCGTCCTGACATGAAAATTCCCCCAATCGTAGTTTTATTATCCTACGATTGGGGGTTCTTTTGCAATGTCCATTTTTACTGGTTCTGTTCACCAGCTTTCAGGAGGCACTTTTGTTTATCTGGTATTCTTTTTATTGTTCTAAATTTTCTTTACCGCTGTAAGCAGTATCCTCAGTCACATCGCTGTGGTGATCGTCTACCGGAACCCATGTTCTGCGGGTATTTACCACTTCCGTGAGCATTTCCACTCTCTCCCGAAGGGCAAAGCACAGTGCATCGCACCGAGCGGAATCTATAAACACGGACCCCCGCATCAGCTCCCGTAACTCCTCGTCAATATCATAAAGGGAGTTTAGGTTCAGCCAGTCAAATGAACTTACCAGCTTGATCTGCTCCTCATGGTTATTCTTAAAAGGTTTGCAGGATAGCTTTGCTTTCGAGCCAATCATAGAAATGGGCTTATCAAACCAAAGAGAGGTTCCGCTGTCAAATATGGGAGCAGCTCCAAGATATGCAAGGGTTTCCGCATTTCTAACTACACCGAAGTTATTCTGATGCCTATCTTCATTAACGATCAGGTAATCAAGCACCATCATCCGGTCGAGGGCTTCCTTCATACCGGAGATACCAAGCTTTTCACAGCAATCAAGGTAATGCTGATAAATCGACACATGGTTCGGCTTTTTCTCCATCTGCATCACATACCATGCGGAAATCAACTCGGTCTGCGGTGTGATGAAATCTTCACATACGCTGTAAGGATACTCATCCTCTGTAAGCAGAGTATAGGGAACATGGGGAATCCCAAGCCGATCCATGATTTTCCCAGCCATCACCTCGTTATATGGCTCCTGCTGGGTCGCACCGCTTCCACCCTTAATCAGGCAACGTTTTCCGTCTATAATCTTCCATTTTTTCTTGAGCCAGCCATCCGAAGTGTTATCCGGGGACATCAGGCTCATATGATCATTGGAGGAACCCTGTCCAAACAGGATATTTCCCACATCCTCCGAAAAAGGATTGTCAAAGAAGTTTACCGGTGACCACTGAATGCCAGAGCCAGCCGGACAGATCCAATACTGGTCGGAAAGGCTTAAACCAAGGCATTTTTCCAGCAGCTTTTGTGTTGTAGACAGATTCAGTTCTGTCAGTGCATTTTTGATTCCGGCACGGCTTGCAGGGATTGCTCGTCCACGCCACCATTCGTTCAGTGCGCTGCGGTCTATCACACCTTTTTTCACTGGAATACCCAGCGGCACATGGGGTGCTTTATAGATATGGCCGATCGCAGAAATCGCGCTGGATGCTTCATCCAGTTCTATATCGGCTACCTGAATATTCTTATGCATCAGCATATATCGTTTCATGCCATCTGCCATTTCATCATCTCCTATTCTTAACTTAAAATTATACCAAATAACGGCGTTTTTTTCAATGTAAATATTATGAATTTTATTGGACAGCTATCGCTCTAATTCGTCCAATTCTGACATTCCCGCTACACTTTCCAATGTGGCTGTATGCTTCTGAAAGGTGGAAAGCATCTCCCTGACAGCTTCCGGGAGACTGCTTCTATTTACATGAATATCACCGGGGATGGCTGCCGTATAGCCGTAATCATAGGGAATAAAGGTATTCCGAATATAGATACGAATGTGATCCGACAGTTCAGGATCGCTTTGAGGCAGGAGGCCATACCCTGTCAGGAAATTGGGTCGTAATGTTCCCCTGAGGAAGTCAGGTCAAGCTCCAAAAGGGCAATGCAGAGATTTCCTTTTTCTTTGGACTGCACCACACCGGGAACCATAACATAATCGGTTACTCCCTCCGTCAGAAAGTCCGTGCCAAAGCACTGTACCATTGCCTGATGGAGCAGATGCAATACTGCTTTGGCATAGTCTTTGTTCTGTGCTCCATGTAGGTTCTCGCTATCGGAACGTGGCTCCGTTACAATAAAGCTACGACATGGCCATGTTGTCACGATTAACTCTGTGTTGCTCCATCGTTCAAACATTTGGGGAACACACCATCAACAATTTAGGAGGAATACCTTTATGAAAGCAAAACTTCTTGGTTTCCGAAAAATGGATTTTGTAAGTGGTGACGGTCAGCAAGTCAAAGGAACCCAACTTGGCCCGAAGTGTGTTATAACACAATTCCAAAATGTTTTTATAATGAGCACTAAAAATAACGTCTAACTTTATTCATGTAGTTTATATACTCGCTCCCGAATTTGTCCAAACACCATCTTTCTTCCGAAAGAATAATCCAGTGTGTAGATATTAGAAAAATAAGGAGCGATAGGAATAGCAATATAGAATGAGTTAACAAAACACAGCCTAAGAAATACAGAAAATATCCTATATACATTGGGTTGCGTGAAATGGCATATATTCCTTTTACGTTTATTCCACTTTGTTTAGGCTTCGCAAAATTAGCAGTGGAAATTGTAAGAACACTAATACCTAAGATGTAAATTAGTAAGGCAATTATAAACAAAGGTGGATTTACTTGAACTTTTAAAAAAAGTGGATATAAAATAATAAAAATATTTGATAATTGATAAAGAACCAGGGCGATTTTTTCGTTACCCTCTAATGGGGCAAAGAGGGCAGCACGCCTCAAAGCATCTTTATTCATTATTCCTAGTATACCAAATCTTATGAGAAAGAGCGGTACCATTAGTAGAAACGCATTCATTTTAATATCTTCTCTCATTTATATTATAATCTAAACCAATTTAACCATATTCCAAAATTCAAAACAATCAACACATCGGCTATGTTGGCCCAATGTGCGAAAGGAGGTAAATATGCCTATGCCAAAAAGCAAGACTGTTACTGCCCCTATTATGGAAAATGAGCATGTGAAAGAGTTTTTGGCAATTCTGCGTGAAAACAATGCTCCATCAACGCAGGATTTTCTTGCGGTTCTGGGTCAGGTAGGTGCTATGGAACGCCAGCTTGACGCGGCGGTCAAGGAGCTTGCCGCCATGCGGCGGAACTGAATGAGGCGCAGAAACAAAACCACCCTGTAAAAATTGTTATGCAAAAAGCGGCTATTGCTATGCAAGGGCAGATATTGGATTTGCGTGATAAGTTGTCAGAGTTAAAGCAAACCGTGATCGAAGGCTGCAAAAACGCTGTGGACGCTTTTCTGGAAAAAGGAATTTCCGCGCTGGATAACATTGTTCGCTTTTTCAAGGTGCGACCAATTCTTGAAAGTATGCGAAACGACCTGAACGAAAACATCCGGTTCGACGACGGCTGGGGTTCCTCCACCATCGTGAATATCCTCAAAAAGCGGGGATATCTCGGTAATACGGTCAATTTTAAGACACGCAAGCATTTCAAGGACAAGAAAAGCCATTATCTGGATGAAAGCCAGTGGTTTCTTCGGTCGGAAAGCTTCCAAAGCTCATTTGCAGGCTCCTGACAGTTAGAAAGTTCAGCCGAAAATTCCTGCATCTGTTTTTTGAGGGTAAGCTTTCACGGCGGATAGTGCGCCGGATTCCACACATTTCAGAACTTCAGAATAGAATTCATCATAGCCAAAAATCCCACTGTGTTTTTGGAGATCATCCAAAGTAATTGACTTATGTGGCCAAGCAACCAAAACATCGGCTATTTTCATGGTAATCCCCTCATTCTCATTATTTATATCTTTAAAAGAGCAAAACTTTAATTCTAATCTGGTTGTTTTACAAATCCTGTCTTTTTGCCCACAGTACGGCTGTCTACTATAATTTGATTATACTTCTTTCGACTAAAAAAACAAGGGCGGCACTGCCGCCACCCTTCATAGTTCGATTATTTATGTACCTATATAGCTGTTTAGATATTGATACTGCTCTAGTTTGTCCTCTTGAATTTTTTTCTCATTCCACTCGAAATGATACTATTTATTGCACTGTATCAAAAAGCATATATTAGTATAACTAATAAGCTATTTATTATTCGTAGTAATGGTCCTCATCTGGAAAATCGGCTGACATTCCTATTATCTTTGGCTGCTTGCCTGTTTCCATGACAGTGGAAGCATTAATGATTCCGATATGATACATAAGATGACGATATTGTCCCAGTATAAGCGCTAATCTCGTAAATTGACAATCTTCTGGCCTCTCCGCCAACATATCATCAGTCAACTGATTTAAATATTGCAAAATCTTGAGTTGTAATCCCTCATAATAAATTGCTAATTCTTCTCGAGTCAAGACTCGTTTGCTAGGAACATCAAAAGAATTCAGGTCTGTCTCATGGAAGGGCGGCTCAACATACTCCTGCGGATTTATAAACCACTGGTCAAGTGAATGCAGTGTGTAGTATAAACGCTTCCAAATTGGCACTTCACCTACCACGTCATTCATTTTGCATGTATGAATCGTAATTTTCATATTAAAAAGCATAATTTTGGTTTGATCAATTATATTGTCAACTAACTGACGGGACATGAGCAATTCCTCCTATTGAATATTGAAAATTTGTACGCCGTAAAAATCAGTATAAGATACCTTCTTTGGCAGAATTTCTCTTTAAGCCAAGCCAAGATAAACTTTTTGTATATTATCATTCTCCAACAATTCTTGACCCGTAGCAGACAGCACCGTTTCCCCGCTGTTAATTAAATATGCGTAATCCGCCAGTTTAAGCGTATCCACTACATTCTGTTCTACAATGATAATGGTAACACCGAGACTGTTGATTTTCTTTACAAATTCAAATACCTCCTGTACCAGTTTTGGTGCTAATCCAAGAGAAGGCTCATCTAAAATAAGTAGTTTTGGGTTACTCATCAATCCTCTGGCAATAGCAACCATCTGCTGCTCTCCCCCAGAAAGGGTCTCTGCCATCTGTGAGGATCGTTCCTTCAAACGGGGGAAAATTGAATAAATCTCCTCCTGCTGCCGTGAAATTTGCGCCTTATCTTTTATTTTATAGGCTCCCATGAGGAGATTATCCACCACCGACATTTTTCCAAACAATAATCTTCCCTCTGGAATCATAGAAATCCCCATATCAACCATTTTATGAGTTGGAACGTCAATAATGGATTTCTCTTTATAAATAATCTCGCCCGCCATTGGGTTTATCTTTCCTACAACAGAACGGAGCGTCGTAGTTTTCCCAGCGCCATTAGAACCTAATAGCGCTACAATCTGGCCCTCTTCTACTTGAAAAGATACATTATGAACAACCGGTGTACCTTCATACCCAGCTTTTAGGTGTTTCACTTCCAGCATCATCATTAATCAAGCCTTTCTCCCCCTTATCTGTCACAGGGGCACCACCCAAATAAGCGCTGATTACCTGTTCATTACTGGTGATTTCCTCCGGGGTTCCGTCTCCAAGCAATTTTCCGGAATTCAGCACAATAACGCGATTGGAAACCTTCATTACAACTTCCATCACATGTTCAATCATTAAAATTGTTATACTGCTACTATGAATAAGATAAATGAGATTTATTGCATCTTTTCTCTCTGCTCCAGTCAATCCTGCCATAACTTCATCCAGCAGGAGTAATTTAGGTTGAGTAGCAAGTGCTCTGGCTATTTCCAGCCGCTTCTTTTGCATTACATTCAGCGAATCGGCAGACATTTGTGTGAATTCTTCCAAACCACACAGGGCGATAATCGTCTTCGCATTTTCCCCTGCCGCTTCAATATTATTTTCCCTGCATAATGCCGCAACCAATACGTTTTCATACACACTCATTTGACTCAACGATTGAGGGATTTGAAAAGTTCTTCCAATTCCTAGTTTGCAGATTTCGTGAGCTTTCTTATTGGTAATATCAATTTTATTATAGATAATTTTACCAGATGTCAGGTGGTGAGCCCCGCTGATGGAATTAAACAAAGTCGTTTTCCCTGCTCCGTTTGGACCTACAATACCTATAATCTCTCCTTCACTCACACGAAATGACACATCTTCATTTGCAACAAGCCCGCTGAATTTTTTGGTTGCATGATCTACTTCCAGAATAACACTCACTGCGATTCCCCCTTAACGACTGGAAGGGTAGTCGGTTTCAATCTCTTTTTAAACAGTTGGATTAAACCATTCGGCATGTATGATACAATAATAATTACTAATGCACCGTACAGAAACAAATCAAACCCGTTAATGGATGCGAATGTAGCCCTAGTATATTCTGAAATTGCTGTCAGTACCACTGCTCCTATAATTGGGCCAATAACTGTACCAACCCCACCAATAACCGCAACCAGACAAATCATCATCGATATATTCAGCGGCATTAAAACATACGGATCGATATATTGCAGATAATTTGCGTATAAACTGCCGGCAAGGCTTACAATTCCAGCGCTTAACATATATGCCAGTAATTTGTATTTTGTAGTATTAATCCCAATACTTTCCGCGGACTCTTCATTTGCTTTAATAGCCCTCAAATAATATCCAAATTTCGATTTATCCAATATTTTTGTCAAGAGAAGTATTCCCACAGTGAATGCAAGGAAAATATAGTAGCAAGGCAATTTCGAGGTAAACTGCAGAGTGTACCAGGAAGGAAGATCTTTATTTAAGAAATCCACACCGGTTGCTCCTCCTACCGCGCCCCAGTTTAAAAAGATAATCCGTCCGCATTCTGCCACCGCCATGGTAGCTACAGCAAAATAATGTCCCTTCAACCGAAGCAGCGGTTTACCCAAAAGAAAGGCTACCGCTACCGAAATTGCCACACCAATCCACATGGTAATCCAAGGACTAACTCTGAAATAGCTCATTCCGATACCGCAAGCGTACGCGCCAATCCCGTAAAAAAACGCATGTCCGTTGGAAACCTGTCCGGCATATCCTCCTATCAAATTCCATCCCATCCCCATAATTGCCCAAATGCAGATTAATATCATGACATGGATAGGAAATGGAACTTTAATAAATAAAGGAATTATGATTGCCAGCGGAAGAATAACTCCCAATCCAATAAAAAACTGCTTATTATTTTTGATTAATTTCATCGCTTACTGCCCTTGCCTTTCTGTGGAATCAGGAGGGAAACTCGGCTATTTTCCAAATAACCCTTTTGGCTTGAAGGAAACCACCAGAATAAACAATACACAAACAGCAACATATTTAAATGCTGTGTTAAAATACACTCCAGCAAAAACATCAACGAGTCCCATCAGCAGCCCACCGATAAAGGCACCGAATATGCTGCCAAATCCGCCGAGCGCGACAGCGATAAATCCAAACAGCAGGAAGGATGAGCCAATCGTCGGCGTAATGTAATAATAATAGGATAGTATGCAGCCCCCCGCACCTGCAATGGCACTCGAAATTCCGAATGCAAGCATAAAAGAAAATTCCGTGTTGATTCCAACCAGTTCAGCTGCATCTTTATTCATGGCGGTAGCGCGGATGGCCTTTCCGTATTTTGTTTTGTTAATAAAAAAGAATAGTGCAATGGTGATTAGCAAGGCCGAAATCATTGGAACCAGTTTTTCCTTACTGATAATCAAAGTTCCCAAATGAATCGTTCCGGAAAACATAACCTTTGGAATAGTGCGAAATTCGCTGGAAAACAACATCAGCATGCCATTAACCAATACCATACTTAATGCAAAAGTAATAAGCCTTTGAGACAGAACCGGCCCCCTTAAGGCCCGGCTGATAAACGTTTTATAAATTATAATACCAAGCATAAACAAAACCAACATACTTAACGGAATGGAAACAATCGGATCCAATCCCAATTTTTGATTCAGGAAAAATGCTACATACATGCCAATCATTAAAAATTCGCCCTGCGAAAAGCTTATTACATTCATAACTCCCCAAATTAGCGCGATGCCCATGGAAATCAATGCCAAAACGGAACCAATCACCAAACCTTCAAAGATACACTGAGCAATCATGTTGGTTCTCCTTTAATTTCCATTGTTTTTTCGATCATCCCATGATGGAATTGGAAATACTCCATCATATGATTTTAAATCATCCGGATACACTGTACGGTACGTTCCATCTTTAATCTGACAAATCAGGGATGTTCCTGCAACGTTTTGTCCATATTGGTCAAAACGATAACCGGTACCCGCTGTAAACAACGATTTCACAGGATATTGAAGGTTTTGCATTGCTTTTTTAATGGCGTCCGCATCCGTAGAGCCTGCCTGATTAATTGCCAGACATAAAACATAGGCATCCGTAGCGCATTTCAGCACATCTGCAATTAATTCCACTCCTCCGGAATATTTTTGGGTATACAGATTACTTAGCTGCTTAACTAAAGGGAGGTCCAAATCCAGCGACCATGCACTGGTTGAATATAATCCTTCGGCATCTGCTCCCAGCGCTGTAAACAGCTCACTGGTCATAAAGCCGCCCCTCTGTCCCATAATCATTTTCGGCATATAATCTAATTGTTTAAACGTCTTTATATACAATATCACATCAGAAATATATGAAGACATCATGACCACGTCAGGATTGGCTCTTTTTAATTTCAAAGATTCGCTGATGACATTTGTCGCATTAGAGCTGTATCTAATATTTTCTACCGTTTTAAAGCCATACTTCTCAGCATCTTTTACTTCAACATTAGCAATATTTTTCCCAAACTCAGTATCCTCTGATAAAAATGCCACTGTTTTGATGTTGGCATTTTTTTGTTTATTTAACTGCAAAAGATACTGATATGTATCATCCACATATTTAGTGTCATCCGGGAAAACGCGAAAAAAGTATTTGTAGCCTTTTTGAGTCAGGGTTGGAGATGTACCTTCCGAAACCAACGGTACCTTATATTTTTCCGTGGAAACAGCTGCTGTTTTTGTCGTCGCACTGCTAAACAACCCGCAGATCGCAACAGCCCCTTCCGACGTAATCAGCCGTTCTGCTTCCGAGAGAGCAGTATCAGCGGTTTTTAAATCGCCATAAACCAATTGAATCTTTTTGCCTCCTAAATTCGGCAGGCCTGCTGTTTTCGCCAAGGGAATATCAATGTCGTTGCGTTCATTGTTAATAATGTCGACAAACATATTCATTGCTTCTTTTACTTCTCTGCCAGCCTTTTGCTGCGTTCCGCTCATGGGAAGAAGCACACCGATATTAATCGTATCACTGCTGCTTTTTGCAGGCGTTGAGCGGGAGGAAGAAGATACTGTTTCAGAAGAAGTCTGTTGACCCAAAGAACAGGAGCACAACCCAAAAGCCAAGCTCAATACCAACGCAATACTGATAAATTTTAAATAGCGGCTATGATGAGTCATAAGAATTACTCCTTTTTACCATTCACAGTTCATTGTTCCTGTAATATATCATTAAATCATATTTTATTTAATACAAGGCTCGTCCATGAGAAGCCTTTTAATGCTCTTTGGAATGAATTTGCAACTTAATATATGATTTTGATCTGATTTTCTTGGAAAAATTGAATCCATTTTTCATCAGGGCATTGATCAGTAACAATATAGTTGATATGATTCAAATCCACCAGTTGCACAAATGCACTCCGGTCGAATTTCGTGTGATCTACTAAAAGCGCAACTTCTGTAGCCTGATGAACCATAAGTTTCTTCAATTCTGCCTCAGATTCATTGGAATCCAAAGCACCTTTCTGCATATCCAAACCTTTACAACTCATCAGCAAAATGTCCACATTATAATTTTCAATTGTTTTTTTAGCTACCACACCTTGCAGTGACAATGAGCTTTTGTTCAATACGCCTCCAGTTGAAATCACTCTCAATTCAGACTGATTCAGCTCACTCAAAGCCTCCGTAGAATTGGTAAGCAATGTTACATTACTCCAATTTTTAATCAGCTTCAAAGTTTCCATTACCGTGGAACTAGAGTCTGCCGATATGGTAGATTTATTTTTCAGCAGCTCTACCGCTTTAACGGCAATCATCTGCTTTTGTTCCATATTAATGGATGCTCTTTTATAGAAATGCACTACATCAAAGGAGCTTTCCTTATTGAGTATGGCGCCCCCATATGTACGGGTTAGAATTCCCTCCGCTTCTAATTTTTCCAAATCTCTGCGGATTGTTTCCTCTGTCATATTAAATTTAGTACTTAATTGTGAAACATATACTTTCTTATCGTTGGCAACCAATTGTTTAATAATATCAAGGCGTTCTGCTGCTGACATAATATTCTCTCCTACTTTTTTAAAAATCATGATTATGCAACTATTATACCACATAAACACAGATTTTTTAAAAGGTTATTATTTGAATAAATCAATCAAGTTAATGTTTTAAACACATTTGCAAAGATAATATGCTTAAAACATCAACTTGACAGCCTAAATACAAATGAAATACCAAGACTGCACAAGTTGAAAAGGGACTATTTATTGGTCAATTGCCTCAGCCATCTCACGCATTTTCCGGATATCTTCTTTGGATAACTCAAGCTCAGCAGATTTTACATTTTGCTTAATTTGATCTACTGTGGTAGAACCACTTAAGAGGTTAATGAAATCGCCCTGCGCCAGTATCCATGCCAAAGCCAAATTTGCGATGGTACAACTGTATTTTTCACAGAGCGGCTTCCACGCATCCATCATATCCATTGCTTTTTGCATATTTTCAGCTTGGAACCACTTTTTGTTGCACTGTGCACCTTGCGGCTGATAATCTCTTGGCAGACACCCACTCAGCAATCCTTGTTCCAATGGAGAATACGCTTGAAGCGTAATGTTGTTTTCTCTGCAAATCGGCAATAAATCTTTTTCAATTCCGCGGTCAAGGACACTGTATTTTCCCTGTACAATATCCAATTCACCGTATTTGAGGTATTCTTTGATGTGTTCCGGCGTAGCATTTGCCGCACCGATGGCTTTGATTTTCCCTTTCGCTTTCAGTTCATTCAGAACTTCCATCGTTTCGAAAATTGGGGTAAAGCATGGCTCTACTGACTGCCAATGCGTCATATACACATCAATATAATCCGTGCCTAAGCGTTCCAGACTCAATTCGACTTCTTCAAGGATGGACTCCTTGGATAGATTTTTATAAAGCTGTGTATCACCAACTTTATTAAACAGGCTTCCCTTTCTTGTCCAGACAATACCACACTTTGTAATGATTACAACATCCTCGCGGTTCATCCCTTTCAGGGCTTTCCCCAAAATGACCTCGCTGTTGCCAAAATTGTAACCGGGAGCAGTATCTATTAAGTTAACACCTAGTTTCGGGCACTCACGAATAGTATCGATGCTTGACTGAAGCTCCCTGTCTCCGCCCCATGCGGGACCTCCTCCAATCGCCCATGTGCCAAGCCCAATTTTAGAAATATCTTTTCCTGTTTTTCCTAATTTCATTGTGTTCATTTTATAATCTGCCTTTCTTCTTGCACACGTATTACAATAAAGTTTATTCTTTTTCGTCCAAATACAGCTGCAAGAGATCTTCAACCTGTTTTCTGTCCTGCACTCCCGTGGTGGCACCTACGCTTTGCACGGAAATAGTAGCAGTAACATTGGCAAATTCCGCACATTGTTCCAGTGACTTACCATCTAATATAGCGGTAATAAAGCCTGAAACAAAGTTATCCCCGGCACCAATGGTATCAATTGCTTTGATTTTATTGTAAGTAGGAACCTGTAGCGTTTGAAGTCTGTTTTTTATAAAACATCCCTTTTTGCCGGTTTTGATAATGACATTTTTCACACCACAGCCAAGGAGAGCATCCGCAATTTCATCAAGGTCAGTTTTTCCTGTCATGAGGCAAGCCTCATCATAGTTGGGAAAGAAATAGTCGACATAACTTAATGCATCGCGAATATCATTAAGGGTTTCACCTAATCTTGCCTTGATTACATCAGCACAGATGATCAGGTCATTTTTTTTTGCTTCCTGGAAAATTTTCACTAAAGCATGGCCATTCAGCAGAGGGTTATTAAAAATGCTTGCCAAGGATAACAGGCGCGCATTACCAAACCTACTAAAATTCACATCATCAATGGTAGTTTTCCACAAGCTTCCGTTTCGGTTGGTGACAAAGGTACGTTCCCCGTCCTCTGTGACTAAGCCTATGTTAATGGAAGTATCTACATTTTCATCAACATGAATACTCGTAGTATCAATATTATCTTTTTTACAGGCCTCCAGAATGAAATTCCCCACAGCATCCTTGCCGACTCTGCTCATCAGTGCGACTTTATGCCCCAATCTGGAAATAATCGTTGCCTCATTGATGGCATCCCCGCCGATCGTCATGGATATTTTTTCTAATGGATATGACTCAATATCAAAGATGTTTTTATTGACGGGCTGTAACGGAATATCTACAATAGCAGCACCGATACATATGACGTCCAGTTTCTTAGTCAACTTTACTCCGCCTTTCCGTCAGTTCCGAACAATTTAATTTTCTCTACTGCTCTTTGCTTTACAGCTTCACGAACCTCCCTTTCCAACTTCAGGAATGGTACATTTGGATTTGCCGCAACAGCATCCATTGCAGCCAGACAAAGCTCGGTATGAATGTTTATTTTTGTAATTCCAAGGGAAATTGCGGTTTTAATGTCCGCGTCGCCAATGCCGGAAGCACCGTGCAACACAAGAGGGACTGAAACAACCTTCGATACTTTTTCGACTACCTCAAAATTCAATTGAGGTTCGGAAGTATATACGCCATGCTGATTTCCGATTGCCACTGCGAGGGAATCGCATCCGGTCGCCTCTACAAATTCTGCCGCCTGATTTGGGTCGGTATATTGATAGGAAGCAAGCGTTTCTTCATAAACAGTCTCGTTTCCAACATGCCCAAGTTCTGCTTCAACAGGAATTCCACGCGGATGAAAATAATCCACAACCTCTTTGGTAAGACGGATATTTTCTTGCAGATCATAAGCTGAGGCATCTCTCATGACGGAATTCATCCCGTGATTATACGCATTCTGTACAATTTCCATGCTGCGTCCGTGATCCCAGTGTGTAATAACCGGAACAGTTGCCTTTTTCGCCATGGAAACCATCATATTTGAAAAATCCTCGAAAGAGGTGTTGCCCACAAAACCAGTACCAAAAGAAATGATGACCGGCGCTCTTGATTCTTCAGCAGCATCCATAACGCCCATAAGCATTTCCGCATTCCATACATTAAAATGAGGAATCGCATAACCGCCTTTTTTCGCTTGATTTTCCCAGTATATAATATTTGCTAACATAACTCTTACCCCTTTATTTCATTCATTTTAATAACACCTTTGATGATATCCTGTTTGCAGTGCACGGATTCATCAAATGCTTTTTGCACGTCCTGATAATCATAGATGTGTGTAACCATTGATTTGACATCAAACCGTCCGGAAGAAATCGCCTCAATTGTGGTTGGATAACGGTTTGCATAACGGAATACCGTCTGAATGGTCACTTCACGATTGATTTTCAGAAAATCGATCGGTGTTGCGCCCGGAATGGTACCGACAATCATAATTTTACCGCCACGCATGACCAGAAGCGGAGTTTGTCTTGCTGTTGCTTGTGCTCCTGCTGTCTCAAACACAATATCTGCGCCCAAATCGCCGAGAATTTCCTTGCACCTTGCAACTGTGTCCTCTTGAGCGCCATTGACAACTTCCATTGCACCCAACTTTTTCGCCATTGCTAAACGTTTTGGCAAAACATCTACTACTACAATTTCTGTAGCGCCCATGGTTTTACATGCCTGCAAAGTCATCAGGCCAATGCATCCCGAACCGAGGATGACAATTTTTTTGCCCGGTCTCGCATTTGCCGACATTGCCGCGTGCATACCCACAGCTGCAGGCTCAACCAGCGCGCCTTCCATCGTGGACATATTACTTGGGAGCTTATAAGTAAAGCTTTCAGGATGACAAAGATAATTGGTTAAAGCGCCTTTGTAATTCGGTTGTGTTGCCATAAAATCTACACTCGGGCAGATATTATATTTGCCTTCAAGGCAGAATCGGCATCTCCCACAGGGAACTCCCGGTTCAATATTTACTTTATCTCCTATTTTAAATTTAGTTACCTTAGCGCCCATTCCAACAACTTCACCGGCGCACTCATGTCCAAGCCCGATTTTTTGATTTGGGTCAGATGGAGGAATAAATGGACCCGACTCAAATCCATGGACATCTGATCCGCAAATTCCTACATACTCCACTTTAATTAATACTTCGTCATCTTTAGGAACAGGCATGTGAGCATCCTGTATCTCCATCGTTCCCGGAACAACCAAAATCGCTTCTGTATTTTTCATTTGTTTCGCAACCCTTTCTATATGCTTTTTATTGGAAATTTGCTGCTCCGCAGCAAATTAGTAAATTAGCATTTCAAATGGCAAAAAGAGCTTGTTATATTTCGAAATGCAGGTGGTCTTGAATTTGAAAGGCAAAACCATCAGCAGCTTTTACTAACAAAGAATTTGTATTTGACAGTATTGTTCATAGTGATACTTATTACAATTGTCGTAACCTTTAGCAAAGAAATATCTGTATGGCTACCAAGACACATATGTTGTCAAAACTTATCATGGACTAGGTGGCAAACCCTATGCAGTGCAGGCTATATCTACAGGCTGCTGTTTGCCACCGCCTATTCATGTTAAACATTTTGCTGAGCTATAATCGTCAAAATTTCTTACTCTGCACGTGCACCGATATCTTCAATAGATACTTGTTTTGTATCGATACCAAAGATTGCAATTGCCACAGCCGTGATAATTGCTACGGCACCCAACAAAATAAACACTCCAGTTACACCAACATTTGTCAGCATCGCCGCTACTGCAAAAGGCGTCAAAATACCACTGACACGTCCTACGGAGTTTGCAAGCCCGGAGCCGCGCAGTTTTGCTTCGGTAGGCCAGATTTCAGGAACATATACCGCTGATGCATAACATACATACATGTATACGATGGTAATTAGGAAGAACCCTATAATGCAAATTACCGTCATATTGGTTTGAAGAGAATAAATATAACCAAGTACTGCCATCGTGACCAGCAAACCGATACCCATTACCTTACGGGGAATTTTATCCATTACAACCGCTGCGATAAATACGCCGAACGGAGCCCCAAACATACTCATCGTATTCATAAATATGGATTTTTTGATATCGACACCCTGTTGCAGGAAGATGGTAGGCAGCCAGTTAATCAGTGTATATTGAATGACATTCATCGCAATTAACACAAAGGAACCGAGAACAACTCTTTTCAAAAGTTCGCCTTTAAACAAGTGAGAATAAGGAATGACTTTTTCCCTCGCTTTTTCAGCAGGGATTGTTGTAACAGGCTCCAGTTTTTTGCCAGTTTCACGTTCTACTCTAGCTTCAATTTCAGACATAAGTTTCTCTGCTTCCTCATATCTGCCTTTGGATTCCAGCCAGCGTGGTGATTCCGGGAATTTTGCGTTCACAAAGAAGAAAACAACAGTCGAAGCGATTGCAGGGATCAGGAACATCAGTCTCCAACTCATATCAGGAGCTACAAGGGGTGTAATAATCATTGAGATCAAAGAAGAAATCGGATAGGCCCAGTTACCGAGGAAAGAGTTTCTGCCCGACCATGTGCCGCGGCTGCGGCTTGGAACATACTCTGTAAAACCCGCAAACAGTGTTACAAGCAGTGCGCCTAAGCCAAAGCCCATGAGGAAACGGCAAACAATGATAAACGTCATATTGGGCGCAAAGGCTGCTGCATACATCGGAATAATATGAAGCAAAATGCAAATCTTATAGCCGTTTCTGCGTCCAAACTTATCACCAATGATTCCACCCAAGATAGAACCAAGGAACATGCCGGCAGTTGTCAAAGAAGAAAAGGTTGCACTTATGTTATTGTTTGTCCAGCCAAGGGTTTTTAACTGTGCCAAAATTAAGCCGCCGACGCTGTTAATCATACCGCCAAACAGAAGGTCGGACCCGACCAACAGGAAAAGCGCCCAGTGCCAACCTGAGTTCGGCAAACGGTCAAGCCTTGCGCCGCAATTTGGTTTTCCTACGTTGCTCATATGTGACATCCTCCAAATAATATTATTTTAAATTCCCTCTAGGTAAAAATGCTCTGATTTAGTTTGTACCCTGTTCAATCTCTTTTTCCATGATGTCCCAAGCTTTTTTGATGTCCGGATTCTTGTTCCAGAGCGCAGGAGGTCCCAATACCACAACGTCTGTCCCAGCTTCGTATAAGGGCCTGTACACATCACCGTTCATTGAACCATCTGCTTCAATTAAAAAGTGCAGTTCCATTTCCGTGCGCCATTGCGCCAGAGTTCTGATTTTGTCATACATCTGTGTAATGACCTTTTGCCCAGCATAACCAGCATCCACAATCATGATAGTGACTTTATCCAGTAAAGGCAGATAATAACGGATGGCTTCCAGAGGGGCCGCCGGATTCAAAGCAATTCCCGCTTTACAGCCAAGGGATTTAATTTTATTGATTGTGACAAACGCATCGCTTTCAATGCAGTCTGTATGAGGTGTAATATAAGCCGCACCTGCTTGAGCACACATTTCAATAAAATTCTGCGGATGTTTGACCATAAGATGTGCATCCATTGGAGTTTTCACAATATCTTTGATATAACTTAAAAAATCAGGTCCAATGCTGAATGTTTTTACATAGTTGCCATCCTTGATATCCATATGCAAAAAATCAGCATGCTCATCAATAAAACGGATTTGTTCTTCAATCCCAAATAAATCACAACAGCCCATGGACGGTGCAACCCTCAGATTCCTATGCATTGCCATTCTCCTTATCTACTTATAGAGGCAATATTTCAGACCTCGTATTCAGGTGAAAAGCAACCTTACCAATTTACAAATTAATCGCAATCATAATGTATGATGACTTTGATTGCCTCTTTGTTTGCCATTGCCTCAAAGCCCTTTTCCCACTCGGAAAGGCCAATTCTGTGAGTAATCATTGGTTGAACCTTAATTTGACCGGTTGTCAAAAGTCGAATCGCATTTCTCCATGATGTGGTATCATACCCCATATGTCCTATAATTTTAACTGCTTTGACCGTAATGTCATTAATAGAGAACTCCATTGGTTTGAATCCCATACCTACACGGACAACTTCTCCGTTTGGTCTCAGCATTTCGATGGATTGTTTCAGTGCAATATTAGCGCCAGAGCACTCAACGACAAGGCCAAGATTTTCTTTTCCGCAAATTTCCTGGCAACGTTTTACAACATCTTCTTTGGAACCGTTAACTACATGAGTAGCGCCCAGTTCTTTCGCGACGCCAAAGCGAACTTTGGTATCATCTTCCAAACCAACCATAATGATATTAACAGCGCCCATCAATTTTGCGATCTGAACAGAAAACAGTCCCAATGGGCCGGTGCCAAAAATAACAACATCCTGTCCCGGAAGAAGGCTTGATCTCTGTGCAATTGCTTTATACGCATTGCAGATCGGATCAAGGACTGCTGCTTCTTCATATTTCACATTTTTAGGAATTTCCCAAATTGCATGTTTGTGAATTCTCAAGATTTCTCCGGGAATCACACAGTATTTTGTGAAGCCTCCGCCCCATTTGTTGTTATCCAACCCAAGATTAACCTTTTCGGGGCAAGTGATGAAGTCACCTGCTTCACAGGAAGGACATGTTCCACAGACATGACCGGTATTGTCAGAAACGATTCTTTGACCAACTTTCCAGTCCTTTACATTTTTTCCTACTTTGACGATATCACCAGCAAATTCGTGGCCACGGATGGAATTAAATTCATTAGAGCCGTTTTCCACTTTGAAGTGCTTCATATCCGCACCGCAGATTGCCGCCGCTTTGATTTCAACGATGATATCCTCATCACCACAATCCGGTTCCGGAACATCAATAAATCTGTAACCGCCAAATGCTTTACCATACCTTGCTAATGCTTTCATTACTTATTCCTCCCAAATGTTTTTTGCTTTCCAAATGTTTTTTGTTTACAATTACATAATAGTCACAAACTCGACAAAAGTCAATACTATTTTTGAATGTTTTAAAGATTTTTTTATTGAAACAAAGATATATGTAATGTTTTCCCATGTTATATCCATTATTATTAATGTTTTATACATTATCATCTAAAAAAATGTTTTTTTCAAATATAAATCCAACATTATATTTGAACCATCTTGTTTTAAGCCATCAGTACAATATTTAATGGTAGTATATCGATTCACTGCAGAACTACATATTTTTTTCTTTCTCATTCTTAACCCAAAGAGCAAACTTTTCATCCGGATTGTGGAGCAGTATACAAGCCGTATAGATTTAACAGCAACTTTCCGCAATGATTTCGTCTTTCATGCTTTGATTGTACCTTCGCATTCCCTTTTTCCCTGGCATAGCAAAACCTCCAATCGTAATTTCATTCTACGACTGGAGGCTTTTTTATGTCTGTCTTCCTTAGTTCAGGTCAAAAGCTGATTAAAACATAGCTTTTATTTTGGTCGGAGTGAAATTATAGGACTTGGAGAAATCCAGTAATACCAATGGTTTGCAGGCAATCTGCAAGCAGTATTTACACCAAAAGCAGAGACTTGACACTTACTTGTTCTAGTTTTCGTATAAGGCAGCTATATCATGTATTCTACGCTTCATTTCTGCGCGGATATGTAACGGCTCTAAACACTCACATTTATCCCCAAAACTGAAAAGAATATCGTAGTGGTATTCATTCTCTATGAACGGAAAACTGACAATGTAATACTCGTCGCCATCTGGTGAAAAATCTTCACAGTGGCAATAATCAAGTACCCTATCCATGATAGATTTATGAATACGAATTTTAATTTTTATTTGCATGGTTGCCAATATATCAGCAAATTCTAACTGCGGTTTTTGATAATCTCGTGGCGTAAAAAATTCCTCTTGTATTTGTAAGTTTGACATGCGGGATAGTTTAAATAAGCGATAATTACTTCTTTTGTGGCAATACCCTTGAAAATACCAATGACCGCTTTTCAATACAAGCAGGTACGGCTCGACTGTTCGTATGGTTTTATTTCCATGAAGGGCTACATATTCAAACGAAATCAGCCTGTTTTCCTGTAGAGCTGTTTTGATAATATCTAAATATGGTTGTATGTTCCTGTTACCCATCCACGGACTTAAATCTATACATATTTGATTCACTTTTAATTCAATGTCTTTTGCTCTGTCAGCAGGGATAAAACTCTTGACTTTCGCAAGGGCGTTTACCAGTTCATCACCTCGTATCATATTGGAAAGACTGGAAAGTCCCATCAAGATAGCGGAAAGATCGGCAGTTGAAAAAACCTTTCTATCAATTTTGTATTTCTGCATAATTTCAAAGCCGCCGCCCACTCCCGATGTTGAGCGAACAGGAATGCCCGCCATGTTGATAGCGTCTATGTCGCGGTAGATTGTGCGGGGTGAAACTTCAAACATATCTGCTAACTCCTGTGCGCCCATTCGCTCTTTATCAAGGAGTATCATAATAATGCTAACAAGCCTGTCTACTTTCATCTGACAGCCTCCTTTCAAAATTTCTTTTTTGATTGTTGCCATACTGTTGTCAACGATTACATGGTACTATAAAAAAGCAAACAAATCAATAAAGCAATGAAAGAGGAGTAATTTATGTTTACAATCTATGTTTACGTTCTTGATACTTTAGCCGACTGGGAACTGGGGTATGTTACTTCGGAGCTGAATTCCGGTCGATTTTTCAAAAAGGACGCGCAGCGGGTATCGCTCAAAACGGTCAGTGCTTCCAAAGAGCCGATCAGGACAATGGGTGGGCTGACAATCGCGCCCGATTGCTTGATCGATGATATGGTTGTGAGCGAAACAAGCGTGCTGATATTACCGGGCGCAACTACATGGAACGACCCGAAGCATAGCGCGATCATCGAAAAAGCAGGAAAATTTCTTTCTAAAGGCGCGACGGTGTGCGCAATCTGCGGGGCTACCGCTGCGCTTGCCAGCTTCGGGCTGTTGGATAACCGCCCGCATACCAGTAACGGGCTGGGATTTCTTGAAATGGTTGCTCCCGGTTATAAAGGGCAAAGCTTTTATGTAGACCAGCCCTCTGTGGCGGATCATAACCTGATTACGGCAGACTCCGCCGGAGCTTTGCTGTGGGCGAAACAAATCATCGGACATTTAGGTGTTTTTCAGTCAGACACACTGGAAGTCTGGTATGAATATTTCAGTACCGGGAAGCCAGACCGTTTCTTTGCCCTCATGCAAACTTTGCCGTCTAGCAATGAAAACTGATCCACCTTTTTCATAAACAGGACATAGACCATATACCCTATGCACTTTTTGTGACGTTTGAAATAGCTCCTGAATACGATGTAGACGTATATCTAAGAGTGATGGAGAAAGTCAAGCCCAAAGAGACAGTCACTCCATAGTATAAAATATTTAAAGCATAAATGCATCGCCTTAGTGAGACTATAGGCGGTGTTTTTGTATATAGAAGTCACTTCGGGCCAAGTTGGCCCGAAGTCGAAAGGAGGGATAGAACATCCCCGCCGGGTCTGATTGAAAAATCAGGCCTTTTTTTCATATCTGAATAAAGGAGGCAAACGCATGACAAATGAAAAAATCAACGAAAGCAAGCGCAGAAAGAAGGATGAAAAGCGAAAGCGCAGATGGCCGTATATTCTTGTAATTCTTCTGCTGTTGCTGCTTCTCCTGCTGCTTTTGTTACGAATCTGCGGAAATCAGCATCCCTATCCCTGCCCGTGTCCGTCACCATTCAGTTCCACCCCCTCATCGTCCGCTCCGTTTCTGGATGATACCGGGAGCGCAAAACCGGGAAGCGGCAGCACCCCGTCACGGCAGGAAATTCTATCCCGGCTTCAAAAGCAGGAAGTCACCGTCACCGACAAGGTGAGTGCGCAGGCTTCCTTTTCCAGCGGGGCGAAGGGCAGCACCGGCACATGGAAAGTGGAAAACCCGTCCTCCAACAGCGTCATTATGCAGTGTGAAATCGTATTGAACGGCGAAACTATAGCAAAATCCGCGCCGATCTATCCGGGGCAGCACATCGACGGCCTTGTTCTTTCCCAACCGGTTTCATCCGGGAGCTACAGCGTGACCGCAACAATCAAGTATTATAACAAAACAGCCAAGGCGTATCTTGGCATGGCGGATTACAAAATCCATCTGTCCGTATCGTAATCAACCGCTTCTGCGGCTGAAATAAAAACATATGGGAGGTTTTCCAATGAAAAACAGGTTCAAAAGGGTTCTCGCGGGCATCGTCACTTTTGCCGTGCTCGGCGTGTCGGCGGCAGTCCCGGCGTTCGCCGCCGACACGACCGACACCGGCACGGGCAGTATTACAGGGAATGTGACGCTCAACGGCTCCATTTCGCCGCTGACTATTTCCGTCACCCATCCGGTCAACGTGGCCTATGCCATCAGTCCCGATGCCGAAACATTTACCGCGCCAGTCGTCAAAGTGACCAACAACACCAAAGTTGCGGTTATCGCTACGGTGGAATCCCTAAAAGCCGCTTCGGGTGGTTCGCTTACCTTCACCGATGTCGATCCGTCCGCAAAAGCGTGGCGTTCGCTCAATCTCGCGGATTCCAAGAAGTACATCGCGCTCGGCATTGCGGCGAAGGGCAATTCCGGCTGGAACAGCGGATACAGCACATCCATTCATTGGGCGGTCAGTGATTCGCCATTACAGGTCGGAACGCTGAATCCGAACACTTCCGGCGCGCTGTCCCTGACGGCAGACTACGGCCTACCGTCTGCCGCATGGTGGTAATCTGCGTATTGACATCTTCCAACTTGGAATCATTATCAGACACATACCCGTCAAACGTACTGCTCTCCACTTTGGTGACGATGGAAGAACTGTGCTGTTCAATGGTGGATTCCGCGTTGGAAAGCCGAAGCGAGATGCCGTCCTCTGTATTAGAAATCTGATTATCAATACTGGAAACGGTAGTTTGCAGGCCGTTCACATCGGTTTGAACGGTCGTGAGCGTCGAATTGATTGTTGTGATCTCGCCCGTATTGGTATCCACGCCGTTCTGCGCGGTATCGGCCAGAGCCTTAAGTTTTGCCGTAATTGTCTGAACCAGTGTATTTTTGGCAGCATAGTAATCTGAAAATTTCTGCCGGAATTGAGAACCGCTGATATCCGTTGTAACATTCAAGTGGGTATTGTCCAGCCAGAGCGGGATGCCGGTCGTATAAAGAGCACCGTGCCGAGAACGTTCTTGGCGGCACTGGCTCCGGACTTGAGCCGCTGCACGGTATCGTCGAATTTGCCGAGCGAATTGAGCTGGTCGCTGGACATGACGGCACCCATATTCGTCGCTTCTGCAGCCAACTCTTTAATCCCTGCGCTGCCCTTTTCAATCAGCGGATTCAAATCCTGCGCGGATTTTCCGAAAATCTGCATGGACAATGCGTCACGCTCGGTCGAATCCTTGACTTTCCCCAGTGCATCAATGGTCGACCAGTAAACATCCTCGCTGTTTTTCAGATGTCCGTTGGAATCCTGAATTGAAACACCCAGCTTTGCGTAAGCTGTGGTCATGTCCTTTGAACCGCCTGCCGCTGAATTCATGGAACGAATCTGTTTCGCCATGCTGCCGGTCAGCGTTTCGAGCGGAGTATCCACCAGTTCAGCGTCGTATTTGTAGGCTTGCAGTGCTTCCGTACTCATGTGCGTCTGCGCGGACATCGTCAGAATAGTATCCGCATAGGCCGCAGAATTCACGGAAGCGTCCACCAGCGACTTTCCCGCGCCCACAGCAGCCGCGCCGATTCCGGCCAGAGCGACACCCATCGACGCGCCGATGCCCTTTACGATTCCGCCGAGCTTGTCAAACCGCCCTGAAGCTTCATCTGACTGTTTTGAAGCGCTGGTAATTTCATCGCCGAATTTGTTTGCGCTTTTGGCACCATCCTGAAACTCGCCGCCTATTTCATTGAGGGCTTTTTCGTTTCCGGACAGCTCGCGTTCCATGCCATTGAGTTCCGCGTGCGCCTTGTTGAGCTGAATCTGCCAGTTCTGGGTGCGCCGGTCGTTTTCACCAAAGGAGGAGGCGGCGTTATCCAGTGCCGCTTTCAAGGTGCCGATTTTCTCTTTCTGCGCGTCGATTTCTTTGTTCAGAACTGTGTTTCGGGCGGTGACAGCCTGTACGGATTTTTCGTTCTTATCGAACTGGCTGGTGACAAGCGACATTTCACTGCCCAGAACCTTGAAGCTCTGGTTAATATCCGCAAGGGCTTTCTTAAATTCTTTTTCCCCCTCAACTCCGATTTTGAAGCCAAAACTGTCAGCCATACCGCCACCTCTTTCCTAAAAATGAGCGCAAAAAAAGACACCCTTTTCAGAGTGCCTTAAAAAATCATTCGAATTATTACTTTAACAGTTTTCCATATTCTGTCGCGCCATGAGCGATGTGATATACATATACTATGTCGCCGATCACTCGATAAATACACACATATTTATCGCAGACTAGCATTCTGTATTCTTGGCTTTTCAGCTCTGCGTCCGGTATATAAGGACAAGATAAAGGAAACTCTTCAAGTCGTTCCAATGCGCCGAGTATTCTATCCGTTATCTTCTTTGCTGAGATTTTTCCAACTACTAATAAATGATAACTTGCTATTTCATCAAGCTCTCTCCAAGCAGGCGCAAGTATTTCTATTTTACATATCGCCATTATACTTTTCCTCAATGCGTTTTCGCGCTTCTCTCAATGAGACAGTTGGTTCGCCTGACAATCTTGATTCTTCAGCAAACATTACTTTAGAGCGCAATTTCAATATTTGCTCCCTTTTTTCAAAAGCTTCTATGCTCATAACGACGATATCACCCTCACCATTTTTTGTGATATAAATAGGCTCTTCCACCTCATGAGCAAGCGAAGATATTATTCCATAGTCATTTCTTAGCGTAGTTGAAGATTTAATGATCATATAATCACCCCATATTAATTATTCTGCTATTATTATACGATAGTTCTGATAAATATCAATAGACTTTCATAGATTATTTTCATTTGTCTAATCCTTGAAAGGCCTTCAAATTCCGCTTTACAATGGATTTACCAATTTCCAACACCGATGCATCATCTGCAAATTCCTCATTTTGAAATTGACTGTATTCCAAAATGACATATCGGGGAGAGTTGTTTTTCAAAATGACTGCTGCTCCATTTTCATCAACAAGTCTTGCTACCCGAGAAAAGTTCTGGTTGGCTTCCGAAATAGACACCAAGTTTTTTGTATTAATTTGCATGAAGTTACCCTTCTAACATAGTTTGTTTATTTATAGTATGCACTATTTTTAGGATAAATTCAACCTAAATCAAATCAAATACCTGCCTGAATAACATCGTCAATAAAAAATTCACACTTTGGCTTTTCCATGCCATTAAATTGTTTGTGGATTTCCCACTGATCAAGCAGTTCACCAATAGGCAGAAGCCACACGTCAACTTCAGGGCGACAAAGTTGCGTTATACCGTAATATAAAAGTCGGGCAAATAACTCCTCGTCACTTACTCGACCACCGCGTTTTTTGAGGATTCTTCCTCACTTTCCACATAGCGTTTCGTGCCTTTCATCAGTGCTTCCATAATAGAGTTTTTATAATTTGCCAGATCATACGGAGAAGTGAGGAGTTCGACCGCTTCTTCTGTCAGAAGTTCGCGCTTTTCCGCGTTCTGCAAATTATGAATCAGAACGCTTTGGTTTGCTAAAAGGACAATCAGCCACACGATTTCTTCGAGGGCCATTTCAAAGTTTTCCGACTTCATCAGCTTTTCGCCGAGGTCTTCCAGCCCGCCATAGCGTTTGGCAATCTCTTTTGTAGCGCGGGTCGTCAGGACGAGCTGGTACTGCTCGCCCCCGACCGTAATGATCGCGCTTCTATCTTCAATGCTCATATCTGCCATCTCCTTATGTCCCCGAAGTGTAATCCGGCTCGTAAACAGTGGTGAACCAAGAGGAAATGATCGCCGCCAAAACGCCGGAATCGTCCTCGTTGACTTCCGTTTTCCAGGGATGCTTCCCGTTGCCGTCCACTTTATTGCGCTGTGTAATCGTGCCTTCGATGGTTGGTGTAGCGAATTTTATGCTGTCGCCCTTTGTTTCCAGATTCGTCACGGGGACGCCGAACACCACACGGTAAAGCCAGAAATATCGGTATTTTCCGTTTGCCTTTTTTGCACGAAATCCGATTGCAACGGGCTTACCGCCGTCCTCGCTTGCGGAAACAAGAACGCCGTTCGTATCCAGTACCGCTCCGGTTAAGTTTTCCGCCACCGACGGGCCAATATTGTCTACGCCCAGTGACAGTTTCCCTGACTTGAACTCTTTCACGACGGTCTGCGCCGCGTCGTCGGCATACAGCGTCGCTTCTGCAAGGTCGATGGACAGATCGCATTTGATTGCCTTGGCGAGTAAAACCGGCGTGGCGTAGGTTTCCGTGCCGTCTGTCGATTCCGTGATTTTTGAGTAATACAGCTTATCAAATCCAACAGTTGCCATATTTAAGTTCCCTCCAAATCATATATTTTTGCCACATCAATGGCATAGTGATGGTAATTTGTATCATCCTCATGACCGATATAGCGGCGGTCGGTCACGGTGAATTCGTTCTCCAGCAGGGAGCGGACGATTTGGTTTTTCCTCTGCAGGTAATTGTTTTTAGCGAACAGGGAAAGCCGCGCTTCCTGTATCTCCTGACGGGGCCGGTCGTCCGCGTGAAGCGCAAAGGTATCGGCGAGCGGAGTGATGACCATATATTCATCTGGGGCTTTCTCTTGAAAAACGCCGGTCTCCACCGCGATGCCCAGCGCGTCCAGCAGCGTGTTCAGTTCCGATAAAATGCTCATAAGCCCTCGATTTTCTCGTCCAGTTTGGCAGCCATCGCCGCAATGCAGGCTTTCCGTGAAGCGGATTTAGCGGGCTTCAAAAAAGGCTTTGCGGGCTGACCGTGTTTGCCGTATTCCAGAACAGCGGCAATTTTGGCGTTGCTCACTCCATCAGAACGAGGCTCCGCAAACCCAACTTTCACATTGTAGTTTCCGTCCCGGTCCTGACGGGCATCTGTGACGCCGAGTGCGGATAACAGTTCGCCTGTGGAGCGGCTTTCGGTTTTCGTGCCTTTTCCAATCACGGAAGCAAGGTTGCTTTTCACCTTTTCAAGCACTACACTGCCGCCTGCTTCCAGTACTTTTGGAATGATCACGTCGGTCTGCTCAGCCAGCCGGGAAACTTTCAAAAGAAATTCATCCGGCATTTTAAATGAACAGCGTCCCATAATGTAAAGTCACCTCACAGACGGTTCCAGCTTTTCGGCCAGAACCTCAAGATACATTCCGCGGCCCCGGACATCTTCTGCACTGAGAATCCGGTACCGGCCGGCTGCACAGGAAATGAAAAGGGACGTAGAAATTTCTACGCCCGGAATCTTGCAAAACTGAAACATTGCCGAAGCCGTGGAGAACGCCGCCATATTGGCCCAGCGCTCATTTCCGTGCCGGTCTTCCTTATATGCCCGCACGGAAGCAAGAATTGTATCGCCCTCAGTAATAAAACCTTCATCGTCCTTGGTGGGGGCGGTGCTAATGATATCGATGAAGGTGTTCATTTTGCCAAAGCTCATGTGCTTATACCTCCGTCATTGAAAAGATTGACAGGAACAGATCAACAGATTATGATAAAAAGAAAAAATAATTTGTGAGGTGCTTTTATGATTACAGGTGTTTGTTTGGGCAACGTTGCAATTGACTGCAAAGATGCACGGAAACTTCAAGATTTTTACGCTGAACTTCTCGGTTGGGAAAAGTGTGAAAAGTATGACTGTCCCGCAGTGAGCAGTCAAAACGGTATTGTGCTTTTGTTTATGCAGGCGGATGATTTCGATTATATACGACCCGTATGGCCGGAGCAGCCCGGAAAACAGCAAAAGCAGATGCACTTTGATTTTCAGGTTGACGAGTTACCAATCGCAGTAAAGCAGGCGGAAGCAATCGGCGCAGTCAAAGCAGAGAGTCAGTATGGCGGCGACGATTGGGTAACCATGTTCGATCCCGAGCCTTTCGTGTGAAAGAGTGCTTCAATAAAAGACACGGCGTAGTCGGCGGCACCCTTGCTGTAAACCGAATCTGATGCTTTAAATACTGTCGGTGTGTATTTCTTCAGTTTCCGCAACTGTGCCGCCCTCTTTCTAAAAACAGACAAAAGAAAAGAGCCTACGAAGAAGCTCTTTTCTTTTGCCTGTTTTGCTTATTTTATAATCGGAACACACAATTCACAAAAATGATTATCTACGAGTTCCTGACGATATCGTTCTACAACAACTCTATTTTCGTCAATTTGGTAGCCTGCTTCCTGAGCTTTCTGAAAAATGCACTGCCATGCCTGCTGTATGGCTTCTGCCGTATGAGAGATCGTAAAAACAGCATACCAGCCCTGCTCAAAAGTGCCTTCACTAACGCTTCCGTCTACCGTAAAGTTATCGTCCAGTTTTATGCATACGTCATATCGGCACTTTTCCGGTGCGGTCGTCATCGGGTTATCCCAGGCAATGGCGTAAATCACCGCCAAGCCGTGAAAGAGTCCATTCTCCCGTGACCATTGTTTTAAACACTCCATGGTTTCTCGATTTTCAGGACCGTAAGCACCGGTATGACGTATATACGCAATTCGTTGTGTTGGAATCAATTCAGCCGTCGGATTTTCCATCTTTTGATACTCCTTTCCTGTTGGAGTATTCAGTATATATCCTATTAAAATCAAAAACAACGGCTATTTAAAATCTTTTTTCATCTTCTCCAGTCAAAATAAAATGGCTGTATTCAGACGGATGCTCCGCCAAGTAAATCACTAGTTCATAAAATCCACATTTGTTGGCCTCGCATTGGACGCGTTTACTATCAAACATGTTCGTGACACCACTGGCGCGGATAGTGAGAATTTGTTCTCTCACTATTTCATTCACAGCCAGCGGGATAGGCTTCATCGTCGGGTGGTCGGTATTCTTTTTCGGCTTGTCGAATTCCCAGATGGTGGACTGTTTGCGATCGGAGTACCATGCATGTTTACCAGATTTCTTCCAACCGAAAAGTATCGGCTCATGCTGCCACTGGTAAGGCGAACGCCCCAGCACCAGACTTTGTTTTTTCCAGATACAGGTGCCGGAGAGGTAAAATCCCGCGTCGGAGAATGCCTTCCTGAAATTCAGTCCCTCTGTGTCGGCATGGAATACATAAATTGAAGCATCCTGCGCCATCGCCGCTTTGGTGTTCGTAAACGCCGCAAGCAAAAAATCGTAGAACGCTCCGCTTTCCATATTGTCGTTTTTGATTTTGCCCGCCGTGCCTTCGTAGTTCACGTTGTACGGAGGGTCGGTCACCACAAGGTTTCCGCTCAAGGTCATGTTTGAACCAGTACGCGATCAGTACCGGCTTTCCATTCGCCGCTTCAATGAGATCCTCCAACGCGTCCAGTTTGCGATCATGGATGCGGGCAATTCCGCCGTTTCCATCATATACAGCGCCGTTCGCCATTTGGAGCAATTTTCCAGATAGAGCTGCTGCGTTGACAGCGTCGATTTCCTTGCCCTTGAACGAAAAAACCATTTCTGCCTTCATGGTTTGGTAGTGCCGCCGTTCTTCTTCGGAAAGCCTTACGGAAACCTCATTGATCACCAGTTCCGGCAGTTTCAGCTAGTCGGTATTTTTCATGCTGATGGTGATATCGAAAATGAGCCGATATATTTCATCTTCCGCGCCGGGCTTGGGTTTGTAACTGAATACCATCTGCTGATTGCGTTTATCCGGCACGAAAAAGCTACTGCGGAAATGCGTGATATACCTTCCAAGCCGCCGACCCATATCGAGGATAGTCCATAGGTTATTATGAAAATCTTGTTCACTTGTTCCGTTACAGCGTTTTTCTAAGAAAATAAGGGTATTTTCATAAGAACAAGCACAGAGAACAACCATCAGGCTTGCCATGCGGGTATGGCTCATCGGCCTCGGCATGGTGGGTGACGATTTCAAGCTGGCGCGCAAGCTCCTCCTCCAAAACTTGAGTGGAAACGCCGCGTGGCGGTATGGCGCACCGGAGAAAAAGGCGGCAAGCGAGGCCGACAACGGCGCGGACGCTGGCGAAGAAACCTCTGCGACAATTACCATCCCGGCGGAGGAAGAAGCCACCCCTGCCGCCGATACAGGCGCGAACGTGACCGAAAAAGCAGGTGCCGACCATGAATAACTTTCCCTCAAAAGAAGCGGTCGAGCGACTCCGGCGGGAATACCCCGCCGGAACGCGGGTGGAGCTGATTGCCATGGATGACCCTTACACCAAACTCAAACCCGGTGACCTCGCCACAGTTCGCGGCGTGGATGATGCCGGAAGCATCCTGTGCGAGTGGGATACCGGCTCCTCGTTAAGCCTTATTCCTGAAGCGGATAAATTAAGGATTGTGTAATCATTTTAAAATCCAAACGGCAAATTGTGATTTATCAGATTTCTATCGTGCTCATAATTTCAACAGAATTATTTACTGTCATTAAAAATTTTAATTTCATAAACACAAGTCTTGTCGCCACGTAAAATAGAGGAAACAACCCTTGCTTCAGCCCTTTTACTTGCAATTTTTGAAATCATAGCTCCAGTCATATTAGCTGAACAATAACAAAGCGTTGGTGATACATTTCTTTCTTGCATACATTTAGCAATCGCACATACACACTCTGATTTATTTTCATTGACAACAATTAATTGCTGTTCTTTATCATAAGTTATAACCTGTCCGCATTCTTCTCCCATATATTCAATAAATCCCTGCAAATCGCCTACATACTTTTCCACTATGGGCTCCATCCTTTTCAGGCAACAGGCACTGCAAGGTTTTATAAGTTTTGCACACTCTTCTGATGAGCAATTATCACCCAAACTATTCAGTAATTCGTTCATCCATTCGATACAAAAATCATAATTCTGTAAATCTTCCATTGTTATATTTCTCCTCATTTTATTAAATAACTTGCAATTCAATCAAATGACATAATAATACCACTACTATTCACTGCTTGCAATAAAACCGCTCTCGCAAGGAATTGCCCGTAGGGCATAGTAACCTTGCCGTCGGCGAAGCGTTTTCTTTGTCCCCACGTCACGTTTTCGCTGATTGACCTTGACTCCTCCTGTATGGAGAGTTAGTCACTGATACAATTTAATTATTCCTCCGTGATGCACCCTTGGGGGTGTGCATTTTGTTTTAGGGGTGTGCATTTAAAAAAGAGGCGGTAAACGGGCTTATTTCAGCCTGTTTACCGCCTCTTGAAAATGTGATAGTTTCCATGAAGGGTGCTGTGGTACCCCACACAACCGTAATCCTCGTGCCGGATAAAAGGATCGCAGAAATCATTCCGTCTGATGTGACTTTTAATGTAACAATTTTTTGGCAGGATTTCAGTACAAAAGGAAATACAGTAATAGCTTTACTAAACATGGAGAAGGTTGATTCGTCTAGCTAATGCTTCAGCTGGAAAGCCCGGGCGGGACGAGCAGAAAAAGCGCATCGCCGACATGGGTACCTTCCTGCGGGAGCAGCCCACCACCTTAACCGAATACGACGAGCCGCTTGCCCGGCGGTTGATTGAAAAAGTCATCGTCTACGAGGACAAATTCACCGTGGAATTCAAGTCTGGCGTGACGGTGGATGTGGAAGAATAAGCCTAAGGGCGAATGAGGCACTCTACGCTAACTTTTAGTATAGGGTGCCTTGATTTATGCTGTGTTTAGATTAACGAACAAATTGGAATTTGTTTATCTCGAAAAACTGTTCTACCCATATTCTTTATTCCAATAAAGAATATGTCACCTTAACAATGGTCAGTCCGTAATCAACAAAGAAGCTTTTTTGTTCTTCCGAATAGTTGTTTCTTTCCGCTATTGCATCATCTGCGGCATGCCTAAAGCAATGCATTTTCTTTCTATAGCTTGTCACTATATCGTTAGAAATATAGTCAAAACAAATAGTAGAATAATCAGGTGTAAGAAACTTACCTTTCTTCTTTAATAAGCTTTCTATCAAGTTTGCTATCTCTGCAAGTTTTTCATCTGTGCTCATATTATTGAAAGATGCTTGTCGATTTGATATCTCGACAAACTTTTGATTGATTGAATCATCTATATCAACATGGCCTGATTTCTGTTCAAATGTCAAACTTGCAGCGAGTTTTCTTCTAACAGCATATCGAACAGTTCCATTATCATCATCTCCCTGCGCAATAATTCTGTTTCTAATTTCTCCATAAGTAAAGTCACAAGGATCAATAGGTGGTCGTGCCAACAATCTAGGAAATTCTTTTATCTCATATCCTACTTTATATAAATAATACGATATAAGATAAAACCAACATTTATTTTCTTTACTAGAAAAATTTACATCAGGTTGGCATAATTCCCTAAATCTTGTTACCGCTTCCTCTGCATCATATACCTCAAACTCATAATTCTCTACTTCCTCATACCCACTAAATATATTGTATACCTTATTAACGTTCTCAATTGAAGCATGAAAACGATAATGATATTCATCCTCTTGTATATTTTGGAAGTAAAAATCTTTTAAATCCATACTGACACTCCAATTCTTTTAAGCAATTCCATAATGCATTTTCAGATAATCATCACCACAAATTCCTGTTTTTCGCTACAAAAGCAGCTAATTTCATGTAAACATCCAACCTGACCACACAACCTCGGATTTTTCAAAAAACAACTCGCAAACACATGTTATCTAAACTGACCACTCGCCAGACACTGACATCTAAATCGCTCTGTCACATTCAAAATCATGCCTTTGGACTTGTTCCCACAAAGCAGTATTTTTTCACGATTTTCACAAATCGGATTTTGGCTCGTAGACCCCAAAAATCCCAGTATTACTGGACTTTTTACACACTCACTTCTCTACCCGCGACATCAATACTACCGTCTCAACGTGGCTCGCGGATTGCTAGCTACCATATAATAAATTTTTCTCTTTTACTTTACTTAATTTTACATATAAATAAAACATTCTTTTTATCAATATAATAAAACATATTATTTCCTATAGCTTGTAGTTGAACTACTTCATTAATTTCTACATATGTAAGATGTATTTTTCGCTTATTATCGATTATTAAAATACGTGCTTTATTATCATTTTCAATTCCTAGCCAATAATCTCCTATAGCAAATTTTATATTATCCACATTCTCATAATCAATTAATGGCGGATTTAACTCATCATAACAGTTGATAAGACAATTTCTATTATAATTATATATATATTTAGGACATACTGTCATAAACTCTGAACGACATAAAACTTCCACTCTGTTAGGAACATCATATAAATTAATTTTCAATTTTTTTTTATTATTATTTACTATACAAAATCTGTCATTTACATCTACAAATTCAATTTGATCAAATTTTTCAAATATAAACTTACCCAATTTTATGTTTATATAATCGACAATTTTGTTATTATCAAAATCATAAACATATATTTTATTTTCAGACATAAATATCGCTCTGTTACCAGCATTTAAAAATTTAAAATCATCCCATAAAGCAATCCATTCCGCCATGATATCAGATTTGATATATTGATTATTTTCTTTTACATAAAACAAACGGTTCTTTTCTCCATTGTGATATATGTATTTACCATTATACGACGCTTCCCATAAGCCATCATTTGTAAAATCTTGCATTTCAATTGTTTCATTTATTACATTATTTCTATATACAACTATATTTCCCTGATTACAAATAGTCAATATATCTTTTGTATATAAAGTTTTCGAAAAGACAATAATATTGTCAGTTTCAATTTTTTCTAAAATCTCTATTACCGAAGTTATTTCTATTTCAATTTGAATATTTTTACAGCTCAGCCTAAAATCAGTAAAAAGAATACTATCATTTATAAAATGTATTTTTGCAGTTAGTTCATTATCTATTTCTTTTGAAATAGCAAAATGATTTTTTAATTTTTGATTCTTGCTTATATACAAATTTCCAATGTCATTGCAATTAACAGAATCTTTTATTTTTTTATACAGCCACAAATCGGATTCAGAACGAATATACCATCTATCACCTTTATCTATTAAATGCGCATTTCCTAAATATATATTCATATTATTAAACTTTTTTAATCTTTCTATCTCTTGAGTGTCTCTAAAATATGAATTTCGGAATAGATTTGACATCGTTTCTCCTGTAAACGACAAAGTTTTTAATTTATATTGTTTACTTATATTTTCATCCTCTTGGAAAATATTAAACAAATTTAAAGCAAAAACGAGATCATGCAAATTTTGGAATCTTTGATCTATTTTAAAGGAAAATCCTTTATTAAAAATTAAGTTTATAATTTTAAGCCTTTCTGAACCAATCCACTGCATCTTTAAAACATTTTCAAATCTTTGGTGTGGCATATAACCATCACTATCAGATAGCTGTTTTGGACTATTCCCAGTTATCATAAAAAATAAGATAGCCACACATAGAGTAATATCTGATCGAAAATCTTGTTTGTCTCCAATTTTAAGTTCAGGTAAAGATAAAAATCTATTACCCAATTCATCATTCTTTCGCGTAATTTGATTATCAAAATTTTCATCATATGCTATACCAAAATCGACCAATGATACTTCTTTTAACTTGCTATTTCTGCAAATTATATTATCAGGCTTTATATCTCTATGAATTAAACCCTGCCTATGATAATAATCCATTATTTGTATGAGATTCATACATGCTATTAAAATATCATCAAAGCATTTACTTTTTTGAGAATTTACCGTATCTGTTAATGTACGCCCCTCTATGTATTCCATTACATAATAAGGGTTAGCAATATCAAGAGAGCTTTCCATGATAGCAGGAATTTCAGGTGATAAGTCTAATTTCTGTAATATTCTGATCTCTTGTTTGAACCTTTCTTTCCTTTCAGAATTCTCTTTGCTCTTTAATATTTTTATTACATACCTACAATCTTTTTCAAGAGTTGTATTTCTAACTATTCCTGTTTCACCTTGTCCAGTTTCAGGAAAAGCATTTTCAACTAGCCATTTATCAAATAATATTTTACCTTTTTCCATAATTATTTTCCTTAGACTTTCTATTATTTTATATTTTTAAAAATATACATTACTAATTTGTCAAGGTCAGGTAGTATTTTCAGACACTCGCAAACACCTAAAAATACTACCTGATGACCTTGACAACGGAATAAACAATAAAATAAGATTAGGGGCATTTCACACACCTGTGAAATGCCCCTATTTGCATATTATCGGTGCTTTATCGCTATTATACCGCTTTTATTCCTATAAGTCACCAAATTTTGCCATTAATATTTTCGGTTTTATATTTTCTCCAGCAAGCACACCGATTCGCAATGCTCTGTTCGTAGAGACACATAGACTATAGTTAGCATATAAACTTCGCATAATTAGGGGTTGGATTGCTATATCATCTCTCTGCCACATAATTATGCCACAATCTGTAATTCGACACTATTATAAGCCTTTTTAGGAAATATTTTCACAATATTGAACAAGTAATTTTCGTCCCAGCCAAAAAGATCACCGCGAGCTTTCCATCTGGTGTGACCTCGATATGGTCGAGGATTTGAAGAGATAATTCATAATCAAACATCTCAATCCGGCCTACCTCTGAAAGCATCCGAATCATCTCGTTCGCCCGGTAACGCACCAGAATATCAAGACTTGTCGTCGCGGTGCGATGAAAGCTGGCGACGTACCGCAGGCGGTGGCTAACAAGCAGGTTCCACGCTTTCACAAAAGCCTTCTCCGGCGCGTCGGCGGGAATCTGAATATCTGTGCAGAGCATCTGCCGCTCGGCGGACATCTTGCGGTGTTTTGCCCGGTAGCGCGCCGCTCGGCTGTCCGTATCCTTGCTCCACAGCGCCATTGGCGGCGGCGTGAAGGTTCGCCCAGAAACCTCCGTTACGTGCTTGCCGCAGAAGCTGCTGCATCGCCAGTATTTCCGGTCTTCCTCACCGATCCGCTTTGATTTCAAAAGCATATATGTAGACCCGCAGACCGAGCAAGTAATTCTTGCCGAAAGCGGGTTTTCTTTGTTATGGTTATGATACTTGCCGATGCGGTGGGCATGGCAATACTGCTCTTGCCGCTCAAGTTCCAGCCGGACGCATTCCCATGTATCCTTATCTATAATTGCGGGATGGCTGTCCTCAATATAGTATTGTGGCAGCTCTCCATTGTTGTCCGCACGCTTTTTCGTCAGATGGTCTGTGTTATAGGTTTTCTGAAACAGCGTATCCCCCTTGAACTTTTCATTTGTGAGGATTTGTCTTACACTGCTCAGATTCCAGACGACATTTCCTTGTTCGGATAATATACCGTCTTCCGTAAGATGAGCTGCGATTGCCCCAAGCGTCATAGGTGTATTCCACGACGGTATGCAGTTGCTGTCAGTAATGCCGGTTACGTCACCCTGAGCATTTGTCGTGTAGTAATAGGCTGTGCCATTGCAAGTGAAGCCTACCCGTGTGCTGTCGCTTACAATGCCATCATCGGAAAATCATTAGAATCTCTTAAGACAATAACGATATAAAAGAGATGAATACTGCCCAATCGACTATTGTTATAAAAAAGTAAATGAACAATTTTATGCCCGTTTTCATTTTAGGTAATATTGCTACTCTTAAGATTGCTATTGCTCCCGCAACTCCTAAGAGAGCAGGTATTGCACCACCAAGAGCGACGATAGGGATCAGCGCACATGCTACAACAAAAATCCAAACCCACCCTGGAATGCTTTTTAATGGCATATACGCTTTCCTACTGCTTAGATATTTTCCATCGATTGCAATATCCACCTTATTGCCGATTAAGACAAATCGAGCTTCTTTGCCACCAAAGTTTATCGGTTGATCCAATCCGGCAAAACTTTGGAAAGGTTTACGATCTAATTTGATTTCTTCTCCATTTACGGTTAGCTTGTGTTTTCCTGACCACTGGTTAGGAATAAACGAAATCTGATATGACTTATTGTCCACAATGTATGACCAGTTTTGAGCTTTTGGCATGCTATTTCAACTCCATAATTTTATTTTAGATACTACACAAATAGACTCAATGCAAGACACATTGAGTCTATTTGCTAATATATTAGCCTAGGTAGAACTATTTTTTCTTTCTCTTTTTTACCCACCTTTCAACTTTATAATAAGTTTGGCCATTTTTACGCCTCCCATAAAAACAGGTGTCTAAAATAAATGTTATACCATAATCGATACAAACCATTGTTATGAAAGCGAGGTGAACAAAATCAGCATTATTGAGAGTATAAAACAATATAGCCAAAATAAAAATTACAAAATTTAAAATAATAAATATAAAATAAAAATAAATTAGAAATTGGGGGATTTCATTTCTATAACGACTATATAGCAGCCACTCTTTAAATGTTTGATCTTTTTTTCTTTTCTTTTTCGCGCTGCTATTTAGTTGATAGTGGATTATACTTACGTATAACCAACGAAGGAGAAAAAAAGCCAATAAGAAAACAAGTGGCATTACAAGTATATCGCCTAACATAATTACCATCCTAGCATAGATTGATATTGTTGCTTTACCTTGTCAGAAGTTGATATGGAGCTCATCGACGACATGATAAGATCTTTCTTAAAGCTCGCTCTTAGATCTGTATAAAAGTAATTCGAGCTTTTCGCGTAATAACTGGCAACTTTAGGCAAGTTTTTAACAGCAGCTTTTACGCCGCTATGTTCTAAAGTATTAACCGTTCGTTTTACTGTTTGCTTTCCTAGATTCATTAAGTTTTTGGAACCTTTTCCAGCGCCGCCAAGCGCACCGGAAGCGCCGCCGACTACCCCATCAAGGGCCATATCTCCAGCATTAAAATTAGATAAGCCTTTGTTGCTTACAATTTGATTGGCAGCATTTCCAGCCATTGAAATTGCTGCATTTCCTGCAATGATTCCTACCAGACCCACACCCGATGCTGCCAACACTCCGCTCAGAGCGCCCGTTCCCATCGCTATCAACAGTCCGTCATCCCAGCTTTTACCTGTAACCTTATTGGAAATAATCTGACTTACTCCGCCTATAAGCGCTCCAATAGCAGCACCTGCAATTAGATGCCAGAATCCACCTTCATCATCTGCACGATTGACGGGATCATTATCACAATAACTAAAAAGATTTTTGTCAGTTGCGGAAGTCGGACTTGCGGTTAAGGTGTCAAGGCTGTCCGCATTTATCATACGACCCGTCTGCGGGTCATAATATCTGCTGTTGAGGTAGTAAAGGCCTGTTTCAATATCATAATAGTAACCACGATAGAGGAACGGATTTTGTACGCCGATAGTATCAGCCATTGTACCTGTGGTGCTTAAAAGCTTGCCCCACGCGTCATAGGTGTATTCCACAACTGTGTTGTAGTCGCTGTCAGCAATGCCGGTCACATCACCCTGTGCATTCTTTGTGTAATAGTAGGCTGTTCCGTTGTAGGTAAAACCTACTCTTGTGCCGTCGCTTTCATACAGGAACCAAAGCACATCACTGCCGGTTTGCTGGGCAAGAATTGTACTGCCGTCGAGGAAATAATTTTTGGTTACGTCATTAACGGTTTTGCTCGTGCGAATCCCGTCATCGTTGTAAGTATAGCTCAGGTCTTTGCCGTTTGCAACGGCTGTTTTTAACTGATGGCCTTCCCAAGTGAAGTTCATTCCGTCTCGGTAGGTAAGCGGGTTCCCGATTGTGTCATAGGTGATGTTCTGCCCGTCGTAGCTGGTCAGCAAATCCTTCCAGTTTGTATTGCTATAGTAATAAACAATGCTGTCGGTCGCCGTTCCCAGCGTGCCTGTCGTGTAGGCATAAGTTTTCACCGCCGTAGTGTTCCCCCAATTCATCAGACAGAAAAGGCTGCCACATAACAATCCTAAAATTGTTTTGGACAGCCTTTTTTGCTTGATATTATGGGATTTTATTAATGGAAACAACGACCACTATGATACAAATCAGTATCAAAATTCCACAAGCCAATAATAGCTTGCGTAAAAATTGGTTACGTAATACCTTGGGCAAGCCTGCCTTGATAATAAAAGCTAAAAATAATATAAATGAAATTATAGATAATATGTTGACAATACGTTCTGCAAACATGAAAATTTGGAATTCCTTTATTGTTCTGTCCACTAAGAATAATAATGTGGAAATCATACCGAAATAAAGGATAAGCTTTACCCAGATATCTCTAAAAAGATACAAATTTCGAACTCTATAATTCCGATATCTTATTAAGCAATACAAAAAACCTGCAATCATCAAAAGCAGTACGGTTGCATCAACTGGATATGACGTAGAGTCTGCCATAATTTAAAAGTAGACCTCCATTAAGTCAAATACTCTTCTTTTAGTTGTTTGTTGATCTGCGATATGCCATAACTAATACCCAAAGAGGCTACAAAAACTACTGCGACAGGCAAACCAAACGAGCCCAAGAAGGCTCCAACGGCGAAAGAAGCCACAAACGCCCCAGTATCAATGCCAATAGCCGCTTGGAGGTTTCCGCCGGAATAGGATTGCGTGTCATTGTAAATATCGCCTGCCAGCAAAGCTGCCGATAAAACGCCAATTTTGGAAATTTTCTTAACTGACTTTATTGCCGCGGCACTGCTTTTGGGAACGGTAACCCTTACATGAGTATTTCGTGCATTTACTAACGTCGATGGTTTCCAATATGATTCTGTGGTTTTAACTACGGCTGCGGCTTTTTCTGCTGCTGTATCAATCCCCGATACCACCGCGTTTCCCACAAAAGCACCTGTAACGCTTGATGCAACCCAAGTCTTAATAGATGCTGCGGTTGTGCTTACCCAGTTGGAAACCGTTGATGCCGCATTGCTAATCCAGTTCCCGATCTCTTTCCAAAACAGACCGCCAAGGTCAGAGTGGTTTACAGGGTTGTTGCCGCAGTATGCAAACAAATTATAGTCCCTGATATCCTGATTTGCTCCGATCTGTGCGTCCGCATTCAAAAATCTCCCGGTCTGTGGGTCATAGTACCTACTGTTGAGGCAATACAGCCCAGTTTCGGAATCATAGCAGTAGCTCCTGTAGCGGAACGGGTTCTTTTGGCCAACCGTGTCTGCCAGTGAGCCTGTCGTGCTAAGAAGCTTGCCCCAAGCATCATAGGCGTATTCGACTACCAAATTGACATTGACATCGACGATGCCGGTCACATCGCCCTGAACATTTTTCGTGTAATAATAGGCTGTGCCGTTATAGGTAAATCCAACTAAAGTTCTGTCACTTTCGTACAGGAACCAAAGAATGTCATTGCTGGTCTGCTGAGCCATAATCACACTGCCGTCAAGGAAGTGATTTGTGGTTACGAAGTCAGCAGTTTTGCTCGTACGAATCCCGTTGCTGTTGTAAGTATAGTTCAGGTTTTTGCCGTTTGCAACTTTTAACATGACTGGAAAAAGAGTCCAGTGAAATATCACCGAACTCACATAATCAGAATTTTATAAATCTTCTCCCATCACTTCTTTATCTGTACAATATCCAATAAAATTGACTAATTTATCAGAATATTTCACCATTATAATGTATTTCCTCTTGGTGGCTGGAACCCATTGAACGATTTTAGAATCAAATGGCTTTAACATAAAGTATATGAATTTGTATGGAATGGTAATATCATAATTTGTATGAACTTGTATCCGATATATATCCCCCCAAGCAATTTTTCTAAATGTAATGAACCAAAAACATTTTTTGATACCTTGTTTATCAAATCTTATTGTCTGGCAAGCAAAGGGTAAACAAGGTACTAAAAATATTCCAAGTAAAATATAAAGATTTATCCCAGCCCAAATTGATTGCTCATGTATACTCACAATAACTGCACTGACTAGTAATGCTAGATTTAAAAAGAGAACACTAAAATACGCAAAAGGGAACCATATGATTTTCATTGTTTTAATTTCCTTCATTGATTTGCTGCAAAATAAAATCAGTTACAGATTGCTTAAGGCCCAAATATTTTGTCATTATTAAAGACGCTAAATTTTCATCAAAGTTCTTGGTGAGTGGCGATCTTAAACTATTTATTAAGCTTCGCCATATAGAAGAGTTCCTAATAGTATTTACACTTAACGCCTTAGCAGCTCCTAGTGATAAAGTGTTAAAAGCAGCCCCTATTATAGCGGATACAGCATAGCTTTTATAATCATTCGCGGTCAATTTTCCTATGTCAAAACTTTTATCTGTCCAACTACGATAAATTATACTCTGAGCTACAGATCCAGCTGCCCCCGCTAATGGTGCAAATAGAGAGCCAAAACCACCTGTAGCTACGGCAAGATCAACACCTAGTCCTGAAATTAATCCTCCCACAGCGCCGGATACTGCACCTGCAGCAGCATTTCCGCCAGTGACTTTGGCCATTATCCAGCCAACACCACCGCCAACTAAACCGCCAATTATCGCATTGATGAAATCACCGTTGGGATCTTTATAGATGACTGGATTATTTGCACAATAGACAAATAAATTAGTGCCGATTACTCCTGCATTGGTATCAATTTGTCCATCTGCACTGATAAATCTCCCGGTCTGTGGGTCATAGTACCTACTGTTGAGGCAATACAGCCCAGTTTCGGAATCATAGCAGTAGCTCCTGTAGCGGAACGGGTTCTTTTGGCCAACCGTGTCTGCCAGTGAGCCTGTCGTGCTAAGAAGCTTGCCCCAAGCATCATAGGCGTATTCGACTACCAAATTGACATTGACATCGACGATGCCGGTCACATCGCCCTGAACATTTTTCGTGTAATAATAGGCTGTGCCGTTATAGGTTAACCCAACTAAAGTTCTGTCGCTTTCGTACAGGAACCAAAGAATGTCATTGCCAGTCTGCTGAGCCATGATCACACTGCCGTCGAGGGAGTAATTTTTCGTTACGCCGTTAATGGTTTTGCCGGTCCGAATTCCATTGCTGTCATAAGTATATTTTATATTTTGACTGTTTACAATGGAAGCTTTTAACTGTCGACCTTTCCAAGTGAAGCTCATGCTGTCTCGGTAGGTAAGCGGGTTCCCGACCACTATTAAAGGGAAAAAGCCCAGTGAACAATCACCGGGCTCATCGCTAAAAAGTCCTATTGAGTTTTTTCGATTATTTCTTTATCCCTACAAGATTTGATGCGACGATGTTTGATAAAACTATTGCTCATAGTTAATGTAAATTATGTAGAGTCCATACTACAAATATAATACAGATTAGTAATAAAATTGCGCATACAAGTATTAACTTGCAGAAAAACGGATTTCGTAGTGCTTTTGGTAGACATACTTTAAAAATAATTGCCACAAGTGAAACTCCTGTAATGGCCGTCAAGATATCTACTGTCTGCTTCACAAATAAAAAAATTTGAAATTCCTTTATTGTGTAACCTAATAATAGAAACAATGACGAACTTGCACCTAAACAGAAGATCAGCTTATACCAGATATCGTAGTTTTTATGGTATCTAATGAAATAGTACAACATCACTATAAAGCAAAAAGAAAGTGAAACTGCCTTGATTGGATAGGGCAAATAGCTGGGTATATACATTAAAAAACTCCCCCGATTAATTCAAATACTCTTCTTTGATCTTTTTACTGCCTTGTGCTATGAGATATCCGGCAGCCAAAGTAATTCACCACCACAAAATAGGCTACCGCACGACGATCTCTAAATCGCTTTGCGGCAGTCTCCTTTGCTTGATATTATGGGATTTCTTTTTAAAGACTCACTAGATACAATGGCCATTATGGCGTCAAGTCAGTCATAATTTACCTTGCGTTAATATGTATGATTTCTCCATCAATTGTTAGTTCATAATCTTGCCCGATATTATAGACATACGAATAATAAGTTGTACTTGGATCTATAGATGACTTATTTTTCTGAAATAATGAATTCCTATTGTCTGAAATATTAATTGGGTTCTTCGAAAAAAAGTTATGTATAACAACATAATAATCATTCGTATGTTTACACTCATAGACTCTAATCATATGAATCTTTTCGTCACCATTCTGCCACGTCTTAGCAAATACTTCCTCATATGATAGGTAAGTTCCGATTTTCCAGCCATTTTTAGCTTTCGGGATGACAGAGTAAGATTCCGATCCTCTATAAGAATATAGAATCAGAGCGGAATCTTTCCCTTCAATAACCGTACCCATATTACCCATAATCGAATAGTTAAAAACATTTTGCGGGGATGAAAAAGTTATGAAGAGATTTTCAACAGGCATTAAGGATGACATTGAACAGAGGGCCATTGCAACCACAAAAGAAAACGCGATTACTGTTCCTCTTAAGATTTTCTTTTTCCTTTTGTAGAGGATCAAAAATACTAGAAAAAATAATATGAAAATAAATATTCTAACGATACTATACCACAATTTTATTGTATCTCCCTTAAGATGTTTGTAGTGAACTAATCGGCTGTCCTGTTTGGACAAATATCGCTGCTGCAATAAACAATCCGCTGGCACTTACATTTAAATAATTAGTTTGATTGCTTTTATCGCTCAATTTGGCTGTAGTCGCGCTTTCAAATCCCAACTTCAATTCTGCTAACGAGGCTCGCAATCCAAAACTATTCGACGCGGTCCCATTTTTTATTGATCCTGATACTCCTGTGTTGTTAAGTCCAAAGCTTATATTCAGAGTAAAATTAGGTGCATTAATTTTTAATCCGACCGATGATGATGCAGTATTATTGTTCACTCCTATTGCATAAACAGAAATCGGTTTTGATGAGTTTCCTTGTTCGGATACTGTCGTAGTAATTTTAGTACCGGGTTTAACTGTAATAGGATACGGGTCTGGAATAATAGGAGGAATTTGGGATTCTTCTTGTATCACAGCTGAGCTACTTGCACCAAAAGTAGCATTCGCAAAATTTACGATTGCTGTTCCAACGCTTTTAAACCAATCGCCAATCTCTTTCCAAAACAGACCGCCAACATCGGAACGATTTACGGGGTCATTGCCGCAGTATGCAAACAAATTATAGTCCCTGATATCCTGATTTGCTCCGATCTGTGCGTCCGCATTTAGAAATCTCCCGGTCTGTGGGTCATAGTACCTACTGTTGAGACAATACAGCCCAGTTTCGGAATCATAGTAGTAGCTCCTATAGCGGAACGGGTTCTTTTGACCAACCGTATCTGCCAGTGAGCCTGTCGTGCTGAGAAGCTTGCCCCAAGCGTCATAGGTGTATTCGACTACCAAATTGACATTGACATCGACGATGCCGGTCACATCGCCCTGAACATTTTTCGTGTAATAATAGGCTGTGCCGTTATAGGTAAACCCAACTAAAGTTCTGTCGCTTTCGTACAGGAACCAAAGAATGTCATTGTTGGTCTGCTGAGCCATAATCACACTGCCGTCGAGGGAGTAATTTGTCGTTACGCCGTTAATGGTTTTTCCGGTGCGGATTCCGTTGCTGCCATAAGTATATTCTATATTTTGACTGTTTACAATGGAAGATTTTAACTGCCGACCTTCCCAAGTGAAGCTCATGCTGTAGCAGATAGAGCAAGGAAAAGCGCCCCGCATTTATCAACTGCGGAGCGCTGAAATCCAATAGGACTATTGCTCATGGTTCAAGTAGAGTTGATACAACAAATACTATAACACCAGCCAAGATTACTATTCCACAAGCCAATAATAGCTTGCGTAAAAATTGGTTACGTAATACCTTGGGCAAGCCTGCCTTGATAATAAAAGCTAAAAATAATATAAATGAAATTATAGATAATATGTTGACAATACGTTCTGCAAACATGAAAATTTGGAATTCCTTTATTGTTCTGTCCACTAAGAATAATAATGTGGAAATCATACCGAAATAAAGGATAAGCTTTACCCAGATATCTCTAAAAAGATACAAATTTCGAACTCTATAATTCCGATATCTTATTAAGCAATACAAAAAACCTGCAATCATCAAAAGCAGTACGGTTGCATCAACTGGATATGACGTAGAGTCTGCCATAATTTAAAAGTAGACCTCCATTAAGTCAAATACTCTTCTTTTAGTTGTTTGTTGATCTGCGATATGCCATAACTAATACCCAAAGAGGCTACAAAAACTACTGCGACAGGCAAACCAAACGAGCCCAAGAAGGCTCCAACGGCGAAAGAAGCCACAAACGCCCCAGTATCAATGCCAATAGCCGCTTGGAGGTTTCCGCCGGAATAGGATTGCGTGTCATTGTAAATATCGCCTGCCAGCAAAGCTGCCGATAAAACGCCAATTTTGGAAATTTTCTGAACAGACTTTATTGCCGCGGCACTGCTTTTGGGAACGGTAACCCTTACATGAGTATTTCGTGCATTTACTAACGTCGATGGTTTCCAATATGATTCTGTGGTTTTAACTACGGCTGCGGCTTTTTCTGCTGCTGTATCAATCCCCGATACCACCGCGTTTCCCACAAAAGCACCTGTAACGCTTGATGCAACCCAAGTCTTAATAGATGCTGCGGTTGTGCTTACCCAGTTGGAAACCGTTGATGCCGCATTGCTAATCCAGTTCCCGATCTCTTTCCAAAATAGACCGCCAAGGTCAGAGTGGTTTACAGGGTTGTTGCCGCAGTATGCAAACAAATTATAGTCCCTGATATCCTGATTTGCTCCGATCTGTGCGTCCGCATTCAAAAATCTCCCGGTCTGTGGGTCATAGTACCTACTGTTGAGGCAATACAGCCCAGTTTCGGAATCATAGTAGTAGCTCCTGTAGCGGAACGGGTTCTTTTGACCAACCGTGTCTGCCAGTGAGCCTGTCGTGCTGAGAATCCTGCCCCAAGCGTCATAGGTATATTCGACTACCAAATTGACATTGACATCGACGATGCCGGTCACATCGCCCTGAACATTTTTCGTGTAATAATAGGCCGTGCCGTTATAGGTAAACCCAACTAAAGTTCTGTCGCTTTCGTACAGGAACCAAAGAATGTCATTGCTGGTCTGCTGAGCCATGATCACACTGCCGTCGAGGGAGTAATTTGTCGTTACGCCGTTAATGGTTTTGCCAGTGCGGATTCCATTGCTGTCATAAGTATATTCTACATTTTGACTGTTTACAATGGAAGATTTTAACTGCTGACCTTCCCAAGTGAAGCTCATGCCGTCGCAGATAGAGCAAGGAAAAGCGCCCCGCATTTATCAACTGCGAAGCGCTGTAATCTAATAAAACTTTTGATGAATAAAAGTAATAATATAGATTGCTATTTACTACCTACATAATGACAACCCTTTATTAGTGGTGGGGAATATTGAAAATTCGCGATTTCTTCTTTACGATAGTCATGTTGGGAAAATGACTTCTTTAATCTATATATCTCTGGTTTAGTGTTATAATCATATCCCGCCAAATGTTTCAATTGATAATTCAAATATTTTTCTGCTTCATTTCCCTCTTTCAACATAAACAAGCAATCAAAAACCATCGCCATTACTGAAGCATCGACATGCCAAGAATCAAACATTCTTTGGCATAATTTTTTAGCTAAGAGTAGATCATTACACAAATATGCAAGAACGAACTCATCCACTTCTATGTGTGAAATGTCTGATTTTAACATTCGATGTAATATGTCTAAACTTTCTTCCTTATTGTAATGGACTACTGAAAACGCATATGATGAGTATATTGTTGATTTAGCAGGATATATGTCTGAATAATCAGAGCAATTGCAATGACTAAGGGCATTTTGAAAATTTGTTGACGCCTCTTCATACTTTCCTAACATATACAATGAAGCCCCTAGATTGTTTAAACTAATATAGTAGTCGTTAAATTTACATGCACGCCTGAAGTAATCGCTAGCAACATCATAGCTTTTCTCATTAAAATATACATCGCCTATAGCCATTAAATTAAGCTGCGATTGAGAATAAGCCTCTGCCCTTTTCAGGTATTTCAGACCTAATTTACGGGCACTATGAACTTTACCATTTGGCAGTTCGATTCCTTCAGTTATATAATATACACCAAGATTGTTGAACGTAAGGAAAGAAGGATTTTTCTTTGCATTTTGTCTAAAATTGTATTGTGCTGCAGAAAAATTTCTTATACTTATCATTTGCAGAGCAATATCATTTATAGTTTCGACATCATTTCTTGAAATCATTTTAAAGTCCTCATGCGAACGCAAGCAATCCGAAGCTTGCGCCGCCAGTTTCTGGGGCAGCAATGATCGCTACCACAACAATAGCTGCTGCAAAGGCTCCAATTCCAACTGCGCTCCAATTAATATTTGCATTTGCTAAGTTTGGTGCCAGTCCTGAACCTTTTCGTGCGTAACCACCTGGATATTTATTAACATACCCCTTCCCATCTGGCCTGTTTACGTCCCAATGTCCTCCACCATGTGCCAAAGGTGTTCCATCAGGGATCGGTACCCATACGTTCCCATTCTTATCTACCCAACCTTTTTCTCCTGATTTTGTTTTTCCTTTGACTGGACCACCTTTAGGTGCCACATAACCATCCTTTTCGGTTGGAGGGATATCTCTGGATACAGCATGCCCGCTTGGATCACTATTCATTACTGGATTATTGTTGCTGTATGCGAATAAGTTAAAGCTAAGCAATTCAACTTGTGAATTCAGCAAAACACTTGTATCATCCGCATTCAAAAATCTTCCCGTCTGCGGGTCATAGTACCTACTGTTGAGGCAATACAGCCCAGTTTCGGAATCATAGTAGTAGCTCCTGTAGCGGAACGGGTTCTTTTGACCAACCGTGTCTGCCAGTGAGCCTGTCGTGCTGAGAATCCTGCCCCAAGCGTCATAGGTATATTCGACTACCAAATTGACATTGACATCAACGATGCCGGTCACATCGCCCTGAACATTTTTCGTGTAATAATAGGCCGTGCCGTTATAGGTAAACCCAACTAAAGTTCTGTCGCTTTCGTACAGGAACCAAAGAATGTCATTGCTGGTCTGCTGAGCCATGATCACACTGCCGTCGAGGGAGTAATTTGTCGTTACGCCGTTAACGGTTTTGCCGGTGCGGATTCCGTTGCTGTCATAAGTATATTCTACATTTTGACTGTTTACAATGGAAGATTTTAACTGCCGACCTTCCCAAGTGAAGCTCATGCCGTCTCGGTAGGTTAGCGGGTTCCCGATTGTGTCATAGGTGATGCTCTGCCCATCGTAGCTGGTCAGCAAATCCTTCCAGTTTGTATTGCCATAGTAATAAACAATGCTATCGGTCGCCGTTCCCAGCGTGCCTGTCGTGTAGGCATAAGTTGCGACCCCAGTGATGTTCCCACCAACATCGTAGCTATAAACTGTGCTGACCCCAGCCTTCTGATCATCCGCGCGTACCAATTGGTTTAACTGATCATAGGCACAAGTGGTCACATTGCCGTTAATATCAATTGTCGAACTGATATTGCCATTGTCGTCATAGGTATAGTGGTACTGAGAAAGCGTGCTGTTGATATTGCCAATTCTTCTGTAGTTGTAATAAGTGTCCACCAGAGTCGTGGTTTTAGCGTTTAAACCACCGACAAAGCTACGCTCCGCACGGAATGTGGGGTCTTGATGGGCTGCTGGGTTGATATCCGTAATATACTCGCGGTTTAGCCCGTCATATCCGTATGTGATTCGGCCATCTGAAAGAAGAATCGCGGTGTTCTTTCTGTTATCGTCGCCATAGTCAAAAAAAGTTGAGTTCGCCTGCCCGAAAAAAGTATAGCCGGTACCAAAGTTTCGGTCCATATTATCGTAGAAATATTGGATGTCGCTGCCGTCGGAAGTCGTCTTCCGAATCAAACGGTCGCCAACATCGTAGTAGAAGTTTGTCAGCATTTGCGAGCCACTGATAAATTCGGTGATTTGCGCAAGGTTTCCACGCGCATCGTAAAAATACTCATAGGTCAAATTGTCATTTTTCAATACCATGTTCACACGATCGTAGGAATCGTACAGATAGCCCAGCTTAAACCCATTCCCATAGGTGGAGGACTGCAGATTCCCGTTGCCGGGAGCAAAGGTATTGGTGATCAGATTTAGTGCACCGACATTGATCGTTGTGGTGTTCCCATAACCGTCACGCTGGAAGGTATAGGCAAATCCATTGTGCGTGATTTGATTCAGCCGGTCTGCTGCATCGTATTGGTAGGCGGTTTCCACCGTTCCCGCGCTGCTCTGCGCACTGACCCCCGTCAGCAGATTGTTCAGCGTATTGTAGGTGTAATTTGTCGTGTTTCCTTTCGGGTCCGTAACTGAGTTGGTAAGACCCGTTATGGAATCTACGTTATATGTTGTCGTTTTTTCACGCTGATCTGAGATGGCGATGAGATAATTCCCATCTGGGCTATAAAATTGTAGCGAGTATAAATATGGATAATCATAATAGACATATCCTTCTTCACCGATGCTCCCCATAGCTGTATTTGTCACGTTCCCATAGTCATCACAAAGATAATAGAACCCGATTCCTGTCTGGGCAGAACGTGCGGAGACTAATCTGTGTGGGTTTTTAGTCAAGCTGCTACTATCATCGGAATCATAGAAGTAGATATAACTTTGATTGAAGTTTGCGGCACTATTTTTGATGCTCGCGTTTCTGAGTTCCTGCGCATCCGTATAGGTATATATCCTTGTATTCTTTGCGTTTTGCGCCGACGTGACTAGTTTCCCATTATTGTTGTAGGCAAAAGTGGTACCCGTTTCGTCCATATTCATCTGCAGGAATTTAAAAGTTGCTTCGTTTGCGTTCTTGTAATAGATGATATAATAACTTACCTTGGAGATTGTTTTGCTCATATTGGCTTCCGAAGCGGCAACGGGGCCGCTCGTGAACTGTTCCCCCGTAGTATCCGGGTTGAAAGGGACGACCGTCCACTGAACCGTGCCATCCGTAAAAAACATCCCCACATCAATCGCATAATAGCGCTCCCCTTTGATCGGAACGGATTTTCCGGTCGATTTGGCGGATACGACAAAGGCGATGCTGTTGGCCGGTTTGTTAATGTAGACTTCCTGATAAAAATTCTTATTCAAGGTTGGGTTGCCGCCAATTCTTACATTGCCGACGACCATGCCGTCACCAGAAGTGAAATTCGTAAATTGCCAATTAGTGGGAAGAGAATTCGCGCTGAGACGAAAATCCCCGTTTTCCAGCAGATTATAAATATTTGCAATGCTTCCAGTTTCAAGCTGTAGGCAGTCAAACCAAGCTGTGCCGTTGGCGTAACTCAGGCCGCCGTAAACCTCTACCCGGTTTGTACTGGCTGGGACGGTGAACGTGAGGGAAGTCCTCTGCCAGTCATTGGTTCCGAATATTCCAGTTCCATTGTAAGTGCCGAGGTTGGTGGTGTTATTGAAACAGGCAACATAAAGATTAGCTCCTAAACTCCCACTGTCGGTTCTTACGACGGAGTCTGTTTTAACGTAACCTGACAGCGTATAAACCGTACCTGGAGTCAAATTGGTCAGCTTCTGAACTGCCCCACTGCGTTGTGGATGGGTCTGATTTTGTACTATTTTGAGCGATTTCTTTCCGAGATAGGCCACCGTATTGTCCACACTGAACACGCCGCCCGGCGTTCCCCAATTGGAGCCGCTCCACGTTCCATCCTCGCGCTCCGCGTTATGATCCAGCAGCAGATTATTGACCGGAATGCTTGTCGCTGCCTGCGCCGTGATTTTATTTGCCGTTGCATTTTTTATGGATTCGTCCGTATACTTATAGGTCGCCGCCTACCCGTCCATTTTTAAAATGCTTGTTGTTCTTCCGAGAGTATCAAAGGTATAGATTTCCTGCTGTGCTTGAGCGTCAGTCTGCCCGGCTTTATAATATTTGAATGTCGTAGTGTTATCCGAATTGTATGCAAAGGTGACTTTATTCCCGATGTCTCCCGTAGCGGAATATTCCGCCACGTCTTTCACCCGGTTTTTCACCATCGGGTTACTGCTGTCGTAATAACTGTACTGCACATAAGTGCCGTCAATATTGGTTGCTTTCTGGAGTTGATTACTGGCATTGTACGTAAATTGTACGGTCTTACTGTCTGGATAAGTGATGGAAGTCAAATTTCCTCCGATATAATGCAGCAGAGTTTGCCTGCCGTCCGGCGCGGTAACGGCCGTGACCGCCCCTGAACCCGAATATTCGACATGGGTTATTCTACCTGCTCCGTCAGTAATTTGATTCATAAATGAACCATAGTAGGCAAGCGTAAGATAGTTTCCTTCACTGTCATAAATCCTGTATAAATAGCCACTACCGGTAAATGTCTTTTTCGAGCCGTCCGAATATTGAATGGTATAGTACTCGTCTCCTGCTCCGCCAGATGTAATTACAAGATTAAGTCCATCCTCATCAATAATTCTTGCAGAGTTATTGGGGTCTACCTTAAAATAATGCTCGGTTCCGTCTTCATCCAAATAGACAAATCTATATCCGTTTTGGGCAAGAAGCTTAAATTTCGCTTTTTCTACAGCATTTGTTCCGGATGCTTCGCTGACTGGGTCGACACGCTGACTTAGATTGCTTTGCCAGCCCCAGCCGTAAATATCACCCTTTAAGGAATCTTTAAAATGCGTACCGGAACGGAAATTGTTGTAGGTAATGAAGAAGTCCAACGGTACTCGTTCGCCGGTTGTACTCATGATTGGAGTAGTAAAAACCAGATTGCCAGAATAGTCGTTAATGTATCCAGTACCCGCCCGGCCCACTGATTGCCTGTGATAACTCCAATAGTCTTCCAGTCCGGCATTATTTGTGAAATAGATGGCAATTGTCGGATAAACATCCGATTCGTCCGGATAGTTAGACGTATAATAAACATTCCGCACGGCAGCGCTTTCGTCAGCCGCTTTCAGCACGATCCCGTTATTTGCCGTTCCATTATACCAGCTTTTCACCAGCTTCGTAATGTCCCAAGTATTGAAAGTGTTCGCTGTAGACTGAGAGACATTGAAATAATCCAAAATAGAGCCACTTATCGCACTGGTTACGGCAGTCAGGGAATTGTCCCAGGTAACGGTCGTCTCAGCCCATGCCGAATTCATCGCGTACGCATTGACCTGCATGCTTGCGCTGGAAGGATTCAGGCCATCCGAGCGCTGTGCCAGATTGAGCTGTGCACCCGCAATCATATCTCCCTTGGAAAATGTCGGGAGTGTAAACTTCACCAATATACGGCAAACCTTATAATTGGTTGTCTCATTTCCAATGTACATGGTTCCCATTGTGTTGTTGATGCCAGCCTGATTATGATATCCGGCTCCAGAACAGATAAAGGTATCTTGAATGGCAGAGGAGCTTTGGGTTGTAAATACCGTGGGATCAATCGTTATGGGATATGCGCGATTTTCCTCGTTCAACCAGGTTTTATCAATATGTATCGCAGTTTTTAAACTTCCTTGATCCTGTGACAGTATGCTGAAGGAAAAAGAATTTCCGATTTCTCCGTTTGCATCAGATATTTGCGGCAAGCTGATTGTATAAATCGGGGTTTCCTGCTTTGAATCAGCTTCTTCAAACAGCACAATCGTTCTGTCATCTTTTTGCTTTGCAGATAACGTTCCGATTTGATAAGTTTCAGTAAACTGACTTTGTGCATCCTTCGTCTTTAAAATGATATTTTCTTTCACAGCGCCCGAGGTTATAAGATATTGCAGATCAACGCCGGGCAGCGCACCTTTATAAAGAATTTTGTTTTTGAGTTTTTTCAATCTTAAAAACTGGTCATTTGGGCTTTCGCTACTGGCGATATTTTTTCCCTCTATGATTTCCGATTCCGCTCTGTCCGCGCCATCTAACTCCCAACTGATTGAATAATCGCCGACTTTCAGGGTCACGGCTTTACCATTCTTTAAACGCTTTTCAAGCCTGACTTTCATCTTCCCAGCGCCATTTTCAAGCTGCCGGGCATCTTCCGTCGCTTCACCATCAACAACGCTCAAAGTATTGTCAATGTCCTGCCATGTTCCGGTGCTGTCCTTAAAATGAATCGCTTCACCGTAGGCGGCCATCATAAATGTGCCGTTACTCATCAGGAACGTTTTTGTGCTTTCTGTGCGCTTTTCACCGAATTCAGCCAAGATTTCCAATGTCTTCTCCATTTTTCTCCTTCTGTCGTAAAAACGACAATCAAGTTAAAACAATTGTTGATTGACAGTGGACTGTGGGTTTGTATCCCACCGTTCAGTAAATTTAGAAAACAGCCAATTTTGCGTCTTTAGTTTACATAATTATATTACATAATTTACCAATTGTCAACTCGCTATTCTTCGGCTTATTCAGTATCGCTTCCACTCGGAATGTTTTCTGCTTTGCTTTCCACCTGTGATTTTAAGTTTTCTACAATTTTGAGTAGGAAAGGCGGCAGTGCAACACCAATATCGCTGATGTTTTCCAGAATGCTGATAATTTCATTGCAGATTAGCCACACAGCCACGAGTGATGCCACAGCATACCCGAATGAAAGAACAATCCCGGCTTGCTGAGCAGCGTATGTAATGAGACTGTCAACGATTGCCCCGACTGCTACGAGAAGCCACATACACACTTTTTTTGCGATACCTTGGAAACCACGGTAAGAACTGATTTTTTGACCTCGATACTTTGCAGCGGCAAGACCCGTTCCGTAATCTGCAATATTGACCAATACCAGCAGCAGCGCCGGTATAGCCAACACGCCGAGCCATGCAGATAATGCGGTAAACACCGCGATAAAAGTTGCTTTTAATTTGTCCATTTGCTTAATACCTCCAAGCTTTATTTTTGTTTTATATGAACTATAAACTGCTTTACACCGCCAACATAAGCCCCGGCTGCTGCGCCCGGTCTTCCAATGCCAACTATAGAATAGTAAGTATCATTTCCAACCTTGCGGCGTTGCCGGAGCGTGACTACGCCCTGTGTGCCCACAGATGCGGTCTGTGCGACTTTGCTTGTAACTTTGAATTGGTATGCCTGTCCACGCGCAAGCGTCACGTCGGTAGTCGTATCGCATTTAAACACGGGAGCCTTTGGCTTCGGATATCCGTTATAGCCCCCGGTGCGGATGATCGTCGGATAATCCTTGAAACACACATCTGTGTCCACAGCACCAGTGATGCCCGGCACAACTCCTGCACTTCCGGTCTGCTGAATGCTGCACAGATAGTCAGGCGCTCCGGCATAATCGGCAAGCCACACATCGTATTGCTTCATGGTAGCAGCACTGAATCTGCCAGAACGGATAAAATCGCTGTTGGTGTAGAGATTCACAAACCAACCGTCTGCACGCATTGCATCCCAAAAGGCACGCGCCATAGAATCAATCAACGTGTTACTCGGATTTACGCCGTGTTTCTGTGCGTATGTAATGCTGTCGTATTCGTAGTCGAACCCCACTGGGAAATCAATCTTCCCACCCGAAGATGGTTTACGATATCGCGAAGCGCTCTGCCGCTGATACCGAACGCTTTCGCAAGATCACGGCTGGATATCGCCCGGTCTTCACCACTATGGAAGCCCTTCAGGTACTCGGCGATTTTTCTGTCCAACGTCGGGACACCTCCTTTTTCCGGGGCGTTTTCCCGAAAAAAGGCGCAGAAAAAGCAGGGCCGCCATCCATTCGGAAAAACGGCCCTGTTTATCATTTTGGGGACTGAAAAAGCGCGGATGCTTTTGCCCGTGCTGCTTGACGATTATTATATTTGTTGCTGCATCGACATGTCCTGTCCAATCGGCGGACAGCTGAATTCATAGATAAATTCCTGATCGTTTCTGGCAATATACCCATGATCACAAGGCTGCAGGTTCAGTCTTTCAATCTCAGCCTTGCAGTATGATACAGTCCGCAGCGGTAAGCACGCATTCCTCCGATGACGCCGCGCCGACCTCTCCGACAGCGCGGTCAAGCTCCGTGGCGCCGGCGGGCAGTTTCATGAAAGCAGTCAGCCCGTTATCATAATCAGGATCGTTAAAACATCCCTTGTTCACCTTGAAAAGCACGGTATAATCAGGCTTTTCGGCGGGAATGGCGGCGCCGCTTTGATACGTCTGCGCGATCTCGCCGTTTTGCACCACGTAGCCGTTCGGAGTAAATACGCCGCCCTCGCCCTCCCGAAGCTCCTTGCCGATTTTACCGTAATCCAGCCACTTAAAAATGCTTTCCGGCAGGGTTTCCAGCTTTCTGACGAAGCCGTTATCTGCGTAAAACAGGCCGAGTGATTGGTCGTCGTGCGCTTCATAGGCAATCTGGCAGTCCGCCATGCTATGGGTCATGTTAATAAGGCGATCCACGGGGATGGGAGCGTAATTATTTTTGATAGTATCCATCATCACCATGCCCTCGAAGCAGTCCAGCTCCCACTCACTGAGTGTTGCCAGACGCTGAGCAAGGTGGTTCAACTCATACAGATTTGTACTCGGACTAAGAAACTGCGGAAGATAGTCCAGCTTACAGTTTAGAATCTCTGTTGAATAGATGACGCGCTCATCAATCACCCTGGCTTTATCAAGAGCGTCTCTGGATGATACCGGGAGCGCAAAACCGGGAAGCGGCAGCACCCCGTCACGGCAGGAAATTCTATCCCGGCTTCAAAAGCAGGAAGTCACCGTCACCGACAAGGTGAGTGCGCAGGCTTCCTTTTCCAGCGGGGCGAAGGGCAGCACCGGCACATGGGAAGTGGAAAACCCGTCCTCCAACAGCGTCATTATGCAGTGTGAAATTGTACTGAACGGGGAAACCATAGCGAAATCCACGCCGATCTATCCGGGACAGCACATCGACGGCCTCACCCTTTCCCATCAGGTTTCACCCGGAAATTACAGCGTGACGGCAACCATCCTGTATTACAGCAAGGATACAAAGGCTTACCTTGGGATGGCCGACTACAAAATCCGTCTTTCCGTTTCGTAATCAGCCGCTTTTGCGGTTGAAATAAAAACATGCAGGAGGTTTTTTAATGAAAAACAGGTTGAAAAGGGTTCTCGCGGGCATCGTCACTTTTGCCGTGTTGGGCATATCTGCGGCAGTCCCGGCGTTCGCCGCCGACAAAACCGACACCGGCACGGGCAGCATCACGGGGAATGTGACGATCAACGGCTCCATCTCGCCGCTGACCATCTCCGTCACCCATCCGATCAATGTGGCCTACGCCATCAGTCCGGACGCCGAAACCTTTACCGCGTCCGACATCAAAGTGACCAACAACACCAAAGTTGCGGTGATCGCCGCAGTGGAATCCCTGAAAGCCGCGTCGGGCGGCTCTCTGACCTTCACCGACGTTGATCCGTCCGCAAAAGCGTGGCGTTCGCTCAACCTCGCGGATTCCAAGAAGTACATCGCGCTCGGCATTTCCGCAAAGGGCAATTCCGGCTGGAACAGCGGGTACAACACTTCCACCCATTGGGCGGTGAGCGATTCGCCGTTGCAGGTCGGGGCGCTGAATCTGAACGCTTCCGGCGCACTGTCCCTGACGGCAGACTACGGCCTTGCCTACATCCTATTCGGACTGGAACATTCTGACGGCGGCGCAGACCGGAAGCAAAATCGCGCTCGGCGTGGGAATCAGGGAAACAGCCGGTTCAGGCTGGACGGCGGTTGACCGGGCAATGCCCGTTTACACAAGCGATCTTGCGTCGGAAACGGTCTGTTGGAATATGAGCAGTTGGAAAAGCGGGCGACGGAAGCCGCAGACCGTTTTCACATTCTTTCCGGTCAAATCAAGTCCATTGAGGGTGCTATGAGCGCCAATGCGGAGCTAAAGGCAGCAATAGTGGATTACGCGAAAACCCGGCCTGTGTTCAACAGTTACAAGGCTGCAAAATATAGCAGAAAATATCTCGCGGAGCATGAGGGCGAAATCGCGCTTTACCGAGCGGCGCAGGATACATTCCGGCGTGTACTGTCCGGGGCAAAACTCCCGAAGATGGACGCTCTCAAAGCCGAGTCTCAAAAACTGGCGGCAGAGAAACGGGCCGCATACAAGGAGTACCGCGAGGTCAGAAAGGACATGCAGAAAAACAAGGAACAGGAGCGATAGCGATGGTGACGCAACAACAGGCGCAAAGCGCCGAACGGAACGAGGAAGGTTCTAAAATGTCACGCTTGATTGAAAATATCAAGGACGGAAAGCGGACAGCACAAATTGTTGAGGACTTACCAAGTTTGGGCTTTCGTGTTCGGGACATTGACATTTTGCGACAAACTCTACTTTCTGAGCGCTATTCCGTTGAAAACAGAAATTTAACAGTTATTTACATTTACGGAGCCACAGGGGTAGGAAAAACGCGAAGCATTTATGAGCGACACAATCCCCGTGACATCTGCCGTATCACAGATTATGGCAAGAATGGCGTTCGCTTCGACGGTTACAACGGTCAATCTGTTTTAGTGCTTGAGGAGTTTGCCAGTCAAATTCCCATTGAGGAAATGTTGAACTATTTAGATATATACCCGCTTAACCTCCCTGCCCGATATAGCGATCGGGTAGCCTGTTATCTGGTGGTATATTTTACATCAAATGTGCCGCTATCAGCGCAATACAAAGATGTGCAGATATATCGCCCCGAAACTTGGCGGGCGTTCCTGCGCCGTATTCACAAGGTCATTGAATATTGGCAGGACGGAACAAGTTCTGAACAGGTTATAAATGACAGAAAGGAAGTCATCAATGAATTACACCAATCAGAATGATGAAATTAGGCGTAAACGGAACAGGTTACGCAAAGCCGCATTTTTGCGCTTTACAACAGGTATTAGGCAACTTGCCGTTATCAACAGCTGGAAGAACATCTTTTGGGTTGTGTATCTGCTGATTGCGGTTTTAGCATGGGGCAATCGTGACAAGCTGCTGTTTGGGCTTGATAGTTCTTTCTCGCTGTTTCTTGTATTCACAATCGCGGTTGACTGGCTTGTTGCCCTGCTCTTGCTGCTCGGCTTGCTGTGCCTTATATCGGCAATTGGAACGCCACGAAAGGCGCAAAAAATTCAAGATAGCCTTGTAAGTGCGGGCTTTAAAAATTATAACCACGAACCGCCGTTGCTTCTGGCAAAGTACAAACACCCCAAGAATCCCAAACTTACAGTGTGGGAATTTGATGGAAACAACACCCCTTTATCAGTTTGGCAGGACAAGAAAGAGAATATCAAGGGTGCCTTGATTGATGAGATTACCCACATAAAACAGAGCAAAAACGGTCGGCGAATTATTGTGCAAACCGTTTCCCCACGTTCCACGCTACCGTCAATTATGCACTGGCAAGACAGCTATCTAAGCAATGAAAGTTTTGTACTTGTATTGGGTCAAAGCTTAACTGAGCGGGAAACGGTCAATCTTGCAAAAATCCCGCACATTCTTTTAGGCGGCTCTAGTGGTTCTGGAAAAAGCGTTCTGCTGAAGCTGCTTCTAATGCAGGGCGTGAAAAAGGGTGCGGAAGTCTGTATTGCGGATTTTAAGGGCGGCGTAGATTTTTCCGCTGCATGGCATAACAAATGCCGTATGTGCTTTGATGAGAGCGACCTGCTCGAATTGCTGACGGCTCTAACGGACGAGCTGCAACGCCGTAAGGCTGCTTTTCGTGCAGCGGAGTGTTCCAATATTGACGAGTACAACGCCACCACAAATGCCACTCTAAGGCGTATCATCTTCGCCTGTGACGAGATAGCGGAAGTCCTCGACAAAACAGGGCTTTCTAAAGAGAAAAAAGAGCTTGTTTCACAGATTGAAAGCCAACTTTCCGTAATCGCTCGGCAAGGTCGAGCCTTTGGAATGCACCTTATTCTTGCAACTCAACGCCCCTCGGCTGATATTCTTAGCGGACAGATACGCTCGAATATTGATTGCCGTATCTGTGGCAGAGCAGATAATATTTTGTCGCAAATTATTCTTGACACTACTGCCGCCGCCGACCAGATACCAAAGGACGCACAAGGGCGATTTATTACTAATACTGGCGTGGTGTTCCAAAGCTATCTATTTGATGATAGCGAGTTGCTTTTGGACGGTCACGGGTAGTCGGGGGGTGTTCCCAATGGAAAAAGCAAAAAGACAGGGAACAAGCATCCCTAAGCATGAACTAGAAGCCCTTGCCGAAACGCTCTATCCCGCCATTCGGGAATTTTTTGAAAGCGAACAGGGGCAAGCGGAATTTAAGGCCTGGCAAGAGCAACAAAAGGAGAAAACAGTGAAAAAGCAAAGTTAATATGTCCTTAATACAACAAACGAGGGATAACCTAACGGCTATCCCTCGTTTTATTTTCGGTGTTACGAATTAAATATCGCTTTTCCGGTGGTTACAATCTTCACAGAGCATTATTTCAAAAATTCATACTTAAACAGCGTCGGCACAATTTCTGCGTTGTAATAAGCCTTTATAAGCTCTTTCAACCCATTTAACGCCGTGTGTAACTCCACGTTGTCATAGACAGTTTTATCCGTCGTTTCGTCTTTGTATGAGGTATCCAATTCGGCGTAAATTTGATATACTCCATATGTTAAGGCAGGGTTATAGCCGTTCCCGCGCTCGTTCGGTTTAGTAAGTTTCGCGTATTTCAAAATGGTTACCCATTGCGCCATTAAAGCCTTTTCGGCGGCGTTCGGTGTTAAGTCCTTTATATCCCGTGTCGCTAATGTTTCGCCGTTTGTCGCGTCGAGACATAATTCATTACGATAAAACCGCCCATCGCTGCCCATGAATGTTCTCATATGGTTTTGTGTTTCAAGGCAGGAAAACAAAAGGCATTTCAGTAAAAACAGCTTTAATTTGCCGCTTGCCATATCACGGGCAACCGCCGTCGAGCCGTCCGCGCTTTTCATTATGCGAGCGCGTTCCGTCCAAGCCCTGTTATAGGTGATATAACGTCCGGCAACAAACAATGGTAATTTTTCAAGGTAGTTGTCGCGGCGCACATAGAACCCATTACCGTTATATTGCCCCGCCCGTAAAAGTGTTGTGTTAATATCCGGGTTATCGAAGTTAGACCCGTTGGCGACCATATACCCGATAATATTATCATTGTACGCTTTGCGTATACGAATACGTCTTTGTTCTGTAAATTCCTCCCCATTGAGGGCAGAAGCTATTCCGTCGTAGCTATCCTCAAAGGGGCGTTTTTCGTAGTATATCTCACTGAAAATCTTTTCAATATACTTAACGGGCAATTTTTCAGGGTATTGGGTTAGTTTTCCGTCCACAATGTCATAGCCCGTTAGCGTCAAGTCGGTTACGGTTTTCGCATCCTCATTCGACCACATAGCGCACATAATACAAGCGTCAATGTTCGTGTGGAAGTGGCGGCGGTTAAAGGCAAAGCCGACCAAAAAACGCTTATTGATGAGGTGTTGCGATTTCCAGTATTTGACGGGTGAGAACACTATATAACTGTCCGTCGGTTGACGCAAATAATACTTGAACCCGCTCCAAATAAAGGCATTACCCATATCATTAGACGGTGAACCTTTAACCTTGCCTTTTATGTCCGCTTTCATTTTCGTAACGACATAGCTTGTTTTCCAAGTCGCCGAGGATTTTGCCCCTGCGCCGCGCCGTTGGTGTTCTGCTGACGTTGTTTCGGCATATGGCGGGTTTTCAAATAAGATAACCGTTACATTCGGGTCATCAATGTATTTATGGATTATCGGGTTATCAATATATTCTTTGCTCAATGCGTCTGCGCCCGTAACTAAGCCCGCGTTAAACGTGTCGGCAGTTTCAAGCGGCGGGATTATCTGTTTAACCCGTGAGCCTAATAATTCTTGTAAAACCTTGTATTCATAATATTCGACCGTAGAAACGATAGTATGAGCTAATTCATCGTCGGTCATATGACTTTCAAGGTTTCCTGTTCCGGCGCAGCGGTCAAGAATAATGTAACCATTCCCGACCGGAACGCGGGCAACCGCTTGCCGGACTAATTCAAGGGCTTTTTTCACATATTCGGGCGGCGTATAGAACGCGCCGAGGTTTTTCTTTAATAAGAAATCGTTTAACTTATCCATAAGATAGTTAAACTTTACGTTTGTCTTGCCCGTGTAGGGGATAAGGTAATCGGCGAAAACAACTGGCTTTCTTATTTCTCCCATTTTCTTATGCTTGCCTGTATCGTCACCTAAAAAATCCTCTTTACGCGCTGTCGGCATACGGCGGTAAAAGTGTTCAGCCCAGCCCACAACACAGTTTTCGTCAATGTGGGTTTTGGTAAAGTCGTTTTCTTTGAGCAGGGCGACAAGGCGTATTGTGTCCGTGGAGCTTGTTTCATAATGAAGTACTTCTACAGCCGCCGAGCCGATAAAGCCGCTATTGTCCTTTGACGCGCCGCCACTGTACGGCTTTTCAACCGCCGCCAAATAGTCCGCGCTATGATAGACCCATAACATGGCGGTGTTCAAGTCGACTATCAGAATGTTAGCGGGTATCGGCTTACCCTTGATACGCATAGCTGAAAGATACTTGACGCATTGAAATAAGATCGCGTTCAAGTCGGTTACATTTAGCTTAAATTCAAGCAAGTTGCCGTTTAGAACACCGTCGCTGTTGTCGGCCAATATATCCTCTATGTTAAGCGCGGGATTGACACGCGGCAAAACCCGATTGTAAAAGTCAAGTTGCCCATCCCTCTCCAAAATAAACTTGTCCATAGTTTTATCCTCCGTATTCTTATAACCCTTATAAGGATAGCACAAATATGAAGGAAAAGTAAACCAGAAAATTTACCGCTATAATGCGGAAATAGCCATTACAGTACTTGAATGTTCTGTAATGGCTATTTTTTACTTCAATAAAAACACAAACCCGAACGCTTCACCGATAAAGTGAATGTTCGGGTTATGTGCGTTTGGCATTCACGCTAGTTTGAGAACAGTCAAAAACGATATTTAACCCAAATCACGATTTATCCTAATGCAATTAGCTATAATTAACTATCACAAGAGAAACTTTGTATTTTATTAGTATTTTAACTACGGTATATTATTATAAGTATATTCATATCATAATTAGATGATGGGAGGTGTATAAGTAAGGAATGAATTATGTTGAAATTGACAATTTCTTATCGTATAATAAGGATATATCTACGATAGGAGGCAAGAAAATGGACAGAATAACTCAAAGTATGGTTGAGTCATTTAAAAATAGCCAGGGGATAACAAGTAATGATATTCCATCTGTGTTTGAAAGCTTTGTCAACTATTGTGTTGTAAACAACGTTTACGGAACAAGCGACTTTGATATAGAAGACATTACCACTGGAAAAGCAACACAAGGAATTGACGGTATTGCCATCATAATAAATCAAAAGCTCGTAAATTCGATTGAGGACATTGACTTACTAATATCGCTAAATCAAACATTATCTGTAAAGTTTGTATTAATACAAACTAAAACATCATCCTCCTTTGACAATACGGAAATTTCCAACCTATTCACATATTCCAAATTATACTTTAGCGATGACACAACAATTTTCCACACAGATGAGATGAAAAAATTCATTGAGCTAAAAGACTATATATTTTCACGAGGGGATAAGCTCAAGAAAAACCCACAACTGCTTTTTTATTTTGTCACTTTAGGTACATGGAATGATGACAGAAATCTTATGGCAACAATCTCTGTGGGAGAAGAAACTCTCCGTAGCACAAATCTTTTTTCAACAATTAGCTCTGAGCCGTGCGGTTCAGCAGAGGTGCAAACACTTTTTCGCAAAACAAAGGCAAAGCTAACGGCTACATTTAAGTTCGAAAAAAGAATAACTATGTATTCTATCTCTGATGACGAGGTGGGGTATAGCGGTGTCATACCTTTTAAAGAATATAAAAAGCTAATATTAGAAGAAAGTGGAGCAACTAAGCCTGTTTTCGAAGATAACATTCGTGACTATTTAGGACCGAATCCAGATGTCAATCAAAGCATTTGTGAAACGATAAAGACTGGAGATATCAACGCCTTTAGTATGCTTAATAACGGAATTACTATTGTTGCCTCATCAATTTCAATACCGGGTGATATAGCTACGATAGAGGATTATCAAATAGTGAATGGATGTCAAACAAGCAATATTTTGATTGATAATATGGACATTTCTGAAAACATTGACGATTTGATTATTCCAGTTAGAATTATTGCGACTAAAAACGAAAACCTAAAGAGCAATATAACAAGAGCCACCAATAACCAAACCGCTATAAAGAAAGAACAGCTTGAGGCCCTTTCTACATTTCAAAAGAATCTTGAAGAATATTATAAAACCTACCGTTCCACAGAATCACTCGTATATGAACGAAGAACGGGACAATATCGTGATGGTGACATTGCGAAAAATAGAATTATTTCAATCGCTACTCAGATTAAAGTTATTTCGGCAATGTTTCTAAATGAGCCGAGTGGTGTATCTGGTCAATATGGTACAGTTGCAAAGCGTGTTGGAAATAAGATTTTCAAAACAAGCGATAAACTAATAATGTACTATGTAAGTGCTTTATCATTGTATAGAATAGAAAATTTGTTTAAAGCGAATAAACTTGATAAGCAATACAGGCGGAGCCGATACCATGCAATGATGTTGTTTAGAATAGTAGCTTCAGATCAAGAACTTCCGAAATTCAACAGCAAGAAGATGGAAGATTATTGCAAAAATTTATTGCATATTTTAAATGACGAGGATAAATATACAAGCCTTTTTACAAATATTGTTGATTTTATCGTTGCTCAAAATGGCGGAATTGATGTTTCTGATAGGAAGTGCTTTGAACGAAAAGAAACGACAGATTATCTGCTTTCAAAAATTAATGAGCTGAAAGCGACCTTAAGTTGATTTAAGCTTCCAAAAATATCTGTTTGATGATAGCGCGGCGTTTTCGGGCGGTAGCAAGCAGGCGGTGTGCTCTCCCAATGGCAAAAAGCAGCGAACAAGCAAAGTTAATTTGTTCGTAGAACAAGAAAGAGGGATAACCATAAAAGGCTATCCCTCTTAATTATGCAATTGTAGGGGGTAGTTTAAAACCCATGTCGCCAATTTCTAAAACACGATTAAAGAAGAATAAGGACAATGCACTTTGCGGAAGCTCTTTTATTCTGCTATACCCCTTTAGGTCCCAACCATTAATTTTCGCCCGTTCGGCATAACGCTCACAAGCACTTATTGTAGTATTAGCTGCATGGTTTTTAGACATGCCTTTTTCAAGATACAACTTTGAAGCATCTGCCACTGCTTTCCAAATTATTCCGTATACCTGAGATACCGAAAAATCTTCTAAAATAATTTCAAATGTTTTGTAGGTCTTTTCTCCGGGTGTGAAAACAAAGCCAACATTTTCAAGTTGGTATATTAAGTATTCGACACATTCAGCAACTGCAATTTTCTGCCACAGTATACGGGCTTCCTCCTCGAATTCTTTACCATAATAAGTCGGACTTAGTATCTTAGTAAACAAATCCTGTTTATTAGCCGGAAACTCTAAGTTCAAATTATAAGTCGCCCTATATATAAAAAATACATCTGGAAAGTTCTCATGTTCAGTATCAAAGGCCTCAAGAGACGACGTGGGGCTGACCATAATTATATGTTCATGTATTAGATCATCGTATATTTGCTTTTTTAATTCGTCTGTAGGTGCAAGTGGCATATGTATATCCGTATATGGTGATATCTCATATAGATTTTCTCGAAGCAACACTCGACACAATGCGCCTAAAAGAACTTTATTTTCAAATGAAAGCTCCTCAAAAGACACTTGCTCTCTTGGTTGCATATATGTCGTTTTAATAAGCTCAAGTTGATATTCTTTAAGCTCTTGCTGAGCTTGTTTACAATTTTCGCATTGGCATGGAGGGTTACAATATGGTTTATGTCCACACGCGGGACAATATAAATCTCGTTCATATCTTTGTGATTCTTTAGATGGCCTATCCAAAACTAGCACATTACCGCAGTATTCACAACTATAATTATCGTATTCTGCGGGAGGGAAAAGTTTATACAAAGCAGATGGATATACATCTAGTTTAAAAGCACTTATTAACTTCTTAACGGATTCACAGGCATAGTATCGCGCCATTAAATCTTCGATTTGTTCTTTATTTAAGTGATTTAGGTCTTTGTACATCTATGTCACCCCAATTCGTACATATTATAATTCTACACTACTAGACAAAATTATGCAAGAAAATAGAGGTAATAGATTGTTCTATCACCTCTATAATTACTACAATAAAAACACAAACCCGAACGCTTCACCGATAAAGTGAATGTTCGGGTTATGTGCGTTTGGTGCGGGTGACAGGACTTGAACCTGCATGCTTGTGGCACAAGAACCTAAATCTTGCGTGTCTGCCAATTCCACCACACCCGCGTGTAAAAGCTATTATACCGTAATAACAGCTTTTTTGCAAGTGTTTTATCTTCCGAGAATGTCCTGTTCAAGCATGGACTGGGCGGCAAGCATTGCGCCAAGGCGTCCGCTGTGGTAATTCAGACCGCCCTGCATCCACGCGGCGTAAGGTTCGCGCAAGGGCGCGTCGGCGGAAAGTTCAATCGAGGCACCCAGCGTAAACGCGCCCGCCGCCATGATGACCTTGCAGTCATAGCCCGGCATATCCCACGGCTCCGGAGAAACAAAAGAATCCACAGGCGCACCCTTCTGCACCCCTTTGCAGAAGGCAATGAGCGCTTCCTCCCTGCGCAGCAGTACGGCCTGAATAATATCCGCACGTGGCTCGTCATAATTCGGCGTCACATCATAACCGAAAAGGCTGAACAGCGCAGCGGTAAACGACGCGGTTTTCAGCGCCTCGCCGGTCACATGCGGCGCATGGAACGCACCCATGAACAGTTCCCGGTTATTGCCGAGCGTTGCCCCGATTTCACGGCCGATACCCGGCGTGGTCAGACGATAGGAACAGCTTTCCACCAAATCCTTGCGGCCGGCAATATATCCGCCGGTCGGCGCGATACCGCCGCCCGGATTTTTAATCAGAGACCCTGCCATCAGGTCGGCTCCGCGGCTTGCCGGCTCCTGAGTTTGGACGAACTCTCCGTAACAGTTGTCCACCATTACAATGCAGTCCGGCGCTTTCTTTTTAACGATCTTTGCTATTTTTTCAATATCTTCGACGAAGAGTGACGGCCGCAGGCTGTACCCGCGCGAACGCTGGATATAGACCATTTTTATCTTTGGGTTCACTTTTTTTTCAATTTCATCATAATCGGGCGTTCCGTCCGCTTTCAGCTCCATCTGCTCGTACCGGATGCCGAATTCCTTTAACGAACCGTTGCCGTCGCCGGTGATGCCGATCACCCCGCGAAGCGTATCGTATGGAATTCCCGTCACGTTGAGCATAACGTCACCAGGGCGCAGCACGCCAAAAAGCGCCACCGTAAGCGCGTGGGTGCCGCTGACAAAATTATAGCGGACGAGCGCGTCCTGCGCGCCAAGCGCTCTGGCGTAAACCACATCCAGCGCGTCGCGCCCGCGGTCGCCGTACCCATAGCCGGTGGAGGCGGCAAAATGGCTCTCGCTCACGCCCGCTTCATTGAACGCCGCCATCATTTTCTGCTGGTTGTAATCAGTTGTCTCGTCAATTCTGTTCAGAACCGGCGCGATCATTTGTGACGCCTTTTCCGCAGCAATCTTTATTTTTGTATCAATTTTAAAATATGGGTAAAGCATATTCATCCCTCAACTATTCATCGTCATTAATCGTCCGGATAACGGGTTTTCCATCTCTGTCGAGAAGCACCGTCAGTCCTCCGCCGTAGCCGCTGGACACCTGAAGATAATGAACGCCGGTTTGCCTGTCGACGATGATTCTCTGCACATCCATTGTTCCCTGCGCATAAATCACTTTGAATCTTTTATCTTTCATTATTATATTCCCTTTAAACGATCAATTCCGAAAATTCGCCGCACGCGGTAAAACCAAAGGTACGGTAAAAGCTTTCATTTTCATGCTGCGCCCGTAAAACAAAAAACTTCTTATCCGGCATCTGTGAAATCATTGCGGAAAGCGTTTCATGCCCCAACCCTTTTCTTCTGTATTCAGGATTAACGCAGACTGCCGACAAGATGGCCTTCTCTTCCGTCAGCGCCGAGCATATTGCACAGGAGACCAGTTGTTTATCCGCCTGAAACATGCCTACCGCCATCGCGGTGCCATGACGAATTCGATGGGACATATCCATATAAAACGGCTCGAACTCCGGCGGCGTAAAGGTTTCCGTCGCACAGATGGAAAGAAGCGCGTGCATGTCGCGCAGACTGGGGTTGATTTCAAAAGCCGATTGGGTCTGCACCGGCGCAGTGCTTTCATACACCATGATCTGCCCGCTCGCCGCAATCTGAAATTCGATTTTCTGCGCCGCGGCGGAATCACAAAGGAGCCGGTTTGCTCCCGTCATACGGATAAAATCCCTTAATTCATTGTAATCGGTCTCACCCGCATCCAGAATGACAGTGTCATCCAGTTTACATAATGCCGTATGAGTGCCCTCCTGTACCCAGAACTGTGCAAACGGCTCGTTCAGACCGTAAGCAGAAGCGGTGGAAAGGATGCGGCATCCAAATACCGTAGAATCAAATGAGGAAAGGGCATCGGCATATTCAACTTTTTTAATCATTTTATTCTTCGCCCGCAATCATATCCGCAAGCCCATAAATGAGCTTCTGCGCAGAAACAAAGTCCTCCTGCGATATCAGGCTCACTGCCGAGTGCAGATACCGGCACGGGAGGGAAACTGCAACGGTTCTTACCCCACCGCGTGAAACGTGAATGGCGCCCGCGTCATTTCCGCCGGCGACCGCCCGCTTCGTCTGACAGTTTACTCCGGCCTTTTTGGCCGCTTTAAAGGCCATCTGATAGTATTCCTTATCGTAAATCGTGCGCCTGTCCATAAAGGAGATCACCGCGCCGCCGCCGACATTGCAGACCTGATTTTCCCTGTCGACGCCCGCCACGTCGGCGGCCGTAGTGCTTTCAAGGACAATCGCCGCCTGCGGTTCAACAGAAAATGCCGCCGTCCTCGAGCCGCTGAGGCCGGTTTCCTCCTGTACGGCAAACACAAAATACAGATCATACTTTAAATCGCTCTGTATCATGTCAATCATCATGGCACATCCGGCCCGGTCGTCCAGCGCGCGGCTTTTAATCATGCCGTGTGACGTATCAAAAATAGAATCGAAGGTAACTGCGTCGCCGGAGGTGACATACTGCTCCGCTTCTTTCCGATCCTTTGCGCCGATATCGATATACAGATCTTTTACGGGAACCGACTTTTCTTTCTCTTCATCTTCCAGAAGATGAATCGGTTTCGCGCCGATCACTCCGGCGATGCCGCTGCCGACGGTGACCGGTCTGCCGCAAAGCACGCGGCGGTCAATGCCGCCAACTGTGGAAAACTTTAAAAGACCTTCGTCCGTAAGATGCGTCACAATCATCCCGACCTCATCCATATGGGCGTTCAGCATCAGTTTTGTTTTCGCACGTTTTGCACCTTTTTTAAAGGCGATAATGTTACCGAGCGGAGTAATTTCAATACTCGTGGCATAAGGCTTTATTTCATTCAAAATCAGGCTGCGCACTTCGTCTTCATTTCCGGAAATACCGCGCGCGGTGCAAAGGCGCTCCAAAAGCTTCAGATCCGCCATTACTCCACCCCCTTTATGTATTCCGCCATCAGCCTTGCGGTATGCTCAACATCCTCAAGATCAATGACTTCGACCGGCGTATGCATGTATCGGAGCGGGATGGAAATCAGCTCCGCTTTCACACCCTTTCGCGTCATGGAAATTTCATCGGAATTGGTGCCGGTTGAACCGCCCATCACATCAAGCTTGTAGGGAATCCGGTTCTTCTTCGCCGTTTCAATCAGCTTGTCAGCCATCTCCCTGTTCAGCGGAGGCGCAATCCCGATCATCGGGCCGCCGCCGAGCTTTCCGCATTTTTCCGGCGGAACATTGGGCTGTTCGGCGAAACTGACATCCACGATGATCGCGTGGGTCGGATTGATTGAATAAGCGCCCGTCACCGCTCCCTGACCGCCGACTTCCTCCCGGCCGCTGAAAAGGATGGTCACTTCACAGCTGAGTTCGCATCCGGCAAGCATCTGCGCACATCGAATCAGCGACGCGACCCCCGCGCGGTCATCCAGCCCTGCGGCAGTGACGCGCGTTCCAATCAGGCTTTTCGGCACGGAATGAAGCAGAATCCGGTCGCCCGGACGGATCAGCTTTTCAGCTTCCGCTTTACTAAGTCCCGCGTCAATTGCCATTTTGTCAACCGAAACCACTTTATCTTCGCTGCCGTCCGAAAGATGGGGCGGCGTACAGCAGACAATGCCCGTCAGCACCTCTTTGCCGTAAATGGTCACCGGGCTGCCCGGCAGAACACGACGGTCAATTCCGCCGCTGCGGTCAACCCGGATAAATCCGTGTTTATCAATATTGGTTACGATCAGACCGATCTGATCCATATGCGCGTCAAGCAGGATGTGCTTTTCCGCGCCAGTCTTTCCCATTTTTGCAATGACATTTCCCATTTTATCAATGCGCGCTTTCGCGTATTTGGAAAGTTCTTTTACCGCTGCTTTCGCCGCGGCAGTCTCATCCCCCGGCGTACCGGGGGCCGCGCAAAGGCGAAAAACAAGCTCTTTTAGTTCGTTCATTGTATTCACTCCGTTATCTCTGAATTCCTTAATTTCTTACAGCTGCTCTACCAGTTTTTTAAATTCTTCCCCGCGCGTTTCATAGTTCGGGAACATATCGAAACTGGCACAGGCCGGTGAAAGCGAAACGATATCTCCGGCATTCGCTTCCCTGCGGCAGGTTTGCACCGCCTGCTCCAGCGACTGTACACGAATGATTTTCGGATTGCCTTCGCTGTACTTCGGCGCCGCTTTGACGCTCGCCTCAATCTTGTCCGCCGTTGCTCCCATCAGCACCAATGTTTTCACGCCGTCCACGACGGCGGGGCCGAAGGAGTCAAACGGGATTTTTTTATCGTAACCGCCCGCAATCAAAATAATTTTGCGGTCGAAAAGTTTCAGCGTGCCGTTTGCCGTTCTGCTCGGCGTAGTGCCGATGGAATCATTATAATAGCTTACGCCGTCCAGCTCGCGGACAAATTCATTGCGGTGTTCCACGCCGCCGAACGTTTTGGCGGTCTGAGCCATCACGTCCGCGCCGACAGTTCCCCACAATGCGCAGACGGCAGCCAGATAATTTTCAATATTATGTCCGCCGGGTATTTTGATGTCGGAGGCGTTCATCACGGGAATGTCCCTGCCGCCGTACGACATGATGATTTCATTCTTTTCATTGAGCCACGCGCCGCGCGCGCATCTGCGCCTGCGGCTGAACATCAGCTTTTCGCCGCGCACAACATCCGCAAATCCGGCCGTAATTTCATTGTCCGCGTTCAGCACGGCCCGCGCAAACGCGTTCTGGTGCAGGAGAATGTTTTTTTTCGCATCGATGTACTCCTGCATGTCCTTATGCATGTCAAGATGGTTCGGGGTAACGTTGGTCACCACGGCCACATCCGGGCTTCGGCGCATGGAAATAAGCTGGAAGCTTGAAAGCTCCACCACCGCCACATCACCGGGGCCGATGCTCTCTATTTGGGGAAGAAGGGGGGTACCGATATTCCCGCCGAGGTGAACGGTCTTTCCGGCGGCTTTCAGCATTCCCGACAAAATGGTGGTCGTGGTTGTTTTACCGTCGCTGCCGGTCACCGCAACGATTTTGCAGGGACACAGGTCAAAAAAAACTTCCATTTCCGAAGTGACCGCCGAGCCGCGCTCCCGCGCCGCGTTCAGCTCCGGCAGAGTATATTTCATGCCGGGCGTACGGAAAATAATATCTTCCTCAAGGTCTTCCAGATAACCTTCGCCGAGCCGCAGGGAAACGCCAAGCCTTTTCAGCGCCCCGGCCGTTTCGCCCAGTGTTTCCTCTGTGCGCCGGTCACGGGCCGTAACAGTGGCCCCGTGCCGCGCAAATATTTTAATCAGCGGAAGATTGCTTCCGCCGATCCCGCAAAACGCGACTTTTTTTCCTTCCAACGAACCGTAAAATTCCTGAATATCCATACACGCCTCCGACATACTTTTCAGACTAATCCTTATTATTATACTTTCGCGCGGTCAAAATAGCAAGCAATGGCAAAGAAAAACGCCCCCGCAGCCGACGCATGGGGGCGAAAATTATTCCCGCGCCGCGTTCACAAAAGCCTGAAAAAGATCTTTACTGTCGCTGTCCGGTTCAAACATATATTCCGGATGCCATTGAACAGCCGTAAAAAAGCGTTTGCCCGGCATGTAAACACACTCTGTCAAATGGTCCTTCGATCTTGCGGCACATCTGAGCTGAGGCGCAAGGTCTTTAATTGCCTGATGATGCATACTGTCCACCATCATTTTGGTTTTATGTACGATACCGTAAAGCGGACTGTCCTTTTCGATGGAAACGCTGTGCACCGCCACATCATAAGGCGGCTGCTGATAATGCGCAATCGGCTCGCCCTCCACCTGCGCCGGGATATCCTGATACAGACTGCCGCCGAGCGCGACGTTAATAAGCTGGATTCCGCGGCAAATCCCCAAAACGGGTTTGTCAAGGCGTACGGCCTGATTTAAAAGAAGGATTTCAAACTTGTCACGCTGTTTGCTGATTGACCCGCAGTAGCGCATGGTTTCCTCACTGTAAAGCGCGGGGTGTACGTCCGGCCCGCCGGTAAACAGAAAACCGTCGCATCGTTTTGTCAGCTCCGCAATATCCGCGTCGTCGCTTAAAAGCGGCAGAACAAGCGGCACCCCGCCCGTTTCGGCAATGGCGCGCAGATAGTTCTGGCGCATCCAGAGCCGCTCCTGCTCCGTATCGTAAAGGGGTGTTATCCCGATCACCGGTTTTGTCATAAAAAATTCCTCCTGCATTCCTGTTTTATTTTATTATATCATACGTATTGAATTCCATGCCGAAAATTCTGTATATTTTTGCCTGATGCGTAAAAAATAGCGGCATGGGGTGAACGATATGAATAAAAAAAGAGTTATTACTCTCGTGGCCATGATCGCGCTGATTGTAACACTCGGTGCAACGACCGCATACGGCTATGTCTCCGCAAACAAATATAAAACGAACCTGGAATACAACTACAAACGCGCCATGGGTGATTTGAACAGCTGTGTGATCAACATTGAAACCGCGCTCAACAAATCGGCTTACGCAAATACCGCCACACAGCAAAACGGCCTTGCCGCCAAGCTGATGCGCGAAACCAGCATGGCAAAATCAGCATTGGCGGTTCTGCCGATTACCGATCATTCATTGGACAACGTAACAAAGTTCATTACGCAGGTCGGCGATTTTTCCATGACGATGTCTACAAAAATCTCCGCAGGGCAAAAAATAACCGCTGAAGAATACAAGACCATGAAAGATCTGGAACAGTACGCTAAAACGCTGCAGACGGGACTGCAAAACGTGAAGACAAACATCGAATCCGATCAGCTTTCCGACGAATTCAAAAAGACATCGGAGGATTTCACGGATTTTCCGTCACTGATTTACGACGGCCCGTTTTCCGACCACATCGGCCAGCTGAAACCAAAGCTGACGGAAGGGCGCGACCAGATTCTGCAGGGAAACGCGCAGAATATCGCGGCGGAATTTCTCGGCGTCACGCAGGATAAGCTGGCGCATACGCAGGACACTGCCGGCGGACTTCCCACCTATAATTTTACCGCGAATAACGGCGGTATACGGATCTGCGTGACAAAAGCCGGCGGATTTGTTTCCAGCATGGAGAACTCGCGTGATGTAAGCGCTGAAAACCTCAGCTATGAAGACGCGTCCAAAAAAGCGGACAGCTTTTTAACCGGCCGGGGCATCGCCAATATGAAAGAAACCTACTATGTCATCAACGACGGCATCTGCACCATCAATTACGCTTATTACAAAGATAATATCACCTATTATCCTGATTTAATCAAGGTTTCCGTTGCTTTGGACAACGGGGAAATTGTGTTGTACAACTCCACGGGATATGTTATGAACCACCACGACCGGACGGTCGCCGCAAAAATCACAGCGGATCAGGCGCAGGGTTCCGTCAGCAAAAACCTGAAAATACAAAAACGGGGGTTGGCTTTAATTCCCACCCCCGGCTTGAGCGAAGTACTCACTTATGAATTTTCATGCACCGGACAGGAAAACGACCGGGTTTTAGTTTATATCAATGCCACAACCGGATTTGAAGAGCAGATTTTGATTCTGCAGACCTCGGACAACGGCATATTAACCAAATAATCCTTTATTTCTTGCCCATCAGACTTACAAGCACCGCTTTCTGCGCATGCAGACGGTTTTCAGCCTCATCAAAAATCTCTTTGGCATGTTTTTCAAACATTTCTTCGGTGATTTCTTCGCCGCGGTGTGCGGGCAGGCAATGCTGAATGATGGCGTCGCTTTTGGCGGCGGACATCACTTCTTCATTGATCTGGAAGCCCTTGAACGCATCGCGGCGTTTTTGCGCCTCCGATTCCTGTCCCATGGAAGCCCACACGTCGGTAATAACTACATCGGCGCCCTTAGCGGCCTCCTTCGGATCTGTGGTAATGCTGAAAGCGGGATGCGTTACGGCGAAATCAAGCACGGCGTCGCTCGGTTTATACCCGGACGGGCAGGCTACGGCGACCTCCATCTTCATTTTCAGCCCGCCTACAATCAGGGAGTTCATCATATTGTTTCCGTCGCCGATATAGCACAGCTTCAGTCCGTCAAGGCTGCCCTTATACTCGCGGATCGTCATTAAATCGGCGAGCACCTGGCACGGGTGGGAAAAGTCGGTCAGCCCGTTGATGATCGGGATTGTGCCGTTCTGCGCCAGCGCCTCAACCTCGGACTGTTTGAATGTGCGGATCATGATGCCGTCAAGGTAACGGGAAAGCACGCGGGCGGTGTCCTCCACAGGCTCGCCGCGGCCGATTTGAAGGTCGTTGACCGAGAGGAAAATCGGCAGGCCGCCGAGCTGGTACATACCGACTTCAAAAGAAACGCGAGTCCTTGTGGAAGCCTTTTCAAAGATCATGCCCAGCGTTTTCCCCGCCAGATGGTGATGTTCAATGCCGTGCTTCTGTTCGTATTTCAGCTGGTCTGCAAGGTTTAGAATTCCGGTGATGTCCTCGCTTGTCAAGTCAAGCATTTTCAGCAGATGATTCATGGTTGCCCTCCTAAAACTATATTTATTTTATGATAGCGATTTCTCGGATAAACAAATTTTTTGTCATTTCGCTTCATTTGATTCTTTGATTATCTTTGCCAAAATGTCGAGTCCCGTGTCAATATCGTCGTATGCAATGGTCAGCGGCGGCAGAAAACGGAGCATGTCTTTTGCGGTTAAGACAAGCAGTCCGTTTGCGGCGCATTTCTGCGCGACCTCTTTGGCACTCCCTTGTTTCAGCCTTGCGCCGAGCATCATTCCCATGCCGCGTACAAGCTCGATTTCATCCATGGCTTCAAGCTTCTTTGTAAAGTACGCGCCCTTTTCCCGGACTTCTTTTAAAAAGCTTTTGTTGCCCACGACATCGAGCACCGCGAGCGACCCCGCACAGACGACCGGATTGCCGCCGAAGGTGGAGCCGTGCGAACCCGCGTCCATCACCCTGCCGAGGCGCTGCGTGCAAAGGCACGCGCCAATCGGCAGTCCGCCGCCCAGTCCCTTTGCGCTGGTCATGATGTCGGGCGTGATGCCGTAATTCTGGAAACAGTACAATGCGCCCGTGCGGCCGACGCCGGTCTGCACTTCGTCCGCGATCAGCAGAATATCGCGCTCGCTGCAAAATTCGCTCAGTTCCGTTACAAAATCGACTGCGAGCGGCAGCACGCCGCCCTCGCCCTGAATCAGTTCAATGATCACCGCGCAGGTGTCCTCCGTGACGTTTTCCTTTACGCTGTCCATATTGGTGGCCGCGTAGGAAAAGCCTTTTGTGAGCGGCGTAAATTTTTCATGGAATGAATCCTGTCCGGTCGCGGCCAACGTTGTAACCGTGCGGCCATGGAACGAATTTTTCAGCGTGACGATTTTATGCCTGCTTTTGCCGTATTTGTCGGCGCTGTACTTTCTTGCCAGCTTAATCGCGCATTCGTTTGCCTCCGCGCCGGAGTTTCCAAAAAACACCTTTGAAAAACCGGACAGACCGCAAAGCGTTTCGGCCAACTTCGTCTGCATGGGATTATAGTATAAATTGGAAGTGTGCTGCAAAGTTGCGGCCTGCTTTGCAACGGCCTGCGTCCATCTTTCATCGCAGTAGCCGAGCGAATTTACGCCTATTCCGCTCGTAAAATCGATGTACTCTTTTCCGTCGCAGTCAACCGCAGTCGCCCCATGACCGGAAACAAGCGCCACAGGAAAGCGCCCGTAGGTCTGCATAACGTTCTTCTGATCCTGTTTCTGAATTTCTTCAAAGGTCATTTCTGTTCACCCCTATTATTCTGTTAACACAGGCGGTTAAACATTCCTTTCGCCAGCCGCCCGATATTTTATCAGCAAAGCATCGTGCCGATGCCTTCGTCGGAAAAAAGCTCAATCAAAATGGAGTGTGGGATGCGCCCGTCGATGATATGCGCCCTGCCCACGCCTCGTCGGACAGCCTCGACACAGCAGTCCATTTTGGGGATCATGCCCCCGCTGATGATGCCCTGATTCTGCAGTTTCGGCACGTCGCTGACATTGACAACCGGAATGATGGTGCTTTCGTCGTCTTTGTCGCGCAGAAGCCCCCGGATATCCGTCATCAAAATCAGCTTTTCAGCGCCCATTTCGGCAGCAATCCGCGCCGCGGCTATGTCCGCGTTAATATTGTAGACTTCTCCGTTTTCGCCACCCGCCACCGTTGCGATAATCGGCACATAGCCGTTCGCCGTCGCGTGGGCAATGATATCCGTATTGACGCCGGTAATCTCTCCGACAAAGCCAAGGTCTTCGTCCGACGCGAGTTTTTTGGCCTTGATCATTCCGCCGTCCAGTCCGCAAAGGCCGATTGCCCGGCCGTTGTGCTGTTCCAGAAGCTGAACAAGATCTTTGTTGACCTTTCCTGCCAGTACCATCTGCACAATATCGATGGTTTCGCCGTCCGTTACGCGAAGCCCGCTGACAAACCGGCTTTCCTTTCCGATCTTTTCAAGCATATCGCTGATTTCGGGGCCGCCGCCGTGCACAAGCACCACGTTGATGCCCACAAGCTGCATCAAAACGATATCGCTCATGACCGCGTCCTTCAAATCCTCGTTAACCATGGCGTTTCCGCCGTATTTTACCACGACTGTCTTGCCGGCATATTTCTGTATGTACGGCAGAGCCTGCACCAGAACCCGCGCCCGGTCAGCATTGCTGATATCCATACTGTCACTTCCTCCGTTGAATCTGCGGCCGGTCAAGTCCGGTAATCCCCGTTTATCTTTACATAATCATAGGTAAGATCACAGCCGAACGCAGCCGCTTCAAACTCGCCGTCATGCAATGCCACATTCACATTGATTTCATCCTGTGTCAGAATTCTCTTTGCTTCGTCCTCGTCAAAGTCGATTCCCGCTCCGTTTTTACAGACGTCTATCTGTCCGGCTTTCGATTCAAACGAAACATCCACCGTGTTGATGTCGACATCCGCGTTGGAGTAGCCGATTGCACAGAGCACACGGCCCCAGTTTGCATCCGCGCCGAACATCGCCGCTTTGAACAGGCTGGAACAGATGACGCTTTTTGCCACAAGGCGCGCGTCAATTTTGCTTTTTCCGCCCGTTACATTGCAGACCAGCAGTTTTGTGCACCCCTCGCCGTCTTTTGCAACTTTTCTTGCAAGCGCGGTACAAAGGGCGGTCAAAGCCTGTGTAAAGATCCTGTAATCCGCTGTACCGGTTTCCATTTTCTCATTTCCGGCAAGTCCGGAAGCCAATATGGAAACCATGTCGTTGGTGGAGGTGTCCCCATCGATACTGACCATATTGAAGCTGACATGCACCGCTTCCTGCAGCGCGGCGTTCAGCGCTCCGGAGGAAATCGCCGCATCCGTGGTAAGAAAACAGAGCATCGTCGCCATATTCGGGTGAATCATACCGGAACCTTTTGCAATGCCGCCGATTTTGACTGTTTTTCCGCCGACTGTCAGCTTCACCGCCATATTTTTCACTTCGGTGTCGGTGGTCATAATCGCCTTTGCCGCATCCGCGGAACCGGTGGGAGAAAGCGCCTTTACCAGTGCGGGCGCGGCGCTCATAATCGGCTCAATCGGCAAAATCTGGCCGATGACGCCGGTGGAGGCAACCACAACGTCGTCCGGCGCAATGCCGAGCTCCTTTGCGGCGATCTCGCACATCATCTTTGCTTTTTCCGCGCCGTCCGCGTTGCAGGTGTTGGCGTTGCCCGAATTGCAGATGACCGCCTGCGCTACGCCGTTGGCAATATTGTTCTGCGTCACCAATATTGGCGCGCCCTTGACTAAATTCTGTGTGTAAACGGCAGCGGCCGAACACGGAACTTTGGAATAAATCATCGCCAGATCCGGTTTTGATTTATTTTTACGGATTCCGCAGTAAACACCCGCCGCCGTAAATCCTTCTGCCGCGGTAACACCGCCCTCAACAAATTCCATTCTCTTCTATCTCCTTAAAATGCCGGAGGGAATGACTTCAGACCGGTCGTTTCATCTATTTCAAACGCGATATTCATATTCTGGATTGCCTGCCCCGCCGCGCCCTTGACCATGTTGTCAATCGCCGATATTGCGATTAGCGTGTTGGTGCGGGAATCGACATGGAGCGAAATGTCGCAGAAATTGGAACAGCGCACATTTTTAATGTCCGCTTCCCTGCCCTGCGGCAGCAGCCGGATAAAATATTCGTGATCGTACGCGTCATGATACGCTTTCTGTATCTGCTCCACGGTGGCTCCGTCGGTCAGTTTCGCGTAGCAGGTGGCGAGAATACCGCGGTTGACAGGCAGCAGATGCGGCACAAAGGTCACTTTTACCCCCGCGCCCGCCACATGGGAAAGGCTTTGTTCAATTTCCGGCGTATGCCGGTGTGTGGCAACCTTATAGGCGCTCATGCCTTCGTTCAGCTCTGGGTAATGCGTGTTCTGGCTGGGATTTCTGCCCGCGCCGGTCACGCCGCTTTTGCAGTCGGCAATGATGCCGTCCTTTTGAATCAGGCCGTTTTGCAGTGCCGGCGCGAGTGCAAGCGGCACCGCCGTGGTGTAGCATCCCGGGTTCGCAATGATTTTTTTGCCCCGGATATTTTCACGGAACAGTTCCGGCAAAGCATAGACGGAAAGCGCGTGAAGGTCGGGATGAATGTAGGTTCCGCCGTACCATTCCTTATATTCTTCCTCGTTTTCAAGACGGAAATCCGCGCCCAGATCAATAAAAACCTTTCCTTTTGCGTAACATTCGGCTGCCAGTTCCTGCGAAAGGCCGTGGGGAAGCGCGGCGAAAACGACGTCGCTTTTTTCAACGACTTCGCTTTGGTTGCCGCAGACCATGTCGCACAGATGGTAGTACGCCGGATAAACTTCTGAAATCGATTTGCCCTCAAAACTGACCGAACTGACTGCCGTGAGCTCGGCTGCCGGATGCCCGCTTAAAAGCCGGACCAGCTCCGCTCCCGCGTAGCCTGTCGAGCCGACAACACCCACCCGGATCATAGCTCCGCCCCCAGTTTCCGCAGGACTCTTTTCGCCTGCGCCTGAACGTTCTGCGGCGCAGGACCCCCGACGACTTTTCTGCCGTTCACACAGTTTTCAAGTGAAATCGCGTCAAAGATTCCGCTGTCGAAAAGATCGCTGAATTCTTTGTATTTTTCAATCGGCACGGTTTCGAGCGTCAGGCCGCTGTCGATGCAGTAGGCCACCAGCTCGCCTGTGATTTTATAAGCGTCGCGAAAGGGCATCCCCTTGCCGACCAGAAAGTCAGCGCAGTCGGTCGCGTTGATAAATCCCTTCGCCGCGGCTTTCCGCATGTTCTGCGGCAGAATCCGCATGGTGTCAATCATCGGCACAAAAGCGGTCAGGCACATGTGCAGGGTGTCCACCGCGTCGAAAATTGCTTCCTTATCCTCCTGCATATCTTTGTTGTATGCAAGGGGAAGACCTTTCATCATGGTCAGAAGCGTGGTCAAGTCGCCGATGGCGCGCCCGCTTTTCCCGCGGACAAGCTCCGCGATATCCGGATTCTTTTTCTGCGGCATGATGCTGGAACCGGTGGAAAACGCATCGTCCAATTCAACGAACTTGAATTCCCAAGAACACCAGAGGATAATTTCCTCTGAGAATCTTGAAAGATGCACCATGGCAATCGCAATATCCGCGGCAAGCTCCATGCAGAAGTCGCGGTCGGAGACACCGTCAAGGCTGTTGTTCGTCACACGGCCGAAGCCCAGTAGCGAAGCCGTCATTTCGCGGTTCAGCGGGTAAGTTGTTCCCGCCAGCGCACCCGAACCGAGCGGACATTCGTCCATTCGCTTTTCTGTATCCTCCAAACGGGACAGGTCGCGCTGGAACATCTCGGCGTACGCCAGAAGATGATGGCCGAACGTGACCGGCTGCGCGCGCTGCATATGGGTGTAGCCCGGCATGACTACATCGCTGTTTTCAAGCGCCTTTTTACACAGCACAATAATCAAACCTTTAATTTGCCCGTGCAAAACGCCGCACTGTTTTTTCAGATATAATTTCACGTCCACCGCAACCTGATCGTTGCGGCTTCGCGCGGTGTGCAGGCGTTTGCCCGCCGCACCCAAACGCGCGGTGAGTTCACCCTCCACAAAAGTGTGGATGTCCTCGGCCTGAGCGTCGATTTGGAGCGTTCCGCTTTCAATTTCCTCAAGGATTTTTTTCAGTTCTTCGCAAATTTTCTCGCTTTCTGCCGCGTCGAGCACGCCGCAGGCCCCGAGCATGGTCGCGTGGGCAATACTGCCCTTAATATCTTCCTTTACCATCCGGCTGTCAAAGGAAATGGATGAATTAAAATCATTGGTCTTTTGGTCCAGTTCTTTATGGAATCTTCCTGCCCACAGCTTCAAGTCACACACACTCCGTTTATTGAAAATGTGGGGCAGACAATGCGCCTGCCCCAAAATCCTTTTTCACTTATTTTTTCAGCTTCTTCATCGCCTGAACCTGAATCGGCAGTCCGAACAGATTAATAAATCCGGCAGCGTCTGCCTGATTGTAAACTTCATCCTCGCTGAACGTCGCAATAGCCTCGTCATAGAGCGAATACGGGGAAGTCACGCCCGCATCAATGATATTGCCCTTGTACAGTTTCAGTTTCACTTCGCCGGTCACGGTCTGCTGTGTGTTTTCCACGAAAGCGGAAAGCGCTTCTCGCAGCGGGGTGAACCACTGGCCGAAATAAACCAGCTCGGCAAATTTATTGCCCACGCCCTGTTTGTAGTGATAGGTGTCCCTGTCAAGGCAAAGTTCTTCAAGCTTGTTGTGCGCGTGGTAAAGAATCGCGCCGCCCGGGGTTTCATAAACGCCGCGGGATTTCATGCCCACGAGCCTGTTCTCCACAATATCCGCAAGACCGATGCCGTTTGCACCGCCCAGCTGGTTCAGCTGCGCAATCATATCGACCGCGCACAGCTTATTGCCGTTGAGCGATACTGGAATTCCTTTTTCAAACTGAAGTGTAATGTAGGTTGCCTTGTCGGGAGCCTGCTCCGGTGAAACGCCCAGCTCCAAAAATCCCGGCTTGTTGTAAGTGGGTTCGTTTGCGGGGTTTTCCAAGTCAAGACCCTCGTGGGAAAGGTGCCACAGGTTCTTGTCTTTCGAGTAGTTGGTTTCCCTTGTAATATTCAGCGGAATATTGTGCGCCTCGGCGTAGTCGATTTCCTCGTCACGGGATTTGATCGTCCACTCACGCCAGGGAGCGATAATTTTCATTTTCGGTGCGAAAGCCTTGATGGCCAGCTCAAAACGAACCTGATCGTTGCCTTTTCCGGTGCAGCCGTGGCAGATGGCATCCGCGCCCTCGGCCTGTGCGATTTCGACCAGCCGTTTTGCAATCAGCGGCCTTGCAAAAGAGGTGCCGAGGAGATATTTATTTTCATAAACCGCGCCCGCTTTCAACGTCGGCCAAATGTAATCTTCCGCGAACGCTTTTTTCAGATCGGCAATATACAGCTTTGACGCGCCCGTTTTTTTCGCCTTTTCCTCCAGCCCGTTCAGCTCCGCGCCCTGCCCCACATCCGCGGCTACGGCGACAACGTCGCAGTTGTCATAGTTTTCTTTCAGCCAAGGTATAATAATCGAAGTATCAAGTCCGCCTGAATAAGCGAGAACGACTTTTTTAATTTTATTTTCCATTTCAAAGGCCCCCTGTTTTGATTTGTTGTGTTTTATTATACACTATTTATACGGAATTTCAAGCATTTTGTGCATAAATATTCACTTTATCTTAAATAAATAAAAACCAATAAATATTTTCTGCCCTGATTGTGTGATATATCCAAACGTGATAAAATAAAATAGAAATACAGTACGATTTGATGGAGGCGTTTTCTATGTTTCAGCAGATTGACATTACAAAGATGAGTTTCAACCCGTTCACAAAGATCGACAAGGAGTGGATGCTGATTACCGCCGGAAACAAGGCGAAATGCAACACAATGACGGCCAGCTGGGGCGGCTTGGGCGAACTTTGGAATCAATACGTTTCCTTTATATTTATACGCCCGCAGCGTTTTACTCTTGAATTTATTGAAAAAGAGGATTTCTATTCCCTCTGCTTTTTTGACGAGTCACAGCGAAAAGCTTTGAACTACTGCGGCAGCCACTCCGGCCGGGACACCGACAAAATCAAAGAGGCCGGACTGACTCCCCTTTATGACGAAGCCGCACCCTATTTTGAAGAAGCAAAGCTTGTTTTCATCTGCCGCAAGGTACATGGGCAGTTCCTCGATCCGGCGTGCTTTATTGACCCCGCTTTGGATCAGCAGTGCTATTCGCAGAAGGATTACCACAAGATGTTCATCGGCGAAATCGTAAAGGTGCTTGAAAGAACGTAAGTTTCTGTATTCTGTTGAAAAACAAATAGTAAAGAGGCCGATTCAAACTGCAGTGCAATTTGAATCGGCCTCTTTTATTCGACCCTGTATTTTCTCAGTAAATCATCCATTGTGGAAGGAACCTGCGCCGTCAGCACAAGTCCAATGTCGGTGTACTCCTCATTTTCCACTGTTCCATCGCGGCGGATCTGTGCCGCTAAACCGCTTTGTGAAAAAGGCAGCAGCAGTTTGACGCGTTTGGATTTTATCGGCAGATTGTCTTCAATCACGCTGAGCAGTTTATCTACGCCCACACCCGTCGCCGCGCTGATCCGTACGGAATTTCCCGCAAACGGGATGATGTTAGCAGCCGGCAGAAGATCACACTTGTTGAAAACAGAAACAATCGGCCGGTCCTCGCATCCGAGCTCCGCCAAAAGATCCTTTGTAACGCTTAAATGTTCCTGCGCTTCTGGATTGGAAGCGTCGCAGATATTGAGGATAATGTCGGCCGTCGCGGCCTGTTCCAACGTGGAACGGAATGCCTGCACCAGATGATGCGGCAGACGGCGCACAAACCCGACAGTGTCGATCAGCATCACTGTGGCGCCGCTTGGCAGTTTCAGCGCGCGCGCAGTCGGGTCGAGCGTGGCGAAAAGCATATCCTCGGCCAACACACCGGCCTGCGTCAAATAGTTCATCAGCGTAGATTTTCCGGCGTTGGTGTAACCCACCAGCGCAACTGTGACCACGCCGTCCTTCTGACGGCGGCGGGTAATTTGGCTGCGATGTTTTTCCACCGATTCCAGCTGTTCATTCAGCGTATCGATACGCCTGCGGATGTGCCGCCGGTCGGATTCCAGTTTGCTTTCGCCGGGGCCGCGCGTGCCGATTCCGCCGCCAAGACGCGAAAGCGATGTTCCTTTTCCCGAAAGTCTGGGCATCATATATTTCAGCTGGGCAAGTTCAACCTGAAGTCTGCCTTCTTTACTCTTTGCGCGCGCCGCAAAAATATCCAGTATGAGCATGGTACGGTCCACGACGCGTACCTTGCTGATATTTTCAATATTTCGGATTTGAGTGGGGGAAAGCTCACAGTCGAAAACAAGCAGCTCAATTTCATGCTTTTCACAAAAATCCGCTATTTCTTTCATCATTCCCGATCCAACGCAGGTAGCCTTATCCTGAGCCGGACGGTTCTGCGTAATTGCTCCGAAAGGATCCGCCCCGGCGCTGCGTACAAGCTCATACAGTTCTGCCAGAGAAGACTCCGCGTCGTATTCACCGGTGTTCACTTCAATCAACAGTGCGCGCTCCGGATTTTCTTCATTTTCGTACAATTCCAGTCCACTCATCTCCTTTTAGCATAATTCTCTATATTTCGTTTTTATTTTATCTCAAAACCCAAAATAATGCAAATTTTATCGAAAAGCGATATAGATATAGTTCGCCGTATCGCAGTTTAAATTATTGAGAATTCCTCCGCCGGTCGGTGCGTTCTGCGTTTGGCACACAGTCAGCTTGTCAGCGGTAAGAAACACGCCGGAACTTCCGCCGATTTTCGTAATGATAGCAAAATTGTTTTCATTGTATCCGCCGCCCGGAAAATAGTCGTTAGCAGGCATCCGCTCAAGGAAAAGGATCACGAATCTGGGCGCGAAGGGCAGTGTGATGATCTGCGTGGCCGCGCCGTTTCCGCAGTAATTACCAACGGCAAATCCATTGGTTAGCAGCGTTCGGTCATCCTGCGATAAATGAATTCCCGTGTTGCTGAAATGAGAGCCCAGCAGTGAATTCAGCAGCGTGTTGTCCGCTACAAAATCGCTGCGCATCGGTTTGTCCGTACCAATCCAGCTGTTCAGTCCCAAAGATGTTTTGTTGTTTGTGGGCATTTTTTCCTCCTTTAAATTTGCATCACTGCATTGCCGTAATTGTCAATTGCATCCCACGTAAATCCCGAACCGTCTTTTGTATCGAACGTCTTATTCGCACCGTCGATATTGTTCCATGAAATGCTCCTAAAATCCAGCTCGGCGTTCAAATGTGCCGGAAGGTATAATTTGGCAGCTTTTAAAATGGATTTTGCCGCTGCTCCTGTCGGTGAAGCGTCCATGCAGTTGACATAAATATATTTTTCGGCAATATTTTCACACAGCGTCGCATTGACTTCCTCCATGATAAATATTTGCTCCATATCGGTTTTTGTAAAATTGTTCGGGGTAATGGCGCAGCGTTTCAAAACCGCGTTTTTTCGCTCTTCCACGTTCCCTGTCGCGCCGATTTGCAGCAGGCTTTCCGAATTGACAAGACCATAATCCGACGCAGTAGGAATGAAACTCTCCTTTTCAAGCTCCGCCAATTCGTCATATACCAAATCGATTCCCAGCGCATATGCCTGAAGCTCGAAATCGACGGTTGTGTCTCCGCTGAGAGAATAAATTTTTGTTGCCTTCATTTTTGAAAGCATGGATTCCAAAGCTCTCATTGCGAAACCCCCGCGTAATAGCCGACCTGCACCGTGCCGCATACCGCAAGCTGATTGGCGTTCATTTTTCGATCCGTTGTAACGGTTGTGTTATAAATATAATTTTTAATTTTTCCGGATGCAAAAATGCGAACGCCGAGCGCGGTCAGAATCACCGGTTCACCGACGGACAGATCATCAAAGTAGTCCCTGATGACTCGCTCACAGGCGGCCAAAGCGTCCTCTTCGGCAACAGCATTCGACGGTGTAATGGAAATATTGATGTTGACCGGTACGGTCTGCGCCGCTGCCGCCTTCACATCAACATTCACCTCGCGCAGCAAGTTCAGGTCGCTCTGCACCCGGCTGATCACTTCCGCCGGCGGAGTCCCGCCCCTGCCGCCAAGATAAAGGCTGACCGTCCCCGCCCCGTTTTCACGCGGCACAACGCCGACGGAATACACGCCGTCGTACTTCAAAGCGCATTCCCGGTAAAAAGCCGCGTTTGTGCCGTTGGAGATGCTTGCGTAACTCTGCATGAGCCGTGCCCGGAACTCACTGTCGCTCTCGCTGTCCTCCCCGCCCGAAAAAGCGGACTGGTTGGTCACGCCTTCAATGGCGGGCGGCGGTGTGACCATCACCGTGATTGTGCCCGGCTGCGTGTTTCCGCTACGCCCGCCCTGTTCGGCTTTTGCCGAAACAGCAACGCTCAGATCGCCGCTTTTCAGGATTGCCGCCTCTGTTGTGGCGTAGCGGACAGGGTTGTCGCCAGATGTGGAACAGACCGTACCGGCCGGAATTGATGCGTCATACCAAAGCGGCGTGCCGCGCTGAAAAGTGATTTGTCCCGACGCCGCAAAGGGCTGTTTGCGCGCCAGGCCGCGTTCCTGTGCCCGCAGGTCAAGCTGATCCCCCTGCGCGCTCTGCGCAAACGTCTGCATTTTCAGCCAGTCTATCGCACTGCTGATGGAATAAACCTCCCCCGCGAGCACTTTCATGCGGATTCCGATGTCGGAAGCGTCGTCCGGCGCATATCCCGAAAAAGATGTAAACTGATTCTGCATGCGCGTCAGAATTTCATTGTAGCTTACCATTAAATTTTCACCTCTATCTCCACATTCTCCTCACCGTAGCTGAGCCGAAACACCGCGGCAAGCGGTTCCCCCGAACATTTGGCGCTTTCCACTGTGACCTGCGGCAGAAGCCGGAGCGCCTCCTGTGCCATGGTCAGCGCTTTTTCATTGATCCCACCGTCACCTGCTTTCAGTTCGTACAGGCGGCTGCCGAGAGAAGCATCATACACAAAGCAGCCGAGCGGTATGTTCAGCCTGACCGCCGCGCGCTGAAAAAGTTCCTGCGCTCCGCTGATTTGCTTTGGGCGGCCGTTGGAACCCGCCGCGAAATCCCCATTCGCCAGTGCCGTGTCCATGCTAACTCCCCTCCCGCGCGGCGAAAGTCTGTCCGTTAATGACTACTTCGCCGCTGTTTTTCAGATAAATACTTGCGCCGCCTGAAGAAAAAAGCATTAGTTCTCCCGGTAAAATCCCCTTGTCCCCGGCTACCGCGCCAATGCAGGCGTTTCCCGCATTCGTGCCGATGACGACGGTCTGTGCGGAATTCGGCGGAAGATAAGCGATTCCCCATGGCCCCAAAAGCGGAACGCTCCTGTATTCATTTGCGCCCTGCATCACCGTCGTTCCTGTTACCTCTGTCACCTCGGCGGCAGTCTGCCGCTTTTGCGCGGCAATCATCTGCTGTGACAGCCACATTCTCCTCATCTCCTCAAAATGAAATTCGTATTTTCCCCGCCGGAACCCAAACTGTATTCTATCTGGGATACATATAGATTTTCCACCGTACCAAGCGCCTCGTCCCGAATTTTTGCAGCTGTGAAAAGGTTCGCCGTGATTTCCCCCGGACAAACCACGGTCACTCGAAACGCTTTTTTTTCGGCAGTGCGGACCAGCTCGTCGGCATCACCCTCCGTCAGGCATCTCCGGCGTTTGATCCCAAGCGAAGCTGCCGTGCCGCTCTGCGCCGCGGGACTGTAACTGCCGGCCTTTCCGGATTTCACCAGAACTTCGGAAAGATAATTGCAGTATTGATGATCAATACTGACAGAGGTATATCCGATTCCCTCGGCATTGTCAAACACCATCTCCCCCTGCGGACGGCTGCCGGACGCGTCAAACACATTGTCCGTAATGCGCGGTGTAATTTTTAAGAACCGGGAACAAAAGCTTGCGGCCGCCTGCCATTCGCTCATTCCTTTTGTAATGACAAGCGTTCCGCTGAAAACCCTGTTGTCGCCCAAACAGCCTGAAAACCCATAGGGCTTTACATGCCTTGAATAAATGGTCGTAAGCGACGGCATGCAGTAGGTCTGCGGAATCGCTTCATTATCCAGCAGAAGAGCGGCGCGGCTTCGCGCGGCCAGTGTCAGTTTTCTCCCCCCGCCGCAGCTTTCTCTCTGCTCATCCACAATTCCGTTAAAACACAGCGTTTGCTTCTTGTCGTATATCTTAATCCCCGTTATCTCTCCCATGCTTTTTAAGAGCGGGAACACTCCGGTGAACCCGTCCGCCGGCGCATCCTCCCCGCAAATCAGTTTTGCCGAAACTGGCGGCGGAAGCGCAATGCCCATTCCCTGAGGCGTTACTCCAATATAGGTCACGGCAGCACCACCTTTTGCCCGGCATTCAGCGCGTTCGGCCACTGAATCATCGGATTCAGCATTTTCAGCGTATCCACGTCTGTTCCATAAAGATTTGCAATCTCCCACAGGCTTTCGCTTCCGATGCAGACGTAATTTCCCGCGGCAGCCACAGCCGCCCCATCCGAACCGGCATGATCGTCCTCCACAAATACAAAGCTGTAGGAAACGCAGTCCGGCTGCGCCTCCCCAATCATCTTCAGCGATGCAAACGCCGCCGGAAACGGGGTGTCCCCCGGCAGACGCAGCAGTCCGCTTTCCCCTGCGGTAAAAACAGCCGCAAGGCGGTTGAATTCGGCCATGCAGCCGCTGCCGATGAATTCGCCCGAGCCGGTGACAACCCGCTTGTCGCAGCCCAAATCCTGCAAAATGCTTCCGTACAAAGGCAGTTTCAAGTTCTGAATATTTCTGGAATAAGCCACTTCCACCTGATTCGGATTAAACGGCCACACATAGCTTTTATAGCTCATTGGTTGTATTTTCATTCTTCTGCCCCCTCGGCTCCCAGCGGGTGCGGATATCTGCGGTAATCGCGCTCCAAACTTTCTGAAATCTCATCCAATTCACTGTCCGTCGCTCTCCGCCCCCTTTTCCTGTGTCCGCACTGCGGCCACAAGCGTCATACTTTGGCGGGGCGTATTGCCCGCCCCGCCCGCCGCGGTGATGTTTTTCCATCTGCACCCGGAGTACACCACCTTGGAATTCTCCGCCTCGGCAATCAGGCTGAAGTCAGACAGCGCGCACAAATCGATTCCGTCAACCGGCCGCACGTTTTCGACGGTCAGTTCATAGCTGATCCGCCCCGGCACGGTGGAAACCGCCTCCTGTTCGCCCCAGGCCGCGACAGTCCGACTCTGCTGTACACATTTTACAGTGTAACTGTCGGCAACGGCGGCTCTTTTTCCGTCCGCTTCTAGATAGACTTCCCTGTCCGCATCGGCGGCAAGCACCCTGAGCACCGCCCAAACGTAAAGCTCTTCCCCACCCAGCATGGAAGTATCGGCGCGTTTCACCACATAATCGCGCAGGGCGCTGTGAACCTTATCACCGGTACAAAGCTTTACCCCGGAAGGGCCTGTATAAAGGTAATGCAGGTTATCATAATACTCCGTGGGCAAATTCAGCGATGCTCCGCTTTTATACTGTAAAGGCCTGAGAATTGCACTGATTCCGCGTTCATTTACGGTAACGGTTTCGCCATATTTTTTAAAAAGTCTCTCAAGGACTTCCCTCTGCGTCATGAACAAATCCTCTCAAAAAGGAACCCGTCGTCTTTTAAATACGGGGCCGCCGCCGCAGCCGATTCACGCCATGCCTGTCTGGCCATTTCAACATTGGAATTACTTTTCGTCACTTTCACATCCCCAGCTGAAAAACTGCCCATACCGGCACTGGCTGTCATCATTGCCCAGCGGTAAAGTGCAAGGGAAGCCGCCGCGGCACACAGAACCCCTTCGGGCGCGGAAACTCCTTCCCTGACATTCCGGCTGATTTCAGCCATCGCATCCTCACACAGAGGTTTGAACCTTGCGGCGGATTCCGCACTTAAATCCGCCATCAGGGCAAAACGCTCTGTCACGTCGTCGATCATCACAAAAATCACCCTTACAATTTATAGTTCAGTACCTTGACGGCGCTGTCAAAAATTTTGGCAAATCCCGCGATGGTGCTAATGGCGGCACGCTCCAACTGGCGGTCGATCAGTTTGTCGTAATCCGTCAGCACACCGCCCGCCTGCACCATTTCGAGCGCACAGGTTTTATCAAGGCCGATGATCTGACTGTCCGTCAAATCCGGCACATGCAGAAGGTTTGCGCCGAGCGGAGCGGCCAGCTTCCCTGTACCCTGAAAATTCAGTCCCGCGTTTGCGTCCTTAAACTCACTGATGGACAGGATGTCTTTCATGGTAGCCGTGGAAGCGAGCATGGTATTCAGCTGATACGGCGCGAGCGCACCCCACAGGTTGACCATGTCGGCATAATCCGGTTTTACACCGGCCGTTTCCATCGCACCGGCGGGGGACTGCCCGTCGTCCCCGTGCAGCAGCACATCCACCGCGTCCGTAAGCTGCGCCCGTGCAATGTATGCGCCGATCTGGCGCAGGGTCACGGTAAACAGGTCCAGCTTCTGAAAGCGGAGCGCCTCATAGCTGGCAACCAGCATTCTGCCGCGCTTGTGCAGCCGGACCAGATGATCCTGTGTTTTCACGACGGTCTGCGGAATTTCCGCTCCCTCGGCGACCGGCTTCAGCGCTTTGTCGTCATTGCTTGGATTTGATGTAATGGTGCGGTAATCCATGGAGCTGATATTGGTTGTCGTAGCGACAAGATTCGGCAGAAGGTTCGCCAGTTCCATTCCCTGACGCACCGCGCGGTTGACGTATTCCGGAAAAAGAGCAGAGGAATCCGCCGTCTGAAAGAACTTTTCAATCCGGTCGGAGTCCGCTCCGCCCACCCGGATTTCAAAACGTTTCAGCTGTCTTTGGTACGCGTCAAGACCTTCCAGACCGCTGCCCGCGTAATTCGCGGTAGGGTCCAGACTTTCCAGAACCTCCGTAAAGCTTTTGCCCGGTGTGCCGTACATTCCTTTTTCGAGTTTTACCGATTCATAAAATGCCATCTATTTTTTCCTCCTGTATTGTTACTGTATTCTCTAAAGAATGATTCCGCAGGTCTGCGCCGTGGTGTCCACATCGGTAATAAGCATGCTTCTGCCGGTGCTTTCCACCTGCACTTTTCCGTTTCCCGCGCAGTTTAATTTTTGGTAGCCGACTACCGGGGTCGTACCGGAATACGGTACTTTTACATACCCGCCGAGTTGTACCGCCGCAAATCCGCCGCGCACGGAGACCGCCACACCGCAGAATGCATCCAGCGCCGCGCCCGTGCCGACCAACCCGTTTCCGGTCATTTTTACCGGCGTCCCGGCTGTCACGCCGGATCCCGCCTCAAAAGTCGCCACGTTTTCACCGCAGCCGTTCAATGAAATATTCATATTGATTCCTCCCTAAATTTCAGATTCTATATTTTAAACTCCGCGTTCAAGCCAAATTTTTCCGCTCTGTGAGCGGCGGCAAGCTGCGGAGTCAGCGGCAGGATTTCCTCTGCCTTTTTTCGGTACGCTTTTTCGAAGCACTTTAAATCACGAATGTTCATTTCGGCGGCGACACGGCTCATTGTCTCGGCGGGGATTCCATGCTGAGCGATTCCAGCGTACTTTACAAAGTCTTTCTCAAGTTCTTCGCGGTACAGCCTGCCGCATTCCGCCTCGCATTTCAGCGTTTCCATCTGCTTTAAAATTTCTTTGCCCTGCTCCCGGCTTAAAGTAATTTCAACGTCCGGCTGAGCCAGCATTTTTTCAATGTTTTCCACACCCGCCGCACTTTCCGTGGAAAAGCTTTTAATGACTCCTGCGTTTCGCTGTGCCGGAACGGCCACAAAAGACCATTCATAGGCGTCCGTCGGTTCGCTCAAAACCGCACAACAGGTTTTTCCGTCGTAAATTTTTCCTTTGCTGTGCGTACAGCCGCCGTTTTTTAAATCTGCGCCGCAGATGCTGCAATTCACTTTGCCGACGGCACAGCCCACGCTGACTTCTTTTTTAATGCCGCTGTCCAGCTCTAGAATAAAATCACGGTTCTTTTCACTTTTTGGCAGATACGCCTGCGCCACAAGACGGCAGTAGGCTTCCCCCTCTTTGGTCACACGGGTGGAATCCTGTTCCACCGTGCAGTCGTAAATGCGCGCCGTCTGGTTCTGCGCCTGCATACTGTGGTTAAAAATGCCTGTTTTCCCAAGGAACAGCAACGCCAGCTTTTGCAGCGCGTCCACCGTAAAACGTTCACTGTCGCGGTCAATTTCATTGTCGCACAGCACCACCGAGAACGTATAAATCTCATCCGCGGAAAATTCACGCCGCGTATACCGGTTGACCTTCGTCAAGGCCTCTGCATCCGGTTCCTGTTTGCTTTTCAGAACATATCCCTCTTTCAAGTAATCCTTCCTTTCATTGCGTTTTCATGGCCGCTTCAATCTGCGCCGTTTTCGCGTTCAGGTATCTTGCGTTGGCTGTTTCAATTTCATCCTGCAAAGTGATGTTGTCCCACTCGACCGCAAACTGCGGGGCATACCCGTTCAACCGCAGCCACAGGGAACACACTCTGTGAACAATGGGGTTCAGGATGCGGCGGTACGTTTCCAACTCACTGGTCAGAATATCCGCCTGCTGGCTGGACATGCGTTCGGTCGAGGACCAGGAAAGGCCCAGCAGGAACGGCGGCAGTCCAAGCTTCGCCACAATCTGCTCCAGCATCTCGCGCACGGGAACCGCACTGTCCAATATCTGATTGTCCGCGCCGATTGCCTTGATGCTCACGTCGCCGACCGCCACAAAATCGCTCACGCTGTCCTTTTGCATGGCGCGGCCCCACTCCCCGGCAATCTGCTGGGCGCGTTCTTTCGCGTAAGCCCTGTCCGCCGCGTCGCCCGTCGGTTTGTAGGTCACGGCGAAGCGCACATTGCCGAGCCGTTCCCAGTTTACGCCGATGGTGTTATAAATCTGAATCAGAATTCCACTGACAAACGGCAGCCCGTGCAAAAGGGAGACGCCATGCGCGCTGCCGGGCGCGGGATTCAGCGCCGAGCAGAATACCAGTTCGGGGTATTTCACCTTCGCGCTCCCGCCGGTTTCGCGGCGGTAAACATCCGTTTGCAGCGGAGTCACGGCTTTCAGCTCCACCTCTTCCAGTCCCGCGTTATACAGCGCCGCAATCTCCCCGCCGTTCACCACCATTTCCCCCACCGCGTTGCCGTAGGTCAGAAGCTGTGACAAATAACTGTTTAAAAAGCTTTGCACGCCTGCTTCCATGGAATTTACTTTTACATTTTGTAAAAATGAGTTCAGGCATGCTTCCGCATTTTGATCACCGCAGTGCACTTCAAAGCTGCCGATCAGCCGGATAATCTTATCGATGCCCGCGTCGATAATCGGCACCGCTTCGCGCAGCGCGGCGTAAAGCCTGTTTTCGCCCGCCTGCAGCGGCACATAGCTGTTCAGCGCGGTGAAGGGCGAAGCGGACGCCGCGGTCTGCACTGCCTGCGCGACCTGCTGCGGTTTTTGTTTTTTCCCTATCATTGCTCTCCTTTCCCGCGCGGCGCGGCAATTGCAAAAAACGCATCTTCTTTACGGAGAAGCGTCGTTACAAAATACCGGATATCGTCCATCGCGTGGTCGTTCTCTTTTACCGGCGCGTCCCGGCTTCTGTCGTCATTCCAGCGGTACAGCCCGAATTCGCGCACCGTGTCGGCGCAGTTCCGGCAGATCCTCACGTCTCCCTGCTTTAAGGCGACGCTTACCTGCCGGATTCCGTCGAGCACTTCGTTGTCCGCGGGCAGAACCCGGTACTTTCCGTGCCGCCGGATCACCGCAATAAAGCTTGCCGCGGAAGGGTCGACCACAATGTTCTCAATTTTGCGTTCTCCGCAGAGCTGTTCCAGTCCGGCGTAATGCTCTTCGTCTGTCAGCTGGGCACCGGTGCTGCGCGAATCATAGTAATATTCATCCACGCGGTACCAAGCGCCGTCCTTTTTTCCCCACAATCCGAACGAGGATGGGTTGACCGTGCCGTAGTCGCAGGAAACGGCGTAGTTTTCACAGTCGCGCGGCGCGGCACAGAACATGGCGTCCGTCATAAAGGGATAGACAAGCCCCTGCGCCGCCACCCATTTGCCCAGCACAAACCGTTCGTAAAACGTACCTGCGTAAAGGCCGCGGTACCGCGCGCGGATTTGCGGGCTGAGTGACGGATTGTCCTCCATGGTGAAGTGCAGATACAGTGCGTTTTTACGTTCCACCCCCTGTATCCATTCACGGTAAAACCAGTGCTGCGGATTTTCCGGGTTGCAGTTGAACCAGAATTTGGAACCTTCCACCGAGCAGCGCGCAAGCGCCTGTTCCACAAACGAGCGCGGCATAAGCGCCACTTCGTCAAACAGCACCCCCGAAAGCGTGATGCCCTGTATCAGGGCCGAAGAACCTTCGTCCCGCCCGCCGAACAGATAGAACCGGTTACAGTATTTTCCGAATGAGATGTCAATCCGGTTTTCGGCGGCTTTCATCTCACATTGAAATCCGGCCTCATGCAGAGCCGGCAGCAGTGTAGTAATCAGGTTGCGTTTAAGCGAGCGGATTGTTTTACCGCAGATGGCGAACGAACGGTTCTGAAAGCGGCAGAGCGCCCACGCCGCAAAGGAAATCCCCAAACAAAGCGTTTTGCCGCTGCGAACCGCGCCGTCACAGATGATTGCGTCCCGATTCTCGTAAGGGCTGCCCGGGCACCACCAGGAAAGCGCCTGAAGCTGCTTTTGTGAAAAGTTCTTAAACTCCATCGCCGTCCTCCCGGAATGATCTTGCACATTCCTGTAGGGTGCGGTAGAGCGGAAGGGAATCGCCGCTCGGTTCGCTGAGTTCTTCAAGGCTCTGCAATGCCTTGATGCGGTCGAAGAATTTAATTTCCATTCCGCCGCCCTTCGGCCGTTTAATCTCCGCAATGTTGTACAAATCCATTTTGTCAAGCGCCGCCAAATCCGGCTCCTCCGTAAAAAGCAGTCTCACCGCGTCGGCTATCCCGCCGTAAGCCAGCCTTTCGTATCCCCTCCGAACACGCTTGCGGGTTCTTTCCCCTGTTTCCGAATTACTTTCCAATCATTCAGCCTCCTTTCAACACACCTTTCTTTACTCTACAAAATTGCCCGGAAGAGGGAAATAAAAAATAAAAATAGAGATTGACAAATGAACACATGGGTGTTATTGTGTATATACGATATATACAATATTCTTGATTCGAGGTGATCATTTGGAAATCATCATCAGCAATTCAAGCGGCAGGCCGATTTACGAGCAGATCACCGAGCAGATCAAAAACAGCATTATCACCGGTTCGCTCAATGCCGGCGAAGCCCTGCCTTCCATGCGGCTTTTGGCGAAGGAGCTGCACATCAGCGTCATCACCACCAAACGCGCTTATGAGGATTTGGAGCGGGAAGGGTTTATTGAAACCGTCGCGGGCAAAGGGAGCTTCGTCGCACAGAAAAACATGGAATTCATCCGCGAAGAACAGCTTCGCAAAGCGGAAAATATCCTGCAAAGCGCTGTGGGTGTGGCGAAATCAGGCGGAATTTCCCTTGAGGAACTCAGTGAAATGCTTATTCTGCTCTATCACGGCGATTAAAAACAATAAGGCGCATGCCATGGGAGGTACCTATGAACAATATCCTGCAAGTCGATAACCTATGTAAAACATATCCGTCGTTTCAGCTCAGCAACGTGAGCTTTACCGTACCGGGCGGAAGTATTGTCGGTTTCATCGGCGAAAACGGCGCGGGCAAAACCACGACCATCAAATTGATTTTAAATGAAATAAAACGGGACGGCGGTTCCGTCAAAATTTTCGGACTGGACAATATCAATGACGAACGTAAAATCAAAGAACAAATCGGTGTGGTTTTTGATGAAAGCTATTTTCACGGCGAATTCAAAGCCGGCGACATTGCTTCGATTTTGAAGAGAGTGTTCAAAAGCTGGGACGGCGCCCTGTTCAGCCGGTATTTGACGCAGTTCAAACTGCCAAAGGACAAGGTAATCAAAGAATATTCCAAAGGAATGAAAATGAAACTGAGCATTGCCAGCGCACTGGCTCACCATCCGCGCCTGCTGATTCTCGACGAAGCCACCAGCGGGCTAGACCCGATTGTACGCAGTGAAATACTCGATATCTTCCTCGATTTTATTCAGGACGAAACCCACTCTGTTTTATTTTCCTCCCATATTACCGGCGATCTTGAAAAGGTTGCGGATTATGTAACCTTCATCCATGAGGGGAAAATCGTGTTCGACCGTTCAAAGGATGAACTGATTTATCATTATGGAATTTTAAAATGCAGTTCACCGGATTTTCAAAAGGTTGATAAAAACGATCTTGTCCGGTGGCATAAAACAGAGTTCGGGTATGAAGCGCTTGTCACAGATAAAGAATTCATCAAACGGAAATATTCCGGCCTTGTCATTGACGCGGCTTCCATCGACAACATCATGCTGCTTTATATAAAGGGGGAAAAGTAATGCTTGGACTTTTGGTAAAAGATCTTCTTTACCTGAAAAAACAATTAAAGCTGATATTTCTTATAATTGCTTTTTACGCGATCATACTCGCAGCGACCGGCAGCGGTATTGAACAGTTTAACGCCATATTTGTTACCTTGATTCCCATGCTGCCAATGATTGTCATTACCAACTCCTTCGCTTATGACGAACTGTCGAAATGGAATGCCTATTCTCTTTCTCTTCCGGTAACAAAAAAAGAAATTGTCTTATGCAAATACCTGCTGACAATGATACTGACTTTCGGTACGGCTCTGATTCCGTTTGTTGCGACCATTGTTTTCGGAAAACTTACAGAGGGGAGCTTTGCCGGCATTTACGCCGCTTTTGGGGTTGCCCTTATCCTTTGTGCAATATTGATTCCGCTGTTCTACCAGTTCGGTACTCAAAAAGCAAGAATCGCATTGATAACAATCGTTATGATTCCGTGGCTCGGCGCTTTTCTTTTAAAGCAGGCGCGGTTCTCCGGACCAAGTAACGCCCAGATTTCATTTCTGCTGAAAATATCGCCCATCTTTTTAATTATTTTTTTTATTGGCTCGTATTTTTTATCCTGTAAAATACTTCGGAATAAGGAAATATAACGCATGCCGTAAACAAACGTCGGGTATAATAAAAAGGAACGGAAATCCGTTCCTTTTTATTGATTTTTATATGTAATATTACATACCATATAATCTTATTATTCATATTGTATTTCAAAATAATTCTTAAATCGATTTACAAATGCGAAGTGAGATGATAGAATGAAGGTAGCTATTGATTTGTAAAATTTTACAAATAAACATATAAGCTAAAGGAGAAGCATATGAAAGATTTTGCCATAGTAACGGATTCCTCCTGCGATTTGACCGCGGAAATGGCCAAAGAATTGGAGCTTACGGTGCTTCCTCTCTCCTTTAATCTGATGGAAAAGGAATACCATAATTATCTGGATGGCCGTGAACTCTCTTTTAAGGAGTTTTATCACCATATCCGCAACGGCGAAAACTGCACGACCTCCGCCGTCAACGTGGAGGCTTTCGTCAGCGCCATAGAGCCGATTCTTCAGTCCGGAAAAGATGTGCTCTGCATTGCATTTTCCAGCGGACTGAGCAACACCTGCAATGCCGCAAAGCTGGCGTGTGAAGAACTTGCGCCCAAATATCCGGACCGCAAGGTTTACGCAGTGGATACCCTTTGTGCATCTCTCGGCGAGGGCTTAATGGTCTACCATGCTGTTCAGGAGAAGCGCAAAGGAAAAAACATCGACGAGGTTCGCAGCTGGCTTGAAGAAAACAAGCTTCATCTTTGCCACTGGTTCACCGTTGAGGATTTAAACCATTTGAAACGCGGCGGCCGAATCTCGGCTGCAACCGCTTTAATCGGCACAATGCTGAGCATTAAACCTGTTTTACATGTGGATGACGAAGGTCATCTGGTCAATGTCGGCAAGGCACGCGGCCGCCGCCCGTCACTGGTCGCACTGGTCGATCATATGGAAGAAACAGCAATTGACCCCGCATCACAGGTTGTATTTATCAGTCACGGCGATTCACAGGAAGACGCCGACTTTGTAGCACACCAGGTAAAAACCAGACTGGGTGTGAAAACCGTCGTTACAAATTATGTCGGCCCGGTCATTGGGGCGCATTCCGGCCCGGGTACTATTGCATTGTTCTTTCTCGGCACACACCGCTAAATTCAAAAAGGGCTGATTTTCAGCCCTTTTTTTCGTTCGAATCAAAGTTTATTTCATTGCCCACTATCGTTTTGTGGAGTATCCTGTAAAATACGGAAAAGAGCAAAAGCATAATATTGAAAGATGCGGAGATCCGATTTTGGGAGGTATACAATGCATCAGCATAAAAAAGAAAATATCCTGTTTGCCATATTCGGTTTGATTATGGCCGCTGTTCATTTCACACAGTGTGTTTTCAGAATTAAGTCCCACACCTTATTTGTGGAATTGGGTTCATCCGTCGATACAGCAGTGAAAAACGCAACTTTGAAACAGCTCTCCAATGATGCAAAATGCGCGCTGGCTGCCTATTTGATACTGGGCATTCTTTTTTTCATTTATATTGGTTACCTGCTGATTTACAGAAAAATCGGTTTTGGTTCGGTGCTTCTCCGCACCGCGGCCGTCTATCTTGCTTCCCTGCTCGTGAGCGTTCCGTTTTTGCTGACTGCCTCCCAAACGCAGGAACTGTGGATGCCGATTGTGATTTCCCTCATTTTTACCTGTGTGCAAATTGCGGGGTCAGGCATCAAACGGTACACTTTTCAAAAAGCACAAAAGAAATTTCCCGATTTTCCCGATTCAAAAAGCGAAGGCCCTGTCAAATAAAGAAACAGAGTGGTAAACACATAAAAGACCCGAAGAGCGCTTCACAACGCCCATCGGGTCTAATTTTTTATACTGTTTTATTTGGCCTGTGTTTCGCCTTTGTCTTCCAAAAGTTTTGTTTTTACATTCCGTGTGCTTCCGGTGCTTTGTCCGCTGCTGATTCTGTAAATCGTCAGCGTAATGGTATCGCCCGCCTTGTGTTTGTTCAGCACCGCATACAGATCCTCCATACTGGCAATTGCCTGACCATCCGCTTTGGTAATGATATCGCCCGCGACAACATTCGATTTCGTCAAATCGCTTTCCGCGCTAATTTCACGGATCATTACGCCGGTCGGATATCCGGAAAGCTGGGACTGGATCTGGGTAATTTCAGTAGCCGTAATGCCGAGACGGCTGCGTCCGCTGACGTATCCGTGTGCAACCAGATCGTCGATAATTGTTTTCGCTTTGCTGACCGGAATGGCGAAACCCATTCCCTCATAACCGGTCGCGACAATTTTATTGGAATTGATACCGATCACCTGGCCGTACATATTCACGAGCGGGCCGCCGGAGTTACCCGGATTGATGGCCGCATCAGTCTGAATATACGTCATGCCGTTGTCGCTGTGGCTTTCAATGGTGCGGTTCAGCGCCGAAACATATCCGCCGGTCAGCGAGCTGGAATATTCCATGCCGCCCGGATTGCCGATTGCGATTACCGAATCGCCGATTTCAAGCTGATCTGCGTTGCCGAATACCGCTGCGCTCAGATTGTTCGCGTTAATTCTCAGCACGGCGATGTCGGATGTTTTGTCGTAACCGACAACCGTTGCTTCATATTCCTTTTTGTCGTGAAGAACAACCTTCACTTTATTTGCGCGGGAATAGTTGACCACATGGGCGTTTGTCAGAATATAACCGTCTTTCGTCGCAACGATGCCGGTGCCCTGAATGACCCCGCCCTGGCTCTCCGTTGTGCCCGCAACGGTGGTTTCAACACCGACCACGCTTTCAACCACATTCTTGTAAACGTCTTTTGCGTTCAGCGCGCCCGTTGTCGGTTCCGACTGAATTGTGATTCCGGAAGAAGTCGGATTGGTTCCGTCACCCGACACACCGCCCTGAACCTGTGCCTTGCTGGATGCGCTCCCGGAACTGCTGGCACTTCCGCCGTTGTCGTCTCCCGGCTGTGAAGAGGTAATCTCCGGCCAACTGCCTTTTTGTCCTACAGCGGTTTGAACGCCGTAAATGCAGAAGCCCAGAACAAACGCCGCCGTTAAACCTCCCAGAACCCAGAGGAACACGCGCAGACCGGTATTCTTCCGTTTAGGCGGTTTGGGGGACTTTGGATCCTGTTGCGGGTTCTGCTGCGGGTTCTGTCCGCCGTACTGCTGATAGTTCCAATATTGCTGATCCTGCTGGCTGTACTGGTTTTGCCCGTAGCCGCCATACGGATTGCTATAGTTTCCATATGGATGATTGTATTGCCCATATGGATTATTATACTGGCCGTAAGGCGGGTATGGATTTTGCGGATTCTGATACGGAGGCTGCCCGTAAGGAGGCATTGGCTGTTCCGCGTTCGCGCCGGTTGAGGAAACATCCCGATCGTCCGGCGGCGCACCCGCCGCGTTTGACGTTTCATCCTGCGGTTCCGGCTCGGTCCGCTGCTCCGGCTCTACGGGCTGTCCGTCCGTCTGCGGATTTTCAGAACCGTTATCCCACGGGTCTTTCTCCCCGTTGTTGCTGTTATTGTTATTGAACTCGTCGTCATTCATAAGAAGTACCCTTTCTGAAAATGATTTATTCTTTTATCTGCTCAGACGGTCCATCCCTTAACTGGTGTGGCTCGCTGATTTTGGGCAACCAAAATTCAAACTGGCAGTATTCATTCTGCACACTGCTTACATTAATCTCTCCGCCATGCAATTTAATGATTGTCCGTACGATATATAAACCAAGACCCATCCCGTTTTTATCCTGACTGCGGGACTTATCGGTTTTATAAAAGCGGTCGAAAATCAGCGACAGCTCTTCGGGTGCGATTCCCGAACCGCTGTTTTTAATTACCACACTGGTTCTTTCGAGCTGATCTATAATTTTAATCTCAATGTAGCCGCCCTCGTTGGTGAACTTAACCGCATTTTCAATTAAATTATATACTACCTGATGGATCATATCCGGGTCGCCGTCGACAAACAGGCTTTCCGCTTCCTCAAGGCCGCGGATTTCAAGCTTTTTATCTTCAATCGCTTTCTCAAAAGATAAAAGAGCGATCAGCATCGTATTGGTAAGGTCAAAACGCCCCGAACGAAGCTTTAGCTCTCCGCTGTCGATTCTGGACAAATCAAGCATCGTGCGCACCAGTCGTGACAGACGCTTTACTTCCTGCGATACAATTTTCAAATAATGGTTCTGCTTCTCCGGCTGTATGGTGCCGTCCAGTATTCCGTCAATAAACCCAGCAATCGTCGTCATCGGCGTTTTCAGTTCGTGCGATACGTTTGCAATAAAATTGCGCCTCACGCTCTCACCCGTAGACAAAGAACTAGCCATGTTGTTAAAGGCAATCGCGAGCTGCCCAATTTCGTCCTGACTGGTAACCGGTACGCGGACGGAAAAGTTACCTTCTCCGAAAGTGCGGGCCGCCACCGCCATATTGCGCAGAGGCTGAACCAGCTTATAAGAAAAGAGCCATACCGCGCAGAATGAAACCATAAACGCCGCAATTGCAGCCAACAGAAACATCCTGACAATTTCCCCGCGGAAGGAATTGAACGAACGCACATTGTAGGCTGTAAATACAGCGCCGATCACGGTTTTACTGCCGTCGACATTTACCACGTTGATCGGCACCCCAACAGCATAATAAGGCTGGCTGTAAATGCCGTCCATGGTTCCCTGGCTGCTGTACCCGCCTGCAATCGCTTTTTTCATAATGTCGGCGCCGACATTTTTGGTGTCGTTCACCGCGCTGCCGCTGTCATAGGACGCAATAACAATCTGCCCGTTCAGCTTGGTCACAAAAATATCAGCGTCAATATTATCGGAAAAAGCCGCGATAAAGGCTTTCATCCGATCAGTGTGAATCGTATACACATTGTCCTCCACCGAGGTGACGCTGTCCGCGGCAATTTCAGCCACACTCTGGGCATTTTTTCTCAGCAGATTCCGTTTTTCAGTCTGCCAGTAGTTTGAAAAAAATATCAGCATAACAAAGCTCAGGAACAGAAAACTGATAACAATAATCAAAGAAGTAATGCGCAGATACTTTTTAAACAGTGTTTTCTGCATTTCTTATTCCTTAACTTCAAATTTATAGCCGACGCCCCAAACTGTTTTCAGCGCCCACTTTTCCGAAACGCCTTCCAATTTTTCCCTCAGACGTTTTACGTGAACGTCCACGGTGCGGCTGTCGCCGTAGTAGTCAAATCCCCACACTTCGTCAAGCAGCTGATCCCGGGTAAACACTCGGTTCGGATTGCTCGCGAGATGATAAATCAGTTCCATTTCTTTTGGCGGAGTATCAATCTGAACTCCGTTGACCCGCAGTTCATAATTCGTAAGGTTGATGGAGAGCTTGTCGTATTTAACCTCTTTCACCGTTTCCTCACTGTTTTTGCCAAGGCGGCGCAGCACGGCTTTAATTCTGGCCACCACCTCTTTTGCCTCAAACGGCTTGACCACATAGTCGTCCGCGCCTAACTCAAGACCCAGCACCTTGTCAAACACTTCGCCTTTTGCGGTGAGCATGATAATCGGGCACTGTGATTTTTTACGGATTTCCCTGCAGACCTGCCAGCCGTCCAGTTCGGGCAGCATGATGTCAAGCATAATCAAGTCGGGTGATTCCACATCAAAAGCTTCCAGCGCCTTACGTCCGTCATTGGCAATCGCCACCTCAAAGCCTTCCTTTTCAATGTACAGCCGCAGAAGCTCGCATATATTTTGGTCGTCATCAACCACTAAAATTTTTCCAATCGGCATTTTAACTTCCTCCTTCATACCCCCGTTGTAAATTGTATATTCTGATTATAAGTTAATTCACCTGAAAAGTCATGAATTTTTTATAAAAGTTTTTAAACATTATATGAATAAAGGGGAGCGCCGCGGCGCCCCCCTTTATAATTGCAAATAAACAGTCAGACTGTACGGTGCGTTATTTCATTATACTGTTTAACAATCCGCCTTTTTCAATGATGTTCTGAATAAACGGCGGAAACGGCTGAGCTTTATAGTTTTTCCCACTCGAAAGGTTTTTAATCACACCGGTTCCGAAATCGACTTCAATCTCATCGCCGTTCTGAATATCCCGCGCTGCCGCGTCGCATTCCAAAATCGGCAGCCCGATATTAATCGCGTTGCGGTAGAAAATGCGTGCAAAGGTGGATGCGATCACACAGGAAACACCGCTCGCCTGAATGGCAATCGGCGCGTGCTCACGGGAAGAACCGCAGCCGAAATTTCTAGCCGCGACAATGATATCGCCTTTTTTCACATTTTTTACAAAGTCCTTGTCAATATCCTCCATGCAGTGCGAAGCAAGCTCTGCGTGAGAGGCGGTGTTCAGATATCTTGCCGGGATGATGACATCGGTATCGACATTGTCGCCATATTTGTGTACAAATCCAAGTGCGTTCATTTTTCCCCCTCCTCAGTCAGTTTATCCGGGTCGGTAATATATCCGGTCACGGCGCTCGCCGCGGCAACAGCCGGACTGGCGAGATAAACCTCCGACTCCACGTGCCCCATGCGGCCCACAAAATTGCGGTTAGTCGTGGAAACCGCGCGTTCGCCTTTCCCTAAAACGCCCATATGCCCGCCAAGGCAGGGGCCGCAGGTCGGTGTGCTGAACACCGCGCCGGCTTCGACAAAAATCTCAGCGAGGCCCTCGCGCATGGCCTGAAGGTAAATCGCCTGGGTGCCGGGAAGAATGATGCAGCGCACGTTTTTGGCAACCTTCCGGTTTTTCATGATGGAAGCCGCAATGCGCAGATCCTCAATACGTCCGTTTGTGCAGGAACCGATGACGCTCTGGTCGATTTTAATCTCGCCCACATCATCGATTATCCTCGTGTTCTCCGGCAGGTGGGGAAACGCCACCGTCGGTCTGAGCTTTGCCAGATCTATTTCATACGTTTCATCGTAAACGGCATCCTCATCCGCGGCATATACCACCGGTTCACGCTGAAAACGATCCTTCTCATATGCGAGCGTCACTTCATCCACGGGAAAAATTCCGTTTTTGGCGCCGGCTTCAATCGCCATGTTTGCAATGCACAGACGGTCTTCAATGGAAAGCTCCCTCACGCCCTCGCCGGTAAATTCCAGCGAACGGTACAGCGCGCCGTCCACACCGATCATCCCGATCAAATGTAAAATCACATCTTTGCCGCTAACCCATTTGGAGGGCTTGTTTTTCAGTACAATCTGAATGGCCGAAGGAACTTTAAACCACGTCTTACCTGCAATCATGCCCGCGGCCATGTCGGTAGAGCCAACCCCCGTCGAAAATGCGCCGAGCGCACCATAGGTGCAGGTATGGGAATCCGCGCCGATTACGCAGTCACCCGGGCCGACCAATCCTTTCTCCGGCAGAAGCGCGTGTTCAATCCCCATTTGCCCGACGTCAAAAAAATTCGTAATCTGATATTTTTCGGCGAAATCTCGCACCTGACGGCATTGCTCCGCAGCCTTTATATCCTTATTCGGGGTAAAGTGGTCGAGTACCAGCGCAATTTTATCTTTGTCAAAGACCGAGGAAGCACCGCATTTTTCAAACTCGTTAATCGCCACCGGCGAAGTGATATCGTTACCGAGCACAAGGTCGAGCTTCGCTTCAATCAGCTGTCCGGCCTCCACGTGTTCCAGTCCAGCATGTGCGGCAAGGATCTTCTGCGTCATCGTCATTCCCATCGTGATATCCTCCCTATTTATTGATTTGCTTTCAGTCAGTATCTGATCGTATTATTACATGAAACTTGCAAAAAGAATGTAACATATGTTACAATTATTCAAATAATAGCGAATGTGAGGGATGGAAATGGAACCATTTTCCCGAAAAAACATAGGGGGCGTGTTGGAAAAATCCCACACACCCCACAATTATGAAAAAGACCGTATGATTTACTGGCAGGAAGCACCCGCCGGCGAATTCTATTATTTAAAAAGCGGAACGGTAAAAATCTTCATCAGCTCGGAAAACGGCATGGAAAAAACACTCACCGTTCTGGAACACGGCAGCATTTTCGGTGAAGCCGCCTTTTTCGACGGCATGCCGAGGGTATCCAGTGCCAAGACCCTTGTAAAATCCGAAATCATCACGGTAACCCGCCAAAGTCTGATGGACTGCATCCGGCGCGAGCCGCAGCTCGCCATGAACCTGCTCACATATCTGTCACAGACAATCCGTATGCTTTCCGCTCAGGTGAACTCCATGACCTTTTTACAGGCAGACCAGCGTCTTGCACGGCTGCTGCTCAGTCTGTCCAAAGCTAAAACCGTGCACACCACCCACGAAGATTTAGCCGGACTTGCGGGCGTTTCGCGCGTAACCGTCAGCCGCATCCTTACAGACTTTGCTCAAAAGGGCTGGACAGCCACGCGTTACCGGGAGGTAGAAATTTTAGACGAAGCCGGTTTGAAAGCCTTTATCAAGGAGTAACTCAATCCCTCGGCTTCATGGTGGGGAACAAAAGCACATCGCGGATAGACGCGCTGTCGGTCAGGAGCATTACCAGACGGTCAACGCCCATTCCCATGCCGCCGGTCGGGGGCATCCCGTATTCCAGCGCGGTCAGGAAGTCCTCGTCAATCATATTGGCTTCTTCGTTGCCTGCGGCGCGCAGTTCCATTTGACGCATGAAACGTTCACGCTGGTCAATCGGGTCGTTCAGCTCCGAATAGGCGTTTGCAAGCTCGCGCCGTGCGATAAACAGCTCAAACCGCTCCACAAGTTCGGGGCAGTCCTGCTTACGCTTTGTCAGGGGCGAGACCTCGACCGGATAATCATAGATGAAAGTGGGCTGCAAAAGCTGCTCCTCCACTTTTTCCTCAAACACGAGCGACATAATGTCGCCCCATGTGTCGGTGCTCTTCGCAACAAGTCCAAGCCCCTTGGCAATCACCAGTGCTTTCTCCGTGTCCCCCTTGAAAGTGAGGAAGTCGACGCCCGTGTATTCTTTGATCGCTTCGTTCATGGAAAGGCGCTGAAACGGTACAGCAAGGTCGACCTCTTCGCCCTGATAGGTTATTTTATCGGTTCCGCACGCTTTATCCGCGCAGGCATGAATCATATTTTCAGTGAGCTCCATCATCCCGCGGTAATCCGTATATGCTTCATAAAGCTCAATCATTGTAAACTCCGGATTATGTTTTACATCCATCCCCTCATTGCGGAAAATACGGCCGATTTCATAAATCCGCTCCATACCGCCGACAATCAGTCTTTTCAGGTGCAGCTCCAATGCAATTCGTAAGTACATGTCAATATCGAGCGTATTGTGGTGTGTAACAAACGGCCGCGCCGCCGCGCCGCCCGCGATGGTGTTCAGCACAGGCGTTTCTACTTCAATATAGGACTTTTCATCCAAAAAATTCCGCATGGTCTTTATAATTTCGCTGCGCTTGATAAAGGTATCCTTGACCTCGGGATTGACAATCAGGTCGATGTAGCGCTGACGGTAGCGCAGGTCGGTATCTTTCAGCCCATGGAACTTTTCAGGCATGGGCAGCAATGATTTGGAGAGCAGTTTAATTTCTTTGGCATGAACGGAAATTTCCCCTCTGCGGGTTTTAAAAACATATCCTTTCACACTGACAATGTCGCCGACATCCCAATAGCTTTTCAGGTCATTGTAGCTGTCCTCGCCCACCTGATCGATTTTCAGGTAGACCTGCATTCTTCCGCTGCGGTCGTGAATGTCCAAAAAGCTCGCTTTGCCCATGTCGCGCCAGCTCATGACACGTCCGGCTATGCACACGTCGCAGTTTTCAAGCTCCTCAAAAAGCTGACGGATTTCCTGCGCGGTAATATCGCGCGGGCAGGTCGTAATGGCAAATGGATCCCTGCCTGCCTGCTGCAGCGCTGTCAGCTTATCCCTTCGAATTTGCAGCAGCTCGCTGATATCCTGTTCCGGCGTAATAACCGTTTCGTTTGTCTCATTTATCTTATCGCTCATTTATAACTCTCCTACATCATTAATTCACTCCCGCCCCAAAAAATTATTTGGATATGGCAAGAACTTCGTACTCCATCACTCCGGCAGGAACTTCAACTCCAACAATATCGCCGATTCCGTGATTCAAAAGGGATTTTCCAACCAGTGATTCGTCCGAAATGTTTCCGTTAAGCGGATCGACTTCGTTGGAACCGACTATTTTATAGTTGACTACGCTGCTGTTTCCGGTTGAAGGATTTGTCACCCTGACTTCCACCTTGGACCCAATGTGGATGTTTTCGTTGCTCAGCTCGTTCTCATCAATGACTTTTACATTTTTAAGCATCACTTCAATATCCGCGATGCGGGCCTCAACGATTGCCTGATCGTTTTTTGCCTCATCATATTCACTGTTTTCAGACAAGTCGCCAAAAGAAAGGGCCACTTTGATTTTTTCCGCTACTTCCTTGCGTTTAACGCTTTTCAGTTCATCAAGCTCATTCTCAAGCTTTTCCAGACCTTCTTTTGTCAAAATTACCTGTTTGACCATATATAATAACCACCTTTTCAATGCAAGTTTCTTGCACTATTTCTAATTTTTATAATAAATACATTATAGTGATGCGGCACCGTTCTGTCAACAAAATCCGGCCTTCAGGCTTTAATTTCCAGAAAAAACAGGGATATGCATATGCATATCCCTGACTTGGTTCAGTCCGTCGCCGCAGTGCTCGTTGCCGGCGCTGATTCAGTTGCGCTCGGAGTCTGCGAAACGATTGCTCCCTGTCGAATCAGCGCGGAAACCGCAGCCTGCAGCTGCGTGTCCTGGCCGCCCGCAAGCTGATTTTTCACCAGTAGCGCCTGCTGAGCGGCGTCGAGCGGCTTGCTTACATCCACGTCGATCCCCTTCCCGTCAAAGACATTTCCGTTCAGGGTCAGGTAATTTGCGACGGAAAGGATAATTGCCGAGCCGTCGGAAAGCGGCATCACCTCATCCTTTGTACCAAAGCCGGCCGTCTTTTCTCCGACGAGCAGTCCCTTTTTGTAATCTTTGATATCGGACGCGAAAATTTCAGCAGCACCGAAGGTGTTCTGGTCAACAATCACCGTGATCGGCAAGCTGATTTCATTGGCGTTTGAGGTGCGTTCCACCGTTATTTCTCCGGCTTTGTCCTTATAGCTGACCGTATTGCCCGCCGGCAGAAGGGTGTCCAGCATGGCGGCCATTCCGCTGATGCTTCCCCCCGAATTGTTGCGCAGATCAATCACAATTCCCGCTGCGCCTTCTTTCATGCGCTGTGAAAGCAGCGTGTTAAACTGCTCCGCGTTTGTATCCGTAAATTCGCTTATTTTCAAATAAGCCACATTTCCGTTGATCATGGAGGAGCTGATTGTGTGCTCGGTATACTCCGCACGGGTTACCGTAATGCTGATATTGTCGGTTTTTGTTCCGGTTCCGCTTGAGGTATCGGCCGCAACAGTTTTACGCAAAATGCCGAATTTTACTTTTGAGCCGGAAATTCCGTCGAGCTTATTGAGTGCGTCGCCGTAAGTGATGCGTACAATTTCCTTGTCGTCCATGCTGACAATGGTGTCGCCCTTTTTTATTCCGCTCTTTTCAGCCGGCGAATTCGGCATCACATCAATCACTTCCATATTGCCGTCGGTATCACGAACCGTTTTAATACCTACGCCGATATTCTTTCCACTGTTGCCGCTCACATAGGCCTTGTATTTTTCGGCCGACAGATATTTTGCCTGTGAATCGCCCAGCCCGGCTACATAACCGGCACAAATTCCATCATTCAAAGCAGATTCGTCCACCGTTCCAATAAAGTCCTGCCTTGCTTTCTGATCAATTTCACTCAGCTTAGTGTACGTTGCCTGGCGCTCATTGATATCCGCAACCTTAGAATTGAAACTCTTCATCGCGTATACATAGGTGATAGAGACCGTGATAGAAGCCGTAATGGCAACGAGGGCGACCGTCGCGCCCCAGGACAATTTTCTGCTCATATCGAATCAATCATTCCTTATTCTGGATTTTCCCGCCAAAGCAATTCTGTTTTTAGCTCACACAAAATTGCTCTGCAAATTCGATCGCCGGGACTAACTGCCGCCTATCCCTTGCTGAACCAGTTCATTGGGTTCTTCGCCACACCGTTTACACGGATTTCAAAATGAAGATGGGGCCCGGTAGAGTCGCCGGTACTGCCGACATAGGCAATTACCTGTCCCTTTTTCACGGTCTGCCCTTTGCTGACGGCAACACTGCTGCAATGTCCGTAGAGGGTGGAGTATCCGCCGCCGTGGTCAATTGCCACGACATTGCCGTATCCGCCGTATCCGGTACCGTAATTCCCCCAGCCGGCCATCATGACCTTACCGGAATCGGCCGCGACAATCGGCTTGCCGTAAACACCGGCTGCCGCAATATCAATTCCTTTGTGGAATCCGCCGCTGCGCGATCCGTATCCGCTGGAAATTCTGGTTACGCCCGGCACCGGCCACGTAAAGTTGCCTTTGCTCACATAGCCGCCGCTGCCGCCGGTTCCTTTCTGCGACGCGTAATAATCCTTATACCACTGGTCGATTGCCGCATCCGCCTTTTTGCGCTGCGCGGCAAGCTTTGCGCTTTCCGCATTGGCCGAGGACTCGTTTGCAGCAAGCTCCGCGATCACCGACTTTGTTTCATTGATCAGTGAAGTCAGTTCACCCTGCTTCGTGTCCAGCGCTACTTTCGCGTCGGCAACGCTTTTACGGTTTGTTTCAATTTCTGCTTTTTGTGTCTGAATGCTCTGCATGTCTGTTTTCAGCGTATTGATTAAATTGGTGTCATGCGTGGTAATCGCCTGGATTGCTTCGGTTTTATCCGCAAGGTCCATCACGCTCTTTGCATTCAGGATAATCTCAAGGTTGGATGCTTCCCCTGTCAGATAGAGCGCACGCAGCCGTTGCTTAAGCAGTTCATAATTTGTGTTGATGCTTTTCTGCTTGCCGGCAATCTGCGACTCTTTTTCAGAAATATCCGAATCAAGGGCGGTAATCTGCTGGTTGATAACATCTATCTGGCTCTGTACGGTGCTTACCTGCGTATCCAGTGCATTTTTGTATTCCTGTTTTTTTGCCTTGTCCGCTTTCAGCGATTTCAGCTTTGCCGCTACCTCGGACTGCTGCTTCTTTAATTCGCTTTGTTCCTTCTGCAGCTGGCTCAGACTTTTGGAGGCAGATGCAGGTACTGAAATTTGAGGGGTAAAGATCATTGCCAGTGCCAAAATGACGGCCACCATATATTTTACCCATTTTTTACCACCCAACAATCTCCCCTCCTTCTTTTTTTAGATATTTACTGATGGAAATCACACCGCCGACCGCGCCGAACAGGGTGCCGGCCAGAATAAACGCCAGTGTGATGCTCCCCGCCAGAGGCCGTATGTCCACAGGGGTAAACAACATAATTGATGTAATGGACGTCATCATTTTATTGTAGAGAAGCAGTAAAATCAGGCTTGAAACAGCACCTGAGATAATACCGATAATCATCCCTTCCACAATAAACGGAATTCGCACAAACCAGTTTGTCGCGCCGACGGATTTCATGATACTGATCTCCACGCGCCGTGAAAACATGGTGACACGAATGGTGTTGGAAATAATAAACAATGATACCAGACTGAGCAGCAGGATAATCCAGAACCCCACCATGGTAATCATCCGGTCCAGACTTGTCAGCTTTGCCGCTATGTCGGAATAGTCGTTGATGCTTGCAACACCGGTAATCTTTTTGATCTGCGCCGCCGTATCCTTGTATTTCGACAAATCCTTAAACGAAACCTTAAAAGCATCCGGAAGCGGATTTTCTTTTCCCGTCATGCCCTGCAGCATCGTGCCGTCCTTATCTCCCAAAATTTTCATATACTGCTGAATGGCATCATCCTTGGGGACAAACTCGCAATCTTCAATATTATCAAGCTTTTTAATTTCTTCCCCCACTTTTATTGCGGAAAGCGTGGGCAGGTTTTGTGTCATATAAATTTTAACAGAGTTGTTTCCCTCAATCGTCTTCATCGCGGAATCAATGTTATAGGAAAAAAGCACCGCGGCGCCCGTCAGCAACAGACACGATATCAGAACACCGACCGAGGCAAAGCTCATGGTGCGGTTATTCCAGATATTTTTTATTCCCTCTTTGATCAGGTAGCCCAATCCCTTAATCCTCATGGCGCACCTCCTCCTGCGAAGCAGTGTCCGCCACAATGGTTCCGCCATGAATCTCGACCACTCTGCGGTGGAAGTGCTTAACCAGCGTGTGTTCATGCGTCACCATCAGAATCGTTGTGCCGCGGCGGTTGATTTCGTTGAGCAAATCCACTATTTCAAACGAAAGGGCGGGGTCAATGTTGCCCGTCGGTTCGTCGGCAATAATCAGTTTCGGATTGTTGACCAGCGCTCTTGCAAGGCCGACACGCTGCTGTTCACCGCCGGAAAGTTCCGTCGGGTGGCACAGCGCCTTGTTCTGAAGGTCAACAAGGCCCAGAATGTACGGCACCCGCTTGTGAATTTCTTTGTTTGTTGCGCCGACAATGTGCATGGCAAACGCCACGTTTTCGAAAACCGTCATATTGTCAATCAGCCTGAAATCCTGAAAAACGATTCCCATTGTCCGGCGCATATAGGGCACGTCCCGTCTTTTCAGCGCAGAAAGCTGGCGCCCGTTGACAATAATCTCACCCTCGTTGGGTTTTTCCTCACACATAATCAGCTTGAGGAATGTACTTTTTCCCGCACCGGAAGACCCCACAATGAACACAAATTCGCCCTTGTCCACTTTCAGATTCACATTTTTCAGTGCTTTGGTACCATTTGAATATGTTTTACTTACGTTCTGAAATTCTATCAATGTAATCGCTCCATAAATTTCTTTTCAGTGTTTTTCCCGTTTCAAAATCAACAGGAAGCCCCATAAACCAAAACCCATTGGCATGTTTACATAATACCAATGGGCGGCAAACTTATTATTTCAATATAGAATTAATTTGTAATATATTTGTAACTTATCTCATTTCTCTGTCAGAATTTAACTGGGTTGGAAGAAAGATACTTTTTTACCATAAGCGCCACTTTAAACACAATGGCATCTTCAAATTCGCGAAGATCCAGTCCGGTAATCTTTTTAATCTTCTCCAATCTGTAAACAAGCGTGTTTCTGTGAACGAAAAGCTTGCGGGAAGTTTCCGAAACATTCAGATTGTTTTCAAAGAAACGCTGAATGGTAAACAGAGTCTCGTGATCAAGCGATTCAATCGAGCCGCGCTTAAAGACTTCTTTGAGGAACATGTCGCACAAAGTCGTCGGCAGCTGATAAATCAGACGTGCAATGCCAAGGTTGTCATAGCTGACAATCGGTTTCTCGGTGTCGAACACCTTGCCGACCTCCAGTGCAACCTGCGCCTCCTTAAAGGAACGGGCCAAATCCTTAATCCCGGTAACCGTCGTACCAATACCGACAACACAGTGGGTATAGAATTCGCTTGAAAGCGTGTCCACAATCGAACCTGCCAGTTTTTCAAGATCCTTCGGCTCAATGCCGGCGCGGATTTCCTTGACTAGCGCAATGTCGTTTTCATTGATATTAATAATAAAATCCTTGTTTTTATCCGGGAACAGGTTCTGCACCACGTCGTAAGCCGAAATGTCGGATTTGCTTGTAATTTTGATCATCATACACACACGGTTCACATCGGAATTAAAGCGGAGCTCACGTGCTTTTAAATAGATATCGCCGGGCAGAATATTATCAAGAATGACATTCTTGATAAAATTGTTTCGGTCGAATTTTTCATCATAATACTGCTTTATGCTGCTCAGCGAAACCGCAAGCAAAGAAGCGTAGCGCCCGGCCTCCGGATCACTTCCTGAAACAAAGACGGCATATTCCGGTCTTGGGCGGCTGCCAAACGACTTAAAAGTATAGCCGTTGACCACAAAGGCTCCGGGTGTCGCTAAAATCTCAGCAGTAATGCTGTCGTTCACTTCGCCGATGCGCCCAAGTTCACTGCAGGCAATAATAACCGAGGTTTCATCAATGACACCGATCGTCCGGTCTATTGCATCTCGCATTTGATGGATAACTCCCTGAAATAATCTATTTGACATAGCTCTCCCTCACTTTATATAACTTGTATAATCTGCTGAAATATTATAGTATGCTACATACATTTTACATAAATTCAAAGCAATTTTCAACTATGAATTGAACATAAAATAAAAAAATATCAAATTTAGGGAGCTATTTGACAAAAAAATTCTATTTTCGGGTTGTTTAACCCCTTCTTTCAGGTCGGATTCCCGCAAATTTTGCAAAGAAAACAAAAAGAGCCATGTCAACAGACACAGCTCCGTAAAATGTTTTGTTAATTTTTGTTAATTAAAAATCGCTTTTTCTGTTTCCCTGTCAAACAAATGCAGCTTTTGAAGATTAAACGCAATTTCAATGATATCGCCTGTCTTGGCGGTGGAAGTCGGCTCAACTCTCGCCGTAATGTCATTTCCCTCACAGGTCAAATAAAGGTATGTTTCGGCGCCCATCAGTTCCGTTACTTCCACGTTTACTTTTACAATGCCGTCTGTAGCCTTCTGAAGAAATTCCGGCTCGTCATGCACGTCTTCGGGGCGGATTCCAAACACAACGCTTTTGCCGACATACTCCTTCAGCACGCCGTCTTTATCCTTCCCATCGGGAATCCCAATGCTGTACTGGCCGAATTTCAGGAAATAACGGCCTCCCTTGTTTTCTACCTCCGCATCAATAAAGTTCATTTGCGGAGAACCCATAAAGCCGGCGACAAATTCGTTTACCGGTAAATCGTAAAGATTCTGCGGTGTGTCGACCTGCTGCACAAAACCGTCCTTCATAACGACAATCCGGTCGCCCATGGTCATCGCTTCGGTCTGGTCATGCGTTACATAAATGAAGGTGGTGCCCAGTCTTTTGTGAAGTTTGGAGATTTCCGTTCTCATCTGCGCGCGCAGCTTTGCGTCAAGGTTTGAAAGCGGTTCGTCCAAAAGAAAAACCTTCGGATCACGCACAATGGCACGTCCAAGGGCAACGCGCTGGCGCTGGCCGCCGGACAAAGCCTTCGGCTTTCTGTCGAGCAAATGGGATATATCAAGAATTTTAGCCGCTTCTTCCACGCGGCGTTTAATATCTTCCTTCGGTATTTTACGAATTTTAAGACCAAATGCCATATTGTCAAAAACGGTCATATGGGGATAAAGCGCGTAATTCTGGAACACCATTGCAATGTCGCGGTCTTTTGGCGCAATATTATTTGCGAGGATGTCTCCGATATACAGTTCCCCCTTGCTGATTTCTTCCAGACCTGCAATCATTCTCAGTGTGGTTGACTTGCCGCATCCGGAAGGCCCGACGAGAATAATAAATTCCTTGTCTGCAATTTCAAGGTTGAAATCCGTAACCGCCGTTACGTCGCCTTCGTAAACCTTGTAGATGTTTTTCAGTGTTACATTTGCCATAATCATCCTCCTGAATCTCATACTGTTCTTCGTTAACGGGCTCAAATGAAGGCCGTTTTTTTCTTTGATGCGTTAATGATAACAGATGTAAACAGGGATTAACAGACCCTTTTTACCCAAACTTTATTCGGGGGGTTTATGAAAATCTGATAAAACACAAAAACAGGATTCAAATTTAGTATATATTGAATAACGAAGATTAGCAAAAAACGGCATTTTTCTCGCTTTCGTCCAGCTCGCGGGCCGTGCCCGGTGCAAGTCTTTCGTCCAGCAGGAGCGCGCCGATCTGCACCCGTTTCAGTTTTAGGACCTCGTTGCCGCGCGCCAGAAACATCCGTTTGACCTGATGAAATTTACCCTCGCGGATTCTGATGCTGACGCGCGGGTGTTCCCCGTCCTCCAGCACCCTCAGCTGTGCCGGCAGACACGTCATGTCGCTGAGTTCCACACCGCTTTCAAACGCCGCAATGTCCGCGGCGGCGGCCGGCCGGGCAAGAACCGCTTCATAAACCTTGAACACATGGCTTTTCGGCGCAAGCATCCGGTGGGCAAACACCCCGTCGTCGGTAATAATGAGCAGGCCCTCGGTGTCTTTGTCGAGCCGCCCTGCGGGGAAAAGACCGCGCCGTTTCAGTGCCGGCGGCAGCAGATCCACCACGGTCTTCGCGCGTGAATCCCTCGCGGCGGAAAGCACGCCCGCGGGCTTGTTCATCATGAGATATAAATACTCCCTGATCATCAGGATTTCCCCGTTCACCGTCACCTCATCGGACTGCGTGTCCACTTTGAAGTCGGCTTTTTTGACCGCGCTTCCGTTCACTGCAACAACGCCGCGGCGAATCATCACCCCGGCGTCCTTGCGGCTGCCCACATTCTGCAAAGCCAATATCTTGTCAAGCCGTTCCATGCTCATTTGCTCACCTTCCGCAATTTTTATCGATGTCTTTTATTTTAAACGATAATGAAATGCCGGTCAATGGATTTTACGCCGAGCACTCAATCCGTCGGCCAGGCATTTGCCGGTATTTCCGAGTCGGCTTTCGGCGTGGCCTCTTCTACATGCGACGAGGTCCCCTTTGTATTCGGTGCGGCGGATGCTGCATTGGGATCTGCAGAGGCCCCATTCGGATTAGCGGACCCTTCGTTCGGCGCCGCGGAGGACAGTATTGGCTCGGCATAGTCATTGCTGATTTTCTCCCCTGCAAAGCCGGTCATAAATCCGTCAAGCTGTACGGTGCTCAGGTCGCCGCCGATTACCCTGTTGTCATAAACAAGGATGGTGGCCCGCACATCTGTGGCCTGCGGATAGTTTGTGACCGTATAGACCCATTGTTTACAGGTCTTTCCCGCGTAAGGGGTGAGGTCAAGCCCCTGCTCTTTCTGTATATTGTTGTATTGGATATAGACGTCGTCGAATTGCGCCGGAATACACACGTCTTTCATTTCAAGCGGTTCGGCGGTTACCTGCCAGCCAAACTGCTTTAGAAACGATACGCGCTCATCATTGGACTCGGCGGAAAGGGCATATTGCTTCCCTCCCGACGAAGCAACCGGTTTGGAATTGAACAGTTTCGCCACAACAATCACCGCGGTCACAACAAGTAAAATTGCCGCCAGAACAACGAGTATTTTTTTCCTGCCGGCCTTAACTGAAAGAATAAACATATTTCCGCCCCCTTGTAAAAGATAAATATGCGGGCGGATGGAAAAAAATGCAAAAACAGCCCCCGTTTCCGGCGGCTGTTCTCAATCAATCGTTTATTCTTCCGCGTCAGCGGTTTTTGCCTCTTCAATTACTTTTTGAGCGACCGGCGGCGGCGCCTCTTCATAGCGGCAGAAGTCAAAGGTAAACGCGCCCCTGCCCTGTGTAACCTGGCGTACAAACGTTGTGAAATCGTGCATTTCCGCCATTGGCACCTCGGCTTCAACGGTCTGCTTTCCGTCGTCCGCAGGGTTCATTCCCTGCACACGGCCGCGGCGCTTGTTGACCTCGCCCATAATGTCGCCCATGTTGGCGTCCGGCACCATGCACTTCAGGGTACCGATCGGTTCAAGCAGCACGGGGCTTGCAATCGGCATACCTGCTTTATAGGCAAGGGTAGCCGCCATTTTAAAGGACATTTCGGAGGAGTCGACCGGATGATACGAGCCGTCATACAGCGTGGCGCGTAGCCCGACCACCGGATATCCCGCGAGCGGCCCTTTTCCGATGCACTCGCGCAGTCCTTTTTCAACCGCGGGGAAGAAGTTTTTCGGTACCGCACCGCCTACGACCCGTTCGCAAAACTCAAGGCCCTCGCTGTCACAGGGTTCAAATTCGACCCAAATGTCGCCGAACTGTCCGTGGCCGCCGGTCTGTTTCTTGTATCGGCCCTGCACCTGAACCTTCTTGTGTATGGTTTCACGGTAAGGCACGCGCGGCTTTTGCAGCGTGACCTCCACGCCGAATTTATTTCTCAATTTGGAAATGATAATGTCGAGATGCTGTTCACCCAAACCGGACAACACCATCTGATGTGTTTCCGCGTTGGTTGTAAATTTAATGGTAGGATCTTCGTCCACCAGACGAAAAATCCCCTGTGCGATCTTGTCCTCTTCCCCCTTGTTCTTCGGCAGTACCGCCATGGAGAGCGTCGGGTTTGGATACCTAATACCGTCCAGCGTGACTTTTCTGGCCGGTGAACAAAGCGTGTCCCCCGTACTGACTCCCTGAAGCTTCAGAACAGCGCCGATATCGCCGGCGCCGATGAAGGGAGTATCCTCCTGTTTTTTCCCGCGCATCATGACTGTTTTGCCGATGCGCTCCACATTGCCCGTACGCATGTCAATCAGCTGGGAATCCGTCGCGACCTTTCCGGAGATCACCTTTAGGTAGGACAGCTTTCCAATAAACGGGTCTGCAATGGTCTTGAATACGATTGCGGCGGCCGCGCCGTCATCGTTTACCGAAAGTTCAATCGGGTTGCCGTCCACATCCGAGCCGATTTCGCCGCTTTTTTCCTCAGCCGACGGAGCCAGCCAGGTCAGGCCGTCCAGGAACTGCTCCATTCCCCTCATCAGAAGGGCGTCCCCGCAGAACACCGGGCTGATCGTGCCGGACTTCACGCCCTTGCTTACACCGACAATCACTTCTTCCGGTGTGAACTGCTCGCCCGAAAAATATTTTTCAAACATTTCGTCGCTTGTTTCGGCGACCGCCTCGTAAATAGCGGTGCGAAGTCCCTCCAGCCTTGTGCCCATATCCGGCATTTTTACTTCAACAGGCTTGCCGTTGTGATAATCATACGCTTTGTACTCCAAGATATTGATATAGATGTTTGCCTTGCCGTCCTCAATAAAAGGAACCACCACGGGGCAGACAGAAGGGCCGAAGCTTGCCTTTAAATCTTCAAACACTTTGTAAAAGCGCGCGCTCTCGTCGCAAAGCCCGTTGACAAAAAAGATTTTGGAAAGCCCGCGCGCGTTTGCCGCATCGACCGCTTTTTCCGTACCGACAGCCACACCGCTTTTGCCGGAGACTGCGACCAGTACGGAGTCCGCCGCACGGACAGCCTCGCACATGCCGCCTTCAAAGTCAAAAAGACCCGGAGCATCTATCAGATTAATTTTATGATTCTTCCATTCCAGAGGGGCCACCGCAGTGGTCACAGTGATTTTCCTTTTCACTTCTTCCGGATCAAAGTCACACACGGTGTTTCCTTCGCCGACCTTGCCAAAACGATCGGTCGCGCCGGACAAATACAGCATAGCCTCTGCGATGCTGGTTTTTCCAGAGCCGCTGTGTCCCGCAATTGCAATGTTGAGAATATTTTTTGCATAATACTGTTTCATGATTGATACTCCTTTCAGGGATTGATTGTTACAACCATACAATTGTTCAACCAAATTTACGATAATTATAGCGTGTTTTTACAATGATTACAATCCTATAATTGCTAAAATTTCATTTTTTCATATCAAAATTCCTCTGGTGGGGCTCCATTGTGACGCACACACTAGAACGCACGGCGCTCGGTGATAAAAACAAAAAAGCCCGCCCGGAAAACCGGACGGACTTTTTTATATGGGAACGAACTATTTATGCTTTGCCCGCGCAGCCGAGAACGGCGACGATTTTGTGCTCAACCATTTCCTTAATAGCTGTGCGCGCAGGGGTAAGATATTGCCTTGGGTCAAAATGGGACGGATTTTCCGCTAAATATTTGCGGACGCTCGCCGTCATGGCAAGGCGCAGGTCGGAGTCAATGTTGATCTTGCAGACGGCCATCTTCGAGGCTTCAAGGAGCATTTCTTCCGGAATGCCGATCGCGTCCGGCATTTGTCCGCCAAACTGGTTGATCTGTTTCACAAACTCCGGAATAACAGAGGAAGCGCCGTGCAGAACGATCGGGAATCCCGGCAGACGGTCGGAAACCTCCTGCAAAATATCAAGGCGGAGCCTCGGCTTCTGGCCGGGTTTGAATTTGTATGCGCCATGGCTTGTACCGATTGCGATCGCAAGGGAATCCACGCCAGTGCGCGTGACAAAATCCTGTACTTCTTCAGGATCGGTAAACTGCGCATTGTCGTCTTCGACCTTTACGTCGTCTTCCACACCGGCCAGCTTGCCAAGTTCGGCTTCAACGGTTACATTATATTTATGCGCATACTCAACGACTTTGCGGGCTTCTTCCACATTTTCCTCGTAAGGCTTGGAAGAACCGTCAAACATAACGGAGGTAAATCCGCCGTCAATACAGTCCTTGCACAGTTCATAGGAAGAACCGTGGTCAAGGTGCAGCGAAATCGGAATATCCGGGCTTTCTATAACAGCGGCTTCAACCAGCTTGATCAAATATGTGTGATTGGCATATTTGCGCGCGCCCGCGGAAACCTGAAGAATAACCGGAGCCTTCAGTTCCTGGCAGGCTTCGGTAATGCCCTGAACGATCTCCATATTATTGACATTGAACGCACCGACGGCATATCCGCCGGCATAGGCTTTTTTGAACATTTCAACTGTATTTACTAATGGCATGGTAATGAACCTCCCAATTTATTGTTATCAATATTATATCCTAAAATTCGGAAAAGTGAAAGATAAATTTAACAAATCGCGAATTTCTGTCACCATTGAAAACAGGCACAATTGATTAATGATCCGTTTCAAACAGGTTCGGATTGTTCCGGCTGTAATGAAAAATGTACTGCTGCGCGATTCCGGCATACCGGCCGAAGCTCTCCGGTTCTCTGCCGGGAAACAGCGTGTGCATCGCACGTTTCATCCAAACATCCATCGGGAACGCCTCCAGACGGTGCAGCCCGTAAAGCAGGGTGCAGTCAGCCACCTTTGGCCCCACTCCGTGAATCGTCATGAGCCGGTCACGGGCGTCGGCCAGCGGCACGGTTTTGAGCACTTCAAGGTCAATTTCACCCATTGCCACCTTCTGCGCTGCGCTGAGTATGTATTTCGCCCGGAACCCGCTGCGGATATCCGCAAGGTCCGTTTCACACAGCCGGGCAGTATTTTCAGCTTTCGGAAAGGCAAAATAGCCGTCCCCGATTTCCTGACCGAACTTCGCGCAAAACCGCGACACAATTCCTTTGATTCTGGGAATATTGTTGTTCTGCGAAAAGATAAACGAACAAAGCGCTTCCCACGGCTCCTGGTTCAGAATTCTCATTCCGGGCGCAAACTTCGCCGCTTTTGCAAGGGTGGCGTCTCCCGCCGACAAATCGTCGCGAATTTTACCGTAATCGAGCGGCAGGTCGAAATAATTCCGCCAAAAGGCGTCAAGCAGCACCTGTTCCCTGTTTTCCTCCGAAATATTCAGAATGCGCCCGAAAGCGACGCCTGTGTAAGAGCCGTCGGCCTGCTTCTCCCAGCGGAAGCACTGCCCGCAGTCAAGCGTCTGCGCCAAATCAAAGCTGTCTGTCCGATGCACCATATGGTTCCGACCTTCTCTCCGTCCAATATCATTTACAGTTCATGCACTGTATGATTGCTGCCTATATTATATCATAGTTAAGTAAAGGTTAGAATACTGATTGTTTTCAAAGATTTTGAGATTAAGTTGACATAATTATATATACATTTCCTATGCACAACTTGAAAATCGGGGCAGTCTCCACACTTATCAACATTTTCAACCGAGTTTTCAACAGAGAAAGCCGAGTATTCCACGGTGTTATGTAAACCACTGCAAATACTTAGTGTATAAATGGCTCTGTGCCTTGCTAGAAGCGACGTATATTCCAAATTATCATTGTATGGACACGCAAAAGCAAAAGACAGTTCAATTTTTTTTGGCGCTTCCAGACGGGGCGGAATATGGATTTTCTGAGTACGAAAAATTAATTTATGGCAAATTATACAAAATTGCAAATATTGATTATTAACTTTTGGCATCATTTGTGTGTGCCAAATCTGTTTTTGTTTCTCTTGAGAAAGTATCGTCCTCCGGCTTATAATCAAAGCAGAAATATTTCGGAACTATTGTTGAAAGGCGGAGTAAATAATGAAAGAAAAAATTCAAAGCTTCGGCAGGTTCCTGAGCGGAATGGTCATGCCGAATATTGGTGCCTTCATTGCATGGGGCCTGATCACGGCAATGTTCATCAAAACAGGGTGGACGCCAAACGACAAGCTGGCAACCCTAGTAGACCCGATGCTCAAGTACCTGCTTCCCCTGCTCATCGGCTACACGGGCGGCCGCATGGTCGGCGGGCAGAGAGGTGCCGTGGTCGGCGCCATTGCTTCTATCGGCGTAATCATCGGCGCGGACATTCCGATGTTTCTCGGCGTGATGATTATGGGCCCTCTGGGCGGTTACATAATCAAGCAGTTCGACAAACTGATTCAGGGAAAAGTGAAGGCGGGATTTGAAATGCTCGTCGACAACTTTTCAGCCGGCATCATCGGCGGCATCCTAGCGATTATCTCGTTTCTGCTGATTAATCCCCTGTGCGTGGCTCTGACAGCCGGTATGGCCGCGGGTGTTGATTTCTTTGTAAAAGCGGGCCTGCTGCCGCTGGCACAGATCTTCATCGAGCCTGCAAAGGTTCTGTTCCTCAACAACGCGATCAACCACGGCATCCTGACCCCGCTCGGAATTGAGCAGGCAGGCCAAATGGGCAAGTCCATCTTCTTTATGCTGGAAGCAAATCCGGGCCCGGGCCTTGGGCTGCTGCTTGCATACTGCATTGCCGGAAAAGGCTCTGCGAAGAGTTCCGCTCCCGGTGCTGTGATTATTCATTTCCTCGGCGGTATCCATGAAATTTATTTCCCGTATGTTATGATGAACCCGATTCTTATCCTCGCGGTTATTGCCGGCGGCATCACCGGATCTTTCGTAGAGGGAATCCTGGGTGCCGGCCTTGTTGCCGCGGCATCCCCGGGCAGCATTATCGCCTTCCTTCTGATGACCCCGAGAGGCGGATTTGCGGGCACCATTCTCGGCGTAACGTGCGCCGCGGCGGTCAGCTTTGCCGTATCGTTCGTCCTCTTGAAGGCAACCGCTAAAGAGGAAGACGGTCTTGAAGAAGCCAAAGACAAAGTCAAAGCAATGAAAGGCGGAAATTTCGGGAAAAAACCAGCCGTCCTTCGCAAGGTAAACGTCAGCAAAATCGTATTTGCCTGCGACGCCGGCATGGGTTCCAGCGCAATGGGCGCAACGGTTCTCGGCAAAAAAATCAGAGAAGCCGGACTGGACATTCAGGTGGTTCATTCCTCCATCGAAGATATTCCCCGTGACGCACAGATTGTTGTTACACACCATGAGCTGATGGCAAGGGTACAGAAAGCCGTGCCGAACGCTCAGCTTATTACCATTACCAACTTTATGGCGGCGCCGGAGTATGACGAGCTTGTAAATCAGCTGGGCAGTCTTGCTTCGGTAATATAACAAAGAAATCCGGTCAGAATCCGTACAGAAACACTGTATACGAAGCGGATAAAAGATAGTAACATTGAGTATCAGGAGGGGTTGCAAATGACTTTTACACCGCGTTTAAATCATTTGTTCCGTATTTTATTGAAAAATACGGAGCCCGTTTCTGTAAGCGAGCTTGCTTCCCTGCTGAACACCAGCAAACGGACGCTTTTCCGCGACATGGAAAACGTTGATTCCCTGCTTCGTTCCTTTAATCTGAGGATTAACGCGAAGTCGGGAGTGGGAATTCGGCTTGAAGGAAGCGAAAACGACAGAGCAAACCTTGCCCAGGTGCTGCTCAGTGCAGATGAACCGGAATCCATGGACAAGGAAAACCGAAGAAAACGGCTAGTTTTGGAAATTCTGAAAAATCAAAGCGTACAAAAGCTGTACTATTACTCGAATCTGTTCAAAGTAAGTGAAGGAACCATCAGCAATGACATGGACGTCATTGCTGACTGGTTCAAAAAAAATGATTTGGATTTGTCCCGGCGACAGGGATACGGTGTTGCTTTGGACGGCACCGAAGAAGCCTACCGCCGGGCACTCTCCCAATTTATCTATGAAAATATCAGCCGGGATGAATTCTGGGAAGCATCTGCCGGTGCCGATGGAAAATCGGCTGAAAAGATAGATATTTACCCCCTGTTGGATATCAAAATTTTCAATCAGGTGGTTGCCGCTCTGAAAACAATTCCAAGCAAAAAACTGGAAAGGATGACAGAATCCTCCCGGATCAGGCTTGTAATCTACCTTTCCATTGCGGTGAAAAGAATTATCAAGCAGAAAACAATCTCCATGGAAACCGACACCATTCAAAAGCTGAAAGCAGATGAGGACTACACGCTCACCGACACCATTGCGAACAAACTGGAACAGTCGTTCCAGTTCAAGATCTGCGATGAGGAACGGGCGTATATTTTCATCAACATTAAAAGCGCAAAACAAAAATATATCGATAAAACGCAGGATGACGATTTTTACATCGATCATTATGAGCTGATTCGCATGATTTACCGGATGATTGACCGGTTTGACCCGGAAATCGCCGAAGAACTGAAAACGGATGAAGTTCTTTTAAGCGGCCTCATCGTCCATCTGGATCCGACTCTGATTCGGCTCAAGCACAATATGGCAATCCAAAACAACATGCTGGAGCAAATCCGGAACATGTATCCGGATATTTTTGAGAAAAGCAAAAATGCGGCGCAGGTGATTTGGGAAAGCTGCGGCTTTGCGGTGCCTGACACGGAAACAGGATACCTTGCAACCCACTTCGGCGCGGCGGTTATGCGCCTGAAAGAGAGAAAAATACGGCGCAAGGTTGTCAGCATCGGCGTTGTCTGCGCGAGCGGAATCGGCATTTCCTATTTGATGTCCTCCCGGATCAAAAATACATTCAAAGCGGACGTTCTTGTGAGGACCTACGCGCAGGAAGATTTAGCCGCGGGTTCCCTGTCGGATATCGACATTCTTGTTTCTTCATTCCCGCTCAAAGATTTTCCCTGCTCCTATCTGTTGGTCAGCCCCCTGCCCACAGAGGAAGATCTGGAAAAAATCCGGAAAGAGATCAATCGCTGTGCCTACGTGGAAACAGGCCAGATTCCGGCCGAAAGAAAAAGCGGGGATTTTGCCAGTCAGCTGCATGAAACCTGGGATATGGCGGAAAGCATCCAGTCCGTGCTTACGCAGTTTGAAGTGTCCTACATAGATGAGAACACGAATTTTGCAGAACTGGTCGAACAGGCGAGCCGGCGTTTCGGGATTAGCAATGAAGCCCGCGGTATGATCTTCAGCGATTTGCTGGCAAGGGAGAAAATCAGTTCACAAGTGGTTGAGAGCTATCAGTTTGCTTTGCTTCACGCGAAAACCGGCGGCGTAATAAAACCTGTGTTTGCAGTCATCCTTCCCAATCATCCCCCTTTCAGCAGCGAATACCTGAAGGGAGCCGAGCTGGCGGTTATTATGCTGATTCCCAAAGGCTCCGAAGGCAAACAGCACAGTCAGATGATGGGAAAGCTCAGCAGCGCGCTGATTGAAGACGAAGACTTTCTGATTGCGCTTAAATCCGGAGACCGGGAGGCCTCCTACACAAAAATACAGGAGATTCTGGAGGGGTACTTTGCTCAGAAAATCAAAGAACTCTACCCATGAATCCATTCATAAAGTCCACAACCAAAGGAGGTGGTACGCATTGTTTTTTAAAAAAAGCGCAAAAAAGCCGGAACTTCTGATGAAACGGAACATCGTTTTAAACTGCGTCGCCCAAAACAAGGAGGATGCGATCCGGCGCGCGGGCCAGCTGCTTTTTGACAGCGGCTACGTATCCGAACCCTACATCGGCGGCATGCTTGCAAGGGAGAAGAAACTCTCGACCTGTATTGGGAACAGCATTTCCATTCCCCACGGAGAAAGCGAAGTGAGAAAGGAAATTCTTTTTTCCGGGCTGGTAGTCATGGTGTATCCAGAGGGGATTTCCTGGGACAGCGAGACTGTCTATCTGGTCGTCGGTATTGCTGCCATTGGCGACGAGCATCTGGAAATTTTAAGGAATATTGTTGAGAAGCTGGATACGCAGGAGGCTGTGGAAGCCCTTGTACAGAGCGAAAATGTGGATAAAATTTACAATTTATTCAGCGGCTGCTGAATTGCGGCAGACGATAGAACGACCGTCCATTGCAGAATGGAGAAAGGAACTACTATGAAGACGAAAGCAGTCAGGATGTATGGAGCAGATGATCTGAGGCTTAAAGAATTTGAGCTTCCTGAAATAAAAGACGACGAAATACTGGTCAAGGTTGTCAGCGACAGTATTTGCATGTCTACCTATAAACTGGTCAAGCAGGGAAAAAAGCACAAGCGTGCGCCGCAGAACATTGACACGAACCCTGTGATCATCGGGCATGAATTTGCGGGCGATATCGTAAAGGTAGGGGCAAAATGGCAGTCCGAATTCAAAGCGGGCGAAAAATTTGCACAGCAGCCCGCGCTGAATTACAAGGGCAGCCTGAATTCCCCCGGCTATTCCTATGAGTATTTTGGCGGGGACTGCACCTACTGCATCATCCCCCACGAGGTGATGGAGCTTGGCTGCCTGCTGCACTACAGCGGCCCCAGCTATTTTGAAGCTTCGCTCGGTGAGCCGATGTCCTGCATTATCGGCGGATTCCATTCCAATTACCACACCAACAAGCTTAACTATGACCATGCCTCCGGCGTAAAAGAAAACGGAACGGTTCTGATCGTGGGCGGCGCGGGTCCCATGGGCCTCGGTGCGGTGGAATACGCAATCTGCCTTGAAAAAAAGCCGCAGCTGGTCGTCGTGACCGACGTCAGTGAAGACCGGATTTCCCGCGCAGAAAAAGTCGTTCCCGTTTCAAAGGCGGCAGGTCTGGGAGTAACCTTAAAATACGTCAATCCCGAAAAGCTTGAAAATCAGTTTGAGGATCTCAAAGCACTGACCGGCGGCACCGGTTTCGACGACATCTTCGTAATGGCGCCCATCCGCCCCCTTGTAGAACTGGCAGACAGCCTGCTTGCTTTTGACGGCTGCTTAAACTTTTTCGCCGGCCCTACGGATAACAAATTTTCCGCAAGCATCAATATGTACAATACGCATTATATCAGCACCCATATCATGGGTTCCACCGGCGGAAATACGGCTGATCTGATCGAAGCGCTCGACCTGTCCGCTTCCGGGGAAATCAATCCGTCCGTCATGGTCACACATGTGGGCGGAATCGACTGTGTCGCCGATACAACAGAAAATCTTCCGTCCATTCCCGGCGGTAAAAAACTCATCTATACGCATATCAGCATGCCGCTGACCGCCATTGAGGACTTCAGGGTTCTGGGCGAAAAGGATGATCTGTTTAAAAAGCTGGCCGACAGCTGTGAAAAGCATAACGGTCTGTGGAACAGCGAAGCGGAACATATTCTGTTTGAACATTACGGATTGAACGACTGAAAACTGATCAATATGACTTAGAATGTCAGGCGTCGAGAAATCGTGCAAGACAAGGCGGCAAGCGCCGCAAATGAGGGAGCATGCTTTTTGCATGTGACCGAAATTTGCAAGCGTAGCCAACGCAGTAAACAAAATTGTAAAACAATTTTGCGGTTGCGCGATTTTATCGACTGCCTGAGACTGCGGGGGTGCACACCATTGATTTATACCGTAACATTTAACCCGGCGCTGGATTACATTACAGAAGTTTCGAATTTCCGCGAAGGGGAGATCAACCGGAGCAGCGGTGAAAAAATTCTGAGCGGCGGAAAAGGAATCAACGTTTCCATTGTACTGAAAAATCTTGGTTTGAACAGCACGGCGCTTGGATTCATCGCTGGTTTTACCGGCGATGAAATTGAAAGAGGCGTGCGTGCCTTCGGCTGTGAAACCAAATTCATCCGGCTGGACGGCGGGATGTCCCGTATTAATCTGAAAATCCGCTCCGAGCGTGAAACAGCGGTAAACGGCAGCGGCCCGCGCATTCCGCAGGAAAAAGTCGGTGAACTGTTTTTACAGCTCAGCAACCTTTCCGACGGAGATATTCTCGTTCTTGCGGGCAGCATTCCCTCCTCACTGCCGGAGAACACCTACGAAACCATCATGGAGCGGCTTCAAAACAAGAAAATCCGCATTGTGGTGGACGCCACGGGACAGCTGCTTTTAAACGTGTTGAAGTTCCGGCCGTTCCTCATTAAACCCAACCGGGAGGAACTGGAGGAAATCATCGGCGAACCGCTGAACGGCACCGATAAAATTGTGCGTGCCTGCAAAAAGCTTCAGACACTTGGCGCGTGCAATATTCTCGTGTCCATGGGCGGCGACGGCGCAATTCTTCTCAGTGAAGAAGGCAGCGTTTACCAAAGCGCGGCCCCAAAGGGTAAAGTAGTCAACACCGTTGGCGCCGGCGATTCCATGGTGGCCGGTTTTCTTGCCGGATACCTGAAAAGCGCCAATCTGCTCGAAGCCTTCCAAACGGGAATTGCCGCGGGAAGCGCCAGCGCTTTTTCCGAAAATCTGGCAACCGGAAAGGAAGTCGCCGCTCTGCTTAAAACAATAAAGGGGTGAATTTAATGAAAGAGTTTCGTTATGTCATTCAGGATAACGAAGGAATCCATGCCCGGCCTGCCGGCCTTTTGGTGCTGGAAGCACAAAAACACAGTTCGGAAGTCACGATTGCAAAAAGCAATAAAACAGGAAATGCCAAAAAACTTTTCTCCGTCATGAGCCTCGCCGCCAAAAAGGGTGAGGAAGTCACCGTTACTGTGGAAGGGTCGGATGAAGAGCAGACTGTCAAAATTATGCAGGCCTTTTTTAAGCAGAATTTATAAGATTATAAGATTTCATGATGATACATCTCCATCTCACGCACAATTTTTTCCATCTGGAAAGGCTGTTGCAAATGTGGTAACATTTGCAACAGCCTCTTCCTTTTTATTTTGACGTATTCGCAATTTGCCCGGCGGATATTACAATTTGACGGTTTTGTATTCTGTATGTGCCGCTCTGCACATAGATGAGTGTGGGAACCTGCAAATAATGCTCCCAGCCCCGCCCCTTTAATTCCGTTTTTACGACGCCGTACTGATTTCCCCTTGCCTCAATCACTTCGCCCCCGCCGACATAAACGCCGACATGTCCGTCCTTCTGAACCGCCAGACCCGGCGTATCGGGCATCTCGGAAATATTGCCTTTTATTTTGGCAAGGTCTAAAAGGCCGTTTGCCGTGCAGTCCGGCAGGACATCCGGCTGCTTTGCCGAGATGGTTCCCGTTGATTCATCCAGCCAGCAATACGCCTTAATCAGGCCGCCGCAGTCAAATGCAGGTCTTCCTCCAAAATTCAGATAGATGGAATTTACCTGCGCCCCTGTCAGATTCGCCCGCTCGATTCGGCTAAATCGGGTTTGCTGCTGCTGTAAAAACGGCAGGACAATCGCCTGCCCCACCGCGCCGTAAACATATCCGCTTTTGCAGCTCAGCGCGTTCCACGCAAAATTGGCAAGACCGATATTGTTTTTCAGTCCGTCCCCGCTTTTCAAATTTTTTTGCAACAGGGAAACAGAATCAACATAGCCGGGTACCAAATCCGCGCAAAGGGCAACGATTGAATGCCTTTGTGCATTGTTGACCGCAATGCCGAATTCCGCCTCAATCCGGTCAAAGATTTCCTCCGTGCCCGTCAAGGGTACCGCCGCATCTTTTTCATCCGTGTAAAAACAGTTCACAAGGCGGCTTCTCACCTTATTTTTATCGGAATCCCGGCTGTTGTCGAACAGCGTAATGTATGCGGCGTAAAGCAGCTTTGTGTTGATCTGTTCCCCCTGCCGCGTGCGAAGAAGAACCTGCGAGACCATCGGTTTAAAATCCACCGACACCGTCTCCAGTGCATATTCTCTCAGGTTTTCTTTTTGCTTTCCGCAGCTTTTTAAAGCTGAAACGATGAAAAGCAGACATAAAATCAGGATGCAGACCGCACCCCAAAAACGTTTTTTAATCAGAATTCGCGGAATACTATGTCTCATCATGATCATCATCGGCGTACCTCCTGAATCTTTATATTCAGAATCAGGGTAAAGTATGAGAAAAGCGGGGAATTTTTAAGAGTTTCGACATATTGACGGACATGCCCATATCTGATAAAATAGAAATATATAGTTAATTTGAAATTCAAAGTGTCGCGGTGTCGCGAAATTTGGACAATCCTTGTGCGGCGTCCGGCGAATTTTGGAATATCATGTAAATTAAGCTAAAATAGGGGAGCAAAAATAGATGAATGAAGAAAATAATCAGCGCGGCGACGATATCATCGCCGGCAGAAATGCCGTCAGCGAAGCGATGCGCAGCGGACGCACCATTGACAGCCTTTATGTTGTGCGCGGAGCGCACACCGGTAGCCTCAGTGCGCTGATTGCCAAAGCAAAGGAAAAGGACATTGCAATTAAAGAAGCGGACAGCAAAAAACTCGATTTCATGTGCGGCAACGCAAATCATCAAGGCGTGGTCGCCGTGGCTGCGGTCAAGGAATATGCGACTATTGACGATATTTTTCGGCTTGCGGCCGAACGGAACGAACCGCCGTTCATTATTATTGCGGATGAGCTTGAAGACCCGCATAATCTGGGCGCTATTTTAAGAGTGGCCGAATGTTCGGGCGCACACGGTGTCATCATCCCCAAACGGCGTGCGGTGGGGCTGACTTATGCAGTCGGCAAAGCGAGCGCGGGCGCGGTGGAATATGTTCCGGTTGCAAGAGTGACCAATGTCACCGCCGCAATTGACGAACTGAAAAAACGCGGCGTGTGGATTTATGCCGCGGATTTGAACGGTGAAAACTGGTGCGGAGTCGATTATTCCGGCCCGGCTGCCGTTGTGATCGGCTCGGAAGGTTCCGGTGTGGGCCGACTTGTAAAAGAAAAATGTGACTTTGTTATATCTTTGCCTATGAAGGGTAAAATAAATTCGCTTAATGCTTCCGTTGCCTGCGGCATTATCTGTTATGAAATCGCACGTCAGCGCAGCGGGATTAAGACAAAATAATACAGGAGCGGATAACTATGGGCGACGATCAAAAAGCTCCGCGCGGTCAATTTTCGCTGGACGAAATTTTAGCCGAAGCGCGTACTTTGGAAACAGTAAAGCAGGAGCCTGCGCCCACCGAAAACAAGGCAAAGGCTGAGTCAGTCAGAAAAAGAGCGCTCGCCACGCCGGAAGAAATTGCCGCGCAGGCCAAGAGTGCCCTCGACGCAAAAACATCCTCCCTGCCACAGCACCCCAGCGCACCGGGAAAGGCCAAAAACAGCGGCAGGGGATTTTTTAAACGACGCAAAATGGATTTCCCCGAACCGGAAGAGGAAGAGGATATTTACTACGGCCTCCAGTTAAGGCCGCTGGAAGACTATCGCGAAGACTTCGGAAAAGCACAGCCTCAAATGAAGAAAGCGGAAAAGAAGGAGAGCGATCCCATCTTTTCCTATCTATTCAGCGAAACCGGCGACGACACAGTGGATGACGAAATTGCGGATCGTTTTGAACGGCTGCACAACGAACGCAAAAAACGTGTGGAAAAAATCATGAGTCAGGCCGGTCTTGACCAGGACGATATTTTCTCCCTTTATGATGATCAGCGTGCCGCCGCAAAACCAAAGGCGAAAGAACCTCCGGTCGAGCCAGAAGAGCCCGAGGAACCGCATCTTCCCACGATAACCCCACCCGCGCCGAAACCTGTTCCCGGCCCCACACCGGCCCCGAAACCGGAAATTGAGCCGGGTCCCGTAGTACCGCAGCCCGAAATACGCGAACCGATGCGGGAACCGGTATTTCAGCCTTCTGCGCCGCCGATGACTCCGTCTTCGCCGCTGCAACCCGATTCCGTTCCCTCTATTCGGTGCCGGCTTCCGGAAGAGCCGGTCAAGGAACCGGTGGCCGCACCAAGGGTAAAAGAAGAAATCCCGCCGGCTCCCGCCGTGCGGGAACCGGTAAAACCGGTTCCTCAGTCGGTGGAAAATATTCAAAGTTACCGGACAAATTCCGGCAGACCCGTTCACATGATTCAATTGAATAATTTTGAAGAAGTTCTCTCCGACGCGGCGGCGGACTATCCGCCCGCCAAACCGAAACAGCCTCCGCCGCCGATTAAGATTCCCGTAGAATCAATCGGCACTGCGGGAACCACGAAGCAAAACACGGAATCCCCAATAGAGAATCAAGCCGCTGCAGCGCACACTGAAGAGCCTGCGGCGGTTGTGCCTGATGAAGCCGGCCTTCCTGCTGACGAAGTTCCCCAGCCCATCCCATTTCCCGAACCGGTTGTCTCCCTGAACATCGATTCCGAAGAAGATGAGGATGAAGAGAATCCGTTTGATGGAAGAGAACCGGTTCCCGAAAAAGCCGCTGAAAAAAAGCAGTTCAGCGTATTCGGCAATGAGGAGGAGGAAAACGACTCCACCGACAATCTGCCCGGCGAACAGGAAGAACTGGATGATTACCAAAAACCGGGTGACGCGCCTTCTATTTTTCACGAACTCAGTTCCAATATACGAAGATTATATCTGCGCCTCGCCGTAACAGGCATTAATCTTGTTTTTCTTCTCGTTTTCGGCATTCTGAGGGACCAATCCTCCCTCCTGCCGGAGATGGTTCAAATCTGGACGGGCGCCCAGCCTTACATAATTTTAAATCTTGTATTCCTGCTGATCGCCACCGCTTTCAGCATCACTCCCATCATAAACGGAATGAAGGGTCTCTTTGTGTTTCAGGCAAACGCAGACAGCGCTGTCGCTGTTGCGGATATTGCCGCGGTAGTTCAGAACGTCGTCCTGCTGTTCTCCGTGCAAAGCGTTCAGACGGGAGGACTGCATGTGTATTCCGTCCTTGTCGTCATGGCTTTATTTTTCAACGCGGCAGGAAAGCTCAGCCTTAGCAGGCGGATTAACCGAAACTTTCATTTTGTCGCCGCGCCCGATCAAAAACAGGCTGTCCAGCTCTTTGAGGACCACAATACCGCTCTGCAAATGGCAAGCGGATGCGTCATGGATGCGCCCGTCATCGCCTTTCAGACTAAAACCAATTTTCTCAAACATTTTTTAAGACTTTCCTACGAACCGGACCCAAGCGAGCAGTCCTCACAGCTTCTGGCTCCTATCGGATTTGTCTCTTCCCTCATATTGTGCATAACCACCCTCATATTATTGAAAGATGTTTTCAGCGCGCTGACCGCTTTCGCAGCCGCGGCGTGCATCTGTGTTCCTTTCGTCAACATGCTCAGCGTAAACCTTCCGGTGAATCGTGTGAGCCGCATTGCCGCGCGCTGCGGCGCGATGATTGTCGGATATCCGGCGATTGACAGGTTCAGCAGTGTAAATGCCGTTCTTGTGGACGCAAAAGAGCTGTTCCCCAAGGGTACCGTCGTCCTGAATGCGATAAAGACCTTCGGAGGGCAGCGCATAGACGACGCCATTGTGGACGCCACCGCACTGATGTGCGCGGTAGGCGGACCCCTGAGCGACCTGTTTGATCAGATTATCAAAAGCCGCCGCGATATGCTTCCTAAAATTGACAATCCGGTATTTGAGGATAACAAAGGCGTTACCGGATGGGTTGCGGGCAGGAGAATCCTTGTGGGAAGCCGCACGCTGATGGAAGCCCACAGCATTGAGCCGCCTTCACGCGATTATGAGGAAAAATATACGCATACCGGTAAGAAAATCGTTTATCTGGCATCCGGCGGGGATTTGGTCGCCATGTTTGTGGTGTCCTACAACTCCGACCGCCGCCGCGCGATGGAATTACGGCGTATGGAGGACAACGGCGTCAGCCTGATTGTGCGCACATGCGACCCCAACATCACCCCCCGTCTTCTGGGAGAATGTTTCGGTCTTGACGAGCACTCTGTACGCGTACTGCCCGAGCGGCTCGGAAGCGTCTACACCGATATGACGTCCGCTCCGCAGGAACGCTCCGACGCAGTGTTGGCCACAAAAGGCCGCCCGACCGCAATGATGCGGCTTCTGACCGCGTGTGTGCGTCAGCGCAGCAATATTTCCATTGCAGTTGCGCTGCAAAACGTAGCCGTCATTCTCGGTTTTCTGCTGGTTGCTTTTTTAACGTGCTACTCTGGCCTACGCCAACTGACCGTTACCGCATTAATGATCTATGAGTTGTTCTGGTCGGCTGCAATTCTGATTGTTCCAAGACTGCGTAAACCTTGATTATATTGGATTGTGAGAAAATACAAATGAATAAAACCCTTTATAAGCGTATGGCCATGGTGTGCGTTGGCACGTTCATTATGGGCTTCGCAGTGTCCCTTTCGATATACGCCGGCCTTGGCACGGACCCCTGTACCTGTATGAATACCGGTCTGTCACACATATTTGGCATGAGCTTTGGCATGTGGCAGCTGATTATGAATATTATCGTGCTGTTTTTTACTTTTTTTTTCGCCAGATCCAAGATCGGGTTCGGAACAATTGTAAATATGGTTGCGATCGGATTTCTGGTTGATTTTTTCAGAGAGCTTCTCTTCCCGTTCCTTCCGCAGAATCCGACACTTCCCCTGCGCATTCTGTTTATGTTGTGCGGTGTTGTGATTCTTGCTTTTACCGCAGCTCTTTACATGTATCCCAGTCTGGGTGTGTCTCCTTATGACAGCATCGGGTTTATGCTGGTGAATTGCTTCCACATCCAATACCGCTGGGGCCGCATCGGCTACGATGTTTTTTCCGTAGTTCTGGGCTGGCTCTTTGGCGGCGTGGTGGGCGTGGGTACTGTGATTACCGCATTTTGCATGGGGCCTCTCATCAAATTCTTCGGTGATCTGATACGGAAAATGTTCCCTTTACAGTTTGACGAACCCTGATATTTGCAAACCAACACGTTTTTTCGCATAACAAAGAAGCCGCACAGACCGAAATGATCTGCGCGGCTTCTTTGTTGTTACCATTATTTAAAGAAACTGTCAATCACCTTTTGTGCGCCGCTGTTGTCATTGGAGACACACAGAATGACATATTTCCCGTTTTCCACCAGAACAGGCGATTTCAGCTTTTCCATTTCCTGCGGCTGATAATCCGTAAAACTCGCCCTTTGATCTTCCATTCTTTGCTGGGCGGCCTTCTTAACCTTTGCCGCGGAAGCCTCGTCCTTTGCTTCGAACACCGCCACCTCTTCGGCGGTCGCACCGGTGCTTTCGTAAACATCCGATTTTGAAACGGTACTTTCATCGAGCCCGTACAATTTAAGGGCCGTTTTGCCTTCAATCATTGACATTTGGTCGGAAAACTGAATCGAAGATATCAGCTTTTTCGCAACCTCTTCCGTATTGATCGACTTTTGGACATTCGCAGCGCAGCCGGCAGCCAACAGCAGCGCACTCGCCAAAATAATCAGAATCGTTTTCTTCATTTTCTCTTCCTATTTCCTTTCGCTGTCCCTATGCGTTTTAAGATATTCACACCATTTTTTACAATATTCACTATTTAGATGCACCCCGTCGACCGAGGCGTCCGGGGGCAGATTTCCCGCGGAATCGGAAACCGCCGTATTGACCGCAAGATAGCACACGCCCTTTTTTGCAGCCATTTCTTTAATTGCTTGATTATAATATGCAATTTTTTGATTGTTATATATTTTATCCGCCTCTGACTTTTTTGCCGTTACCGGAAGAATGGACTGTACATAAATCACGGCGCCCGGCTGATTGATTTTAATTTGATCAATTACCTTCTGATAATCCTGAATAAAAGTATCAAAACTGCTCCAGCCAAGTTCGTTCACCCCAAGCATGATATAAATCTTCCCATATTTCTTCTCTGCAAGCGCCTGCATAACCGCAATTTTCTTACCGTTGATCTCAATGGAAGGTTTTGTAAAAATCGTGCTGACCATAAGACCTTTTACAGCGTAATAGGTCGCGTTGTCCAGTCCGTCGAAATTACGCAGTCCCTCCGTCCGGCTGTCCCCGATAAAGAGCGCATCGTCAAAATACCCCGCCGAAACCTCGGTCTTCTGCGGGGTGCTGCTGAGCGGCACGGCAGGCGAGGAAATTACCTCGGGCGGAAGGCTGGCTGCTGACGTGGCCTGTAACACACTGCCGGCGGCAGCTTTTGAAACGGGGCTTTGCATCTGTGCAGAACTGTAAATCATACGGTGAATTCCCCTGACGGCAGCAGTAACTCCCAGTCCGATGGAATAAAGGATTCCGGCCAGGATGATGCAAATAACCACTTTGCGAAAAATTCGTCTCGGCCTTCTTCTGGTATTCATTAGGTACACCCCGTTTATTCTAAATAATAATCAAAAAATGATAAAATTTGATACTCTTTTATTATCCCATATTTTATTCGTCGAATAATGCGCTTAAAAAGATTTACAAAAAAAGGAGTGTGACTAAGCGCCACACTCCTGAAAAAGCTTTGCAACTTACTTACCTGATTCAAATACCGCAACTGCACATGCGACGGTGGCGCCAACCATGGGGTTGTTGCCCATGCCAATAAGACCCATCATTTCAACGTGCGCGGGAACCGAAGAGGAACCTGCAAACTGAGCGTCGCCATGCATACGGCCCATGGAATCGGTCAGTCCGTAGGAAGCAGGGCCGGCGCCCATGTTGTCCGGATGCAGTGTGCGGCCTGTGCCGCCGCCGCTTGCAACAGAGAAATATTTCTTGCCGTTTTCCTGCGCCCACTTTTTGTAGGTGCCGGCCACCAGATGCTGGAACCGCACCGGGTTTGTCGAATTTCCGGTGATGGAAACATCAACGCCTTCGGCCTGCATGATTGCCACACCCTCGCGGACATCGTTCGCGCCGTAGCATTTCACCGCCGCGCGTTCGCCGTTGGAAAAGGCTCTCTCCTCAATAACCTTCAGCTCGTCGTTGAAGAAATCAAAATCAGTCTTTACATACGTAAAGCCGTTTACTCTTGAAATGATATACGCGGCATCCTTGCCAAGACCGTTCAAAATAATTCTGAGCGGTTCTTTGCGGGCACGGTTCGCGGTACGCGCGATTCCGATTGCTCCTTCGGCGGCGGCAAAGGATTCATGACCCGCCAGAAAGGCAAAGCACTTTGTTTCGTCACGCAGAAGCATGGCGCCGAGGTTGCCGTGGCCAATACCGACTTTTCTCTGTTCGGCGACGGAACCGGGAATGCAGAATGCTTCGAGGCCAAGACCGATTTTTTCAGCGGCTTCCGCGGCGGACTTTACGCCCGTCTTAACCCCGATTGCACAGCCGAGGGTATAAGCCCAGCTTGCGTTTTCAAATGCGATGGGCTGTACGCCCTTCACAATTTTATCAACATCAATTCCTTTAGAAAGGCAAAGATCGCGAGCGTCTTCGAGACTGGCAAGGCCATACTCGGCAAGACACTTCTCTATTTTGGCCATTCTTCTTTCTTTTCCTTCAAATATAACATCGTTAGCCATATAGTTTAGTCCTCCTTTTATGGTCTTAATTATTCTTCACGCGGGTCAATATACTTTGCCGCGTTGTCAAAGCGGCCGTATTGGCCGATATTCTTCTTGTAGGCTTCGTCAGGGCTTACGCCGTGGCGGATATCTTCAAGCATTTTACCGATCTTGACAAACTGATAACCGATGACTTCATTGTTTTCATCAAGCGCCGTTTTTAAAACATAGCCCTCCGCCATTTCCATGTAGCGAACACCCTTTGCACCGGTGCTGTACATGGTGCCGATCTGGGAGCGAAGGCCTTTGCCAAGGTCCTCAAGTCCGGCGCCGATCGGAAGACCGCCTTCGGAGAACGCCGTCTGGCTGCGGCCGTAGGCGAGCTGTTTGAAAATTTCTCTCATTGCAACATTGATAGCGTCGCAGACAAGGTCTGTGTTCAGGCACTCAAGCAGTGTTTTGCCCGGCAGAATTTCGGCAGCCATCGCTGCGGAGTGAGTCATGCCGGAACAGCCGATGGTTTCCACCAGAGCCTCCTCGACAATACCCTCTTTCACATTCAAAGTCAGTTTGCATGCGCCCTGCTGCGGTGCGCACCAGCCAATGCCGTGGCTAAGACCGGAAATGTCCTTGATTTCATAGGATTTTACCCATTTCCCTTCTTCGGGAATCGGTGCAGGACCGTGTTTTGGTCCCTTTGTCACAGTACACATTTTTTCCACTTCTGGGGAATAATTCATATCGGTACTCCTTTCGGTTTCAGTATCTTTTGGTTTTATTACCGTAATAACCAATATACAGTTTTATTATAGAATATTTTCTGTTTTTTAGCAATAGGATACTGATCAATAATTAAAAATTTAACAGGTGTTTTTGAATACATCGGCCATTGTTTAAGCACCGCTCCTGCACCCCTGTGCGTAAAAACCGTCATCCTATTGTTCACGAATTATTCTTTCTTTTTAGAGTATCCTATGATATACTATTTTAGTATGTTGACTATAATTTTTTAATTAATTATTACATTTTGAGGTGACATAAATGGGCAATATTTTATCCGCATTTTTCGGCAATTACAGCAGGCGTGAACTCAAGCGCATTCAGCCTCTGTGCGACTCCGTGCTCGCTTTGGAGGACAAGTATAAAAAGATGTCCGATGAAGAGCTCACCGCCCAGACGCCCGCATTGAAAGAGCGCCTTGCGAACGGCGAAACCTTGGATGACATTCTGACGGACGCATTCGCGGTCTGCCGTGAAGCTTCGGACCGTGTTTTGGGAATGCGCCACTTTCCGGTGCAGATCATCGGCGGAATCGTGCTGCATCAGGGCCGTATCAGTGAAATGAAAACCGGCGAAGGAAAAACCCTTGTTGCCACACTGCCGGCTTACTTAAATGCGCTTTCCGGCAAAGGTGTCCACGTTGTTACCGTCAATGACTACCTTGCGCGCCGCGACTCCGAATGGATGGGAAAGGTTTACCGTTTTCTCGGTCTGAGCGTCGGTTTGATTGTGCACGACCTTGAAAATGATGTGCGCAAAGCAGCGTATAACGCCGATATCACCTATGGTACGAACAACGAATTCGGTTTTGACTATCTGCGCGACAACATGGTGATTTATAAAGAAAACAAGGTGCAGCGCGGCCACAACTACGCCATTGTCGATGAGGTGGACTCCATCCTCATTGATGAAGCGAGAACCCCGCTGATTATTTCTGGTCAGGGCGAAAAGTCTACAGAGCTGTACAACGTGGCCGACCATTTTGCGCAGACCCTGAAAATGGTCAAGGTCGCGGAACTGAACGACAAAGAGGACAACGACGAACTTTATAAGGACGCCGATTATATTGTCGATGAAAAGGCGAAAACCTCAACACTGACCCAGTCCGGCGTTAAGAAAGCCGAGGCCTATTTTAAAATCGACAATCTGACAGATGCCGACAACATTGAAATTCAGCATCATGTCAATCAGGCAATCAAGGCGCGCGGCGTCATGCAGAAGGATATTGAATACGTGGTCAAGGACGGCGAAGTCATTATTGTAGACGAATTTACCGGTCGTCTGATGTACGGCCGCCGTTACAACGAGGGACTTCATCAGGCAATCGAAGCAAAGGAAGGCGTAAAAGTTGCGCATGAAAGCAAAACGCTTGCCACCATAACATTCCAGAATTTCTTTAGATTATACGATAAGCTTTCCGGTATGACCGGAACCGCCATGACGGAAGAGGAGGAGTTCCGTGAGATTTACAAGCTGGATGTTGTTGAGGTTCCCACCAACCAGCCGATGATCCGCCAGGATTTTCCGGACATTGTTTATAAGACGGAAAAAGCAAAGTTTAATGCCGTGATTGACGATGTCATCGAACATCATGAAAAAGGACAGCCTGTTCTGGTCGGCACCATTTCCATTGAAAAGTCCGAGGAACTGAGCGGTCTGCTTCACCGCCGCGGAATTAAGCATGAAGTGTTAAATGCGAAATACCATGACAAGGAAGCGGAGATTGTTGCGCAGGCAGGTCACAAAGGTGCTGTCACAATTGCTACCAATATGGCAGGACGCGGCACCGACATTGTGCTCGGCGGCAACAGCGAGTATATGGCGAAATCCGAAATGCGCCGCATGCAGTTTACAGAAGAACTGATCGGTGAATCCACCGCATACTCCGACACAACCGATGAGGAAATATTGAACGCCCGCAAAACCTTTGAGGAATTGAATGAAAAATATAAAGCGCAGATAAAGATAGAAGCTGAAGAGGTAAAAGCCGCCGGCGGACTTTACATTATCGGCACGGAGCGCCACGAATCCCGCCGTATCGACAACCAGCTGCGCGGCCGTTCCGGACGTCAGGGCGACCCCGGTATGAGCCGGTTCTACATTTCGCTGGAGGACGATTTAATGCGTCTGTTCGGCGGCGAACGCATCAACAATCTGATGGAACGCCTGAATGTGGATGAAAACACCCCGATTGAAAACAAAATGCTCAGCAACACCATTGAAGGCGCCCAGCGCAAGATAGAAGGCCGCAACTTCGGAATCCGCAAAAATGTTCTTCAGTTCGACGACGTTATGAGCCGTCAGCGTGAAATCATCTACGGGCAGCGCGATCAGGTGCTAAACGGCGAAAATATTAAAGATCAGATCATGAACATGATCGAGCAGGCAATCGAATCCCAGGTTCACCAATACATGCCGGAAACGGCGCTGCACGACGACTGGAACTTCCAAGGTCTGCGCGACCACTACATGGGATGGCTGCTGACCCCCGAGGATTTGGTTTACACCAGGGAAGAAGTTGAAAAACTGGAGCCTGATTATGTAAAAGATCAGTTAATTGAAAAAGCAAAGAAATTATACGAAAAGCGTGAAGCAGGCTTCGGCGAAGAGATTGCCCGCGAGCTTGAACGCGTTATCCTTCTGAAAAATGTCGACTCCGAGTGGATGGATCATATTGACGCCATGGAGGAACTGCAGAAGGGTATCCGCCTGCGCGCTTACGGTCAGCATGACCCGGTTGTCGAGTACCGCCTTGAAGGCTTCGACATGTTTGACGCAATGATCGCGACTATCCGTGAAAACACTGCCCGCATGATGCTCACCGTCCAGCTTCGTTCTTCCGAAGAACCGAAGCGTGAACAGGTTGCCACACCGACCTCAAGCAGCGCCGACGGCACCGATGTGAACCGCACCGTGCGCAAGGGCAAAAAGCCCGGACGCAACGATCCGTGCCCGTGTGGCAGCGGAAAAAAATATAAGAAATGCTGCGGTAAAGACGAATAACCGCATTCGATTATAGCTTCAGGGCGCCGGTGGAATTTTCTTCGGCGTCCTTATTTTTTTCTTTTACTTTACCCTCCATGATTTGGCTGATACTGATTGTGTCCGGCATTTCCACATAAATTTTTTCCGTTTCACACTGCGCTTGCTGCAAAATTTCGATTTCACGGGTAACTCCCTGAAATAAAACACAATACATTTCCCGGTAATCAGGCATCTTTTTTTCACTCCTTTTTAGTACTTATAGGTACTATATTAAAAAGAATAGCATCTCCTCATGGTATTGTCAATAGTATAAAAAAGTACTGTGGGAAGGATGTGCGACGATGTATTTTCCAAGACTGAAGGATTTACGAGAAGACCGGGATTTACTGCAAAAGGATATTGCAGTGATTCTGGGCATCAGCCAAACGGTTTACTCTCGATATGAAAGAGGGCATCAGACCGTCCCCGTAGAACATCTCCTCAGGCTGGCTGATTTCTATCATACCTCCACTGATTATATTTTGGGGAGAACCAATGACCCAAAGCGCCCCGCCAAATAAATGCCGCATGGAACCAAACTAGGATTCCATGCGGCGTTTTTTTTACTTCCCGGTTTCCTTCGCGGCTGTGAGGGTTTTGACCAGATCAAAAACATAGTTGCTGCCGCGGCTGATGAGAATACCCGTCAGAATGCTGCCGATAAAGGGAATAGATGTTTTCAGCCCCACCAAAGCCAGCATGTCAACTCCATAAGCAACGGCGACGAACACGCCCAATAGGATTGAAAAGATCATTTCCCATTTTAAAACGCCTTTTACAAAAAACTCATTGATATAGGTAATCACGCCTTCAACGATCACCGCCAGAAAAAACAAGCCGAAATACTCCATTTTACCGTCCTCCTGTCATCTGCCTCAGTCCGATTTTTCCGTAACTGCTTAATCTTATGCGAAATAATATTCTTTCAACACACAGGCAGACATATCGTAAAAATTTCTTCCTCATGCTCAAAAAAAAACCTGCCGCTTGGCAGGTTTTTTTTATTCTCCGAACATATCTTTAATCTTATCGATAAAATTCTTGCGCTTCTGATAGTTTTTCTCTTCGGCGACACTGTCAAATTCCTGTAAAATCGACTTCTGTTTCTGCGTCAAATTTTTCGGCACTTCAATCGTCATGCGCACAAACTGGTCGCCGCGCCCGTGCCCGCCGATACGCGGAATTCCCTTGCCTTTCAGCTTGAAAACGTCGCCGGGCTGCGTGCCCTCGCGCACCTGATAGCTGACGCGGCCGTCAATGGTCGGTACAACCACCTCGGCGCCAAGTGCAGCCTGTGTATAGGTAATCGGCACCTCGCACCACACATCATTTCCGCGCCGCTCGAAGATGGGATGCGGACGCACATTTACATAAACGCGCAAATCGCCGCCCGGGCCTCCGTTTGTTCCGGAGTTCCCCTGACCGCCCACGCTGAGAATCTGTTCGTTGTCAATACCCGCCGGAATATTAATTTCAATTGTCTTTTGTTTGCGTACGCGGCCGGTTCCGCCGCAGGTTCCGCAGGGACTGTCAATGATCTTTCCGGCGCCGCCGCAGCGGTCGCAGCTTCTGCTTGTCTGCACCACGCCAAACGGTGTGCGCTGGTTAATGCGAACCTGTCCTGTACCGTTGCAGTTCGGACAGGTTTTTGCGGATGTGCCTTTTTTCGCACCGCTGCCGCCGCAGTCATCACAGGTTTCAATTTTTTGAAAGGATACATTTTTCTTGCAGCCCTTTGCCGCTTCTTCAAAGCTTATGTTCACCGTCGCCTCGGTATCACTGCCGCGCCGCGGAGCGTTCGGGTTTGCGGAACGCCCGCCGCCAAAGCCGCCGCCGAAGAAGCTGTTGAATATGTCGCCCAGATCAATATCGCCGGTAAACGGGCTGCCGCCGCCGAAATTGGGGTCAACGCCCGCGTGACCGAATTGATCGTAGCGCGCTTTTTTATCCTTATCGGAAAGCACTTCGTATGCTTCATTTACCTCTTTGAATTTTGCCTCGGCTGTCTGATCGCCCGGGTTCAAATCCGGGTGATACTGCTTCGCTAGCTTGCGGTAAGCCTTTTTGATCTCGTCATCCGTGGCATTTTTGGGTACGCCCATAACCTCATAAAAATCCCTTTTATCAGCCAAACCAAATCACTCCTAAAATAGATGAAAAATGAACAAATGAAGGAGGAAGATTTTCCGTGGCGTTCCTTCAAAATGCATTTTACTGTTCGCTCTGAAATTGCCGCTCAATCCATGATTGCCAGCTCCTCTTTCGGGGAGCTGGCCACCACAATCATTCATCTTTCATGAATCAATATTCATTGATAAAAAGCACACAGAGATTACTTTTTACTATCGTCGTTCACGTCCTTGTATTCGGCATCGTAAACGTTTCCGCCGTTTGCATCCTGTGCGGGGGGCACGGGCTGCCCATCTGCCGGCTGCTGCGGCGCGGCGGCCTTGTAAAGTTTTTCGCTGACCGCAAACATTGTTTTCTGCAGTTCTTCGCTCTTTGTCTTCATGTCATCCGCGTTTCCTGCGGAAATAGACTCCTTCAGTGACGCAACCTTTGCGTTCAGGTCGGTCTTGTCGGCTTCGTCAATCTTATCGCCGCTGTCCTTTAAAAGCTTCTCAACCGCATAGCACATATTTTCGGCTTCGTTCTTCTGGTCGACTTCTTCACGGCGTTTTTTGTCTTCGGCCGCAAATTTTTCGGACTCCTGAACAGCTTTGCTGATATCATCCTTGCTCATATTCGAGCTGGAGGTAATTGTGATCTTCTGTTCCTTACCGGTACCCATATCCTTCGCGAATACGTTCACAATGCCGTTGGCATCGATATCAAAGGAAACTTCAATCTGGGGGATTCCGCGCGGTGCCGGAGCAATGCCGTCCAGCTTAAACAGACCGAGCTGTTTGTTGTCGCGGGCAAACTCACGCTCGCCCTGAAGGACATTTACCTCAACCTGTGTCTGGCCGTCGGCCGCTGTGGAGAAGATCTGGCTCTTCTTGGTCGGAATCGTGGTATTGCGCTCTATGATCTTTGTCATGACGCCGCCCATGGTTTCAACGCCCAGTGAAAGCGGGGTAACATCGAGAAGCAGCAGGCCCTCGACCTCGCCGCCGAGCACACCGGCCTGTAATGCCGCGCCGATTGCAACGCACTCATCCGGGTTGATCCCCTTGAACGGATCTTTGCCTGTAAAGCCCTTGACCGCGTCCTGCACGGCGGGGATTCTGGAAGAACCGCGACAAGCAGTACTTTGTTAATTTCTTCGATTTTCAGGCCGGAGTCGGAAAGTGCCTGACGAACGGGACCCATCGTCTTTTCTACAAGATCGGCGGTTAGTTCGTTGAATTTTGCCCTGGTCAGCGTTAAATCAAGATGCTTCGGGCCGGCTGCGTCGGCTGTGATAAACGGCAGGTTGATTGCGCTTGAAGTCATGCCGGAAAGCTCGATTTTCGCTTTTTCTGCGGCTTCCTTCAATCTCTGCATTGCCATTTTGTCATTACTCAGGTCAATACCGCTTTCCGCCTTAAAGGAGGAAGTCATCCAGTCCATTACCCGCTTGTCGAAGTCGTCGCCGCCAAGGCGGTTATTGCCAGCGGTGGCCAGAACTTCCTGTACGCCGTCACCCATTTCAATAACGGAGACATCAAATGTACCGCCGCCAAGGTCGTAAACCATAATCTTCTGATCTTCGCCCTTGTCAATGCCATAAGAAAGCGCGGCCGCCGTCGGCTCATTGATAATGCGCTTTACATCCAGGCCCGCGATCTTACCTGCATCCTTTGTCGCCTGGCGCTGTGCGTCGGTAAAGTACGCCGGAACGGTAATAACGGCGGAGGTGACTTTCTCACCCAAATAAGCTTCCGCGTCGCTCTTCAGTTTTTGAAGAATCATTGCGGAAATTTCCTGCGGTGTATAGCTTTTGCCATCAATATTCACTTTAAAATTTGAGCCCATTTCCCGTTTAATGGAAGAGACTGTGCGGTCCGGGTTGGTTATCGCCTGACGCTTTGCAACCTGACCGACCATGCGCTCGCCTGTTTTTGAAAAAGCAACAACGGAAGGGGTGGTTCTTGCGCCCTCAGCGTTCGCAATAACGACCGGCTCGCCGCCCTCAATAACCGCAACACATGAATTTGTTGTACCTAAGTCTATGCCTATTGTCTTTGACATACTGTTTACCTCCAAAAAAATTTAGTTTTTAATGTAAATCAATCTATATGAATTTGAAATTTGCCTTCAATACGGACAAGATCAGTTTGCGACCTGCACCATGGCATGACGCACGACCTTATCCCCGATTTTGTATCCCTTTTGGAACACCTGCGCAATCGTATTTTCACCGGCGTTTTCATCATCCATATGGGAAACCGCATTGTGCAGATCCGGATTAAAAGCTTCCCCGGTCTCACCCATTTCGGTCACACCAAGTTTGGTGAGTGCGCCTTTCAGCTGCGTGCTGACCATTTCAACTCCCTTGCGAAGATCCTCAATACTGCAGTCTTTCTGCTCAAGGGCCCTTTCAAGGTTATCCGCCACCGCTAAAAACTCCACAACCGCCGCGGAGGTCGCATCGGCGTAAACCGCCGCTTTTTCGCGCTCCGTACGTTTGCGGTAATTGTCATATTCCGCCGCTGTGCGGAGCAGAAGCTCTTTTTGTTTTTTCAGTTCTTCCTGCGCCTGGTCGAGTTTGACCTGCGTTTCATCCTTTGGCTCTTCCTCATCGGCTTCTTTCTCCGCTTTAGAGGTTTCCTCGGGCTGAACTGCCGCGATCTCTTCCTCAGCCTGCGGCGTCTGCTTCTCTTTCTTATCTGTTTGCTTTTTTTCCAAAACAGTGACCCCTTTCTATTCCATATCCAATAACTCCGTCAGCATTCTTCCGACGGAGCCGGAGAGATATTCAATATTAGAAATAATTTTTCCGTAGTTCATGCGCGTCGGCCCAATAATAGCAATCGCGCCCGCATCCCTGCCGCCAACCGCGTACCGGGAAACTATCACGCTGGACTCGCTTAATTCCGGGCGGTTGCTTTCTTGGCCGATCATCACCTTCATGCCGTTGTTCTGCTGCATTAAAAGACGGGAAAGTTCCTGCGGCCTTGACAAAAAATCCATAATGCGGCGGATACCCGTCTGCCCAAGTTCATTATAGAACAGAAGGTTCATTTCACCGTCGAGGCAAATCTCGGCCTGCATGGAATCCTGCGCCACATCGAGCACAGCCATCAGTGCGTCACTCATCAGCATCGTCATGTTTCCCAGCGACGCCGCAAGGGACTGGATGTATGCGGGTGTGATGGTTGAAACCGGCAGGCCGACCAGCTTTTCGTTGAGCACCCTGAAAAACACGCGCAGTATTTCGGGCGTAATATCGAAATCGCAGTGAAAAACGCGGCTTTTCATCGTCCCCGCAGAAGTCATCATAATGGCCATTGCGGTTCTGCGGCTCGTCTGCACAAACTGAATTGCACGGATATCCGCCGAACTGCCGCTCGGTGTAGTGGAAATTGCCGCAAACCGGGTCATTCCAGCGAGTGCGCGCGCAACGCCGTCAAGCAGTTTTTCGGGGTCGTAAGCACTCGGCAGCAAAAGGCTGTCAATATAGCGCTGTTCCTCACCCGAAACAGAATGTTTTTTCATTAGTGTGTCAATATAGATACGATAGCCTTTTTGCGAGGGAATTCTGCCCGCTGAGGTATGCGGCTGTTCAAGCAGCCCCATTTCCGCAAGGTCGCTCATTTCGTTGCGCACCGTCGCCGAGGAGACGGTAAAGTCGAGGGTGTCGCAAAGCGCTTTGGAACCCACCGGTTCGCCGGTCGCAACATATAAGTCCACGACTGCCGCCAGAATCTTTTGTTTCCGTTCGCTTAACTCCAACCCTCTCACCTCGTTTGCTTTTTGTTTTAGCACTCTAACGGTTCGAGTGCTAACTCTAATTAATAATTTACCATTACTTTGCCCCATTGTCAATATAGTATTTGTAAACTAATTGTGAAATCGTAAAATTTCAGAAGAAAAGGCCGCGAAAAACCGCAGCCTTTTCTAGCTGTACAGTATTTCCGCCGTCAGCGTGTTGGAAAGAAGAAATCCCTTCGGCGTAAAGTGAAAGCCGTGTTCATTGCAGACGGTCAGGCCGCCCTTTTCATACAGCTTCGCCGCACGCATCATCCGTTTGGGAAGATCAATCCCGAAACGCGCGCGGTATCCTTCGTTCGTCAGCCCTTCCGTCAGCCGCATGGCAAGCATGGCGTATTCTTCAAATCCGCCGCCGTCGCCGTCCTGCGCGGGCTTTTCGCCGCCGAGGAACTCATTGAGATTCCGGCGATAGTAAAACCGCTTTCCGTCCATAAAGGAATGCGCCGCCGGGCCGAGTCCGAGATATTCCTCACAGCGCCAGTATTTCAGGTTATGCCGGCTCTCGAATCCCGGTTTTGCGAAATTGGAGATTTCATATTGGTGAAATCCGCGTTTCTCCAGTTCTTCACAGGCAAACAAATACAAATCGCCCGCTTCGTCATCGTCCGGAATACTGAGTGTTTCTTTTCGTTTGCCATAAACCGTATCCGGTTCGATTTTCAACAGATAAGCGGAAATATGTTGAATTCCCGCGGCCGCGCAGAAATCAATGGAACGCAAAAGACTTTCTTTTGTCTGGTGCTGTATCGCGAGCATCAGGTCGAGAGAAATATTGTCGAATCCGGCGGCCTGTGCGTCGCGCACAGCTTTTTCCGCCTGTTTCGCGGTATGCCGGCGGCCCAAAAGCGAAAGCTCGTCCTCGTTAGCTGACTGTAGCCCAACGGAAAGGCGGTTTGCGCCCGCAGCACGAATTTCTTCTAAAAAGCCGCTCAGATCCTCCGTCGGGTTGACTTCCAATGAAATTTCGGCGTTCTCCAGCACAAAACTCTGTTTTGCCTGTGCGATCAGAGCGGACAGCCGCTTCGCTCCGAGCAGATTCGGGGTGCCTCCGCCGAAATACAGCGTATCGGCCCGCCGGTTCCACTGCTTTGCACCCTGCTGAATTGTATCTGCCAAACAGTTTGCATATTTCTCCATCAGTTCCTCGCTGGCGGGCAGGGAGTAAAAATCGCAGTACGGGCATTTCCCGTCACAGAACGGAACATGAAGGTAAAGGCCGAACAGTTCGCCGCTATTCATCCAGCTTCAGCACACTCATAAACGCCTCCTGCGGCACTTCCACCGTACCGAGCTGGCGCATGCGCTTCTTACCTTCCTTCTGTTTTTCCAAAAGCTTCTTTTTACGTGTGATATCGCCGCCGTAGCACTTCGCCAAAACATCCTTGCGCATTGCCTTCACCGTTTCGCGCGCGATGATTCTGCCGCCCACGCAGGCCTGAATCGGCACTTCAAACAACTGGCGCGGAATTTTTTGAGCAAGCTTTTCCGCCATTTTGCGCGCCCTTGGGTACGCTTTTTCGGAGTGAATAATAAAGGAAAGCGCGTCGACCACGTCGCCGTTGAGCATGATGTCCAGCTTCACCAGACTGCTCTTCTTATACCCGCTCAGCTCGTAATCAAACGAAGCGTAGCCCCGGGTACGCGATTTCAGCGCGTCGAAAAAGTCGTAGATAATTTCATTCAGCGGCAGCTCATAATGAATGTCCACACGGTCGGTGTCTATATATTTCATATCCTTAAAAATTCCGCGCCGATCCTGACAAAGCTCCATGATATTGCCGACATATTCGCTCGGCGTGTAGATATGCGAATTTGTCATCGGCTCCTCGGCCTGCGCAATCAGCGACGGGTCGGGGTAATTGGTCGGATTGTCTATAAAAATGACTTCCCCGTTGGTTTTTGTAATCCGGTAAACAACGCTCGGTGCGGTGGTGATAATATCAAGATTATATTCTCGTTCCAGCCGTTCCTGAATAATTTCCATATGCAGAAGGCCTAAAAAACCGCAGCGGAAGCCAAAGCCGAGCGCAATGGAAGTTTCCGGCTCAAAGGACAGCGCCGCGTCGTTCAATTGAAGCTTGTCAAGCGCGTCGCGCAAATCCGGATAGCGCGCGCCGTCCGCGGGATAAATGCCGCAGAAAACCATCGGCTGCACCGTGCGGTAACCCGGAAGCGCCTGTTTGGCGGGATTGTCAGCCATCGTAACGGTGTCGCCCACACGCGCGTCCTTGACCGCCTTGATGGAAGCGGCAATGTAGCCAACCTCGCCCGCGCTCAGTCCGCTGCTCGGTTCCAGACAGGTCGCGCGGCCGTAGCCGCACTCCACCACGGTAAACTCCGCGCCCGTCGCCATCATGCGGATGCTGTCGCCCGGATGCACCTGCCCGTCCTTTAAACGGACATGAATCATAACGCCTTTATACGCGTCGTAATAGGAATCGAAAATCAGCGCTTTGAGCGGTGCGTTTTCGTCGCCCTGCGGCGGCGGAATACGCTTGACAACCTGTTCCATCACCTGGTCGATGTTCGTGCCCAGTTTTGCCGAAATACAGGGTGCGTCTTCGGCAGGAATCCCGATGACGTCCTCAATTTCCGTACGCACTTTTTCGGGCTGCGCGCTCGGCAGGTCGATTTTATTAATGACTGGCACAATTTCCAGTCCTGCGTCAACGGCAAGATAGGTGTTTGCAAGGGTCTGTGCCTCAATGCCCTGTGAAGCGTCCACCACCAGCACCGCGCCCTCGCAGGCCGCGAGCGAACGGGAAACTTCGTAGTTAAAATCCACATGGCCGGGCGTGTCGATCAGGTTGAAAATATAATCCAATCCGTCTAATGCACTGTAAACGAGCGTAACGGCATGTGCTTTAATCGTAATGCCCCTCTCGCGCTCCAAGTCCATATTGTCGAGCAGCTGATTTTCCATGTCGCGCAGCGCAACGGATTTGGTCTGCTCCAAAATACGGTCGGCAAGCGTGCTTTTTCCGTGGTCAATGTGCGCAATAATGCTGAAATTCCGTATCCTCTCGCGTGGTATCGACAAATTTATCACCTAATCCTCAAAGAATTTTATAAGCTTTTAAAACTGTAATAATATATTATACCATAGATGCAACAAAATGAAAATCAGGGGACACGAAAATTCCGCATCCCCTGAAAAGTTAATATTTAATATTTCTATAATACTTGTCGTTGAGCAGACGCTTTTTGTGCGTACGGCTCGGGCGGCGGTAACGTTTGCGCCCCGGGCCGCCTCTGGGCGGACGGCGGTTGCTGAACACGACAATTAACACAACAATAATGCCGAGTACAATGCATACCCATGAAAGAATCCCAATCCATTTCATTTGTTTGTTGGCTGCGGAATCCACAATCACGGAGCTGAGCGGATTGTTTTCCTCCACGCTGTTTACGCTCGGAAGAATAATTTCACTCGACACTTCTTCGCTGCTGAAAAGGTCACTGGAAAGCCCGCTCGAAAGTTCACTGGAAGCGTCGGAAGACAATACCGAGGAAACCGACTTTCTGCTGGACACCGATTTTTTCGAGCTTGCCGTAGATTTGCTTGAGGAGGAGCTTCCGGTTTGCTGTGAGGATGCCTTAGACGATTGCTGGTCAATAATCTGCTGCACCTGTTCCGGCGTTATTTCGGTTGCCAGAGCGGTGACGGAATAAAATGAATACACAAATGTCAACATCAGTAGCAGCAACCATATTTTTTTATGTTGATTCATGGTAATTTTCCTCCACAGCATTCTCCGTCAATGATAATACGAAATTATTATACCATACTTTCGCAACATTGCAAGTTTCCTGCCATGTTTTGCCGGTAATTTGGTAAATCAGTGTTTTATCGTCGCCAAAGCCGATTCTGCGTGAATTGGCATCGACCTCCGCCATGCCGAATAGCAGTGCAAGAATACAAAGCGTACTGAAAAATGACGCAAAGAAAATCCGTTTTCTTTTTCTCTTCATTCGTTTTACACATCTTTTCCTTTGAAAGCTTATGTTAGGTTGTTCAGAACATTGACAAGCGCCTTTCCGAATAGTTCACCGGAATATACCGCTTCGTCAAGGGTGTTGACTTCGGTACCGAATTCCACCAGCAGGGACCCTTTTGTTAAATTTTCATTGTATTTGCGCGCACAAAAATTCAACGGGCGTCCCAATCCGGGGTACAAATCGGCCAGCGATTTCTGAAGACGGACGGCAAGCCTTAAGTTGTATTCCCAGTTGGGGAATCCCAGTGTACCATCATCGTCACAGCCTGAAATAATCATCACCTGCGCGGCTTTTTTGCCGTTTATTGTCACGGTCGGCTTGATTCTTGTTCCGTCGGAGGTTCCCATGGCGTCGCGGTGAATGTCGAGCGTTACCTGAATTCCCGGATATTTTTTCAAATCGTTTTGCATCGTTACTTTGGAACGGTCATAGGAACCGTTGTAGCTCGGATAGTCATGGAGGGTGGTATCGTGAACTACGTTGATTCCCGCGGCTTTCAGCTGGGCCGCGATCTGGTCGCCCACAGCAACCACGCTTTTGGATTTATCCTGGCTTCGTGTGTCCCCTAAAAATGCTTCGGTGGTGTGGGTATGGTAAATTAAAACCTGCGGCGTGGAATTTTTGATTATTTTCACCGCCGGTTGTTTTTGAAGTTCTGACGCCACATCTACAGTATGGTTTTTATTTGTATTTTTCACCCATATATTATTATATTGTGTTCCGGAGTTGGCAATGCTCATTTCTTTTACACCCTTCGGCAGGGTAATGGCTGAGGAACCCCCGCTTGATGCCGCACTTGAAGCGGCCTGTGAACTGGCCGGCGTACCGGAAGCGGTACTTTGCGAACTAGCCGGAGCGGAACTGATGCCGGAAGAATTCGGCAGCCCGCTGTCGGGCGACGCGTTATCCTCTTCATCCTCCTCCAGATAATCCTCTTTTATTACCTCAGCGGCACCCGCGGGCATGATGAACCCCGCGGCGGCAAATGCCGCGTCTTTCGCCTGCAGTACCGGTAAGCGCCCCAAAACACACGCTATTGCCGCGAACATCAGTGCAACCGAGCAAATCCCCGTTGCCTTTTGTGTCCAATTTTTCATATCCTGCCCCCATTAAATGATATTCATTCTTATGCGGGAAGGACAAATTTAATGATGGCTCAGGCCAATTCTTCAAAATCCTCAATACCGAGGGTCGGATTCAGCGCCACATTGACGCCCATGCTTAAAAGCCGCGCGCCCCTTGAAATAATCAGATCAATTTCACGCGGGGTCACCATCATCTGGGCTCCGCGCGGTGCAATCTTTTCCTCCACGCCGCCCGTTTCGCCGTCGAGCAGGTCGGCCGCAAGCGTTGCGGCGTCCACCACGGTCGGAATCCCCATGCTGACCACCGGGACGCCAAGCGTGCTCTCATCAATACGCGGGCGGGCGTTTCCCACACCGGCTCCCGGGGAGATTCCCGCGGTGCAGAGCTGCACGGTGCATCCCAGCCGGGACGGACTGCGCGCGGCCAGTGCGTCAATCGCGATCACAACATCCGGTTTCAGTTCTTTTACAAGTGCTTTCAGAACTTCAAAAGCTTCAATTCCGGTACAGCCCAGCACGCCGGGACTGACCACGGAAACGGGTCTTAATTTATCCAGTCCCGTCACGCGTGCCAGTTCGCCCTTGATGTGCCGTGTGGCCAGAATTTTTTCGGCGGCCAGCGGACCAAGCGCATCCGGCGTAATTGCCCGGTTGCCAAGGCCCGCCACAAGCACGCTTCCTTTTTCGGGCAGCAGCGCGGTCAGCTCCTGTGCGGTCAGCCTCAACAGGCTGTTGTCACTGTCAAGGTGGTCCGAAATCGATTGAACCTCCAGCGTAACATAGGTGTTGTTATCCTCTTCAATGTGTGTGATTGTACACCCTTTTTCTTCCCGAGTAACGTGCCTGCCGGGCTCCGTATTTTCCAGCGCAAGATCGGTACGGAATACCATTCAATCAGCTCCTTCATATTTTTTGAAAAATACTTGCATTTTTCGCGCACAGATGCTATTATTATTGATACGTGACAATACCAAAGGAGGTGGAATCATGCCAAACATTCAATCAGCCAAAAAACGCGTAAAGGTTATTGCTACAAAAACGCTCATCAACAAGTCCTTTAACTCCGGACTTAAAACAGATATAAAGAAAGCAAACCTTGCCGTAGAGTCCAATGATGCCAGCAAAGCGGATGCCGTTAAGGTTGCGATCAAGAAGATTGACCAAGCTGCAGCAAAAGGAATTCTGCACAAGAATACAGCCGCAAGGAAGAAATCAGCTCTTGCACGCAAGCTGAACGCGGTAAATGCATAACCCTTAATACGTGGTTTAAATGCAAAAGCAGAGCCTTGTGCCCTGCTTTTTTACTTATGCATAAAAAGCAGGAAGCCTAATTTTTACAATCTTTCCGCTTTGATTGACTTTTTTGGAATTATTGGTTATTATATAAGCAACATCTAATAACGAAAGACGGAGGTGCTCGTTTTGAAAAAATGTAATACATTATCCATATTGATTGCAGTTATTTCTGCTATAACCGCTGTTACGGCAGCCGTTGTCGCTGTTGTCCTCTTCTTTGAAAAGAAGAAAAAGGATGAAGAGGAGCTTGAGCACTACCTGGATTGTTCCATTCAATAAGAACTTTTATCCGGTGTCATAACATGATACGGGCAGGTTTTCATACCTGCCCGTTTTTTCATGCTCTTCACCTTGTCCTATATTTCTTTCAATACGTACGACGGTACAGCTTTCGATTCTGCCAAAGAATCATGTCAATAATCTGCCCGTTGATTATTCTAGCTCTTATCCCCGGACTTTGAAAACAGCGCGGCAATATATCCGAAGAATACTGCGGCCGCAATTCCCGCGGCACTCGCCGCGACACCGCCCGAGAACGCACCCAGCAATCCGTGTTCCCTAACCGCTTCAAGCGTCCCTTTCGCCATCGAATACCCAAAGCCGGTCAGCGGCACCGTCGCACCCGCACCCGCGAGATCTACAAGCGGCTGATACAGCCCCAGCCCTGTCAGCGCCACACCCAGCGTAACAAATAAAACAAGGATTCTGGCCGGCGTCATTTTAGTAAAATCAATCAATACCTGACCGACCGCGCAAATCGCACCCCCAATTAAAAACGCCCATAAATAATCCACGCTTTTCACCTCGGTTTTAGTTTCGCCGAATATTCGCGATGATATACATTACAAAGAATTAAATTCATCAAAGCGCTGCTGAAAATCGCATAAAAAAAGAACCGGCTGCACTGCCGGTTCTTTGATTATTGTGAGAATTTAATGAATACAAAGCCTTTTTTCCCTCGGCAAACAGGCTATTTGATAACCGGAAGGTCGCCCGGTTCGTGAGAACCGCCGTTAAAATAAATATCATACCAGATAAGGAACACGAAAATTGTCCAGATCTTACGGTTGTTGTCGCATTTGCCGCTGTAATGGTCGTTCAAAAAAGTCATCAGCACGTCGGTGTTGAAAAACTGTTTTGCAATTTCACCGGTAAAAGCGTCTTTTACGATTCCATAGTATTTTTCATCCTTGAGCCAGACTCTGGTCGGTACAGGGAAACCCAATTTTTTCTTCTGCGCGGTCGCATCCGGCAGATGCTTCATTGCGGCCTGCCGCATTGCGTATTTGGTATTTTCCTTATTCACCCTCAGTTTTCTGGGGATGCGCGAGGCAACCTTGAAAACTTCTTTGTCGAGAAACGGCACGCGTAGCTCCAGCGAGTTCGCCATGCTCATGCGGTCTGCCTTCAAAAGAATATCGCCGACAAGCCAGACATTGATGTCAAGATACTGCATCTTGGTCACGTCGTCCTTGTCCTTCACACGGTCATAGTATTTTTTGGTCATTTCCTGCGGCCGGGTAATCGGGATATCGCTTCTGAGCAGGCTGCGCTTTTCCTCAAGCGTAAACATGCTGCAGTTGCCAATAAAAGTTTCCTCAATCGGCAGCGCGCCGCGGATTAGGAAGTTTTTGCCCTTGAAAGAAAACGGAAGCTTTTTCGCCAGCGCCGCCAGCGCTTTGCGCAGGCCGAGCGGCAGTTTTTTGTATCTTGCAAAGTCGTCCGGCCCGTGGTAAATATTGTATCCGCCGAACAGCTCGTCCGCGCCTTCGCCGGAAAGCACAACCTTCACATATTCACTCGCCATTTTGGAAACAAAATAAAGAGCAATACAGGACGCGTCGGCAAGCGGCTGGTCCATGTGGTACTGCACCTTACGGATATTTCCCCAGTATTCGTCGGCCGTAATCACCTTGCAGTGGTGCTCCACGCCGATTTCAGCGGACAGGTTTTTCGCATAGTCTATTTCGTTGTACTTTTCCCCGTAATCAAAGCCGACCGTAAAGGTCTTTTGACCGGAGAAATAGGTGGAAACATAACTGGAATCCACGCCGCTCGACAAAAAGCAACCTACTTCCACATCGCTGATTTTATGGGCGCTGACCGAGTCCTCAAACACCTTTTCGATTTCGGCGACGGCTTCTTCCTTCGTCATGCCGGCGTCTTCGTCGAATTTGGGCTCCCAGTAGCGGTGCGTTTCGACCTTTCCGTCCCTGTACCAAAGATAGTGGGCCGGCATCAGGCAGAATACATTTTCAAAAAAAGTTTCCGGCGGAACGGCATATTCAAAAGAAATATAATTATTGAGTGCGTTCTTATTAAACTTCTTTTCAAATCCGGGAAAGTCGAGAATGCTCTTAATTTCCGAAGCATAAACAAAGCTTTGGCCGACCTGCGTGTAATGCATCGGTTTAATGCCAAAATAATCGCGCGCAATAAACAGGCTTTTCTCCTGCGTGTTCCAAATTGCAAACGCAAACATGCCGCGCAGCTTGTTGAGAAGCTCTTCGTGCCATTCCTCAAACCCGTGCACCAGCACCTCGGAATCGGTCTGTGTATAAAACTGATGCCCTTTTTCGATTAATATTTCCCTGAGTTCCAGGTAATTATATATTTCGCCGTTAAACATGAGCACCAGTGTTTTATCCTCGTTGTAAATCGGCTGGTCACCCGTGGAGGCAATGTCAATGATACTGAGGCGCCGGAAGCCCATGGAAATATCATGATCCGTAAAAATACCGCTGGAATCCGGTCCCCTGTGCGTAATTTTATCCGTCATGGTTTTAATCACCGCGTCGCGGTCAATCACTTCACCGGTAAATCCGCATAATCCGCACATCTGTTTTACTCCTCTTCGCCGCGGTACACCCGCAAAATATTTTCAGCGGCAACTGAATCCACCGCAATAAAATCGTCATCCTGCGAAACCGCGCCGACACTTTCCACAATTTCAAGTGATTTATTGTAAGCGTCCATCCGCGTTCCCTGCTGAACAGGTTCCTCTTCATCCTGCAGGAAAAAGGAAAAGCCAATCCGGTTTTCTTTTTCATCTATAAAACAAAAATAGCCGGCCGTCGCCGTCTTATTGTGCTTTTTACCCGCCACATCGGTAAGGGCAAGTTTCACAAGTTCCACTGCAAAATCGTTTAAACCGGCTTCAAAAATAAGCACTTTTTCTTTCAGTCCCGCCAAAGAAGTAACAACCCGTTTGGTCAGCCCGCTAAACTGCGGAAAGGTTTCGCCTACATTCACAGGCTGAAGCGAACAGCAGCCGCTGTTGGGCACGACATATACCATAAAATTGTTTTTTTTATCATGATAAAGGCAAGGATAAACCAGCTGCGCTTCATAGCCGCACTCGGGGCATTTCCAGTCAAACAGTGTTTCGTCGAGCACACGCTGCCTTAAATCCGGATTTTCTCCGGCATTGATTTCGGGACTCATCTGTGTTTTTACCACAGCGCCGCAGTGAGGGCAGCCCACGTCCCTGTTTCCAAGCGATGGCATTTTTATTTCCTCCTTAGCCTTTGCGTATTTGCTCATTATATCACAACGAATTTAAAAAAGGAATAAGAATTAAATAATCCTGTTATTTTGCAGGTTTTTGCGTTATAATAATAGCATTAAAATCACCATAAATAACACCGCTTTTGCGGCAGGAGGTACGCTATGAATTTTTTTGGCACCGTATCCAACAGAGTAACAAAAGCAGTCGACTATGTCGTTGAAAAAAACCGCAAAGCCGCACTTATAAATCGAATCAGAATCGTGATTAAAAACGAAAGGGAAAATGAAGCGCGAGCCTATGTCGCATTGGGGAAATATTATTTTCAGAACATACGCGACGAGCAGAATGAAGAAACAGAACCTCTGTGCAAAGCGGTGGAAGCCGCCGACCAGCGCATGAGAAAAGCGTTTGACAAACTGGATGAGCTCACCACCCCCGAGGATTGCGGCGATGATTCCTGCTCGGACTGCACGGATGACTGTGATTACTGTCCCTGCGGATGTGACAGCGAAGCCGACACCGAAATCGACATCAAGCCGGAACCGGATGACGAGCCTTTGATTGACACCTTTCCGCTCCACTTTCCCATTGTAGACAAAGCAAATGATAGGGAATTTGCATCCGAAGAGGCGGCTGAGGAAGCGGCGGAAGAAGCGGCCGACGATGATGCGGAAACGCTTCCCTCATTGGATTAGCATCGGCTATGAAGAAAAAAGTAATGCTCGGCATGAGCGGCGGCGTGGACAGTTCCGTCGCCGCGCTTTTGCTGCTGAAGGCCGGATATGACGTCACCGGAGTTACCATGAGGCTTCGCCCGGACGAATACATGTCACAGAGCGCGGCGGGCGGATGCTGCTCGCTCGACGATATTGACGACGCGCGCAGGGTTGCCTACAAGCTTGGCATTGAACATCTGGTGCTCAATTTTACCGACGTCTTTGAAAAAGACGTCATCGATTATTTTGCGGCACAGTACGCGGCCGGGCTAACGCCCAATCCGTGTATTGCGTGCAACCGCTATGTAAAATTCGACGCAATGCTCCGACGCGCAAAGGAGCTTGATTTCGACTATATTGCCACCGGTCACTATGCTGTTATTGAACAGAACGAAACCGGACGCTGGCTTTTGAAAAAAGCCCCTGCCAGCAAGGATCAGAGCTATGTGCTGTACTCTTTTACGCAGGAGCAGCTGAGCCGCACCCTGATGCCGCTGGGGGACTACACCAAACCGCAGGCGCGCGCCATGGCGGAGGAAGCCGGCCTGCCTGTTGCGCACAAACCGGACAGTCAGGAAATCTGCTTTGTGGAAAACAATGATTATGCCGGATTTATTGAGCGGTATACCGGTCAAAAAGCGCCCACAGGCAATTTTATCGATACAGACGGCAACCCACTCGGGCGCCATCTAGGCGTAACACACTATACCATCGGGCAGCGCAAAGGGTTGGGCCTCACCTTTGGAAAGCCGATGTATGTGACAAAAATCGACACGGTACATAATCAGATTACGCTGGGCGAAGAGGGCAGCCAGTACGCGTCTTCCCTGGTTGCGGCAGACCTCAATTTTATTCCGTTTGATACCCTGCAGGACGAAATGGAAATCACCGCCAAGGTTCGCTATCAGGCGCAGCCCGCAAGAGCGAAGCTTATCCCGCTTGCCGAAGGCAAAGTCCGTGTGGACTTTGAAGAAGCGCAGCGAGCGGTCACGCCGGGGCAGGCTGTCGTATTCTACGACGGCGATATCGTGGTCGGCGGCGGCACCATCCAGGCTGAATAAAAATCGGGGGCAAAGCGAAAACGCTTTGCCCCATTGTTTTTTCCTCTTTATAGAATACGGCTTAAAAACTCCTTAGTTCTTTCCTCTTGGGGTTTATCAAAAATTCGATCCGGTGTCCCCTCTTCTATAATATGACCTACATCCATATAAATCATTTTGTCTGCAACTTCACGGGCAAACCCCATTTCATGTGTAACAACCACCATTGTCATCCCATCGTTTGCTAGGTTTTTCATTACTTCCAAAACGTCTCCTACCAACTCCGGGTCAAGTGCGGAAGTCGGTTCGTCAAACAGCATGATTTTTGGTTCCATCGCAAGAGCGCGGGCAATTGCCACCCTTTGTTTTTGCCCGCCGGAAATCATAGCGGGATAAACGTCCGCTTTATCGAGCATTCCTACTTTATCAAGTATTCGCCTGCCATCTTCAATCGCCTTGTCTTTCGGAATCCCCTTCACCTGCGTAAGCCCTTCAATCACGTTGTTCATCACCGTCATGTGCGGAAATAGATTGAAATGCTGAAAGACCATTCCTACCTCTTGACGAACCAAATGAAGTTTTTTGGTCTTAGCGTTAATGATTTTTCCGTCAATCGTGATGGTTCCTTTTTGTGCAATTTCAAGAAAGTTGATACATCGCAGCAGGGTACTCTTTCCCGATCCGCTTGAGCCAATGATTACAACGACTTCGCTGGGAGCAACTTCAAAATTTATATTGTTTAGAACCTTGTTTTTACCATACCATTTACTCAGATTGTTGATTTTAATCATCTTAGTCTCCTCCTATGCTCGACGGGTGCTGACTTTAAGGCGTCGTTCAATCAGGCTTGTTATGATTGTAAGCACTGATGTCATGACAAGATAAAAAACCGCTGCAACGGAGAGCATCTCCATTAGCCTGAAATTCGATGAACCAATCTGCTTTGCTTTCAGCAGCAGTTCCGGAACCGCTATGGAACTGGCAAGAGAAGAATCCTTCAGCGCAATAATAAATTGATTGCTCAAAGAAGGGACGGCGCGTTTAAAGGCTTGCGGAAGGATGATGCGTCGCATCATTTTCCACTTTGTCATGCCTAGGGAAACCCCGGCTTCTCTTTGCCCTAGGTCTACAGATTCGATTGCGCCTCTGAATATTTCGGCAATATATGCGCCATTATGTACTCCCAGCGCAACAAATGCAGCCGGCAGATTATCTATACTGATAATATTGACCAGTCCATAATAAATCATTAAAAGTTGAAGCAGCAAAGGGGTCCCTCTAATAATCCAAATATAAGCTTTTGCTGGTATGCTTAAAATTTTGTACTTTGAAAGACGCATTAATGCGAAAATGAATCCTAATATTACCCCAATACAAATACCAAACGCGGTTACTTCAAACGTCATTAGAGCCGCTGGAATAAACATATTAAAATATTTAAATGCGTAGGTAAAATCCCATCCGTTCAAATAAAATTCTCCTTTCAACCTATAGCGCCTTTGACATGATAGAATTTATTTAATGGTAATATCTGCTCCATTATGCCATTTTTTGCTGATTGTTGTTAAAGTACCGTCATCATGCATTTTTTGTACAATTTCATTCATTTTATCCAGTAAAGCAGTGTCTGATTTGTTAATTGCAATACCCATTTTTTCTAAACGCAGTATGTTGCCTGAAAGAGTCAGATCCTTCCCTTTTTCCATTTTCTCAATCGCCCCAAGAGCTACCAGCCTGTCGGTTATAACACCGTCTACTCTGCCGCTGATCAGTTCCAGCATGGTTGAATTATCATCGTCATAAAGGCTCGTTTTCGCGCCCAGGCTCTTTGCATCCTGCTCATAATTTGTGCCGGTTGCCACAGCAATTGTTTTTCCTTTCATTTCGCCCGCATCTTTAACCTTTGAATCGTTGCGTACTACGAGCTGTGCGCCCGAATAATAATAAGGGATTGTAAAATTGACCGATTGAAGTCTTTCATCCGTAATCGCCATGCTTCCCAGAATTCCGTCATAGCGGCCGCTGCGCAGCCCCTCAACCAACCCGGACCATTCGCCGGTCACATAGTCCAGCTTAACGTCCATTCTTTTTGCAATTTCTTTGCCTACGTCAACATCAAACCCCACGACATTGCCGCCATCGTCAATATAGTTGAAAGGAGGGTATCCTCCGCTGCCAACAACGGTCAGCTTTCCCGCAGTGAGAACTCTTTGGAGGCTGTCTTCTTTTTTGTCAGCGCTGCTCTGAGCTCCCTGTCCGCTTGTACATGCTGTAAATAAAAAACAGACAGACAGCAAAACCGATAACACGACACTTGATTTTTTAAAAGCCATTTGCTAAACACCTTCCATTTCATCGTTATTTTTAAAATTGCTATTCATTTTTTGTAAAACTGCAATTAATTTTGTTGGACACTCCTTTCTTTTTTATCAACTTTAGAAAACAAAAGTATTGCAACTATCAACCAACAACTTGTATCGTTATATTAAGTTGTTTCTTATGATTATACAAAAGAATTTAAAAAATGTCAAATCGATCACCGAATTTTTTACAGTAAACAGAAATCAAGTTCCTCTATAAAATTTTTAAATAAGACAAAAAGCAGCCGTAAAACGACTGTAAAAAATCGTCTTACGGCTGAACTAATGAAAATATTTATTTTCTTATAAAATTTGAGCAAACAGCAAAATCGCAGCCAGTCCCGCATATCCAATTCCACAGGAAAAACCGAGCCATTTCAGTGCTTGAGGCGCGGGATTTTTTTTATATGTTGCCAAAATGTTATAAGTGATGATCATCACCATAAAAGCGATAACCCATGTCTGCCTTCCCATAAACCTTAGTATACAAACATAAATTGCCGCCAGAGCCACGCCAAAAATTGCCTGAACCACCGTGATCCTTTTCTGCATTTTAATCATTGTTTCTTCGTCCACAAGTCGACCCTCTGTTTTTTTCGTGACCAGATAGCCGGTGAAGTCAACGAGGAAGCCAACAAATCCCACCATGACGGCTAACATTAATTTATGAGAAAAGAGATCCATCTGGTTTATTGATTGAACCACCAGAACAAGTAGGGTTGTAAGCAGAAAATTCAGGATGATTTTTACCATTGGCTTTTTCAATGTTACTCCACCTCAAAAAACTAATTTTAAATGGTATGCCCGCAATAGGGGCATTTCGGATAATCCATATCATACTGTTTGCCGCAATGGGGACAGGTTATCTGCATAATTCCCTGTTCATTGCTCTGCGGATTCTTATCAATTTCCAGTTTCGCCTCAAGGATATCCACCCTGTCCATCAAATCCCCGATGGCGATCAGCATTAACCCCAAAAGTCCCACTGTAAAAACACTAAGCAATACCCAAAAATCAGTGCCGGGCGACGCAAGCACAGCAATGAAAAGGCCGACGCAGGCAGCAAAAAAACAATTCCCGTAATTTTAAAAAATTTCCCCATTTCACAAACCCCCGGCTGATGTTATTATTTCTTGATAAGCATATCACAAATATTCCCATCGTTCAAATATATTGTGATAATACAATCATAAAGGGAGGACAGGCTGTGCCTGTCCTCCCCCCTTATCAATTCAGTCTTGAAAAAGAATATTCCATTACTTTATGGAGCCTGGCACGCGCTTTTTTCAAGTGCTTTGACACAGTCGGCGCTGTGATTCCAATGACTTCGGCGACCTCACGCACACTTTTATCCTCAAAATACCGCAGCCGCACGCAATCGCGCTGGCGCTCGGTCAGTTCTCCCTCCATTACACGCCTCAGCACCCTAAGCATCTTTTCATGCTCGCCCCCGTCATCATCCGCGCCGCGGCTGATATTGAGCCGGTCCCCGAACAAATCAAGGCTCAAATTGCTTTTCCTTCTCATCTCTTCGCCCCGCTTTGCACCAGATACCTTCCTGTATGCAGACAATCAAGATACATGTCATTCAGCAGGGCAATTCTGCGGTATAGTTTTGAAGCCGCTTCATTGTTTGCCAGCCGTGCCTTCCTGCGCAAAACCGCCAGACGCTCCCAGAGTTTCTCCGCCTCACATAAATACTCCGTACCCCATTCGTTATAGTCCATATTGCTCCTTTCAATCCCCCGAAACGGACCGCAAGTATCCGGAATTCGGTGTTGTATAATTTAATACTATCGATAAAGGAACATCTTTTCAAGACGTTTTAGAACAAATGTTCTGTAATCGCTTTTCGCAGGGACAAACTTGGGACAGCGAAATTTAAATTTGACATTATTTACAATTAGCAAATTATCTTGTTTAAATTCAATATTAATGATAAAATTATCATAAAAAATAACACGGAAGGGGGGCTGCAGATGAAGGCAAAATCATGGATGATGATTCTGTCCGCGGTTTTGCTGCTGGCTTTGGCAGGCTGTAAAACGGTTCCCGCCAATACGAACAGTGACGGTATTGTCGGCACCTGGAAGGACGCCTACGGATTAACGGAGTATCAGTTTGAAACGGGCGGCACAATGAAAATAGAAGCGCTTGACCTTGGCTCGTTCAAGGGAACTTATCATATAGAAGACGGTAAAATTACGATTGAGTACAGCGTAGTTGTAAAAAAAGTCAAGGATACCTACACCCTCAAACTGGACGGGAACAAAATGTATCTGAACGATCAGGAATTTACCCGGAAAAAGTAGAAAGCAGGAATGAAAATGGAAGGTTTTGGCTCCCTGTTTGTGATTGCGGGATGTTATATTGTGGTGTATACGTTTGGTAAAATAAATAAGAGAAGATATAATACCGTAAATAGATTCAGAAGTGCAATCAAGTACAGGGACTGGCATAAAAAATAGGGGGAAGCATTCGCTTCCCCCTATTTTTTATCTCTCAGCTTCTTAAAGAACTCCGTAAGCAGCAGCGCGCATTCGTCCGCGAGCACGTCGCCGACAAGTGCAGGGCTGTGGTTGTAAGGCAGCTCAAACAGATTGACTACGGAACCGCAGGAACCGGCTTTTGCGTCCCGCGCACCGTAAACAACCCTTGGAATCCGCGCGTTGATTATTGCACCCGCACACATTGGGCAGGGCTCCAGCGTAACAAACAGTTCGCACTGCCAGAGCCGCCATCCCCCCAGCAGCCGGCACGCCTGGTCAATTGCCTCCAGCTCCGCGTGGCACAATGCGTTTTTGCCGTTCTCCCGGCGATTGCGGCCCGCCGCAATGACGGCGTTGTCTTTCACAATCACGGCACCGACCGGCACCTCGCCGTCCTGTGCCGCTTCCTGCGCGAGCATTAGCGCTTGGCGCATAAACAATTCATCCCTGTCCATTAGTATTGCGTAAGAATCCAGACGGAAGTTGCGGCGGAAAAAATCAGCATTGCCACGCCGCCCGGATTGAAAAACAGGGCAGAGAATTTAGACGGCATCCGAAAAAGGGGATTAATCATGTCCCCTCGGAAAAACTTTCTGTCCTTCACCATCAGATAAATCAGGGAAGCAATCCCCAATAAAAGCACTACACTGACCACCGCGTTATTGACCACATTCGCCATTTGGTCGCCGCCGTAACGCTGCGTCATTTCTATTGCGACAGAGATCGTATTGTTGAATAAATGAATCAGAATAGATGTCCATAGTGAATTTGTACGCACAACAACCAGTGCCATCACAAGGCCTGCGATAAAGGCAAACACCATCTGAACAAAATTTCCGTGGTACAGTCCGAACAGAACTGCCGAGGCCACAATGGCGAAGCTGTCTCCATATTTTCTCAGACTGTGAAGAATCATGCCGCGAAAAATCAGTTCTTCCACAAGCGGCGGAATAATCGCGATGGTAATAAAGTACAGAACGAGTACCATAGGCTCATCCGTAAGGGGATAATTCGGCATTTTCCCTGTAAAACCAAATTTTTTTTCAACTTCGACTACCGCATTGGCCGGTATATTCGCCAGCATACAGACTGCAGATCCAAAGAAGACGCATGCGGCTGTTTTTAAAAATCCGGTTTTTTGAAAGGGAAGTGCGTTGCTCAAAGAAACATGCCTTGCGGCAAAAAACACCAAAACAGGGACAGCCAAACCGACAAGGTAGCCGGAGCCACTCGCAAGGTAATAAAGCACCGGCGTAAATCCGCCAAAGCCGCTGTGTGAATAGTCCTGTGTATAGCCTACGGCTTCCAGATATATGCGGAAGACAGACATAGATTCCGTCATGAGAAACATAGCGGCAAGCAGCGTCCAGCAAAGCGCATTTGAAATTTTCCTTAAATCCCGCTTTTCATTTTGAGCCAGTACATAAGGGGAAACATTGTAATAAGGGTTGTACCGGTAGTAAGGCGAATCATTCATGTGGTATCTCCTTCATTAAGTTGTATGGTCAGTCAGTTTAAAACCAAGTCACATGTAATAAAAGGCGCCCTCTCCCGCTAAAGGAAAGGGCGCAGCAAAACGGGCTGTGCCCGCGTGGCGTCCCCGGCGCGATTCGAACGCGCGGCCTTTCGCTTAGGAGGCGAACGCTCTATCCGGCTGAGCTACGGAGACATGTGCATATAACTGTTCTATTATAAATTATTACACTCTCTTTGTCAATTGCTCCTTTTTTCACTGTCCGCATCACCATCCGCGGGAGCTGCCATGAAGAAGCCCAAAATCAACAGAATCAGAGAAATGAGGGAAATAAAAATAATAATGTACGGCAGATAAGTCATGGTTGCGTAATCAACCATTTTTCTTTTCGCCGCGCTGTAAAAACAGGACGACGCCGTGGTATACAGTGCGCAAAGCACCACTGAAACACCAAAATTTTTTCTTTCCTTCAGAACAATGACAAAAAATATAATCAAGGTCGGAAAAGCACAGGCCATGATCATGTAAAACAGAGCATCGTCAGAAAACCCCATGCCCGCATAACGGTTGATCATTTGAAAAACGCTCAGTGAAGTATCGTGTGTGGAAGTATTCCCGATTATTGTACCTGCGGGTAAGAAAAGTGCGCCGATTAAAAACAACTGCAGCATGATGATCATTCTTTTGACTTGTTTTTTACTCAAACCCATCTGCCTCCTTATGTTCCGCCGGTCTTCCGGTATCGATAAATCACGCAGGACCCGTCCGTCCATTTAAAAAGATTCCCCATGCTCACAGAGCATGGGGAATTGTTATGTCTATCAAAATGCGGCAGCTTATTTGGCTCTCTTTTCTTTAACAGCAGCCTGTGCAGCGGCCAAACGTGCAATCGGCACGCGGAACGGTGAGCAGGATACATAGTTGAGGCCAATCTTGTGGCAGAATTCGACGGAAGTCGGGTCGCCGCCGTGTTCGCCGCAGATGCCGAGGTGAATGTCAGGTCTGGTCTTGCGGCCAAGCTCAACAGACATCTTAACCAGCTTGCCAACGCCGTTCTGGTCAAGGTGAGCAAACGGGTCGGACTCGTAAATCTTATTCTCATAGTAGTAGTTGAGGAACTTGCCGGCATCGTCGCGGCTGAAGCCAAAGGTCATTTGGGTCAGGTCGTTCGTGCCGAAGCTGAAGAACTCGGCTTCTTTGGCAATTTCATCCGCGGTTAAGGCTGCGCGTGGAATTTCGATCATGGTACCAACCTGATACTTCAGTGCAATTCCCGCATCCTTAATAATTTCATCCGCTGTTTCCGTAACAATATCCTTAACAAACTTGAGCTCTTTTACTTCGCCCACAAGAGGAATCATGATGCGGGGCTCCGTGTTGAACTCAGGATGCTTTTTATTGACTGCAATTGCCGCGTTGATGACTGCTGTGGTCTGCATTCTTGCAATTTCCGGATAGGAAACGGCAAGACGGCAGCCGCGGTGACCCATCATAGGGTTGAACTCGTGCAGGCTTGCAATTACATTTTTAAGGTCTTCAACGGTAATGCTCAGCTCACCGGCGATCTCCTTAATATCTTCTTCTTTCGTCGGCAGGAACTCATGGAGGGGCGGGTCAAGGAAGCGGATGATGACCGGACGGCCTTCCATCACTTCATACAGGCCTTCAAAGTCGCCCTGCTGGAAAGGAATCAGTTTGGTAAGTGCTTTTTCGCGCTCTGCGGTTGTTTTTGCAACAATCATTTCACGCATTGCCTTAATGCGCTGGCCTTCAAAGAACATGTGCTCGGTACGGCAAAGGCCGATGCCCTGCGCGCCGAAATCTCTGCCCTGCTGAGCGTCCTTCGGTGTATCCGCATTGGTGTAAACTTCCAATGTGCGGAAATCGTCGGCCCACTTCATGAAGCGGTTGAAATCGCCTGAAATGGTAGCCGCCGTGGTCGGGATTGCCTCCGCATAAATATTGCCGGTGGAACCGTCGATGGAAATATAGTCGCCCTCTTTAATGGTTTTGCCCGCAAGGGTGAATTTCTTTGCATCGTAGTTAACAACAATTTCGCCGCAACCGGATACACAGCAGGTGCCCATGCCGCGTGCAACAACAGCCGCGTGGGAGGTCATGCCGCCGCGAACGGTGAGAATGCCCTGTGCAACTGCCATCCCTTCAATATCCTCGGGAGAGGTTTCCAACCGAACAAGAACGATTTTCTCGCCCTTTTCGTGCCATTCTTTTGCATCTTCGGCGGAAAAGACCACTCTGCCGCATGCAGCACCCGGAGAAGCCGCGAGGCCCTTGCCGATTGCCTTGGCGTTTTTAATTGCGGTTGCGTCAAACTGAGGATGAAGCAGGGAATCAAGCTGCTTCGGCTCAACTCTTAAAACCGCTTCTTCTTCGGTGATCATCTTTTCGTCAACAAGGTCAACAGCTACTTTCAATGCGGCGGCTGCGGTTCTCTTGCCGTTTCTGGTCTGCAGCATGTAGAGCTTGCCGTTTTCAATGGTGAACTCCATGTCCTGCATATCGGTAAAATGCTTTTCAAGCTTCGTTGCAATTTCTGCAAACTGATTGTATACTTCGGGCATGTCCTGCTGTAAGTGGCTGATCGGAGAAGGCGTGCGGATACCCGCAACCACATCTTCGCCCTGTGCGTTGATGAGATATTCGCCGAACAGTGCCTTTTCGCCGGTTGCGGGGTTACGGGTAAACGCAACGCCTGTGCCGGAGTTATTGCCGGAGTTGCCGAATACCATCGACTGTACGCTGACGGCAGTGCCCCAGTTGTAAGGAATTTCATTCATGCGGCGGTATACATTCGCGCGGGGGTTGTCCCAGGAACGGAATACGGCTTTGACCGCTTCCATCAGCTGGATCTTCGGGTCGGTCGGGAAATCCTCACCCTTTTGCGCTTTATAGAAAGCCTTGAATTTTTTAACAAGATCCTTCAAATCGTCCGCGTCAAGTTCGGTATCCATCTTAACGCCTTTTTCCTGTTTCTTTGCTTCAATAATTTTCTCGAACTCTGTTTTGGAAAGCTCCATAACAACGTCGGAGAACATCTGCACAAAGCGGCGGTAAGAGTCATACGCGAAACGCGGACTGTTTGTCAGCTTTGCAAGTCCCTCGACAACCGTATCGTTAAGACCGAGGTTCAAAATTGTATCCATCATGCCGGGCATAGACGCGCGGGCGCCGGAACGCACGGAAACGAGGAGCGGATTTTCCGGATCAGCAAATTTTTTGCTGCAGATCTTTTCCATTTTCTCAAGATATGCATAAATTTCAGCCTGAATGTCAGCGTTAATTTCGCGGCCATCCTCATAATATTGTGTACATGCCTCGGTCGAAATCGTAAAGCCCTGAGGAACAGGCATACCAAGAACAGTCATCTCGGCTAAATTGGCGCCTTTACCTCCGAGAAGCTCTCTCATTTTGCCATTGCCTTCAGAGAAAAGGTAAACGTACTTGTGGCTCATTAACAGTACCTCCTACATAAAATATTAATTTGTTTTTCTACGAACTATCATAAATTGTTATTCTTTAAACAGTCGCTTATATTGTATTATAACAAAAACAACTGGAAATTACTATATATTTTTCTATAAAACCAACTGATATTTTAAATTAAATTTTGTGAAAACAGAGTATCTTTCACAAATCATCGGTAAATATTGAATTATGTCTTGAAAATTCTGATTCTTATGAGATAATAGAGATAACCTAAAATGCAGTTTTATGCTCTAATGTATAGATAGTCACGGAGGAAACAACATGCCAGAAGAATGCTGTGCAGTAATACTTGCCGCCGGCGAGGGAAAGCGGATGAAGTCCAACCGTCCCAAAGTGCTTTCACCGGTGCTTTTTAAGCCGATGCTTCAATGGGTAATTGATTCCGCACACGGCGCGGGGGTTTCCAATATCTGTGTCGTAACCGGCTATATGCACGAAGAGGTCGAGCAATATCTTTCCGACTTAAACAAGGCGGAAACCTGTGCCGTGATTTCCTACGTTCTTCAGCCGGAGCGCAAGGGTACCGGTCACGCCGTTATGATGACGGAGCGTTTTCTTTGCGGCCACCGCGGAGAAAATGTTTTGATTTTAAATGGAGACGCGCCGTTTGTCGGTTCGCAGGTAATCGGCGAAGCGTTAAAAGACCACGTTGAAAACGGCAACGCGGCCACGGTCATTTCTGCGGTTTTAGATGATCCGGCCGGTTACGGCCGTATTGTACGCGATCCTCAGACGCATCTGATCCGCGCGATCGTGGAACAGAAGGATGCGGACTTTACAACGCTTGCCGTGTGCGAAATCAATTCGGGAGCTTACTGGTTCAGAGTGGACGATTTGCTGGATATACTGACCAAGATACAAAACAACAACGCACAGGGTGAATATTATCTGACCGACGCGGTCAAACTGCTGATTGAATGCGGGAAAAAGGCCGCGGCCCACACCACGAGTGAGCCAAACGCCGTACTGGGTGCAAACGACTGTCTTCAGCTCAACGCACTGAACTCCATCGCACGCGACGAAATTCTCGCCCGACATATGCGCAATGGAATTGAAATTCCCTGCCGCGACGGCGTCATGATAGGCCCGGATGTTATCATCGGCAGCGATACCTGTATTTTACCCGGCACCATTTTGCGCGGAGCAACCGTTATCGGCTGCGGGTGCACGGTGGGGCCGCATTCTTTTTTATCGGACTGCCGTGTGGGCGACGGTGTGCTGCTGAATTCCGTCCAGTGCGAAAAAAGTATAATTGAGTCAAACCAGGCGGTTGCGCCTTTTTCAGTTATTAGTCAAAATATAGTGAGACAATAGAATACAGGGGGATATGCAAATGAATTTTCATGGCAAGGATATCAAAATTTTTGCTGCCAATGCCAATCAGCGTGTAGCAAAACAGATTTCGGAGTGTTTGGGCCTTCCAATGGGCAAGAGCGATGTGTCGACCTTCAGCGACGGTGAAATTTCTCTTTCGCTTTTTGAATCGGTACGCGGCTCGGACTGCTTTATCGTTCAGTCCACCTGCGCCCCCGTCAACAACAACCTGATGGAGCTGCTCATTATGATTGACGCGATGAAACGCGCTTCCGCGGCACGCATCACCGCAGTCATGCCTTACTTCGGCTACGCGCGTCAGGACCGTAAGGCCAAAGCCCGCGACCCCATTTCAGCGAAGCTCTGCGCCGACCTGATTACGACCGCCGGGGCTGACCGTGTGCTGACGATGGACCTGCACGCCCCCCAAATTCAGGGTTTCTTCAATATCCCCGTGGATCATCTTCTCGGCGCGCCGATTCTTTCCTCTTTTTTGAAGGAGCGCATCGGTGACGACACCGACAGCTATGTGATTGTTTCCCCCGATCTGGGCTCCGTTACCCGCGCGCGCAATTTCGCGGCCCGTATCGGCTGCCCTCTCGCAATTGTGGACAAGCGCCGCCAAAAAGCGAACGTGTGCGAGGTCATGAACATCATCGGTGATGTCAAAAACAAAAAGGTTATTCTTGTCGACGATATGATCGACACTGCGGGAACACTCTGCAACGCCGCCAGCGCGATTATGGAAAAAGGCGCCAAGGAAGTCACTGCCTGTGCAACACACGCCGTCCTTTCCGGCCCGGCAATCGACCGCATCAAGGCAAGCTCCCTCAAGGAACTGGTACTGCTTGATACCGTCCCGCTTGCGCCGGAAAAGCTGCTTGACAACTTTACCATTCTGCCTGTGGCGCCGCTTTTTGCCGAAGCAATTGAGCGGATTTATGAGGACAAACCTGTTTCCCCCATGTTTGTCTGATAATATAATGAAAATGTAATGTTAGGCGGGGTAGAGTAGTCTATCCCGCCATATTCCTTTATCCTCCCGACCGGCAGGTCTGCCCTCTGGCCGGGAATTCAAAATCCCCCTGCACCCCCGGGTATCCCCAAAACACCTTCATACGGCAATCGTCCTCTGTGATTTTCATGGACGGCGAAGGATGGGGCAGGACAGCAAATCGAGCGTTGCCAAAGGCACCTCATGGATGGGAAAGGTCTCGGGGTCTTCCTTATCGGCTCTATTTATAAAGATAATGCAGAAACCGGCGCGGGCTAAGTTCTTGGGGGACCCACCCCCGCCGATTCCTGCCGCAAGGCACAAAAAAACGCCGTACACGGATTCTTCAATCCATATACAACGCCATCAAAGTGCCCGCGGATATTAAAATCCCCCTCTGTACAAAATTGCAAAGAGGCGGTATAATGATAACCGCAGTGCGCCGATTATTCGGTTGCTTATGGAGGTACGCTCCGTTTGCAGGGGGCGGGGTGGTGGTACACCCCGTTCCTGTGCTGCACTTTTTATTGTGCCCTACAAACAGATTATAGCGCGTTTTTTCCGTCTGCGCAATAGATAATGTAAAATTACAGAAGATGATGGAAATCGGCGGAGGGAATCCGGACTGAAAGAATTACCCGCTCAGAGACTCCCTGAGCAGATCGAGGTTTCAAGGATGTTTAAAAATATATTTGCAAGAAGCGCCGAACCGGCCGGTCCGGTAGAATTTATTATTGCGGGCCTGGGCAATCCCGGCAGCAAATACGAAGGCACGCGCCACAACGCGGGCTTTATGGCCCTTGACTATATTGCGGAAAAGGCCGGTGCGCGGGTTGACCGCATCCGTTTCAAGGGCTTAACCGGCACCGCGCGAATCGGCGGAAAAAAAGTTCTTTTGCTGAAGCCGTCCACGTATATGAATTTAAGCGGGCAAAGTGTCACCGAAGCCATGAATTTCTATAAACTCCCGCCTGAAAAAGTGATTGTTCTTTTCGACGACGTGTCCCTTGAGCCGGGCTGCATGAGAATCCGTTTAAAGGGCAGCGACGGCGGCCAGAACGGCATGAAAAACATCATTTATCTCAGCGGAAGCGACCAGTTCCCGCGCATCAAAATCGGTACGGGCGCGAAGCCGAATCCTCAGTGGAATTTGGCGGACTGGGTGCTTTCCAAATTCACAGATGCAGATAAAAAGGTGCTTTATGAGGCAATTGACCACGCGAATTCCTCCATTGCGCTCATGGTGCAGGGCAATGCCGCCGAAGCGATGAACAAATATAATTCATAATGCACGCATATAATAAAGAATAAATGAAAATAACGGAAAATGAACACGGTTCTGTCTGTTCATTCAAATTAAGGGAGATTTCATGAAATTTCTCACCAATGCCATCAGCAGCCTCAAGGAGTTTCAGGACCTTGAAGCCGCTGTGAAAACCGCCGCGCTTCCCGTGGCAGTTACCGGACTTTCCGGTATCCATAAAGCAAATATCATCTATTCGCTCTGCGTAAAATTAAAACGCAGGGCTTTTGTTGTTGCCGGTGATGAAAACGAGGCGCAGCGCCTATGCGATGATTTAAGTGCGATGGGCATGACCCCGCTGTTTTATCCTGTGCGCGACTTCAATTTTCGTGACACGGCGGGCAGCAGCCATGAATATGAGCACCAGCGCCTGCAGGTGCTCGAACAGACGCTCGGCGGCGGATGCGACGCGGTTGTGTGCTGTATGGACGCAGCGCTGCAATACACAATTCCGCCCCAGGAACTGCAAAACCGAACCGTTACTCTGAAAGCGGGGCAGCCCGTTTCCATGCAGCAGGTGCTGAACGCCCTTGCCGCATGCGGATATGAGCGCGCTGTTCAGGTGGACGGAACCGGTCAGTTTTCCCAGCGCGGCGGTATTTTGGACATTTTTACGCCCGACGCGCCGAACCCGGCGAGAGTGGAATTCTGGGGCGATGAAATCGACACGATCTCGCTGTTTGACCTCGAAACCCAGCGCCGCACGGAAACAGTGGAACAGCTTGTCGTCGCGCCCGCGGTGGAAGCTTTGATTGAGAATCCGCAGCTTCTCGCTGAAAGAATAATGAAGCACGCGTCCACCCTGCGCGGAAAAGCCGCGCCCGCCGCAAAAACTGTTTTGACGGAACAGTCCGAAAAGCTGCAAAACGGCGTACACATCGGCTGTGCGGATAAATATATTTCCATGCTGTATAGCACTACGGCGACCCTGTTTGACTACATGGAACCCGAGACCCTGCTTTTTGTCAGCGAGCCCGTTAAATCAAAGGAGCGGATGAGAAGTACGCTCTGGCAGTGGGGCGAGGATGTAAAGGATCTTCTGGCGGAGGGCACGCTCTGCCGCGGACTGGACACCTTCAGCGGAGACTGGCCGTACGCGCTGGATTTATTTGAGCGTCGCGGCGCCGTTTATCTGGACACCTTTGTGCGCGGCAGCTACGAAACGCCGGTGCGCACCCTCATCAACCTGACCGCGCGCCAGCTTTCCGTCTGGGGCGGCAGCACCCAGCTTTTGAGTGAAGACGTGCAGAACATGATGGCGACCAAATGGGCGTGCGTCGTGCTCGCAGGCAGCGAGCGAAGTGCGCTGACCACCGCCGCCGACCTTCAGGCGGCCGGACTTCCTGCCGGCTATGTGGAAAATCCGGAAACCATCCAGCGGGGAACCGTCGTGGTCACCACCGGCGCGCTTTCGGCCGGACTGGAATACCCGGGTGCCTTTTTCGGTTTAATCACCCATGGCCGCCTGATCTCGACCCCCTCCAAAAAGACCAAGCGCAGCAAAAACAGTCAGGAAATTTACAGCCTTGCAGAACTGACGCCCGGGGACTATGTGGTGCACGCATCGCACGGCATCGGCGTGTTTGAAGGAATTCACAAGCTTGACATGCACGGCATTGTCAAGGATTATATCAAGGTTCGATATGCGAAAAACGATACGCTGTATGTTCCCGTTACGCAATTGGACATGGTCTCCAAATATATCGGTCCGCGCGAGGACACGAACGTCAAGCTGCACCGCCTGGGCGGCGTGGAATGGCAGAAGGCCAAGGCAAGAGTTCGCGCGGCGGTCAAGGATATGGCGAAGGAGCTCATGAAGCTTTACGCCGAACGCATGCAGGCACAGGGACATGCATTCCCGCAGGACAACGAATGGCAGCATGACTTTGAAGCGCATTTCGAGTATGACGAAACAGAGGGACAGCTGCGCTGCATCGACGAAATCAAGAGCGATATGGAGCAGGAAGCGCCAATGGACCGCCTGCTCTGCGGCGACGTAGGCTTTGGAAAAACCGAGGTCGCCCTGCGCGCCGCGTTCAAATGCATTACGGATTCCAAGCAGTGCGCTATGCTTGTTCCGACCACCATTCTCGCCTGGCAGCATTATCAGACCATCACCAAACGCATGGAGGGCTTCCCGATTAAAATCGAACTGCTTTCGCGTTTTCGAACGCCGAAGCAGCAGGACGAGATTCTGCGCCGTTTAAAGCGCGGAGAAATCGACATGGTTGTCGGCACACACCGCCTGGTTTCAAAGGATGTAAAATTCCGCGATCTGGGCCTTGTCGTCATCGACGAAGAACAGCGTTTCGGCGTGGCACAAAAAGAAAAGCTGAAAGCGCTGTGCAAAAACGTGGATATCCTCACTCTTTCGGCAACGCCGATTCCGCGAACGCTGAACATGGCGCTTTCCGGCATCCGCGACATGAGCCTGATTGAGGAGGCACCGCATGACCGTCATCCGGTACAAACCTATGTGCTTGAGCACGACAGCGGCCTGATTGCCGAAGCCATCCGGCGCGAACTTCGGCGCGGCGGCCAGGTTTACTACCTGCACAACGACGTGGCAAGCATCGAGCGCACTGCGTCCCGTCTTCAGGCACAGGTTCCCGAAGCGCGCATCGGCTTTGGACACGGAAAAATGAGTGAACAGGAGCTTTCCGAGGTCTGGCGCCGTCTGATTGAACACGAAATCGACGTGCTTGTCTGTACGACCATTATTGAAACCGGTGTGGATGTTCCGAACGCCAATACGCTGATTATTGAAAACGCCGACCGGATGGGGCTTTCGCAGCTCCATCAGATCCGCGGCCGCGTGGGGCGTTCCAGCCGCCGCGCTTACGCGTACCTCACCTTTACGCCCAATAAGGTGCTGACAGAAATCGCCCAGAAGCGGCTTTCCGCCATCCGTGAGTTCACCGAGTTCGGCTCCGGCTTTAAAATCGCCATGCGCGACCTTGAAATCCGCGGCGCCGGCAACATTCTGGGCGGCGAACAGCACGGCCATATGGAAGCGGTGGGCTACGACATGTATCTGCACCTGCTCGCCGAGGCGATCAGCCGCGAAAAGGGCGAAACTCCGCCGGAGTACGACCAGGAATGCCTTGTGGATATGCAGATTCAGGCGCATATTCCGGAAAGCTACATCGGGAACCTCAGCCAAAGGCTTGAAATTTACCGCCGTATCGCGGATATCCGCACCCGCGACGATGCGCTCGACGTGACCGACGAGCTGATTGACCGCTTTGGCGAGCCGCCGGAAAGCGTAAACGGTCTGATTGAGGTCGCGCTTCTGCGCAATCTGGCTTCTCAGCTCGGGATCTATGAAATCAAACAGCAGAACGACGTTCTGCTCCTTTATAAGACAAAAATCGACATGAAACAGGTTGGTTCGCTGATTTCGTCCATGCGTTCCCGCGTGATGCTGAATGCCGGAGCAAAGCCGTACATCAGCGTAAAGATCATGCCGGGCGCCACTCCGCTGGACACGCTGACCGAAATTCTGGGCGCGATTCAAGAATAACAGCAAACCGCGCAAAAGCGCACCCTTTAACCACCAATTTTTCACACAACATTCACAAAAACGCAGGGCTTAACACTGGACAAGCCTACAGGATAAGAGTATACTGTTATAGTTATATTGAGATATGTACGGCATCTAAAATATATTTTGCGCACAAAGCGCATGGAGGTAGTTATGTTAAAATTGTCGAAAAAGATTGTCGCCGCCGTGCTGGCATTTGCCATGCTGGCTGGCGTGACCGCGTGTAAAAGCGATAATAGCTGGGCTATGAAAAACGACAGCCTTACCACGCCGATCGGGGTATATGTCTATTATCTGTATTCCGCTTACCAGACTGCACAGGGCACTGTTACGGATACAACCAAGCCGGTTCTCGAGCAGAAAGTTGACGGGAAAGATGCTGTAACTTATATTAAGGATAAAGCGCTTACCGACACAAAAATGCTTTTCCTTATAAATGATAAGATGAAGGAACTGAGCATCACCCTCACCGCAGACGAGACTAAAGCCATCAGCTCCGAGACAGATACACAATGGGCGCAGGCCAGCACGACACTTGAAAAATTCGGCGTTTCAAAAGCGTCGTTCAATTTGGCGTATTCAGACTATTACACCAAATATCAGAAAGTATTCACCGCTCTTTACGGCAAAGGCGGCAAAAAAGAAGTCTCCGACGCCGATTTGAAAACGTATTTCGAAAAGAATTACACCGACTTCTCCTATTTCCTCAAGCCGCTTTACAACACGGACACCACCGGCAACACAGTCCCGCTGACAGACGCTGAAACTGCCGCCGCGAAAAAAGAATTAGACGGCTATGCGGCAGACGTCAAGGCGGGTAAAAAAACCATGCAGCAGGCGGCCGACGCTTATAAGACGTCTTCCAAACAAACCACCGAGCAGCTGCAGTCCGCCACCGAAATTCTTAACGCCAGTTCAGGCTATCCGGCTGACTTTATCACCCTGCTGAGTTCCATGAAAGCAGGTGAGGTCAAGGCGGCTGAGGTTTCAGGCGTCTATCTTGTGATTATGAAAAACGACGTTTCAAAAAAGACTGCAACTCAGCTTGCAACAGAGAGCACCCGCAGTTCCGTTCTTGCCCAGATGAAGGGTACGGAATATTCGGATGATATGGATAAGGCTGCCGCTGCCTACACCAATGTTATTCTCAACCAGAAGGCTCTTGACTCTTACAAACCCTCCATGTTTGTAACGGCAACCTCTTCTGCGGCCGCCACAGCCTCTACGGCTTCGGCAGCAGCAAGCACAGCTTCAAAATAACTGCTGAAAGAACTTTCAGCAACCATAATATAACATGGCAAAGGGCGTCAAACAGAAATTTCTGTTTGACGCCCTTTTTGTATCTGAAAAACAGGTTTACTCTTTCTTTTTGGGATAAGGCTTCTCCACATCCGTAAGACCGACGAGATAATCAAGGCTGGTTCCATAGTATTTCGCCAGCTGAACAAGTACCGGTATGGGAATATTCAGCTTGCCCAGTTCATAATCGGAATAGGTCGTCTGCCCGATCAAAAGCAACTCTGCCATATCTTTTTGCTTTAAATCCCTGTCTTCCCTCAGATTTCTGATTCTTTCATATATCATCATTATAAATCACCCAAGATAATTATGCCTTACCGGATAATCCGTTATTGATTTTTACCGGAATATCCGGTAAAATATAATTGGAGTGATGAATAATGAATAATTACAAAGAAATGTATTACAAACTTTTCAAATAAGTGATATTATCAACGAGTTAGAAACAATCCAGCGGGAAACAGAAGAAATGTATGTTTTGCAGGAAAAAGACAAAAAAATCATTCTAATAAATCTTAATAATAAAAACAAAGGCTTATAATATCCCCATTCTAATTGTCAATACAGCACGACGGTGCCGCCCTGAACGGCGCAGCTGCATTCATAGCTTTTTTGCACGCCCGTCTGCGCGTCAAAGACCGAGTTGAATTCAAAGGAATCTTTGTCGTCCGCAAGGATATAACGGGCAAGGACGAACCTGTCGTCCACACATGCGAAAAAGTCCCCCAGCTCCTTGCTGTACTGCGTGTGAATCTCGGAGTTCAAAACGCCGTCCACTCTGTAATCATCGTCGTCTTCCGTAATCCGGTAGACCCGCGCGCCGTTCACGTCAATACTGAACATGGCCGGTTTGTCGCCTTCTTTTAAATTCAGCTCCGCCGCAATCGATTTTTTACCGGTAAGCTTGTCATAAGCGCAAAGCCGCTGGTCGTCGGTTGGAAAATACTTGATCCGAAAATACAAGTTGCTGCCGTCCATCCCGGCAAAGCGCACCAGCCCGCACGTACCTGCGCTCAGTATCAGCTCCAGCGGGATTCGTTCTTCTCCGGCCTTGACGGAAACAATAAGATCAAAAAGCGGGCAGATCCAGACATTGTCGTTGATATTATCGCCCAGCCAGCGTCTGTTTTTATAGCAGTTTTCCTTTTCCGGCTCGTCGCCGTGCGGCTGAAGCACCAAAAGCTGTTTCTGTCCGTCCATATCGTATGGGATCAGGCCGCCGCTGTCCGCCGTGCAGATGCGCGGGTCACGGACATAATAATACGCTTCATCGTCAACGTCATATAGATACGCTGCTTTTTCAAAACCGGTCAGCTTTTTATAATCACTGAACAGCTTCCGATGCTTTTCGTTTTCAACGGTATAAATCATTACATGGCTTTCATCCAGCGCGGTACAATCCGCAAATCCGCCGATAAAGTTCACCGTCGCCATGTTTTTCTCCGCACCGGTGCGCTTGTCGATCCGCAAAATCCACGCTTCGCTTTCCCCGCTTTCCATCACGATGATAATGTCCTCCGGAAAACTGAAAAAATGCTGTACAAAAGCCGGATTACTCAGAAAATAATTCGAGATGATCCGTTCACGGCGTGTAACGCGGTTATATTCTAAAATAAAGAGGTTATTGTGCCCTTCCTCTTTTTTTTCTTCTGCATAGTAAATAAAATGATCGCTAATTTCAATTAACACATCATTGCAGCTTGCAAAGACATTGCGCAGATCCACAACTTTCAATCCCAATCCCCCCTGTTTCCTCTTATTATAGCATAAAGAGCCAGTCCGTTCATCCCTGTTTTTGACTTTTTAAACGCTTTCATTTTTTGGGATTGATGGTATAATTAAACTATTATAGCAATTCCTAAATAAACGGGAGTTTTATGCGGACTTTTCCTCTTTATTTGTTGTATTGCTGCAATATAAATTGTGCGGTTGGAGAATGCTATGCATCAGATAAAATATGGCAGCGTTCTGGAAGTGGATATTCATGGGATGACCGCCGGCGAGGCCAAACGCGGTCTGGAACAGATTTTAAGCCGCGCGGACAAGGACATTACGGAACTACGGGTGATCCACGGCTACAACAGCGGCCAGGTACTGCGCGACATGGTGCGGCGTCAGCTCAAGCACCCGCGCATATCCGCAAAACTAATCAGTCTGAATCCTGGTGAAACAAGAATTCTTTTAAAATAAAAAGGACTGCTTCAAAAATGCGGATGACCCACAAGACCGTTGGCCGCCGTGTATTTTGAAACAGTCCTCTTCTTATTTCCCGGGTAATATTTCCTGTCCGCTTCGGAAATATTTATACACTTCGTATATAACACGTTATTTATACATAATTCGACTTATTTTTTGAATTCTTCAATTTGATAGCGCGGCCTTGCTTTTACCTCACTGTAAACCTTGCCGATGTAGCCGCCCACCACGCCAAGGCACAGCAGCTGAATTCCGCCGAGCAGCCAGATGGAACACACAATTGCCGTCCAACCTTCGACCGCAAGGCCCATAAAATAAGAAATCAGTGCGTAAATCAGACCGATAACACTCAGAAACGACAGAACTACTCCTAAGGTTGAGATCATCTTCAGCGGCTTTACGCTGAAGGAGGTAATGCCGTCAAGCGCAAACGAAAGCATTTTTTTCAGCGGATATTTCGATTCGCCCGCAAAGCGCTCGTTCCTGTCATAATACACATAATCGCTGCGGTAGCCGATCAACGGCACAATCCCGCGCAAAAACAGGTTGACTTCCTTGTATTCGCCAAGCGCTTCCAGCGCACGGCGGCTCATCAGGCGGTAATCCGCGTGGTTGTACACCACGTCAACGCCAAGCACCTTCATAAATTTATAAAATCCCTGCGCTGTGGTGCGTTTAAAAAACGTATCGGTTTCGCGCTTATTGCGCACCCCGTAAACCACATCGCAGCCGTCGATAAACTTGTCGGCGAACTGGTCGAGCACTTCAATGTCGTCCTGCAAATCCGCATCCAGGCTGATCGCGCAGTCACAGTATTCCTTCGCGGTCATCAGCCCCGCCAATAGCGCGTTTTGGTGTCCGCGGTTGTGCGCCAGCTTAATGCCGCTGACCAGCTCGTTTTCCTCGCTGTATCTGCTGATCAGCTCCCACGTGCGGTCGCGGCTGCCGTCATCCACAAGGAGCATCCGGCTTTTCTTGTCTGCCCGCCCGGCTTCCATCATGGAATTCAACTTCACTGTCAGCCGTTTGACCGTTTCAGGCAACACTTCTTCTTCGTTATAACAGGGAATTACCAAGTATACTGTCGGCATAATTACCTCCGATGATATTATCATTCTTTCGTTTCGGTCGTGCAGGGCACTGTGGGATCAATTGGTGTCTGACCGTTCTGCCCGCCGCCTTCCGGATTATCTTCGTATTTGATCCGGTACGTTTTCCTTTTGCGCGGATTCTTTTTGTCGTACGCTCTTGTCACAAGGTAAAAAATCAAAAACAGTCCCGCGCCGCCAAGGGAAACCATAACTCCGAGCTTCAGGCCCGGCGTAGTATAGTTGAAGCGGATGACCGACTCGCCCGCCGGCACCTTCACCGCCATGAACCCGACGTTCACCTTGACGATTTCGGCAGCCTTGCCGTTGACCTGCGCACTCCAGCCGCCCTCCCACGGAACACTGAAAAACACAAGGCGTTCCTTGTCGGCCGTGATTTTTGCCGCAAAACCGCCGTTGTCGCGGTCAAATGAGGAGCACGACTCCGACTTGCGTTTCAGGCAGTCCTCAAAATAAGCGCTCTGTGTGAATTCGCTGGATTGAAAGTCGTCATCGTGGCTGAGAATCCCGGAATATTTTTTAACGTCGTCGGCTTCCAGCACCAGAGTTTTCAGCAGCAGCAGGTGACGGCTCTCCTTATCGACCTGTTCGTATTCCGCGCGGGTAATATAGGAATCATAGCTGAACCCCATGGGTATATAATACTCATTCTGATAAATATTAAACCCGTTCTGTGCGGCATAAAAAGTCCAGCCGGGCATTGCGGGGTTGTCCGCACCCTCGTCGCCGGTAAAATTCTTGCCGCTCGCCGCCGAATCAAACAGCCAGCGGCAGCTTGTCAGCCCGCGCAGGCCGTAATATTTTACATCCGGGCGGGAACCCACGTCGCGCTGTACGCCGATGGACGGGTAAAAGTCCATAATAGAACCCGGTACAATGCTGTGAAACGCCTGAATGGTCGGAATCTGCCAGTACATGGCCTGGTTATCCATGCCGTCGTAAACATCAATGCGGCAGTTTTTAGTGTCGGGCAGCTTAATATCCGCACCGCCATTTAAGGAATAAGGGATCAGTTCCTTGTGGGCGTCGTCACTCTGGGTCTTGCCAAGCGCGATAAAATACAGAGAATATAACACAGAGATAATCGCCACCCCGCCCATGCAGCGGCGAATGAACAGCTTTTTGTCTCGGCGGTACCATTTGAAAATAATGGTCAGCAAAGTCAGGCTCAAAAGCGCAATCGCAACATAGGTCCAGAAGCGGGTCGGATAGTCCTCTAACCCATAACTCGTTACCTTGTTTCCGTCGCTCTGCGTCGTATGCACCATCAGCCCGATGGGAAGCGCGATCCCGAGCGTGATGCCGGTGGTCCACTTGATGGCGCTTTTCCAGTCGATGCACTCCTGCTCCAGCGAAATGACCGTCGCAAGGCTCATCATCAGCGTCAGCATATAGAACCAGCGCGCATAATAAGAAGCGTTAAAGAGTTGAAACGCGGAATTCAGAATCGGAACAAACGCCATCAGGAATAAAATTCCAAGCAGTTTTTTCAGCCAGTGCTTTTGGCGCATACGCATAAAGCCGATGACGCCGGTCATACTGAACAGCGGCAGCCAAGCGCCGAGCGAAGCCCATTTCGCTTCGGATTTGGGGGTGAAGTTCGGTCGCGCCGGAATATCCGGCGGGAAGAAGAAGCATTCCAGAATATGCACATATCGCTGGTTCCAGTCATAGAGCAGCGCATTCCAGCCCTCCGGCGGATTGTCAACGCGCGGGTTCTGTATCACCGCCAGAACCGTGGGAACAAGAAGAATACCGGCACACAGAACGCCGATGACCGCCTCGCAGAAAAGGAGCAGAAAATCGCGCAGTGAAATTTTCCAGTTTCCGCTCAGCAGGCGAGTAAACCCATATATCAGCGTAAAAACAACTTGTCCCGCAAAGAAATAATAATTCACAAAGCAGCAGACGAACACGGTCAGCGCAAAAATGCCCCTGCGCCTTTTGTACATGTATTCGTCCAGCGCCCAAAGCATGAGCGGAAAAAAGACAATTGCTTCATGAAAATGATTGAAGAATATATTGTATACCGAAAATCCTGAAAACGCGTACAGCATCCCGCCGATCACCGCGTAATCCGGATTTTTAACGTATCTTTTCAAGTAAAGAAATCCTGTCAGCGAGGCGCAGCCGAATTTCAGAATCAGCAGCGGGCCCATCAAATGCGGCACCACCCAGCTCGGAAAAGGAATGGTCAGCCAAAAAAAAGGGCTGCCCAGCAGATAAAAAGAATAGGAGCCGATAAAGTTGGCCCCAAGGTCGGTTGTCCAGCTCCAGCCTATGTTTCCGCTGCGCACCGCGTCGTGGCACATTTGGTAAAACGGCACCTGCTGCACATTGAAGTCACCATAGAACAAAAAATAACCGTTATCAAAGATAATAAACGGTATGAAAAAGAGAAATGATATTGCCATGCCGTAAAATAAGGCTTTCAAATAATAATTTTGTTTCCCTCCGCGAGTCAGCATGTTCGTCAAACCGTCGCCCCCATATCCTATTTAGCATATTATATCACACGGTTTTGTCTGATCAAAGCGAATTTAAAAATTACAGCACTGTTTCTTGCAATATTTACCATTTATTATTATATTAGTAACAAAATGATTTGTCATTTGCAAGAAATAAAGGGGGAAAATAGGATGTTCCATTTTTATGCAATGCTGTCGCGCATGAAATATATCAACCGTTGGGGATTGATGCGAAACACGCGCAGCGAGACCCTGAGCGAGCACAGCTTTGATACCGCCGTCATTGCCCACGCGCTGGCCGTGCTGCGCAACACCCGTTTCGGCGGAAAGGTCAGCCCCGAGCGCGCCGCTCTTCTCGCGCTGTACCACGATGCAACCGAAATCATTACCGGCGACCTGCCCACGCCGGTCAAATATTACAACCCTAAAATCCGCTCCGCGTACCGCGAAGTCGAAACCGTGGCGCAGAACAAACTTTTAAGCCTTTTGCCCGCCGATTTAAAACCGAGCTATGAATCCGTTTTCACCGCCGGCGCCGAAGGCGACAGCGAACTGCTGCCCTTAGTGAAGGCTGCGGACAAGCTTTCCGCCGTAATCAAGTGCATGGAAGAACAAGGAATGGGCAATTCCGAGTTTTCAAAGGCCGAAGCCGCCCTGCGTCAGGCAGTCGTAGCCATGCACTTGCCGGAGGCCGACTGTTTTGTGAAGGAATTCCTTCCGTCCTACGCTCTGACCCTTGATGAACAGGACTGAACTTCCATATTCTGTTCACAAAATAATTCTATATTAGATTCATTTGATTCGTTTCAAAGGGTATAATAATACGGTTATTATTACAAAAAATTGTCGATTGAGGACTGATGTTGTGAGTAAAACAAAGAAAAGCCAAAATAAAGGTAAACTTAAAAAAGGATTAATCCGAAATTTTGCAATATTATTTTTGAGCGTTATTCTTCTTGTTTCCGGTGTCGGCTGTGTTTATGCCGACCAGATGCTGGGAAGAATCAACTTTGTTCCGCTGGATGATTCCGCCTCCAAGGTTGCGACCGCTCCGATTTTTCAGGAAGGCACCGCCAGCGGCGAAACCAGCGCCGAAGCGGGCGTTCTGGGCGGGCTGTACCATGACGACGCCATCACCAACATTCTCGTGATGGGCGTGGATGATTACCAGCCGAACGACCCCGGCCGCAGCGACAGTATGATGCTCGTTTCGGTTGACTCCCGCCACAAAAAACTGAAGCTGACCTCTTTTATGCGCGACATGTACGTTGCCATTCCGGGTCACGGCAGCCAGCGCCTGAATGTCGCTTATTCAACGGGCGGGCCGCAGCTGTCCGTTTCCACCATTGAAGCAAATTTCGGCACCGACATCGACCGGTTTGTATTGATCGATTACGCGTCGTTTTCTAAAATCGTGGACAAACTGGGCGGCGTGAACATGACGATTACGTCGGCGGAGGCAAAACTGGTCAATCAATACTCCGGCGATAAAAGACGCAACCTGACCGCCGGCACCTTTTTGCTCAGCGGCAAACAGGCCCTGTACTATTCGCGCATCCGCGCCATCGGCGACGACTTTGAGCGCACCGAGCGTCAGCGCAAGGTTTTTTCAAGTATCATCGCAAAATTCAAGACGGCAAATATCGGCACCATCAATCAGGCGCTGTATGATATTCTTCCCCTTGTGACGACCAATATGACAAAAAATGAAGTGCTGAATATGGCCGCGAACGCACTCACCTATCTGAATTACCCCGTCAGCCAGAACCGTATCCCGGCAAACAACGAATATATGTCCGAAAGGGTTACCATCGCCGGAACCATTGCGGATGTGCTTGTTCCCGATTTGGATAAAGCAACTAAAAATATAGCAGATTTTATTTTTGAAGGCAATCTGCCAAGCAAAACGTATCAGGGGAAATAATCACAGGCCAACCGCCTGACCGCACGGCTGCTGCCGTGCGGTTTTTTGTTAAAGGAGAAATCGGAAATGTCCACTCCGCTTTACACCGCGTTACTAAATCACAAAGAATTAAACCGCGCCTCGTTTCACACGCCGGGTCATAAAAACAGTCCCCTCGCCCTGCCGCAGGATCTGCTTTCACTGGACTTCACCGAACTGCCGGACACCGACAGCCTGTTTGAAGCGGCCGGCCCGATTTTAGAAGCGGAACGCCTCGCGGCAAAGCTGTTCCATGCGGAGCGCACCTGCATTTCGGCGGGCGGATGCACCCTGTGTATCCAGGCCATGCTCCGGCTTGCCGCGCCGAACGGCGGAAAAATCGTCTGCTCCCGCGTACTGCACCGCAGCGCGGTCAACGCTATGGCTCTGCTCGACCTTCAGCCGGTGTGGACCATGCCGGATCAGATTATTTCGGCGGTTGAAAAAAATCCGGACGCAAAGGCGGTTTATGTAACCAGCCCGAACTATTATGGGGAACTGCTGGATATTCCCGCAATTGCGCAGGCTTGCAAAAAAGCGGATGTTCCGCTCCTTGTGGACAACGCCCACGGCACGCATCTGATGTTTACCGAACCAAAGCTGCACCCGCTCGCCCTTGGCGCGAGCATGACCGCCTGTTCCGCGCACAAAACGCTGAACGTACTGACCGGCGGCGCGTGGCTCAACATTGCGGACATCCGCTTTGCGGCGGGCGCGAAAGACGCCATGGCGCTTTTCGGCTCCACCAGCCCCAACTACGCGGTAATGGCCTCGCTCGATCTGGCACGCGCTTGGCTGGAAGCGCATAAGAATGAGTATATTGCCCTTCAGCAGCGTGTCCGGCAGATAAAAGATACCGCTCTTGAACACGGCATTGCCATTCCGGAAGGTCTGACGGACCCGACGCGCATCACCCTAAACATCGCCTCCATCGGCCTGAGCGGCACCGCTGCCGCCGAAATCTTCCGGGGCGCGGGCGTGGAACCGGAATACGCCGACGGTGCGCATGTGGTTTTGATCGCGACCCCGTTCAACACGGAAAGTGATTTTGCGCGTTTGGAGGACGCTATCGAGCTGCTTCCGACAAGGGCACCGCTGCCCGTTCACGCGGAAATTCCTCCGCTTCCACCCGTGAAAGCCAGTCTGCGTGCTGCTGTTTTCGCCGCTTCGGAAACGGTCCCGCTCGAAAGCGCGCTGGGAAGAATCGCCGCGGAAGCTGCCTGTCCCTGCCCGCCGGGCGTTCCGGTTGTAATGCCCGGCGAGGAGATTACAAAAGAGGTACTCCAGTTTTTACAGGGGTATGGCTTTTTTTCAATAAAAGTGCTAAAATAAAATAGAATAATAATTTCGCAGATAGATTGAATTTTTTGTTCTTTCCGTTAAATGATAAAAGTGGAGGGATTCATTATGAAACTGGTACTTGCGATTGTAAGCAACGACGACAGCGGCATGGTTTCCGCCGCGCTGACCAAAGACGGCTTTTCCGTTACAAAGCTTGCAACGACCGGCGGTTTTTTAATGGCGGGCAATACCACCTTCATCGTCGGCACAGAAGATGACAAGATCGATCAGGTCATCTCCACCATCGCAAAGCAGAGCAGCCGCCGCACCCAGCTTGTTCCAAGCACAACAACCATGGACGTCGGCATGTATTCCTCGTTCCCCGTTGAGGTCACCGTGGGCGGCTCAACCATCTTTGTTTTGAATGTGGATCGATTCGAGAAGGTATGAGCAGCCTTCGTTTAATCGGATTTTCCGGCAATGAGGAAATTAAAAAACAGCTGGAACTCTCGTTTGACGAGGGCCGGCTTGCACATGCTATTATTTTAGAAGGTTCTTCCGAAAGGAACGAACTTGCGGCGACTCTGGCCAAAGCGGCCGTATGCAGCGACCCGGGCGTTCGCCCATGCGGAAAATGTTCCGGCTGTGTTAAGGCGCAGGCCGGTTCCCACCCCGACATCTTCACGCTTGACGGCGACGCGAATCCGCGCGCCTTTCCCATTGACACGATTCGCCAAATCCGTTCGGATGCGTATATCAGGCCGAATGAAGCGGCAACCAAAGTGTATTTATTATACGGCGTACAGAATATGAGCGAAGCTTCGCAGAACGCGCTTTTAAAAGTGTTTGAAGAGCCGCCCGAAAACGTGCTGTTCCTGTTAACGGCAACGAGCGCGTCCGCGCTTTTATCGACCGTTCGCTCGCGCGCACAGATTTTTTCATTGGAAGGCGCCCGCGCGGCGGCTGGCGACCCCTTGTATATCGAAAAATTCGCGGCGGCGATTACCGCCGTAAACGAAACGGATCTTCTGTTTTTAGCGGCAGATCTCATCAAAGATAAAGAGAAACTGCGCGCCGTTCTGCCCCAGCTTCTGCTGGTTCTGCGCGACGCGGTGGTTTTGCGCTCGGGCGGAACCGCTTGCCTTTCCGGTCAGAAGGAAACGGCGGCGGCGCTCGGTGCGGGGCTGACCCGCGGCAAGCTTTTGTCGCTGCTGGCCGAAGTTGAAAAGACGCAGCGCGCGCTTGACCAAAACGCGAACGCGGCGCTGCTTGTAACGGCTTTGTGCGCAAATTTGCGCGCTGCCGCAGGAAGATAATTTTGATTCATAACTATATTGGAGGTTCACATGGCCGAGGTTATTGGCGTTCGATTTAAAAATGTAGGAAAAGTATATTATTTTGACCCGGACGGGAACATTCTGAAACAAGGCAATATGGTAATTGTCGAAACCGCCCGCGGAATTGAATGCGGTGAAGTAGCAATGGAGAACCGTCAGGTCAGTGACGACGGCATTGTTCAGCCGCTGAAAAAGCTGATTCGCGTTGCCACAAGCGATGATTTGAAAAAAGTAGAGGAAAACACCGTAAAGGAAAAATCTGCTTTTAATGTCTGTTTGAAAAAAATCACCGCGCACAAGCTTGAAATGAAGCTTGTGGATGTGGAATACACATTTGACAATACAAAAATACTGTTTTACTTCACCGCCGACGGGCGTGTGGATTTTCGTGAGCTGGTCAAGGATCTGGCGTCGGTTTTCCGCACCAGAATTGAGCTGAGGCAAATCGGTGTGCGCGACGAAGCCAAAATGCTCGGCGGCCTAGGAATCTGCGGCCGGCCGTTCTGCTGTTCCACTTTTCTGGGCGGCTTTCAGCCGGTGTCCATTAAAATGGCCAAGGAACAAGGTCTTTCGCTTAATCCGGTCAAAATTTCCGGTACCTGCGGCCGTCTGATGTGCTGCCTGAAATATGAGCAGGAGGCTTATCTCGATCTGATTCGCTCTACCCCAAGCGTTAATTCTATTGTCATGACGCCGTCCGGTAAGGGCACGGTTACGGATTTGAATATGCTGACCGGTGTTTTGCAGGTGCGCCTTGAATCCGCACCGGACGCGGCTCCCCAGACCTTTCAGACCGCGCAGGTAAAGCTGATTAAGGGCGGTCAGGTGAATATTGACCGCAGCGAGCTGGAAGAACTGAAAAAACTGGAAAAAGATTAAATTTATTTTTTCCCTGATTACGGTTGCATTTTTTGTTATTTATGATAGAATTATGTTGTAATTTTATATGGAGGTGTTTCCAATGGCATACACAATTAGTGATGACTGCATTTCCTGCGGCGCATGTGCAGCAGGTTGTCCTGTTAACGCAATTTCCGAAGGTGACGGCAAATACGTCATCGACGCTGATCTTTGCACAGAATGTGGTGCTTGCGCGGATGTTTGTCCGGTAGGCGCTCCTGCACAGGAATAATTTACATGTAGACGAAAGGCGGAGCGTTTTTTGCGCGCCGTCTTTTTTCTTTTGCAATAAATACATAAAGAGTGCCAAAACTTTTTTCAAGATTTATTATATATTAAAATAGACTGAGGAACCCATATGTTGTTAGAAGACGAACACCTTGAGCCGCTCGCGCGCGAAATTTCCGTCATTGTCTCGCAGACACACCGCTTTAATACCGACACCATCCTGCTTGCCGCGTTCTCCGTGCCGCGCACGGGTGAAACCTGCGCGGATTTCGGCACGGGCTGCGGTGCCATTCCGCTGATTTGGAGCGCGAAAGCGAAACCGAAAAAAATTTACGGAATTGAGATACAGGAAGACGCCTGTGAAATGGCCCGCCGCTCGGTGGAGCTGAATCATCTGGCCGATGCGGTTGAAATTGTCCGCTGTGACATAACCGGTATTAAAAGAAGAGCCGCACTGCCTGCGAACCGGTTCGATTTAATTGCCTGCAACCCTCCCTATAAAACAGAGGGCGCGGGATTGAAAAATCCGCAAGAATCCCTCCGCATCGCGCGGCACGAGGTTGCGTGCAGCTTTGCGGAAATCGCGCGGAACGCGGCGTACCTTCTGCGGTTTGGCGGCCGCTTTTGCTGCTGTCTCCGCCCGGAACGCCTTTGCGGCGTCATGCTTGACCTGCGGGAAGCGGGGCTGGAACCGAAGCGCCTGCGGCTGGTGCAGCAGCGCGCAGACAAAGCGCCGTCCCTGTTCCTGCTTCAGGCCAATCGGGGCGGCAAACCCGGCATGGTAATCGACCCCGTGCTTCTCATTGAGGACGGCGGCGGTTATTCCGAAGAAATGACGAAAATTTACGGCGAGTACGCGCAGAACAAAGGAGCGGAAATAAAATGAGCGGAAAATTAATGGTGGTGGGCACCCCGATAGGCAATCTTTCCGATTTTTCCCCGCGTGCAATCGAAACGCTGCGCGAAGCCGACTTTATCGCCGCGGAGGATACGCGGGTTACCGTAAAACTTTTAAACCGTTTTGAGATTAAAAAACCGATGATCAGTTACTTTGAGCACAATAAGCGCGAGCGCGGGCAGATAATCTGCGAGCGGATTGAAGCGGGCGAAACCTGCGCGCTTGTGTCCGACGCGGGCATGCCCGCCATTTCCGACCCGGGCGAGCTGCTTGTCGCCCAGTGCGCCGAGCGCGGAATTCAGGTTCTCGTCGTGCCCGGCCCAAGCGCCGTGGTATCCGCTCTGGCGGTCTCGGGACTTCCGACCGGCCGCTTTACATTCGAGGGCTTCCTGAGCGTCAGCAAAAAGAGCCGCCGCGAGCATCTTGACGAAGTGAAAAATGAATGCCGCACCATGATTTTTTATGAAGCGCCCCACAAGCTTTCCTCCACATTGACCGACATGCTCGCGGCATGGGGCGACCGCCGCATTGCGCTTGTGCGCGAACTGACCAAAATACACGAGGAGGTCATCCGCACGACCCTGTCCGAAGCCGCCGCGCACTATACCGACGGCAGCGCGAAAGGGGAATTTGTTTTGGTAATAGAGGGCGCGCCCAAACCGGAGCAAACACAGTTTACGCTGGAAGACGGCGTTGCCATAGCAAAGGATTTAATGGAAAACGGACTTTCAGCCTCCGATTCCGCTAAACAGGCCGCCGCTGAAACCGGCATTAAAAAAGGTGAAATCTACAGGGCAATTTTGCAAAAGGCTGAATGATAAACGAAACGGAGAAGGAAAGTATGGAGTACATTCACTTAGACACCTGGGCTAGAAAAGAGCATTATCAATATTTCCACAGTATGGACTATCCAATGTTCAATATCAGTATGAATCTGGACGTGACAAATTTTCTTCGCTTTGTAAGGGAACACCGGCTTTCCTTCTACTACTCGATGGGATTCGCCGCTACGCAGGCCGCAAATGAGATCCCCGAATTCCGCTGCCGCATACGCGGAGAGCAGGTTGTTCTGCATGACAGGGTACACCCCTCTTTTACCGACCTTGACAAAGAAAGTGATCTTTTCAAGTGCGTGGGGGTGGACCTTACGGAAGATATTTTCTCCTTTTCTGAAAAGGCGGCGCAAAAGTCCGCCGCGCAGAAGACGTTTATGGACCCGGAACAGGAGATACGCGACGATCTGATCTATTTCACCTGTATTCCGTGGATTTCGTTCACACAGGTTACGCACCCGATCACGCTAGGCAGGGATGATTCCATTCCCCGCATTGCATCGGGAAAATATTTTGCATCCGGAGAAAAAACGCTTCTCCCTTTTTCCATTCAGGTAAATCACGCGCTGATGGACGGCTTTCACGCGGGAAAATTCGTTGACCGCCTGCAAAAAGGTCTGGACAGCCTGTAACCACGCCTGCTCCTGCCCCTTCCCGTGCTCCTGCTCTCAAGTAACTCAATCAATTGGTGATGCGAAAGAGGAGCGAAACGGGAAGGGGTTTTGTATTGTAACAAATAATAGGAGGAGAGATCGTGAAAAAGAAGATACGCAAGTGGTATTTGGCTATGATGGGCGGCTGTGCAATGGTTGGTTCAATCCTTGGACTAACCCTAATCTACCTCATCAAAGGACAGTTTAATTTCAGTGTCCTACTTGGGGCATTGGCAGGAACAGTAATTTTAGTTCTGATCAATGTAGCGATTGTTCACCTAAAAAAAATTTAAAGCCTTAAAGCCTTTAAAAAGAAAAAAGGCCGGGATAAAAACCCCGGCGCGAATATAATTTTCATCATTCACCATAATTTTACAATTTCTATTGCACTGATGGAAGAAACGCGCTATAATTTGACCGTAAGGCACAATAAAAAAGTGCAATGCAGGAACAGGGTGGTGGAACACCCTGCCCCCTGCATACGGAGCCACAACTCCATAGGCAACTGAATAATCAGCGCATTGCGATTATTATTATACCGCCTCTTACCGTTTTTGTACAGGGGGTATTCTCTTTAATCCGCAGTACTTTTGATGACGTTGTATATGGATGAACCATCCGTATACGGCGTTTTTTGTGTCTTACGGCAAAATGGCGGCGGGGCCGAGTCCCCCTTAAACTCCGCCCCGCCGTTTTCTGTTAAATATAAAAAAGCCATTGACTCTATTATGAATCAATGGTATAATAATCTTCGACACGTAGATACATACAAATTGCATATTACTACAAATAAACTATAACACATTTTTTCGTATTTGTCAATCATTTTTTATAATTTTTTTTAAAGGGGGCTTTTCATTGGATAATAGTTTGGCAGCCGTCTTTTCTCTCGACTTATTTTCCGACCCGACCGCAGCCGCACAAATTCTGAGTTTAAATGAAAAAACGGAGCAATTCGGACTTGCGCTTTCCGCCGCCGACGTGTCTGCGCTGATTCAGACGCGCGCCGAAGCGCTCAGCGCGAACGGGCGGATAGAAATCGGCAGCGCGGCGATCGGCAGACTTATCGAAGCCTTCTGCGACTCCGGTTACATCAACCAGCGTGATTATCCCGCCATTATGCACAGCCTGATCGAGATATTCTACTATTATAAGAATGAGACGCTCGACCTGATTTCCGACGATGAGCTGATTGAGTTTATGAAAGATTCCTTTGAAAACCGCTGCGGCGGCTCGCTGGAACTTCTATTCGGACGCGACCTGCAAAAGCTCGCGGAAAACCTGCGCTTTGGCAGAAAAGACTATAAAAACATGAATCCCGAGTTGGACGAACCGGATGAAGACGAAGACGAGGAGGACCCGGATGAACAGTAATACTTCGATTGGTGCCTTTCTAAATCCGGATGAAATTCAGGACATACAGGTTCGCTTAATGAAAATGCTCAGCGAAGAGGTTTTAAGATATACGCATGACCAAAGCAATTCGGTGCCCGTTGAAACGGCGCAGTCCCTGTTTGAGTCCATGCTGTACTGCATCACCGCTTACTTAAGTACCCTGCCCGACCCGAACGCCGCACTGAAAACCCGCGATTTACAGGAGGTTTTTGTCAACGGCCTGAATCTCATCAAGCAGTACGTCGAAGAGTCAAGGGCGCTGCTGAAAAAAGCAAAACTAACCCGTGTTCAAACAGATTTAATCGCTTACAATCATACGATTGATTCCGAAATCGCTCAATTACTGCAGGGGTACGATCCCCGTTTTAAAGCGCAGTACACCACCGCGCTCAGCACCGTGGCAAATATCAGCTATCCGCTTTCAAAGGACGATCTAAGCATAACGGGAATCCTCTACATCCGCAATTATCTGATGGAGCTGATCGAGGAAAACGAATTCTGTGCCAAGTACAGCAAAAATCACATACGCGCCCTTCTGTTTACCCACGGTGCCAAGCACCATCTTCATTACCGCGATATGATGGTCAATATCAAGGATTTGATTCTGGAAGAGGAAAAGGCAGCTAAAGAATTTTCTATTTAATTTTCGGCATAGGAAAGGCCGCGGATATCGTTATGGTATCCGCGGCCTTTTATTTTATATGGTGAATTTTAGTAGTTAACGGCTCTGCGCTCAAAGTAAGACTGCGGATGCTGGCAGGCAGGGCATTTTTCCGGCGCTGTTTTGCCGGCGTGGATATAACCGCAGTTGCGGCAGACCCAGACGGTCTCTTCCCCTGCTTTGAAAACAATGTCTTCTTTCAGGTTCTGAATCAGCTTGCGGTAACGCTCCTCGTGGGTTTTTTCCACAGTGGCAATCAGGCGCATGGTTTCAGCGATTTCGGTAAAGCCTTCCTGTTCGGCCACCTCGGCAAATCCCTTGTACATCTCGGTCCACTCATAACGCTCGCCGCTTGCCGCGTCCTCCAGATTTTCTGTCGTTGGGCCGACAATCCCGCCATGTAAATATTTAAACCACAGTTTTGCGTGTTCTTTCTCATTGTTGGCGGTCTCTTCAAAGATAGCCGCAATTTGCTCGTAGCCGTCTTTTTTTGCCTTGGAGGCGTAAAATGTATATTTGTTTCTTGCCTGGGACTCACCCGCAAATGCAGCCATTAAATTCGCTTCGGTTTTACTTCCTTTTAATTCCATGATAAATTTCCTCCTTTATTTTGCTATTTTCATCTACAATATTTTGTCTATGAATAAGGTCATTATACATCGGTCGAAAGAGCGTTTCAAGTCGCTTAGTATAATACAAGAAAATTAATCTTCCATTTCACTGTTGGAATCGCTTTTTTTGAATTCAAGTAAATCCCCCGGCTGACAATCCAAAATATCGCAAATGGCATTCAAGGTGGAAAATCGAATCGCGCTGACCTTTCCTGTTTTGAGCTTTGACAGATTCACATTGGCTATCCCAACTTTTTCAGCTAAATCATTCAGCGAAATTTTTCTGTCAGCCATTACCCTGTCAAGTCTTAAAATAATCGCCATAAACTATATCTACCCCCTATAATGTTTCATCCGACTGTTTCTGTAATTCGACTCCATGCTCAAAAACGAGTGACAAGCAAAAGACAATCAAACCCAAAACAATCACCATTCCGCCCATTGAAGTAACCGACATCACTTTTTCTCCGTTTGCTGTTAACGGGCGCAAGGCATTCGCAATGCTGCCAAAAATCATTTGCACCGGTTCGATTACAATGAGCAAAACTGATATCATTTTCAATCTCTTTACATTTTCTTTGGTAAAGGGCGTGGAGTTCGACTTGAGCGACTGTAGCAGACCGGAAATGGCACAAAGAGCAGCAAAAACAATTGCGGCAGTCCCTGAGTTCATGAGCGCCGTGCTGAGATAATCTCCTCGCTTATCAATGCGGGGCATAAAGCTTCCGCTCGGAAGAATCCACATGACAATCGACATAACAACCGATAGTATTAGAATTGCCTGCACAATTCTCACAATCAAGAGAACTATCATACTGACTTTCTGGGTTTTGGCACTATTTTGATTCATGACATAAACCTCCTTCGTACTTTGACCATACTATAGCATTGAAATTTATGTTTGTCAACTATTATTTAACGTTTATCATTATAATTTTTATAATCATCATAATATTTTAGGTTAATTGTAGAGAGAGGATCATAATATTTGGTTAATTGTAGAGAGAGAATCCCGTTTGCAAAACAAGAATCCCAATTTGAAAATGAAAGCTGACAATTTGTAATTGAAAAGCCCGATTTGTAAATGAGAATCCCCTTTTGAAAACGAGATTCCCGGATTTCTACACAGTTCCCCTCAAAAAGGCGTATACTGGTTTCAGCTGTTCCGAAAAAAGCGTACAGCAAATAAAGGCACAAATCCCGCTCAGCTTTTTTGCAACTGGAGATTCCCGCCCTGCAGTGTGGTCTTTTAGGGAGTATGTCGGCGGCTATGCGTGTGTTGCTTCGGATCAGCGCTTGAGGAGACGCGGCTTCAAAATAATGTTCTCCGGGGCAACTGGTGAACATCCTAACTTTTGAGCAGTATCCTCCCCATAGTAGAAGCTGAACGCCTCGTAGGGACTGCGGCCGTTCAGCTTCTTTCTTGTGTAGGAATTAATGTGGTTCATCATCAAAAAGATATCCTTTTGTGTCAAATCATCAAAGGATGTACCCTTAGGCAAAATGCGTCGAATCAATTCATGATTCACCTCAATTGAGCCTTTCTGGTAAGGGCTGCTGGGGTCACAATAGAAAATGTGAGTGCGCAAAATGTCCTTTTGCTCCGGGCCATATTCGATTGCTTTCGGATTAGAAAACTCGCTGCCATTGTCCGTGAGGATGACAGGAAAAAGCTTTTGGAAACATTCCCGCCCAAGAATTCCGAAAAGAGCGTCCAAAAGATGCGTAACGGATTGTGAGGTATTGGCATCGCGCAAAAAGGCCAACATCAAGCTGGTGTCCACAAAATAAATCGTGAGCAAAACTTTACCGCCTTTATTTCCAATCACAGAGTCCATTTGGACTACTGGAGTATCAGGGCGTTTTTCCATGAAATCTTTAAAGTCTTCGTAACTGCGGCTAAGACGACAACCGCGATCGACCTTAAATTCCGGTTTCTTGTAACGCGGACGATACTTTACTTTTCGGGGCAAGTCAATATTTCTCACGTCAAACAGCGTGGCATCGATGTAATTGTAAAGCGTTTTCTCACTGCAAATCATTTCATCTGCATGAGCATAATAGATCTGATGCAGAGATTGACCATTCCGAATCAACGGCGTAATCAAAGCGTTCAGACGGGCAAGTTCGACCTCGTTTGAAAGAATTCCGCTCCGGGACTCCGATACAGCTGCTGAAAAGCGAGTGTGGGCATCCGCTGCGTCGTACCAGTGCTTTTTCAGAGTACACTTTCCAAGCGAAGAACAGCCGTTGCACACATACGGCGGCTTTTGAATCACGGTGCAAACGTCCTCTTCAAACTCAGCACAGAGAGTGTTGCAGTTGCTGCACAGACTGCATTTGTAAGCAGACTGGTGGGTACAAGACTGTTTCCCGCAAATCATCTTTAATTTGCAAATGCTGCGTTTCTTGCAGGCATTATACGGATAGGCGGAATAACCGCTTTTCTTTTCATAAGAATACTTCTTAATTTCCTTAGCAACTGTCGTACGGTCTTTTCCAATCTCTTTACTAATCTTTCCAAAAGACTTATGCTCTGTAAGTCCCTTTTCAATGACAAGGCGGTCTTGATAGCTCATGAACTTCGACATGGCAGGGCTCCTTCCTGCCGCCGACAGAATTTAGCATATCAGACAATGTCAGCTGCGGAAAGTCCCCAAACGCGCAAACGGCCCCGGAAAGGCTTTTTCGCTACGCTTCAAAAGTCTTTCCGGGGCTGCAACTCCAGACGAAACTCCTTGCAACCGGAAAATCCATACTTTTTCACTCGGGAGTTTCATTACAACTGTATTCTGCTCTGGCGGGAAGGTATGGATTCTCGCTTTACAATTCAGGGATCATAATATTTTAATGAATTGAGAGTGAGGTTGAGTGAGATTTTAAAAGAACACTCAAAAGAGCCGCAGGATAAGATTAATATCCTGTGGCTCTTTTGAAATCTTAGATAACATCAAGATTGGTCGGCATACGCCTACGGCGAGTCCCTAAGCAGGCTATACATTAAACCGGAACAGCACTATGTCCCCATCTTGGACCATGCGGTCGGCAATCGCCTACGGCGATGCCCACAGTCAGCTATACATTGAACCGGAACAATACGATGTCTCCGTCTTTCATGACGTACTCTTTTCCCTCGCTGCGAACTAATCCTTTTTCCTTTGCGGCGGCCATGGTGCCGCACGCCATCAGGTCGTCAAACGCGACCACTTCCGCGCGAATAAAGCCGCGTTCAAAATCTGTGTGGATTTTTCCGGCCGCCTGCGGCGCTTTGGTTCCTTTGGTAATGGTCCATGCGCGAACCTCCGGCTGACCGGCAGTTAAGTAGGAAATTAAGCCAAGAAGGCTGTAGCAGGCGTTAATCAGACGGTCAAGGCCGGATTCATTCAGCCCCATGTCCGCCAAAAACAGCTCTTTTTCGTCCTTGTCCATATTGCTGATTTCCGCTTCAATTTCCGCGCAAATCGGCAGAACGCCGGCGTGTTCGCTGTCGGCAATCTCTTTTACAATCTTAAAATACGCATTGTTTTCAATTCCGCCCTTAAAGTCATCTTCGCTCACGTTGGCGGCATAAATAACCGGCTTGTTGGTCAGAAGGGAAACCGAATTTAAAAGCTCCGCTTCTTCCTCGGTGCATTCCACGCTGCGGGCGGACTGTCCGGCGTTGAGCGCCTCTTTTACACGCAGGAAGAAATCATATTCGATCTGATATTTTTTATCGGCCTTAATCATTTTCTGCGTCTTGTCAATACGGCGGTCCAGCACTTCCATATCGGAAAGGATCAGTTCCACATTGATGGTTTCAATATCCCTTTTCGGGTCGATGCTCCCCTCCACATGGATGATGTCGTCGTTCACGAAACAGCGCACAACATGCACGATGGCGTCCGACTCACGGATATTCGCGAGGAATTTATTTCCAAGTCCCTCGCCCTTGCTCGCGCCGCGCACAAGCCCCGCGATATCCATAAATTCAACGGAGGCGGGGGTGTACTTTTCCGGGTGATACATTTCGGCTAATTTATCCAGCCGTTTGTCCGGCACTGCCACCACGCCCACGTTCGGTTCAATGGTACAGAACGGATAGTTGGCGGACTGCGCGCCCGCGTTTGTTATTGCGTTGAAAAGGGTGCTTTTGCCAACATTGGGCAAGCCTACGATACCAAGCTTCATATTATATTTCCCTCTTTAATTTATAATTCATGAGATTATTATAAAGGTTTCCATCCCCCGTTGCAAGGGATTTCACGCCTGTCCGCTTATTTTGACGCTTCTTCGCTTTTCATGGTGAGGGCAATCCGTTTTTTCGCCGTATCGACCGACAAAACGCGCACCTTTACCACGTCGCCCACTTTCAAGACCTCGCCCGGATGCTTGATGAATTTATCGCAGATCTGCGAAATGTGCACAAGGCCGTCCTGATGCACGCCGATGTCCACAAACGCGCCGAAGTCAATCACATTGCGCACCGTGCCGTCCAGCTCCATCCCCGCTTTCAGGTCTTCCATACTCAGCACGTCGGTGCGCAGCATGGGGGCGGGCAGCTCGTCACGCGGGTCGCGGCCCGGGCGCAGCAGCTCGGTCATGATGTCATTGAGCGTCGGTATTCCGATTCCAAGTGTCTGGGCGGCGGTTTCCTCCCCGATTTTCTCCACCCGGTCTTTCAAATCGCCGATCTCGTTCTTTTTCAGGCTTTTCATATCGTAGTCGCACAGAGCAAGCAGTTCTTTTGCCGCGTCGTAGGACTCCGGATGGACGGCGGTATTGTCCAGAATATTTTTGCTCTCGCTCACGCGAAGAAAACCGGCGCACTGCTCAAAAGCCTTCGGCCCCAGCTTCGGCACCTTTTTCAGCTCGCTGCGTGAATGGAACGCGCCGTTTTCTTCGCGGTATGTTACGATATTTTTGGACACCGCCGGTGAAATGCCGGCAATTTTCTCAAGCAGGGAGGGCGACGCCGTATTCAAGTCCACGCCGACGGTGTTCACGCAGTCCTCGACCACACCGCCGAGCGCCTCGTCGAGCCGCTTTTTCGGCATATCGTGCTGATACTGCCCCACCCCGATTGCCTTGGGGTCGATTTTGACCAGTTCTGCAAGCGGGTCCTGCAGGCGGCGCGCAATGGAAACCGCACTGCGCAGGGTTACGTCAAATTCCGGGAACTCCTGCGCGGCAAGCTTACTCGCGGAATAAACCGAAGCGCCCGCCTCGCTGACAATCATGTACGCCACGCCGTTGTGCAGCTTCCCAATGACATCGGCGGCAAACATTTCGGTCTCTTTCGAAGCAGTCCCGTTTCCGATAGCGATGACTTCCACTTTATATTTTAAAATCAAATCCGTAATGAATTTTTTCGCTTCCTCAACTTTTGTCTGGGAATGCGTCGGATAAATCACGCCCGTGTCGAGTACGCGCCCCGTCTGGTCGACCACCGCGACCTTGCAGCCTGTGCGGTACCCGGGGTCCAGTCCCATGGCGACGCGGTTTTTCACCGGCGGCTGCATCAAAAGCTGCCGCAGGTTGACAGAAAACACCTTGATTGCCGATTCCGCAGCCGCCTCTGTCAGGGTGCTGCGCAGTTCGCGCTCGATTGCGGGGAAAATCAGCCGGTCATAAGCGTCCTCTCCTGCCTGCCGCACGGCTTCGGTACACGGGCTGTTTTCCTTCACGCTTGCGGAGTAAAGAATGTTCAGCCCTTTCAGCCGGTCAAGTTCCAAGTTTACCTTTAAAAATTCCTCGCGTTCGCCGCGGTCAATGGCGAGCACACGGTGCCCGGCAATTTTTGCCGCCGGCTGCCGAAAATCATAATACTGGGCGTAAACGGAATCCTCGTCCGGCTTCGCGGCCTTGGATACAATTTCGCCGTGCGCCATGGCGACCACGCGCAGGCGCTTGCGGATGCCCGCGTCGTCGGAAATACGCTCGGCTATGATATCGAGCGCGCCCGCAAGAGCGTCCTCCGGCGTTTCCACGCCCAGCTCCGCATTGACATACTGCTCCGCCATGTCAATCGGATACGCAGAGTCCTTTTTCTGTTCGAAAATCGCGTCGGCAAGCGGCTGAAGCCCTTTTGCCTTTGCCACGGACGCGCGCGTTTTGCGCTTTGGACGGAACGGGCGGTAAATATCGTCTATTTCAGAGAGTGAAACCGCGGCTGAAAGCAATGCGGCAATTTCCTCCGTCATGCATTCGGCGGCGGTAATCAGGTCGGTGACCTCTTCACGGCGCTTTTCAAGCGCGCGCAGGTATTCGAGCCGCTCTGAAATTTCGCGCAGCATCTGGTCGTCGAGCGAGCCGTGCGCCTCCTTGCGGTAGCGCGCGATAAACGGGATGGTGTTCCCCTCGTCGATCAGTTCAATGACCTTCTGTACCTGCCACTGCTGTAAATGAAACTGGTTTGCGATTGTTGACACAAAATCCATAATATCCTCCGAAAATTTATACTTTAAACAAATGTACGACGGCTGAAACGGCGGCACATACGCCGTAAATGACCGGCTGGTGAAGCACATAAATAATCAGCGCATACCGCCCGAGCCAGGAGAAAAACGGCACGCGGGAACGATACGTAAATGCGGGAAATCTGCCCTGCGCGGCCAGTTTCCCCAGAAAAGTTCCCGCCGCGAAAACAAAGACCCACGGGAAAAGCGGGAAATAGTCCGCGCTGCGGAACGTGTCGTTGAAAATGCCGAGCGGCGCCAGCCAATTGGTGCTGTACAATGCGTCGGGCAGCCTGATTCCGAACTGCGGGGAAAAGCCGAGATAACCGCGGGAAATCCCCAGGGTGCACACAAACAGCAGCACACAGACCGCGACCGCTGCCCATGAAAAACGGAACCGGTCGGAAACCGGCTTTATCAGACCGTAAAGGATCATGCACACCGACAGAAAATGCAGAATTCCGAACACAATCAGCTCGTCCGGCACAAAGAAGTACGTCGCCAGTGTGACGGCAAGTGAAATTCCGAGCAGCTTTAACCCGCGCGCAAGATTGGAATGCGACAAATTCGAGGAAACACCTGAAATCAGCATGAACAGCCCGGCGTAAAACGGTTCGGCGGGCATAAAGAAATGCAGCAGGATCATGCCCGCTTTCAGGTTGTAAAGATAAGCGAGCGTGTAAAATCCATGGTAAAACACCATGCAGAACACCGCGAACCCGCGAAGCTCGTCCATGAAATAAATTCTTTTGCGCCCCATGGTCTGGTTGTTTTGATTCGGCATCGATTCACCTTCCGGTTTTATAATTTTCACTTTGAAAATTGGCATTTCGCATAGTAAATAGAAGCGCAACCGTTTGAAGTTCTGTATTTATAAATTTCTTAAATCATGTTATAATATAAACAATATTATTTTACATGGCTGCCTGCCATGCAAAAGCACAACATGTATGAAATCCGCTCTAACTTTTATTATATCATGGTACAGGAGGTAATTTCAATGAAAGAGACAAAATTGACCCAGGAATACACCGTAACTGAGGAAATGCTCGCGGTGAATTTCGGCAGCGGCAGCGTTCGCGTTCTTGCCACCCCGATGGTCGCCGCTTTTTTTGAGGGCACCGCTGCTGCGCTGGCTGAAGTCGGCCTTGAAGACATTTATACCACCGTCGGTTCCGTTATTACGGTTGAGCATCTGAACCCCACCGCACTCGGCTGCAAAGTAACCGTCACCGCAGAACTGACCGAAACGGCCGGCAGGGTCTACCGCTTTAAACTGGAGGCGTACGACAACGCCGGTTTGATTGCTACCGGAACCCATGAGCGGGTCAGCGTAAAAAAAGAAAGCTTCGCCGCGAAAGCCGAAGCAAGAAAAAAAATGTAAAGCAGGATGAAAATGAAACCAATTTACGATTTGATTATTTTTGATTTGGACGGCACACTTACCAATTCCGAACCCGGAATTACCAGTTCTGTAAAATATGCGCTCGAAAAAATGGGGCAGCCGGTTCCGGAACTCTCTATTCTGCGCAAATTTATCGGTCCCCCGCAGTGGGAAAGCTTTGTAAAATATTGTGGCCTTTCGGATGAACAGACCACGCAGGCGGTTGAGAATTACCGCGAAATATATAACGTAACCGGGGCGTTTGAAAACAAGCCGTACCCCGGCATCATTGAATTGCTTCAAACATTGCGGGACGCAGGCGCAACACTCGCTGTGGCAACCACAAAGCCCGCCAAAATCACCGCCCGCGTACTCGACCATTTTGACCTGACAAAATATTTCGCGCATGTTTCAGGCCCGGATGATTCGGAACGCAACGGGGACAAAAGTGTGCTGATTAACTCCTGTTTAAATGCCTGTCATGTGGAATCCGCCCGCGCCGTCATGATCGGCGACACGCTTTACGATACCGTGGGCGCGCGGAATGCGGGCACCGACTTTATTGGGGTATTATACGGCTTTGGCACACAGGAGGAAATGACAGCGGAAGGCGGAAAGGTTTTCGCCCGTGACCTTTCGGAGCTGAAATCGATGCTCTTAAAATAACAGCGCAGAAACTGCCGCTGACTCCTACCAAAACATGAAAGGGGCGGCGGCGTTATAAACCATAAAAGCAAAACAGAAAACAAGGCCCGGAAAAAGCACTTTTTGCTGATTCCGGGCCTTGTTATCATATTCAGTTTTTTAAGAGCGCCAGTATCTGCCGTTTATAGCTGATAAATTCCTGCGAAACAAGAAATTCCTCCCGCCGCGGCTTCGGGCTGTCAATAGAAATTTCCGCCGTAATTTTCCCCGGACTGCCGTTTAATATATAAATGCGGTCGGAAAGGACAATAGCCTCGTCAATGTCATGCGTAATAAACAGCGTGGAAAGATTGATGTTCTGCATCACATCCAGAAACCACTGGTGAATGGAAGCCTTGGTAATGGCGTCCAGCGCGCTGAACGGTTCGTCCAGCAGTGCCACCTCGTGCGAAAAAAGATAGGTGCGCAGCAGAGCCGCGCGCTGCCGCATTCCGCCGGAAAGCTCGTGCGGATACAGCTTCTGCGTACCCGAAATCCCGAATTCTTCAAAGTATTGCTCCGCCTCTTCGCGCGCCCGTGCTTTCCGCTCCCCGCGGATCAGCAGGGGCAGGCATACATTGTCCAGAATCGTGCGGTAGGGCATCAGAAGATCCTTTTGCTGCATATAGCTGATTTTTCCAGCCGTCCCCGTAATGTCCTCGCCATTCAGCAGTACGGTCCCGCCGTCCGGTTTCATAATCCCGGAAATAATGTTGAACAGAGTGGTTTTTCCCACGCCGCTTACCCCGAGAAAACAGACAAGTTCGCCCGCGCGGAGCGTGACGGTAATATCCTCAATCACGCTTTTTCCGCCGAACCCCTTGCTGATATTCCGCGTCACTAATTTTTCCATCTAAATCTCCGTTTCCCCCGGTTCTGTATCACTGCGGCAAATAATCGTTGCTGAATCCTGTGCTCGCCGGAATTTTCGCGTCGATCAGTTTCTGGTCATAAAGCCACTGGTAGAAAGCGTCCCAGCGCTTCGGGTTAATGTATCCCCACCGGGACACTTCTGCCTTGTACTTGTCGGCAAGCCATAGCTGACCCTGCAGCGCGATGTCCTTATCCATAGCCGGGTCTGCCCTGCAAAGGATTTTCGCGGCGTCCTCCGGGTGGGCAATGGCGTATTCATAGCCTTTTTTTACGGCAGACAGGAATTTTTTCGCAGTTTCAGGCTTATTCTTTAAGAAGTCGTTGTTTGCAATCATAACCGGCGTGTAATAATCGAATACCGGATCAATATCCTTAAACTCGAAATAATTGGTTTCCAGCCCCTTCACCTTGGCGGCAATTCCTTCCTGCGCATAAAAAATCCAGACGGCGTCAATATTGGTTTTTAGGGCGGCGACCACATCCTCCACCGTAGAAGGAACCATTTTCAGCTTGGAAAAATCTCCGCCGTCCTTTGTCATTACATGCTTCATAATCGCTTTTTCCACCGGCAGATCCCACGTGGCGTAGGTCTTGCCCTCCAGCTTTTCGGGGCTTGTTATTCCTTTGCTTTTCAGCGTGATAATGCCCGAGGTGTTGTGCTGAATCACAGCCGCCACCGCGGTAACCGGCACGGCCGTGGCCGAATTAAACGCCGGGGCGAGCGAATCCTGAAAGTCAACGCCGAAATCGGCCTTGCCGGAACCCACCAATGCGGTCGCACCGTCCTCCGGTGGCTGAATAATATTTACCGTAAGTCCTTCGTCCGCAAAATAGCCCTGATCCTGTGCCACATAAATACCCGTATGGTTGGTGTTGGGCGTCCAGTCCAGTACAAAATTGACGGTTTCCTTTTCCGCCGGAGCGGACTGTGCGGCGGAGCTTGCCTCCGCTTTGGAAGGGGCCGCGGAACTTGCCGCTGACGGGGCCGCCGAACAGCCCGCGGCGGAAACGGCTATGGCTGCGGCTAAAACGGCCGCAAATATCTTTTTCATATTTTTACTCTCCTCTGAAGAACGATTCAATTATGACTTTGTGCGCTGATACGGCATACTCAGTTTCTCAACAAGCGACACCAGCCGCATAAGCACCAGGCTTAAAAGGGATACCAGAAAAATCACCGCAAACATTTTGTCAAAAGCATAGGACTTTTTTACCCGCGTCATATAAACGCCGAGTCCGTTGTAGCCCCCCAGCCATTCGGCGATGACTGCGCCCACAATGGAGTAGGAAACGGAAATGCGCAGTCCCGCGAAAAAGCGCCCGAGTGACGACGGCAGCTTTAAATAGCGAAAAATCTGAAGCCGCGACGCGCCCATGGCCCGCATCAGATTCAGCGTGTCGTGGTCGGCGGAACGGTACCCGTCCAGCAAGCCGACCACAATGGGGAAAAAGCACACCACCACCACCAGCGTAATTTTGGGCGACATTCCGTACCCCATCCACAGCACCAGCAGCGGCGCAATCGCCACCGCCGGAACCGTCTGACTGATGACGAGCAGCGGATAAACGGATTTGTATAAAAAAGCAAACCGGTCCATTAGGTAGGCGATGACAAACGCCAGCAAAACGGCAATGCCTAAGCCGATAAATGCCTCGCCCAGCGTGGTGCCCATATGCCCCATCAGCTGACCGAAGTCCTTCACGAAAGCAATGCATACATCCAGCGGGGACGGCAGCATGAATTTGGGAATCCAGCCCGCCATGGAAACGCCCTGCCACACCACGAGCAGCAGCACAAGCAGCGCCGCTGCCGCGGAATTATTTTTGATACTATTTCTGATACTTTGAAATCTTCTGGTCAATTGTCATCACACCGCTTTCCGGTCTGTAGGCGATTTTTACATAGGTGCTCACGCCGGGGGCTCCCGCTTTCACCGCGATGAGCTGGCAGCCTTTCACAATTTCCATCAGCATGTCGTAATCCCCTTCCACCGTTGTTTCAAACGGAGCCACTACGGTATGAAGGCCAAAGCTTTTAATATAGGCGATTACCTCGTCAACGACACGAATTACTTCTTCGTCGCTGTTTACCGACGGAAGAACCTGAATTGCCACACTAGTATCAAACATCATGATACCTACTTTCTCTATTATTGATTTGTAAACCATTCATATCCGTCCAAAAGCAATGCTATCTGAAAATAAAAAACGCCCCCGCCAATAGGCAGAAGGCATTGATTGTGATCGGTCAAAAGACCGATTTTCTCCCTCCGCCGGCATTATCCGGATCAGGTCTAGGGTTAAGCATAAAAGCTACTCTCAGCCGAATTTCATCAGCACCCCTGCACGAATATTGAATTGGCTATTATTATACATACTTGCTTTCATATTGTCAAATACTTTGTGACAAACATATTTTGTCTGCCACGGATTACACCACCAGCCAAATGACGGATACGAGAATTAATATTCCAATCACCAGCGCCGCTGTTCTGCCGATTTTTGCTCCAAAATCCTCTTTGTTACGATATCCCAGCGCAAACGCTGCAATAAAAAACAGCAGAGAATAATATACTGTAAAATGAGCGCCCATATTACCGCTGCCAGACCATGCTTTCAGCCCAACGGCGTTCAGTACGGTATCGCCGATGCAAAAGCCGCCAAGCGAGAATGAGAACGACCATGCCAATCCTATCAGAACAATCGGAAAGGAAGCCGTACCCCACCCCAGCTTTTTCTTGTATGCCGCCATTGCAATTCCTCCAATCCGTTTTTATTATCATAGCACTATTATGATGAATTGCAATATAAATCCATGTTACTCTTGTGAACTTATGGTATAATGATTCAAGAGACCGTGAAACGAGGCTATGCCGTGTGACGATTCTTCGAACAGGGTCCAAAAGAGGGAAATCCGGCTCTCCGCCGGAAATCACCGCCGCTGATTTGCCGGAAATTGCAAAACCAGCCGTTCGCGACCGGCTTTTGGGCGGGGCTGTGCTTCTTGCGGTCATGACGCTTTTTATCTGGTTTACCGTGATTCTGTGCAGGCCGCTGGCGGCCCTGACATCGAACCCCGGTCAATTTGAAAGCTTCATCCGCAGCAAGGGTGCAATGGGCCGCGCCGCATTTCTGGGCATCCAGATTTTACAGGGCTTTCTCCCCATTCCGCTGGAGCTTACCACCATTGCGGGCGGCTATGCTTTCGGGCAGGTGCAGGGCAGCCTGCTTACCTTGTGCTCCGTGGTTGTTTCGACTACCATGATCTTTTATTTTACCAAAATGTTTGGTCACAGGCTCATCAACCTGTTCTTTACTCCCGCACAGAAAAAACATGTCCGGTATCTTCGCAATGCCAAAGCGCGCAGTACGCTCTATTGGATTATCTTTCTAATTCCCGGAACCCCAAAGCGCCTGTTCGTTTTTTCCGCCGGCCTTGTGCCGCAGGATTTCGGAAGATTTTTGCTGATTTCAACGCTCGCCCGCGCTCCGTCCCTGCTCGCCTGTTCATTCGGCGGCTGGGCGCTTTTCAGCGGAAATTATTCCCAGGCACTCACCCTTTTTGCGGCAATCGGGATTTTGAGCATCGCGGGCTTTCTGCTGTACAGAACCATCACAAATAAAAAACAAAAACGGGGAAAACAAACGGGGCCGAAGGAGAAAAAACGGTAGTTCATCAATTTAAATCGCTGAAATACCTTGACTGATAAGGCCAAAAAACATATAATATTAGGAATACCAATTAACAAATGATCGAGGTGACTGTTTTGATAAGCGGAGCAGAAATCATGGCGGAATGCCTGAAAAACGAAACTGTACAAATCGCGTTCGGCTATCCCGGAGCGGCAATCTGCCCTTTTCTGGATTACCTGTACCGCTCGTCGATCAGAGATGTGCTGGTACGTGAAGAACAAAACGCGGCCCATGAGGCCAGCGGCTACGCCCGCGCAAGCGGCAAGCCCGGCGTCTGCATTGCGACAAGCGGCCCGGGAGCCACCAATCTAATTACAGGAATCGCTACGGCATATATGGATTCCATTCCGCTGATCGTCATCACAGGGCAGGTTAATTCCGAACTGCTCGGCCGCGATGTCTTTCAGGAAGCGGACATTACCGGTGCCTGTGAACCGTTCACAAAGCACTCTTATTTGGTAAAGGACGCCGCGGATCTTCCGCGGATTTTTAAAGAAGCGTTTCATATTGCCTCCACAGGGCGGCCCGGGCCTGTTTTAATCGACGTTCCGGTCGACATTCAGACAAGCACCGTTCCGGAGTTTGTTTATCCGCAAAAGGCAAACATCATCGGTTACAAACCGCGCACAATGGGACATGCCATGCAGATCAGAAAGGCACTTTCCGCAATGGCGCAGGCAAAACGCCCGATTATTGTCTGCGGCGGCGGCATAGTGCTTGCCGGCGCAAGAGATGAGCTGGTCACTTTTGCGCAGAACAGCGGAATCCCCGTTGTCTCGACCATGATGGGCATCGGCGTGGTTCCCATGGACAGTCCGCTGTATCTCGGCATGATCGGCATGCACGGCCACCGCAACGCGAACCGCGCCATGCACGAATCCGATTTAATCATCCTCTGCGGTGCAAGGGTGGGCGACCGAGCGGTTTCCGCGCCGGAACAGATGGCGGAACAGGCGACCATCATTCATATCGATATCGATCCCGCAGAAATCGGCAAAAATATGACCGCCCATATTCCGATTGTCGGCGATATCCGGCTTGTTCTCCGTGATTTCATCAACCAGAGCGTTGTTTCCGTTCCTCAGGAATGGATTGACACCGTTCTTCGGTATAAAGCGGCGTACGTTCCGGGCGGCGAACCCGACGACGACACCGGTTTTGTGGAACCGCGCTCCTTTATGCGCGTGCTTTCCTCCATGATGGAGGAAAACGCGATTTTGACTGCGGACGTGGGGCAGAACCAGATTTGGGCCGCACGGAATTTCAATGTAAAAGAGGGGCGTTTTCTCACCTCGGGCGGTCTTGGCACCATGGGCTACGCGCTCCCCGCCGCAATCGGCGCCAAGCTGGCCAAACCCAACCGCCAGGTGCTGTGCATCTGCGGTGACGGCTCTTTTCAAATGGCCATGTGCGAACTCGGCACCCTGCTGCAGAATGATGTGAACATTAAGATCATTGTCATGCAGAACGACCGGCTGGGCATGGTAAAGGAAATACAGGATAAACAATACGGCAGCCGTTACGCTATGACAACGCTGGGCGCCAACCCCGACTTTGTAAAGATTGCCGAAGCTTACGGCATTGAATCCGCACTGGCTGATTCCAATTCCGAAGCCGAGCGCCTCGCCGGGGAAATGCTCGCATCCGACAAAGCTTTCATCCTGGTGTGCCGGGTCAGTCCCGACGCGCCCACGATATAAGGGGGCGGCGAAATGAAATACACTCTTTCCATTTTAGTCGAAAATCAGCCGGGCGTCCTGTCAAAGGTATCCGGTCTGTTTTCCCGCCGCGGCTTCAACATTGACAGTCTGGCCGTCGGTATTACCGAAGATCCCGCTATTTCCCGCATCACCATTGTGGTGAACGGTGATGAATATATTGTAGAACAGGTTGAAAAACAGCTTAACAAACTGATTCCCGTCATCAAAGTGAAAGTGCTTCAGCCCGACATGTTCATCAGTTTTGAACTTTCGCTGATTAAAGTAAGCTGCAACACCAAGCAGCGCGCTGAAATTATGAAAATCGTAGAACTGATGCACGCGCAGATTGTCGATGTGGCAACCACCTCGCTGACCATTCAGTTTACAGGCAATGACGAGCACACCCAAACGCTCATCAGCCTGTTAAAGCCTTACGGCATTAAGGAAATTGTCCGGGCCGGCACCCTTGCAATTGAAAAGGGCGCAACAACCGCACGCAAGCAAAGCACCTGACACAAGCCAACCAACCCTTAAGCAACAAATTGCCGCTTAAGTGTTTCGTTAATATTTTGCCGTAAGGCAAGGAGGAATTTAAAATGCCAAAAATCTATTATCAGGCAGATTGTGATATCAATCTGCTCAAAGGTAAAACCGTCGCTATTATCGGCTACGGCAGCCAGGGCCATGCCCATGCCCTGAATCTTCATGACAGCGGCGTAAACGTGGTTGTAGGCCTTTATGACGGCAGCAAGAGCAAGGAAAAAGCGGAGGCTGCCGGGCTGAAGGTTATGAGTGTTCCGGAAGCGACGAAAGCTGCGGACATCATTATGATTTTAATTCCCGACGAGCGTCAGGCCGACATGTACAGGCAGGATATTGCTCCTTACCTTACCGAAGGAAAAGCCCTTGCGTTTGCCCACGGCTTTAATATTCATTACGGCCAGATCAAGCCGCCGAAGAATGTTGACGTCTTCATGATCGCCCCGAAAGGTCCGGGGCACACTGTACGCAGCGAATACGTCGCCGGCAAGGGTGTTCCGTGCCTAATCGCTGTTGAGCAGGATGTTTCCGGCCACGCGTACGACCTCGGTCTTGCTTACGGCGCGGGACTCGGTGCCGCCAGAGCCGCTATTATGGAAACAACCTTTAAAATTGAAACCGAAACCGACCTGTTCGGCGAGCAGTGCGTGCTTTGCGGCGGCGTGACCGCTTTGATGCAGGCCGGCTTTGAAACTCTTGTCGAAGCGGGTTATGCTCCTGAAAACGCTTATTTTGAGTGCATTCATGAAATGAAGCTGATTGTTGACCTGATCTACAGAGGCGGCTTCTCCCTCATGCGCTACTCCATCAGCGACACTGCGGAATTCGGCGATTACGAGACCGGCAAGCGCCTTGTCACCGACGAAACCAAGAAGGAAATGAAGAAAGTCCTTTCCGAAATTCAGGACGGCACCTTTGCTTCCAAATGGATTGCTGAAAACAAAAACGGCCGCTCTCACTTCAATGCCTGCCGCCGCATCGGCGCAAGTCATCAGCTTGAGGAAGTCGGTAAGGAACTGCGTAAAATGTATGCGTGGAACAACGATCCGATTGACTAATTTGCAAACAAACAACATATAATCAAACAGCAACTAAATTCCCGCCGCATTTTTCACGGAGGAGCATTGTTCTTTGATATGCTTTTTTTACATACCCTGCGGGCTGAACTGCCATGTGAAAAAGCGCATCCTCCACATTGTTTTTTCAGATAGAGGCGGCGGAATATTTTTATTGATTGAAGGGGGATATTGCTATGTGGGACAGAGGAATATTAAAGTCCAATGCAAAAATCGCGCTGGGGGGACGTTACTGGACCGCGTTTGGTGTGGCGCTCCTTGCGCTGGTAATCTCCGGAGCATATTCGTGGATGGCAGACAAATTCACAGTCGGTTTTACTCTATTCGGTTTAAATGTAAATGTCATGAGAATGGATATGCCTCTGAATATACCGGGACTAATAGAGCGGATGGGATTAGTGAACCCCTTTTCCTACATTGGATTTCTATATTTTATTTTTATCGCCCTGCCCGTTACTGTCGGCGTATCCCGCTTTTTTGTTCAGAATCATTTCGGCGTAACCGATTTCAGTACGATGTTCAGCGGATTTAACCGCAGTTATCTTACCAGTGTGGGTGCCATGCTGGTGACGTATATTTTCACCGTTCTCTGGGGGCTGCTCCTGATTATTCCCGGCATCATCAAATCGCTGGAATATTCGATGGTACAGTATATCCTTGCCGACAACCCTTCTATTCCGGGCAGCCGTGCAAGGGAACTCAGCCGAATTATGACAAACGGCGAAAAAGGCGCGATTTTCGTGCTGTGGCTTTCCTTTATCGGATGGTACCTGCTCGGCGCAATCTGTTTCGGCGTGGGCATCCTGTTTGTAAATCCATACTTTGAGGCCACCCTTGCGGAACTGTATATTTTTCTGCGCGACCGCGCGATTCAGACAAACCAGATCAACCCGGCCGAGCTGGGGCTGGTTCCTCCCGTACCGTATTACAATCCGTCCAATCCCCCAATTTTATAAGTAACCTAAAACGTGAGGCCGCCATGCTGAGCATGGCGGCCTTTGCTTTATTGTAATATTGACTAATACTTTTGAGCCGCCAGCGTTCCTTTGAACTGTTTCCGCTCTTCGGCGGCCTGATTTTTTTTAATCAGGGCAACAGGCCGTGCTGCACCGTTCACCGCATTGGCGGCACCCTTCAGCCGGAATCTGCCGGTAAGTTTGCGAAGCTGCTGGGACTGCGCGGAAAGATCCTGACTGACCGCTGCGTTTTCTTCCGATGTTGCTGAATTTGTCTGAACAACCTGCGCGATTTGCTCAATGCCCGAGGTCACCTGCGCTACGGCGGAAGCTTCTTCGCCGGTCGCCTTGGAAATTGCGGAAATCAAATTTGCAGACTGGTTCGCCCTGGTTCTGATTTCCTGAAAAGACGTTGAAGTTGAATTTGCAATACTCATCCCGTTATTCACCAGCAAAATTGTATTCTCAATCAGTTTGGCTGTCTGTCTTGAGGCCTCCGCGCTTTTCCCGGCCAGATTCCGAACCTCGTCCGCTACAACAGAGAATCCTTTGCCCGCTGACCCGGCCCGCGCGGCTTCCACCGCGGCATTCAATGCCAATATATTTGTTTGAAACGCGATATCTTCTATTGTCTTAATAATTTTTCGAATTTCCGCAGAAGCCGAATTGATATCGTTCATCGCCGTGAGCATCTCTTCCACATCGTGGTTTCCCTTTTCCACCGCAACGAACGACTCCTGCGCGATGGAACTGGCAACTGCCGCATTCTGCGCTGTTTTCTGTATTTGATTTGAAATTTCCGAAATCGTCGCCGAAAGCTGCTCCGTAGCGCCCGCCTGTTCCGCCGCGCCCTGTGAAAGCGCCGTGGCGCCGCTTGAAATCTGCTCTGAACGAGAGGACACGGATTCCGCGGCACGGTCAATGTCGGTAAACACCGCATTCAGCGAATCAATAATCTGGTCAAGCGCAGTCTTAATCTCAGTGAAATCCCCAAAGTATTCCATCTGGGTTTTTACCGTTAAATCCCCCTGTGAAACGGCGCTCAGTACACCGGAAATTTCCCCGATATACCGTTGCAGGCCGACCAGCGTATTTTCCAGTGCGCCGGCTACCTGACCGACTTCATCCTTCGTTTTGACAGTAAGTTTTACGACGTCCTTGTTACGGATTCCTATTTCGCCGCGCTCCATGCTGTTGGCCAGACTCACCACCTGGCCCAGCGGTTTCTTGACTCTCTTTTTGACAATCCGCCGCAAACAGACGGTGGATATCAGCATAACCAAAAGCGCCGCGCCGACGGAAACGGCTACGGTCTGCATGGACCGCTGTTCCGTTGCCGCAATGCTTTTTCCTGTGAACATTGCGCCCACCGCTTTTCCGTCATCTCCCAGAATTGGGACGTAATTCACCATCATAGACGTACCCAGTACATCCGTTTTCCCTGTATAATTCTGCTTTCCGGTCAAAACCTTCTGCGCAATTGCAGCGTCCATTTTAGTGCCGGTCTGGCGTTTTTTGTCCTTCATCAGAGTGGTGTTAACCCCCTCGTCTCCGTTAAACACCGTAAAATCACAACCCGTGTACTGCTTGAGCTGGTCAATCACGTTGTGGTCCTCCAGCGACTGTACGGTGGAAATCATACCGATTAGATTGCCGTTCCGTTTAACTGGCGTGCCGCAGCAGATGCTGAGCGTTTTCCCGCTGATCGCCTCGTTTACAATCACATTTTTCCCTTCCATGGCTTTTTTCACATGGTTGAGCTTGGAAAATTCGGGAAGATCGAAATCCGTGGTTGTTGAATACAGGATGTTTCCCCTCACATCCGTCAGAAAGGCATAGCTGATATTATAGGCCTTGATTTGATTTTTCATGGTTTCCACAATGCTGTACTGATTGCCGCCGGCCACCGCATCCAAAAAATCAGTGTTCTGCGCCAGTTCTTTTCCCGCACTTCCCAGATTAACCTGATAGTCGGACAGGATGCTTTTTAACCCTTGCATGGCGGTTTGGTTTTGTTCCTCATAAGTATCTTCAAAAATCCGGTTTGTAAAAACGGAATTAATAGATACAACAACCGCCAGCGCAATCGCCAGTGTACCAATAAAAAACACAGATAAAAGAGACGCCAGACTTTTCTGCCGAATCTTCCAGTCCCTTTTCAAAAAACTCACTTCCTCACAAGATTTAGAAACAAAGCCGGATATGTATCTTCCCTAACCCAATGATCGGCAGCCAGTATTCCAAAGCGCGCTCTTATAAAGCGGTTTTTAAGCTGCTCCCGTCATACAGGCTGTACCTGTCTTTCCCGCCTTTTTTCGCGCAGTACAGCGCCTGGTCCGCATGACGGTAAAGCTCCTCAAAGGTTGTGCCGCCGTTCGGGTAAACCGCCCCGCCGACACTTGCGGATATTTTATACATCTCGTCCTCGCCCGTGTAGGCATTATGAAAAATTCCGCAGATATCGTTCATCTTATCTTTTAGCAGTTCCGGCGAATCAATGTTTTTAATGAATATAATAAATTCATCCCCGCCCGTCCTACCTAAAATATCCGACATGCGGAACAGCCGTTTGATGTCAGACGAAACTTTTTTCAAAACCGCATCGCCGAAAATATGCCCCAGCGTATCGTTAATATCCTTGAAATTATCAATGTCAACAATAATCATGCCATGGAGATTGTCCTTTGCGGAATTTTTTAAATAGTCTTCAATCATGGATTCGGTGGTCACTTTATTGTAAAGCTGTGTCAGCAAATCCATTTTAGATTTGCTCTCCAGCTTCTGTATCATCTTCTTCTGATGGTCCGTGTCTACAATCAGCCCGATTGCGCGGTACGGTTTTTGGTTTTCATCGTTCAAGACCTTCATATTGACCGTACACCAGATGTATTTTCCGCGGACGTTTTTCATACGCACATCAATCGGCCCAAGCTGACCGCCGTCTTTAATTTTCCTGAAAAACTGCGACATCATTTCCTGGTCAGCGGGGTGTACCTGCTCAAAATTGGGAATATCGGAACCCGGAATCTGAACCACGGTAGAAAATCCAAATTTATTCGTCCAGTATACCGTATGATAAATATGATTTCGGGGGATATCCCACTCAAAGACGACCTGATTGGTTTCCTCCATAATCAGCGCATACCGCGCTTCGCTGACCTTCAGCACATCGGTGTCCTCCTTTATTTTTTCTATCAGATGGTTGAAGGAGGATGCCATTTCGGCAAATTCCCCTTTGTAGCAATCGGGCAGACGGGTCTGGTAATCTCCTTTTTCCACCCTGACAAATTCCTCCGACATATCCCTGAGCGGGTTCAAAAAGCGATTGGCCGCAATATAAGCGCTCGCGATAAGCGCCGCCGCAATAACCAAAAGCGCCGCAAAGTAAATTCTTGATATGCTTTGAAACGGGCCCATCAACTCATCCTTCTCCACCGAGCTGATAATCATCCAGTCTTTTCCCGCGATTCGTGAATAGTAGCCAAACTTTTCTTTTCCGTCCGCCGAAAAGCTGATGTTGCCGCTTGGGTTTTTGTCGAGATCTATATCTCGGAGCTTTTGATTATTGAAATCTCCATTTAATTCCAGCTGATCCGCATTCGTCAGCTCTTTACCCGCGCCCGAAATATTCCCGCTTACAACTCCGCCCGCGCCGTCAAGGATAACGGTTTTTCCAGTTTGCATAAAAGCCTGGCGGCTGATGGTGTCAAAATAAATCATATCTATGGAAGACTGGATAAACCCCTGATAGATCCCTTCTATATAAATTGGCACTGCGATGACAAAATAATTCTGGTCATCAATAAATTCAGGATTATGCATGATATCGGAAACATACATTCCGTATGCCGGAACCGTACGCATGTCCACCTTGATAAATGATGCCTGTCCCATCAGACGGTTGTCGTCGGATGCAATGATTGTGCCCCTCCTGTTGATCAGGCTGGAGCGCCTTATAAAATTGCCTTTTGAATCTCCCTGCCCGTTGATGGTCTGCTTGTCTGTCATCGTTTTAAATGTATTAATGGTAGTGGTACGGTACTGCTCCAGGTCTTTCTGCGGAACTTCCGTATTGGATGAAGTCAAAAGTTCTTTTACCCCCGGCAAATCCGATGCCACTTCCAGCGCCATCTTTCGCTGGCTGAAAAACTGGTCGAGGTTGTTGGCGGTCTGCGTCGCAGTGGTTTTTACATTGTCCTGAAGAAGCTCCGACATGTTTTGCTGGAAGAATACGACGCTGAACACCATGACCATGATCATCGGCAATATGGAAAAGGCAGCCAGTAAAATTGCGAGATATTTTCTGATTTTCACTGGGCTGCCTTCTTTCTTTAAAACACTTAACTGTAAAATTATGTAAATATTGTTTATAATTATATCAGATAAAATTATTTATTCAATAGATTAATTTGTCAGATACAAATAATCATATAAATGTTTTGATTTTATTTTTGTGTAAATTTAACAATATTTTTGTGACTGCCACAAAAACAACAAACGCCCGTAAAAAACGGGCGCAGAACGCAATATGGAATTAAGAGCCGCCGTTTTTTGGAAAAACGGCGGCTCTTAATATAAAGGAGGGTTTGAATACTGACCTTAATCCAGGTGTAGCCAGCTGAATCAGGTTTTCTCAATCTTAGAACAGCCTCCGGTAATTATCTGTTTATTTGCAGAAGAGAAACAGCCAAAACAAGCAGCCCAAAACAGATCAGGGCGAGCCCCACATGGAGCTGGCTGTTCTTTTCCTGTTTCTCCGATGGAAAACGAACCAAAGTTGCGCCGACAATGAGGATCAGCGACGCCGCAATGAAAATTTTCGAAGCAATGGATTGCGGAGATAAAAAGGTTTGGTTATAAACATATAGAATAAATCCAAGAAAGAGTATAACAATGCGGAGCATCGTTCTATTGACCGGTTTTTCCAGATTAATACCCCCTCTTTCTATTTATTTTTCTTCTACTATATAAACGACGCAGCCCCCTGTTTTGTTACACTTTTTTCCAAACTTTTTTAAATTTTTTTTTCTGCTCTACGCTTTCGGCAATCCGAATCAGTTCGTTCTTTGAAATCGCGGAAATGACTAGCATCAAGCATAGGGCCGCGAATACCCTGCGGTACCCGTGGCCCTCATTGCCTAAAATTTGCTTTTTCGATACACAAAATTCAGGAAACAGATAAATGCAACCAGCAGTAAGACCAGTATACAATTTCTCCGGAAGTCTTTTCTTTCCTTCCACGCATGCTTGCCCTGCTCTTTGCATCCCCGCATAATATCCACCACCATGGGATGAATAATCAGCAGCATTCCTACTGTAGAAAGAATATAACTCAGCCACTCATACGTTTTATCTATAGAATGGATGGAGATAATTACCACTGCACCTGCCGCAGAAATTGCACTGGAAAGAACCTTTGAATACTTTCGCAAGAAGAAAGTCTCCCTTCATTAACATTCACAAAAAAACGTCTGTTCATAGGCTTTCGTATAAATACGCTCCTACCTATAGCCGCCATTACCTTTCTTTGTCACACCACATAGCCCCACAAATTATAGTTTCGCCATCACCCAGATATGTGCCTAACCTAGGAGCAAGCACACCAGCTTATTACGCAATTATAATTCATACCATTCTGTAAAATTATCTTTTAACGTTCATTAAAATCAATGCCCCCGTTGTTATCAATGTACGATAGAAAAAATTTTCCCGCAGAAACAGCAACACGGTTAAAGCCGTAAAAATAAGCAGAATCCATAATGCACAGCGCCATCCTACTGTAAATTTTTTTCTTGTTATAATAGAACGGTATTGTTCCAAAAAATCCGGGAAAGCGCACAGCAGCAGAAATGCCATGAAAAAATACCCTTTATATTCGGGCAGGATCGTCAGCATAAAAAAAACTGCCGGCAAAACCCGAAAAAGGAGCCAATCCTTCTTAGTGCCCACAGCGATACCCCTTTTGTTTTATTCAAATTAATTTGAAGGACAGTCGACCAGAACTTCCTCCGGCCGACTGTCCAGACTTATGTCTATTGGTTAACTACCATTGGGTAAGTACCTTTGTATGATTCTTCTGTAATACCAAGATCATGTGTATTCCCTTTACCATCAATCAAATAGGTGTGAACCACATAATGAGATTCAAAATAAGCAAAAGTACCGTCTCAATATTTTACTTCCCGATATGTTTTTTTAATTGTTCCATAGGTAACAGCAGGATCTCCATAATGTGCATATGCGCCTGCCACTACCCCAATAGAGCCTGCTATTTTTTTTGCGGCTTCATAAGGCACAAATATAGCAATACCGCTAGCAACAAAGCTTACAATTTGTGAAAAATCTTTAACGTCGACATTCCATACCTCGTTACCATTTCCAAACCAAGGCCCGTATACATAACCGCTGGCCATCGCCCGGCTGCTTACTGTCTGCACTTGCGGTTCCGGCGCAGCATGTTTCTCCGCCGCAAACCCCGGTACGGAAATAGCAATCGTCATTGCAAGAACAAGAACCAAGCTGATTATTTTTTTTATATTATGTTTCATTATTTTTACACTCCTTTTTTTCAAATCAATGTTTTTTTGTTTGCAAAATCATTGTGCCTGAAAAAAGAGATTTTTGCACCCTCAGAGGAGTCCATCGGAACCACTTCTTTCCCTAAATATTTATTTCAATGCGCATTTGAAATCTTTTTAGGGATAGGGCCTTATCCGCAATAGGCCGTGTCGGAAACACTGATGCTTTCGACGGTGCCGTTGCGGTAGACCTTTGCCTTTATTTCCAGTTCATAGTTGTACCCGCTGGCGGCATAGTACGATTGGTCGAAAGAAAACGAATCGCCGGAAGAGCTTAGCCCCGTCCATGCCTTGACGGTTGTTTTTGTAGACCCGGCCACCCGTTTTAGGTAAACGGTAGCGGTGATTTTGGTTGTGCCGCTTTTTCCCTCCACGATCGCAGAACAATCCGCCCGGGTACCGGAAAAGTCCAGGTAGGCCGACGCGCTGTCGGTATTCGTATACATAATGTGAATACCGGACCCAGTGGAATTTGGATTTACCGTGGCAAATGCGGGGACATTCACTGAAATCACCAGAACAAGGGCAGTGACAAGGGCCATCAGTTTTGTTTTCATAAAGATTACCTTCCTTTTCAATTTAATTTCCTTCTACTGTATAAACGACGAAGCCCCTTGTTTTGTTACACTTTTTTCCAAACTTTTTTTGATTTTTTTATTGCTCTAAGCTTTCGGCTATCCGAATCAGTTCGTCCTTTGAAATCGCGGAGATGATTAGCATTAAGTTGGCTTTATAAAGCATAGGGCCACGAATATCACACGATATTCGTGGCCGCCTGTCCATTCTGCATTCTGTGCGCTTCATCTTTTTATTCCAAATTGACAGGAACCTCATAATCCCTTCCTGCCAATTGGACAATCGCGGTTTTGTAGAGATTTCTCCCGGGATCATAATAATCGTACATCGTAAAAGGCAGATGTGGATTCTCTTTTTGGTCAGGCGTCATGTTCATAAGTAAAATATCACTGACAGTTTCTCCGTTCGTGCGAACCAGTTTAATATTGCAGCGCGGCACGTTTTCCCAGCGTCCTTCCAGAAGCACCTCCCCCGCAATAAATCCTTTTACATTTTTAACCTCATCCTTTGAATCATAAATCCAGATATCCGGAGATTTCTTCTCCAAAAAAACACTATAGTCCCGGTAACGGGTGAACTGCACGCGAACACTACCGTTTTTGCCGCTGTACCGTGCGGTTTCCGGTTCCCGACGACTCCCAAATAAAGAGAATCCGGCCAGCAAGAGTGCAAAGCAACAAAGCACTACAGTTCCCAGTATTACTCCACGCTTTGTGAAATGCTTTATAAATTTCATGCCCACCCGCCCCCCTACTTCCCGTATTAAACGTCTTCCGTATTTTTTTATAAAGTGTTTTTTTAGTAGAAATCATAATAACAGCGGAATTTTTGAGCGATACTCTTTGCATCCCCGCATAATATCCCACCATTGGATGAATAATCAGCAGCATTCCTACTGTGGTGCGGACACTTGCGGTTTAACCACAGGTGTCCGCATATTCAGTGGTAGGGTCTTGCAGTGAACAGCCCCCTTCCGATGCTTGTTTTAATTCACCCAAATTTGATCCGGACTGCAACAAAAGTTATTAGCGAATAAATTGCAAACATCATAAATAGAAAAAGAGCATTTTTTCGCACTTGGTCACTTTCTTTCCATGCAAACCGCCGCTCTCTGCATTCCTGCACGATAGCCGCTATCGTGGAATTATGGATCATTGCGGTAACAACAATATTAAGCAGATAGGAGATTCCCGGATTTACGCGATTGAAATAAAGGTTAAAAATAAACAGGAGAGCGCCTACGGCGGCAACAATACTTGCAAAAATTTTCGTATAACTTTTCATGCTGTGTCCTCTCTTTATCAGTATAGAGAATTATATACTGTTACGCGGCTTGCTTATCATTAATACTCATTAGGCTCGTACCTTCATATATCTGAGTAGTTTTTCCAAGATAGCTATTCTTCCCATCCTTATGCATATAAGCCTTCGTGGTCAATTCTGACTGATAATATGCAAATTCACCACTGATAAAAACCTCCCGATAACGTTTACTGACACTCCCGTATACATAATCATCAGGCAAAGTAAATGCTATCCCGGTTACAGTTCCACCGAGACCAGCAACTGTCGATGCAGCTAAAGTTTGACCTAATAGCGGTGAAAGAGCTGTCAGCAAGACACCTTCGACAAAGAGACCTACTTGGTAAGCTCCTTTGGTTGTGTATGTTTCCGTATTTGAGCCAAACCAAGGCCCGTAAGTTTTCCCGCTGGCCATCGCCCTGCTGCTTACCGTCTGCACTTGCGGTTCCGGCGCAGCATGTTTTTCCACCGCAAACCCCGGTACAGAAATAGCGAGCGACATTGCAAGAACAAGAACCAAGCTGATTATTTTTTTCATATTATGTTTCATCATTTTTATACTCCTTCATTTTGTCAACTGTTTATATTTGGTCGGAAATGAATGGAGGAATTTTTCACCCCGTTATCTGTCCACCGGAACCACTTCTTTCCCTAAATATTTATTTCAATGCGCATTTGAAATCAATTATTTTTCCTTCTACTATATAAACGACGGAGCCCCCTGTTTTGTTACACTTTTTTCCAAACTTTTTTAAATTTATTTTTTCTGCTCTGCGCTTTCGGCAATCCGAATCAGTTCGTCCTTTGAAATCGCGGAGATGGGTGTTATCAATTGTCTTTAAAAGGATTATAACTTTTTATTGATATGATAAGTCAATTCACAAATTATTTTTTTCAATAGGTTTATGATTAAAGAAAATAATTACCAAAGAGATAACGCAACTTCCAATAATTCCCCTTATAAAAAAAGCGGTAGAAAAAAGAGCAGGGTCTGATGCAAAAACAAGTACGAGAAAAAAAACAAACCAATTCAAAAAGAATTTTTTTTGGTTAATTAATTTTAATATTTTTTTCATAGAATCACCTTCAATAAATTAATATCTATCTGCCAAGTAGTAGGATAGCTAGTTTTTTTTCTGCTCTGCACTTTCGGCAATCCGAATCAGTTCATCCTTTGAAATCACGGAGCTGATCACGAAACTGGTTTTTTTGCTCTGCCACAGGACATAGGATCTGTCCTCCGCTCTTTTCGCCTCAAACAGAACCGCTTTTTCTCCTTTAATGGTAATTTCATGGTAAGTGGTATGCTCTGAATCGATCGACATTTTCCCCGCCTTGTCCAAAGGCGTCTGTGTAAAGGTCACGGTAGCGCCCTTCCCATTTTCATAAGTGATCATGTGGACGGGTCCTACATCCTTTTCCTCCGCCACTAAGAACCCCTCCGGTAGGTACTGCGGTTCCCAAACTTCCGGCCGTTCCTCGGCAGGGGATTCCTGCCCGGAAACGGCGCTTACAGTATCCTCAAAATGGATATCCACATGATCCGCTTTCCATTCCAAAACAGAGTTGAAGATGAAATTTCTGGAAGCTTCCACACTTAGCAGACTGCCAATGGACACCGGGATGATAATCGCAACGATCACCGCGGCCCGCTTTGCAAACTGCAAAAGCTTTTGCCGCCTGCGCTGATGATCGCTTTCCTTTATCAGCTTTAGAAATTTTTTTCTTAATTCCGTTGAGGGCGCGTACTCCTTTTTCAGTTCCTCCGCCGCCGGCATCGCGTCCAATTCGAGCTGAAGATCTTCCTCGGCAGCCACTTTCAAAAGTTCATTAAAAAGTTGATTATTTAGTTCCGACTTTTTCATTTTCGTCCCCCTTCCCCCTCATTTCTTCCAGCAATGCCATTCTTGCCCGGTGAAACCGAACGCGGACATTTCCCTGAGAAATTGCCAGCATTTGCGCGATTTCTTCATCCTTATACTCATAAACCAGCTTCAACCTTAATACATCCCTGTAACGATCGTTCAGGCAGGAAAGGCAATCCATAACAAAATGGTAGCTTTCTGCGGAAACAATAGATTCCAGCGGGGTGTCCTCCGTATCCCCGGCTACCTCTTCATTCTCTTCCAGCGGGAGAGTCTGCCTGCGCTTTTCATTTTTCAGTATGTCATAACAAACATGCCTCACTATGATAACGACTAACCCCTTGGTTTTGTTACAGTTTTCAAAGCAAAATTTTTGTAAATTATCAATTATTTTTAAAAATGCCAGAGAAACGGCGTCTTCCGCCCGGCTTCTGTCCTTTAAAATGCCCTGTGCTATGTATAACATGGTGCTGCCGTAATTGTTGTAAAGGTCCTCTACAAAGTTCCGATCCGCTTCGTTTTGAATTTCCTGTATAATAATCAGCACTTTTCATTCCCTTTCTTGTTCACAAGAATTAAATTACTGTCATTATAACAATTTAGTCGCAAATTCACAAATGAAAAATGAATTTGCGATAGCAATTTGCACAAATATTTTCTTAATTGGCCAAGAAAGAAGCCCGAAAAAGCGTTGTAAAACGTTTTTTCGGGCTGATTCTTTGTGCATTTCTATTTTCCGGAGCTGTTTTGCAACAGCCCCTTCCATTATGGAAAGAACATCTTTCCCGCTCAGTATCTTTTCAAGCTCCTTCTGCCCTCTGCTATTTTCCGCTAAAAGAAGCAATGGCAACAACGAAGGCAATTCTATTTTTGTCCAGTCATTCGGGCAATTACGGTGCCGCGCAACCGGCGGTTTTCGGACAAAGCAAAAAAGCAGCCATGAGTACACGCCGTACCCATGGCTGCTGTGTAGTATCGTCATTTTTTGTAGATCCTGTAGGTTTTACTCTGCCGTTTCCGGCTTCCCTTTTCCAATATTTAAAATCAGATTCAGCACGATGCCGAAAATCGCCGCCGTGGCAATCGCCGGGAATTTCGCGCCGAACATCGGAATCATGCCGTCGGAAAACGCGAAGCTTCCGCCGACGCCGATGGTGAGAATGGTTGCGATAATTGCAAGGTTGCGGGAATCGAACATATCAACCTTTTTGCTGATCATAATCGTTACGCCCTGTGACGCAATGACGCCGAACAGATAAATGGAAATGCCGCCGATCACCGCGCTGGGAATGGAGTAAACTGCAGCCGTAAGCGGGGTAAAGCAAGAAATAATCATGGTGATAATGGCCGCCGCAATCAGCATGGGCGTGGAAAAGTTTTTAGTAATCGCCATTGTGCTCAGATTTTCACCGTAATTGGTTCCGGCGGGTCCGCCGATGACACCGGAAATCATGTCGCCAAGACCGTCGCCGATCAGGTTAAGACCCAGCTTGTCCGCAATGGGGAATTTTCTGTCCACTTTCTTTTTCTTTGCCAGATTGTTGACATAAATGTCAAGCTGGTATAGATGAGCGGTGGATTCCGGAATGGTTGCAATGGCAATCGGCATGATTGCCGCGACTGCCGCCCAGCTTGCTATTGGGAAAGTAAAATGCGGAAGCGCAAAACCAATCGCCGGAATGGAAAACAGGGTGCTGGTTTCGGGAATTTTATTGAAATCACAAAAAGCGACATTGTTGATGCCGCCGAGTATCAGCGCCAGAACATATCCGGTCAAAAGTCCAAGCAAAATCGGAATCTGACCCCAAGTGCCTTTCAGATAAACAGAGAAAAGGATGGTCGCAAGCAGAGTCACAATACAAATCGTCCACGACAGGTTCAGCGCAAGCGCTTTTGTAGCATCAGTGACGCCGTTCGGAAGGTTTGTGGGATTGCTCAGAGCCGTACCCGCAAGGGAAAGTCCGATAACCATTGCAATGCTGCCTGTTATGGTTGGAGGAAGCACTTTTTCAATTGCTTCCTGTCCAAACTGTTTGATGATAATGCCCGCTGCAATCGAAACCAGTCCGGAAAGGACAATGCCGAACTGTGCGGCGGCAATTTTTTCGTCGGCAACCGGGCCGGCAAACGCCTTTGCACCTGTAATGGAGCAGATCGCTGTGATGTATGAAAAACTTGATCCGTAAAAAAGCGGGATTTTTCTTCCTGTAATCAGGATAAATCCGATGGTGGCAAGTCCGCTTGCAAAAATCGTGGTGGAAACATGGAACCCGGTGAGCAGTGCAACCAGCACTGTTGCCGGAAACATCACGATAATCTGTTGGAATGCGAACAGCAGCAGCTTGAGAACTGGCGGTTTTTCATCAGGCAAATAGCCCGCTGTGGGTTGTTTGGTTGACAAAGACGATCCCTCCGTTTATTCTATTAATTTTTGGCTTTCCGTTCATTATACCGTATAATAATGTATGATACAACATAAATTTTATATTTATTCATTGTTATTTTACACGTTTATGATTGATTTTTTATTAAAACTATACTATTGTATAAAGGAAAGCGTCAAATTCAACAAGAATTTTATCCCACAATTGTTATAATGACAAGTGATTTTATACTGTCCCGCAGAATAACATGAGGAGGCAAATTTCATGATTGACGAGCGATACTTAAAGCTTCTGGCCAAGGATTACCCGAATGCACAGGCCGCCGCATCCGAAATTATCAACCTCAGAGCGATTCTAAGTCTGCCAAAGGGCACAGAATATTTTTTCAGTGATCTTCACGGGGAACACGAAGCTTTTCTATATCAGTTAAAAAGCGCTTCCGGCGTCGTTCGGAAAAAGGTCGACGAGCTGTTTGAGCAGTCCATGTCCGAAGGTGAGCGTGCCGCGCTGGCAAAATTAATTTACTACCCGGAAACTGAATTTTCTGCCGCAAAACACAGTGAGCCCGCAATGGGCGACTGGTGCCGAATCACCATCTACCGCCTGGTGGAAGTCTGCAAAGAGGCCGCCTCCAAATATACCCGTTCCAAGGTTCGCAAAAAACTGCCTGCAAATTTTGCTTATATCATCGATGAGCTGCTCCACGCGGACGGCGCCAGCAACAAGCCCCATTATCACAGCGAAATCATCCGCTCTATCGTGGCGACAAACATGAGCGAGGAATTCATTACAGCGCTGTGCAATTTGATTCAGCAGCTTCTGATTGACAAACTACATATTATCGGCGATATTTTTGACCGCGGCCCGCGCGCCGACGCGATTATGGACGCGCTGATCAACTGTCACGACGTGGACATTCAATGGGGAAATCACGATATTTCGTGGATGGGCGCGGCCGCCGGGAACTGGGCGTGTATCGCCAACGTCATCCGGCTGGGTATCAGTTACAACAACTTCGATCTGCTGGAAGACGGTTACGGCATCAACCTGCGCGCGCTGTCTGTTTTTGCCGAGCAGACCTACCGTGACGACCCCTGCGAAGTGTTTATCCCCCATATTCTGGATGAAAACCAATATGACCCCGTCGATATTCCGCTCGCGGCAAAAATGCACAAGGCCATGGCAATCATTCAATTTAAAGTGGAGGCCCAGCTTATTCAAAAGCATCCCGAGTACCATATGAACGATAGAATCCTTCTGGACAAAATTAATTTTGAAAAAGGAACGGTCACGCTCGACAAAAAAGAATATCCTCTGCGCGACACACTTTTCCCCACCGTTGATCCCAAATATCCGCTGGAACTTACCCGTGCTGAAACTGAACTGATGAAAACCATCACTTCTTCATTCTGCCACAGCGAACGGCTGGAAAATCACATTCGCTTTCTGTATTCCCATGGCAGCATGTATCTGAACATCAATTCCAATCTTCTGTACCACGGCTGCATTCCGCTGAAAGAAGACGGCAGCCTTGATACCATCCATCTTTACGGTCAGGATCACTCCGGCCGTGAGTATCTGGAATTTCTTGACGGCGTGGTGCGCAACGCCTATTTCGCGCCCTCCGGCTCCGCCGAGCGCGAAAACGCGCGCGACCTGATGTGGTATCTCTGGTGCGGTGCGAAGTCCCCCCTCTTTGGCAAAACAAAGCTCTCCGCCTTTGAGCGCTATTATATCGAAGACCCCGAGGCGCATCACGAGGATATGAATCCGTACTACACCTATATGGAGCACCGCTCCACCTGCGAGATGATTCTGAAAGAATTCGGTTTGCCTCCGGCTTCCTCACACATCATCAACGGCCATGTGCCGGTAAAGGAAGGCGAAAACCCGGTCAAAGGCGACGGCCTTCTGTTTATGATTGACGGCGGTATTTCAAAAGCCTATCAGTCCCAAACGGGCATTGGGGGATACACCTTCATTGCCAACTCGCGCTATCTGGCGCTTGCCGAGCATAAGCCGCTCAAATCCGGCTGCAGCGTATGCGAAAATTCGCCGAAGGTCATGGTGGTGGAAGCGATTAAACAGCGCGTCACCGTGGCAGACACCGACAACGGCGCGGACCTCAGCAGACAGATTGAGGAACTGACCGCCTTGCTTCAGGCCTATCGCAACGGTACTATAAAAGAAAAATAAAGGAAGTGTCCATGGATACTCAATTGTCAAAAATTGTTCGGCCCCTGCTCGACTGGTATGACGCAAACGCCCGCGTTCTCCCGTGGCGCGACAACCCCACTCCATATAGGGTCTGGGTTTCCGAAATCATGCTCCAGCAGACGCGGGTGGAGGCGGTCAAGCCGTATTTTGAGCGGTTTACCGCCGCGCTGCCCGACCTTGCCGCGCTTGCCGGCGTACCGGAAGAACAGCTTTTAAAGCTGTGGGAAGGGCTGGGTTACTACAGCCGTGTCCGCAATTTACAGAAGGCCGCACAGATCATTATGGAACAGTACGGGGGCATTCTGCCCCAACAGCCTGAGGAACTGCTCCGCCTGCCCGGAATCGGAGAATACACCGCGGGCGCAATTGCGTCCATCGCCTACGGCAAGCCTGCCCCGGCAGTGGACGGCAACGTTCTTCGCGTTCTGTCGCGCGTCACCGCCAGCAGGGAAAACATCGGGGAACTTTCCGTAAAGCGCGGCTTTGCCGCCCAACTGCGGGAAATTTATCCCGCCGGACGCGCCGGGGCCTTTACCCAGTCGCTGATGGAACTTGGCGCCATTGTCTGCCTGCCCAATTCCGCACCAAAATGCGCGGACTGCCCGCTGTGCGGCCTATGTGCGGCGCACGCGCAGGGCAATGAACAGGAGCTTCCGGTCAAAACCGAAAAAAAGAAGCGGAAAATAGAAGAAAAAACAGTGTTTCTGATTCTTTGCGGTTCAACGGCAGCCATACGGAAACGGCCGAAAAAAGGCCTATTGGCCGGACTATGGGAATTTCCCAACGTTACGGGCTCACTTTCTTCACAGGACGCGGAGGAATGGTTGAAAACTTTGGGCATATCCTCAGCAAAAATTGACCCACTCCCTGTGGCAAAACATATTTTTACGCATATTGAATGGCACATGATCAATTACCGCGCCACTGTGGGGAATACCGTCCCGGACGGCGGCCTGATCTGGGTTGAGTGCCGGGAGCTGATCGAATCCTATACGATTCCTGCCGCGTTTCAAAGCTGCATGCAGCAATTTGCCGCCGCGTGTTCTTGATTTTCAGGGAAACGGAAAAGGCCGTCAGTCCGGAACCCCGGTCTGACGGCCTTTTATTGTAAGTTGTATTGCGTATAAAAAATCCTATATCGTTCGTAGTATAGCACAAATTATTTGTATAAACAATGAATAAATTGTGAACATTTCAGTTTTTTTTCGTAATTTGCACTTTAGTCTTATTTGTTGTATGATGAAATCAGATTGTGTGTGATTTGGTCCGCCTTTCAGCGGCAGGAGAGTAAAATGAAAGCTTTAATTACAGGAGCCAGCTCCGGCATTGGGCGCGATATGGCAAATATTCTGAGTGAGAAAGGCTGCGACCTGATTTTGGTCGCCCGCCGCAAAGACCGACTGGAGCAGGTGCAGAAAAATTTAAAGACCGAAACGAAAATCATCTGCGCCGATTTATCCATTGAATCGGCCTGCATAGCGCTTTACGAGCAGGTAAAAGATGAAAACATTGATATCCTGATCAACAACGCGGGATTCGGTGTTTTCGGCGCATTTGACAAAACAGACCTGCAAAAAGAACTGCGGATGATCGACACAAATATCCGCGCCGTTCATATTTTGACAAAGCTTTTTCTAAAGGATTTTAAGGCGAAAAATTCAGGATATATCCTGAACGTCGCCTCATCTGCCGCGTTTCAGCCGGGGCCCCTGCTTTCCTCCTACTACGCTTCGAAAGCGTACGTTCTGCGTTTAACAGAGGCAATCAGCGAAGAACTCCGCCGCAGCGGGAGCGCGGTGCAGATCTGTGCGCTCTGCCCCGGGCCGGTTCACACGGAATTCGACGCGGTGGCCGATGTGAGATTCAGCGTAAAAGGATTGGAAAGCCGGTATGTAGCAGAATATGCAATTCGAAAAATGTTCGAGAAAAAGCTGGTGATTGTGCCGGGCACACTGATGAAACTCACCCGCTTTTTCGGCAAATTTCTTACGGAAAAGCAGATGCTCCGCATCTCCTACCATATGCAAAAAAGAAAAAGCGGCGAACAATAAGAAACGAGCCCCGGAATATTTCCGGGGCTTTTTCAATGCAATCAGCGGATGTCGAGGAATTTTTTAAGCGCATACGCAATGCCGTCCTCATCATTGGGACGGGTTACATAATCGGCAATCTGCTTTACCGATTCGTGGCCATTCGCCATGGCAACGCCGCAGCCCGCAAATTCAAGCATCTGCAAATCGTTCCTCTCGTCTCCGAATGCCATTACCTCGCCGGCAGAAATGCCGAGCAGTTCGCACAGGTGGCTGAGCGCGTCGCCTTTGCTGGTGGAAACGCTGTTAATCTCTATATTGTTATTAAAAGAAGACGTAATGGAAAATTCCTTCATCTCCCCCAGTCTTTTTACCAGCTCATCATGCACGTCCGGTTCCATGAACGGAATATTAATTTTTTCAAGGCACATGTGGTTGCTTTTTAAATATTGCGGAAGATTCTCTACAAATATCTGATATTTCAAAATCAAATCCATCAAAATCTTCGGATAGTCGCGAAATGTTGGCAGCAGTCCGGAATGTTCTTTATCCACATAAGAATTCCCTTGACTGTAGGCTTCCACCAGCACATGATACGGCATCAAAAAATCAATGATCTGGTTGGTTTGATCTTCCGTCATCTGGTTGGAATAAAGAATACGATCTTCTTCCAAATCCACAACCGAGGCGCCGTTTGATGTAATCGCGTATCGGATGGAACCAACATCAAGCATTGGCTGCGGAATCATTTGTCTCATCCGGCCTGTCGACGGCACAATCCAGATTCCCTTCGCAGCGGCGGCTCTCAACGTTTTAACAGTTTTCGGAGACATCGTCTTATCCGACTTCAAGGCTGTTCCGTCCATATCGAGTGCAATCAGTTTGATATTCAAGATTGATTTCCTCCTCAGATATTCTATATGTGTTTGTTTATATTATAACATGCTTCGGGCGCTAGGAAACCATTGTGCGGCTTTATTCTTAGAAAATTCAATATTTGTTTTAAGTCACAAATATTGAAGAATTTTCTTAATGAAATCTTTATATATTTAGCCTTTAAATTTCGAGTATATGTGTGTTATAATGTACTTGTATACCGTAATTTTTTAATAAATTTATTAAACTCGGGAAGTGATTTATAATTAGAGACAAGCGTACGGGTTTGGTTCACGCACCTGCAATTTCTTCCGCGTGCGTTTTAAAGGACGCTTTAAAAAGCATGCTTGTGCTGAGTGCTGCCACCTATGTTTCTTTTCTGATTGTAAAGTTATCCGGCAGTTACGATCATCTGGCAGTCATTTATGTTCTGGCCGTTGTGCTGGTCTCAAGAGTCACAGCCGGTTATCTGTGGGGAATTTTGGCGGCAATTGCCGGCGTCATCGGTACTAATTACTATTTTACCTTTCCATACCACGCGTTCAACTTTACCATTTCCGGTTATCCCATTACATTCATCAGCATGCTTGTGGTTTCTATTGTCACGAGCGCGCTGACCGCACAGACAAAAGAGCAGGCGCACCTTTCTGCGCAGCGCGAAAAACGGACCGAAAATCTTTATGAATTCAGCAAAAAACTCGTTTCGGCAAACGGTTCGGATCAGATTGTAAACCTCACGCTGGAATATCTTTACAGATTTACCCATGAAAGCGTGATCTTCTATATAGTGGATCCGTTGACCGCGCAGGGAATCATCAAAAGCACCTGCGTCCGCCACCAAAATCTGCTGATTTCTGAAGAAGAGAAATTCGCTGCACATCGGGCTTTTACGGACAACATAAAAACCGGAACGGAAAACTGCCTGTATCTGCCGCTTGCCTCGCAGGAAAAAGTTCTCGGGGTAGCCGGCCTGGTTCATGAAAACAGCGAAGCACCCGAAACCGGCATCCTTACCCTTTTTAATCTTTTGCTTTCGCAGACCGCACTGGCGTTGGAGCGTCAGCGATTGACCGATAAGCAGCAGCGTCTTATGATGGAAGCGGAAAAAGAAGCCATGCGCACCAATCTTTTACGGGCGGTATCACATGATTTAAGAACACCGCTGACCAGTATTCTCGGCGCAAGCGCGGCTATCGCCGAGAACAAGGACCAGATTGATCCGGTCACTCACGACAAGCTGATTGCCGACATCCACGAAGAAGCCGAGTGGCTGATTCGGATTGTTGAAAATTTGCTGACAGTTACGCGCATCAGCCGGGGCCCGGCCGCACTTAAAAAAATTCCGGAGGCCGCGGAGGAAGTTGTGGCTGAGTCTTTAAGCCGAACCAGGCGCCGTTTTCCTAAAGCGGAAATTCATGTTTCCGTGCCTTCCGAATTTCTGATGGTTCCCATGGATGCTACTCTGATTGAACAGGTAATTATCAACCTTCTTGAAAATGCCATCCGGCACGCGGGAAAAGATGTGCCTATCAAACTGGATGTGTTTGTTCAAGGGAACCGGGCCGTCTTTCGCGTAAGCGATAAGGGAAGAGGGATTCCGGAAAATGAACTTGCCGGTCTGTTCACAGGGATTTCCACCTCTAAAGACAAAAGCAGTGATTCTTCAAGAGGAAACGGCATTGGTCTGGGAATTTGCATGTCCATTGTGAAGGCGCATGGAGGCGAGATGAACGCGGTCAATCTGAAGGACGGCGGTGCGGCTTTTACTTTTATGCTGCCATTAGAGGGAGCTGAATTAAATGACTAATAAAGCTTCTGTTCTGATTGTGGAAGACGAGGCTGCGATCAGCAATTTTATCGCTACCATTCTAACAGCGAACGATTACCGGATACTCAAGACAGAAACCGGTGCTTCCGCAATCTCCATGATCTCCTCCCACTGCCCCGACGTAATCCTTCTGGACTTGGGGCTGCCGGACATGGACGGTCTTGCGGTCTTGAAAGTTGTTCGGAGCTGGTCCTGTATTCCCATCATCGTCGTTTCCGCACGCGGAAATGAAAAGGAAAAAGTCGAAGCGCTCGATTTAGGCGCAGACGACTACATTACAAAACCTTTCGGCACATCCGAGCTGTTGGCGCGCATCCGCACCGCGATCCGCCATAGCATTAAAATGGAAACCGGCGAAGACATTCCCGGCGGCTTATTCACCAAAGGCGGTCTGTCAATCGACTTTGACAGACATATTGTTACTGTAGACGGTACGGATGTCCATCTCACGCAGATTGAGTTCAAAATTGTTGTGCTACTGTCGAAGCACGCAGGCAGCGTTTTGACTTACGCTTTCATGATCAACCAGATCTGGGGGCATTTTGCGCAAAGCGACCGTCAGATTTTACGCGTGAACATGGCAAACATTCGTCGTAAGCTCGAGCAAAACACGGCGGAGCCCAAGTACATTCTGACCGAGGTAGGCGTTGGCTACCGTATGAGCGACGAACCGTAACATAGGCGTCAATAGATACATTTCATTTTTTTCAAGGGGTTTTATAAAACAAATTGTTATTTTTTTAACAAATCTTCCGTATATTCGCCTCTAAGGAGATTTGGCAATTATTTCCAGATTAATTAGGTCTATGAGTATAAATGCTCTGTTCTGTAAATTCTAATAATATAAAATTTGGAGGGATTATCATGAAAAAAGGCAATAAGATTAGTATCCTCGGTGCCGGCAATGTGGGTGCTACCATCGCCTATACTCTGACCATCGACGGGATGGCATCCGAGATCGTTCTGGTGGACATTAATCAAAACAAAGCCAAAGGGGAAGCAATGGACATCATCCAAGGCACGGCACTTTGTCCACCGGTCAACATTTACGCAGGGGACTATTCGGACATTCAGGATTCGGACATCGTCATTGTCACTCTGGGCTGTGCGCGTAAACCCGGTCAGTCCAGAATTGACCTTGCACAGGGAAATGTCAATATTATCAAGAGTGTTATGCCTCAGGCTGTACATTATGCACCGGACGCCATTTATGTTGTTGTCAGCAACCCGGTTGACATTATAACCTACACCATTCTGAAAACGACAGGACTTCCGGAATCCCACGTTTTCGGTTCCGGTACACTGCTTGACTCAAGCCGTCTGCGCGAAAGTCTTGCAAGTACGGTCGGAATCAGCCCTAAAAATATTCATGCCTATGTGTTCGGTGAGCACGGCGATTCCGCAATGGTGCCATGGTCCCTCACCAGCATTGGCGGCATGCCGATGAACACCTATCTGAACAGTATGCGCGGTAAAAATCCGGATTTCAAAGAGCTTGACCTGAATGCGATTGAAACCGAGGTCCATACCTCCGGCGCACAGGTCATTAGTCTGAAAGGTGCGACCTTTTATGCAATCGCGCTGTCCGCACGCCGCATCTGCGAGTGCATTCTGCGCGATACAAACACCGTAACCACCCTTTCCGGCATGATCCACGGGGCATACGGTATTGAAGATGTCTGTCTGAGCCTTCCGTTTGTTCTTGACTGCCACGGAATCAGCAGTATGGAAGCGCCGGAATTGACCCCGGCAGAACAGGAAAAACTGCTTCTCAGCGCCAACACTTTAAAGCAGACCATTGCTTCTCTCGATATTTAATTTGAAAGGATGTATATAAATGGATTACGCAAAGGAATCGCTTAAGCTTCACTACGAATGGAAAGGCAAAATTGAGGTTGTCAGCCGTGCACCGTTAAACACGCGCGAAGATTTGTCGCTCGCGTACACCCCGGGCGTCGCACAGCCCTGTCTTGAAATTCAAAAAGACGTCAACAAAAGCTACGATTTAACCCGCCGTTCCAACCTTGTCGCAGTTGTTACCGACGGCACCGCGGTGCTCGGACTCGGAGACATCGGTCCGGAAGCCGGCATGCCGGTTATGGAGGGCAAATGTGTCCTGTTTAAGACCTTTGGCGACGTGGATGCAATCCCGCTCTGCATCCGTTCCAAAGAAGTAGACGATATTGTAAACACCGTCCGCCTTCTTGCCGGCAGCTTCGGCGGCGTAAACCTTGAAGACATAGCCGCACCACGCTGCTTTGAAATCGAACGCAAATTAAAAGCGTGCTGCGATATTCCGATTTTTCATGACGACCAGCACGGAACCGCTGTTGTAACCCTTGCCGCCATGCTCAACGCACTGAAGCTGACCGGCAAAAAGATTGAAGAGATCCGTGTGGTCACCAGCGGCGCAGGCGCAGCCGGTATTGCCATCATCAAGCTGCTGATCGCGCTCGGCCTGAAGGACGTTATTATGTGCGACCGCAGCGGTGCAATTTATGAAGGCCGCGAGGGACTCAACACAGAAAAGCAGGAAATGGCCGCAATCACCAACCGCAGCAAACGCAGCGGCACTCTTGCGGACATGCTGAAAGGCGCGGATGTATTCATCGGCGTTTCCGCTCCGAACTGCGTCACCGAAGAAATGGTGAAGAGCATGAATAAAGACCCGATTCTGTTCCCGATGGCAAACCCAACACCGGAAATTATGCCGGACCTTGCTCTTGCGGCAGGCGCGGCAGTTGTTGGAACCGGCCGCAGCGACTTCCCGAACCAGATTAACAATGTTCTGGCCTTCCCCGGCATTTTCCGCGGCGCGCTGGATGTACGCGCAAGTGACATCAATGATGAAATGAAGATAGCCGCAGCCTATGCGATCGCTGGTTTTGTTACCGACGACAAGCTGGCACCGGACTACATTATCCCCAGCGCGCTCGACCGCAACGTTGCGGCTGCCGTCGCAAAGGCCGTTGCCGAAGCCGCCCGTAAAACCGGCGTAGCCAGAATCTGACTTAGCATTTTGTATTGTAAAAGTCCCGCTCCTGAAAATTTCAGAAGCGGGACTTTTTTATTGAATCAGGGATTAAAAACGATGGCTGATTTTATGATAGGCGTCTTGAAAAGAAGTTTTGAGCCAGGCGAAAAATCCCTGTTTCTTTTCGGTGGCGACCGCTACGGTTTTCGCGGTTTCTTCCGTCTTTTTGATTTCATCCGTTTTCATTACGAACTTCAATTTTGTGGAAGCACCGTCCGCTGCCTGTGTAAAGATGCCGTACTGGTCGGACAGCTTGACATATTCGTCTTTTCTGGCTATCAGGTCATCCGCGTCGCTGACTTTTTCCAGGTAATCATTGACCGCGTCCTGATCTTTCAGATCTTCCAGGGTGTTAAATGACGTTTTAAACAAATCGGCGGTTTGCCGGCTGGTTGCCAGCCGCAGGATTTCCATAATTTTTTTGTTGCTCATCACATCGTCTTTTATTTTTAACAGTGTTGCGACTGTCTGCGGGGACTTATGCAGGCTTGCATTGTAAAGCGGGCCCGCCAGTTTATCTTTTAAGGATTCAAGGATCGGCCTGCTTTCGTCCATATCATTCATAAGAGTAGGAATCTGGTCTTTAAACGCTTTTATCTTCGGGTCATCGTACTCCTTCAGCAAATCTCTCATAACGCCGACATTCTCGCTGTTGTCGTCCAGATCCTTTTTCATATCCTGGATTTTATGCGCCCATTTCGTCATATAATGTACATTGTCTTCATCCAGAAGCAGATCCTGCATTTTGTCCACATCGTCGCTCAGGTCATCGTCCTTTTTCAGGCGTTCGAGATCCTTGCTCAGGTCCTTTACGACAGGCATGGCAGATTGCAGCGTGGAGAAGGTGTCGTCCAGGTCGGACGCGGTAATCTTTTCTTTTTTCAGCCCCGCCTGTACGTCGGAAGCGCTCTGCACCACGCTGTACATTTGTTTGGCAAGCACTCCGGCCAGCTGGTCGGAGGTTGTGTCCTCCAGACCGGATGCAATGGAGTCCATCGCCTGTGTCAGTTCCGTCATGCTGATCGTTGCTTTTTCGTGATTTGAATCCTTTACCATTTTCTCTTTTAGATTGTTGACCAACTGCTGCACATCCGTATTGTCTTTCAGCTGCGCAAAATTTTTGGAGCTTTGCAGCGCATGCAGCAAAATGTAAATATTGACGTCTTTTCCGTCGGCACTGACCAGGCCGGGCACCTTCACCAGCTCCTGCATCTGCGCACTAAACTGTGATTCCACCTTCGTCCCGACCTGCTGCTCAATGATCGGTTTCAATATAGATTTAATCGTGCTCTCCGTTAAGAAAGACATGTCGGAAAGGCCATACGCCGACAGCGTGTTGTTCAGAGTACCCAGATTGCCCTGCAATTGCCTCAGGCTGTCTTTAATATCGCCGCTGGATGAAATCTTTTCAATCGTATCCAGTACGCAGTCGCTGCCGTTCAAACGGTTGACCGCTCTCTTTGCATCGTGCAATGTGTCGTCCAGCCGGTCATAGACATCGTCATAATCGTCCAGCACGTCAACCATGTCGTCCAGCTTGCTCATTTGGAAGGTCTGAATTTCATCGTAGTCCTGCAGCAATTTTTTTCCTTTTTGTATATTTGCGTCCGTCATCCTGTCATTCAAGCCGCGAAGCACCTTGTCGTCCAGCACATATTTGATATCCGCTTTGTCCAGATCGGACGTTACCTTATCATACAGCGCGATATTTTTCGTCGTTACGTACTGCGGCAGAATATCGGCAAGCGCCTGATCCGTGTCATAAAAGCTGAACACGTCGTCCACCAGAAGACGCGCCGCGGCGGTTCTGTCCGGATTGGTAAACAGGCTTCGCACGTCTTTGTTCGGGTCCGCTTTTTCAATGTCATCCTGAATACTTTTCAGTTTGGTCAAATTTTCTTTCATTTTGTCAAGGTCATCGGCGTCTTTCAGTTTATCCACGCCGATTAATTCCGGAGTAGCGGCAACCGCAATGGAAGAAAGCTCAAAATCCTTCACATCCGTTGTGATGTCAAATTCCTCCGGAATAGACAGGTCGTTCAATTCCTTAATGCTGCTTGTAGTCAGATTCAGGCTTTGATTCATTCCCGGCATGGTCAGAAAGACAACCATCTGCGTGTTTCCGTCCGAAAACAGTTTGCCTTCGCTTAGCTGCACGTTTTGGAACGTCTTAGTGGGCAGGGCAGTCGTCACAATCGCCGTCATGGGCGTATACATTTCCACCGTCTTGCCGTTTACTTCTACCTCATGTTTTTCCGTATTCTGAATCTTAACGTGAATCTTAACTTTTCCGCTTTTCCCGGCCAGATTTTTTCCGTCAATCCGGCTGCCGTCCAGATAATAGGTTACCTCCACATTCAGCGGCGGTTTTTTATCCGTCGTCCCCTTGTAATAAATATTTGCCCCGGAGGAACCCGAACGGTTGAGCACCCAGGTCAAACTGCTCCCGTTTTGGATTGGGTTTTCGTTTGACTTTACATTTTCAATGTTTTTTAAGTCGGATTTATCCGGAATCTCGGTTGTGGTGCTGTCCGAGTGCAGCCAGTCTGAAACAATTGTTTCCTTCACTTTTCCGTCCGTATCCATGTTGACATAAACCGTTTCATCCTTTTCGGTGGAAGCGGCACTCGCAAAAACGGTACTCGGAGCCGAAAGCGCGAGAAGAAAAGCCAGCGCGATACAGGTGATTTTTCCCGACTTTTTAATAATATTTTTATTCATCATAATCCCCCCGATGAAAATAATTTTCTTTGCCTGTAAATAATAATTATCAACTTATGCAGCTTTTTGATTGCTTTTCCACCTAAAGCTTGTTTTGGATATGAACGGTTCCGTCACATAGAGCACAGCCGGCAGAATCAGGATAATGATCAGTGCGCTGATGATAGCGCCGCGCGCCAGCATGCTGCAGATGCTACTGATAATTTCGATCTTGGAGATTATTGCGACGCCGGATGTTGCGCAGAAAAAAACAAGCGCGCTTGTGATGATCGATTTAAAGGAAGTATTGGAGGCGATTTTTATCGCTTCCAGCCGGTCATGGCCGGCCCTCAGCTCCTCCTGAAATCTGGTAGTCATCAGGATAGAATAGTCGACCGTCGCGCCAAGCTGCACACAGCCGATCACCGTCGGTGAAATAAACGGGATCACCGTGCCGGTAAAATACGGAACGCCCAGATTGATAAAAATGGCGAGTTCAATAATCGCGGTGAGCAGAAACGGAATGCTGAATGATTGAAACACAACGCCGACAATCAGCAAAATGCATAAAATGGAAATGTAATTTGTCACTTTAAAATCGACATCGGCAATTTCTATCAGATCTTTTGTCAGCGCACCCTCTCCGGTCATCTGAGAGGTGGAGTCATATTTTTTGGCAATCGTGGAAATTTCAGCAATCTGCCGGTTTTCCTGATCTTCCGCCGCCTTATAGGTTGAATTGATCATGACAAGCTGACGTCCGTCCTTTTTGCATATGTCCTTAATGCTCTGCGGAATAAAGTCGTCCGGAACGGCCGGCCCTATGATATCGTCATAGGCAAGCACGTCTTTGACCCCGTCCTGCTTTTTAATTTCGTCCACCATGTTTTCCATTTGGTACGACGGCATTTTATCGTCGACAATCAGGAAATGAGTAGACAGCATGTTAAACTGACTTTTCAGTTTGTCGGTAGCCACAATGGAATCCAGCGTCTTCGGCAGCGACCGGTCAAGGTTGTAATAAACCTGCGTATGCGCCTGGGACCATGTCGCCGGAATAATCAGAAGGAGTGCAGCCGTCACAAAAACCCGGCGATGTCTGATCAGAAAGTCAGAACCCAGCGCGAAATCAGGAAGCAGATTGCGGTGCATATATTGATGTATCGGTTTGTCAAACTGCAGAATCAGCGCGGGAAGAACCGTAACCGTGGTGACCACGCCAAGAATGACGCCCTTCATCATGACGATACCGATGTCCTTTCCGAGTGTGAGCCTCATAAAGCACAGCGCAAAAAATCCGGCGACAGTCGTCAGGGAACTGCCCGAAAGGGACAGGAACGTATTCTGGATTGCCTGCGCCATTGCGTCGCGCCGGTCCTGAAATTTCGGTTTTTCCTCATCATACCGGTTGATCAGAAAAATAGAATAGTCCATTGTCACGCCAAGCTGAAGAATGGCAGCGATTGCCTTTGTCACATAAGAAATCTGGCCCAAAAAAATATTGGTACCGAAATTGTATACAACCGCGAAAAAAATCCCCAGTATGAACACAATCGGCAGCACCCACGACTCAAGGCAGACCATCATCGCGGCAAGGGAAAGCAGCATGGCAAGCGCCACATAAATCGGCATTTCCTGATCGGAAAGGTCCTTGGTATCTTTGATAATCGCGGAGAATCCGCTTAGAAAACATTGCTTATTCAGCAGTTTTTTTACATTTCCCAAAGCGGTCAGCGTTTCCGTGGAAGAAGACGACCCGTCGTAAGTAACCAGCATGAGGGTGGATTTGTCGCTATAAAACGCGCTTTTCAGCACCTCTGGCAACATTTCCTTCGGTACGCTGATATCTGCAATGTCATCCACCCAGACAGCATTGTTGACCCCGTCCACCTGTTTAATTTTTTCTTTCAGCGCGGTCACATCCTTTGACGGCATGCTGTCAATAACAAGCATGGATGTCGCCGCATCATGGAACGTGCTTTCTAAAACTTTTTCCCCTTTTGTCGAATCCAAGTCCTGTGGCAGATATGACAGGATATCATAATTGACAGCAGTTTTAAGAGCGCCGAATATGCTTGGGATTAACAGCAGTAACGCAATTGTTAAAATAAGTTTATGGTTTCTTGTCAGCAATTTTGCAATTTTAGATAGCAAATCAATTTCATCTCCTCTTGGAATCAGTATCAGGATAATATTTGTTTGATAGAACGGTATAACTCCGGCTTGACAGCGTCTATATGATAGGGAACCTTCAGCACAAGGGAGTTGTAGCAAACTGCGCTCACCATGGAAACAATAACGTAAAGCCGGTGCTGGGCGGTCTGATTGTTTACCCCCGTGTTGACAAAATTGCTGATAAACGCATCGATGGCAATGTCCATTTCTTCATCATGCATCATTTTTTCATACAATTCATACGTAAGATTTTTATAGATCAGCTCGAGCAGCTTAGTATCCTTTTTAAAGTACTCCACCAGATAATCCACAAAACACGCAACGGACTGCTGGAAGTCAAAATGATGCGCAGCCTCTTCCTTTTCGACCTCTTCCATGGTGCCGCTCAGGATAGCGGCGCTTTTTTTCAGAATAATTTTATCCACAAGGTCGTATTTATCTTTACAATAAAGGTAAAAAGTTCCCTTTGCGACTCCGGCACTTTTCACAATATCGTCAATCACGGTGTTGTGCACTCCGTTTGACGTAAACAAATCATATGCAGCGTCATAGAGTTTTGTCATTTTAATTCTTTTATTTTCCCTGATTTTTTCATTTCCCAAAGTTCTCCCCTCCTTTTTGGTCCTAACGAATGACTATTAGTCATGTTTTACCTACTATAATCCTAAAATGACTATTGGTCAATATTATTTTTTTGTTTTCGTATATTAATACAATTTTATTTTATTATCAAAAATATTTTCATTAATTTTAAATATAATTTTAATACAATCAAAAAACCGCTCTGGAAAAACCAGAGCGGTTAAATACAAAAAAAAGAGGCTAAGGAAAATCCTTAGCCTCTTAAATATACAGACCTTACTATCAGCATTGATAGTATGCAAGATGCATGGCGCTAATTCTAATATATCGCGCGAACCACGGTTGTTCTGTGCTGTATAACTGTTACTATAATATCACTAAAACCTGATTTTGTCAACACATTTTTGAAAAATATTTTTTTATTTTATCGAATTCCTAATACCGGGGGTGCGGTTTCTTTCAATTTCTCGATCAAAGCCAACGATTCCGCCTTATTTACGCCCTTTGCCGAAATATAAATTTTAATTTTAGGTTCTGTTCCGCTTGGGCGGACAACCAGCTTGCTTCCATTTTCCAGACGGTACTCCAGTACATTGGATTTCGGCAGCGTAATGTCGCTTATCTTCTCAACGTCGCACCGCTGTGAGGTTTCGTAATCGCTCCAGCCGACCACCTTGCAGTCTGCTACTTCCTTCGGCGCGCCGGAACGCAGATTGTTCATGATTCGCTCCATCTGAATCATGCCGTCCTCGCCTTCAAAGCCGAAGCTGACCTGACCGTTTTCAAAATAGCCGTGCTTTTTATAAAGTACGTCCATCGCTTCCACAAGAGTCAGCCCTTTTTGTTTGTAGTCGTAAGCCATCTGGCAGATCAGCATGCTTGCGCCAACTGCGTCCTTGTCGCGCACATAGCCGCCGGAAAGGTAGCCATAGCTTTCCTCAAAGCCAAAAATGTAGCGGTCAGCTTCGCCTTTTTCTTCCAGTACTGCAATTTTATCGCCAATATATTTGAATCCGGTCAGAACGCGTTCGAGCTGAATTCCATATTCCTCGGCCACGGCCGTCGCCATGTCGGTGCTGACAATCGTCGTAACCGCAAAAGGATTTTTCGGCATTGTTCCGTTTTTCACGCGGCTGCGGGCGATAAAGTCAAGCAGCAGTACCCCGACTTCATTTCCGCTCATTAAAACAAATTCTCCGTGCTGGTTGACCGCGATTCCGCAGCGGTCACAGTCCGGGTCGGTTGCGACAAGCAAGTCCGGCTGCACCTTTTCGCAAAGGTCAAGCCCTTTTTGCAGCGCTTCCTTGATTTCCGGATTCGGGAACGGGCAGGTCGCGAAGGTACCGTCCGGAAATTCCTGTTCCGGCACGACGGTGACATTCTGAATGCCGATCATATCCAAAATGCGCGTCACGCAGACGCGCCCCGTACCGTTCAGCGGCGTGTACACCACTTTAAGCCCGCTGCATTTTTCTGTAAAGACACGCTGTTTCATCACTTCATTTAAGAAGGAATCAATTACTTCATCCTTGATATAACTGATCTTACCCGACTTCAAAGCGGTTTCAAAATCCGCGTGTTTAACATCATTAAAAATATCAAGACTGTTGATTTCTTCCAGAACTTCATCCGCCATTTCAAGGGTAATCTGGCACCCGTCGTTTCCGTAAGCTTTGTAGCCGTTGTACTTTGCCGGATTGTGGCTCGCGGTGATGCAGATTCCGGCGTCGCAGTGCAGGTAACGAACCGCGTAGGAAAGGGTCGGCGTCGGTGAAAGCCACAGATAGATGTGTGCCTGAACGCCGTTCGCGGCCAAAACCGCTGCGCATTCACGTGCAAAAACGTCGGATTTAATGCGGCTGTCATACGCGATGGCCACGGACGGCGCTTTGCCGTGCTTATTCAAATAGTTGGCAAGCCCCTGCGTCGCCTTACGCACGGTGTAGATATTCATACGGTTGGTTCCCGCGCCGATCACGCCGCGCAGTCCGCCGGTTCCAAACTCCAGATTGCGGTAAAACCGATCATTTATCTCATCCGGCTGATTTTGAATCTTTTTTAATTCTTCTGCTAAATCAGGGTCGTCAAGTTTTACATTGAGCCATCTTTCATATTCCGTCATAAAAAACATTCCCTTCCAATATAAAATTTCCGCTTACGGCGATTATTCAGATAAACGGATTTTTTCCTGCTGTTATAATTCTAATTAAGATTACCATTTGTTTTGAGAAGTGTCAATTATATTTTCAGGATATTCGTCACAATGCCGGCACTGGTAAGATCAAGAATCCCGTAAGTGCCCCGCCCGCCGTTCAGACTGCCGGGATTCATAATATAAAGGCCGTTTTCATAGTCCGTCAGCGCGTTATGGGTGTGCCCAAAAAGCAGCACGTCCGCCTTGCGGTCATGCGCCGCCGCTGCTACGGTATACAATCCGTATTTAACATTATACGTATAACCATGTGTATAAAAAATATGTTTCCCGCAAAGATTGATGTCTCCGTCATTGGGCAGTGTGGAACCCCAATCGCAGTTTCCGCGCACCATCAGAAACATTTTATCGGGGAAGCTGTCTTTCATTTCCTGCGCTTCATCCGCGCCGTCGCCCAGATGGATGACGACCTCGGCGGAGGGCTGTTTTAAAATCGCCTGACGCAGAGCGTACTGATTCCTATGTGTGTCTGAAACCACTAAAATTCGCATTGTAAAAACCTCCGAATGAATGACGGCTCAGCGCCGGTATATATTAAAGACCCGCATCATACAATGATAGCGGGGTGATTTTATGCCAAACAATGATGCACAAAAGCAACTATTGGAAAGCTTGCTGGGTCAGCTCAGCGCGGATGACCGCAAGAAGCTGGAAAGTGTGCTTGCCGACAAAACGGCTACGGAAAAAATACTGAGCACACCGCAGGCAAAGGAACTTTTGAAGCAGTTTACAGGAGGAAAATAAATGGATGACCTTGCCGCTAAGCTCAGTGAATTATTAGGCAGCCCAGGCGGCCTTGATAAACTGAAAGGTCTTGCCGGTTTGCTGGGAGGCGCAGCGGCAGAGTCAGCGACTGACTCTCCCCCGCCCGAATCGCCGCAAAGCGGCGGTTCTCCGCTGGGGATTGACAGTGAGGCTTTGCAGATGATGACTAAAATCGCGCCGCTGCTTTCCAGCTTCCGGCAGGAAGACGACAGCACGAGGTTTTTGCATGCTCTTCGGCCCATGCTCGGTGAAGAACGTCAAAAAAAGCTTGATGAGTCCATCAAGCTCCTGCAGCTGATGCGGATGCTGCCGCTTTTGAAAAGCAGTGGAATAATCTGAGGTGTAGACCATGGCCGACAATTATAATTATGATATGCAGCGTCTGCAGCAGGATGCCATCCGCCGCGCGCGTGAAATGCAGTCGCGCGCCCAGATGGCGGCTGCCTCGCCGCTGAACCACAGTGTGCCAAGACCGCCGGCACCGCCCACACCCGCAGCACCGGTCCCGCCGGCCGCCGTGCAGCAAAACCGAAGCGTACCCGCTGAACATCGCGCCCCGGCTCCGCCGCACCCTTCTGCGCCTGTCCCGGCCGCCGCGCGGCGGCCCGAGCACAACTTTCTTGAAGGCCCATTGCTTGCGCCTGTCAAAGATATTTTCGACATCCTTCTAAGCGACAGCGAGCGTACGCTGATTTTGGCGCTGATCCTTCTTCTGACGGAAGAAAAAGCGGACATCGGCCTGATTTTTGCACTCATGTATCTGGTGATCTGACTATTTGTCTGCTGCGGCCTGAATCGCATAAATATATTCCTGATTGGTAGACGGATTGGTTTTCAGTACATATTCCATGTACTTTGTTGGGGTGGGAGCGGCGACAGTGCTTGTTGTCTGTGTGCGCCACGCATCGCTCGGCGATACGTAGCCTACGCGCAGAACGGTGCTGTCGCCCTGTTTTTTTGCGTTCTCCGTATAAGGCACAAAATTGCTGTCCGAGGAGTACAGCGCAACGTGGAACTGATTCTCGTCGGAGTTGTATTCAAAAAAAGTTTCCTGAGCAGGCGTTTTTGGCTGAAGCTGGCAGTTAGGTCCGAAAAGGTCGTGGCAGGAATCCACTACATCGCCGAGCGGCACAAGGATTCTGCCCGCATCGTCGTAGCTGTTGTAATTGGTTCCGTTATTTTCCGTAATGGTTTTCCAAAGGGAAGCATTCAGGACAAATTCCTCATTGGCTTTGTCGGGTGAGGCAAACGGCTTTGGATCCTGCATGACGACGGTGGTAAGAAACGAATCATACGCGCGCAGCTTGCTGTCGTCGGTTGCCGCAAAATAGATGCTTTTCCCTATGGAAGCGGCGATAAAGCCGACCCCTACCAGCGCAAGGATGAGCACCAGCGCACCGACGGCCACTCCGTACCGGTGCCGCCGATGCCGAACGGCCCCTGCATGTTCCGGCGGCAGTCCGGGCTCTTCGGGCTCCGGCTCAAGGTCGTCGCTCCATTTGGTTAAAAGCTCCTCATCCTCGTTCCGGTCTTCCTCCGGCAGAAAATCGTCGATTTCCAGATCCTGCGGCTCGGCAGGGACTGTTTTTTCCGTCGGCTTGTCATACGCTCCGCGATAGTCGGCCGAAAACCCCTCAATCTTCCTTCTCTGTTTTTTACTCATTTGAAAAACTCCGTTTTCTATCTTATTTGGCCGCTTCCGCTGATAATAAATTTGGTTGAGGTCAGTTCGTTCACACCCATCGGCCCGCGCGCATGCAGCTTTTGTGTGGAAATTCCAATTTCCGCGCCCAGTCCGAATTCCCCACCGTCGGTAAAGCGGGTGGAAGCATTGACATAAACCGCCGCAGAGTCAACCTGCGCGGTAAACTTCTGCGCATTTTCATAGCTTTTCGTAATAATTGCCTCGCTGTGGCCGCTGGAGTACCGTGCGATATGTTCTATTGCGTCGTCTATCGTATCCACAACCCTAACCGCTATAATATAGTCGAGATATTCGGTTTCCCAGTCTTCCTCCACGGCGGGAATGACTTCGGAACCGAGAATCGCGCGCGTTTTTTCGCAGCCGCGGATTTCAACATGCTTTTCGTCGAGCCGCCCTTTTATCGCCGGGAGCGCCTTTTCAGCAATATCCCTGTGGACAAGCACGGTTTCAATCGCGTTGCATACCGAAGGGCGGGAAGTTTTCGCATTAAATATGATATTGGCCGCCATTTCGATGTCGGCGTTGTCATCCACATAGACGTGGCAGTTGCCTGAGCCGGTTTCAATCACCGGCACGCGGGAGTTCTGAACAACGGACTGAATCAGCCCCCTACCCCCACGCGGAATCAGCACATCGATAGATCCGGTCAGCTGCATCATTTCCACGGAAGACGCGCGGCTGGTGTCCTCTACCAGCTGGATACTGTCTTTTGGCAGTCCGGCCCGCTCCGCCGCATTGCTCATAATTTCTGCAATGCAGGTATTGGAGCGTATCGCTTCCTTGCCGCCGCGCAGAATCACCGCGTTTCCGGCCTTCAGACAGAGCGCGGCAGCGTCCGCCGTCACGTTTGGCCTTGCTTCAAAAATGATGCCGATCACGCCGAGCGGAACGCGCACCTGCTCAATTTTCAGCCCGTTGGGCCGTACGCCCCCGCCGATAATTGTACCGATTGGGTCGGTCTGTGCTGCCACACTGCGGATTCCCTGCGCCATACCCTTGATTCTGGCGGAGTTCAGCGTCAGCCGGTCAAGCAGGGATTCGTTCATGCCGTTTTTTTCCGCGGCTTCCAAATCCTGCACGTTCGCGGACAATATTTCACTTTCGCCGTTCTCAATTGCTTCCGCCATTGCGGAAAGAGCAGCGTTTTTCAACGCCCCTGCCGCCGCGAGTCTGCGGGCAGCGTCTTTTGCGTTTTTCCCCATTTGTTCCAAAACGGTCATGGTATCACCCTTTCTTATCTTACTGCTTTTCCGTGCCGAAAACTGTCCCTATTTGTACGCCGTCGAAAAGCTGATACAGCGTTTTCGGGTCCGCACCGCTCATCACGCAGCAGGGGATTCCCGCTTCGTTCGCAAGCGCGGCGGCGCTCACCTTTGTACTCATCCCGCCCGTTCCGCGGCTGGAGCCTGTGCCGCCCGCAAGGGCGCGTATTTCATCGGTGACCTGTGCCACATACGGAATCCGGCTGGCCGCCGGGTCAACACGGGGATTCGCGTCGTACAGGCCGTCAATATCCGTTAAGATCACAAGCAGATCGGCGTCGACCAAAATGGCGACTGTCGCGGAAAGCGTGTCGTTGTCACCGAAATTATTGCCGACCAGTTCGTCGATTGCAACGGAGTCATTCTCGTTTACCACGGGAATAATATCCATTTTAATCAGTTCGCTGAACGTATTCTGCGTATTCTTTTTATTATGTTCATTCGCAACAACGTCACCGGTTAAAAGTACCTGCGCCACAACGCGGTTGTACTCGCCGAACAGCTTGTCGTACATAAACATCAGCTCGCACTGGCCAACCGCGGCGACCGCCTGCTTTTTCTCCGTTTCCTGCGGACGTTCCGGCAGCCCGAGCTTGCCGACGCCCACGCCGATGGCGCCGGAGGTGACAAGGACGATTTCCCTGCCCGAATTCTGCAAATCGCTCAAGACCTTACACAGCGTTTCCATTCTGCGCAGATTCAGTTTCCCGTTTTCATAAGTAAGGGTGGAAGTTCCCACCTTAATAACGATTCTTTTTGCCTGTGTTACAGCCGACATGTTCGTTTCTCCTAAAAATTTTATACATGATAGCCATGCTTTTAAAAATAATTTCTTCTTGTTGTCTCCTTGAACTTGATTGGATTACTGTAAATTATATCATAATTCGCTGCTGTTTTGAAGAACTATATTTAAATCTTCTCCGGTTCGCCCGTGTTGAGAGAATCCCAAGTCTTTATTTCTTCTATAATACGATATAAATTTACAATTTCTATTGCACTGCTGAAAAAAACACGCTATAATCGGTTTGTAAGGCACAATAAAAAGTGCAATGCAGAGCGGAGTGTTAGGACCACCCCGCCCCTGCATACGGAGCCAAACCTCCATACGCAACTGAATAATCAGCGCATTGCGGTTATTATTATACCGCCTCTTACTCATTTTGTACAGAGGGGAATTCTAATATTCGCGGCACTTTGATGACGTTGTATATGGATGAAAGTCTGTGTACGGCGTTTTTTGTGCCTTGCGGCAGGAACCGGCGGCATGAGCCCCCCAGCTTTTCCGCCGCCGGATTCTTCCTTATCAAAAATATCCGCTATGCAAAAAAGCTCCCGAAGCCGTAAGGCTCCGGGAGCTTGCTGTTATATTCTGGTCTTAGTCCTGTGGCTCACGCGGCTTGTTGGTGTTTGCAATAAAACCGTTGCTCGCGCGGGGACGGTCTTCATGGGGACGATCATCACGGCGGTGGTCGTCACGGCGGTCATCGCGGCGTGGCATCGGGCGGCGGGGCGTATCGGAAATTTCGTTTTCCGGAACCAGACCGTCTATCTCGATTAATGCGTCGCGGCGGGAAAGGTTCAGTCTGCCCTTGTCGTCTACTTCGAGTACCTTAACCATGATCTGATCGCCGACATTAACAACATCAGTCACTTTGTCAATCCGCTTCACGTCGAGGCGGGAAATATGAACAAGGCCCTCTTTGCCCGGAGCAATTTCAACAAACGCGCCGAAATCCATGATGCGGGTTACCTTGCCGTTGTAAATCGCGCCCGGTTCCGGGTCGTTTACAATCGTATCGATGATGGTCATTGCACGCTGGCAGTTTTCAGCGTCGATACCGGAAACGAACACGTGTCCATCCTCTTCCACATCGACCTTTACGCCGCACTCTGCGCAAATCTTTTGAATCACTTTTCCGCCGGAGCCAATGACTTCACGGATTTTTTCCACCGGAATCAGGGTAGAAAGCATCTTCGGAGCATATTTTGAAAGCTCTTTGCGCGGTTCCGGAATTGCTTTGAGCATAATTTCATCAAGGATGTAATCTCTTGCGTGATGGGTTTTTTCAAGCGCTTCCTTCACCATTTCCGGTGTAAGGCCGTCAATTTTTAAATCCATCTGAATCGCGGTAATTCCTTCATGCGTACCGGCAACCTTAAAGTCCATGTCACCGAAGAAATCTTCAAGGCCCTGAATATCAACCATTGTCATCCAGCGGTCGCCTTCGGTGATCAACCCGCAGGAAATACCTGCGACAGGCGCCTTAATCGGCACACCCGCGGCCATCAGAGCAAGCGTGGAGCCGCAGATGGAAGCCTGGGAGGTGGAGCCGTTGGAGGACAGGACCTCGGAAACAAGGCGGTATGCGTACGGAAATTCCTCAACAGTCGGAATGACCGGGACAAGCGCCCGTTCAGCAAGCGCACCATGGCCGATTTCACGTCTGCCCGGGCCGCGGCTCGGCTTTGTCTCGCCTACGGAGTAGGACGGGAAGTTATACTGGTGGATATAGCGTTTGCTTGTTTCCTCGTCGATGCCGTCAAGCATCTGGCAGTCGCTCACAGGGCCAAGGGTGGCAACGGTAAGAACCTGCGTCTGGCCTCTGGTAAACATGCCGGAACCGTGTACGCGCGGCAGAAGGTCAACTTCAGCGGCAAGCGGGCGCATATCGTCCATTCCTCTGCCGTCAACGCGCTTTTTCTCGTCGAGCAGCCAGCGGCGCACAATATTTTTCTGTGTTTTATACATGCATTCGTCGATTTTAGCGGCCTGATTCGGATAGATCTCGTCAAATTTTTCATGAACTTTTTCATAAATCGGCTTCAGCCTTGCGTCACGCACATTTTTGTCGTCGGTGTCAAGAGCAAGCTTGACCTCTTCGGTTGCGAACTCTTTAATGGCGCTGAGCATCTCTTCATCCGGCTCGTTGCTCGGGTAAGAGAATTTCTCTTTGCCGATTTCAGCCTTGATGCCTTTAATAAATTCAATAATTTTCTGATTTGCTTCATGGCCGGCCATAATGCCGTTGTACATCACTTCGTCGGTTACAATATTCGCGCCCGCTTCAATCATGGCGATACGGGAATCGGTGGAAGCGACGGTGACTGCCATTTGGGAAGCTTTGCGCTGCTCGGCGGTCGGGTTAATGACATACTGCCCGTCCACATAGCCAACGGAAACAGTGGAGATCGGCCCTTTCCAAGGGATGTCCGAAATACTGAGCGCGATGGAAGTTCCGACCATAGCGGCGACTTCCGGCACGCAGTCGTGGTCAACGGCCATCACTGTGCACACAACGGACACGTCATTGCGCATATCTTTCGGGAACAGCGGGCGAATTGGGCGGTCAATCACACGGGATGTGAGGACTGCCCTGTCGCTCGGGCGGCCCTCGCGCTTAATATAGGAACCGGGAATTCTGCCGACAGAATAGAGTTTTTCCTCAAAATCCACGGAAAGCGGAAAAAAGTCAACGCCTTCGCGTGGTTTTGCGGAAGCCGTTACCGCAACGTGAACAACGGTTTCGCCGTAGCGGACCAGGCATTCGCCGTTTGCAAGCTGTGCCATTTTTCCGGTCTCAACAACGAGCGGACGTCCGGCAAAGTCAGTTTCATAGACTTTAAAATTTTCAAACATATTGTTCCTCCATTTTTATTGATACGGGAGGCAACAGGTTTAGCAATAAAACCAGCATCCGGCGCACGGCTGTTCGTTTCACTGCTAAGGCCCGTCCTTCCCATAAGATTTCAACGGTAGTTGCTTTAAATAAAAGCCTAAAGGCAGGCGGTATAAACCGCCTGCCCAATCAGACCGTAATTATTTGCGGATACCAAGCTTTGAGATAATGGTACGATAACGCTCGATGTCGGTCTTCTGCAAATAGTTGAGCAGGCTTCTTCTTGAGCCAACCATTTTCAACAGGCCGCGGCGTGAGTGATGATCCTTCTTATGAGATTTCAGATGCTCGGTCAGATCATTGATTCTTTTGGTCAGAACTGCGATTTGAACCTCGGAAGAACCTGTGTCGCCCTCATGTACGGCATACTCTTGAATAATTGCGGTTTTTTCTTCTTTTAACATAGTGTTTTCCACCCTTTCATAAATAACCCTCAGTCGCAGAAAAAGGCTGGTGAACTCCCCAAAGGGGCTTATTCCTTAATCCGGGAAAGGGGCATAACGCTGTTTTATTATATCATGCCAATTTTGGTTTGTAAATCATTTTATGATGCGTCAAAGGAAAAACCGCCGTTTTTCTGAAAATACTCCCTCGCCTGTTCCCCATTTTTTAGGATTTCCTTTTTCAATTCGTCTAATCCTGAAAATTTGTGCTCCGGGCGAAGAAATTTTATCAAATCAACACGCACGGTTTCTCCGTAAATATCCGGCCCGTGATAATCGGTCAGCCATGTTTCCGCCAGAACGGCAAGAGAACCCACCGTCGGTTTCATGCCCACATTGGTCACACCGCAGTACTCTGCGCCACCGAACGATACCTTTGAAACATAGACCCCGAAACGCGGGAGGACAAAGTCCTTTGGCACGGCCTGATTCAGCGTTGGAGTGCCAAGCTCGCGCCCGAGCCTGCGGCCGTGCTGAACCGGCAGAACATACCCGTAGGGACGGCCCAAAAGCCTTGCCGCTTCGTCCACTTCGCCGTTTGCGATCATTGACCGGATGCGCGTGGAGCTGACTGGTTCGCCGTCGAGCAAAACGGCATGCGTCACCGTGGTTTTGATCCCCCGCTCCCCGCAAAGTTGGGAAAGCATCGTGCTGTCTCCCTTGCCGCCGCAGCCGAAAGTAAAATTAAAACCGCAGCAAACTTCTTTTGCTCGGCAGACCTGTCTGAGAATGCCATTTACGAATTCCACTGCGGTCAAGTCTTTAATCGCCGAAAAATTCAAAATGTACAGTTGTTCTACTCCGAATTTTTCCAGCAGGCTGAGCTTTTGCTCCTTTGTGATAATTTCGCCGCCCGCGCTGCCGCCCAAATCGGTGAGCGGATTGTGCGCAAAGGTGAGGACTGTCGGCACAAGGCCCTGCTTTTTCGCTTCAACCGCTGTGGAAATCACCTTTTTATGGCCAATATGCAGGCCGTCAAAGCTGCCCAGCGCAACGGCGGAATCGCCGATGGCGGGCGCTAAATCGTAGTAAACTCTCATAACATCCTTACGCTCCAGTTTTAGTATCAATGCTGATCCGCATCGCAGAAAAGGCGCAGCACGCTGAGTTCCGCTTTTTCCGTTTCAACGGCGCCAAGCCCCAAAAAAATTCCGTCGGGAGAATGCACGCGCAGCATTGAGCCGCTCTTATTATCCTGCGGCAAAATCGAAACACGCTCCAGGCTGAGCCCTCCGCCGTTTTGGAACCGCTGTGCCTGCGCGGCGGTAACCCGCAGCGCGGCATGGCTGACGAACAGGCTTTCGGTCGGCCGTACAGCCTGTTCCAGAATTTCCTGTTCGGAAAGCTCCTTTGCCTCATCCAGCGTAACCGCGTCCTCCAGAGAAAACCCGGCCGCGCGCGTCCTTCTCAGCGAGGACATCACGCCGAACGTTCCCAGTTTTCCCCCGATGTCTGCGCAGAGGGTTCTGATATATGTTCCCGCAGAGCAGCGAACCGTGAGTATACCGCTCTGTGTATTTTCGTCAAATTCATTCAAAACAAGCTGATAAATGGTGATCGGACGTTTGTCACGTTCAACCTCAATTCCCTGCCTTGCAAGGGTATAAAGGCGCTGTCCGTTCTTCTGTACCGCGGAGTACATGGGCGGAAGCTGCAAAATATTTCCGCGGAAATAGGGCAGCACAGCTTCAATTTGGTCTTTTTGAGCCTTTTTACCACATTCCTGAATCATCTTGCCGGTCGAGTCCTGTGTGTCGGTGCAGTACCCAAGCCGAAAGCCGGCCCGGTATTCTTTATCCGTATCATCCAAAAGCGAAGCCGCACGCGTCGCCTTCCCCAGAAGCAGGGGCAGCACCCCGGTAGCCATCGGGTCCAGTGTACCGGTATGCCCGATTTTCTTCTGTCCGCTCAGCCGCCGCATAACCGCTACCACGTCGAACGAGGTGAAACCCTGCGGCTTGTCTATCACGATGACCCCGTTCATGGCTTTCTCTCCTCTTCGTTGTGTTTCCGAATTCTGCGTTCAAATATGTTTCCCTATTTCAGCGAGTATCAGCCGCTCGGCTTCCTCCACCGTGGTGTTGAAGGTGCAGCCCGCCGCGCCCGCATGACCGCCGCCGCCGAAAGCGGAGCAAATTTTGGAAGCGTTTTGCGGCGGCTGGGCCCGAAGGGAAATTTTAAATCCGCCGTCGGACTTTTCACGGATGGTTACGCCGATGATCACGCCCTCGATTGCACGGGGAATGGACGCAAGTCCTTCAATGTCGCCTTCCGTCGCACCGGTGCTTCGAATCATTTCATTGGTGATTTTAATCACCGCGACGCGGTTATCATAAAAATATCGGATGGAATCCATCACGCAGCGTTCTATATCAATGCGCGCACGGCTTTTCGTATCAAACATCACACGGTTGATTTTATGGCCGTCGGCACCCTTTTCCACCAGATCCGCTGCAATGCGGTAAGTGGTGGGCGTCACATTGATGTACTTGAAGCAGCCCGTATCCGTTGTAATGCCCGTATAAAGGCAGTCCGCTATGAAGGTATCGATCTCAACATCCAAAAGATTCAGCAGATCAAAAATAATCTCGCAGGTGGCGGCTGCTTTCGCATCCACGCAGGAGCGTTTCGCGTAATCCGCATTGGAGGGATGATGGTCGATGCAAAGGTCGATCTTATCTCCGTAAAGACTCTGATTCGGTTCCCCGATCAGCTGCAGGTCGGCAATATCCACCGCGACAATCACAGACGGTACAAATTCCTGAATTTCAACGCCGCTGAAAAGGTACTGGTACTTCGGAACAATCATGTCCGAACAGCGGATTTTAGCGTGTTTTCCCATTTTGTGCAGCCCGCGGCAAAGCGCCGTGGCGGAGCCGAGCGTGTCGCCGTCCGGATACTGATGGCTTAAAATCAGGATGTTGTCGGCTTCCCGCAAGAAATCGGCCGCTTCATTCCGGCTAATCATCTTTTTTATCACTCCTTAGGTCATTGAGCATCCGCGAAATATTCGCACTGTATTCGATGGAGTCAGTGGCCTTAAAGGTGAGCTCGGGCACATGCCTGAGCTCCAGACGGGCGCCAAGCTCATGGCGGATGAAGCCGGAGGCGGATTTCAGTCCGATAACGGCTTTTTTCGCTTGCTCAATGCCCTCCATTGCGCTGACAAAAACGGTGCAGTAAGATAAATCACTCGTAACGTCTACCCTGACAATGCTGATCAGCCCCTGTACCCGCGGGTCTTTGAGCTCGCGGAATACCGCCGTCAGTTCTCTTTTGATATCTTCGGTAGTGCGTCCCATTCTGTGGCTGGCCATGTTATACCTCCGTATTTTACACTCTCCGCGTTAGTCCTTGTATTCCTCCATCATGAAGGCTTCCAGAATATCCCCTTCTTTGATGTCGTTGAAGCGCTCAAGTCCAATGCCGCAGTCATAGCCTTCGGCAACGTCTTTTACGTCATCCTTGAAACGGCGCAGAGAAGCAATCTTGTCCTCAGTGATGACAATTCCGTCGCGCACAACGCGGATCTGCGCGGCGCGGTTAATCTTGCCCGTGGTAACGTGAGCGCCGACGATGGTGCCCACATTGGTAATTTTATAAACTTCGCGGCACTCGGCCTTTCCAAGGGCGAGTTCACGGAATTTCGGCGCGAGCATGCCTTTCATGGCGGCTTCTATTTCACCGATGCAGTCGTAAATGATGCGGTACAAACGCATATCCACGCCGTCGCGCTTTGCGGTTTCTTCGGCGACCGGATCCGGGCGCACGTTAAAGCCGACAATAATGGCGTTGGAAGCGGATGCGAGCATAACGTCGGATTCACTGATCGCGCCGACGCCGTTATGAATCACATTCACGCGGACTTCTTCGTTGCCCAGTTTTTCGAGTGACTGGCGAACCGCCTCGACGGAACCCTGCACATCGGCCTTCACAATGATCTGAAGTTCCTTCATATCGCCCTCTTTCATCTGATCGAACAGATTATCCAGGGTGACCTTTGTGCGGGAATTGAACCGTTCTTCCTTGATTTCGGTACGGCGCTGATCGACCAGTTCCCTTGCGAGGCGCTCATCGGAAACAGCGTTGAAAATATCGCCGCCGGTCGGCACATCGTCAAGTCCGGTAATTTCAACCGGGACGCTCGGGCCTGCCTGCTCAATTTTTTCACCGTCCGCATTCGTCATCGCGCGGACGCGGCCAACGGCGGTACCTGCAACAATAATGTCGCCGGTGCGGAGTGTTCCGTTCTGAACAAGCATTGTGGCGATGGGGCCGCGCCCCTTGTCAAGCCTTGCCTCAATGACGGTGCCCTTTGCCGCTCTGTCCGGGTTCGCCTTGAGCTCCTTCATATCCGCTGTCAATATAATCATTTCCAGCAAATCCTTAATACCGGCCTTGGTCACGGCAGAAACAGGGATACACGGTGTTTCACCGCCCCAGTCTTCCGGAACAAGTTCGTATTCGGTCAGCTGTTCCATAACATGCTGCGGGTTGGCGCCCGGCTTATCCATTTTGTTGATCGCAACAATAATGGAAACGTTGGCGGCCTTTGCGTGGTGAATCGCTTCAATGGTCTGCGGCATGATGCCGTCGTCCGCGGCAACCACCAGCACGGCAATGTCCGTTACCTGCGCGCCTCTGGCACGCATTGTGGTAAACGCGGCATGGCCCGGTGTGTCAAGGAAGGTAACGTCGCGGTCGCCGAGCTTTACCTGATAAGCGCCGATATGCTGCGTGATGCCGCCCGCCTCGGAGGCAGTGACATTCGCGTGGCGAATGGCGTCAAGCAGTGAGGTCTTGCCGTGGTCAACGTGACCCATGACGACAACAACCGGTGCACGCGCAACCAGATTGTCATCCACGTCCTCGCTGTCATCGATAATCTGCTCCTCGATGGTAACAACGACTTCTTTTTCCACCTTTGCATGGAACTCCAATGCCACCAGCGTGGCGGTGTCAAAGTCGATTGTATCGTTGACGGCGGCAAACACGCCCAGCGCCATCAGCTTCTTAATCACCTCGGCGGCAGTTGCCTTTAAGCGCAGGGCAAGCTCGCCGACCGTAATCTCCTCCGGAATCTGAATGGTAATCGGCTTCGCCTTGCGCTCTAACGCGATACGGCGCAGACGCTCGGACTCGGTCTCCTTGCGGGAGTTCCTCGACCTGCCGCGGTACTGGGTGCTGCGCTGGGTCAGCTTCTGCTTCTGCACGGTATTGGCCGTGTTGATTTTTTCAGATGCCAGACGGTCATACTTCTCATTATATTTATCGAGCTCCACATGTGAAGCCCTTGTATCGACAATTCTGCCTTCAGTGCGCTTAATCGCGGCGTTGGGGTCGGTGTTCGCCAGCGGAGCGGGCCTTCTCGGCACGCTGTTTTGCTGCGGTCTTGGCGCAACGGCTGCCTTCGGCGAGGTCGGCTTAGGGCCGACCGGCGTGATTTTGCCCGGCCTTACGGCTTTGCGCACCGGCTTTTGTTCCGAAGCCACCGCGCCCTGAACAGGCACTGCGGTAATCTGGCCGGGCTGTACGGCTACCCGAACCGGCGGCACTGCCGGCTGCACGGACTGTGCCGCGGCCTGCGGCTGCGCAGGGGTCTCCTGCGGCTGAGCGGGCTGTGGTTCTTTCACCTGCTGCACGGGCGCGTCAGCCACCGGTGTTTCCGGCTGGATAATGACGTCCGGTTTTTCCGGTTCAACCACGGTTTCCTTCTTGTTTGCCTCCGCGAAATACGTGTCAAGATTTTCGCTGCTGTTCTTTTGGGTAAAAGTTTCAAAAACGAGATCCAGTTCGTTTTCATCAAGAGCAGTCATATGTTTTTTTGTTTCGCCGGTATATTTTTCCAAAGTGTCAATAACATCCTTATTCGGAACGTTTAGATCCTTTGCCACCTCATGTACCCTGTATTTCATCATCATATATCAAATTCCTCCTCATTCCTCAGTACCGGCTGCTTCCGCCTTGCACAGCTCAAGCAGCTTCTTAGCGAACCCTGCGTCATTCACCGCGACAACTCCGGTTCGCTTTCCGAGAGCCATGCTGATTTCGTCCATCGTTGCCTTGAATATCACTGCTGCAACTTCTTCCTCTTGGGCCACCTGCCGGACTCCGCTGGCAGTGCGGGGTGACAGGTCATCTGCAAGCAGCACCATTTTAGCATTCCCTTTTCGCAGCGATTCTATCGCCGCGTCATTGCCGAGCGAAAGCCTTCCGGCCCTGCGCGCAATACCAAGAAGATGCAAGATTTTCTCATTCATTCCGGCTTATTTCCTCCTCCATACGGTCAAATACCTCGTCGGGGATTTTACAGGAGAAGGCTTTTTCAAATCTTCTCGCCTTACGAGCTGCTTTCAGGCAGTCTATGTTTTTGCACACATACGCGCCACGCCCCGGCTTGCGTCCTGTCAAATCAAGAGATATTTCCTGTTCGGGCGATTTTACCACCCGAACAAGCTCTTTTTTTGGTTTCATCTCTCCGCATCCCGCGCACATCCGCATCGGTACCTTTTTCAGATGCATCACACACACCGCCTTACACTAAGAATTTATTTCGCTTCTTCGCCAAAGAAGCCGCTTTCCGGTTTAATGTCTATTTTCCAACCGGTCAGTTTCGCGGCAAGGCGGGCGTTTTGACCCTTGTTGCCGATCGCGAGGGAAAGCTGGCTGTCCGGCACGGTCACACGGCAGGCGTGTGAGCCGTCCTGTGCCGGGGTCACGGAAACAACATCTGCGGGCGAAAGCGCGGAGGCGATAAACTTCGACGGATCCTCGTTGTACTCGACGATGTCGATCTTCTCGCCGCCAAGCTCGTTTACGATGTTGGAAACGCGCGCGCCGCGTGAACCGATACAGGCGCCGACTGCGTCGACGTCCGGATTATGGCTCAGTACAGCAATTTTTGTGCGGGAGCCCGCTTCGCGGGATATCGCTTTTATTTCAACCGTGCCGTCATAAATTTCCGGCACTTCGGTTTCAAACAATCTTTTTACCAAATCGGGGTGGATGCGGCTGATCATCGCGCGCGGTCCCTTTTCGGTCTCTTTTACGTCAACCACATACACTTTAATATGGTCGCCTTCAATTAACTTTTCATCGCCGACCTGTTCGCTCTTCGGCAGAACGGCCTGGGCTTTTCCAATCAGCAGTGTCGCCGCGCCTGTGCGCGGATCAACGCGCTCAACCAAAGCGCTGACCAGTTCCTGATGTTTGCTTTGGAACTCCTGCATCATCTGGCCGCGTTCCCCGTCGCGAATTCCCTGCCGGATAATGTTGCGGGCGGTTTGTGCCGCAATGCGCCCGAATTCTTTGGTGTTCAGCTGAACGCCGACCGTGTCGCCGATTCCTGCGTGGGATCAATATCGCGTGCATCTTCCAGCAGAATTTCTTTTCCCTGATCTGTTATGTCCTCAACGACGGTCTTGCGCAGATAAACTTCAAATGTCCCCTTTGCCGTATCCATGTTTATCACACAGTCCTCGTTGCCGTAGCTGTTTTTGCAGGCTGTGACGATCGCCTTTTTAATCCTGTCAAGCATAAAGTCAACAGGAATGCCCCTCTCTTTTTCCAAAAGAGCAAGGGCCTCGAAAACTTCGCTGTTCATTCCTCAATACCTCCAACAATATCATCATCCACCAGCCGTACCGACGAGGCATCTTTCGCAGCCAGTGAAATATTTACGCCTTCTTCTGTTTGAAGGACCATTGTATTTTCCCTGTAATTTTTCAGCACGGCGATCAATTCGCGCCGCCCGTCTTCCATGGGCCGGATCAGCTTAACGCACACCGATGCGCCCAAAAAGGCCGTAAAGTGTTCGTCACGCACAAGTTCCCGGTCGATTCCCGGCGAGGAAACCTCCAGGCAGTACGCCTGTTCAATTGGGTCAAGTTCATCCAACGGTCCGTTGATTGCCTTGCTCATCGCTTCGCAGTCGGCAATTCCGACGCCGCCTACTTTATCAATAAAAATCCTCAAAAACCAGTCTGCTCCCTCTTTTAGGAAGCGGACATCCCAAATGGAAAGCCCCAATTCGGCCGCAATCGGCTCGGCAAGCTTTCGCACGATTTCCACAGTATTCCCGTTCTTCTTTTTATATGCCAATCCATTCACCTCATAATACAAACAAAAGAGCGGGTCACCCCACTCTTTCATCCTTCATAATATTACTTATTTATAATATCACAACAATCATGCAAATGCAAGGGGAAAAGCCAAAAATGTGAAACTTACTCCTCCATTTGTTTTCCCAAAAATGATGCCGCGACCTGTGCAAGCTTGGTTTCGCTTTCCGAAGGAATTTCTTCTCCGTCATTCGAAAGCAGGATAACCGCACCGGTCACATCGCTGGAAGCGATAATAGGGCAGATGACTTCGGCCGATCGGTCCACGCCCTCTACGGGTTTAAATCCGGACTTGCCTTTGCTGATGAAATTCGTGCGGCTCTGCATGCATTCCTCCAACTCCGGAGTAACGCGCCGTTCAAGAAATTCTTTACGTGAAACACCGGCAGCTGCGACAACATGATCGCGGTCACAGATAATGGTGGGCATGCTGATCGCTTTGGTCAGCACATCCGCATACTGTCCGGCAAAAGTGGAGAGTTCGCCCACCGGCGAGTATTTTTTAAAAATTACTCCTCCCTGCGTATCGGTAAAAATTTCAAGCGCGTCGCCCTCGCGGATACGAAGCGTGCGGCGTATTTCCTTTGGTATGACAACGCGGCCTAAATCATCAATTCTTCTGACTATTCCTGTGGCTTTCAATTTTATTACCTCCTGTGCGGTGTTGTCTTTGCTTATTATCCGCAGGAAATTCTTTGCTATGCAGTATTTGACAAGGATGATTATGGAAAATTTTTCCCTATTTTTTCCTTTTATCTTTCATATGTTTTAAAATAAAAGACTCTTCACGCGCCCCATTTGAGATTAAATCAACATCCTGTCGCAACAGGCCAGCAAAATATACATATTTTTTCTTTTGCTCTACGCGAAAATACGGTTATACTTGTAAACAGAAGGAAGGAGTACTATAATAAATCATAATAAGTTTTCCAGAATAAATGGAGGTTTTACATTGAAAAGAATCATAAAATTATGCGCCGCGGTTCTTGCGGCCGCCGCTGTGTTCACGTTGGCGGGCTGTTCCGCACGCACTCCTGTCACGGCGGATGAATTTAAAAAGCAGGCGGAATCAGCCGGTTTTACGGTAACGGATTCTGCTTCCACCAACACAGATATTGAAAAATCCCTAAGTGCCGTCAAGAGCGAGACCGGCACGGAGCTTGCGTTCGTTTCGTTCACGACAGAGAGCGCCGCATCGGAAATGTACGCCAAAGTCAAATCCAGCATTTCTGACGGAACGGGCGGAACCTCGAATAACATCGATTCCTCTTCCTACAACAAATACACGCTTGTAAACGGCGAGCTGAACCATACACTGGTGCGCATGAATAAAACCATTGTGTACGGCAAGGCGACCACAAGCTACAAAAGCCAAATGGACGACTTGTTCAAGGCAATTAAATACTAAACCTTTCACAATTTAAAGGCCGCAGGAGGAAAATCCCCCTGCGGCCTTTTTTTATTTTTAAAACAGTTTTCCGCCGGTGAAGCCTGCAAACGCCATGGACAGAATTCCAACGTAAATCAGCACGGCGGGAAGCCCGCTGAACGCTTTGGGCATATCCGCGTTTTCGCAGCTTTCCGACGTGCGGGAAAAGACAAGGGCGGCCAGGAAAAACGCCAAGCCCGTGCCGAGAGCAAACCCCACTGCATCGGTCAGGGTAAGCTTAAAGCTTTTCAGTACATACGGCATGGAAAGCACCACGGTATTGATTGCCGCCGGGGACAACAGCTGGCCGTACTTTCTGTAGAACTGTGAAAAAAAAGTTTTCGCCAAAAATGCCGTTGCAATATATGCGACTGCGGCACAAAGGGCAAATACAGCCGGCCGCAAAACAATCAGCGTATCGCTGCCCGCAACGAACGGACCGAGCAGAAACCCCGCGAGCATGGAAATCAGCGTAAACAGCGCAACCAGAACAGAATACAGTCCGAGTGTTTTGGGTTTACGCCCCGCCCGAAGCACATGGCTGAACCCAATTCCCCCTGCAAAGAGGATATTTTCCGTGGTTACCGCCAAGAGCGCTGTTAAAATCATTTGCACAAAGACGTTCATACGCGGGGCACCCTCCTTTTTTCGGCTTTCCGGCCGCGTTTTTCATTTGCCCACTGGACAAACGCGGCAAAAAATCCTAAAAGAATAAATCCGAAGAACGGCAGGGAAACCCCCGCGTCCGCCGTACCGTACACCCCCATGTTGGTGTGCCAAAGACTGCCCTTAAGCCAAAATTCACGAATGGCGGCACTCAGGCAGATTACCAGTGAAAACCCGACGGAGCACCCCACGGCGTCCGCGGCCACCGCCCATCCGATATGGGTCGGCGCGTAGTCGTTGGCACGGGACAGGACGACGGAATTGCAGATCATCAGACTTGCGAACATCCCCAAAGCGGTCACCGCTCCGGGAATCAGTTTGTCGGTCAGCCACGCGGCCGGCAGGTAGATCATAGCCGAAGCCGCCAGAACCAGTCCCGGGCGAATCCATACAGGCAACATTTCCCCCACAAGACAGAACAAAAGAGCCACCGGCAAAGAGATAAACAGAAACAAAAGCGACAGTTCAACCGCGTTTTTCATGTTATAGCCCGCGGCCACAACGGGATATAGCCCAAGCGCTCCGACAAGAACGGGATTTTTAAAAAATACCCCGTTCAGAAAGATTGTGTTTGTTTCACGAAGAAGACTTCTTTTATTCGTCATACGGTTCATCCCCCAGTCTGAGCGCGCCGCACACCAGGGAATTGATCTGCGGAGCAGCGGCGTTGGCAATCAAGATCGCAAAGCTGGCTCCCTGTTCAAAGGCGCCAAAGCGGCGGAACATCATAATTACGAATCCCGCAAAAGCACCGTAAAGAATGCGGCCAATCGTCCTGTGCGGCGCGGTCACCGGATCGGTTATCATAAATACGGAACAGAAAAGCAGGGAACCGGACATCAGCTCGTATTTCACCGAGGTCAGCGCACTGCACGCAATCCGGGGAAAGAACGCCGCAATCAGTACGGCAACGACCAAAAACGAGGCCGTTATTTCCCATCTTGCCGTGCGTTTCAAAAACAGAAACAGTCCGCATGCGCAGATAATCAAGATTCCGGTAGTTCCCAAAGGTCCCGCAAACACACCCCAAAGCATGTCGAGCGGCAGAATATCCGGCTTCAGCCCGCTTTTTAAAACAGCGGCGGGCGAACGGACCAGTTCAGCGGTAAAATTTTCATATGCGGGAATCGTCTGGGACACCGCGGGGTTGAAATAGGAAAACATCAGTTTTGGCCAGCAGAGCGTTGCAAAGGCAACCCCCGCAGCCGCCGGATTAAACGGCGTATGCCCGATGGAGCCGAACGGCATCTTCGCAACCAGAATTGCAAAGGCGGCCGCAGCGCAGGGCAGCCATAAAGGCGCGTTCAGCGGCATCAGCATCACAATCATCATACCCGTTACCATGGAGGAACAGTCTGAAAGGCTGATGCTTTTTGTTTGAATCAGGCTGAACAGGATTTCACACAGCGCACAGGCAAGCATCGTCACTCCCGCCATGACAAGGGGGCGTACTCCGTAATGCACCACCGGCAGCACAAGCAGCATGGCAAGCGTAAACAGCACATCCCGCATCATGGAAGAAACGGAGGCTTCGCTTTTCACAAAAGGGGACCTTGCGTCATTTAATGTCAATCGAAGTCACCGCTTTTCTTGTATGACGCCGCTTTTGAAATGGCGGCGGTCAAATCTATTCCCGACGGGCACGCAACGGAACAGGCTGCGCAGCCAATGCATTTCTGTACGTTCGGCATTCTGACCGGGTCGGGCTTTGTGCTTTGTATTTCACGTAAAACCCTCCACGGCACAATGCCGCGCGGACACGCCCGCGCGCATTTTTCACAGCCGATGCAGGGATAGGATTTATTTCTCGGCGTTTTTTTCAGCGCGATCACACAGCGCGTCGCAGCCGTGACCGGTTCGGACAAATCGGTAACAGCCTTCCCCGTAACGGAAGAACCGGTAATGACAAGCGTCGTCTTTTCGCTCGCCTCGCACGCATCAAGCAGGAATTGCAGCGGTGTGCCGATACGCACCCGCATATTTCGCCAGTGTTCCACCCCATCGCCCGCCACAGTCACCACCGTAAAGCTCTGTGATTCGCTTTCATCAACAGCAGCGGTCAGCGCGGCACAGGCCTGCGCGCCGATATATGCGGCATTTTTGCCGGCGGCGAACAGCTTTCTCTTCAAAAGTATCCGCGCAGGGTACCGCTCACCGGCAAGAATCAAATCCGCCTGAGGGTTTATTTTTTTGATGATGCGCGCCTCTCTTGAGGTCGCAACAGCGATTTTATTTTCCGCGGCGCCGCACGCCCTTGCGGCGAGCACCAACCCGGCAATAATCGCATCCGTGTTTTCACGCAGCGTCGCCATAGCGCTTGTGGTGCACGGGTCTTCATCGAAGCAGCAGGCAACAATCATGTCCGGCTTCAGTCGGCGCAGCCGTTTCAGCTTTTGGGAGAGCGCTGCTCCGTCGAATTCGTCAATAATCTGAGCGGCTTCGGCAGCGGCGATAATCGCACCGTCGTCAAGCTTTCCCTGCCGCGCCGCAAGCGGCTGTGACGCCGCTATCCCTTCCGGAACGGGCAGAATCTTTATTTTATGTCTCAGAGAAGCAGTTTTTTCCTGCTCCAGCTTCACGCCATGCTGAAATATCACGCTGTCACCCCCAGTCTTTATTTCAAATCGGCCGCCGCTTTCAAGTCGCTGATCGCCCGTTTCGCGTCGTCGGCTTTAAATACGCTTGTCCCCGCAACGCACACATCTACTCCCGCTTTAGCGGCCGTTCCGATCGTCCCCATGTGAATCCCGCCGTCCACCTGCACCAAAACATCCGGTCGACGGGCTTTCAGTGCGACGACTTTCTCCATCATGTTCTCCATAAAACTCTGGCCGCCGAACCCCGGTTCAACCGTCATGACAAGCACCATGAAAAGCTTGTCCAAATACGGGAACACAGCTTCGGCCGGCGTACCCGGTTTAATGGATACCGCAGGTTTTGCACCGCCGGCCAGAATCGCGGCGATGGTCTTTTCCGGATCGGACTGTGCCTCCATGTGAAAGGTAATAATATCCGCCCCGGCGTCTAAAAAATCAGGAACATACCGGAGCGGTTCATCAATCATCAGATGCACGTCAAACGGTTTATCCGTAAATTTGCGTACGGCTTTAATAACAGGCGCGCCAAATGTCAGATTCGGTACAAAATGACCGTCCATTACATCCAGATGAATCCAGTCCGCACCGCAGACATCCATTCTGTTCACTTCATTCCCAAGCTGTGAAAAATCCGAAGAAAGCACCGAAGGTGCAATCAGCATATTCATCCCTCCATTACACTTTCCTTTATTCTACCCTAAATTCAAGGTTTTTTCAACGCTTTCAGAACCGGTTGCCTCAAACTTTATAGTGCCTGCCGGGAACGGGTCCCGGCAGACAATCTATAATAAAGCGGTTGAAATATTTGCCCCGCACTCTATTGTATGCGCGAATCAGTATTTTGGCAGTAAAAAAGCTCCGCAAAAGCGAAGCTTTTCAGTTATTTCTCATCATCACCGGAATGATTCTTCCGATCAGAATCCATTTTGCTCTTTTTGCCTTCCCTGTAATAGACAACGCAAGCCAAAATCAGTACCGCCGCAGTAATCGCACGGAGCACCCAGCCCCACACCCCGGTGAACAGATTTGCCCCCAGAGCCGCGTTGGCGAGCCACCATCCGCCAAGAAGGATAAAAAATGCTCCCACGGCATAAAAAACACGATTTTCTCTGCTCATTCGAAAAATAAGGATTAACCCGACGATAAACCACATCGCCGCATACACATATGGCAAACAAAACGCTCCCCGCTATTATGATATCTTTTATCATAATCTGAATACAGACGCCTGTCAATCGTTACGCACAGGTCTTTTCTCCTCTGTGCAGTCTGCCCAGCGCGCGCTGTGGGTGCCTGTGCATCCGGCGGTGTCGGAGAAGCGCCTCGCGTCTGAGCTGTGCAAAACAGCAAAATGCCACAACGGCCTGCAAAACCAGCTGAACGGTTTGGAACAGCCAGTTGCCCGTTCCGGTAAGCAATGAAAATGTTCCCATAAGCGCGGTCATTGCCAAAAGAGCACGGCCGGACTGCGAACCGGGCTTATACCGCAAAGCCATAAATCCCGCAAACAACAGCATCATCATTCCGATTATAACATTCATCGTTCTACCTCCCGGGCAAAAATCGTTCATATGTTCTTGTTTCATTTATATGATAACACATATGTTCTATTAAATGCAAGCATTCTTTTTTCGCAGGGACATTTATGGTACAACAAAAAAAGAGCGGGGTTTCCCCCGCGCTCCCTGTTTTACAGAACGTAAATGTTCATATTGCGTACGCCGAAGCTTCTGCACTGGCCAACCGAGTCAAAATATAAGTCGGCAACAATCCGCCCGTCCATGACCCCGCCGCCGGTGTCCGCCGCGATGGCGTAGCCGTAAACGACTTTTCCGTTCGGGGAGCAGATATACAGCTTGCTTCCGTACGGAATAATGTTCGGATTGACCGCTACCAGACCGAACGCAGCCGCTCTGCCGGTTGAAGTAGTGCCGCCGCCGGTGTATCCGGTACATCTGCCGGAAATATATTTTTTGTAGGCAATGGTGTTTCCGTTTTGATCGGTAATGGTTCCGTCACCGTTGATAACCGCGGCACCGGCCGTTTTCTTTTTCGTCCCAACAACCGTCACCTGGTCAACCGGTTCTTCAAGCACGGTTTTGCTGACCACCTCACTGGCGGCGACTTTGCCTTCCACCAGCTTCTGACGGGTAACGACGGACTGGCTCCCGCTTTTCCCGGGTTCCTTAATTTTACGCTGGCCTTTATAAAGACTGCTGCTGGTTTCATTTTTGTTCTGAAATGCAATGGCCTGTGTTGTAGCAACATCTTTATAGGTAACCCTTGCGACGGAGATTTTCATCCCCTCGCTGACCGCAGCATCCTTCTTCACGCTGACAATGTCCTCGCTGCCAAGCACAACGCCGGCCTCGGCCAATGCTTCGGCAACGGTGCCCTCGCTTACAAGCGCAGACTTTGTCTGCCCGTCTGCAGTAATGCTGACGTCGAATTTTCTTTCAATTTGAATGTCCGTTTCTTCGGCGACCTTCGCCGCAGGCGCCGGAGTAGCTACGTCATTTTTTCCCAGTGTCACGGATGCCTTTGAAAGCGCCAGTGCCACGGTGTCGCCATAATGCAGCGTGACGGTTTTTACTGTGCCGTCCACGGCAACGTCGGTTTGTACTGCGCTCTTAACGGTAATCTGGATTTCCCCGCCCGGGGTTTGTTCCGTACTGCGGACAACAAGATCCTTTTCCCCAACCTTTATATTGGCCGCGGCAAGGATTTCGCTGGTCTTGTCGCTGTACAGCTGTACGGTTTTTTTCTCTCCGTTATAATCAATCACCGCGTTGCATGTTGCTGCCGTTACAGTGATGACAGAGCTGATTGTGATTGTAATCATGATTGCAAGTGCAACCACTCTTTTCATTGCGTTTTTCAAACATGCTCTATTTTGTGTGAATAATCGCATTTGTTCACCCTTTTCCTCGCTCAGACAGCATAAATATGGACGTCATCCACCACATTGCCGAGCTTCAGTTTTTAGGATATGTTTCAATGGCGTAATTATATTCACCTTATGCATAATTGTCAAATTATTATTTACAACTAATTTGTTTATATTGCACAAACGCTTCGAAGTGTTTGTGCCGAATTCCTGCCTTTATTTTCCGTATTGGCACGATTATTCCTTTCCTTACGCTTAAGAACAAAGCATTTTCTGTGCAATATGCAAGAAAATTATAGTTACAATCTTGTTACAAATATTACAGTGTTGTTTATTATGTAAATTATGGCATTATTTCGTTGTTTTTAGGCTGAGACGGTTTTATTATAATTAAAAAAATGGCTCTGCATCTAAATTTTTGGTGATTTTGTCCAGCATTTAAATTTTTGTTGTAATTTATATAATCCTGTCTTTAGTCAGAACAGCGTACAATGATTGAAGGCGAAATCATTTTTCGTATCAAGAAGCAATCCGACGATTATTTCAGGTTGTCACCACGCAAATACGGCTCCGAGAAGCACAGTGAAACTACTCTATATATAGTATATGCGCACCCTATAAAAGGGCGGCGAACTTTTACAAAAAAATGCTATATATAATGAAAAGGGACCCCGGTTACCCGGAGCCCCCTATCTTATAATTAATCCAAGGTATCGGGACAGGTCACAGGCCTGCACCGCCGTGACAACCGCCCCCTGCAATTCTGCGCCGGAAAGCAGGATGCCATCGATCTCACAGGTTGTAAAATCAATTCCTTTGAGCGGCGCATGAAGGAATTCCGACTCTGCCAAATTGCATTTTTGAAACGCTGTCAACTTAAAGCTGCATTGCTGAAAGCTTCCGTTTGAAAAATCGTTTTCCTGGAACCGGCAGCTTTTCATTTTTGCGGAAGTAAAATTCGTATAGGTGCAGACGCTGTTCTGTATGACAACGTTGTCGAGAACCGCCTCTGAAAAATTGGTTCCCAGCGCTTTGCAGTTTTCAAACCGTACCCTGCGCAGCAGACATTTTGAAAAGTCGGCATTGGACAGATCGCAGTTGCTGAAAACAACATCCGCAAAATACAGATTTTCAAACGCGCTTTCCATCAACCGGCAGTTTTCAAAGAAGCAGTTCAGAAAGTCGGAGCCTTCCTCTGCCGCTCCATTTAGCGATACACTTAAAAAGTGATAGCCCTTCACATCCTGTTCTTCTTCCTGCGCTTTCCGAATAACTTCCTCAAGATCGCTGTGTTCGATTAAATGTTCCGATATTTTTGGTTCTTCTGTTTTTATCATTTCGTTTCCTTTTCCTCCTGTAAATTTTTCGGCCCGCCGAAATTCATTTGTTCTGTTCCCCATGCGGCAAGCTCGTTCAGTGCGGGCATCAGGTTTTCACCCGACGGGGTCAGTGAATATTCGACGTGCGGCGGCATTTCCATATACTGAATCCGGGTAATCAGCCCGTTCTTTTCCAGTTCCTTCAATGATTGCGACAGCATCATATTGGTGATGCCGGAAACGCTCCTTCTCAACTCGCTGTACCTTAAAACCCCGTTCCGGCTAAGCGACCACAAAATCGGAAGTTTCCATTTTCCGCCGATCTGCCGTAGGGCGTAGGCAACCGGACATTGCTCCGTTTTCATCCCGTCATCCATCATTCCTGCTCCTATACTCAGTAAATACTTACTTAGTCAAGTATTTCTGCATACTTGTATTTTTCTTTCTTTATTTTATAATACTATCATAAAAGAGTATAAAGGAGCAATGATTATGGACGAAGTTCTTCAATTTTTAACGGAAAATTCAACTTTTTATCTCGCTACGGTGGAGGGCGATCTCCCAAAAGTGCGCCCGTTCGGTTTCGTTATGAAATGCGACGGAAAGATCTGTTTTTGCACTAACAATCAGAAGAATGTATATAAGCAGATGAAGGCAAATCCCAACATTGAAATTTCAGCCGCCACAAATGACGGAAAGTGGCTGCGTTTAAAAGGCAAAGCCGTTTTCTGCACCAGCAAAGAGAAAAGACAGGCCGCGCTGACGGCGGCGCCTTATCTCAGCAGAATGTACAGTGTGGACGATGCTATTTTTGAAATCTTTTATATTGACCAGGCTGAAGCAACGTTCAGCAATATGAAGGGCGAGTCCAGAACCGTCAGGTTTTAAAAAATGCGCTTTGATAGGGCTTAAACCAGCCCTGTCAAGGCGCATTTTGCTTCCATAACATTTTAATGTTCCGACCATACTATTTGTGCTTGATCATTTTATAAATGCCGAAGCCCAATCCCCCAAAAAGAGCAAGCATGGAAACAGGCAGGAACCACGCGCCAAGCCCGGCGGATAAGCCCCTTGCAACCTGTTCGGTTTGCCACTGTAAGTAAAGAAAAATCACGATAATGATACATTTTATCCATTCGAGCATCTGACGGCCCAACTTATATTGATATGCCGCATTTTCTTCGGTGATTTCGACCGCGTAGTTATAAGCCCAAGGAAATCTTTCGAGGATGGTCATTGCCACGTAGAGTATGACCGCCATGACGGGGAGCATAAGCAACGATCCTTTTCCTCCCCACCCGTCCGCCCGGCCGCTGGCCCCGAAATGGGTTGGAATTCTTCCCGGAAGATGAATCATCGAAAAAACGGTTAAGCCAATCAATACAAGCAGGGAAAAAAAGGACAATATCTGTATCAACTTCTCGAGCCGGCTGTAGGGCAGTTCGATTTTCGGCCTCGACATGTCAGGAACTCCTTTCAAACGCTAAGCGCTTATAAATCAACAACGCCATGAGCCGACTTTTGAGAATCAATATATACCGTTATTGTATTTTGCTCACAAACTTTCGGCTGTGACCAGAGAAGATGGCTTTTTCCTTTAAAACTGGAACCTTCTATTTCGTATGTAAAGTGCACCACGTAGGGAGACGATCCATTCCATCGGGTAAACAGCAATTGCTTTACAGATGTTACATATCCTTTTGTTGGCGTACCCTCACGTAAAAGTAATTTGAATTCCTTTTCTTTTCGGTATGAAACTGCACATATTATAATCCCCAAAACCAAAAAAGCACAACCTAAAACCGGGAACCAAAGCTTAGGATCACCCTGTGACGCGAGGTCTGTTTGCAATATGCCCATCCGTGAGAGGGTTCCTGAAAGGAAAAATACAACCCCGAAAATCAGAAACATTACTCCGAAAAATTTCCACATATTTTCCGGCCTTTTCATCAATCATTCACCTCCCGAAATACAAATAAGCCACAGTGGAATCATAGCACTGCAAAATATAAAAGTCAACTTGCGTGCGAAAGGCCCGGCACCATCGAAACAGTGCCGGGCCTTTTATCATCTTGCTGCGTATACCTTTAATGCCCTGCCAATAAATTCGGACGCTCCTATCCCGTATTTCTTATCCGTTACTTTTATATATGAAGGATTTGATAAATAAAGGTCCGACATAAGGCCCCAATAGTTGTCTCCCAGATCCATTTTTGCAATTTTGGACGTTTCTTTGTTCATGGTATCCATTTCTTCAACAATTTCCTGAACCTCGTTTGAAGAAGGGTCTTTGCTTAAATCGGACGTCAGCCTTTCCATTAATTCATTTGTTTTACTCATATAATAATCCAAATTATTTTTTATTGTATCAAATCCTTCCATGATCGCTGTAGAATTGCCAAGATTTTTCTTCATAGCTTCCGTATATTTTTCTATGCTTCCAAACTCTTTGATCGCCATTTTGGCAATCTCAGATTCCTTGGATTTGCCTTTTTCTATAAATTCATTAAATTTATCTACGCTGCCCCAATATTTAGTTACCTCATCCGTATGTTCATTTTTAAATGTTTCCAATGCATTAAAATATTCACTCATATCAAATTCTTTAAAACTCATACACTTTTCTCCTTTTACAAGTTTGTCTAATAATTTTAATAAACGGTCAAGCCTGTCACGTTTTGCTTGAATCAGGTCTTTCTGATTTTCAAACGCCTTGTGTTTGTCAAACTTAGGATTTTCCAGAATTAACTTTATATCTTTTAAAGAAAAATCCAATTCTTTGAAAAATAAAATTTGCTGTAACACTTCCAAGGCATCGTCATCATACATTCTGTAACCCGATTCTGTTACTTCACTCGGCTTAAACAAACCTATTTCATCATAATATTGTAAAGTACGGACACTTATGCCCGTCAGTTCAGAAACTTGTTTTACCGCTCTCATCGCTATTCCTCCAAAGTTTGATTTTAAAGATATCAATTCCGACAAATATCCCGCCGGCTGGAACCCTTTTGCCGAAAATATGAATCTCTATTTATACAATACACTATCACGTAACGTGAGAGTCAATGTTTTTTTAGCAAAAATCCGGGACAGCCAACATTTTTTTTGCGGCTGTCCCGGATTATTGATAGTTTCCCAAACCGAATCCACTTTATGAATTCACAGCGTTTAAATTTCGATCCGTTCCGTTATGCTTGTTCCCACATGGTCCCCGGATTTGACGACAGAAATTATATTCGGTGCAGAACCGGCCTCGATGTTCGGGATCGGTGTAGCAGTCTCAATGGCGGAAATACTCCATACAGGAACAAATACCGGATTGGTACCGTCCATATCGCTGGCTTTTACAAGCATACCGTATTCATTTTTATAGATCAGACCGGCCGTGGTAACCAATGTGTTCAGATCCAGGGTTGCGTTCGTGAAAACAGGGAGATAGTCGTGAATGCTGGTAACCACGTTCTTATCGCAGCCGGGCGCGAAGACGGGCGCGGGCAGATACGAGATGGAAGGATCATATAAACTGTTGGCAACTGTTATCGCGGAGATATTCGTAATTGGAACAGAAGCGTATCCGCCGCCTTCCGACAGTACGGCGATTGTTCCATAGGTGGCATCGGGTGATGCATAAAATTCATAAGGGATTCCCTGTAGATAATAGGCTCCCGACGTATAGATCGTCATGACCTTGTCAGGATACAACGTCATTAATTGCTGGAGAATATTGGACAGCTGAGCATAAATAAAAGAGAATGCACTGTTGTCGGAAGACGGCGTGCTGGAATAGGTCAAAGTCAGCGTTGGAAAATATGGTTCGTAGACGATTGCGTTCGTAGCGAACTGAACCGCCCCGCCGGAGCAAGTGAGAACGATGCCGTCGTTGACATAGGTTCCAGCCAGCCAGTTGTTCACCAGGCTCGTGATGTCAATGCTGACCCTCTGGTACAAATCGGATTGATTCACGGAAACCTGCGACGCGGTCGCGGTATACGTTGGCTGCGTATTGTAGGTTACCGTGGAGGTTGAAAAGGAAGAGGTCGCCCGGTTGACCACCACCACACTCGGCTCCGCCTGATCTTTGGCAATAAGCGAGAACTGCACCACGGCGCTGTCAACCGACGTAACCGGCAGTGCCGGCAGCGCAAACTGCAAAAGTCCGTTGCAGCTTTGATAACTTGGGTCTGTCCCGATATACATAACCGGGTAAAAATTCATATTGTTATTTGGCAGTGATGACGATACAAATGTTGTATTTGGTATATTGATTGAAATGCTTGGCATTTAAGTCACTCCTTCCATATAATATATGTCAGTTTTACGGGAACGTTCGATGTCAGACAGCACTTCGGTCCGAAGGATTTACCGCAAAAAGTCCCATATCCAGCACACATTTCCTCCATCGGATTAATCTTCCATCCCATGAGTGAGGGCCCATAATCTACTAACCCAATTGTATGAAAATGAGTACTATGTAGTAGCAGGCAGAGCTATAAATCAGATAGCAAATAAACAGGAGTGACTTGGCAATATGATTAAACTTTATGAACCATCTTACGAAAAGGGCTTGTCTGAATTTGCATATATTTACAATTTAGGTGAACAGGCTGTGGCAGTAGCGGCTAAAATATCATTTAGTAATAATGGAATTATTGTTGGTGCGATCACTCATTCTCCAGGAACCTCCACAATACAAATTGGCAATGCGGGCAATTATGCGATCTGGTTTTACGCTGAAGCTGTAGAGGCAAACCAGTTTACCCTATTTCAAAACGACACCCCCGTTGCAGGCAGCATATATGGCGCAGGGAGCGGAACGCAAATGAATCTAGGAATAGCCATTATATCCGCGATGGCTTCAGATATATTAACTGTGCGGAATCATACAAGTGCGTCAGCAGTTACATTGCAAACATTAGCGGGGGGAACTGAAATAAATGCAAATGCTTCCATACTAATACAAAAAATAAGTTAATTAAGGCCCGGCACCATCGAGTGGTGCCGAGCCTTTTATCATATTGTGTAATTCCGTACAAGGAGGGCGTCTTGTCCCCGCTTTACCATAGGTGCTGAAGGTTTAAAATTCCGCTTGAAAGCATACCCCCCAAAACTGCATTTGCAAATTCTGTGGACATAATAATTTTCCACCCGGTCTCTTCCTTTATTAAGGAAAGTTCAACGTCAAATTGTTTTTCGACACCAACGCTGTTTATGAGGTCAACCAATTCTTTATGTTCCTTGTCACCCACCAGCGTAGAGAGAACCCCTGATAAATCCTTATTTGTAATCTGAACCTTGACCTTTGCCGAATCTCCCTGTTCATTGACCTTTGTAATTTTATAAGAAAGGCTGGAAACAAAGCTTTTAATTAATTTTTCATCTTCTTGGTCAGTCTTGTCACCGAACAGTTTGTTGTCTTTAAAGATAACCGCCCCGTCTTTTGTATCGTTGTTGTCAACATACTGGTTAAAAATCTTTAAATCCAGTGAAACCAGTGCATCCAGAGCATTTTTTACGGTTTCTTCGGGTGTTCTGTTTTTTAGAGAAATTGTGGATGCCGTACCATCTTGATGAACGCCCGCTTTCGGACTGCAGGCTACAAATGACACTGTAATTAGGATTACTAACAACAGCGGTAATATCTTTTTTCTCATGACTACACTCTCCTGTCACACTTATATAACTACCTTAATACAATAATACACCAGTGCTCCTGTTTGTCAATCCTTCGGGTACGAATCATATGTAATAAACCTTGGCAACCTCTATGCAGGGCTTCAACAGACTCGTTCTATGACAGAAAAGGCCCGGCACCATCGAGTGGTGCCGAGCCTTTTATCATATCGTGTAAAATTATCTCTTTGAGAACTGCGGTGCGCGACGGGCTGCTTTCAGACCGTACTTCTTGCGCTCCTTCATTCTTGGGTCACGGGTCAGGAAGCCGGCCTTCTTCAAAGGAGAACGTAAATTTTCAGTATCAAACTGGAGCAGTGCTCTTGCGATACCATGGCGAATTGCACCGGCCTGGCCGGTAACACCGCCGCCGGCTACGCGGCAAACAACATCAAACTTCTCATTTGTGCTGGTCAAAACCAACGGCTGACGGACAATCAGCTTAAGGGTGTCAAGTCCGAAATAATCGTCAATATCTCTGTCATTAATCGTAACCTTACCGGTACCCTGATAAACTCTTACACGGGCAACGGAGCTTTTTCTTCTGCCGGTTCCATAAAAATATGGTGCTTTCTCGTACATAATCTAATCCTCCTCCCTTATAGTTCCCAGGCCTGCGGCATTTGGGCGGCGTGAGTATGCTCAGCGCCCTCAAACAAACGCAGTCTGCCCAGTGCGGCACGGCCGATTGTGGTACTTGGAATCATGCCTTTCACAGCAAGTTCCATTGCCCTGCATGGCTTTTCTTCCATAAGGGTGTCGTATCTGACGGCTTTTAAATGCCCGATATAACCTGTGTGATGATAATAAAATTTCTTTTCGAGTTTCTTTCCGGTCAGCAGTGCTTGTCTGCAGTTGATAATGACGACATGGTCGCCGCAGTCAACATGAGGAGCAAAAATGACTTTGTGTTTTCCGCGGAGCAAAACGGCGGCCTGTGCGGCAACGCGGCCCAGCGGCTTGCCTGCTGCGTCGAGCACGTACCACTTGCGCTCAACTTCGCCGGCTTTTGGCATATAGGTGGACATAGCTTATACCTCCTGAATTTTGTTTAAAAATATCACAAAACCCCGCCCTTTTGGCAGGGCTGCCTTTCATAAAAAAGCGCGCCGTAAACAGGCGCAAAGGAATTGCAGTTATGATAATACCACATGCAAACCATCGTGTCAATAGCAAATGGCGATTATTTTAATTTAGTTAGCAGTTTACTCTTATTTTCACGTGTTTTTGCCTTATTTCTCGCTGTCGCTTCTCCGTCATTTCACTTTTTACAGTATTTGCTTTTAAAATATTGTCAACCTTTAATAAATTTATGGTTGACAATATACATTTCTATGCCTATACTTTATTTATTAATTAATGAATAGGAGCTCTTTATGAAAACGAAACAATTGACAATGACCGCAATGTTTACCACGCTTACCATCCTATTTGCACAGATGATTCTTCCGCTGTCCTTCACGCCGGTTCCGCTGTCGCTTTCCCTGCTTCCTGTTTATCTTTCCGGCGCGATTCTGCCGAAGAAGTACGCCGTTTATTCCCAGCTGGTTTACCTGCTGATCGGCGCCGCGGGTCTGCCGGTGTTTGCCGGCTTTAAAGGCGGCCCCGGCGTGCTTTTCGGGCCAACCGGCGGCTTTCTCATCGCATACCCGATTATGGCCTTTCTGACCGCTTGGATGCTGGAACTGCTGAAGAAAAAGACCGTCGTGTCCTGCATTCCCGCCATGCTCGCCGCTCTCGCCGCCTGCTATTTGTGCGGTTCCCTGTTCTATGTCTTTGTGGGGCATGTCGGCTGGATGAAATCTCTCTCTGTTACAGTTCTTCCCTTTGCTTTGTTCGACATTGTGAAAGTCGCCGCATCCGCACTGCTTGCTCCCGCAATTAACAAAGCGTTAATCAAGTCAAGACTAATACAAACCGTATAACAAATTGTCCGTTTTTATGCATTACATACGCGGGAGTTAAGCTACCTACTTTCGGACAGAGGGCAAAACAGATTCGTTATAAAGCCCTTTTCCGCGGATAGGGCTTTTTTTCATCCGTCAGCCCCAAAAGATGATCAACGCTGGTCCGATAATAACCGGCAATCGCAATAAGAATCGAAGTCGGAATATCATTTTCCCCTGTCTCGTATTTCGAATAGCCCGTTTGCGACATTCCCAGTATCTGTGCAAACTGAGTTTGTGACAAATCGCTGTCTTCTCTAAGTTCACGTATTCTTTTATACATTCCATCACCCCAAACCAAGTTTAGTCTAACCTGTTTCAGAGTATTACATTTTAGCCTAAAATAGGTTAAAATGCAATAGGGTGATAAAAAATGGAACCTTACCAGAAAATGTACTATCATTTATTTAACAGCGTAACCAATGCCATCCGTGATTTGCAGAATTCGCAGAAAGAGACGGAGTCCCTTTTTCTGGAGGAAAATTCAGAGCAAAAAACTCCTTCTCTGCGGATTTACCCTAAACATAAAGATTAAACTAATCCATAAGAAAAGGCGGCTGTGAAAATCACTCAGCCGCCTGAAAAATCTACGTTTATATTTCTCTTCCCAGTAATTCTGCAAGCGCGCCTACTTTTTTGAACAGATCGGTGTAAGCCTCCGGTGTAAGCTGCTGTGCCGCGTCGCTCATGGCGACTTTCGGGTTCGGATGCACCTCGATAATCAGCCCGTCGGCGCCCGCTGCAACACCCGCAAGCGACAGGGACGCGATATACCTGGATTTTCCCGCCGCGTGGGACGGATCGATAATAATCGGCAGGCTGCTCCGCTCCTTGACGACGGCTACAGCGGAAACGTCAAGCGTGTTGCGCGTCGCAGTTTCAAACGTGCGGATACCGCGTTCACACAGCACAACATTGTAGTTGCCCTCGCTCATAATGTATTCGGCCGCGTCGAGCCATTCTTCAATGGTAGAGGAAATCCCGCGCTTAAGCAGAACCGGAATCTTTGAGCGGCCGACTTCACGCAGAAGGCGAAAGTTTTGCATATTGCGCGCGCCAATTTGCAGCATGTCGCAATATTTTCCTGCAGTATCTATCTGATCATGCGCCACAATTTCGCTGACTACCTTCAGTCCGCATGCATCGGCAGCTTTCCGCATCAGCTTCAAACCGTCTTCCTCCATTCCCTGAAACGAATAAGGGGATGTTCTCGGCTTGTAGGCCCCACCGCGCAGAAAACGGGCGCCAGCGGCTTTTACCCCGATCGCCGCCTTGGTAATCTGATCCTCATTTTCGACCGCGCAGGGACCGGCCATCATGACCAGCTTTTTTCTGCCGATACACTCCTGTCCCACCTGAACCACGCGTCCGTCCGGACACATTTCACGGCTGGCCAGCTTATAGGAATGCATAATCGGAACGCATTTTTCAACGCCTTCCATCAATTCAAAATCAAACCCGCCCAGTTTCGCCTTGTCACCCAAAATTCCTATGATCGTAGCCTGCGAGCCGGTTGAAAGGTTCGCGCCCAGACCGTGCTCTTTTAAGACTTCGACTATTTTATCCACATCCTGTTTTGTGGAGCTGTTTTTCATTACAATAATCATTGTTTCATACCCTTTTCCTATATTCTGGGATAATTCCCGCCAAACGCTTTACTAACTTTATGCTTTAAACCGCTAAACTTATTATACCTTTTTTTGCTGAAAATGCAAGTGGAAATTCCGTTCAACTGTTCCAAAATCAAAAAACGGAGTCGCACTTTTCATAATCATGGTATAAAAAAACAGCCACCCTATTGGGTGACTGCTTTATCGTGTTGGCGCCTTCCTATTGTCCCGGGCCGTCGCCAGCCAAGTATCTTCGGCACCAGTGAGCTTAACTTCCGTGTTCGGGATGGGAACGGGTGGACCCTCACCGTAATCAGTACCAACTATTTTTTACCGTTTCGTTTGACGACTTGATTATAATACCACCATCCCCGACAAAAAGCAAGCGATTTTTAAAAATAAATTAACTTTTTATTACACCAAAGTAAACTCTTACCTATTATGCCCCGTTAAAACTGTTTTATACGAATTCCAGACGAAATTTATTAAAGTTTTTGCTGAATCAACTGTTTATTTCTGCTGAGCTCAGCACATTGCGGCAGGCCGCGAAGATTCCGATGGAAACCAGCACATTGCTTACAAAGATCGGCATTCCCAATAAAATGGCAGGAATATCCTTGAAAATCACATAAAGCGCCACGCTCATGCCTACTCCCGGCAGCAACAGCACGCCAAGGATCAGCATATACACAAACATGATTACTCCCTTGTTCACCATCTGCCCGAACACCCTTTGTGAAAGGACGTTTCCGGCCGTGTAGATGAATCCCATTGAAGCGTAGATCAGCATACAGATCAGGGCCGTAGCCGGATTTGCGCGCAGGATCAGACACAGCACGGTAAAAATGATTACGCCGTCTATCACCGGCGTAAGAATGGTCGAAAGGCTCGCCCAGAACAATTTTGCAAACGGTTTTTCCGGTACCAAATAGATGTAGGGCTTCATCAGTTCCAGCGTCCAGTCGCCCGAAGCGTTAAAGAAAAACAGAATGTAGCTGCTCATGGCAAGCGCAATCGCCAATAAAATTCCGCCCGACATCCCATCTCCGTCGGCAGCGGTCAGTTTTTGCAGTACGGCGACCATAATAATATTAATGATCAGCAGCACAATGCTGGAGGTGCGGATAAAGGGAACCCGGTTTCTTCGCTTCATTTCACGGATATGCTTGAAGAAAAAGACATTCGCGCCCCAACCGTGCCAAATCCCGGTATCCGTTACCCGCAGCAGTTTGCTTTTCATGCTGCGTACTCCGGCCGTATTCCCGCCTTTTACCGCCTGTCTTAATTCAAAGGTGCTTTCGGTTGTCTGAAGTACATCTTCATAATAATCTGAGTCGCTCTTTGCAAACAGGAAGATGCTGCCCACAATCGTTGCTGCGTTTAAGACGGCATATAGAATGATGCGTGCCGTATCCGCGTTCATGACTGCGAAAACCAGCCCTTTGATCCAGCCGACAATAGGGGCGTATTCAATGTACGGGGAAGCAATGGCAGCAAAGAGCGCCTCTTGGTTCGCACCATGAAACCAAAAGCTGCTCAGGGCAAACGCCGCTATCACGGCGATTTCACCATAAAGAAGAATTTTCACCGTGCTGATTCTTTCCGGGCGGCCGCTAGAAAAGCTGTAAACAAGCAGGGTGATCAGCTGGATGGTAAATACCATCAGCGCTATACCGCCCACAATCGCCACAACCTGCCATACGGTCACTCCAAAAAGATTGATTGCCATTCCTGTATAAAACAGAAGAAATATCATCATAAAAATACTGGATGCCATCTGTTTGACCAACCCGTAAGCAAGAATCTTTTTAGAAGAGATAGGCGAAACAAACAGAAAGTTCACATCAGACATTTTAAAGAAAGTGGCGCCGCTCTTCAGCCCGCTTAATATGCTTGGTACCGTAATAAACAGCAGGGCTGCCCAATAAACCCCGTGAAGGATTCTGATATCAAGATAGCTGCCGGGCGCACGGATTTCACGCTCGGATCCGCTTATCAGCGAAAAAGCAAGCATGCCCGCAACAAAAATATATAGAATCAGTCTTGCCGGGTGATGAATCATATCGACGACGGCATTCTTAATACCTTTTCTTACCAAATATAAAATCGCTCTCATCGCACAACCCCGCCCGTCTGCGCACCTTCCGTAATGGAAAAGAAGAGTTGCTCCAAATCTTCCCCGGTGCTCTCAATTTCGGCGCGCGTGCGGTTCACGGCGATTTTTCCGTTCATCATAATCAACGCCTTGTCCCAAAACTCCCTCACACTGTCGAGCATATGCGTGCTGACCAGAATGGCACAGCCGCTGCTGCGCAGTTCCATAAGCATCGTTTTCAATTCCTTTATTGCGTGGGGGTCCAGCCCGATTAAAGGCTCATCCATTAAGATCACCTTTGGTTCAGGCAGCAGCGCACAGCATATGCTGAGCTTTTGCTGCATTCCTTTGGAAAGCTCTTTGCCGAGCTTTTTACGCAAGTCGTCAAGTTCCATACGAACAAGTAAATTTTTCGATTTTTCTTTCCAGTCTTCCACTCTATACGCCCGAGCAATAAATTCCATATGCTCATACACAGTCAGTGTTTCAATCGGTGCCGGTATTTCCGGAATATAGCCGAAATTCCGTTTTGCTTCCACGCTTTTATTCGGGTAGCCGCAAACAGAAATATTTCCGTTGAAACGCAGGAGTCCCGCAATGCACTTAATCGCCGTTGACTTTCCTGCGCCGTTCGGGCCGACCAGCACGGCAATTTCACCCGCGTTTACCTTAAAATTTAAATTATCATTAGCTAATACGTTCCTGTACTTTTTTGTTAAGTTCAATACTTCAAGCATGTATACCCTCCAAGTTTCCGTTTATTGCAGATTCTATATTGATTAATAGTAGATTGAATTTCCACTGACCGAAAAAATGTTTGCCGCAAAGCTGACAACACACACAATCGCGGTAAGAATCACTACGCCGGTCAGCACAATGGCAATGATGAACAACACTTTCGCACGGTGCGCCTGCTGCGCCGCCATTGGATTTGCATTTTGAGTTGAATTCTGATTGGGTGCGCCGCATCTGGGACAGTTCATATCATAAAAGTAATGTCTGAACCCGCAGTTCGGGCACGCAACAAAGCTTCTTGACGAATTTCGTACACAAAGATATATGATTCCCGGAATCAAGCCTAAAAACCCTATCAAAAGGCCCCACATGACCGCGTCTGGATTCGACTTAGCGCAGGCATCATGATAAGCCGCAAGAGCAAACAGCACCCGTGAGGCGAGTGCAAGCAAGCTGATTGTCAACATGATTAAAACCACACCGACTCCTGCCGACGCAACAGAGGCAACGCCTCCATTTATGTACCCATGTGTAAACAGTAAATTAATAAAATTCATCGCATGTCCACCTTCCGTCTGTATTAAAGAATTAATACAATAATACAACAAAACGCCGTAAAAGTCAAATAGATACCATTTTTTAGCATTTCATTTTAAACACAAAAAAACCCATCCGAAAGGATAGGTTTATTATTATACACTGAAAACTGAATAAAGTAAAGAAACAGAGCGGGAAAGAGGGTGTACCAAGAAAAACTTATGGTCAAGCCCTCGGCCTATTAGTACTGCCAAGCTGAATACATTACTGTACTTACACACGCAGCCTATCAACCTTGTAGTCTTCAAGGGGCCTTACTAGCTTATGCTATGGGATATCTAATCTTGGAGTCGGCTTCACGCTTAGATGCTTTCAGCGTTTATCCGATCCGCACGTAGTTGCCCAGCTGTGCCATTGGCATGACAACTGGTGCGCCAGCGGTGCGTCCATCCCGGTCCTCTCGTACTAAGGACAGCTCTCCTCAAATATCCTGCGCCCACGACAGATAGGGACCGAACTGTCTCACGACGTTCTGAACCCAGCTCGCGTACCACTTTAATCGGCGAACAGCCGAACCCTTGGGACCGAATACAGCCCCAGGATGTGATGAGCCGACATCGAGGTGCCAAACCTCCCCGTCGATGTGGACTCTTGGGGGAGATCAGCCTGTTATCCCCAGGGTAGCTTTTATCCGTTGAGCGACGGCAATTCCACTCTCATACCGCCGGATCACTAACTCCAACTTTCGTTACTGCTCGGGCCGTCACCCTCGCAGTTAGGCTAGCTTACGCGTTTACACTCAAAAGCACGGTTTCCGTCCGTGCTGAGCTAACCTTTGAGCGCCTCCGTTACTCTTTTGGAGGCGACCGCCCCAGTCAAACTGCCCGTCTAACAATGTCCCCCGGCCGGATTCACGGCCGCAGGTTAGAATTTCAGCAACTTAAGAGTGGTATCCCAACATTGACTCCACAGAGGCTAGCGCCCCTGCTTCCAAGTCTCCCACCTATCCTGTACATAAATTACCGAAACCCAATATTAAACTGCAGTAAAGCTCCATGGGGTCTTTCCGTCTTGTCGCGGGTAACCGGCATCTTCACCGGTACTACAATTTCGCCGGGCGGGTAATTGAGACAGTGCCCAGATCGTTACACCATTCGTGCGGGTCGGAACTTACCCGACAAGGAATTTCGCTACCTTAGGACCGTTATAGTTACGGCCGCCGTTTACTGGGGCTTCAATTCAATGCTTGCACATCTCCTCTTAACCTTCCAGCACCGGGCAGGTGTCAGCCCCTATACTTCATCTTACGATTTGGCAGAGACCTGTGTTTTTGCTAAACAGTCGCCTGGGCCTATTCTCTGCGGCCACATTGCTGTGGCACCCCTTTTCCCTAAGTTACGGGGTCAATTTGCCGAGTTCCTTAACTACCCTTCTCCCGTTGGCCTTGGAATTCTCTTCCTATCTACCTGTGTCGGTTTGCGGTACGGGCGCCGAAGATATACATAAGACTTTTCTCGCCCTGCGCTAAGCATACTTCCCTACTCTAATTTCGGTCCCTTACGCCCGGGTCAACCATCGCCCGGGTTATGCCCTTTGCAGGTGTCCTCTTACTTAAATCTTTTGGCGGTTACGGAATTTCCACCGTATGTGCATCGGCTACGCTTCTCAGCCTCACCTTAGCTCCCGACTTACTTGGAGCGGACGAACCTTCCTCCAAAAACCTTAGACTTTCGGCCAATATGATTCTCACACATTTCTCGCTACTCATTCCGGCATTCTCACTTGAATAAAGTCCACCAGCGCTTCCGCTCTGACTTCACCCCTTATTCAACGCTCTCCTACCATAGTACTTAAAAAGTACCATCCCAAGCTTCGGTATATCGTTTAGCCCCGATAAATTTTCGGCGCAGAGTCACTCGACCAGTGAGCTATTACGCACTCTTTTAATGAGTGGCTGCTTCTAAGCCAACATCCTGGTTGTCTGTGCAACTCCACATCCTTTTCCACTTAACGATATTTGGGGACCTTAGCTGTGGGTCTGGGCTGTTTCCCTTTTGACAACGAAACTTATCTCACGCTGTCTGACTCCCGTACATCAATTATCTGGCATTCTGAGTTTGATAGGTTTCAGTAGCCTTTCGGCCCCTAGACCATTCAGTGCTTTACCTCCAGTAATCTAATACAAGGCTAGCCCTAAAGCTATTTCGGAGAGAACCAGCTATCTCCGGGTTCGATTGGAATTTCTCCGCTACCCACACCTCATCCGCTACTATTTCAACAGGAGTCGGTTCGGTCCTCCATGGGGTTTTACCCCCACTTCAACCTGGACATGGGTAGGTCACCCGGTTTCGGGTCGAATACAACTGACTTCATACGCCCTATTCAGACTTGGTTTCCCTACGGCTCCGGACCTGAAGTCCTTAACCTTGCCAGTTACATTCACTCGCCGGACCATTCTACAAAAGGTACCCGATCACCCGTTGACGGGCTCTCGGTGCTTGTAAGCACAAGGTTTCAGGTTCTATTTCACTCCCCTTCCGGGGTCCTTTTCACCTTTCCTTCACAGTACTGTTCACTATCGGTCACTGGGTAGTATTTAGGCTTGGAGGGTGGTCCCCCCGTATTCCCACCGGGTTTCACGTGTCCGGCGGTACTCTGGATACAGCTAATTGCATTCCTTTTTCGCATACGTGACTCTCACACTATCTTGTTGGCCTTCCCATGCCATTCTGCTAAATTCCTGCATATTTTATCGCTGTCCGAACCCCGGGAGTATTGCTACCCCCGGTTTGGCCTCTTCCGCGTTCGCTCGCCACTACTAGCGGAATCTCATTTGATGTCTTTTCCTCGCCCTACTTAGATGTTTCAGTTCAGGCGGTTCCCCTCATACACCTATGAATTCAGTGTATGATGACTGGACATGACTCCAGCCGGATTGCTCCATTCGGAAATCTATGGATCAATGCCTACTTACGGCTCCCCATAGCTTATCGCAGTTAGTCGCGTCCTTCATCGGCTCCCAGTGCCAAGGCATTCCCCTTGTGCTCTTTGTAGCTTGACCATGTGTGTCTTTCTTGGTTCTTCTTTAAAAATTGTAGATTTTATCATTTAAAATAACAAGTTATTTTTCTCGCTTTATCTGCTTCTTCTTTATTCAGTTTTCAATGTACACCGACGCAGTCGGCTTCGTCACGGATTAACCTGCATGTTACTGCAACTTAAATGCACGCGAACTTTTCCTTTGTGCGTCATTTGACATACAATATGCTTTTATCATAACAATTCCAACATACCGTATGTATTTCCAGATTCTTCGGAAGTGTCTTTCGACTGTCCCGCCTCACCTGTTTTGATGACATTCCTCCGTTACGCGGGCGTCAAACTGAATATTCCATCAATCTTTTCGCGCGGCATAAACGGACTGTGTCCGTGGTGGGCTTAAGTGGACTCGAACCACCGACCTCACGCTTATCAGGCGTGCGCTCTAACCGGCTGAGCTATAAGCCCATATTCACTGGCTAGAGGCTATCCGGTTATCCTTGTGCCCATATAGCCACATTGTCGCAAACTTAATCAACGGTCGTTTTCGCGTGCTTCAATTTGATGTTTCCATCCAATCTTACCCGTGAATTGACCGCGGACTCTGTCCGCTGGTGGAGATTAACGGGATCGAACCGTTGACCTCCTGCTTGCAAAGCAGGCGCTCTCCCAGCTGAGCTAAACCCCCATGTTTGAATCCATAATGCTTACGCATCATGAACTATTTACTTGCGGATACTCATTTGAGTTGTTCTTCTCTCGTATTCCACTATTTTTAGAAAGCTCTTAACCTGTTTATGGTGTTACGCGTGCACTTTGCCGACCTTTTCAGATCCGCTCTGTGCGCGGCATGACACCGGACTCGGTCCGGGGCCTTCAAAATTAAACAACGATTCGAATTATTTCTTCCGTAACTCCGACCTTGGATGTTAGACCGGCATTTTCAGCTGGTCAGTTCTCCATAGAAAGGAGGTGATCCAGCCGCACCTTCCGATACGGCTACCTTGTTACGACTTCACCCCAGTCGCCAATCCTACCTTCGGCAGCGCCTCCCTTGCGGTTAGGCTACTGACTTCGGGTATTACCGGCTCCCATGGTGTGACGGGCGGTGTGTACAAGGCCCGGGAACGTATTCACCGCGGCATGATGATCCGCGATTACTAGCAATTCCAACTTCACGTAGGCGGGTTGCAGCCTACGATCCGAACTGAGACTGTTTTTTAGGTTTTGCTCCACCTCGCGGTATTGCTTCCCTTTGTTAACAGCCATTGTAGTACGTGTGTAGCCCAGGTCATAAAGGGCATGATGATTTGACGTCGTCCCCACCTTCCTCCGTTTTGTCAACGGCAGTCTGATTAGAGTGCTCTTGCGTAGCAACTAATCACAAGGGTTGCGCTCGTTGCGGGACTTAACCCAACATCTCACGACACGAGCTGACGACAACCATGCACCACCTGTCTCAACTTTCCCCGAAGGGCACCTGATGCATCTCTGCTTCGTTAGTTGGATGTCAAGACCTGGTAAGGTTCTTCGCGTTGCTTCGAATTAAACCACATACTCCACTGCTTGTGCGGGCCCCCGTCAATTCCTTTGAGTTTCAACCTTGCGGCCGTACTCCCCAGGTGGATTACTTATTGTGTTAACTCCGGCACGGAAGGGGTCAGACCCCCCACACCTAGTAATCATCGTTTACGGCATGGACTACCAGGGTATCTAATCCTGTTTGCTACCCATGCTTTCGTGCCTCAGCGTCAGTTAAAGCCCAGTAAGCCGCCTTCGCCACTGGTGTTCCTCCCGATCTCTACGCATTTCACCGCTACACCGGGAATTCCGCCTACCTCTACTTCACTCAAGCACCACAGTTTCAAACGCAGTTCGGAGGTTAAGCCTCCGGCTTTCACGCCTGACTTGCAGTGCCGCCTACGCACCCTTTACACCCAGTAAATCCGGACAACGCTTGCTCCCTACGTATTACCGCGGCTGCTGGCACGTAGTTAGCCGGAGCTTCCTCCTTGGCTACCGTCATTATCTTCACCAAGGACAGAGGTTTACAATCCGAAAACCGTCTTCCCTCACGCGGCGTTGCTGCATCAGAGTTTCCTCCATTGTGCAATATCCCCCACTGCTGCCTCCCGTAGGAGTCTGGGCCGTGTCTCAGTCCCAATGTGGCCGTTCAACCTCTCAGTCCGGCTACCGATCGTCGCCTTGGTGGGCTTTTATCTCACCAACTAGCTAATCGGACGCGAGTCCATCTTTCAGCGGATTGCTCCTTTGATATCAGTGCCATGTGACACCGATATGTTATGCGGTATTAGCGTCCGTTTCCAGACGTTATCCCCCTCTGAAAGGCAGGTTACTCACGCGTTACTCACCCGTCCGCCACTAAATTAAGTTCAACACCGACTACTTATTTCATCCTGTGTTGTCTTTCCACCAAACTAAGTGTTCGGTGTTAAACTTAACTCCGTTCGACTTGCATGTGTTAGGCACGCCGCCAGCGTTCGTCCTGAGCCAGGATCAAACTCTCTAAAATATTGTATATAATCACCCTTGCGGATGTTTATACCGATTTTTCAGAGTCTTTGAATAGCTCTAAAATACGATACACTAACGTGTATTTTGTTGGCTTTTTTGAAGAGTGCCAACTCTCTTTGTCCGAAAGTACATTTAAACTCTCAAATAAATTACGGGTTATTTTAATTCTTCTTCGTTGTTTAATTTTCAAGGTCCTGTTTGACTAAACTCCGCATCCGCTCTGCGTTTCCGCCGCATCCGCTTCCTTTTGTCGTTTGCGTCTTTCGTAAGGCGCTTATGTATAATACCAAATACAACACCGTAAGTCAACCCTTTTTGCAAAGTTTTTTAACATTTCTTTAACATTTCTCTTTTTCTCGTCTTGTTCAGGCATTAACTCCCTGTTTCTTTCTGTTTTGCCGTGCGTTTTTGTGAATCTTTTAATATTTAAGCGCGTTCGGGATAAAATGCCGCCGCTAGGGAAAAATTTTGAAAGAGGTGTTCAATATGGAAAAGAAATTCAAATATGTTTGGGCAATTGTCGTTGTCGTTTTGGTAAACATCCTTGTTATATCCATTGTTACCAATCTGGGCGGATCGGTACTGACCCTTTCCAAAGTAGGCTCACAGGGATCCGAAGTCAAAAGTATCCAAACGAAATTGAAAGATCAAGGATATTATAAGGGCAAAGTCGACGGGATTTTCGGCAGCGGTACAAAGAGCGCCGTCATCAGCTTTCAAAAGGCCAAAGGCTTGACCGCCGACGGAATTGCCGGCGATAAGACGCTGAAAGCACTGGGAGTCGGCGGTTCTGCGGGCGCACAGGGCGGTTTCAGCAGCAGTGACGTTACTCTGCTCGCACGCGTCACTTCGGCGGAATCGCGCGGAGAACCTTACACCGGGCAGGTTGCCGTCGCAGCGGTTATCCTGAACCGGATCCAGCATCCTTCGTTTCCCAACTCATTGGCCGGCGTTATTTATCAGCCCGGCGCGTTCAGTTGCCTGGACGACGGCGGAATCAACGCGCCCATCTCCGACACCGCATACAAGGCCGCGCGCGACGCGATCAACGGATGGGATCCCTCAGGCGGCGCTATCTATTATTATAACCCCGCCAAGGCCACCAGCAGTTGGATTTTCTCCCGTCCCGTTATTACGGTAATCGGCGACCACCGTTTTTGCAGCTAGTTGGTTTATCTTCCTATTATAGCATTGGCGCAGAACGTATTGATCGTTCTGCGCCAATTTGTTAATCAATTGATGATATAATGTTGGGCTGTTTTACTATGCCACGGTCACAACGCACCGGCGCACGGGACTTTGATTGGGCCTCACAGAATAGATTGAGGTAGTACCGCCCTTGACGCCCGTGACCTTTACATAATAGCTGCCGTTTTGCAGCTTCTGGGATACAATTTTAACTACGCCGGAATTGCCGGCCGTAAAGATTGGTTTATCGGATATTCCATTCGGAGTAAATTTAAACTGATAGCTCTGGCCGGATTTCAGCGTCAGCGACGAGCCGGTGTCGGAAAGGATGGACGTATCCGCGGGAGCCTGTGTTCCGGAAGGATAATTCACATAGGAATAGTCCAGATCGACTGCCGCGTTGATTCCTGCAACAATACCAGTATTGCTGTACTGCCACATCGTGTATGCGCTGCTGTAATTCGGTGCCGCAACATCGTAATGCGCTACCCATTTATCATAAGCGTTCAATGCGGGACTGTTTAGATTGGTATTCAACAGACTTGCATTGCTGTAAAGACCCGTTTTATATCCTGCATTTGTAATCGTACTGCAAAACGCGGTGACAATTGCCGCGAGCTGGTCGCTCGTCATGGCAGTATGTAAATCATCGTGCTCAACATCAAAGAAAACAGGATAACCCAAATGACGTCCATTCAGAATGCTGAGGCACATCTGTGCTTCCTGTACGGCTATCTCCGGCGTAGTTGCGTAACTGACATGATAAGCGCCGACTTTGACTCCATTGGCAACAGCGTTGTCGTAATTGGTGCTGAAACAGGTGTCGGTCTGCGTCTCAGGTAATTCATTGCCGTAGCCGGTGCGCAAAATGGCAAAGTCCACCCCGCTGGCTTTCACGGCTGCCCAATCAACCACGCCCTGATGCTGCGATACGTCAATGCCCTTCAAAGCAACGTGCACCTCACAGGCCGCGCTCCGGCCGTCCGCCGTTTTCACCGTAACGATCGTCCTGCCCAAACCTACCGCAGTCACGAGGCCGTTGCTCACTGTCGCCGCACCCGGATTGGTCGAAGACCAGAAGACCCCCTGCGCGGGGTTCCCGCCGTCGCTGACCGTAAGCGTCGCACATTCCCCCGTTTTCAGGGCAAGGCTTGCGCTGCTGAGCGTCAGTGTGCTCACAGCAGTATCTGTTTCCGCAGCAAAAGCCGTTGTACTGAATGATACGGCCATAGCAAATACAAGGATAAGGGCGACCCAATTTCTTTTCATGATTGTTCCTCCATTGGCTTCTTCATATTTTTCCCGCATAATTAAGTAAAAGATCATGGTTTTTAGATCAATTATCGTTCTATCGGGAGAATGTCATAATATGGTAATTTGTAATTTATATTATATTCCATTCTCCGCTCCTGTCAAGGGAAGCAATTATAAAGGAACGCCCAAAGATCCGGCACGGCACAAAGATCTAAAAACAAAAAAAGGACCCTTTCGGCGGTCACCGAAAAGGTCCTTCTGTTTACGGATTATTTTTTAAACGCTTTAAAAAGATTGGTGACCTCTTCCTGATGTTTCTTGTTTTCATCAGAAGTAGCGGTATCCTTATAAATCATAATATACTTACCGCTGTCGGAAACAACTGCCGGAACATCCTGGTTCATAAGGTTAAACTGATTTTTTGCTTTCACCTCATTCAAAATGGATGTTGCCTGACTGGACAGGTTTTCGGTGTCGAACTCATAAAGTTCAACGGTAACATTATTTTTTCCGTTATAAGCAAACACATACTTTGCACCGCTTTTAGCACCGATAAAATCCGCCTTCATTACTGTCGAAGTACCGGAAATTGCGGAATTCGCGGCAAGATATTTTTCCAAACCGGCTAGGTTGTCCTCCATATTGTCAGAACCGACCGCGGACGAGACCGTTTGGGAAGAGGCGTTTGACGCGGAAGACGTCGCTCCGCCAACATCACCCATGCCGCAGGCCGCAAGGGAACCGGCCATAACAACCGCCAATGCAAGGATTAAAATCTTTTTCATTTTCATGATAGTCCTCTCTTAAACAAAAACTTGAATTCTTTGCCGTGACGACAAGCAATACATATTATATACATGAATAGTATCTGTACGACTTTCCTAAAAAAACCTTTGCTAAAAAGAAAAACCGCTTTAAGCGGTTTTGGTTCTGGTGGACACAAGGGGACTCGAACCCATGACCTCTCGCGTGTGAGAAGTCATGTATTGATTTTTAACCATCACCATATTAAATTCTACTTTTAAACAGCGTACCGCTTACGTAATTATCTAATTTTTCGACAGATTTGTCAACCATTAATTTCTCGAGATGTGTGTATATAGCAATCGTTGTCCTTACATCGGTATGCCCTAGAAGTTTTGCAGCCGTAAGAACATCAACTCCCGACATATAGAAGCGTTGCATATGTATGAGGATTTATTATGCCAGAGTAAAAGAATTGTATCGTTAAAAGAATTGCTATTTAATTTACAGGGCATCTATTGATATGGATGTCTAGCTTTGCTATACTTACTTTAAATCATTAACTATATCACATTTTTTTGAAAAAATTTCTTGACTTTTATTAGCAAGATTTTGTTTACGACATAAGGAAATTTTATCCGACAGGGAAATCTGGAGGGGAAAAAATTGAACTATGAAGAAGAATATTCCATCAGAAATGAGCAGACAGAAGATCTGCGCGAAGTGGAAGAATTGACGAGAAAGGCCTTTTGGAATTTGAACGTTCCGGGCTGCAATGAACATTATCTGGTACATGTCATGAGGAATCATCCGGATTTTATACCGGAATTGGATTTTGTCCTTGAAAAAGACAATCACATTATTGGGAATGTCATGTACACCAAAGCAAAGCTTGTGGATGAAAAGAACCGCGAAAAGTGGATACTGACCTTCGGCCCATTGAATTCCAATAGGTATGCAGTTCGACAGCAAATGCACGCTTCGTGAGAACATAGAGGCAAGTCGGGGCTTTGACTTCCTTTCACCGGAAAGCGCTGGTAAAAAAGCATCTCGTTATTTTGAAAAATTGCTCCAAACCGAGCTGTCTGTACGAAAGCCCAGCGTTTCTTTATACGGAATGGAAATCTCGGCATGGTCGCCCAACGTATATAAAACAGTGAAACTCACGACCATTCCGTCCTTTTTGAAATAGAACTCGGCCTGGTCCAAACTGTCCTCTAAAACCTCCTGGGTAAAATATACCTGAAGCCCTTTGGAAAGCTGCTTTTTCACGGCTGCGTCCGCCGCTTTGTACAAAGCGGTATTATTTACGATTATGTCCTCTGGCATAACATACTTATTCGAACTCAGATCGTAATTGACCGTTCGGAGCGCCCGGGATGTATGTGCGTTATCTTTTGTCTTATAGGACGATTCGAACACCGCGCTGACGAAATCCGGTGAGCCATATTCAATACGGCCAACCATTTCAGAAGATGTGCCGGCCGACGCGCTGTTTGCCTGGACGAGATGAATGGTGCTTAGCGCTTCTTTCTCAAGCTGTGAATTCACACCTGCGTATCTACTTTTGCTTCCCACAAGCTGCGGATATTCCGCCTTAAGATCAACCCCGTTTTTGTCGTACCGGGTCGAAATCATCCGAATGGAATACGGTTGGGCGGATTCGGAAGATGCGGAGGAAGAGTCCACGCCAGACGCCAAAGAGGCCGCGGCGGAAGCTTCCGATATCTGCGATGAGGCCTTCACAGTGGAGCCGGAGCTTTCAGCCGTATTTGAAGAATTATCCGGGACGGAAACGGTGCTCGATGAGGAAACCTCACCGCCCATCTTTTCTGTGGATGCCTTACCGCACCCCGCAAGCACCATCAGTATAGCCATTCCGATACTAAAAATTTTCCGTTTTTTCATAAATCATTACATCTCTCTTTATAATATAAGTTTATTTCGTCTGCTCCATTATAGGCTTATATTTCCAGAAGTTCCAGTTACAGATAAGTAATTATGTTTACAAAAGCCTAAGTAAGCACAAATCAACTGAAGTTGAGCTACAGTATTTTGGAACAAAAGGGGTTGATAAAAATAAAAAAAATTACGTTTATTATTGTGGCGTTGCTTCTGATGCTTGAAATGACAGGGTGTGGAAATCCGTCTTTGCAAAATGGCAGTAAGGCACAAACAAACAGCAGTCAGATGCAGAGCAGCAAAACGGGGCAGATGGATGAGTTGCCACAAAGCAGTGCCGTTCCATCAACTCAGGGTGCTGTAAGCAATGATTCGTCAGTTCAAAGCAAGAAATCTGAGAATTCAAACCAAACTGCAAATACGTCTTCTCAAACGCAGCAGGACGTATTGCATCAAATAAATACAGCATTGAATACCAAAGTTCCTCTGATGCTGCCAATAAGCGTACCGGTAAAAAAGGACTGCTATTTAACACTAATTACGACTTCTCAGACGACAAACTACAAAGTGAATTTTTACCAAAATGATCAGCCCGCTAATATAAATTCAAAGGCCGCTTCGAGTGGAACACTTATTGCGACGGTTGAAGGGACTAAATATAAAGACGCGGCAAGCGCCAAAGAAAGTATTTCAGGCTATGAACAAGCAGATACTTCCAACTATGGAGAACTTCTGAATCTGGGTCATAATATCAAAGCCGTGGAAGACGCAGGTTTGGGCCATCAACAGCTAATCTGGAATGAAGGGCGCTGGTGTCTTCGTATGGACAGTCCTACTGACCCCGCCTTCAAAAATAAAGAATATCCGAACAGAGAACAGCTGGCCAAAAACATTGTCGCGTACTTGGAAGATCAGATGTTGCCTGTGCCGCAGATAATCGGTGTGATCAGTATCAATATTTGGAATCAATCCTATGGAACAACCATCAAATGGCAGCATAAGCAAACGGTGTATCAAATTAGCGGGAAGGATCCTATGACAGCCTTGAAAGTCGCTGTGGCAATGAAATTCAGTTAAGGTATAGGAAGGCCGGTTGGACACCCGGCAGCATAGCCCCGGTAACTTTTTGTGTTGCAATCCTATTACGTGATTCATGAAGCTTTCCGAGCTTCGTATAGAACTTGCCATCTACATTTGGAGAGTAAGAACGAACTTCGCAGTTTGTTTACACCATGTGAAGAAAGCAAGGACTGGTTATTTATATTTGTTTTATGGAGATGAGAAAAATATTTATTACTATTTACAATGACTGTGATGAGCAAGAGTTCTTAAAATCAGTTCGTATAAACGGCTTACTCGAGTACAATATGAAAAAAACAAATGGCAAATTAAAGCTACCAAATATTGAACTTGTAAATATAGCACGCAATGACAAAGGCTATATTGTGGGAGGTGTATCGGGGTCTACCTATCTTTTATCCTTAGAAATAGAAGTCCTTTGGGTACAGGAGGATTATAGGGGGCAAAAAATAGCTTCGTGTTTGTTGGAAGAAATTGAAAATCGAGCGAAGAACGCTGGATGCCAGATTTCCCATCTTACGACTTATTCTTTTCAAGCCCCACTTTTTTATCAAAAGCAAGGATATGTTATTTGTGGAGAAGTCAATGGTTTTCCCGATGATATCAGACTATATACATTGAAGAAGCAACTATAATTTATAGTAAAGGTTATGAGCAACCCCTAAGGCCGGTTAAGTCAACCCACCTTCGCTTAATGTTTAAAACTGGCTAATGCTGGTGGCCCTCCCATCATTTTGGTTACAGTAAATCAGCTTACCCTTGTTTTATATCTTGACAAGCTAGCATTCACTAGCTATACTTAAAGCTAGCATTTACTAGCGTTAAGTTACAAGGGGGAAAAACATAGTGAAAACAACATTTCATCTTGAATCGTATTTGACCGACGGAGTTGAAAATATCGTATCCAGTATTTTGAAAGCAACTCTATACAACCCAAAAGAGAGCTGTTTTATGGCGAAGTATGCTGCGCAGAGCAAACGATCCAGCAAACTACGACAGGCAGCACAAAAAAACGGACAGCATATTCCGCCGTTTCTGATTGCAAGTATCACTACACAATGTAATTTGCATTGCAAAGGCTGTTATGCAAGAGCCAACCATAGTTGCTATGACCGAGAGCCAACCGGGAATGCCCGGCAGCTTCTGCGCGCAGAGCAGTGGGAAAGCATTTTTCAGCAGGCAGCCGATTTAGGCATCGGGTTCATTCTTCTGGCCGGCGGCGAACCCTTTGTTCGACACGATGTGCTGGCGGCAGCCGGGAAGTATTCAAGTATTTTGTTCCCTGTCTTTACAAACGGAACGATGTTTGATAAAGAATATCTGGAACTGCTGGATCAGAAACGGAATTTAATCCCGATTGTAAGCATTGAGGGAAACCGTGAGACAACGGATGCCCGACGTGGAGCCGGGATTTATCAGCGATTGTTTTCTGGATTGCAGGAACTGCATAACAGGCAGCTGATGTTTGGCGCTTCTGTCACGGTGACAAAGGAGAACTTGGCGGAGGTATTATCGGATTCTTTTATCGACGAATTGAGCGTCAATGGCTGCAAAGCAATTATTTATGTAGAATATGTTCCTGTAGACCATCAGACCGTTGATTTAGCGCTGGATGACGAATCCAGAAAACTGATGGTGCAGAAGCTGGATGATGCCAGAACCAGCCGTTCAGATATGCTAATGGTCTCTTTTCCGGGAGATGAAAAAAGTTCAGGAGGGTGCCTGGCGGCAGGCCGGGGTTTTTTTCATATCAATGCTTTTGGGGGTGCGGAGCCCTGCCCGTTTTCTCCGTATTCAGATATCAATGTTTCAGATACATCTTTGCAGGAGTCCCTGCAATCTCCCCTCTTTCAAAAGCTGCAGCAGGGCTATCTAATGCGGGAGCATACCGGCGGATGTGTCCTTTTTGAACAAGAGACGCAGGTGAAGACGCTATTGAAGGAGTCAACATGACTACAAAGGAAAAAATCACCGAGGAGGCTCTGACGCTGTTTTCCCAAAAAGGCTACAAGGGGACCAGCGTTAAGAACATTGCGGCTGCGGTAGGAATTAAGGACAGTTCATTGTATAAGCATTTCAAAAGCAAGAAAGATATCTTCGACACCATAGTGAAAGAAATGCAAAACCGCATGTCCGGACTCTCTCTTCTGGCCGGGCTGCCATCAGAGGACTGTAAGGTAGAAGCAAATGAATATGGAAAATTGACTGTTGACGGTCTTCAAACTCTTAGCAGACAAATTTTTCTGTTTTATCTGAAAGATGATTTTGTTTCTCGCTTTTGGAAAATGGCAATGATGGAACAATACCACTCTCCGGAGATCTATGCGATTTATCATAGAATATTTATGGAAGAAAGCATTACTTATCAGGCAAATCTATTTTGTGAAATGATACGACAGGGGTATTTTATTTCGATTGACCCTGAAATAATGGCAGTAAGCTTTTATTCTCCCATTTTCTTTTTGCTTACCAAATATATGGGAGAGCCGGAAAAAGAAAACACTGCGTTGACTTTGCTTGATAAGCAGGTCAGAGAATTTTATAGAATATATCGGAATCCAAATAGGTAAAATGATTTTCTTATGATTCATTACAATTGATTATTGATATATCTACAATTGCTAACCTCTAAGCAGACAGAAAACCGCTGTTTGCTTAGAGGTTATACTTTTAGCTTGAACGGAAAAATTTTTTAATAAAAACAATATTTTACATATTGACAAATATCGATATGATGCATATAATATAACATATCGATAAAAATAGATTCGAGGTGGAATTTTTGGAAAATAAATATGAGAATGATGCAATTGTGTTTAAAGCACTCTGCGATCCAAACCGATTGATGATTATTGAAATGCTTCAGGGTGGAGAAAAATGCGCATGTAAACTATTGGAAGACCTAAATATAGTACAATCCACATTATCGCACCATATGAAAATATTATGCGAATCTGGATTTGTTGATAGTCGCCGTGATGGAAAATGGATGCACTACTCACTAAATCAAAAAGGTTTTGAACAAGCAACAATTTTGTTAGCGGAATATGCAAAGACTAACTATTAAGTCAAAAAACGGGAGAGTATTTTATGTTTATATTTGAATGGCTCAATGACCAATTGCTCAAAATGCAGTGGTTATCGGATTTAACCAAACTCCTGGTCCAGAATGTTTTCGGACTAGATGTGAACGAAAAACTTGGCGGCAGCATCCACTTTTTTATTTATGACACCGTTAAGATCTTTATCCTTTTATCAGTACTAATCTTCATCATTTCCTACATTCAAAGTTTTTTTCCGCCGGAACGCACGAAAAAGATTTTAGGCCATTTTCATGGAATATGGGCGAATATCTTGGGCGCTCTGTTGGGAACGGTGACCCCGTTCTGTTCTTGTTCTTCCATTCCGTTGTTTATCGGATTTACCAACGCAGGGCTGCCACTTGGCGTGACTTTTTCATTCCTGATTTCGTCCCCTCTTGTGGATTTGGCTTCCCTTCTTCTGATTGCAAGTATTTTTAATTGGAAGATTGCAATTGCTTATGTGATTGTGGGTGTTGTGCTTGCGGTTGTATCCGGCACCATCATAGAGAAATCTAAACTTGAAAAATATGTGGAATCGTTTGTTTTCAGCAATAAGGTAATGGACATTGAGCAAACAGAACTTACCCGGCGTGACCGGATAGAATTTTCGAAAGATCAAGTACTTGGCATTGTTAAAAAAGTTTGGCTGTACGTGCTGGTTGGAGTAGGAATCGGGGCGGCAATCCACAACTGGATTCCGCAGGACATTATAACGGCTGTTCTTGGGCAGGATAAACCATTCTCGGTGCTTCTTGCAACAGTTGTCGGTATACCAATGTACGCTGATATTTTTGGAACGCTGCCGATTGCCGAAGCCCTCGTTTCAAAAGGTGTGGGGTTAGGCACTGTTCTGTCCTTTATGATGGCAGTAACGGCCCTCTCTCTTCCCTCAATCATCATGCTGAAAAAAGTGGTAAAACCAAAGCTTCTGGCCATTTTTATAAGCATTGTCACTGTCGGCATTATTATCATCGGATATGCCTTTAATGCGTTTGGTTATTTTTTGATGTAGGAGGTACAAAGTTGGATACGTATATCTTGTATGGTGTGACCATATTGCTTTTGGCACTTTCTTTTCTCAAAGATAAAAAGAAAACAAAGATGTCACTCAAAAAGGCTTGGAAAGCATTTGAAAATATCCTGCCCGAGTTTTTAGTTGTCATATTGTTTGTCGGGGTATTGCTTGCGGTGTTAAATACCGAAGTGATTTCCAAAATTATTGGCGCCGGTTCCGGCTGGCTTGGGGTTGTGCTTGCCGCTGTCATCGGTGCAATTACACTGATACCGGGGTTTGTTGCATTCCCTACTGCTGCCATGCTTTTGCAAAGCGGGGCCGGTTATATGCAGATCGGTGCATTCGTTTCCGCACTGATGATGGTTGGTGTCGTAACGATGCCGGTCGAGATGAAATATTTCGGTAAAAAACTGACCGTTTTAAGAAATGTACTTGCATTTATCTTTTCCTTTTTGGTGGCAGCGATTATTGGACTGGTGGTGGGTGGCATATGAAAGCAATTTTAAAAAAATACAGAGCGTTTATCATTACAGCAGCAGCAATCGGCATTCTTACAATTATTAATAGCCAAATCGGGTTCAAGGCTTTGGGTATTTCGGCGTATTCTTTTAAAGAAATGCTTCTCGTGATCCCGCCCGTCTTTATCCTGCTTGGCCTCTTAGATGTATGGATCCCGCGGGAAACCATGATCAAATATATGGGAGAAGAATCAGGGTTAAAAGGCATTGTTCTTGCGATTATATTGGGATCAGCAGCGGCAGGCCCGCTTTACGGAGCGTTTCCGGTGGCGGCAGTCTTCATGAAAAAGGGGGTAAAGTTCAGCAATATACTTATTTTTATCGGTGCGTGGTCAACCACGAAAATCCCCATGTTTCTGTTTGAAACGGCATCACTTGGCGCGAAGTTTGCTTTTACAAGGCTGGCTGTAGATATCCCGGGAATCATTATAATGGCCTATATTTTATCAAAGCTAGTGTCAAAAGATGAAGTGAAAGAAATCTATGCCAATGCTGAAAATGCCGCTAAGTGAAACAGTTACAATCTTTGCGGCTTTACTATTAAAAATCCAATTTGTGAAAAAAGTGACTTCCAGCGGAAAATACGGCAAATTTAGCAAGATATTAAAAATAATTATGGGCACATTAATTTTATTAATTGCTTTTTATATGTTTTATTTAGGATTTTAGGAGGAAATAAATTATGAATATCAAAGTTTTAGGCCCGGGTTGCAAAAATTGTGTGGCTCTGACGGAAAATACAAAAGTGGCTCTTGCCGAACTAGGCATAGAAGCACAGATTGAAAAGATTACTGATTTCGCAGAGATTGCAAAGTATGGCATCTTGTCAACGCCCGGCCTTGTTATCAATGAAAAGGTAGTTTCTTTTGGAAAGGTTCCAAAGCCCAAAGAAATTGTTAAAATCCTTCAGAAGGTAGCTGAATAGCATGAAGTCTTAATCGAGACCACAACCTTGTGGCTTTCTCGAAATTAAATATTTAAAATTATATTGACAATCATCTATGTAAAGGATATAATAAACACATAGATAATCTTCAATGTTAATGAGGTATCTTTTATGAAAGGAAATACAGAATGAAAACACATGCAAGTTACGTCCCTGTTTTTAAGGCATTAGCCGATGAAACAAGACTGAAAATTGTTGAAATGCTATCCTGTGGGGAAATGTGTGCATGCGATATTCTTGAGTCATTTCATTGTACTCAGCCAACTCTATCATATCATATGAAGATATTAACAGATTGTGGTCTTGTAAATAGTAGAAAAGACAGCTATTGGATAAGATATAGCATTAATGCAGAACAAGCCGCTCAGGTACAAGAGTTTTTGATTCATATAACAACGGAGCAGCAAGCCTGTATTTGTAAAAACTCGGAGGAGGGTGCAAAATGCGATTAATAATCATAGGTGCGGTAGCCGCCGGAACATCTGCCGCAGCAAAAGCAAGAAGGAATAGTGAAAATGCCCAAATCATTATCTATGATAAAGACAGTTTTATTTCGTATTCCGGTTGTGGTATGCCTTATTATATTGGCGGCGAGGTTGGAAACGCAGAGGAACTGACCCCGCGTAACCCAGCATTCTTTAAGAGTAAGTATGATGTGGATATTTTCACCCGGCATGAAGTGCTTTCCATTTCTCCGAATCAAAAGGTTCTAACGGTTAAGAATCTTTCGACCGGAGAAGTCTTTACAGACAGGTATGACAAACTCGTAATTGCCACCGGTGCTCAAGCGGTTGTCCCACCCATCAAGGGCGTGGATGGCGCGAATGTTTTTACCTTACGTAATATTAACGATATGAATCGGATTAAAACTTTTATAGACCGGATTCATCCAAAATCCGCCGCCATTATCGGCACCGGCTTCATTGGACTTGAGGTATGTGAAAATTTAAAACGACTTGGAATTGACGTAACACTAATTGAAAAACTGCCGCAGGTAACGCCAGGGCTTGACAGCGACATGGCGGTTTACGTAAAAGAACATCTTGAAAAGAACGGCGTGGCCGTACTGACTGGTGTTTCCGCTGCGGAAATCACAGGCAGCGGGGTTGTCTTATCGGACGGCAGAACAGTCGATGCGGAACTGATTCTTGTTTCAGCAGGCGTGCGCCCCAATGTGGGGCTTGCAAAGACTGCTGGAATAGAGCTTGGTATGACCGGCGCAATTCGCGTGAACAAGAAGATGCAGACCAGTCTGCCGGATATCTATGCTTGCGGCGATTGTATCGAACAATTCCACGCAGTTACCGGAAAACCGGTGTATCGTCCGTTGGGCTCTACCGCCAATAAGACCGGCCGAATCACAGGTGACGTAATTACAGGGGGAACTCTTACATTCCGGGGCATCCTCGGTACCGGAATATTTCAGATTTTTGGCCTGACAGTTGCTCAGACCGGACTTTCTGAACGGGAAGCCAAAGAGCAGGGATACGACGTTGTTGTATGTCACAACATCAAGCCGAACAAGCCTGAGTATATGGGCGGCAAAGAGATGGTAATCAAAGGCATTGCGGACCAATCAGATGGCAGACTGCTGGGTGTCCAAATAGTTGGTTTCGAAGGCGTAGATAAACGAATTGATGTGTTTGTAACAGCAATTACCTATAAAGCCAGGGCCGAAGACTTGTTTCATCTTGATTTGGCCTATGCTCCACCGTTTTCCACCACAAAAGACCCGGTGATGTATACCGGAATGATTCTTGACAATGCGATTCAGCGTGGCAGGCCGTTGATCACAGCTGAGAAATTGAACAGTCTGATGCAGTCTGGTGAACCATATATGCTGATCGACGCGCGAACGCAAGTGCAGTTCGAAAAAAATCATATTTCTACCGCACAGAATATCCCTCACGCTGAGCTGCGTGCTGCCGCAGAGAATCTGGATAAGGAAATCGTCACGGTGACTTATTGTAATAAAGGGGTTACCGGCAATGCGGCACAAAACATACTGCTCAACAAAGGTTTTAAGAAAGTGTACAATCTTTCGGGCGGCCATAAGCAATTCAATAAAATGCATATAAAATAAATTTATTGTAGCAAATAGTTTTATTCACGCATAGTATATTCATATATGAGCATATAAAGATGTTGAGGTGAGAAATATGGTGGATTTATTCAAAGCATTATCAGAGGAAAGCAGGCTGAGAATTCTGTCATTGCTGTTGGAAAACGAAATGTGCGTATGTGAGATTGAAACTGCGCTGAAAATGACTCAATCTAATGCTTCCCGGCACCTAACGACACTAAAAAATTGCGGTATTGTTGTTGGTTTTAAAGAAGCGCAATGGACACACTATCGGATTAGTGACCAATTCAAACTAGAAAATAAAGAACTCTGGAAGTACCTTCAGCAAAAATTGATTGAACTCCCGTCTTATAAGACCGACAAAGAGGAATATCTAAAATGTAAGAATGAAAACCTATGTAATACGTAAAGGAGGCAGATTATTATGAAAAATATGCAAATCTTTGAGCCCGCCATGTGCTGTTCCACTGGTTTATGTGGTGTTGGAATTGATCCGGAATTGCTTCGGGTTTCAACTGTCCTTAATTCATTGAAAAAAAACGGTATTGTTGTAGAACGTTATAATCTCACAAATTCACCAATGAAATTTATCAATAATAAAGCCGTAAATCAAATGATCAGCGAAAAAGGAGTTGAAAACCTGCCCATTACTGTTCTGGACGGAGAAATTATTATGACCGGCAGATATCCGACCAACGAAGAGTTTGCAAAGCTTCTGAATGTTCCAATGAGCATTCTGGCAGATCAATCGAATGCACCCAGAATTACAACCCAGAAGTCAAAGGATTGTGGGTGCGGCGGCGGGAAATGCTGCTGATCATTCAGTAACAAAAGATAAATCATATTTTTATGAACGATAGAAAGGTTTTATATATCATGAGAAATTTTAACCCGCAAAGTATAACGCTTACAAAATATCTATTTTATACAGGAAAGGGCGGCGTAGGAAAAACCTCAACCGCCTGCGCCACCGCAGTGACCCTTGCCGATAATGGGAAAAAGGTGCTTCTGGTCAGCACCGACCCTGCATCGAACCTGCAGGATGTTTTCGGTATTGACCTCAACAATAAGGGCATCCCTATTAAGGAGGTCCCAAATCTTGTGGTAGCCAACCTTGACCCGACACAGGCGGCGGCGGAATATCGTGACAGTGTCATCGGTCCCTACCGCGGAAAACTGCCTGACGCCGTACTGAACAACATGGAGGAACAGCTTTCAGGATCCTGCACCGTAGAAATTGCCGCATTCAATGAATTCTCACATTTTATTACCGATGAAGAAATACAGGAAGAATACGACTATATTATATTTGACACCGCACCTACCGGCCATACGCTCCGGATGCTGCAGCTGCCCTCCGCATGGAGCAATTTTATCAGCGAAAGCACCCATGGCGCCTCCTGCTTAGGCCAGCTTGCCGGTTTGGAAAGCAAAAGGGAAATTTATAAAAAGGCTGTTGACACCTTAGCCGACGGCAAACTGACCACCCTTATTCTTGTTTCACGCCCGGAGGAAACGCCTCTTAAAGAGGCGGAGAGAGCATCAAAAGAACTCGCGGACATTGGTGTAGACAATCAGGCACTCATCCTGAATGGTGTGCTTGACTCTTATGATGACAGTATTTCCGAAAGCCTGTATCACAAGCAGCAAAAGGCACTCGCAGATATGCCTGAGGGGCTGAAAATACTGACCACTTACACCGTCCCTCTCAGAGCTTATAACATCACCGGGCTTGACAATGTAAGAGCTTTGCTCACCAAGGATCAATACATTGTCCGTGACGAAAAGGTACACGCCAAAACAGTGCCCCAGTTGAAAGACGTGATTGATGATCTGTATAAATCAAATAAGAAGGTTATTTTCACGATGGGAAAGGGCGGCGTAGGAAAAACCACCATTGCGGCAGCGATTGCGATGGGATTGTCGGCAAAAGGCAGAAAGGTGCATCTTACCACCACCGACCCGGCGGCTCACCTCAAATTTGTCATTGATGAGAGCAGCGGCATCACGATGAGCCGCATAGATGAACATGCGGAATTGGAAAAGTACAAGGAGGAAGTTCTCGCCAAAGCGCGTGAGACCATGTCCGGTGACGATATCGCCTATGTGGAGGAGGATCTGCGTTCTCCCTGCACGCAGGAAATCGCTGTGTTCAGAGCCTTTGCCGAGATCGTTGATAAGGCGGAAGACCAGGTCGTCGTCATTGATACCGCACCTACCGGCCATACGCTTTTGCTCCTTGAATCCACACAAAGCTACAATCAGGAAATTAAACGCTCACAGGGCGATATTCCGGAATCCGCAAGGAAATTGCTGCCACGGCTGCACAATGCTGATGAAACCGAGGTTATCATTGTTACGCTCGCAGAAGCGACTCCTGTCTATGAAGCAATGCGTCTGGAAGAAGATTTAAAGCGCGCGGGCATTGCGGCGAAATGGTGGGTAATCAATTCGTCACTGTATCACACCGGAACAACGAACAAAATGCTTTCTGCAAAAGCAAGCAATGAAATTGAGTGGATTAACAAGGTGGACGCACATGCAAACGGTAAGTTTGCAGTCATAGCCTGGAGCGCAGATGAAATTACAGGCAATAAGCTGCATGAGCTTTTAGTATAAACAATATATTAATTCATAATATCAATCACACAATTGGTTTGGCGGTCTAAAAGGAGAATATATAAAATGAAAATTACAGAAGAAGCTAAGTCACTGATTACAAAGGCCCTCATCTCAAATGACTGCGATTATTTGCAGGTGTCACAACAAAAATCATGCTGCGGCACATCTTTAGTATTTGGGCTGGGAAAAAAGGAGACAGGTGATGAACCTGTTTCCATCGATGGAGTTTCCGTGCTGATGGATAATGAGACTAAGACAAGAGTAGAGGGAGTGACATTGGCAGCGGAAAAGGATGAATTAATCATTCAGGATGATGCTCAGTCATGTTGTTGTTAATTTCATACAGTTGAGTCTCGGATTGAACCGGCTGAATCATAAAAGAATAGAACCGGTATTGGTTCCGGTCTTTGGAATCTGTGATAACGCCCTATATAAAATAGTTGCATTACACAGCTCAAAAATTTTGATAAAAATGGGAAAGAGTTTAAAAACTCTTTCCCATTTTTATCAATGCTTTGCCGGTGGACACAGGGGGACTCGGGTGGTCGTACAACATCCCGCGTTCCGCGCATTTCTCCCGCCCACGCCGGGGTTCGTGTCCCCATGCTGAAAATAAAAAAGCACCCGTGTGGGTGCTATTTCTATTGGTGGACACAAGGGGACTCGAACCCATGACCTCTCGCGTGTGAGGCGAGCGCTCTAACCAGCTGAGCTATGCGTCCATAGTCCGTGTGTACAGAATAAAATATGGTGACCCGGACGAGATTCGAACTCGTGGAACCGCCGTGAAAGGGCGGTGTCTTAACCGCTTGACCACCGGGCCATATTATGGTAGCGGCAATTGGATTTGAACCAATGACACTTCGGGTATGAACCGAATGCTCTAGCCAACTGAGCTATGCCGCCATATTCTGCTTTGTATTGAAGCGGAGCGTTTTATATTATAACCCGATTCTCTTATGTTTGTCAACACATTCTCTTCATTTTCCTTATAAATTTAAATAAATCTATTTCAAACACGCGATTCCCCCGGCTATTTCCCTCGTAAATCGGGCGGTTATTTCCTGCGGCCTGGTAATTGCGCCGCCGACCACCGCGGAGTACGCACCCGCCGCAAACACCGCTTTCAGCTCCTGCGGCGTATGGATTTTTCCTTCGGCGATAACGGGAATGTGCAAAGTAAGGGCCAGCTGATGAATCAGCGTTAAATTCGGACCCGGCAAATTTTCGGAATACGGCGTATAGCCGCAAAGCGTGGTGGAAACACAGTCGAAACCAAGTCTTTCGGCATTGACTGCTTCCTCGTAACAGGAACAGTCTGCCATCGCCAAAACGTACCTTCTCTTAATGTATCCGACCAAATCTTCCAGCTTTTCACCGTTCGGCCTCTCGCGTAACGTTGCGTCAAGTGCAATCATTGCGCAATTCGTTTCCAGCAGCTCATCAATCTCCTGTTTTGTCGGGGTAATGTAAATATCGGAATCCGGATACTTTCTTTTTACAATCCCAATCACGGGCAGCCCGGCAGTCCTCATAATGTCAAGGATGTCCTCCCTGCCTTGCGCGCGGATTCCCGCCGCGCCGCCAAGTTCTGCCGCCAGCGCCATTCTGCCCATCATGGAAGCGCCGTGCAGGGGTTCGCCCGGCAGTGCCTGACAGGACACAACGAGCCTGCCCGCGATTTTACCGAGCATGGAATCCCCTCCTACATAATGTAAAAATAAAAGTTAAACGGAGAAAGAGTAGTTTGGGGCTTCTTTTGTAATCTGAATATCATGCGGATGGCTCTCTTTTAAGCCGGCGCCCGTTATACGGATAAACTGTGCCCTCTCGTGCAGATCCTGTATGCTCGCACAGCCGGTGTAGCCCATGCCGGAGCGCATGCCGCCTGTCATTTGGTAAATGGTTTCAGACAGCGGCCCCTTGTACGGCAGACGGCCCTCTACGCCTTCAGGAACGAGCTTTTTCTGATCCTGCTGGAAATAACGGTCCTGACTGCCCTGTCCCATGGCGGCCAGACTGCCCATGCCGCGGTACACCTTAAACTGGCGGCCCTGATAAAGCTCGGTTTCACCCGGGGATTCCTCGCAGCCTGCGACCAGAGAACCGACCATGACTACGTTTGCGCCGGCGGCAAGCGCCTTGACAATATCGCCGGAGAATTTAATTCCGCCGTCCGCGATAATCGGGATACCGTATTTCTGCGCAGCGCAGGCGGAGTCGTAAATTGCGGTAATCTGCGGAACACCGATGCCCGCCACGATTCTGGTTGTACAGATGGAGCCGGGACCCATGCCTACTTTTATACAGTCGGCGCCCGCTTCAATCAGTGCGCGGGTCGCTTCGCCGGTAGCGACATTTCCCGCAATCAACTGTACGTTCGGAAATACCTTCTTGATTTTCTTTACCGTTTCGAGTACGCCGTCATTGTGGCCGTGTGCAGAGTCAAGCGCAACCACGTCAACCTGCGCTTTCACCAGCTCGGCCACGCGCTCCAGCACGTCGCCAGTGGCACCGATCGCCGCACCGCAGAGCAGCCTGCCCCCCGCGTCCCTTGCGGAACTTGGATAGCGCACCGCTTTTTCAATGTCTTTTATCGTAATTAAGCCCTTTAAATTGCCCTTGTCGTCAACAATCGGAAGCTTTTCAATTCTGTGTTTTCTTAAAATTTCCTGCGCCTGCGGCAGGGTTGTCCCAACAGGAGCGGTGACCAGATTTTCTTTGGTCATAACGGCGGAAATCGGCTGGTCGAATTCTTCATCGGTCATAAACCGCAGATCACGGTTTGTGATAATGCCTACCAGCTTGCCGTTTTCACAGATCGGCACGCCGGAAATACGGTATCTTGCCATGATCTCATTTGCGTCGTGTACATAATGCTGAGGAGAAAGAAAAAACGGATTGACAATGACGCCGTTTTCAGAACGCTTTACCCTGTCAACCATGTCGGCTTGTTTTTCAATCGACATATTCTTGTGAATAATGCCCACACCGCCCTCACGGGCAATCGCAATGGCCATGTTGCTCTCGGTAACCGTATCCATGGCCGCCGTCATCAGCGGCGTGTTCAGCCCGATGGATTTGGTAAGCTGGGTGGACAAATCCACCTCTTTGGGCAATACATGGGATTCTGCCGGAATCAGCAAAACATCGTCAAACGTAAGGCCCTCTTTTACAAACTTTTCAGAATAGTTCGTATTTATCATCTTATCCTCCTGTCACATTTCGCGCCGCTGCAAAACCGTAATTTTCAGCCGCTTTCTCTCTTCATTCGTTTTTTATATATTTTGTTATTATATCATCTGATCGATTAATATACAATCATAATTTATCGGTTTTCACGCTTTTCCGTCAATTGGCAAAAGAGTGGCCGAAGCGGTGAACCCGCATCCTCTTGAATTGACCCCCTGCATCAGAACCTTGCCGTTTTTCTGTTCGGCATATATTTTCAAGACTTCCCCCCGAGTACTTTCGTTCACATAATTGATCTGCGCTTGTGCATACCGGTTTCCCTCCGCGCCGCCCGGCAAAAAATCCGTCAAAATATCGCCGTAAATGGTATTATTCAGGTGGCAGTTGTAGTCAAGGTCGGAATAGCGGATCGGCCTCTCCCCCACAAGCGGAAGGTCTTCCGGCACAACCACCTTTGCAATGCGATTCTCCGGTTCCACTTTAACCCCTGAAAAAACACCATAATCCAAGAACTTTTTCGGCCGCATGACTTTGTGTGTATTGGAATCGGCAATGATGGAGGTCTGCATCACTTCTATAATCTGTTCGGCTCCGCTGTAAAATACGAAGTCGCGGTAAAACTGGGCGCCGCTCACGCCGCGCGGATGTGTTTTGATTGTTATTTTTTCATTGTGAACCGGCATCCGTTTAATTTTGGCCTGGTTTGTAATTAGGAGAAATACAATTCCGTCCTCATACATCTTTTCGTAACTCAGTCCTACAAGGTCGACATGCTGTTCACTCGTTTCCTGACACATGCGCATCAGTACACTGAGTTTTAAAAGGCGCTGCGCACCGACTTCGTAGCTGGCGACGCGCACTTCACGGGTATATTCATTGATTTGATCCGATTGATTCATTTTACATCCTCTATATCTATATCTATGTAGGGAATACCCCCTGCGGCGCTTCCATTTCAGGAGGCCGCAGGGGGGGTTGTATGCCCTTTGTTATTTTATAACGTCGCAGCCCATAAACGGGCGCAAAACCTCCGGAACGGTCACGCTGCCGTCGGCATTCTGATACTGCTCCACAATCGCGGGAATCACGCGGCTGGTGGCCAAACCTGAAGCGTTCAGCGTATGGACAAACTGCAGCTTTTTATCTTCGCCCCTGAACTTTACATTGCCTCTTCTGGCCTGATAATCCCTTGCGTTGGAAGCGGAGCTTACCTCTTTATAGATTTCCATGCTCGGAATCCAGACTTCAATGTCGTAGGTGCGCGCCATGGAGAACGAGCAGTCTCCGGCGGCAAGCTTGCTCAGGCGGTAATGCAGCCCGAGTTTTTGCACCAGCTTTTCCGCTTTGCCGACAAGCTCCTCAAATGCGGCATCGGACTGCTCCGGCGTTGTGTACTGCACCATTTCCACTTTATTGAACTGATGCCCGCGGATCATGCCGCGCTCCTCCGAGCGGTAGCTGCCAGCTTCTCTGCGGTAACACGGTGTATACGCAATATATTTGCGCGGAAGCTCCTCTGTTGTGAGGACTTCGTCGCGGTGCAGGTTCACCAGCGCGGTCTCCGCCGTGGGAAGCATGAATTTTTTGTCGGTGCTGGTCGGATTCTGAATCCAGTATACCTCGTCGGTAAATTTCGGGAACTGCCCGGCCACGTAGCCGCACTCATAATTGAGCATGTGCGGGGGCAGAACAAGCTCGTATCCGTCACCCAAATGCTCCGCGATAAAGAAGTTAAGCAGCGCCCATTCCATTCTTGCGCCCATGCCGCGGTAGATCCACGAGCCGGCGCCGGCCAGCTTGGCGCCGCGCTGATAGTCGATCATGCCAAGGCTCTCACACAATTCCACATGGTTTTTCGGTGTAAAATCAAATTTTGGCTGTTCCTTAAAGAAACGAATGGGTTTATTGTTTTCTTTACCTCCCGCCAAAAGGTCTTCATCCGGCATGTTCGGCATGGAAAGCAGCAGTGTTTTCTGTTTTTCTTCCAGTAAGCCGAGTTCTGTGTCGCCTTCTTTAATCTTTTCGGAAAGCGTCTTCAGTTCAATCATGAGAGGCGCGGTGTCCTCTCCGGCTTTTTTCATTATCGGAATTTTCTTTGTAGCGGCGTTCTGTTCCGCTTTCATGGTCTCCACTTTTCCGGTGACTTCGCGGCGCTCCTCGTCGATTTTCAGAATATCGTCCACCAGTGCGTCCACATCGATGCAGCGCTTTTTCGCGCCCGCCTTTACCTGTTCCGGATTGCTGCGAATCAATTTAATATCCAGCATGTTCTGTTCTCCTTTGTATCCTGTGGTTTCTGTGTTTTATTTTGTTTTCCACAATTTTGTTATTCTTTGTTGAAAAGTTTAACCAGATCGCCTAAGTCCTGTTCCCCGTAAAATTCAATTTGCAGAATCCCGCGCTTTTTCGTTCCGCTGACCTGTACCTTACGGCCCAGATGCTCGTTCAGCGCCAGTTCCACTTCACTGAAATAGCGGATCCGTTTTTTTGCTTTCGGTTTCTGCTGCTTTATGCCCGACTGATCGTTTGCCTTTTTAGACATCTTTTCCAGTTCCCTTACAGAAATACCCTGTTCCACCGCCAGTTTCGCGGCTTTCAGCATTTCCGCCGGATTTTGGAAGCTCAGCAGCGTACGGGCATGTCCCGCGGACAGGGTGCCGGAGTTGACCATATCCAGTATGGGCTGCGGCAGATTCAAAAGCCGTAATGCATTTGCCACCGTCGGACGGGACTTACCGACGGTTTTGGAAACTTCTTCCTGCGTCAGGCCGTAGGTTTCAATCAACGACTGGTATCCCTGCGCTTCTTCAAGCGGATTCAGATCTTCACGCTGAAGATTTTCTATCAGCGCCAGCTCCATGACTTCGTTGTCGCTCATTTCGCGGATCATCGCGGGAACTTCGGTGATGCCGGCCATTCGCGCCGCGCGCCAACGCCTTTCACCGGCGACAATCTGGTAACCCCCGCCGAAAATCGGCCGAACCAGCAAGGGCTGCAGCACCCCGTGCTGTGAAATGGAGTCGGCGAGCTCGGCCAGCGCCTCATCGTTGAAGTCTTTTCTAGGCTGTGCGCGGTTCGGTTCTATATCGCTGATTTTCAGCGCGACCGCCGTGTTGCGGGTCTCGGTGTCATTCTCGGCAAAAATTGCGTCAAGCCCTTTTCCAAGCCCGCCTTTTTTTATTGCCATCGCTCTCTCCCCCCTTATCGTTTATTCGTATGAATGATTTCATCCGCGAGCGCGTCATAAGCGACCGCTCCTCTTGAGCTTTTGTCAAAATACTGGATCGGTCTGCCGAAGCTCGGCGCTTCGGAAAGGCGCACGGCGCGTGGAATGACCGTTGCAAATACCTTCCGAGGGAAGTATTTTTTTACTTCTTCCACTACCTGTTGTGTCAAATTCAGCCGTCCATCGTACATGGTGAGCAATACGCCTTCAATTTCCAGCTGCCCGTTATACTGGCGCTTGACACGGCGAACCGTGTTCATCAGCTGGGAAAGCCCTTCCAGCGCATAATATTCACATTGAATCGGAACCAGCAGCGTGTCTGCCACGCAGAGCGCGTTGGTCGTAATAATACCGAGTGAGGGCGGGCAGTCGATAAAGATATAGTCGTAATGCTCTCTCAGCGGCACCAGCGCGTTTTTCAGTATTGATTCCCGATGGTCAAGCGTGACTAGCTCAATTTCAGCCGCTGCCAAATCCATACTGGACGGAATAACGTCCAGATTGGAAAATTCTGTATGAATCACCACATCCTGTGCCTTTGCGTCGCCAATCAGCACCTCGTAAATCGTGTTTTTCGCTATGCGGCGGTCAACACCGACTCCGCTTGACGAATTGCCCTGCGGGTCAATGTCCACCAGCAGCGTTTTTTTTCCTTTTGTACCCATGGCCGCGGAAAGGTTTACAGAAGTGGTCGTTTTACCGACGCCGCCTTTTTGGTTTGCAATTGCTATAATTTTTCCCATTCTTTCGCCTCCGGTTGCAGGTATCCGCCCGCAGAAACGCTGTTTTGCAATAGAAGCAGTCCCATTTCGGGTGTAAGCGGAATAATGTATTTATTATAGCACTCTTTGATTGGAAGTTAAAGTTTATTTGTCTTTTTTTTACAAATGTTTCATGTGAAACAAAACAGACCGAACATAAAGTTCGGCCTGCTTTGTGGGAAATGATATAGGGAAATAGGAGTAAACTCTTATACGCATGATTAAGCAGGCTTTTTTCCGCCGGTAATTGCCTGCGCCTTTGGAATGCGGACCAGACACTCAATATAGTCGTCTGTTTCGCTCTTTAGCGTTTGAGCGTTAATGCCGCTCTGCTTCATTGTTTCAATCGCATGATTGATTGTATTGAGAAAGACACGTACATCCTTGATTATAAAAGTGCGCTTGCACTTTGGCTTCTCATTCTCTTCGAGTGTTTTATCAATAAGGTCATCTGTTTGCTGTACATTCAGATGCCTTGCAATAATCTGTCCAAGTACTTTATCGCGAAGCTTATCGTCTTTAATCCTCAGCAGGGCGCGGGCGTGCCGTTCCGTTAGGTCGCAGGCGGTTATTTTTGCGCGCTCTTCATCCGAAAGACGCAGCAGGCGTAGTTTATTTGCAAGGGTAGACTGGCTTTTCCCCAGCCGAAGAGCTGCTTCCTCTTGGGTTACATCCCACTGTTCAATCAAACGCCGGATTCCCTCGGCTTCCTCAAAAATCTGCAAATCCTGGCGCTGTAAATTTTCCGTCATGGCCAGAACAGCACTCGTTTCCGGGGAACAGTCGCTGATAATACAGGCGACTGTGGAAAGTCCTGCTATCTTACAGGCGCGCAGTCTTCTTTCGCCGGCAATCAGTTCATATCCGTCTTTCACGCGGCGGACAGAAATCGGCTGTAATAAGCCATTTGTCCTTATACTCCGCGACAACTCAAGCAGCTCTTGTTCGCTGAAAATGCGCCGCGGCTGCGCCGGATTTGGATGGATTGAATTAATATTAAGCTGAACGACTTTACGCTTTTCACCCATAATATGCAAATTCGCCGCCTCCCTGCTTGTCCCTTTTTATTTAGGATAGCACGGTGAGTGGCGATATTTTGTAAAATTATGGTAATCACAAATTTTTTTATTTGTAACTTTTTGACGGTTTATGACACTTCGCAGTTATTTATAATGATATCTGTTAATTGGAAGCAGTATCGAGGTTCTATTTTCCGCTCCTTCTGCATAGTACGGGCAATTGAACATTGAATTAAAGCGGATCCTTTATAATTTTCGACCCGTGCCGCGGATAAAGTTCCGGCAAAAGTTTCGTACGCTTGATTAAGATTAGGCTGCGTTTATCGCCGTTCGGAAGATCAAATTCTTTGATTGCATCCAGTTCGCAGCCCAAAAGGCCAATTGCTTTTTTAGCGGCTTCCGCTTCTTCTTCCGGCTGTGGGCCTTTCATTGCTATAAATACCCCTCCGATTTTTAGAAACGGCAGACAATATTCACAGAGCAAATTAAGCGGCGCAACCGCCCTTGCCGAGGCAAAATCAAATTTACCACGGAAATTCCGCTGTCTTCCGGCCTCTTCCGCACGCGCATGAACCAGCTCGGCGCTGAAATTCAGGTTATCTTCCAAATCTTTCAGAAAGACAAGCCTTTTGTTTAATCCATCAAGCAGGGTAAGCTGAATTTCGGGACACATCATTTTTAGCGGTACACCGGGAAAACCTGCGCCGGTTCCGACATCAATGAGTTTTGCGTTTGCCGGTATCTCTAAATACTTCAATATCAGGATACTGTCCAAAAAATGCTTGTAAGCAATCTCCTTTGGCTCCTTAATGGCTGTCAGGTTAATTTTCTCGTTCCAATTCAACAATAGCTCCATATATTGTTGAAAACTTTTCGCTTGCTCCCCACTGACCGTGACTCCGGCGCTCTGCGCGGAAGCGATCAGCAGATTTTGAATGTCTTCCATCTTATCCCTCCCTGTTTCGGGCAAGCCAGATTAACAATACGGAAATATCCGCTGGACTGACGCCCGATATCCGGGACGCCTGTCCCACGCTTGTCGGCTTGACCTTTTGCAGTTTTTCCTGTGCCTCGCTGCGCAAACCTATGATTTCCTTGTAATCGACTTTTAACGGAAGAGCGCGCGCTTCCAGACGGCGCATTTCCGCAATTTCAGCTTTTTGACGTTTGATATAGCCTTCGTACTTAATTTCAATCTCGGCACTTTCAAAAATCGCCGCCGGAAGCGCAGGCCGTTCCGTATCGATTCCTTTTAACAGATCATAATTCAACTGCGGGCGGCGAATCAGTTCAGCAAGGCGCACACCCGTATTAACCGCTGATGTTTCATGTGAAACAAGCAGTGCGTTAAGCGCCTCAGACGGCGGTAGAACGGTCTTTTCTGCCCTTATAAGTTCCTCTGCCTTCCGTTTTTCTTTCAGCTGGAAGCGTTCCCAGCGTTCGTCTGAGATCAGGCCGATCTTTCTTCCGGTCGGCGTCAGCCGTTCGTCGGCATTATCCTGCCGTAAAACCAGACGGTACTCACTGCGCGAGGTCATCATCCGGTAGGGGTCTGTCACCCCTTTGGTAATCAGGTCATCCACCAGCGTGCCAATATAGGAACCGGCGCGGTCGAGAACCATCGGCTCCCTGCCCTGCACCTTCAAAGCGGCGTTGATTCCGGCAAGAAGTCCCTGCGCGGCGGCTTCCTCGTAACCCGAACTACCGTTAAACTGTCCCGCGCCGTACAAACCGGGGAATTCCGGAAATTCCAGCGTCGCCTCCATTTGGAGCGGATCAACACAGTCGTATTCAATCGCATACGCACAGCGCATGATCTGTACTTTTTCCAATCCTTTAATGGTGCGGTAAAAAGCAATCTGAACATCCTCCGGGAGCGAAGAGCTCATTCCCTGCAAATACATTTCCTCAGTATCCATGCCGCAGGGTTCAATAAAGAGCTGATGCCTCTTTTTGTCCCGAAAGCGCATAATCTTATCTTCAAGACTCGGGCAGTAACGCGGGCCTACTCCTTCAATTTTTCCGCTGTACATGGGAGAACGCCCGATATTTGCCATTATAACCTGTTTGGTATCATCGTTTGTCCATGAAATATGACAAACCGCCCGGTTTTTTAGTGGAATCAGCGTATCATAGGAAAAGGGAACGACAGGCTCGTCGCCCTCCTGTACCTCAAGGCCGGTGAAGTCAATACTGGATTTCAAAACGCGGGCAGGCGTGCCGGTTTTAAAGCGGCGAAGCCGCAGCCCGATTTTTTTAAGGGATGTTCCGAGAAAAGCGGCAGGGAACATTCCATCCGGTCCACCCTCGTAAGAAACGTCACCGACATAGATCTTTCCCCCAAGGTAAGTACCGGTCGCAATGATAACCGCCTTGGTTCGGTAAACCGCATCCATCCGGGTTGTGACCAGCCAGTTTCCGTCCTCGCCTTGCGACACATCGACAATTTCATCCTGCTTGAGCTGAAGGTTCGGCTGAAGCTCCAGTTTATGCTTCATAATTTTCCCATATTCCCGGCGGTCAATCTGAGCGCGGAGCGAATGGACGGCAGGGCCTTTCCCAAGGTTAAGCATCCTGCTTTGCAGCATGGCTGCGTCTGCGGTCTTCCCCATTTCACCGCCAAGCGCGTCAATCTCACGCACAAGATGTCCCTTCGCCGTTCCGCCGATGGACGGATTGCAGGGACAGTTTCCAACAGCATCCATATTAATCGTAAAAACACAGGTGTTGCACCCAAGGCGCGCGGATGCAAGCGCGGCTTCAATTCCGGCATGCCCAGCACCGATTACAACAACATCATAATTACCGGCATCGTATTTCAAGAGTATTCCTCCATTATCATTCCTCGTTTTACTTTCCTACACAAAAATGTGAGAAAACCGAATCCACAACGGCCTCGGTCGCGCGTTCGCCGGTCAGTTCCAGAAGCGCGGAAATCGCGCCCTCAATGGAAACCGTCACGGCATCCAGCGTCACTCCGCTTTCAACCGCCATGAGCGCTTCGCGAACACAGTCGTCCGCTTGACGCGCTGCGTCCCGCTGTCGCTCGGTGAACAAGATTCCGTCCGCAGGATTCAGCTCCGATGTGCGGAGCAATTCCGAGACCGCGTCTTTTAATTCCTGCAAACCCTCACCCGAAAGCGCAGAGATATATACAATCTGTTGAAAATATTTCTGAATATACGTCATGTTTATCCTTGCGGGCAAATCGCTTTTATTAACCACAGCAATAGCAGGTGAACCCTGTATAACGGCAATCAGCTCTCTATCCTCTTCATTCAATTCCTGTGAGGAATCAAACACAGCTAAAACAAGCTGCGATTCCCGCACTTTGCCGCGCGCACGATCCACACCGATCTTCTCCACGGGATCATCGGTAATATGAATTCCGGCGGTGTCGGATAACCGAAGCGGAACATCCCCGAGAATCACCGTATCCTCCACGATGTCGCGGGTTGTTCCTGCGTATTCGGTGACGATGGAACGTTCACAGCCGGAAAGCAGATTCATCAGCGTTGATTTTCCAACATTTGGCCGACCGGCAATCACAGTACAGACCCCTTCACGGATCGCCCTGCCCGCGTCGAACTGATGCAGAAGACGTTCAAGTTCAGATTTTGCAGTAAGAAGCGTCGCTTCAAGAGGCTCATTATTCACCTGCGGAATATCATCTTCCGGATAATCCGCCCAAGCGGACAAATGTGCCGCCGTTTCAATCAATAACCCGCGGATATGAATAATTTTCTTCTCAAGCGCACCGTCATGACCGGCGAGCGCGGCTTTCGCCGCCTGCTCCCCCTGCGCAGAAATGATCTGCATGACGGACTCCGCCTCGGTCAGTCCGATTTTTCCGTTCAAAAACGCACGGCGCGTAAACTCCCCCGGCCCGGCCGGAACCGCACCCGCGGAAAAGACCGCTTTCAGCACGCGGCGCATGATATATAATCCCCCGTGGCAGGAAAGCTCCACCACATCCTCGCCGGTAAAACTGGCGGGCGCGGTAAAATTCAAAGCGATTGCCTCGTCAATATCCGTTTCCTCGTCGCGTACCCTGCCGTAAAGAGCAGTATATCCTTTGATTTCATCCAGTGTTTTCCCATGTCTGGAAGTAAACACTTTTCCGGCAATTTCACGCGCATTCGGCCCGGAAATACGCACAATACCGATTCCTCCCGGAGCCTGCGGAGTGGAAACCGCCGCGATTGTTTTTGAAGACGGGTAATATTCATTTAGATTTTCCATCATAGTTCCCTCATAAGATACGATATCATTTGTATTGCACAGGCATTACAGCATAATCCGCAGTGCACTGATTCTATAAAAATAGGGCGATTCAGATGAACCGCCCTCAGTGCTTCATTTATAAGATTATTTCTTTAAATCGATGCGGCCATAAAGCGGCGCTTTGTTCTCACCTTTCGGTGCTTCTGCGGGTGCCGGGTGAACAACAGGTGCGGACACGGGCGCCTGTGCGGGTCTTGGCGGTCTGTTGTTGTTATATCCGCCGCGCGGTTTGTCGTTAAACGGACGGCGCGGTCCCGGCTTGCTGTTGTTGTTAAAGTTTCTACGCGGCGCCGGTCTTTCGCCGGCCTCCGGGCCGATTACAACATGACGGCTCAGATCTTCACCTTCGGACCAGGATTTCGCGCCTTCAACTGTCTGAACAGCGGTATGGATGATTCTGCGCTCATATGGATTCATAGGTTCCAGTGAAGAATTTCGCCCTGTTTTCACCGCTTTCGCGGCAATTTTTTTACCGAGAATTTCAAGCGTATCCTTGCGTTTTTCACGGTAATTCCCGATGTCGATTGTAATTCTGTAATAGGAATTATCAATGTGGTTAGCAACCAAACCTGTGAGGTACTGAAGCGCGTCAAGAGTTTCCCCGCGGTGCCCGATAATGAAACCGATATCCTCACCGGAAAGGGAAAGCTGCGCACCGTTTTCTTCTTCTTTGATACTAATATCCACCGATAAAAGACCCATATGATTCAGGATAACTTTCAGATAAGCCGCAGCGGCTTCTGCCGGATTACTCTTAATAAAGACCCGTACTTTCGCGGGGCTTCCGCCGAAAAGACCGAAAGTCTTTTTGGTTGGCATTTCTAAAATTTCAAATTCCGCTTCATAGGATTCAACCCCTAGTTCCCTGCATGCCGCCTCTTTTGCAAGCTCAACAGTTTCACCGGTTGCAATCGCTTCTTTTACCACGGTATTACCTCCCCGGTTTATCTTATTTTTTCGTTCCTAAATAATCATCCGAATTTGTTTTTTCGCCTTTCGCCTTCGGTTTTGAAGCCGATGCTTTTCCCGTCAATTTTTGCTGCGGCAGTGCCTGAACCGCCGACTGTTTGTAAGCAGTGCCGGAAATCGCTCGCATTTTCTCCTCATTCTGTTCCAGCAGAGCAATTCTCTGTGCTTCAGCCTTCGCGTTCAAATCTGCCGGGCTGTACCAGATATTCAAAATAATGGTCTGCAAAAAACCGGTAATGGTGGAAATAATCCAGTAAAAACCAACTGCGGCAGGCATTGTGCAGGCAAGCCACGCACTGAACAAGGGCATGAGATAAAGCATTCCCTTCATACATCCCTGCTGCTGCTGCATACCCGGCTGCATTTTCATCATAAAAAACTGGGTAACAAGAGATGAAACAAGGCAGAGTACCGGAATAATCCATAAATTGGAACGGAACAGTGTGCCGAATATATTCGCGCCGTCGCTCGGCGTGTCGAGCAGATTCAGCCCCATAAACTGAAAGCCATGGCTGAAAGATTCAATCTTTGCAAGCTCGTTCCCGCTGAACATGGTCAGTTGGGGTTTTAACTGTGCAAAATGTTTGACTATTTCAATCTGAGCGTACTGTGAAGAAAAACTGGCGCCCAGTCCGGGAATCTGTTTGAGCATTTCAAGGGCTTTCGTAATTCCTTCAGTCGAAAGATGCAAAGCGTTTGCAAGCGGATTCTGCACGGTATAAAACAGACCGATCATAATCGGAAAAGGAATAAATGTAGTCAGGCATCCGCTTGCCGGATTTATTCCCTCTTTTTCATACATCTTTTGCGTTTCTTCCTGAAGTTTAACTTTGTCGTTTCCGAATTTTTTTTGCAGTTCTTTTTGTTTCGCAGCCATTTTGCTGTTTGCAGCCATTGATTTTTGCTGATTGATGGAAAATGGGAACATAACAATTTTCAATACAACCGTAAACAAAATGATCGCGACGCCGTAATTTTGAATCAGGGTATAAAAAAACCAAAGCAGATAGCCGAGAATGTTTCCGAAAAAATTAAAAATCTCCGTCATATGGGCAATACTCCTCTATATTGGTTATCGCTTTTCCCGTTTTTCCGGCACAGGGTCATACCCTCCGCGGCTGAACGGGTTACAGCGCAGTATCCGAAATAATGCAAGCCAAAATCCTTTAAACGCACCAAAACGCTCAATCGCTTCGATTGCGTAACTTGAGCAGGTGGGATAATATTTGCAGCATGGCTTTTTATAAGGTGAAATTGCCTTCTGATAGAATCTGATAAGCAAAATAAGCGGGCGCTTCATTTCAAAACCCCCGCATCCTTAAGCTGCAGCAGCATCGCGCGGCGAATGTCCGTGCTTTTTACAAAAGGTGTTTTGCCCCTGGCTACAAAAATGAAATCATATCCCGGCGCAATCCCGGGTACCAGGGCTCTGAAGGCTTCACGAATTACGCGGCGGGAACGATTCCGTTTTACGGCATTGCCAATTTTTTTGCTGGTCGTTATACCAATTCGGACATTCCTGCTGCGATTTTTTGAAACATAAGTGACAACCACAGGGCTGACATACGATTTTCCCCTTGCATAAATCCTGCGAAAGTCATTATTTGCCGTTATGGGAATAAATAAATCCATACTTAAAATCGCACCACAATTCTCATTTGTTCCGTGAAGTCGGCGTGCTAAAAAGAAAGGCCACTAACCGTGGCCCTTTTGCTTAGTAGCTCAAACGTGCTCTGCCCTTCGCTCTGCGGCGGGCCAAAACCTTACGGCCGTTGCTTGTGGACATTCTTTTTCTGAAACCATGCTCCTTTTTTCTGTGGAGCTTCTTTGGTTGATAAGTTCTCAGCATGAAAAAAACCTCCTTTCGGGGTACAAACCTTGCAATATAGCATTATATATTAAATACGCACAGCCTGTCAACCTAAATTTTGTCCCAATAATCGAAAAATAATTAAAAAGAACAGCAAACAGGCTGATTTTTTAGTAGTCAAGCTATATGAATCAATATACCACAATTTTATGTAAATTAAAAGTAAAAGCTTATAATTTAAAAAAAATTTATTATCTATGTATTTTGTACTCGCGCGATACAATATAGTGTATTTTTAATATTAAGTGAAATTTGAAAAAATCCGTGTTTTGTGGTAATATAATAAATGTTATGCCTACGAGTATAAATAATTGTTAAAATGAGGTTTAAAGAATGGAATCCTTTACCGAGGTCTGGAATCTGGTCTGCGATTATTGTAAAAGCAAGATAACCGACATTGCCTATTCCACTTGGATCAAACGCATTGAACCGGTTAATCTTGATTTCGCGCAGGGAGTTGCTGTGATTAAGGTACCGAATGAACTCCACCGGCAGACAATCAAGCATTATTATATGGATATGCTTGATGAAGCATTCACACAGATTTTCGGTCAGAAAATTCAAATCCGCGTCTGTACTCCGGATGAAACCGGAAATGAAAAACAAAATGACGACACACCGGCAATTAACGACGATTATGAGTTTACCTTTGACACCTACATTGTCGGTTCTTCCAATAAATTTGCACATGCCGCTTCCATGGCGGTAGCAAGCAAACCCGCGACCCTATATAATCCTTTGTTCATCTACGGAAATTCAGGGCTGGGAAAAACCCATCTTCTTTACGCAATCTGCAATGAAATCAGCCGTACCAATCCTGAAATGAATATTATATATATTAAAGGCGATGAGTTTACCAATGAGCTGATCGAAGCAATCCGCCGCGGCACAACCGCGGAATTTCACAACCGCTATCGCAAAGCGGATGTGTTTCTTGTTGACGATATTCAGTTTATAGCGGGAAAAGATTCCACTCAAGAGGAATTTTTTCACACCTTTAACACGTTATATGAAGCAAAAAAACAGATTGTACTTACCTCCGACCGGCCGCCGAAAGATATTGCCACCCTTGAGGAGCGGCTTTTAACCCGTTTTGAATGGGGGCTTACCGCAGATATTCAGCCGCCTGATTTTGAAACGCGAATCGCAATTATCAAGCGGAAAGCGGAACTTCTTGAAATTGAACTGCCCGACAATGTTGCCGAATACATAGCCAACCGGCTAAAAAACAATATCCGCCAGCTGGAAGGCGCAGTAAAAAAAATGAAAGCCTATTATCTTCTCGCCGGGGAGGGTCCAAGCATCACAACGGCGCAGGCCGCAATCAGTGATATTATCAATAACGACCAGCCTACCCCCTTTACCGTTGAGAAAATTATTGACGAGGTTGCGCGCACCTTCGGAACGACCAGTGAAGATATCCGCTCCGCGAAACGTTCGGCAAATATTTCAAGCGCACGCCAGCTTGCCATTTACGTTGTCAGGGAAATCACCCAGCTGCCAATGACTTCTATCGGCGAAGAATTTGGCGGGCGCGACCACTCTACTATTGTATATGCCATTCAACAGGTCGAAAAAGGAATCAAGCGCGACCCTAAAACAAAGGCGACAGTCGAAGATATAGTTAAGAATATCCGCGACCGCTGAAAAGTTGAAAACAAGTTGACTTTTCAACTTTTCCTGTTAATCTGCGTTTTTATTAGATTTTTGATTTTCCATAATTTTAAACTTGTTTTCAACATTCCCCACAGAGTTTTCAACAACCTGTTAAATACTAAAATGTTAATACGAACAGTTAACAATCTCTTAACATTAGAATCACACGCAACATTTACAATAAATCACATAGAGCCTGCATTTAATCGGTATTTCAACTTTTACGCGCCGCCTACTACTCTTACTAAATTAAATCTATACTATCTATTATAAAAGGAAGCAGAGGGTGAATTTATGAAAATAGTCTGCAAACGGCAGCAGCTGAACGAAGCTGTGTTGAATGTCCAGAGAGCCGTATCCACAAAATCGTCTGTTCCCGCCCTGGAAGGAATCCTGCTTAAGGCGAGTGATAACGAAATTACATTATGCGGATATGACCTTGAACTTGGAATGACCACAAAAATAGAGGCACAGGTTGAGGAACAGGGAAGCATTGTTCTGAGCGCCAAACTTTTCGGTGACATTGTACGCCGTCTGCCGGGGGAAACAGTCTACTTGACAACCGATGAGAAAAAGATTACCGCAATTAAAAGCGGACCGGCCGATTTTTCCATTGTAGGTATTCCGGCGGAAGAATATCCCGAGCTTCCGGCAATTACAGGTGAAACTTCGATTAAAATCGCAAACTGCATTCTGAAAAGCATGATCCGTCAGACTATTTTTGCCGTAGCTGAAAGCGACGCAAAGCCGATTCATACCGGCACACTGTTTGAACTGAGCAAAAACAGAATTAAATTAATATCCGTGGATGGATACCGCCTTGCTATGAGAGAAGAAAATGCGGCGTGCGGCGAAGAAATCAACTTTGTTGTTCCCGGAAAAACGCTCAGTGAAGTACTCAAGCTTTTAAGCGACGATGACACCGAACTTGAAATTCTGGTCGGCAGACGCCATATTCTGTTTCAAGTCGGGAATTACTGTGTTATTTCCCGCCTTTTGGAAGGAGAATTTCTCGATTACCGGGCCGCTATCCCAAATACGAGCTCAACAGAGGTCATTGTTCCGACCCGCGCGTTTATGGACAGCGTGGAGCGCGTTTCCCTTTTAATTACCGACAGATTAAAAAGCCCGGTTCGCTGTGTGTTTGAAGACGGTGAAATTAAAGTTTCCTGTTCCACTTCGATCGGGCATGCGAATGATCAGCTTCCCGCCAATATAAACGGCGCGAACGTTGAAATGGGTTTCAATAACCGCTATCTGCTTGACGCTTTGCGCAATACCGAGGGTGACGAAGTGAAAATTCAGCTGAACGGCGCGTTAAGTCCAATGAAAATTCTACCGCGTGAAGGAGATTCCTTCCTCTTTTTAGTGCTGCCCGTGCGTTTAAAAAGCGAGGCACAGTAATGAAGACGGAAAAGGTAGTGATTGACACTGAATTTATCAGGCTTGACTCTCTTTTAAAGCTTGGCGGTGCGGTGGATACCGGCGGGCGGGCAAAGTTTGTGGTGCAGGGCGGCGAAGTAAAGGTAAACGGAGAAATTTGCATCATGCGCGGCAAAAAAATGAGATGCGGCGACAAGGCCGAATACAACGATGTGACATATGAGGTGTGTGACGGGTGATTATCCAGCACCTGGAAGTAAAAAATTACAGAAACTTACAATATGGCGTGATAATTCCGCATAATGGGATCAATATAATATATGGGAAAAATGCGCAGGGCAAGACAAATTTACTGGAAGCCATTTGGCTTTTTACAGGCGGACGCTCCTTTCGGGGAGCGAAAGACGCCGATTTGATTTTGCATGAGGAAAAAAGAGCCGAAATCAATCTTGAATTTTTCAGCGAGGAGCGCGGACAATCGGCAGCGATTGTCATTGAAAACGGGCGCAGAAACGCCGTTTTGAACGGTGTAGCGCAAAAAACCGTCTCCGGCCTGATCGGAAAATTCTTTTCCGTTATTTTTTCCCCCGAGCATATTGCGCTTGTACGCGAGGGTCCGTCGCTCCGGCGCGATTTTATGGATGCCGCGCTTTGTCAGCTCAAGCCCGGTTACGCGGCGCTTTTGGCCCGCTACAACCATACGCTTGTTCAGCGCAACACGCTGCTGAAAGATATTCCCCGCCATGCCGAACTGATGGATACGCTGGAAATATGGGATGAAAAGCTTGCCGCATACGGTGAAGCGGTCGTACGGGGAAGAATGGATTATATTGAGAAAATTAAAGATCCGGTAAAAGAAATTTACTCCGGTATTTCCCAGCAGACGGAAACCATCGATTTAAACTATCAAAAAAGCGCCGGCGATTTGAAACAGGCTTTGAAAGATTCCCGTCGGGACGATGTCTATTCCGGCCACACCGGGGTAGGTCCTCACCGCGATGATATTGATATAACGATTGACCTTCAGTCTGCGCGGGCATTCGGCTCGCAGGGTCAAAAGCGTTCCGTCGTTCTCGCATTAAAACTGGCGGAAGCCGAGATGCTGTTTCGCCAAACCGGCGAAAGGCCCATTATTTTGCTCGACGATGTGATGAGCGAGCTTGATTCCGGCAGACAGGATTATTTGCTCAATCATTTGAATAGCTGTCAGGTTTTTATAACCTGCTGTGAACCCGGTGCGGTAAAACAGCTCCGGGAGGGTGCCCTGTTCAAAATGGACGGCGGAACTCTTATAAAAAAATGAGAAAGGTTTTATTTTATGTATCTTCATCTCGGGCAGGACACAGTGATTAAAACGAATGATATTGTGGGCATATTCGATATGGAAACATCTACCATATCAAAATCAACGAGAAACTACCTTTCCGCTGCACAAAAGGCGGGCAGGGTGGTCAATGTTTCTATGGAAATGCCGAAATCCTTTGTACTCTGCTGTGATAAAAGAAACAGGCTGACGGTTTATATTACGCAAATTTCGTCCTCTACCCTTTTGAAAAGGACCGGGTTTATTGATGAAATATCAAATGTTTAAAATGACAGGTGTAAAAAAATGAAAAAATTCAGAAAGGCACGATGTCCGCACTGCGGAAAAAAACTAAGTCTTCTCCGCACGTGGACGATTAAGACGCAGGGCGAATATATATGCCCCAAATGCGGCGGTTATTCCAATATTCAGCTTGACCCCGCCGTCTACTTTTTTTCAATCGCTGCGATTGTTATCAGCGGACTGATTTATCTCATCCGGATTCTTTCCGTAAGAACACTCAGCCTACCCTCGATTTTATTCATTATGCTGCCCTATTTTCTATTTTATTTTCTCTGCATTTTTCTTGTAAGACTGAGAAAACCTGCAGTTCATAAACAACCTCCTGCCGAACATCCTCAGCGATCCTCTCAAAGGGAACCGCAAAAAACCGCCGGTTCCGCTTTAAATCATAAACCTTATTGAAATCATATCAGTAGAATATACGATACGTATTATAATTGGAGGGTTAAACTTGGAGTTTAGCGAAATTACGCAAACAAAACAAAAATATGACGAAAATCAGATACAGGTGCTTGAAGGACTGGCCGCAGTCAGAAAGCGCCCAGGCATGTATATCGGTTCCACCGGACCGCGCGGACTGCACCACCTTGTTTATGAAATCGTGGACAACGCGATAGATGAGGCGCTCGCAGGATTCTGCGATAAAATCGACGTAAAAATATTACCGGGCGACGTCATCAGCGTACTCGATAACGGGCGCGGAATTCCGATCGGCATCCAGCATCAGATGGGGATACCGGCGGTTACCGTTGTTTTCACCGAACTGCACGCGGGCGGAAAATTCGGCGGCGGCGGATATAAAGTTGCCGGCGGACTGCACGGAGTGGGCGCTTCCGTTGTAAACGCCCTTTCCGAATGGCTTGAGGTTGAAGTTTACAACGAGGGAAAAGTCTATTATCAGCGCTTCGAACGCGGAAAAGTGATGACGCAGCTGGAACAGCGAGGAGAAACGGATAAAACCGGCACTCTGGTAACGTTTAAGCCGGACGCGCAGATTTTTCAGGAAACCACCGTTTATGATTATGAAACCTTGCAAACGAGGCTTCGTGAACAGGCGTTTTTAAACGCGGGAATTCATATAGAACTGGTCGATCTGCGCGACGCCGCCAACCCGATGCAGGATAATTACTGCTATCACGGTGGAATCAGCAGTTTTGTTGAATATATCAACAAGAAAAAAGCTGTGGAGATTGTCCATCCCGATATTATTCATTTTACTTCTATCGCCCCCGATAATTCGGCAACAGCTGAAGTTGCTATGCAGTATAATGATTCTTATAACGAGCTGATGCTTTCCTTTGCCAATAATATTCACACCACGGACGGCGGCACGCATGAAGACGGCTTCAAACGCGCAATGACCCGTGTGATGAATGATTATGCGCGAAAATATAATATTTTAAAAGAAAATGATAAAAATCTTTCAGGCGACGATGTGCGCGAGGGCCTGACGGTTATTATCAGCGTAAAAATGAAGGATGCCCAGTTTGAAGGGCAGACCAAGGCCCGTTTGGGCAATACCGAAATCGGCACGCTGGTCAGCAACCTTATCAACGACAAAATGACCGCCTATCTGGAAGAAAACCCCGCCACGGCAAGGGCAATTTTTGACAAAGCGTTAGCCGCTTCCCGCGCGCGCGACGCCGCCAGAAAAGCCCGCGACCTGGTGCGCCGCAAATCCGCGCTGGAAAGCGCCGCGCTTCCGGGCAAACTGGCCGACTGCCAGAGCCGCAACCCCGACGATACAGAAATTTATATCGTCGAAGGTGATTCCGCCGGCGGTTCCGCAAAGGGCGGACGTGACCGCAAATATCAGGCAATCCTCCCGCTTTGGGGCAAAATGCTCAACGTGGAAAAAGCAAGGCTCGACAGGGTGTACGGCAATGAAAAGCTGATGCCTGTCGTCACCGCGCTCGGCTGCGGAATCGGCGAGGAATTCGACCTGAATAAATTGCGTTACGGAAAAATTATTATCATGGCCGATGCCGATGTCGACGGTTCGCACATCCGCACGCTGCTGCTGACTTTTTTCTTCCGTTTTATGAAGCCGCTTGTGGAAGAGGGGCATATTTACCTTGCGCAGCCGCCGCTATTCCGTCTGAGCAAGGGTAAAAATCATTACTATGCGTTCAGCGACGAAGAACGCGACCAAAAAATGGCGGAGCTTGCCACCAATTACGAAATTCAGCGCTACAAAGGCCTTGGTGAAATGGACGCCGAACAGCTTTGGGAAACTACAATGAATCCGCAGAGCCGGACCATGCTGCGTGTGGAAGTGGAAGACGCCGCCGCCGCCGATGAAGCGTTTACTGTCCTGATGGGCGACAAGGTTGAGCCGCGCCGCGCCTTTATCGAGAACAACGCGAAATATGCGAAGAATCTTGATATTTAAAGCAATTAAATATTTTACAAACAGTAGAATTATAACATAAAATCCATTGAGTATTACATGAGCTAAATTTAGAAGGAGTATTTTTCATGAAACAGTTTTTGAAGGAACAGGATACAACCTCAAAACCTCCTGAACCCCGGGGGGAACAGACCCCCGTTGAAGAGGAGCCTGGAGGGAAAAGGGTCGAATGGGACGGTTCCGAAGCGGAACTGGTCGCCGATGAATCGGCGCTGGCGTTTGAGGAGCAGCATACGGGGATCAAACTGAAATATACGCTGACTTCACGCGAAATTTTTAAAGTCCTGCGAAAAGGCCAGTACACAAACACAAGAATTACGCTTTCCATCGTTGCGGCTGTGCTCAGCGCGGTGCTGGCGGCTGCATTTCTGGTGCGATTCAGCGAAACGGGCGACAGCCGGTATGCATCGCTGGGTGCGGTGTGCTTGATGCTGATTTTCATTGTGGCGGTGCTTCCCTCGATCATTATTAAAATGCATTCATCAAAAGTTGCCGACGGCAGGGAAATCCGCATGAAAATTTACCCCGATCATATTGAAATGGGTCTGCCCGATAAAAAATGGGAGATTCCGCTCGACGGAACCAGCGAAAGCACTCAATTTGATAATCTGATGGTGCTGTACATAAACGATAGAAATATGGTGATTCTTCCGCTGCGCTGTGTGGAGCCGGCTGTCCTGCCGGAGGTGCAGGCGATGATTTTTGCAGGGACGCAGCCAAAAAGCTAACGAATGGGAGGAATTTGAATTTATGCCGACGTTTTATGAAGGGAAGCCTATAGAAATCATAGAGCAGACGGTTGACCCGGAGGATTACGCCGCGGCGTATTATACCGCGCAGAGTGCAATTTCCCCCATGCACAAAAAATGGGTCAAGGCCGGTATCTGTCTTTCGACTGCAATTGTAATCGCCTCTTTTATCCCATTTTACAACGCAAGGCTTGCTACCTGCTGGGCTCCCGCCGGCGGGATTGTTCTGGCGCTTGCGCTGGGATTTCTTTTCTTTTTTGTACAGCCGAACGACATTAAAAAATGGGCGGACGAGCTGTACCGCTCCAATGGGCTGCTTGCGCTTCCACAGAAAATTCAGCTGTATCGGGACAGCGTGGTTCTTGAAAACAGCTGTGAGCAGATTTTGGAGTACTGGACCGACTTTAATAAATGCCTGGAAACCGGCGCTGCTTTTGTTTTGACCGGCGGGCGCGAACGGGAGCTGCTGATCATTAAAAAACGGGGGCTCACAAACGAACAGACGGAAACAATATCCGCTCATCTTGCCGGTACGTTTGCTTCGCGCTACGTAAAAATCGGGCGTTAAGGAGGAATTTATTTGCCTGATAGCCCAGTTTCGGTAAGCTGTCTTACCACAAAATTCGATTACGCCGACTTTAAGATAGCGGCAGCGAAAGCCGCTATGAAACAGAGTGAAAAAATTATATTAAAAGTCACAGGAACCGTTTTAATATTAACCGCATTTCTTTTACGGGCTTTTGTTTATGGGAATTTCTATCAGAATTTTATTTATGCCGCAATGGCCGCGGTCGGCGTCATCATCGGATGTTTTTACGATTTAATTGTTATATACGCCGTGCGGCGGCATTCGTTCCGCTATTTCACGGCAAACAAAGAAAAATTCATCGCGCAGACCACAGAATTTTTTGAGGAAAAAATAACCTTTAAAACCGAACGGTATACGGCCGCAATTCCCTATGAGATGCTGTATAAAGCGTATGAGGACGCGAGGGTTTTTATCATATACACCGGAATCAACGAAATGAAGTTTATTCCCAAAAGAGCGATGAACGAAAGCGAATGTACCCGGATTCATAACATTCTTTATACAAAGCTTCAAGAAAAATATCAGCAGGAAGGTGCCCGCTAATGGACGAATTTCAGGATAATCAGAAAATTATAAACGTAGACCTTGAAAAGGAAATGAAACAGTCGTTTCTTGCCTATTCCATGTCGGTTATTGTTTCGCGCGCGCTCCCGGATGTGCGCGACGGGTTAAAGCCGGTTCACAGAAGAATTTTATACACCATGTTTGAAAACAACCTCTCTCCGGATAAAGCGTACCGCAAGTGCGCCGACACCGTCGGCTCCGTGCTGGGCCGTTACCATCCGCACGGCGACGCTTCGGTCTATGACGCGCTGGTCCGTCTGGCGCAGAATTTTTCCATGCGCTATATGCTGGTGGACGGTCACGGAAACTTCGGTTCCGTGGACGGCGACCCCCCGGCTGCTTATCGTTATACGGAATCCCGCATGAGTAAGATCGCTGTGGAAATGCTGGAAGATATCGACAAGGATACCGTCGATTTTCAGCCGAACTACGACGACCGTCTGAAGGAACCGACTGTTCTGCCAAGCCATTTTCCAAACCTTTTGGTCAACGGCTCCACCGGTATTGCAGTGGGCATGGCCACCAATATTCCCCCGCATAACATGGGCGAGGTCATCGACGGCATGTGCACGCTGATTGACAACCCCGACGCCACGCTGGACGATCTAATGCAGAGCATCAAAGGACCCGACTTCCCCACCAGCGGAATCATCATGGGCAGGGCGGGGATCCGCGCCGCCTACGCAACAGGCCGCGGCCGCATCACGGTGCGCGCCCGCGCGGAAATTGAAGAAGAAAAGAACGGCCGCTTCAATATCGTTGTGACCGAACTTCCCTATCAGGTAAATAAGGCAAGACTGGTTGAAACTATCGCCGAACTGGTCAAGGATAAGCGTATTGAGGGGATTTCCAATGTGGAAGACCACTCCGACCGCGAGGGCATGCATATGCTCATCAGCGTAAAGCGCGACGCTTCACCGCAGATTGTTTTGAATCAGCTTTATACCTATACACAGATGCAGACGACGTTCGGCGTCATTATGATTGCCATTGTCAACGGAGAACCTAAAACATTGACGCTGAAGGAAATGCTTCAGGAATACATTCAATTTCAAGAAAGCGTTGTGCGCCGCCGCACCCTGTACGACTTAAGAAAAGCCGAGGAGCGCGCGCATTTGCTGGAAGGCCTGAAAATTGCCGTCGACAATATTGACGAAATTATTTCGATTCTCCGCAGTTCCAAGGACAGGCTGAGCGCAAGGGCGCGCATGACCGAACGGTTCGGGCTGGATGATTTGCAGACGCAGGCAATTGTTCAAATGCCGCTCGGCGCACTCACCGGACTGGAACGCCAGAAGCTGCTGGACGAAATAGCCGCTTTGGAATTAAAAATTACGGATTACAAAGATATTCTGAGTAATGAAACGCGTTTGCTCGGCATTGTTAAGGATGAGGCAATCGCTGTAAAAAATAAGTTTAACGATGAGCGCCGCACCGAGATTGTGACGGTGAGCGGCGAGGTCGATATTGAAGATTTGATTCCGCAGGAGGAGTGTGTGCTGACCCTGACCAACTTCGGTTATGTCAAGCGTCAGAAAACAGACACCTACCATATTCAGCGCAGGGGCGGCCGCGGGGTCAGCGGCATGACAAGACGTGAGGAAGATGTAGCGAGCGACATGTTCGTCATTAACAGCCATGATTATGTCATGTTCTTCACCAATCTGGGCCGTGTCTATCGTTTGAAATGCTATGAAATACCGGAGGGTTCACGCACGAGCAAGGGAATGAACATTGCAAACCTGCTGCCGATCGCGCAGGATGAAAAAGTCACCTCCATGATTCGTGTACCCGAGTTTGACGATGAGAGCTATCTGTGTATGGTAACACGCAACGGAATTATCAAGCGCACCAGCCTTTCAGCCTATAACACCGCGCGCAAGGGCGGCGTGATCGCCATTGACTTGGACGAGGGAGACGAGCTTTCATGGGTGCGCCTGACCAGCGGCGACACGCAGCTTTTGGTTGCGACCCGCCTCGGCATGGCCATCCGCTTTGACGAAAGGGATGTTCGCCCAATGGGAAGAACCGCCCGCGGCGTCAAGGCGCTTACACTCAAAGAGAGCGATTATGTAATAGGAATGAGTTCCCTGCGTGAGGACGGTCTTGTACTGACTGTTTCCGCAACAGGATACGGCAGGCTTTCCGGCATCAATGACTACCGCATTCAGTCCAGAGGCGGCAAGGGCCTGACGAACTATCATGTTAAGAAATACGGAGAGGTTGCCGGCATTAAGGTGGTCGATCTTGAAGACGATGTTATTTTAATTTCTTCCGACGGAATTATCATTCGTATTCCGGCAAATTCCATCCGTGAATGTGCAAGGCCGTCCAAGGGCGTGCGCGTAATGCGCGTGAATGAAGACAGCGAGGTTGTCACCCTTGCCCGCACAGCGCATGAAGAAGACGCGGTTGATCCCCTGCCTGTGGACGAAGGAGACGCGGATACCGATCTTGACGCGGATGAGGGAATTGACGAGCTTGCTGAAAATGCTCAGTCGAATACAGAGCCTGAAAACACCGAGGAATAAGAAAGGGTGCTGTTAATGAAAAACAGGAAAAAGCTTTGCATTGTTGCGGTGTTTGCCGTTGCAGTGACAGCGTTTACGGGATGCGGTATGTTCAAAAGTGGGAACAGCTCTGTTCCGGCAAGCGGCCTTGGGGAATCCTCGCAGACCGCGAGTTCCCAGCCCGCAAGCAGCGGGCAAAGCGAATCGGAAAGTTCGGCTGTTCAAGTCATAACGCCGAATGAACCGGCCCAGTCACAGCCCGGCCCGGTCATTGATATTGAAACCGACAATGCGGACTTCAACGCGCTTTTTAAATCCAACCCGATCGACAAAAAATATATAGCGGAATCCAATAAAGCGTTTTCCAGTGTGGAGATGGTACAGCTTTCCAACAAATATGCCGATATCTGGTCAAAAGAGGTTACTTCGGCTTATAACAAAGTGGTGAAGCTGGCCACGGGCGATGCGCTCAAGAAGATCAAAGCGGAGCAAACCGCTTGGGTAAACGGCAAGACCGAAGCGCTGAAAAAAATCAGCGACGAAGCACAGGCCGGGGGCGGAACCATGGCGCAGGTGAACGCCGCGAGCGGTATGATGGATTATTACCGCAGCCGTGCAGCGCAGGTTTACCGCCAGCTTTACACCTATGATAAAAGCTACACCTACGAGGCTAAATAAGATTTGTTATATTTACTTATTATTATACTAAAAGTTTATTGATAGCGGTTCAAAATCGGTTTATTTCAGAGAATCGCTGTCAATATGGAGAAAAATATGGAATTAAACGAAAAAACACTGAGCCGAAATAATGTTTATGATGGAAAAATCCTCAAGTTTCATGTGGATAAGGTGGAGCTGATCAACGGCAAAACCTCCACCCGCGAATGTGTCGACCATCCGGGCGGGGTTACGGTTGCCGTACTGACGGAAAAGAACGAGATTATGCTTGTGCGCCAGTTCCGCTACCCGTACAAAGAGGTTGTTCTGGAAGCGCCGGCGGGCAAGCTTGAACACGGAGAAGACCCGTTTGAAGCAATGAAGCGCGAACAGAAGGAAGAAACCGGAACTACCGGTACCCATTATGTCGATTTGGGCAGACTGTATCCCTCCCCCGGCTACTCGAATGAAATTATTTATCTTTACGCCTGCCGCGCAGACTCTTTCGGGGATACGGCGTTTGATGAAGACGAGTTTTTGGAAACCGAAAAAATCCCGGTTGACAAAGCGGTGCACATGGTCATGAACAGCGAAATACCTGACGCAAAAACGCAAGTGCTGGTTTTGAAAACCGCGCAGCTTTTAAAAGACGGCAAAATTTGAGGAGTGCAGAATGAAGGAAAAGAAGTCCGTTAAACTAAGCGAAAAGAAAAAGCACCTTCTTATGTACCTGAGCCTTTTGGCCGCCGCCGTCTTTTTCGCAATTCAAAACCCGAACGAAAGCTGGCTTGCAATCAGCATTGCGATTGGACTTGCAATCAGTTACGCCCCAGAAGGGATCCGTTGGATAAAAAGCAGAAAAACGGATGCACCTGTACAGAGCGCTTCGGAACAGCCGGATGAAACGGACCATGAAGAAGAGCAAAACAGATGAAATGAATGCTGTCCGGGAACTTTGTTTCCGTGGGCGGCATTTTTTTCTTTTATATTTTGACGTTTTTCACACAGCCATCACATAAAATTTATAAAATAGAATGTATTCATTAAAAAAATGTTTACATTCTACAGACTGTAAATTGTTAAAATAGAATGGCATTATCGGCGGAGTCCGTCCGCCTTTAAATAGATGAACAAAAATGAAGAAAACAACAGGAGGGATCTGCATGATTGAGGTTAAGAACCTCTCAAAGCGCTACGGTCAAAACGTCGCTTTGGACAACATCAGCTTCTCGGTTGAAGAAGGAACCGTCGTCGGATTTTTGGGCCCGAACGGCGCAGGAAAGTCAACCACAATGAACATTATTACGGGATATCTGTCTGCCAGCTCCGGCTCGGTCACGGTCGGCGGCTACAACACGCTTGACAATCCCAACGAAGTGAAAAAGCTGATTGGCTACATGCCCGAAATGCCGCCTCTCTATCCGGATATGACGGTGAAAGAATATCTGAACTTCATGTACGACCTGAAAAAAGTAACGCTGCCGAGGGAAAAGCACATAAAAGAAATCTGCGCGCTGATGAAAATCAGCGATGTGTACGGCAGGCTGATCAACAACCTCAGCAAAGGCTATAAACAGCGCGTCGGCTTCGCACAGGCACTTTTGGGCAACCCTCCTGTCCTAATCCTTGATGAACCGACCGTCGGCCTTGACCCGAAGCAGATTATCGAGATCCGCAATCTGATTAACAATCTGGGCAAAAATCATACGATTATTTTAAGCTCCCATATTCTGCCCGAAATACAGGCAGTCTGTGAGCGCATTATTATCATCAATAGAGGCCGGCTTGTCGCGGACGGTACGCCGGACAACCTTTCGCAAAGCCTGAGTTCCGACCATAAACTGATTGCCCGTATAGAAGGGCACGAGAACGACGTAAAAAATGCGCTGAAAACCATCAAGCATGTACAGACCGTACAGAGCTACGGTGAAAAAGAGCCCGGCGTTTTCGAGTATGAAGTGGAGGCTGATGCGGGCTATGACCTGCGGCGTGAGCTTTTCCGCGTTGCGTCGGCAAAAAATTATCCGATTCTGTCGCTGTCCAACGCCGGGCTTTCGCTGGAGGATGTCTTCCTGCGCATGACCAGCGCATCCTATATCAAGGATGACACCATCGCTGAAAAAACACTGAAAGGCGGCGAAGCAGAATGAAAGCAATTACCAAAAGGGAATTAAGGGCATATTTCACCTCTCCCATTGGTTATGTCTGCGTGGCCATGATACTGGCGCTGTACGGATATTACTTTTATCAGGTGCTGATGCTGCGTTCCTCCTCCTATATCTCCAATGTGTACAGCACAATGTTTATCTGGAGCATGATGATTATTCCGATTATCACCATGCGCAGCTTCAGCGAAGAAATGCGCAACCGTACCGATCAAGCGCTTTTGACCGCGCCGGTCGGCGTTACATCCATCGTTGCGGGCAAATTTTTAGCAGCGCTGACCGTGTATGCCATTGCAATGGTCGGCACGCTGATCCCCGTTGCGGTGATCGGGCTTTTCTCCGCACCGGAATGGGCGCTGATCTTCGGCAATTTTTTCGGCTCCCTTCTGTTCGGCGCGGGCATGATTTCCATCGGCGTCTTTCTTTCTTCCCTCACGCAAAGTCAGATTGTCGCCGCGATCAGCACATTTGGTGTTTCCATCCTTCTGCTGGTCATCGACCAGCTCACCGGTTTGGTCAGCAACCCGGTTGCTGTTAAGCTGATCGGATGGCTCTCGTTCAATACACGCTATCAGCCATTTACTAAGGGAATTTTTAATATTTCAAGCATTGTTTTTTTCCTGAGCGTCATCGCGGTCTTTATATTTTTGACCGCCCGCAAGCTTGAAAGCAGAAGATGGAGCTAAGGGGGAGGTATGAAAATGAATAAAGAGAATAACGATAACCAGAAGATAACTCCGGACACCGCGCAGGAACAAACGGAAGATCTTTCTCAGGAAGAGAACCCAGCGGTCTCGGCAGAGGAAAACAGCGAAAAATTAACGGACGAACTCCCGGGTGCGTCGGCGGAAGAGGAAACAGCCGACGGGGAAACCGAGGAAGAGCCGGACAACAGTGATGCCAAATTAAAGAAGAGCAGGAAACCCAAGGGTGAATCAAAAATCAGAGAATACACAAAAAGCAGCAAATTTCGTCACGGCGGAATTTCCACCGCATTCACGGCGGGCTTTATTATTGTAATTGTTCTGATCAATATCATCGTCGGCGCATTGGGGGAACGGTATCCGTCCATGAATATTGACCTGACGAAGAACAGGGTCAATACGCTCTCTACACAGGCCGCTGAAATTGTCGCCAAGGTAAACATTCCGACGACCATCTATATCATGGCGACCGAAGCGCAGACAAAAGGCGACCAGTTATTGACGGATTACGGCATTAAATACAGTCAGGTCGGGGAACTCGCCGCGAAAATCGCGGAGAAAAATTCCAATATTAAGGTGCAGTATATTGACCTTGATAAAAACCCGACCTTCGCAAGCACGTATAAAAACGACAATATCGTCGCGGGAGACGTGCTGATTAAAACAGAAAAGCGCTACCGCGTACTCGCCTACACCGACCTGTTTAATGTGCAGTACGGTTCGGACGGCACTACCACCGAAACGTATTCTATGGTGGACAGCGCGCTTGCGTCCGGCTTGAATTCCGTGATTTCCGACACGGTCGCGCTTGCCGCGTTTGACACGGGCCACGGGGAGCAGCTTGACGCGACGACGTACAAAAAACTGCTTGGTAACAACAGCATTGAGACAAAGGACTTCAATATACTGACGGACGCGATCCCGGAAAACACCCGTTTGGTTGTACTGGGATGCCCGGCTACCGATTACACTGACGCCGAGCTGACTAAGCTGGATGATTTTCTGAGCAGCACGACCATTTCGGGCGACCGCTCCCTGCTCGTCACCTTCCACCCCAACCAGCAGACCATGCCAAAGCTTTCCGCTTTTCTGAAGGAATGGGGCATCGAAGTGCCGCAGGCCGTCGTTGTGGAAAGCGACCAGAGCAAATATTATACCGATGACGCAAGCTATATCCTTTCCAATATGCAGTCCGCGCTGAGTCTGGGCGGGCAGTCCGACTACGGCTACTTTACGACTCCGCAGTCCAACCCGATCAACCTTTTGTTTGAAACAAAGGGAACCAAAACAACGTACTCCCTGGCAAAATCCAACGAGACCTGCTATCTTGTCGACAATAATACAAAAGAGAACGACACTCCCCAAAAGGCCGCGTACAACACGGCGGTACTTTCGCAGGATACGGTAAAATCGGGAGCGAAGGAATACAAGGCGAATGTCATCGCGCTGGGAAGCACGACCATGTTCAATGCGGAAATTCTGGGTGCGAGCACCTTTGGAAACGCAAAATATATGGTTGACCTTTCCCGCTACGCGACCGGAACCACAAATTCCGCCACCGCTATTACGGAAACCTCCGTACAGACGAATGTTTCCGATATCACACTGAGCACCGGTATGAGCACTCTGCTCGGCCTCGGGGTCTTTACACTGCTGATTCCTCTGCTCATTGCCATTGCCGGTATTTGTTTGTACAACAAGAGGAGGCACTTGTAAGATGAAGACCAGCACGAGAAATTTGATTGTTGTTGCCGGCTGCATAGTGGTGCTGGGCGGCGTGGCCGCCATGCTACTGCTGACAGGAAATAAGGATGAAGCTTCTTCTTCCGAAACATCGGCGGCAACGATTGAGCTTGTATCCAAAACGAGCCAGGATATCGTTTCCATGTCTGTGAAAAATCAAAAGGGAAGCTACACGCTCATCCCCATTGAAAAACCTGCTGCCAGCACCTCCTCGGCTGCTTCCGGTACGGCGGCGGATATCACCTATATGGTGAAGGAGCTCGGCGGTGTGCCGATCAACAACGCCGCCGCTTCACAGGTTGTGCAGAACGGATTCAGCCTTGTTGCCACAAAGAATCTGGGCATGGTGGACAATCTGGACGAATTCGGACTGAAAAACCCACAGGCTACCGTAGAAGTTGCTTTTAAAGACGGCAGCAACTACAATTATAAGATCGGAAATGTCTCCGCGACAGACAGCAGCGCGTATTATATGTGCGGCGAAAATTCCGGAAATGTGTATACCGTCAGCATTGACGGCGGGATTCTGGAAAACAAGAACTACTTCGTCAGCAAGGACATTATGGCGATTACCAGCAGCAGCGGCGAAAATGACTTCACCAGCATTACTCTGAGCGGAACCAATTTTCCGCAGCCGGTTACTGTGACAAAAAACGGTTCGGCAAGCGTAATCACCACGCCGGTAAGCGCGCAGACAGATGCCGCAAAGCTGAGCGCAATTGAAACAGCGCTTGCGACCCTGACCGCGGATTCCGTTGAGGCGGTTAACCCGGACGCCGCGGCGCTCAAGACCTATGGGCTTGACAAACCGTCGGCAATCGCCGAGTTTACGGTGAATAAGGGAAGCTACAAATTGATGGTCGGCGCGAAAAAAGACGCCAGCTATTATGTAAAGCTCGACAAAGTGGATGCTGTTTATCTTGTCAAGGCGGAAGGCGTCGACGCTTGGGCAAATACAAATCCGTTTGCGCTTCGCAGCAAAAATCTTTTAACGCCGGATATCAGCACCGTAAAATCACTTTCGGTGGCGGCGGGCGGCACGGTTCAGACATTTACCGTTACCCGTACCAAGGATGAAACAAAATCCACTCAGGACAAAATTCAGTATACCTATCAGGCAACGGGAACCGGGGATAAAAAACTGGATTATGAAAAAAATTATACCGATTATTACAATCAGGTCATCGGTGTGCAGCTTCTTGAAGCGGCGAATCAGAATCCGAGCGGAACACCGTATCTAAAACTCGAATATGCATATTTTGACAAGAGCGAAAAAGATACCGTCGCATTCTACAGCAGCGGCGACCGGCTTTACACCGCGGTCGTGAACGGTTCGGTTTACGGAATTGTAACGCAGGACGATATCGAAAAAATAATCAGCGGCAGCAAATCACTGCAAAACGGCGAAACAATTTCCTAAATGTTTATAAGCTTCAATTCCCGACTATGTGGGGATTGAAGCTTTTTTTGCCAGAATGCATAGGAAATGAATGATTTACTTTACAAAGTTTATGGGCTTTGAATTTGAACTACAGTGTTTTGAGTGGTATACTTAATACAATATGAACAATATATGAAGGAGGAAGCCATGAAATTATTGTTTTTTGTATTGAATAAGACAGAAAAACTTGACGCAATATTAACTGAGTTTGTGCGTCAGGACATTCATGGAGCCACCGTACTGGAAAGTATGGGAATGGCCAGGCTGTTAAGCCACAAGCATGACGAGGATGAAATCCCGTTTTTGGGGTCGCTCAGAACGTTTTTAAACCCTGAAAGAGAAAAGAATAATGTTATTTTTGCGGTCATTCAAGATAACCAGCTTCCGGTGGCCGTCAGTGCAATTGAATCTATTGTCGGAGACCTTTCTGTCAACAATACCGGCGTAGTTTTTAGTGTGCCAATTGATTTTGCGAAGGGGCTCTTTGAAATTGGAAAGTAAAATAATCATAGCAATTGCTGTAATCCTCTTTTCAGGAATCCTTTTTGGCAGACTGGGAAAATTTATTAAACTTCCGAATGTTACCGGATATTTGGTTGCCGGGCTTTTATTGGGACCCTCGTTTTTTAATATTATTCCAGCCGATATGGTCGATAATTTCGCTGTTATATCGGATATCGCATTAGGCTTTATTGCTTTTTCAGTCGGCAGCGAATTTAGTCTGGATTATTTTAGAAAAGTGGGACTTGCGCCTATTTTAATCGCAATTATGGAGTCGTTCGGCGGAATTATATTTGTAACCACCGCTTTAATCCTTTTTGGATTTGACGTAAAGCTCTCTATTATGCTGGGAGCGATCGCAGCGGCTACCGCACCTGCGCAAACCATCATGGTGATTAATCAATATAACGTCAAAGGTCCGCTGACTTCCATGCTCCTCAGCGTGGTTGCACTTGATGACGCGGTGGCATTGATTGCATTCGGATTCGCGACTACTCTTGTCAATATGATGAATTCGAGTGTCCATGCCAATCTTTTATTATCCATATTAAGTCCGGTTTATGAAATCGCCATATCTGCTGTTCTGGGCGGAGTTGCAGCGATCCTAATGAAACTGATCTTTCGCTGGTTTAAAAAACAGTCGAATAGAATCTGTATTATTATAGCCTTTATTTTAGTAACATATTGGGCAGCGAATGCAATGAATGGTTCCCCATTACTGGCCTGTATGACCCTTGGCGCCGTGCTTGTCAATATCTATGAGGATATTGACAGTGTCGTAAAGATTACAGAGGCTTTTTCCCCTCCGATTTTTATGATCTTCTTTGTCATTTCCGGGGCCGGGTTTAAAATTTCTGCTCTCAGCGGGATAGGCGTCATTGGCCTGTTATACGTGGTTATGCGTATGATTGGGAAATGGGCCGGTGCCTGGTTCGGCGGAAAGATTACAAAGCAGGAAGAGAAAATCTGCAAGTATTTAGGGCCGACATTAATGCCGCAGGCGGGCGTTGCCTTGGGGCTGATTGTGGTTGCGGGGACAGCGGTTCCTGCTTATGCGGCTCAAATTCGGGTAATTATCCTGTGCTCGACATTTATTTACTCGATTATAGGCCCTGTGGCGGCAAAGCTCGCACTGCAAAAATCCGGAGAACTGGTCATGCCAAGCAAACAGCAGGTAAAATAAGTTCGGATAAAACATATAGTTTATAAATGGCGGCTGCATCCTTTGCAGCCGCCATTTTTGCCTAATTTGTAATTTTGTCCTCGGGAACTTCAAATCCTATACATTAGTTCAGCTTCTTCTTCAAAGTTTCAGGATTCGCCGCATAAATCAACGCGTTTTCTCTTGATATTTTCCCTTCCATAAAGAGTCGGAAAAGATCCATATCCATGGCGACCATTCCCTCGCCCGCGCAGGAATAAATTGCGTTGTCGATCTGATGCACCTTGGACTCGCGAATCAGATTGCGGATGGCAGGATTGACCAGCATGATTTCAAATGCGGGAACCAGAGTGCCGTCCAAAGCCGGAATCAGCTGCTGGGAGACCACCGCTTGAAGCACCATGGAAAGCTGTACCCGTATCTGCTGCTGCTGATTGGGCGGAAACACGTCGATGATGCGGTCGATGGTGTTGGCCGCGCCCACCGTGTGCAGGGTCGAAAGCACAAGCTGGCCGGTTTCAGCTGCGGTCATTGCGGTGGTAATCGTTTCGTAATCGCGCATTTCGCCCAGAAGAATGACGTTGGGCGCCTGCCGCAGGGCGGCGCGCAGCGCCTGAACATATCCCTTTGTGTCGTGCGCGACTTCACGCTGGCTCACAATGCTTTTATCATGCCGGTGAAGATATTCAATTGGGTCTTCAATGGTAATGATATCGCTGTTGCGCGTACGGTTGATTTTGTCGATGATGCAGGCGAGCGTCGTAGATTTTCCGCTGCCGGCGGAGCCGGTAATCAGCACAAGGCCTTTTTTGCGCTGGTTCAGGTCGATGACCGTGTCCGGAATATGCAGCACCTTCGGGTCGGGCAGCCGGAAGACGACCACCCTCAGCACAGCGGCCATGGAGCCGCGCTGCATGTAGGTGTTGCACCGAAAGCGGCACAGTCCTTCTATGGAAAAAGAAAAATCATCATCGCCGCTCTTCAAAAACGGCTGCATGTCTCTGCTATTGCTCAGCGAATAAATCTTTTCAATGCATTTCTTGGTATCTTCCGGTTTCAGCCGGTAAGAATCAAGTCCGCCGATCGCGACCGGTTGAATCACGTCGCTTATTTTGAAGGAAAGAGGACAGCCCGATATGATAAAGATATCGGATACATTTTCTTCAACGGCCCTTTTTAATATTTCAATGATGTCGAATTCCATTTTATCTCTCCAATGCGCTTATTGGGCGCTGCTGCCCTGCCACAGCTCCAGTGTATCCCCGGAGCCGCTTTCAAGCGCTTGGGGCGTAAGCTTTTTGCTTGTAATCCGGTAGCGCTCCGCGTTTCCATAGGCGTTGACGGTCAGCCGGGTTTCAATTTGTCTGTCGCCGCCCGCATCGGCCAGAAAGATGACGCCGAGCGTTCCGGCATCTGAATTTTCTACCGTAACCCCATCAATACGGGTAATCAGCAACTCTGCAAAACTGCGGTAGCACGAAGCGCGCTTTTGCTCCACGGACGCGGTATTGTTTAAAACATCGATTACTGACTGTAACTTTCCACGACCTTTATACAAACTGTAATTTTTTAAGCCGGTAAGAGCCGTTCCGGACGCGGCTTGTTGAGCGTCTTCCTTTGCACTTACTAGTGCCATATCAATTTTTTGTAATTTTTCCTCGGCTGCGACGGTTCCGGTGTAATAACTTTCAACCGTTTCGGCGTTTTTGGTGGAAATCTTATTGTCCGCGTTTGCGGTGACATAGGAAAGAATGCCAAAGGTGGTAAGGCAAAGTACGACGAAAATCATTAAAATGGATGACGCGCCCACACCCAGATGAAAATCCCCTTTTCTTTTCACGCGGACACCTCCTTAATCGCTGGGCAGATATTTTGAGGAACTCAGACTGTAAATGTCTTTTTGACTGCCGTTTTGGCGGCGGTAAACGTCAATGTCCGCACTGACCATGGTACCGCCGGCGGACGGAGTTTTTTTCAGTGTAACGCCCATAACAAAACGAGGTTCGGATTTTGTCTGATTCCAATCCTTGTCGTAGCAAATCAAATATGTTTCATCATTTTTTAGCTGTGCGGTTTTCAGCGCCTGAGGCACCTGGTCGGACGAAGTAAGGGACAAAACCTGCTCCGCAATATTTTCCGCCTGAATAACAGAGACGCTCAGGTCACTGCTCTGCTGGGCGCGGTTGTTGGCCGCTACAAATAACTGCAGGGTGACCGTAACGGAAATTGCGAAAAACAAGATAACCAAAATAATTTCTATAAAAAAACTGTTGACCTGAACCGATATCCGTTTCATTCCATCACCCGCTTTATGTAAGAGAAAGACTGAGCGAAAGGCTGCGGCTGTTTTGGCCGCTGACCGAAAGGCTCAGTTGATTTCCGCTTTTCTCCATTGTAAATGAGGACACCGGAGTGATTTTATCGCCGCTGCCCGCGCTGAATTCATTTTCAGCATTTGTAAAAAATTCCATCAGATAACCGTCGTGAAGGTAGATATACGTTCTATATTCTTTTCCGTTGAAATCAGATTGAATGACAAGCGTCTGCTGTTCGTTAATGGATTCAACGCTGACATCACGGCTGTCTGCGGCATGAACTTTATTGGAAACATAAGAGAGGGTTGCCCGTGTTTCATTGTTGCTGTCCATTTCGCGCACAATTTGACGGTAACCGTTTGCCCCGATCAGCACCAAAAACAGGGAGCAGACCGCAAACAGGCAAAAAATCAACAGTACAAAAATGGTGTGGACGGAACGAAAATTCCTGCTATTCATCGATTAACCCTCCTGCTTAAGAATTGCCGCCCTTTTCAAGGATTTCCACCGAAGGCATGATATTGCTCCCCGCCGTTTCATATTGAACAACGTATTTGCTGTAGTCAATTTCAATTCCGTAGTGGTCTTGAAGATATTTGATATCCGGGGGATAAGCTCCCTCGACCGCGTAGCAGTTTACAATCGCCTTCTGTATCGCCGCGCGCGTAACGCGCAGTTTTTCCGTACTGTTGGCGCGAAGAGCGTTGCTGAAGCCGAACCAGAATAGACACAGGACGGCGCAAAAGGCAAGGGTGGAAAGCAGAAGGTCCTTGTAGCCGAATTTCTTTTTATAAAGCCTCAAGCAATCATCCCCCCTTTAGTCTGTTGTTTTTCAGCCGATTGACGACATAATTCCCATGAGCGGGAGCATAACGGAAAGCAGAATCGCGCCAATAATGACCGACAGCGTCCCAACCATGGCAGGTTCAATGATGGAAACCGCCCGGCTGACCGACTCGTCCGCTTCATCGCTGAAAATATCCGCAAGATGGCGCATGACGGAATCCAGACTGCCGGTTTTTGCGCCGATGCGCACCATTCCCGAATAAATACCGGGGAAAATATCCGCCTCGCCAAGCGCCTGTGTAAAGGAGGAGCCCGTACTCATACGGTCGCGGCATTGTCCCACCTTTTCAATGACCGATTTATTGCTTAAGATTCCGGGAACCAGTTCCAGTGCCTGTTCCGTGTCGTAACCGCTGGAAAGAAGCATGGAAATCACCGAAGCGAAGCGCGCCAGCGCAACTTTGTTTGAAAGCTGCCGCGTCAACGGAAAATTGCTTAGCAGGTTAGAAATCCACCGGTACCCTTTTTCTGTTTTATAGAGGATGAGCGCGGTCAGAAGGAGAACGGAAAGAATGATAATCAGCACCAGCGCCCAGCTGCCGATGGTGGTGCCCGCGCGCATAATTGCGGAGGCTGTATCGGAAATATCGCTTCCCATGTCCAAAAATACGTCGTTAAAGATGGGCAGTACTTTGATGACCAGTACGGAAACGACCGCGGCCATCATTAAAACCAGGATAAACGGATATAAAAGGGCGCTGCGGATGGAACTGCGAAGTTTGTCGTCCCGTTCGTAATAAAGGGAAAGGGCTTCCATCACATTGTCCAGATTTCCTGCTTTTTCACCGATATTGACCATGTTGACCATGTACTTCGGGAAAGCGCCGGTGCTGTTCAGCGCAAGGTAGAGCGAACCGTTCTGCTCCACCCCCGCGTGTATCCGGTGAATCAGTTCTCTGCCCTTTTCGTCCGCGATATTTTCACTGATTGTGCCGATGCCCTCCTGCAGGGGGATTCCCGCTCTTAAAAGGAGAACCACCTGTGAGCAGAAGAGGGAGACATCGCCCGAGGAAAGAGGTTTTGCTTTTCTTTGACTGACAGTCGGGTTTTGATCCATGGCTAATCCTCCAAACCGCCTGATACGGCTGTTTTTGTTCCGATGCTGTTAATAATATTTCTCCGCCGTGTAGGTGCCGGCAGACTGCCCGGCCGCGGCAAAAGTGGAATCATAGCGCTTCCATCCGTCCAGATAAATCTCGTTCCACGCATGATACCCTACGCTGGTGTTGCCGATTACCAGTCTGGCCGGTACTCCCTGCGCACGGCACATGGCCGCCATCAGGGAGGAATAATCAAAGCAGATGCCGGTTTTGCTTGACAGCGTGCTGTCCACATTGGGCAGGTAGCCGGCTTTTACGCTGCCCGCTTTTCCGTAGTCATACTGAATGGTAGAGGTGATATACTTGTATATTGAGGAAACCTTCTGTGCGTTGCTTGTGGATTTGGCACACAGATTTTTTGCCGCGGCAACCGCCGCCGAAGTAAGACCGTAGTTGACGTATTGGTTGGGATAAAGCGTGCAGCCCCAGCCTGAAACGGCCGCGTTCAGCTCTGTGGAGCAAAGCTCGGCATAGCTGTTTCCCGATACATTTTCCATAAATCTGACTTTATAGGAACCGCTGCCGCTTTGCAGCGGAATGGTAACATAGGCGCCGTCACCGGAAATATTATATTGATAATAAGAGGAACCCCCGTTGAAATAAACCAGAACCTTCACAACGGAGGAACCGCTGTACCGAACCATTATGTAACCCTGTGCGGCGTTGCTGTAATCAACCGCCGCGCTGTTTTTGCTGAATACTTCCGTACCGGAAGCCTGCGGCATTTTTGCCGTGACGGCGGGCATCGGTTTTGCGGCCGGTGTTTTTGCCGGCGCCGCCGTGGGCGGCAGCGATGAGCTCATTTGAATGGTTCCGGAAGAAGATTGCAGTATTTGTGAAACAAGGCTTTGCATGGAAGAAGCCGCCGGCCCCTGCGCCGCAGAAGAGGCCGTTGAGGCTGCTGCGGAACTGGCCGCAGCGGAGGACGGACCTGAAACAGCACTGGATACCGCCGGGGAAACCCCGGCAGAGGACGGCGGCTCCGGCGCGTCGGCAATGGGCCGTGCAGCGCAGGCAGGCAGCAGGAGTGTGAGTAAAAACACAAAAAGTATCAATTTGTATTTCCTCATATCGTTCCCCCTTAGCCCGGTATTCGGTAAGTCTATTCCACTGAATCGAGCGCGTTTATTCTGGTAGATATTTTTACGTTGTCCCTGCGGTAACGGAAATGAAATTTCTGAAGAATACGGTCGGTGACCATTTCCGCATTTTCGAAGCTGATGAGGGGAAGCATCACAATAAACTGTGTTGAACTGTAAGACGCAACCGTATCCCCTTTGCGCAGACTGTCCATAATGGTGGTCTTGAGCCGTTCGGCGGCCAGCTTGGCAATGTTGGACTTTGGCAGTTCGCCGTTTAAATCGCTGATGGTAAACAGAACAATAAAGACCGAACTGCCGGTGCGCATGACCGAACGCGCCTGAATGCGGTAAATGGATTTGAATATGTCATAATCGCAGTAGTACGCGCCTTCTGCGGCCGAAGCCTCTTTTAAATCGTTTTTTATCACGCTTAAATCCATTTCGATGTTATTTATGCTGTTAACCAGCTGCTTGTATAAAGCACGCATGGATTCGGAAATATCCACTCCGAGTTCCTTGTAGAACAGGTCGATCACATAGTTGTAGTGGTCGAGCGCCTGATTGCGCTGGCCGGTGGAAAGATATCCGAAAAGCAGCATTTTGTGTATGGATTCCTCCAGCGGAGCGTGGGTCAGCGCAACTTCGCAGATTTGCGTGACCTCGCTGAAGCGGCGAAGGTCGATTAGTAGCCCGCAGCACCGCAAAACACATTCGTTGTACAGGTTTGCGTAGTATGCGCTGGCAGAGATTACCCAGTTGCTGTAGGTCGACTTGGGCAGAAACTCACCGCGGTAAAGCTGGAGCGCGCCTTTAAACGCCTCAATGCGCTCCTCCGATGTTTTTGATATGGTGCTTCCCTGTTTGTAAAGATCTACAAATTGTTCCGTGTCAATCCGGAAGTGATAACTGTTGTTCCAGGAGTAGGTGTTGCGAATATACTGAATATATTCCGCCTTATCATTTCCGGAAAGATCCTTTAGAAGTTCCCGCGCGCGGTAAACAAGGTTCTTCAGGGCGTTCAGCGGATCGCTGCACTTATCGTCCGGCCAAAGCACTTCAATCAATTTTTCGGTGGAAATGTCCTTATGCCGGTTGGCAATCAAGTACTCGATAAGCATCCACACTCGTTTGGTGCGGCCTTTAAGGTTGGTAAGCTGATTTCCGTTTATCGTGATAGAAAATTCACCCAGCATATTGACTTCTGTTTTTTCCTGTGAAATGATATCAGGCTGCATAAAGACACATCCTCTTCCCCGAATATATATAATTATGGTAACACATGGAAATGAAATTGACAAGTGAAATATCGGTTGACACGAATATATTTTCATAAAAAAGAAGCATTTTCCATCAGGAAAATGCTTCTTTTTCACTCTCATCCAGAACGACTGTGCCGCTCTGTCTTGTTCGGTTCATATCGATGATACGCTGGTTCCGGCTACCCCTGAAGACAAGGGTCAGATCCTTCTGTTCCAAAAGGAACGGCCCGTCGATCAGTATGTCGGTTTCGCTCAGCAGCGCGTCAATGCCGGGGTCGCGGCGGTCAATCAGCTCCTCATAGGTGTAGCCGGTAAAAACGGTCAAATCAAGTTTTTTTTCATGAATTCGTTTTGCAAGCTCAACAAGCGGCAGCGGCTGGCAAAAGGGCTCCCCGCCGCTGAAAGTGACGCCCTTCAAAAGCGGATTTTCGCAGATTTCCGCAAACAGCGTGTCAATATCGGCCCATTTTCCGGCGCTGAAATCATGTGACTGCGGGTTGTGGCAGCCGGGGCAGGCGTGGGGGCAGCCCTGTGTAAAAATCACATATCGAAATCCTTTTCCGTCCACAATCGACTCCGGCTCCGTGCCGCAGATTTTCAGTTTACAGGCCATGCTTCAGTCTGTCCCTCTCCTCCGCGCGTTTTGCGTTGTTCCAGCGGTCCGTCGTGCCGACAAGATACCCGGTGATTCTGCGGATGCGCTCAAACTTCGGACCGCCATCGTCTTCGCCGCGATGGCACTTGGGGCATTCGTTGTCAATAATGCCATTGAAGCCGCAGACAGGGTCACGGTCGACAGGATGGTTTACCGAACCGTAGCCGATGCCGTTTTCCTTCATGCAGCGGATTACCGCTTCAAACGCATCAATATTTTTGCAGGTGTCCCCGTCCAGCTCCACATAGCTGATATGGCCGGCGTTTGTCAGCGCATGGTACGGCGCTTCCAGTTCAATTTTTTTAAACGCCTTAATCGGGTAGTATACGGGGATATGGAAGGAATTCGTGTAATACTCGCGGTCGGTGACGCCTTCGATTTTGCCGTATTTTTCCTGGTCAATGCGGACAAAACGGCCGGATAACCCCTCCGCCGGCGTGGCGAGCAGGGTGAAATTCAAACCGGTTTTCGCGGATTCGTCGTCCATGCGTTTGCGCATATGGGTGATCATTTCAAGGCCGAGCTTCTGGCTTTCGGCGCTTTCTCCGTGATGGCTGCCGGTCAGCGCTTTCAGAGTTTCGGCAAGGCCGATGAAGCCCATGCTCAGAGTACCGTGCTTGAGAACCTCCTCCACACTGTCGGTCGGGTCGAGCCTTTCCGAATCAAGCCAAACGCCCTGACCCATGAGGAACGGATAATTATACACTTTTTTCGAGCACTGAATTTTAAAACGGTGTAAAAGCTGACGGATGACAAGATCGATCCTTTTATCCAGCATTTCATAAAAGGCGTGAATGTCGCCCTTTGCTTCAATTCCGATGCGCGGAAGGTTCAGCGACGTAAAGCTCAGATTTCCGCGTCCGCAGGTGACTTCCTTCGACCGGTCATGAACATTGCCCATCACGCGGGTACGGCAGCCCATATAGGCCACTTCCGAGTTGTAGTCGCCCTCTTTATAGTATTGAAGGTTAAACGGTGCGTCTATAAAGCTGAAGTTCGGGAACAGGCGCTTCGCGCTCACCTTGCAGGAAAGCTTGAACAAATCATAATTCGGGTCGCTCTCGTTGTAGTTCACGCCTTCCTTCACCTTGAAAATCTGTACGGGGAAAATCGGCGTTTCGCCGTCGCCCAGTCCGGCAGAAGTGGCTTTGAGCAGGCTGCGCATGACCATCCTCGCTTCTAAAGAGGTGTCGGTACCGTAGTTGATGGAGGAAAACGGAACCTGCGCACCCGCGCGGGAATTCATGGTGTTCAGATTGTGAATCAGGGCTTCCATTGCCTGATAGGTTGCCATTTCGGTATTGGTGGTACCGGTTGTTACAGCGTAGTTATGTGCGCGAACAGTCTGTGCTTCGGTAATCTCTTCAAAGCCGTTCTTTCGCTGATGCTCCGGAAGATAGTTCTTTAAAGCTTCGCCGTACTGATCGACAGAGGAAAGCGTAACTTCCAGACCAAGCTCATTTTGAATGGTTTTGCTCAGCGCGTCGGCATCTTCTTCGCTCATACCGTTGGTAATCTGAAAAAATTGGGAGAGTGCTTTGAAATAAGCTTTTTTAAATGTCTTGGCCACACCCGGCGCCATGGAATAATCGAAATTAGGAACGGCCTGTCCGCCGTGCATTTCGTTCTGGTTGGCCTGAATGGCAATGCAGGCCAGCGCCGCGTAGGAGCGGATGTCGTTCGGCTCGCGCAGCGCGCCGTGACCGGTACAGAAGCCGCTTTTAAACAGCTTAATCAGATCAATCTGGCAGCAGGTTTCGGTCAGCATATAAAAATCCTCGTCATGGATATGGATGTCGCCGTCAAGATGTGCCGAGGCGATATCCTTGGGGAGGACGTAGTTATTAATGAAATATTTGGAACCCTCAGAACCGTATTTCAGCATGGTGCCCATGGCTGTGTCGGCATCGATGTTCGCATTTTCGCGCTTGATATCAACATCTTTTGCGTCTTGGAAAGTCAGTTCCTTGTAGATGTCCATCAAGTCGCCCTCGGCCTGACGGATTTTCGCATGCTCCGCGCGGTATAGGATGTACGCTTTTGCGGTCTTGGCATAATCGGCGGCAATCAGCGTCTCTTCAACCATATCCTGCACTTGCTCCACTGTCGGTACTTTGCTGCCTTTCAAGGCGGCGTCAACTTTGCCGGTCAGGCGGTCAAGAACAGCCTCATCCATCTTTTCTTCTGCGACGGCCTTGTTGGCCTTGTAAATCGCATTGCGGATTTTCTGCTTGTCAAAGGAAACGACAACACCGTTGCGCTTCTGTATTTTAATAGCCAATTTCATGCATTCCTTTCAATCCCGGATTTCCATTTTTGTACTGTCGATTTTTTGGGGGCACTATGAATTTTACCCCAATAAAATGTGCTTGTCAAGAGCAAATTATACAATATATAGTGCTAAAATTTTAATTAATGTAAATTGAACGCAACATGTATTATGTTAACTCAACAAAAATCCAGCTCTGCCGGCTGAAAAAAGCCCCCTTCTTTAGGGGGGCGGAATATAATATATCTGAACGGCTTTCGTACAGTTTATTTCAGGATTTCGTTAATCTCCCTTAATTCCTCTTCGGAAAAAGTAAGATTGTTCAGCGCGCCCGTGTTTTCCTCCAGCTGTGAAACACGGCTTGCGCCGATCAGAACGCTGGTCATTACCGGCTGGTGCAGCACCCATGAAAGGGCGAGCTGCGCGGTGGTCTGTCCGCGGCGCGCCGCGAGTTTGCCGAGCGCAGCAACTTTGGCGATGGTTTCGGGCGTAATGCTGTCTTTTTTCAGGAAGACGGAATCCCCGGCAGCGCGGGAATCCTGCGGGATGCCGTTGTTGTACTTTCCGGTCAGCAGACCCTGTGCCAGCGGGCTGAAGGCGGTAGCGCCCATGCCGCATTTGGCAAGCGCGTCAAACAGGCCGGCCTTCTCCACTTTGGTGTCGAGCAGGCTGTAGCGTGACTGGCAAATCAGGCAGTGAACGCCCATCTTTTTTAACAGGGCGGAAGCCTCCATTGCCTTTTCGGGGCTGTAGTTTGAAATGCCGGCATAAAGCGCCTTGCCGCTTTTCACAGCCCGCGCCAACGCCCCCATGGTTTCTTCCAGCGGCGTTTCGGCGTCCATGCGGTGATGATAGAAAATGTCCACATAGTCAAGCCCCATACGCTTCAGGCTTTGGTCAAGGCTTGCAAGCAGATATTTGCGCGAACCGAAGTCACCGTAAGGGCCCGGCCACATGGTGTAGCCCGCCTTGGTTGTAATAATCATTTCATCGCGGTAAGGATGCATATCCTCTTTCATCAAACGGCCGAAGGTTTCCTCTGCGCTTCCCGCCGGGGGGCCGTAGTTGTTGGCAAGGTCGAACACGGTGATGCCGAGGTCAAACGCACGGCGAGTGACCGCGCGGTCGGTTTCGTACTGGTCGTAAGTGCCGAAATTGTGCCAGTAACCGAGCGAAACGGCGCTCAGTTTCAGCCCGCTCTCGCCGCAGCGGCGGTACTGCATCTGCGCATAGCGATTTTCATCGGCGGTATAGGGAGGAACCAGCGTATATCTTTCCATCTTATTTTTCTCCTATAATCTGTTTTAAAGCCCATTCGCATAGAAGTTCTAACGCGGGGATTAAGTCGGTACCGGCCGGTGTGATGCGATATTCCACTTTAGGCGGAATTTGCTGGAACTGCTGGCGTACAATCAGTTCCGAGGCGGTCAGCTCGCGCAGGCTCTGACTGAGCATCATATCGGTAATCGAAGGAATCTGCTGCTTAATTTCACCGTAGCGAAGGCTTTTGCCGTCGCGCAGTGTCCATAAGATACGGATTTTCCATTTGCCGCCCACCGCGGTCAGTACGTATTGCAGCGGCTCCGCCGCGGGTTCCTCGGCTACGATGCCGACTTGAATCTTTTCAGCGGGATTCTGCGGCGGCGCAAGGCGTTTTCCCCGCTTTTTTTTCTTTTCCTTGTCCTTTTTCATGTCTGCCTCCGATGATACTCAATAATATTGAGTATATCATTATTAGTAAGTACATCATAACACCACCGGAGCGGAAAGTAAACAAAAATGTGGTTACCGGTTCCCTGCGCGCCGCCAAATGCAATAGAGCAAAAAAGCCGAAAAGCAAAAGCCTGCGCCCAGCAGCATGGCAGACGGGACGCCGATTTCCGCCGCTCTGCCGAATGTCAGATTGGTGCCGGCGGCGACCAGATCCGTTACAATCGAGTAGGCCGAAAGGATAGCGGCGCGGTTTGCGGTGGAGATTGATCGGTTTTCGACATTCATCTGAACGGGGACAAAAAGCGCGGATGAAACACGCAGCAGAATCATGCAACCGACGGAAAGCACGGGATTTGAGAATAAGGCCATTAACAGACATGACGCGCCGCCGGCCAGAAACAGGAGGATGGACACCCTGCTTTCCCCTAATTTTTCGACCAGCCGGTGGGAACGTGCGGCGAAAAGTCCTGAGATAATGACCAATATATAGAGGAAGCCCATGGCTTGAGGCTGGATTCCGCCGCGGAGGTATTGAAGCTGGTTCAGAAAGACCGTGATGGTCTGATTGCATTCCGCAAGCAGGGCCGCAGCAACAAGGAAAAGCATAAAACGTTTTTGCTTTTTCAAAACGCCGAGGAGTTCAGCAGCCTGTTTCAGGAAATTTTTGGAGTTTTCAACATGGTTTTCAACTTCTGTTGAAAAGATTGTTAAAATGAGTGAAATTCCGTAGCTGAATACCGTTAAAAGTGCGGAAAGTGAAGTATTCCCGCGCAGAAAAAGGGAGAATACCGCCGATGCGGCCAGCAGACCCGCTGAACCCATGGCCGAATAAATGCCGAATACGCGCATGGCATTGGCTTTTCCTGCCGAAAGATAGAGAAACGCGCTGTCACAGCCGGAAAGCCCGCTGATAACGACGGAGAGCATCAGGCGCTCCAATAAGAACATGCCGAAGCCGTTGGCTTTCCAAAATACAATTTTTGACAAAAAATAAAGAAAATTACACAGCAGAATGGTTTTTTTATAACCGATTTTATCCGCAATAAAGCCCCACGGAATTTCGAGCGCTAGGCTGACGATCATAGAAACGCTTTCAATCAGCGTGATCTCAAAAATGCCCAGCCCGCGCGCCTGCCGGTACAGCGTGGCAATGGGAGCGTAAAACACCATGCCTTGAAAAAGCGCGATGGCGTAAAATAAATACACATTTTTTCTGTTCAAGGGAAGCCCTCCAATATTAATTTGAGCGCGAAAAATCAAGCCCTTGCGCAAATGGGCCTGATTCAATTCTCAATTTTTAAATCGGAGAGTTTTCCACGGCTTCCCCTCCCAGTGTGGAAAAGTTTTGAACTTTTAAACGGCGGTCATGTTTCGCTTTGGAGAACACGCAACCGCAGTAATCCTGCCGATATAAATCATACTCTGCAGAAAGTTCGATGGAGCGTTTATAGCCGTTTTGCTTTTTGAAATCGGAATATAAATAGCGTACCCCGTACTCTTTTTCCAGCGAAGCGCCGATTTGGTTCAGCTTTTCCGCATTTTTGTACGGGCTGATGGAAAGTGTAGTGGTAAAGTAGGCGAATCCCCCCGCTTTTGCCGCCTGTGCGGCCTCCCTTAGCCGTAAATCATAGCAGGCGAAACAGCGCTCGCCGCCTTCCGGCTCGTCCTCGCGGCCCCTCGCAAGGGCGAAGAAGCGTTCGGTGTCGTATCCGCCCTCCTGAAAAGAAACCGGATGCTTTACAGGAAGCGCCGCAATCAGCCGTTTTACCTCGGCAACGCGCTTGCGGTATTCCTCAGAGGGAGAAATATTCGGATTGTAATAAAAAATCGTAATATCAAAATAGTTAGAGAGGTATTCCAGCACATAGCTGCTGCACGGCGCACAGCAGGCGTGCAGCAAAAGGGAGGGCGTTTCGCCGTGCAGGCCGGCAATGGTTTTTTCCAGCTCTTTCTGATAGTTGATTTTTACCATGCGAAATCCCTCCTTTGTAAATTAAAATGTTTACTGTATATTATATCACAAAAAAGCGCTCCGCAATACTGCGGAGCGCCGAATGTTTATTCTTTTGGGAGAATGCCGATTCCGAGTTCGACCAGCTGCTTTTCATCGACGTCTGTCGGAGCGCCCGACATCAGTTCAGAGGAAGAAGCAACCTTCGGGAACGCGATCACTTCGCGGATACTGTCGCAGTCGAGCATCAGCATCACCAGTCGGTCAAGCCCGAACGCCATGCCGCCGTGCGGCGGGGCACCGTAGCGGAACGCGTCGGTCAGGAAGCCGAAGCGCTTCTGCGCTTCTTCAGGGGTAAAGCCAAGCGCTTTAAACATGCGCTGCTGCAATTCGGGATTGTTGATACGGATGGAGCCGCCGCCGACCTCGTTGCCGTTCAGCACCATGTCGTACGCAATGGCACAGACGTTGCCAGGGTCGCTTTCCAGCTTGTCAATATCCTCCACGCGCGGCGCGGTGAACGGATGGTGTTTCGCCATAAAGCGGTTTTCCTCTTTGCTGAACTCAAACAGCGGGAAGTCGGTTACCCAGAGCAGGCACGGCTTGCTTTTGTCAATCAGGTCAAAGCGGGCGGCAAGCTCGCAGCGCAGCGCGCCGAGCGAATCATAGACAACGGTGCTTTCGTCGCTTGCAACAATCAGCAGCACGTCGCCGGTTTCGGCTCCCATGGTTTTACGTACCGCCGCGGTTTCCTCCGGGGCAAGGAATTTTTCAAAGGACGAGGTTTCGCCGTTTTCGGTCAGCCTTGTCCATGCAATTCCCTTTGCGCCGTAGGATTTTATCCATTCGGTCAGCTTATCGATTTCCTTGCGGCTCAGCCGGTCGGCAAAGCCCTTCAGGTTAATGCCGCGCACACTGCCGCCGCCGTCAATCGCGCCCTTGAATACGCGGAATTCGGTGTTTTTCAGGTCGTCTATCAGATCGATCAGCTCAAGGCCAAAGCGCAGATCCGGCTTGTCCGAACCAAAGCGGCGCATTGCCTCGTGCCACGTCATGCGGCGGAACGGGGTTTCAATGTCGATATCGAGTACCTTTTTGTAGACGAGCTTCATAAACCCCTCGCCGATTGCAATGACATCATCCTGGTCTACAAAGGACATTTCCAGGTCGATCTGTGTAAATTCCGGCTGGCGGTCCGCGCGCAGGTCTTCATCGCGGAAACAGCGGGCAATCTGCATGTAGCGGTCAAAACCGGAAAGCATTAAAAGCTGTTTGTAAAGCTGGGGCGACTGGGGCAGAGCGAAAAAGTTGCCCGGGAACATACGGGAAGGCACAAGATAATCGCGCGCGCCTTCCGGCGTGGATTTAATCAGAATCGGCGTCTCGATTTCAACGAATTTTTGTTCGTCGAAATAGTCGCGCGCAACCTTTACAATTTTATGGCGGCCCATGATTTTTTTCTGCACGTCGGGACGGCGCAGGTCAAGGTACCGGTATTTCAGGCGTAAATCCTCTTTTACATTGGAATCCTCAACAATTTCAAACGGCGGAGTTTCGCTTTTTGCCAACACGCGAAGCTCGGTTACTTCAATCTCAATTTCGCCGGTCGGAATTTCGGTGTTTTTGGAGGAGCGCTCGCGTACAACGCCGGTTACCGCCAAAACGTATTCCGCACGCGCGGCAAAAGCCTTGTCGAAAACCGCGCGGTCGGTCGCGTCGTTGAATGCGAGCTGAAGGATTCCGGTGCGGTCGCGCAGGTCGATAAAAATCAGCTGGCCCAAATCGCGTTGGCGCTGTACCCAGCCGCACACGGTGACGGTTTTGCCGATGTCGCTCGCGCGCAGCTCGCCGCAGTAGTTTGTTCGTTTCATCCCTGTCATGAATTCTGCCATAAAATAGCCTCCAGTAATTATATTAAATCAATAGAAAATATGTTTTAAAATACGATGTCGTCTTCATCCTTCGTCTGCAAAACAACGAACTGTTCGACAAAATCCTTGCTCAGATCAATTTTCGACTTTTCGCCCGTCTTCATATTCTTAATCATTGCTTTTTTGGTTTCGAGCTCGCTGTCGCCCAGAACAATGGAGTATTTTGCGCCGATCTTGTCCGCATATTTCATCTGCGCTTTCAGCCCCCGGCCGTTGATGTCGCAGGCCGCGCTGACAGAATATTCCTGTAAGCTGTGTGTGAGCTTGAACGCCTCAAGCTTTGCTGCGTCGCCAAGGGCGCCGACAAACAGGTCGCAGGTGTCCGGCTGCGGAAATTCAACTTTTTGTGCTTCCAGAATCATCATCAGGCGCTCCATGCCAAGGCCGAAGCCCAGTGCGGACATGGGCTGCCCCCCCATTTCCTCCACAAGCCCGTCGTAGCGGCCGCCGCCGCACACGGTGCTTTGCGCGCCGAGGTCGGTGGAAACAAACTCGAACACGGTTTTTGTATAATAATCCAGTCCGCGCACAATGGAGGGGTTGACGGTATATTCAATATTCACCGCGTCAAGGTAGGTTTTCACGCTCTCAAAATGCGTGCGGCAGTCGTCGCACAAATAGTCCAGCATCCGCGGCGCCCCGTCGGCGATTTTGGAGCAGACCGGGCTTTTGCAGTCCAGAATCCGCATCGGGTTACGGTCAAGGCGGCCGCGGCAGGTTTCGCAAAGCTGATCCTTGTAATCGCTGAAATAGGCTTTTAACGCTTCGTAATATTTTGCACGGCAGTCCGGGCAGCCGATGGAGTTGATCTCAAGCCTCAGATTCTGCACGCCCAGCCGGCTGAAGATGCTTTTCGCCGCGCCGATCAGCTCGGCGTCGGCCATCGGCGACGCGGTGCCCAGCAGTTCAAGCCCGAACTGGTGAAATTCACGAAGGCGCCCGGCCTGTGTGTTCTCATAGCGGTAGCAGGAGGTGAAATAATACAGCCGGAGCGGAAGCCCGTCGTTGTACATGCCGTGCTCCAGCATGGCGCGCACCGCGCCAGCGGTGCCTTCCGGCCGAAGGGTAACGGAACGGCCGCCCTTGTCATTGAAGGTGTACATTTCTTTTTGCACCACGTCGGTGGTTTCGCCGACCGAACGCTGAAAAAGCTTTGTATCCTCAAAGACCGGGGTGCGGATTTCACCGAAGCCGTGAATTTTGGCCTCGCCGCGCATCACATCTTCCACAACCTGCCATTTTTCCGTCTGGACCGGCAGCAAATCCTGTGTTCCTTTTTGTGCTTTAATCAGTTCCATAGCGTTTCTCCTTGAAAAAAAAATTATAAAAATACAAAAAACCCCCGTCCCAACGAAAGGGACGAGGGGGAATGTTCCTCGCGGTGCCACCCTTTTTCGAGAGCCGAAGCTCTCCTCAAAAGCCCCGAAACGCGGGGCAGCGTGCCGGCTCGCGGATGTCTTCCCCAAAATCTCTTATGCAGACGCGCTCTCAGTCTGGACGCGTCCTCCCTGTGGCCGAGCTTTTAGGTACTCTTTCCGGTCTTTGCCGATTTGTAAAAATTATGCTTTCGGATTTAAAATATTGCGCCAGTCCAAATCGCCGCGCTCCAAACCGTGAATCAATACCTCGGCGGTTGCAATGTTTGTGGCGACAGGAATATTGTGCATGTCGCACAGGCGCAGCAAATTCATGTCGTTCGGCTCATGCGGCTTCGGATTCAGCGGGTCGCGGAAAAACAGAAGCAGGTCAACCTCGTTGCAGGCAATACGCGCGGCAATCTGCTGGTCGCCGCCCTGTGAGCCGCCTAAGAAACGCTGTATTTCAAGCCCGGTTGCCTCTGAAACCATTTTGCCCGTCGTGCCGGTGGCACAAAGATAATGCCGGCTGAGCACGCCGCAGTATGCGATACAGAATTGAACCATGAGCTCTTTTTTAGCATCATGGGCGATTAAAGCAATGTTCATATCATTTCCCCCCTAAAAATAAGGAATATGTAAAAATTAAAACTTTTGCAGCGAAGCCAAAGGCACATGTTCACCTTCAAGCCTGGCGGCAAGCCGGCCAAAAGCCATTGCACCGGCTGATTTTTGCGGGGCCGGTTCGCAGTTTGATGCGGCGGCCGCCAAAAAAGTGTCCTCGGGAATCACGGCAATCAGTCGGACTCCGGCGGAATCAATAACGGAATCAAGATCCGGGTAAAATCCCTGTGTATAGAAATTATGCCCACTGAAACGGTTGATAATCAATCGCTGCTGCTTTAACCCGGCTTGTTCCAGTAAAAAATGCGTTTTATTTGCATTTCGAACACAAATGGGATCGGGTGTCGTCACAATCAGCGCACGCTGAGCTGAAGCGGCGGCACTTGAAAACCCTCCCCCCACACCGGCGGGACTGTCAATCAGCACATGGTCATAATATCTGGCCAGCACCGAAACGAGCTGTTTCATAATATCGGGACTAATCAAATCGTCCTCTCTTGCGGGGGCGGGCAATAAAAACAGGCCGTTGGAAAAAGGACAGGAATAAACGGCTTTCATAGGTTCGGCACGGCCCGAAACAACATCCGCAATATCAAAGACCTGCTGCTCTGTAACGCCAAGCATATGGTCCAAACACCCCAGACCGGCATCACCGTCAATCAGCAGCACGCGTCTGCCCCTGTTTGCCAAAGCAAAGCCAAGGCCGGTTGTTATGGTGGATTTTCCCACACCGCCTTTGCCAGATGTAATAACAGTTATAGCTCCCATATTAAAACCTCGCTTTCATATTACCACAAACATTCATGGTAGTCAAAGCGTTTTTCTTGTTATAAATATACAAAATAAAGAATTTATACTTTATTAACAATTAGTGAGAAGCGGAGTTTAAGGCTGAGGAAGACGTTTGGCCCGAAGCTGCTCCTGACGCAGTGCCTGACGCGGACGGCATAACGAGGTTTCCGCTGGAATCCACGGTCTTTCCATAGAAGTATGCGTCGAAGATGTCTTTCGCAATGGTGTTCGAATACAGGCTGGTAGCGCCGTGTTCCAGCACCACCGCCACGGCGATTTCCGGATTGTCGTACGGCGCAAAAGCAACAAAGGTTACGTTGTCCGAGTGCGGGGTCTGTACCGCCGTACCGGTTTTTGCGGCAATCGCAATGCCGTAGTTTTTGAACATGCTGCTGGCTGTACCACCGGTTGCCACGCTGCGCATGGCCTGTTTCACATAATCAATGTATGACTGGGAGACACCGATATTGTCCACTGCTTCGGCGGCGGTCTGCGAAACAACATTTTTCCGGGCATAGTCGGTCACCTTGCTGACAAGGTGAGGTTTCAGCCGGACTCCGTTGTTTGCAATCGTAGCCGTATAGGTTGCCAGCTGAAGCGGCGTAAATTTGTTGTCTGCCTGACCGACGGCGGCCTCGACGGTGTCGGCGTCGAACCATCCGCCGCCGCCCGCAGCGGCACGCTCCGAAGGACCGCCCAGAATACCGGCGTTTTCACTGAGTTCAATACCGGTTTTCACACCCAGTCCGAAGCGTTTGGCGTACAGGTTCATATTGGTAATCCCCAGCCGGTACCCAACCTCATAGAAAAAGGAGTTGCTGGATTTCTCAATTGCGTAATTCACGGTAATCATGCCGTAGTTGCCGATACTGCCCAGCGGGAGATTCGGAAAACGTCTATATACGCTGTTTCCCTCAATCCGGGTGGAAGTGGTGATTGCTTTTTCCTGGAGCGCAGCAAGCGCTACATATGGTTTGATAATTGATCCAGGTGTGAACACGCCGTTGAAGGCGCGGTTAATCAGTGGCTTGTCTTTGTTTTGTATCAGTGAAGTGTAGTAATTAGAATCATTCAAATATTCTGTCAGATCATAGGTCGGATAGGTAGATGCAGCGAGCACTGAAAAATCTTTAATCCGCAGCACCACCGCGCCGCCCGCGACGCAGTCCTCGCCGTGCCCGCTCGACATCCCCTTGTAATTTTGAGCGGAAAGCTTTCTGCCGTTCGCCTGAGTGGCTTTTACGTTATTGGCGAGCGATACGTTCAGAACATTTTGAATTTTGCTGTCAATGGTTAAATAGACGGTATCGCCGGAAACCGGAGTTGTTTTGACGGTTTCGGAGGCGACGGCACCGGTGTTGGTGGTTTCAACCACTTTTTCGCCGGATTTTCCGCGCAGCATGTTTTCGAAGGCCTGTTCAATGCCGCTTTTGCCGAGCCGGTCATTGAAAGCGTAGCCTTTGTCCTTCAAGGTATCGTATTCCTCCTGCGAAATAGAGCCGATTGTGCCGATAACATGCGGCACCAGGCTTCCGCTCGGATACTCGCGCACGGTCGTCACTTTTGCGGTCGCGCCGGGCAGCATAGAAGAATTTTCACTGATGATGGCGACGGTGTCCTTACTGACATCCCCGGCGAAGGTGTAGGGTGCGGAAATACCGAAAGCGGATTTTGTCATGTTGTAACGAACCGCGATAATATTGCGTGTATCCGCCGGGGAATAAGCGGTGACCTTATATTTTTTAACCATTTCCGCCATGCACTCATCGGCCGTAGCGTAGGAGTTCATATTCAGAAAATCTTTTGATTTCAGAGTTGCGGCCTCTTTTTCCTGACCGGGAATAAACTCATACTTTCCTTTTGCGTTCAGTTTGATCGGCAGAATATCCGTCCATTTTTCGCCGCGCTGGGTAAGCAGCTGGATAAGCTGGTGAATGGTTTTATTCTGCGTGTCGGCCTTCATATAGGCCCTGTCAAAAACAATAGCGTACCCGGTTTTGTTTACAGCCAGACCGACGCCGTTCATGTCGAGAATTTCGCCGCGTGCGGCGTCCATGACGACGGTCGAGGCGCTGGATTTGTTCGCCGCTTCAAGGAAGGAGGCGCCGTTTAAGATTTGCCAGTCCACAAGGCGCAGGGTATATACGGCTAAAATTGCGAAAACAATCAGCCCGCATGCAAAGTAGCGTGAATATTCTTTGAGCTTGTCCAAAGCGAACCTCCTTCGGCTATTCTTCTTTGGCGCGGATTTGCAGGGCAAGCGCCCGATTAAAATAATAAGCGACCGGCATAATGACGGCCGTGTAGCAAAAACGCGGAATATAGTGGGCGGTCAGCGCGTAAGCGGCGTGGGCGTAACTGAATAAAAGGTAGTAAAAAACCCATTGCAGAAAAACAATGGACGCCGTCGAAATGACCGCAATTATCATCGCTGTTAAAAAGTTTGTCTGAATCAGGTTGGCCGCGATCAGCCCGATGCTGTAACAGATGACGGAAAGAAGCAGGCCGTGAAAGCCCAGCACACCGCCCGCGCCGAAGTCGATCAGCAGGCCGCACAGAAGGCCGAAGCCCATTGAGGCGGTTTCGTTTTCAAACATGGCGATAGATAGTGCAACGGGAATCAGCAGGATCGGCCGCGCTCCGAACAGGTCGGGAACAAGGCCGGGCGTTTCCTGAACCATAAAGAAAACCAGAATTTCGATGGTATAGGCAAAATAGCGAAGATATTTCAATTTCTCCATCTTACTTTCCCCCGGAAGAGGCAGAAGAAGCTGTGGAAGAGGAAGCCTGTGAACTGCCGGCGGCCAGCGCCTGCCCCTGTCCCTCAAAAGAGGTGATGACCATGACGTCGCGCACGGTTTTAACATCGACAAACGGGGTCACCTCCGCATAAAGCGAAACATCATAAGGGTCATTTTTTACCGAATTGACCGTACCGACCAGCAAGTCGCGCGGGTACATTCCGCCCAGACCGCTGGTGACAATGATGTCCCCTGCCTTTACCGTCGTGTTGGCGGTCAGGTAGCCAAGCTTTAAAATGCCGCTGTCCGCGAACTTAATATCGCTGCTGATAACGCCTGAATCACGGTTTACTTTATCGATTGCGCTGATCTTTGTATCCGCCGAAAGAATCGTAGTCACTTTGCTGTAGCTGGCGTTTACGCTTGAAATCCAGCCGACGACACCGCTTTCGGTGATGACCGGGTCATTGACGGAAATGCCGGCAAGTGAACCTTTGTCAATCTGAAAATTATAAAACAGGTCGTTCGGGTCGCGGCCGATGACCGCGGCGGAAACCGGTTTGAAATCCTGATTTTCGTTTTTTAATTCCAAAAATTTACGCAGCTGCGCGTTTTCCTGCTGATAGCTGTAGTATTTCACCAGTTTCTGGTTCAACGCGTCAATCTGTTTTTTCAGCGCCGCGTTTTCCGCAGCAAGTTCTTGGTTGGTGCGCGTGGCGGACTGTGCCGCGACAGCGGCGTTGTTGGTTACGACGGTGCTGACTTTCTGCATCGGCGTAGAAATCATGCTGAGCAGGTTTGCGGTAATCGAGCTGCCTGTGCTTGCGGTCAGGAGCATCAGCCCGAACATGATGAACACTACGGTGATTAAAAGCTTAAAGCCGTTGGAGTGAAAAAAATCTTTCAAAGCAGCACCTCCTTAATCAGGTTATTTTGCCCATCCGCCTCAAAGTACAAAAAGCGGAGAGTGGCAACCCTCCGCTGAAATTTTCAAGTCCTTATTTTCTGTTGTTTTTATAATAGGAGGCAGGCATATTCACTTCAAGCAGTTTGCCTGTTCCGTCAACAACACAGTCCAGCGGACTTTCGGCAATATGGACGGGCATTCCGGTTTCCTGTTCGACCAGTTTGTCAAGGCCGCGCAGCAGAGCGCCGCCGCCTGTCAGCATGATGCCGTGATCAATGATATCCGCGGAAAGTTCCGGCGGCGTTTTTTCAAGCGTCGATTTAATCGCGTCGATGATCAGCGCGAGTGCGTCGCTCAAAGCCTCACGGACCTCCTCGGCAGAGATGGTCACGTTTTTCGGCAGTCCGTCCACAAGGTTGCGGCCCTTAATTTCAATGGTGGCATGCTCATTTTCCTCGGTCGGGTAGGCGGAGCCTATTTTGATTTTCATTTCCTCGGCAGTACGCTCGCCGATTAATAGGTTGAATTTCTTTTTCACGTAGGAAATAATGGATTCGTCAAATTTGTCGCCCGCGACGCGCACGGAAACCGAGGTGACGATGTCGCCCAGTGAAATAACAGCGACCTCCGCCGTTCCGCCGCCGATATCAACAACCATGCTTCCGGTCGGCTCGCTCACGGGCAGGCCTGCGCCGATTGCCGCAGCCATCGGCTCCTCAATCAGTTCAACGTTATTGGCGCCGGCCTGACGGGCGGCATCTTCAACCGCGCGGCGTTCCACTTCGGTAACGCCGGATGGGATACAGATGATGATATGCGGACGGGAAAAAGCGTTTGTCTTAATGGCCTTACGAATAAAATGCTTCAGCATAGTGGCCGTAATATCGAAATCGGCGATCACGCCGTCCTTCATCGGACGAACCGCGATAATGGAGCCCGGGGTGCGGCCGATCATTTCCTTTGCCTGTGAGCCGACCGCCAAAACGGTGTCGGTGCGAACGTCAACAGCGACAACGGAAGGTTCGCGCATGACAATGCCCTTGCCCTTCATAAAAACCAATGTGTTGGCGGTACCTAAATCTATCCCTATATCCTTCGAAAACATGAATAATTTTCCCCTTTCAAACCTGGCAAAAATAAAAATCATTTAACTTACTTCAGCTATTGCAGATACCTAAATAAAGCGAATTTACCCGGTTATCTTTCCCCCGCCGCAGGCGGGGGAAAGATAACGCCATTGTTAACCACTTTTCAAATCGTAATTGCTTTATTATTTATTATAACCTCAAAAGAGCCAATTCTCAACTGTTAATTAAGAATGCGCCCAATATTTATTAATTTTCTTTCTTTGAATTTTTCAGCCCGGTCAGAATCCGGTTAATTTTTCCGATCGGCAGCCCCATTACAGTGTAAAAATCCCCGTCGATCCGTTTGATAAACAGTGCGCCACGTCCCTGAATGGCGTAGGCGCCAGCCTTGTCCATCGGTTCCGTTGTTTCGCAGTAGGCGCAGATTTCGCTTTCGGTAAGCGGATAAAATTCGACCGAAGTACATTCGTGCCCGCGCAGAAAATTCTGGCCGCTGATGATGCAGTAGCCGGTGTACACCTGATGCACGTTTCCGGAAAGAAGCCGCAGCATTGCTTTTGCGTCCTCCGCATCCTTCGGCTTGCCCAGCACACGCCCCTTGAATACAACTACCGTGTCGGCCGCAAGAACAGTATCCTGCGGATTCAATTTTGCCACCGCCTCGGCTTTTCGGGCGGAAAGCAGTTCCACAATCTGCATGGGAGGCGTTCCCCGCAGATATCCCTCATTGACATCCGAGGGGGCAACATTAAATTCGTAGCCGGCCATTTTCAGCAATTCGCTGCGGCGCGGCGATGAGGATGCAAGCAGCAACATGGGTATCCTCCTAATCCTTCACTTTTATTTTAATATAAGTTAAAATCGCAGCCAGCAGCAAAATTGCCTGCGCTACGTTTATCCCGATCATCATGCCGAACGTAATTTTCACCACGGAAAGATTGAGCTCCACGGTTGACAGACCGAATTTTGCTGCAGCGCCCAGCCAGGAAAAATATTTTATCCCGGTACAGGATGCACCAATAATCTGCCCCAAAACCACCGCTAATACAAGCAAAATAATCAACAAAAGTGTTTTTATGCCATTTTTTTTCATTTATGTATCCCCTGTTTTCCGGTGGAACCAAAAGCGCCCGCGCCGCGGACGGTTTCGTCAAGCTCGTCCGTTTCCTCAATGAAGGGGAGAAGCACCGGCATTATTACAAGCTGAGCGCAGCGTTCGCCGGGCTTCAGCGTGTAGGGTTTGTCGCTGCAATTGGTAATTCCGACCAGAATTTCGCCGCGGTAGTCGCTGTCGATGACGCCGACCGCGTTGGGAAGAGAGATGCCGTGGTTCACGCCGAGTCCGCTTCGGGCAAAAATCAGCCCGACGGTGTTTTCATCCGGCAGCGCAATGGCAATTCCCGTGGGAATTTTATAAAGGCCGCGCGGTTCAATGGTGAGCGGCGTGTCCAGACAGGCATACAAATCAAGACCTGCCGCGCCCTCGCTTGCGCGGGTCGGCATTACTGCATGTTTATTCAGCTTTTTTATTTTTAAAACGGTATTGATCATAAAAATCCCCTATTCGATTCCCCTGTAGTAAAGTCCGCGGGTATGCTCCCCGTCGTCCGGGGCGCCGGTCAGATACCGGCCGATGAGCTCCTCCGCCTCTTCTGTGGATTCGGTGGTAAAGCGCAGAACGCCGAAATCCTGATTGCGCACCTCGTTCAGCCGGTCGGCCATGTAAAGCGGCACGGAGTTTAAAACCTCACTGCACGCGCCATGACACTGCACGGGGAACCGGATTCCCCTGCGGTCGGTCAGAAACGGCGCGGTCCTGCAGTTTTGGCATCCGTCCGCGTTTGCCGCGGGGCAGTTGCGCGTCAGCATCAGCGGCAGACGGCCGTAAAGCAGCAGGCCGCGCGGCAGTTCCCCGCCGATGGCCGCGGCCTGCTGCAGCATCAGTTCAAACGAAAGCTCCGCGTCCGCAAGGCCGAATTCACGGTACCATTCCAGCGCAGCCGTATTGGTGATGTTCAGGGAAAATCCGCCGTGAACATTCAGGCCGAGTTCGCGGGCAAGCTCCGCCGCGCCGAGGTTTCCGGCCCACACGTCGGTGATTCCGGCGGTTTTGGCGGCTTCCAGACGGTTTTTTACAGCATTCTCCAGACCGAACATGCCGCGCGGAATTTCAAGGGCCACGGGGTAGCCGTTTTCCTTTAATTCCCTTATTGTATTGAAATCCGTATTGTACGGAAGATAAACAATTTCACATTTTTTTGCGCTCGGCGGCAGAACGGCTCCTGCAAAACGCGCGCGAAGCTTCATTTTTTTTGCCATGTGGTTGTTGGACAGCGGAATTTGGCACATTTGAAACGGAATTGCGGGATGGTTCCTGCGCGTCTGCTCCAGTTTTTCCAGCGCGGCGCGGCGCAGATTGTTCAGCGACGAAACCGGAACGGAAAGTCCTTCCCCGATTTCACAAGTGACGCGTTCGGCATAAAACGGCGTGCCGCCCGTTTTTTTCAGCTGCCCGGCGCAGCGTTCCTCATCAATGGGGCGGTTGACCGCCGGCTGGGGCGTTTCGCCAAGAGTAGCGCGGGCCGTTCTGCCGTCGCTGTCCGCAGCAAGCAGGACGACCGGCTGATCTTTTTGAATCGTTAAATGAAAATATACGGGATTTCGTTGATATTCACGGTTGTAAAGGCCGTGCAGTTCGGAAAAGACCGCGCTTGTCGCGCCGGTTACGTCTTCCTTGGAGCGGATGCCGAACATGTCGCGCCCGAGTTTGCCGTCCACATATCCGGTGGTAAAGCCGGAACGCGAAAACACCGCGCCCAGATTTTCAACCAGTTCCGGCGGTACCGGTTCTCCGTCCGCCGCAAGACGGCACGCGTGCGCCGCCGCGGCAACGTATTCCGGCCGCTTCATACGGCCTTCTATTTTTGCACTGACAATGCCTGCCTGGCTCAATTCGTCCATGCGGCAGATCATGGAAAGATCTTTTAAACTCAAATCGTGCCCCGTTCCGCCGGTAACGGAAAACGGCAGGCGGCAGGGTTGTGCGCAAAGGCCGCGGTTTCCGCTGCGGGAGCCGAGTACCGAGCTGAAATAGCACTGCCCGCTCACCGACATACACAAAGCGCCGTGGACAAAAGCTTCCAGTTCAACAGGGGACGCCTCATGGATTTCAGCCATTTCCCTGAGCGAAAGCTCGCGGGCAAGCACGACGCGCTTGAGGCCTGCCTTATAAAGCGCCGAAGCGCCGAGCGGTGTGTGGATGCTCATCTGGGTTGAAGCGTGCATCCGCAGACCGGGCGCGCATTTCTGCAAAAGCCAGATCAGGCCCGTGTCCTGCACCAAAAGGGCGTCTACCGGCAAAGTGCAGGCGTAGGAAATGAAATCGAGCGCTTTTTGCAGCTCGTCCTGCAAAAGAACCGTATTCACCGCAAGATATACTTTTACCCCGCGGGCATGGCAATATTCCACGGCGGTTTTTAATTCGCCGTCGTCAAAGTTTTTGGCGCCGGCCCGCGCACTGAATGCGCTGCCGCCCAAATACACCGCGTCCGCCCCCGCGCGCACCGCGGCGGTCAGGCTTTCCGGCGATCCGGCGGGAGCCAGGACCTCCATTTTATTGTTCGTCATTTTTCTTCTCAAAAAAGCTCATAAAGCCTTCCTGCTCGGCGGTGACGCCCGGCTTTTGCACAACACGGGAGTAGCTGCCCGCCTGCGGCCTTTGCACAGGGGAACCTGGAACAACCGGTTTTTGTACGCGAACCTCTTCGCCGGGCTTGTCCGCGGCGGGTTCTCCGTCCTCTGAAAGGCGGGCGCGCAGGGTTTGAACTTCGCGCTTCATGCGCTCTATTTCACGTCTGGCTTCCTCTGCTTCCATGCGGGCGTGGGAGGAATCCTCAAGATAGTCTTTGATCTGCGAGCGCAGATTATCGGCCCCGTTCGCGGATTTGTGAGATTCGTCGCAAAAGCGCAGAGCCGTAATGATTGCCGCCATGGTAATAGAGACCCGGTCGTTTTTGCCGGTGATATCCTCCATGGCCTTTTCTACTTCGTCGCCGATTGAGCGCACATAGCTTTCGCTGTCGTCCGAGCCGATCACGCACTCACAGCCGCAAATGTTCAATTTCACTCTGTTTTTACTCATGAAGTCATACCCTTTCACTCAATAGCGGATTTAGAATTGTTTACATTATAATATATTTTAACATAATATGAAAGAGCTTTCATCATTTTTTACACTCTGTTTATAATAGCGTTTTCAGGTGAGGTGCGGAATCTGTCGGTTTTAACAACAAAAGCTGCAACCCCGCTTTCTTAAATTTATGGATTTTATGAATATTGCACAATTATTGATAAAAAATACGTTGTAATGACAGGCGTAATTCTATATTAAGAAAAAATTAAAAAAAGCGCGCTGTTCCTTTAAAATGCGGCTGTTTTGCACCGAATTTGCATTCCGGCTGTTGTTATTGAAAAACAACCGATATTGGTATATAATAGACACAAATAGTATCATTGCATATTAAAATCCCTGTCGGGACTAAACGACGACATTTACATTCGGAAGCGCCGGAATTATTCGGCGGTTCCATTATATGGAGGACATTCTATGAACTACAGGCAACCGGTCAGCAAAATCAAAGAAACCATTTCGGCGACGCTTGACCGCGTTTTCGGGGTCAGCCTTGAAAACGCAACCGATGAGCAATGCTACAAGGCGGTCGCCCTTACCGTGCGTGATTTGATGACGGCGGGACGAAGCGAGTATATGGCCAATGCGGAAAAAACCCATACCAAACAGGTTTATTATCTTTGTATGGAGTTCCTGCTGGGCCGTTCGCTCAAAAATAATCTGTTCAACCTCGGCATTGAAGAGGATTTTCGCAAAGCGCTGAGTGAAATGGGGCTGAAGCTGGACTGCCTTTATGAGCAGGAGCCGGACGCAGGCCTTGGCAACGGTGGGCTGGGCAGGCTTGCCGCCTGTTTTTTAGACGGCCTTGCAACACAGGGCTACCCCGCTACGGGTTATTCGCTCCGTTACGAATACGGCATCTTCCGCCAGAAGCTGGTGGAAGGCTGGCAGACCGAGCTGCCTGATTTTTGGCTTCCGGGTGGAAAAATCTGGATGCAGGCGGTGCCGGAAAAAAGCGTGGAGGTCCATTTCAACGGACATATTGAGGATTACTGGAACAACCAGTACCATGTGGTAAACCATAAGGATTATACAAAGGTAACCGCGGTGCCCTACGACATGTATGTGGCCGGTATGGACGGACGCGGCATCAGCCGCCTGCGCGTTTGGGCGGCAAGCTCCGCCGAATTCGACATGAACCTGTTCAACAGCGGAAACTATATGCGCGCCATGGAACAGAACGCCATGGCCGAGGTCATCACCAAAGTGCTTTACCCGGAGGACAACCATATGGAGGGGAAGAGCCTGCGCCTCTCCCAGCAGTATTTTTTGGTTTCCGCAACCATACAGGATATTATCCGCCGCCATCTGTTTAAATACAGTACGCTCGACAACCTTCCCGAGCTGGTTGCCATCCACCTGAACGATACGCACCCCGTGCTCGCCATTCCCGAAATGATGCGCGTGATGCTGGATGAATGCGGTTACGGTTGGGACGCGGCATGGGATATCGTGACCCGCACCATCGCCTACACCAATCACACGGTTATGGCCGAGGCGCTGGAGTGCTGGGGAATTGAACTGTTCCAGTCGCGGCTGCCCCGCATCTATCAGATTATTGAAGAGATCAACCGCCGTTTCTGTGCACAGATGCACGAAAAAGGCGTTGACGGATATAAAGTGGGCCGCATGGCGCCGCTGAACGACGGCTATGTGAAAATGGCAAACCTTGCGGTGGTCAGCAGCCACAGCGTCAACGGGGTGTCACAGCTTCATAGCGATATCTTGAAAAATACTGTGTTTCACGATTTTTATACCGAAATGCCGCAGAAATTTACGAACGTGACAAACGGTATTGCCCACCGCCGCTGGCTGAATCAGGCAAATCCGGAACTTGCGGCGCTGCTTACCGGGCTGATCGGCAAGGGCTATATTCACAGTGCGCAGGAGCTGCAAAAGCTCACGCAGTACAAGGACGACGCTTCGGTATTGGAACAAATGGCGCAGATTAAGCGCAGAAATAAAATCCGGCTCGCTGAATATGTGAAAAAAGAAAATAATCTTGTGATAGATCCGGATTCGATTTTCGACGTGCAGGTCAAGCGGATGCATGAATACAAGCGCCAGCACATGAACGCCCTGCATATTTTGTCGGTTTACCAGTGGCTGAGGGAAAATCCGAACGCGGAGTTTACCCCGCATACCTACATCTTCGGTGCAAAAGCCGCGCCGGGCTATTACTTTGCAAAACAGATGATCCGTTTTATCGTTGATCTGGGAAACACCATTAATAGCGACCCGCGTGTAAACCAAAAGATGAAGGTTGTCTATCTGGAGGATTACCGCGTGACGCTCGCCGAGCTTTTGACACCCGCCGCCGATTTGAGCGAGCAGATTTCGCTCGCCGGAACCGAGGCGTCAGGTACGAGCAACATGAAATTCATGATTAACGCGGCGGTTACCATTGGAACTCTCGACGGCGCAAATGTGGAAATTCATGACGCTGTCGGCGACGACAATATTGTTCTTTTCGGCATGACCGCGCCGGAGGTGAGCGCGCTCAAGCCGAACTATGACCCGAGGGCGTTTTTCAACGGCAATCCGGTTATTAAACAAGCGGTTGAAGAATTGAATACCGGCTTCTGCTGCGTAAAATTCAATGATATTGCAGATTCGCTGGTGAATTTCGACCCCTACATGGTGCTTGCCGATTTTGATTCCTACGCAAAGGCGCAGAAAAAAGCGGAGGCGCTTTATGGCGACGCGCAGAACTGGAGCCGCATGTGCCTGCTGAATACCGCCAACGCGGGCCGCTTTGCGGCGGATCGGGCAATCCGCGAATACGCTGATAACATTTGGAACGCCAAGCCGGTGCCTGAAATAAAAGAAAAAGAAGAAAAACCAGCGAAGCGTTCGCTTACCGGCAGAAAAATAAAATAATACCCAAAGAAGGCGGGTGACCGCCTTCTGCATATTTGGAGGAATACCCATGTTCAATTCCCGCAATCCAATGTACCGTGAACCCGTAGGTGCGGTCGCAGACGGCACGCCGGTACATTTTAAAATAACCCTGCCGCGCGACCTGCACTGCAGTGCCGCGCGGCTTATGATAAAAGACGATTCTACCGGCGAAGAAAAAGCGCAGGGTATGTTCTGGTGCGGTATGAACGGCGACGACGGCGAATGGTGGGAGTGCCATTTCACAGCGGAAACGACGGGTCTTTATTTTTACTGGTTCTGTATTGATACCTGGCGCTCAACACTGAAAATTACGCGCGGCTGGGGCGGAGAAGGGGTTCTTCGGGAAGCGCCCTGCTTTTGGCAGATGACGGTCTATGACAGGAACTTCACCACGCCGGACTGGCTTGCGGGCGGAATTATGTACCAGATTTTTCCGGACAGGTTTTTTCGTTCGGGGCAAAAGAAAACCGGCGTTCCCGCCGACAGAAAGCTGCATGAAAATTGGGGTGCGCAGCCCGATTGGGAGCCGGACGAGGATGGCAGAATCACCAATAGCGATTATTTCGGCGGCGACCTGTTCGGAATTGAGGAAAAACTCGATTACCTTCAATCCATGGGTGTCACCTGCGTTTACCTGAATCCTATTTTTGAATCCCATTCCAACCACCGGTACGATACGGCGGATTATTCTAAAATCGACCCGCTTTTAGGCAATGAACAGGATTTTTCACATCTGTGTGCAGCGGCGGAGAAGAGGGGGATCCGTGTGGTGCTCGATGGCGTTTTCAACCATACGGGCAGCGACAGCGTCTACTTCAACCGCCAGAATCGCTACGCCGGCCCGGGCGCGTTTAACTCCAAAAATTCGCCGTATTATTCTTGGTATACCTTTCGCCACTGGCCGCAGGATTATGACTGCTGGTGGAACTTTATCACCCTGCCGAATGTGGATGAAACCAATCCGCAGTACAGGGAGTATATCAATGGAAACGGCGGCATCATTCAAAAGTGGCTTACCGCGGGCGCAGGCGGCTGGCGGCTGGATGTCGCCGACGAACTGCCGGACTTTTTCCTTGAGGACATCCGCGCTGCCGCCAAATCGAAAAAAAGCGACGCGCTGATTTTGGGCGAGGTCTGGGAGGACGCGTCCAACAAAACAGCCTACGGAAAAAGACGGAAGTATCTATTGGGCGGCCAGCTCGACAGTGTGATGAACTATCCGTTCCGCAGTGCGATTCTGGGCTTTTTAACAGGCGCGAGCGCCGCCGATATGATGGAAATCATACTCGGTATTCTTGAAAATTATCCGCCGCAGGTTACGCGCCTGCTGATGAATCATATCGGCACGCATGACACCGAGCGGGCGCTCACCATTCTTGCGGGTGAACCGCTGGGCGGCCACGCCCGCCGATGGCAGAGCACCGCCCACCTGACAAGGGAGCGCCGCCGCCGCGGAATGAAGTTGATGCGGCTCGCTTCGCTGATGCAGTTCACCCTGCCGGGCGTACCCTGCATTTATTACGGCGATGAAGCTGGGATGGAGGGCTACCGCGACCCGTTTAACCGCGTCTGTTATCCGTGGGGAAACGAGGAAAAGGATTTGATCGAGTGGTATCGCCTGCTTAGCAGAATCCGCCGCAGCTGTTCCGCCTTAAAAGAAGGCGGTTTCATTCCGCTTCTTGCGGATCATTCCTGCTTGGGATATATCCGTCAGGATGATACTACAAGTATGCTTTGTGTAATCAATGCCGGCGGAGAAAACCGCAGAGTTACCGTTCCCGTAGAATGGCGGAATGCCCGCGCGGTGCTCGGTATTGTGCCGGACGAAAACAATACCCTTATTCTCAATCCGGAGGATTGTGCGGTACTGCTTCTGAAAAGGGAGAAGCCCATGCTGCCGGAGGCGGATGCCGCGGTCGCAAAGACAATGACAGCCTGTACAAAGCCACACAATACAGAAAGAATTTCAAGAAGATAAAAGATGGATCCGCAAAAAAAAGTTGCAATCATTGTTCAAATGTGATATTATACTAAGGCGGCTTGAATAAAGCCGTATATGCGCTCGTAGCTCAGCTGGATAGAGTGCTTGACTACGAATCAAGAGGTCGCGGGTTCGAGTCCCTCCGGGCGCACCAAAAAAACAGGACAAGGCTTTTGCCTTGTCCTGTTTTGACTGTGTAATATCAAATACTCAAGAATACTGCATGCACACATTTCACCACAGGATAACATTTCAACAATTTTCAGAAAATAATACATCGTATGATCAGACCCCTCACGCCGTGCGTGGGGGGTCTGATCAAAAGTTGAATAAGGGAGGCATTTGACAAAAAACGCATTTGATTTACTCAAACGGATTTTCCGTCTTGTATAGCATAGTTTTAGGCTGATTAAAGGAAATATCCGTAATGCCCATCGCACGAAACACCGTGAACAGGGGGCTTCCCGCATGGGCGAACGCCACGGCGCCGTGGTGAGGATAATGCTTTTCGATCAGAACGTGACGGTAGAAACGGCCCATCTCGGGGATAGCAATGATTCCTATTCCGCCAAAGGAACGGGTCGCGACCGGAAGCACCTCTCCCAGTGCAATATATGCGGACAGCTTTCCCTCCGCGGAACCCTGCAGCCGGAAGAAAGTAATCTTCCCGGGAGCGATGTCGCCTTCCAGTGTCCCGCGGGTAAAATCGGGTTCGTTGCCGTTTTCCAGCAGACGGTTCTGAATCAGTTGGTACTTCACCGCCGCGCCCTTCGACAGCTTGCAGAACGGAGTATTCCCGCAGTGGAAGCCCATGAAGGTATCCTTCAGCGTATAAGGGTACTTTCCTGCGATTTCGTCTTCATAAAGGTCGCGCGGCACGCTGTTGTTAATATCCAGCAGAGTGACGGCGTCGCCTGTCACACAGGCGCCGATGTATTCGCTCAAAGCGCCGTAAATGTCTACCTCACAAGCCACCGGGATTCCCCGGGAGGCCAGGCGGCTGTTGACATAACAGGGTTCAAAACCGAATTCTTTCGGGAAAGCAGGCCAGCATTTGTCCGCTAGGGCCACATATTTTTTGGCTCCCCTGTTGTCTTTCACCCAATCGAGCAGGGTAAGCTCAAACTGCGCCATGCGAGGCAGAAGATCAGGATAATGGTTTCCGTCGATTCCGAGTTCTTTGGCCATATCGTCCGCAACTCCGGGGATGCGGGGATCTTCCTTGTGAGCCCGGTAGGCCACCAAAAGATCCAGCTCCGAATTTTCCTGAATTTCAACGCCGAGGTCGTACAGAGGCTGAATCGGCGCGTTGCAGGCGAAGAAGTCCTGCGGACGGGGGCCGAAAGTGATGATCTTCAGCGAATTCACTCCTATCAGCGCACGAGCCACCGGAACAAAACGGGCGATCATGTCGCTGATCTCTTCCGCCGTACCGACCGGATATTCGGGGATGACAGCCCGGATATGGCGCAGCGCGAGGTTGTAGGAACAGTTGAGCATGCCGCAGTACGCGTCGCCTCTGCCGTTGATCAGGTCTTCGCCCGTTTCCTCCGAGGCCGCTACAAACATTACCGGCCCGTCAAAATATTTGGCAATCAAAGTTTCGGGTGTTTCGGGCCCAAAGTTGCCCAAAAACACGACCAGAGCGTTGCAGCCGGCTGCCTCCACTTCCGCAACGGCCTCAAGCATATCCTGTTCATTTTCTACTGTCGTCTGCGCTTCGAAAACAGAGCCGTATTTTGCCGTGAAGGAATCCACGATGGCCTTCCTTCTTTTTTGGGAAAGAGATATGATAAAGCAATCGCGGCTGACGGCGATGATTCCTAGTTTTACTTCAGGGATGTTTTTCATTTTTATGTCTCCTCTCTGCTGTTTAATTGAAGCTCCATTTCAGTGCTTCGTAAAATTTTATGTATTTTGCGTAGTGCTCCGCGTAAAGAGGAACATTTTCAGCAATTGGCATCGTTACGCTTTCGGGACGGATTAAAGGCACGGTTTTCTCCATGCTGCTCCAGACGTCTGCCGTCACGCCGGCCACCAGAGCCGCTCCGAATGAACCGCCTTCCGCGCTGCCGTATACGGTCCGCACGGGAAGACCAAAAACATCCGCAAAAATCTGCCGCCAGAGCGGGCTGACAGCTCCGCCGCCCGCGATGACGATTTCGCTGGAATCCTCCGAGCCGATCATCCCGTACACCTGGCGCAGGGAAAAAGCAACGCCTTCCAAAACACTGCGGGCAAAATGTCCCTTCCCGTGGCGGGAAGTCACCCCGAGAAACGCTCCTTTTGCGGAGGGATCATTAAGCGGCGCCCGCTCGCCGGACAAATACGGCAGAAAGAACATTCCTTCGCAGCATGGGGGGGCTGAAGCCGCTTCCGCGTCAAGCAGCGCAAATGCGCTCTTGCCTTCCGTTTCCGCTTTTTGTGTTTCATACTGCCCAAGCGCGTTCCGGAACCACTGGTAGGAACCGGCCGCCGCGAGTGTTACGCCCATTGCGCTGAACGATCCCGGTTCGTTTCCGCAGAACACCTGAAGCATCCCCTTCGGATTCTCCAGAAAGGAGCCAAGGCTCATGGCAACAACGCCGGAGGTTCCGACCGTCACCCCGATCCGGCCCGATTTTGCCAGCCCGAGACCCGTAGTGGAAATCACGGCGTCGCCGCCGCCGCCCCCGACGGGGGTCCCCTGCGGCAGCCCTGTGAGCTCCGCCGCTTTTTTCGTCACATATCCCGAAACAGCGGTGGATTCTACCGCTTCCGGGAACAAATCCGGATTAAGGCCGACCTTCCGGATTAAAGAAACCGCCCATCCGCGTTCGCGCACGCAAAAGAAGCCCGTGCCGGAAGCGTCGGAAACGTCTGTCTTGATTTCCCCTGTCAGCTTAAAGCGAATATAGTCTTTCGGGTTAATTACATGGACGGTCTTTTCGTAGTTTTCAGGTTCTTTTTCCTTCATCCAAAGAATTTTACCGCCCGTGTATCCTGTCAGCATCCGGTTATTGGTCGCCGCCAAGAGCGCGTCCGGCCCACCGGCCAGTTTGGTAATTTCTTCACACTGTAATCCGGTCCTCTGGTCATTCCAGAGAATCGCGCGCCGTACTACGCAGTTTTTATAATCCAGCGCCACCATTCCGTGCATCTGACCAGAAAGGCCCACAGCCGCGATTGTTTTTCCTCTCAGGAGCGGAGCGGCTTTCCGGAGACCGGACACCACACCTTTCCACCAGTCATCGGGGTCCTGTTCGGACCACCCTTCCTGCGGGGCATAACAGGGATATTCCTCCACGACGGAACCCAGAATGGTTCCACATTCGTCCAGCGCGAGAATTTTGCACCCGGAAGTCCCTACATCTATACCGAGCATACATTTTCCAGCCATCTGATTCCCTCCGTTTCGCCTTCACAGCGTGATATTCCGGCCCTTTAAGCCCAGAAAGGCCCCGTCTGCCTGCAGACCGGATTCCGGATGCGCGACCAGCCACTTGTTCCGGGCGAACAGCAGCCTGTCTTCGCCCTCCTCCGCCGGCCTTGCCTCCAGCGGAAGGTTGGTTCCCCGCGGCAGGACGATTGCGTCACGGAATCCTTCCGGCGCTGCATTGCACGGGGCAAAATGCAGGGTGGTGGCATACAGCTCCACCACAGTCCCGGCGGGGACCCTAAACGCTTCGACAATACCGGTATCGTATTCAAAGGTTTGTGGATCGATATCCTGCAGTAAACCAAGCAGCAAAACCAGATCTGTTCCCGCAATGTTGATTTCGGAGCTGCGGTGGTATTCCAGAGCATTGAGCCGGTAATTGCTACCGTTGCAGTAGCCAAGCTCAATTTCCAGACCTCCGAATTCCCGGTCCCGAAGCTCCCGGAATATTTCCAGCTTTTCAAGCTCCGGGTCGGAAGCCGTGTAAATCGTTGAATCAGGCGGCTTCGGCGTTTCAGCCAACCTTTTCAGCAGCTGGGCGCAGTCGAATCCGGTCACGATTCTTCCGTATTTTTGGAATGCTTTATCCCGGACCGATTGAACCGCGATTGTCTCACTCATGGTCTTCACTATCCTTAAAAAGTTTTTAAATGCGCGTCTTACGTAAATGTCATTTTAAAAAGTATCGTTATATACTCAGCATATTTTTGCTAAAGAAAAAGAAGAGCAATCCTAAACGGTTGCCGCAACGTTTATTAAAGAACTAAAATAAAAAACTTTTAGAAAACTTGTGAAAATATCCTCTCGAATATGGAATCCGGAATCAATTCGTGTTATGATTTTCATAAAATATAAGTCTTAAAGGATGTATTGGATTGAATAATCTTCAGGTAAGAGATGCAAATAAAAACAGAATCATCAATTTTCTTTACTCCAATAACGGAGCAACCAAACAGAATATTGCGGAATCTCTGGGTTTGAGCATGCCCACTGTTTCCCTTATTTTAAAAGACCTTGAAAAGCGCGGCCTGGTGACGAAATCCGGAACGTTGAAATCTTCCGGGGGAAGAAAGCCGTTCGTCAACTCATTCGCGTATGGCGCCAGACTCTCCTGCGGAATAGAAGTAACCCAGAACCATATCCGCTTTGTCATGATCGACCTCGGGGAAAATGTCCTTTTCTATAAGAAAATCCGGGAGACGTTTCAAAACGGCGATACCTATTTTAAAACTTTGGCCGACGATCTGGAGCTTTTTCTGCAGGAAAACCACGTGGACTGCGGCAAGCTTTTGGGGGTCGGCATAGCGGTCCCCGGGTTGATGAACAACGACATTTTGGAATATAGCCCGACGCTGCATGTAAAAGACCTTCCGATCGACTGCCTGAGAAAATATATTCCGTACCCTGTTATGGTCAATAATGAAGCGAACCTGGCAGGCCTTGCAGAAATCTGGAAAATGGACGAAGCGGAAAGCGCTGTCTTTCTTTCCGTCAACAAAGGGGTCGGCGGAGCAATTATTATTGACAACAAGCTTTATGGCGGCACAAACGGGCATTCCGGGGAATTTGGCCACATGACGATCGTTCAGGACGGGCTCGTTTGCTCCTGCGGAAAACAAGGGTGTCTGGAAGCGTACTGTTCCACAAAGGTTTTGGCGGAGCCGAACTTTGAAGATGTCGATGATTTCTTCGCGGCGCTTGAAATGGGCAATCAGTATTGCAGGCAGAAATGGGAAGTCTATTTGGATTACCTCGCTACGGGGATCAACAACATCCGCACAATCTTCGACTCCGATATTATTATCGGCGGTGAAATTGACCGGTACCTCGAGAAGTACTCAGACCTGCTGTTAAAAAAACTGCTTCCGCTCAATTCTTTCGGGGTTTCACCGGATTATCTGCATTTCAGCCGCTTTAGCGACAAAGCAAGCGCGATCGGCGCCGCACTGCTGCAAATCGACTCGTTTCTGAACGACTGAACGGCTTATTTCAGGTCCATATTGCCGGAATGATCTGTATCTTCTCTTTCGGGACCTCCTGTTTTACATTCGCTTGCCAATACGGTAAGCGAATGTTTGTATTCCCGCCACGCGTAAGTCCCGAACGCCACGGAGGCCAGAAGGAAAACGGCGCTGGCAAGCCACGTAACCCATAGTGGGAGTGAGCTTGTTTTTTGGACAGCCGCTTCGACGATGCCTTTCGTCAGATACAGCAGGTAAAGCGCAACCAGTATGCGCAGGGTCAGCTTGACTTTGGCGCGCTTCTGCTTTGCCTGGATTTCTTCGGATTGATTCTGCATATGTCAGCCTCGCATCCCGGATGCCGCCCCCGGGCTTTACCCACGGCCCGCATCCTTCTTTATGTATCTAATCGGTGAGGTCATTACCGTTTACTGCTTCCCTACCTTATGATTTGAGACAACGTCAAAGATAACGGCTGCCAGAAGCACGGCGCCTTTAACCACATACTGCCACTCGTCCGGCAGTCCGTAAATCGACATGCCCTGGTTCATGACCCCGAGCAGAATAGCACCGATCATAATGCCGGAAACGGTGCCGGAACCGCCGTAGGCCGACGCCCCGCCGATAAAGCAGGCGGCGATCGCGTCCATTTCGTAGGAATTCCCCATGCTGCCGTCTACGGAGCCGATGCGGGCCGCTACCAGCAAGCCGGAGAAGCCGGCCAGCACGCTCATAAGAAAGTAAGCCCAGAAATAAACGCGCCTCGGATCAATGCCGGACAGCTTCGCGGCCTTCTCATTACCGCCCACGGCGTAAAAATACCGGCCGAAGGCAGTCTTGATCGTAATAAACGCGAAAATCAATACCACCAGCAGAATCCAGAGCAGCATAACCGGGATGCCCTTGTAGTTTGCAAGCTTCCAGCAGTACGCAATAATCAAGACGTCAATTACGCCGATCTTCACCAAAGTCGCCGCGGGGGACTCAACTTCATAGTTCTTTTTCGCTCTTTTGGCTCGGTTGGTAAGCATCAGGACGGTGAGAAGAATAGAAACCGCTATCCCGGTAATCAGCGCCGACGGATGAAGGGACTTGGTGTCCAGTCCGGGAACGTCGATATAAGAAATAAAAGTGTTCAGGAACGCGGTATTCTGAATATTGATGGTCTTGGAAGCCAGGACGACTCGCCCAAGCCCCCGGAACAGGAACATGCCCGCCAGGGTCGCAATAAACGGCGGAACGTGAATGTAGCCGATCCAAAACCCCTGCCAGACACCGATCACTGCGGCAATTAGCAACGCAATGAGAATGGTGGGCAGCGCGCCCATGGAATTCTGCATCAGCTGCGCCGCGACGGCACCAACAAGGCACAGCGTAGCGCCAACCGACAGGTCAACGTTGCCGCCGGTCAAAATGCACAGCAGCATGCCGCATGCCATCACCAGAACATAGGCGTTCTGCAGCAGCAGATTAGAGATGTTTTGGGCATACAGCAATCTGCCGTTCGTCAGGACCGAGAAGAAAATAAAGACCACGACCAACGCGATTGCCATTGTATATTTTTTAATCAGAGTAGATGCTTTCATACTTCTGCCTCCTATGCGTCCTTTTGTTCGTCGGGGACGCTTTTTTTGCCGGAGCGGAGAATCGCTGCCATGATCTTTTCCTGCGTTGCTTCAGCTTTTTCCATTTCGGCTACCAGGGAGCCTTCGTTCATGACGTAGATTCTGTCGCACATTCCCAGAAGTTCCGGCAGCTCGGATGAAATCATGACAACTGATTTCCCCTGTGCGGCCATGTCATTCATAATGCAATAAATTTCATACTTCGCTCCCACATCGATCCCGCGGGTCGGCTCATCCAGAATCAGGACATCCGGGTCCGCAAACATCCACTTTGAAAGCAGGACCTTCTGCTGATTGCCGCCCGAAAGATTGCCGACAAGCTGCTGCACGGTCGGCGTCTTGATGTTAAGAGCGGCCCTGCATTTTTCAGCGACATGGTTTTCCATGCCGACGTCGATAATCCCCCGTTTATCACAGACCTTCTGCAACCGAGCCATCGTGGTGTTCTTTGCGATCGTGTCAATCAGAACCAGGCCGTTTGTCTTACGGTCCTCGGTCACATAGGCGAGTCCGTGCTCAATGGCTTCTCTTTCGGTTTTTAGGTGAACTTCTTTCTCGTTTAAAAACTCCTGTCCGGAAATGCCGCTGCCGTAGCTTTTTCCGAACAGGGATTTCGCCAGTTCGGTACGCCCCGCGCCCTGCAGGCCGGAAAAACCGACGATTTCTCCCTTATGTACATGAAAACTGACGTTGTTTACCACGCGTTTTTCTGTGTAAACCGGGTGATAGACGTTCCAGTCTTTTACTTCCATACCGATTTCCGGACTGACCTTATGTTCTCTGGAGGGAAAACGGTTGGTCAGTTCGCGGCCGACCATCCCCCGGATGATACGGCTCTCGTCAATATTATGACTTTCATTCCCGATTGTCTCGATCGTCGCGCCGTCGCGCAGAACCGTGATCCTGTCGGCCACGTAGGCGACCTCCGACAATTTATGGGAAATAATGATAGAAGTCATTCCCTGCTTTTTAAACTGCAGCAGCATGTCTAAAAGCATCTTCGACTCTTCTTCATTCAGAGAAGAGGTCGGTTCGTCCAAAATAAGCAGCTTCACATTTTTGGAAAGCGCCTTCGCGATTTCGACCAGCTGCTGTTTTCCTGTTCCGATATCCTTAATCAGCGTCGTCGCCTTTTCCTGCAGGCCCACTTCTTTCAGATGCTTATCCGCCTGATTATAGGTTTCGTGCCAATCGATGCCAAGATTCCCCTTGCGTTCATTTCCAAGAAACATGTTTTCGCCAATGGAAAGCTCCGGAATCAGAGCCAGCTCCTGATGAATAATGACAATCCCCAGCTTTTCGCTGTCGTGAATGCGTTTAAACTGGCATTCCTCCCCATTGAAGAGGATCGCACCCTCATACTCCCCATAGGGAATGGTTCCGCTTAAAACATTCATCAGGGTTGATTTTCCGGCGCCGTTTTCCCCAACCACCGCGTGAATTTCTCCGCGCTGCACTTCCAGATTTACATCATCCAGTGCTTTTACGCCGGGGTACAGTTTCGTGATGTTTTTCATCCATAAAATATTGTCCGGCATGCTGATGCCCCCTGAAACGAGTATTTTTTAATGTTTGATCAATGAAAGGATGGACGGGGCTAAACAAGCCCCGTCCGAAGCAGCCATCAATTACTTCTTTGCTTTTGGATATTTACCGTCCATAGTGTAGTATCCCGTGTCAACCAGTTCTTTCTGAAGATTGTCTTTCGTAACAACGGTAGGCACAAGCAGGAAGGAAGGAACAATTCCCTTTTTATTGTCGTAAGCTTTTGTATCATAAGAGCAGTCGAACTTCCAGCCGGCGGACTGAATCAACTGGCCGTCCGGCTTTTCGCCGTTCAGGATCGCCATGCCGAGATCAAGCGTAACGACCGCTTCGTTCGCAACTGCCTTATAAACGGTCATAGACTGCTTGCCGTCCAGAATATTTGCGAGGTTTGCCTCATCGCCGTCCTGCCCCGTGATAATCGGAGTATTGTTGCCCTTATAATCGGATTCGATCGCCTGGGTAACACCAAGCGCCGTGGAGTCGTTGGAGCAAAGGGCGACATCCAGCTGCGTTTTGCCGTCCGAATAATAGGAAGCCAGAATGTTCTGCATACGGTTCATGGCATTCTTGGTATCCCAGGACGCGGTGGCGACCTGCTGGAACGTCTTCTGGCCGGACGGGATTTTCAGAATACCGTCATCTATGTAGGACTTTAGGGTATCCACCGCACCGTTAAAGAAGAAAGTTGCATTGTTGTCGGCCGGGTCGCCCGCGGTGAATTCGATGTTATAGGTTTTGGATTTGTCGCCCTGCTTCAGACCAAGCTTGTCGATTACAAACTGACCCTGCAGCTGGCCTACCTTGTAGTTATCGAACGATACGTAGTAGGCGATCGCATCCGTGTTCATAATCAGCCGGTCATAGGAGATAACAGGAATGTTTGCGCTCTTCGCGGTGTTCAAAACGTTGGAAAGTGACTCGCCGTCAATCGCCGCCACAACCAGAAGGTTTACTTTGTCGGCGATCAGATTCTCAATATCCTTGACCTGCTGATCAATTTTGTTGTCCGAATAGGTAAGCTTTACATCGCAGCCCTTGCCCTTAAACTGCTGTTCCAGATAAGAACCGTCCCTGTTCCAGCGCTCCAGAGACTTTGTGGGCATGGAAATGCCGATCAGCTTGCTGCCGCCCGTCGTTTCTCCGCTAGAGGTTTCCGCGGTGCTTGCCGTGGCAGGTGGTGCGCTTGACCCTTCTGAACCATTGCTGCAGGCCGCAAGTGACAGAACCATTGCACAGGCCAATACAGCCGCCAAAAACTTTTTCATAATACTTTTCCTCCTTACAAATAGCCTATTGCTTGTTAAGCAAATATCTTTTATAAATGATATTTACTTAAGTAGTTAAATCATATAGCTTTTTTCGAATGAAGTCAATAGTATTTTGTATATTTTTCACTTTTTAGAAATACTATCCAATATTATTTTGTGATTTTTATACATTAAGCACGAATCAAATGTTTTCAATATACTCTTTAATATAATGCCAGGCTACGCCCATCATATCAGCTCTGCGCGGATAACGGCACAGTCTGACATAATCCGCGTTATCTTCAAACGTATTTCTTTGGGCGACAATGCTTCTTAGCTGCGGCATATACGGTTCCAGATATTGGGCGAGTAATCCGCCCAATATCACGTCGCAGTCCAGCGCCATACGGATATTGTTAATTCCAGTGGAAAGATGTTCCAGAAAGTCTTGCCAAAGCGCCCGGTAATCCGGATTTCCCTTTTCAAGATCTTCGAAAAATTCCTCAACCGTTATTCTGAGCTTCGCGCTGATCCGAAGAGCCGAGCAGTAGGCCTCCAGGCATCCCCTTTTCCCGCAGTTGCAGGGAAGTCCTCCCGGCTCCACACACATGTGGCCGAATTCCCCGCTCCTCTTGTTTTTTCCGGAATACGGTGCCCCGTTGATGAAGACTGCCCCGCCGACACCGTTTTCCAAATAAAGATAGGCGATATCGCTGCCCACAGCGTTACGCGATTCAAACCATTCGGCAAACCCGCCGCTGGTTCCGTCGTTTTCAATATGGGTCGGATAGGGGATCGGCTCCCGAATCGTACCCAGACTGATATCACGCATCTGCAGGGTCGGCGATAGTTTTACTTCGTCCTTTTCTTCATCCAGAACCGCCGGCAGCGTGATGCCGACGCCCAGCAGCCGGCTGCGGTCCAGCCGGTTCTTGTCTAAAAAGATTTCCAGTTCATCCCTGATCAGTCTGCCGATATCGCCTCCTTTTAACGATCCTATCTCGATTTTCTGATAGGCCAGTTCCCGCTGCTTTAAATCTGACGCGAGAAAGCGCAGTTTATCCGCGGTGATCGAGATCCCTATGGCAAACTTAACGTCGCTGACGACGGAATATCCGACCGGACGGCGCCCCCCCGTAGATTTTTGTACCTGTCCCACCCGTATTAATCCGCCGTTCAGCAGTTCTGTAATATTTTGGTGAACCGTCGGTAAGCTCAGGTTCAGCTGCTGTGCGATTTCCTGTTTGGCGGGCGGAGTTTCGGATTCATAAATAAAATTGTAAATGCTGTTGCGCGTGAGCCTGCGTCTTTCGGTGGCAGGCATTCTTAAATCTTTCATACTGTTTACTCTCCATCTTTTGCAAAAGTACTTTATATATTACACTATCTATTTGCTGATTTGTCAATCATTATTTGAATCAGAAAAATGCTTGACTATGAATCAAGAGGGCGCGGGTTCGAGTCCCTACGACGCACCGAAATAAACAGGACAAGGCAAAAGCCTTGTCCTGTTTGTTTCGTTTGTCACGAAGTGAGAATCCCGGGGCAGGCGGAGAGAAACGATCACAGACTGCCAGAAAGATGTGGATGTGGTGTATGGTCAAGGGTATCCTCACAAATCATAAGTAAAATAATGTGTTATTGATAATATTATTTTATTTTCATTATCAGTATTCAAGTGTTATAGTTATAGATAGTAAAAAGCTGATCGGGAAAAGAGCTGACGCCCCGGCCCCGCTTTTCAAGGATAATCGTTCGAAGAGAACTATTTGACTGTGATGTGACTTACCGGCAGACTCAGCCATAGCAAAATTTTGAATCATGAAATGAGGATATGTTTGGATGGAGAACAACAACGGAACAACGAAACAGGGTGTTTTGAAAAAACTGTTTTTTTCCACTCTGTATTTAAGCACTTTTACCTTCGGAGGGGGTTACGTCATCGTAACACTCCTAAAGAACAAGTTTGTCGATGAACTGCATTGGATCGACGAGGATGAAATGTTGGACCTGGTGGCAATCGCCCAGTCTTCCCCCGGAGCGATCGCGGTTAACGGGGCGATTGTCGTCGGATATAAACTGGCCGGTTTCCCGGGTATTCTGTTCTCAATCCTGGGGGCAGTCCTCCCGCCCTTGGTCATCTTGACGGTAATTTCCTATTGTTACGCCGCTTTTAAGGCGAATTTCTATATCCAAGCGCTTTTGAAAGGGATGCGTGCCGGCGTGGGTGCCGTGATCGTGTCCGTCGTGTATGATATGGGGAGCAATGTTGTCAAACAGAAGGATCCTCTTCTTCTGGCGGTGATGGCGGCGGCCTTTATCTCAAATTACTTTTTCGGTGTCAGTGTAATTTATATTATTCTGCTGGTGGCGGCCCTCGGTGCGGTCAGGATTCTCATCCGGGAATGCAGAAAGGATAAAACAAAATGATTTATGTAAAACTGTTCCTCGCATTTCTGCAGATCGGCGCTTTCAGCTTTGGCGGCGGGTACGCGGCGCTGCCGCTGATTCAGGCGCAAGTGGTCGACCAGTACCATTGGCTGACGATGTCCGATTATACCGACCTGATCACGATATCCCAGATGACCCCGGGCCCCATTGCAATCAACGCGGCGACCTTTGTGGGAAATCAGATTGCCGGCATTCCGGGGGCTTTGATTGCAACTCTGGGCTGCATCCTTCCATCCTGTATCTTTGTATCGGCTCTAGCATGGCTCTATACCAAATACCGGAAATTAAGCATAATGCAGGGCATTCTGGAATCCTTACGGCCGGCAGTCGTGGCTATGATTGCGACCGCCGGAGTTACCATTCTGCTGCCGGCTTTCTTTTTGAACGGAAGCATTTCCTTCCTTGCGGGCAATTTTCAGATCCGGCCCGTCCTTTATTTTGCCGGCGCGCTGTTCCTGCTGAGAAAGTTTAAAATGGACCCCGTCAAGGTGATGGTGCTCTGCGGGGTGGCGGAAGTGGGCTGGGAAAGCGCCGTAAAGTTTTTATAGCCGCAAAAAGGACAGAACGACATAACTTGAAGTGTTTTTTTTGGGACCAACCGGTCTTTGTGGGTTTTGTCATCACGATAATATCAATTTCTACATGAAAAGACAATTTAAAAAAATCCGCCCATTCTATAACCAACAAAAAAACAAATCAGTCCAAAAGCTGCCGACAACGCAATAAACAATATAGATTCCTTCACTGCATCATGTCGCATTAATTGAACGCTTTCAACTGCAAAAGTTGAAAAGGTGGTAAATGCACCGCAAAAGCCATCCCCTAAAAGCAGATATGGATTTCCGCTGACGCCTAATCCGCAAATGACTCCAAGAAGAAATGCGCCTGCTATATTGATAATAAATGTGCTGAGCGGAAAAGTATGATTCTTATGCTTCAAAAAAGCAATCCCTAAATGATAGCGGGCCATTGCGCCGCAGGCGCCGCCAATACTCAATAATGCAAGATCCATTAAGCACTCCTCCGTTCAATCTGTTTGGCTGCTCCAATGCCAAGCCATGCAGCGGCAAGGCCCAGCAGAATAGTAGCAGCAACGTAAACTGCCGAAGAAAAGGAGTCTCCGGAAAGACCCAACAAGACCGATTCTTTGCAAAGTGTGGAAAACGTGGTATATCCCCCCAACAAACCGGTGGTAAAGCCTAACCGTATCTCAGCGTTCACAGGGATCTTCTTTGCGAACAGGATAATTAAAAATCCCAATAAAAAACTCCCGCTCACATTAATAAGCATCGTAAGGATCGGACGGTAAACGTTATCAAATGGTAACGGGAGCTGATGGATCACATACCTTACTATTGTTCCGACAGCTCCTCCGATACCAACAGCTAAATTTTTTTTCATAATACCCCCATAAAATAGAAAATTGACTTTTGTAGTATGATTAGCTGAGGATAACACGAATCCTATAGATCCAATAAAAAAGCCAATGATTTCTTTGCCTTTCAACAAAGAAGTCATTAGCTAGCAATAGCAGTTTTGCATCATTACAAGGGAGAACTTCATTCCCGTATTTAATATATCATGCTATCACAATCTGTTAATGTAAATTTTAGCATTAACAAATGTTTAATGTTATTAACGCGTTCCGCCTGCCAGATCATTAAAAAAGCTGACTCAATCTCCGATATAGGTAAATCTATTTACAGTGCTGCCGTTGAGTTCGACAGTATCGTTCCACATAGAAGCTGGCCGTACCCATATACCTTTTTCACCATATAGCGCCTGATAGACGACCATTTTCTCCAGGGACTCTGAATGTTGAGCAATATATAATACTTGATATTCGTTTCCTTTAAAGTGAAGATATCGGCCTGTTTTAATTTCGTCTTTCATATGACAGTTCCTTTCATACCGCTCCGCATTCTAAAGGCTGTTCTTTGCCGAAATTCACAATAAACTCCTTTGTCTTTTCCGGGGTAAGCGGTTTGCTAAAGTAATACCCTTGAATGTTATCGCAATTCATATTGCTTAATATTTCTATTTGCTCTTTCGTTTCCACTCCTTCGGCGATCACTTTCATTCCCAAATTATGTGCCAAATTAATGATACCGTCAACCAATGCCTTATTATGTAAATCGTTGATATTGTCTATAAATACTTTATCTATTTTTATGAAATCAATGGGTAGGCTTACCAGATGAATCAGTGAGTTGTTGCCCGTTCCAAAATCATCAAGTGAGATTTCAATGCCAATATCTTTAAGACGGTTTAAGAAATGCTCAAGACGATTTTCATTCTCGACGATGGTTCGTTCCGTCAGCTCAAATTCAATCATGGTCGGTTCTATTTGCTTCTCTTTAATATGATCTATCGTATAGCCGATAATTGAATCGTCCTTCAAATCCTTTGATGAAATATTGATGGCAACCTTTATTTTTATTCCTTCGTTTTGCCACTTTTTTAATTGGTCAATCACATTTTTTATCACCCATTTTGTAATATCATTAATAATTCCCGCATCTTCTGCTATTTTAATAAATTCTCCCGGGCTCATTTTCCCTTTAGCGCCATTATTCCATCTCAACAGCGCTTCAACTCCGATGACTTCATTTCTCTGCAGATTTATTTTTGGCTGATACACGATGGTTAACTTATCATGTTTTACAGCATCATAGAGTAAAACGGCTGTGTCGTAATTTTCTTTAATTTTCTGTGCTATGGAATTTTCATAAATTGAAACGCCATTCTTGTCAAATGCGCCATGATCCAATGTTTTGCTTATTTTTTCAAATAGGTCATTTACTTCTTTGCCGTGTAACGGAAAATTTGCAATACCGCCCTTAATAACAAGCCCGACCGGTAACCCATCGACAAAAATTGGTTCATCAAAATTATTTAAAAATTTTTTTGCATTGGCGTAGGCATCTTCAATATTGCATTCGCGCATGATAACAATCATTTCATTTGTATACATCGAATATATATTGCCTCTTCCGAACAATCCTGACAAGCCTTCCAGGACCTCCATGGCCGATTTTTCTCCGATTTTATAATCTACATACCTGTTAACGTGGTCAAAATTTACAATTCTGAATGCAACCAGTGTGAACTTCATTTGTTTCTTAATCATTTCGTTTAAATCAAGTCTTAGCTTATTACTGTTTTGATACCCTGTAGTAATATGTTCGTATGATTTTTTGATTTGATTCTCTTTATCCATTTTAATGCGATCAAACGATAAACCAATAATTAGCCCAATAATAATGAAAAAAACAGTTCTAATAATCCAGCTGCTTGGATCTTGCCTCATACCTTCATATACACCGTCAGGCATTAATGGTCCTAAAGTAAGCCCTGACAATACAGCGGTTCCTACACTGCCCTTAATTCCCAGAAGAAACGCGGATAATATGATTGGAATATACATCATATGGCTATAAGACAATGAAGTCTCACCCGTTATATAAACGATATTATCTATTATGAATATTAATAATAAAATACTAAATATTTTTGGGATGAAATAAATTTTATATTTGTCTGATAATTGTTTATACATTTATTTGGCCTCCTAAGTAACCTCTCGCATCACCGGCGTATAGTTTGTCTAGTCCAGTTAAAAACTCTTTTAATTGATTTATTGCTTTGCAAACCGAAGTGTCGCGTCAGTCAATCCGAATCCAATGAATCATGAATTGACGAACTGGTTTTTCATTGTGAGGGTTATTGGGCCGACCAAAGACAGATAGCTAATTTTTTATGCAATCATCTCCTTTGTCAGTTGAAATATTTGCAGCGGCAGAAGTACACTGCATTATTCAATTAATCTTAGTATATTCGGATATGATATCATTTTCAATGAATAAAGTCGTATAAAGAAAAATTTACCGTTCGTGTGTGCGTTCATTTGTTGTCTCAAGCTGCGATTCTAAATAATTCTTCAAAAATTCAATTCAGCTTCACTATAAATACACATTAAATGCCTATACTAGAAACATCCCAAGCAAATCAAATCATTTCTGCCGGTCTTTGGCCGTGATATAATATCGGACCAAAGACCGCAAAATCAATTACAAGCTCCTCAGTTGAGGATTTTAATATCTTTTTCATATTTCTCTTCTTTCTTAAAATACCGTCCGTTTTACGGGCGGTATTTTTCATTTAATCGGTATGGCCGCGTTCTTCTGAAAAAACAACTTCTGGAAGCGGCAAAGATCGGTTTGAACTGAATCAGAAAGAATCAGCAGCACCTTTTTCGTACTTTTATGTGTAGAATCTGTTGCTTATGACACCAAAATTTTACAATTAAAATTTGACAGTATTTATGGTTATGTGATATTATAGAAGCATAAGAAACAATCTAAAAAAGTTACTAAGTTGTTACTTGTCGAATAAGGGGTTAAAAAGGAGAGCGCTTTAATGATTGAATACAAAAATGTCAATAAATCTTACGGAAAGCATAAAGTTGTTAAAAATTTAAATTTAAAAATACAGGACGGTGAATTTGTCGTACTGATCGGCCCTTCCGGCTGTGGAAAAACAACAACGCTGAAAATGCTGAACCGGCTGATTGAGATGGATTCCGGTACAATCAGTATCAATGATAAGAATATTATGGATATGAATCCTGAAAAACTGCGCAGCCATATTGGATATGTCATTCAGCAAATCGGGCTCTTCCCAAATATGACGGTGGAAGAAAATATTTGTGTTGTGCCCCGCTTGCTGAAATGGGACAAAGAGAAAAGCCATCAAAGGGCAAAGGAGCTTTTAGAGATGGTGGGCATGCCATATGAGGAATACGCCCATAAGTATCCGAATGAAATGAGCGGCGGGCAGCAGCAGCGCATCGGTGTACTCCGCGCGCTGGCGGCGGAGCCTCCCATTATATTAATGGATGAGCCTTTCGGTGCCTTGGACCCGATTACAAGGGATTCGCTTCAGGATGAGGTAAAGTCGCTTCAAATGCGGTTGGGCAAGACCGTTATTTTTGTGACCCACGACATGGACGAAGCCTTAAAAATGGCGGATACGGTCGTTTTTATGAACGACGGGCAAATTTTACAAATTGATTCCCCGGAGGGGATTCTGCGTGCGCCGGCAAATGATACCGTGCGGGAATTCATGGGCAAGCATGTTCACAATTTCTCACAGAATCAGATGGTTTGCTCGGATTTGATGAAAATCAATGTCGCAAAGGTAACACAGGACAAAAAGACGCTGGAATGCGTCGCCATTATGAGCCGCAGGGAGATTGATTCCCTTGTGGTGGTGGATAATGACGGACACTATACGGGAGTGCTTATGATTGAAACAATCAATGAGCGCGGAAAAGCCGGCGGTTCCATCAAAGATATGATTACTACCGATTTTCCGACGGTAGCGCTGGACTCCTCCGCGAAAACGGCGTTTGATATCATCAGCAGCCAAAAGGCGGAATATGTCGTTGTGCTGACCGAAGACAAAAAGGTGGCCGGCATTATTACCAAAACCAGCATGTCAAAGGCTTTGGCAAGCGTCGTGTGGGGTGATGCGCAATGAGTGATTTTTTCCAGCTGTACGGGGAAAAGCTGATTCATTCCATCATCGTTCATCTGGGCTACGTTTTGATTTCCGTGTCGATTGGTTTTGTCATTGCTTTATTTTTGGGAATCCTGCTTTCCAGAGTCCCGAGAATTTCAAAAATCGTCATCCCGATTCTTTCCGTGGTGCAGACGGTACCCGGCATTGTATTTATCGGAATTTTATTTCTGTACATTGGAATGGTACCCGCCACGGTGGTGATCGCACTCGCGATTTACGCGATTTTCCCTGTTTTAAAAAACACATACACCGGCCTTTTGGGCGTTTCAGAGGAATATAAGGAAGCGGCCAGGGGCTGCGGGATGACGTCGCTGCAGGCGCTGCTGCGGGTGGAGCTCCCTCTGGCGCTTCCCGCCATTATCGGCGGACTTAGGATGTCAACCATCTACATTGTAAGCTGGGCGGTGCTTGCATCCATGATCGGGCTGGGCGGCCTCGGCGATTTCATTTACATCGGCGTCAGCACGAATAACAACACGCTGATTATCGCAGGTGCAATTCCGGCCGCGATCCTCGCGGTGGGTCTGGGACTTCTGATTGATTTCTTTCAGAAGAAGGCCGTTCCCAAAGGGTTAAGGAGGGATGTCAAATGAGTATCAACATGATATTTGATCATCTTACCATCGTTTTAATATCTGTGCTTTTAACTGTTCTCATCGGCCTTCCGCTCGGTGTTCTCGCTTACATGAAGCAACGGGTTCGCGGGGTGGTTTTATGGACTGTGGATATTCTCCAGACGATCCCGGCGCTCGCGCTGCTGGGCATTATTATGGTCTTTCTCGGTGCGGGTAAGCCCACGGTAATCATCGGGCTTGTTCTGTATTCCCTTCTGCCGATTGTGCACAACACTTACCTCGGCCTGAGCGATATTGACCCGGCCGTCAAGGAAGCGGCCGACGGCATGGGGATGAGCCGGACTTACCGGCTGCTCCATGTGGAAATTCCCATCGCTTTCCCTGTTATTTTTACGGGTATCAGAATCGCGACCGTCACCTCAATCGGGGTTGCCGTCTTTGCGACTTTTGTGGGCGGCGGCGGACTGGGGTCCATCATCTACCGGGGAATTCACGTTCAGAACATGCAGCTGATTTTATCAGGAACGCTGTCTCTTATGGGAATGGCGGTGCTGTTTGACGGTGTGATGGCGTACATTGAAAAGCGGCTGTACCGCCGCAGAAAAATCATAAAAAGTGAAAACATTTGAAATAATAAGAAAATTGATAAAGAAAAGAGGGAGACGCAATGAAAAAAGTAATTGCCGGTTTGTTATGTCTGCTGATAGCGGTTTCCGCTGTCGGATGCAGTACAGGCAAAAGTACCAACAACGAAATTGTGATTATGGACGGTCAGTTTTCAGAAATGAAGCTGATTCACCAAATGGTGAAACTGCTCGTGGAGCAGGATACCGAACTCAAGGTCAACATTAAGGATGAAGTATCCGCCGTCAACGGTTTTAACGAGCTGGTGAAAGGCAACTGCGACCTGATGAACAGCTACGACGGAACCTTGCTCACCACCTATCTGAAACTGGATACCAAAGATATTCCCGAGGGCAAAACACTGTATGACTTTGCAAACGAAACCGCGCTGAAGGAGAAGAAGGTTTATCTGCTGGATAAGCTTGGAATCAACAACACATATGCTATTGCCGTTCCTCAGAAAGTAGCGGATGAATATAAGCTCAATAACGTCAGCGACCTTGTGCCGATTGCAAACAAGCTGGTATTCGGCGCCGAGCATGAGTTTTTCAGCGAAGAGGGCAGCATGAAATACAATCCGTTTGTAAAATTCTACGGACTGAACTTTAAAGACAGCAAGCCGGTGGATCTTGGGCTGAAGTATTCCGCGGTGGAAAACGGCAACTTTGATGTGACCGAGGTGTATGCCACCGACGGACTGAACAAGAAGGCAAATCTCAAAGTGCTGAAGGATGATAAAAACTTTTTCCCGGAATATAACGGCGCACTGCTCGTAAGGTCGGATTTGTTCGAACGTTTTGAGAAAACAGCCCCCAACCTGAAAGAAACCCTGAATAAACTCGGCGGAATCTTTGACAACGAAACCATGGTCGATTTGACGTACAAGGTTGACGTGGACGGAAAAACACCGCAGGAGGTCGCGCAAAAATTTCTTAAGGAAAAAGGGTTGCTCAAATAAAAATCTGCATGTGAAAAGGACGTTGTCCCCTCTTGTGACGGGATAACGTCCTTTTGTTTACTGTTTTGGTTCTGTATCAGTCCGCATCCGGGTAAAGGAAACACTTGACCCGCTCCTGACAGTTGTCCTCGCCGCAGAAATAAAGAACATCGTGTTTAAGAAGAATCGCGTAGGGGCCGGGCGACATCATCAGCGTACTTTCTCTTTTAATGCCGATAATGGTTGCGGCGGTATGATGCCAGAAATTAATTTCGGAAATGGATTTGTTAAGAAGCGGGGTTTGATCGGTAATTTCGATTTCAAAAGGGATAAACGGGTTAATGGACTGGAAACGCTCCGTTCGGTCCATGATGCTGGAAATCGATTTCAGCAGAAATTTCGTCTCTTTTTTCTGCCGCTCAATGCTGCTTAGAATATCTTTTTTTAAATCGTTGAGTGACTGAATGTCGTTATACTGATGAACAAATTTAACGGCATTGTCATACGATCTTATGACGACGCCGCTGCCCTTTGTCACATCGACAATTTCCAAATCGGACAATACGCAGATCGCGCGTCTTGCCGTTTCGGAAGAAACGCTGTACTGGCTCGCAAGAGCTGACCGCGCGTAAATTTTTTCGCCTATACGGTACCGGTTGTCTACAATTTTTGCCGCAATATCGGCAGCGATCTGCTGATAGACCGGTGCCGTAACTTTAATTGTTTCTTCCATATGCGTCCCCTTATCTGCTGCGAAAATCTGCGTGTTCCTGACGGTTGAAAAGCACTTCCGTTTTCACACGGAGGTGCTTTTTCATATAATCATATAGTATCACAATCATACAGAAACAACAACCGGAAAATCAAAGAACGCTGGAACAAATTCCGGCCTGACGGCGGCCCGTTTCCAGCAGCCCGATGCAGCAGCGCATGCGCTGGCAGGCGTCCTCATACGCACCGGCGTCCCTTTCAAGCAGAATGCGCGCAAGGGCTTTCTGCTGGCAGAACATGGAGGGTGCGCGCTCTGTGGACAAAAGCTGCTCACCGTTTTCCCGCGTATGAAGCCGGATGGTGTCCAGAGAAGTAGGGTTTTCGATGGTGACGGTGCCGTTTTCTCCCTGAATTTCACTTGGCAGCAGGCTGAATGATATTTTTGAAGAGCTGAGCACAGCGCAAAATCCGTTATATTCCAGAACTTGTGTGGAAACACCGTCTACGCCGCCGGGGATCAATTTCGAGGTGCAGGAACTGGAATCCGGTTCTCCGAACAGAGCCACACAAAGGTACAGGCTGTAGATGCCGAGATCGGCAAGCGCGCCGCCGTCGTATTCCGCGCTGAAAACCGGAGGGTTCTTGCCCTGCTTGTAGGCGTCGTATTTGGAAGAGTATTTCATATAGTTAAAATAGGCATAATGGATGGGCGCGATCTTTTCCACCGCGTCCTTCAAAACAGCCAGATCCGGGCTGTACATAGGGCGGATTGCCTCCAAAAGGAAAACGTTGTTTTCGCGGGCGATTACTAAAAGTTCATCAAGCTGCGCAACGGTCGCCACCGCCGGTTTTTCCACGATCACATGCTTCCCGGCCAAAAGGCACACTTTTGCCTGTGAAAAGTGCAGGCCGTTCGGCGATGCGATATAGACGACATCCAAATCCGGGCAGGATGTCAAGTCCTCCAGCTTTGTAAAAACATTCGGAATATGATAGTAAGCCGCATATTTCCCGCCCGTTTCCGCACTGCGGGAATAGACGGCGTAAGGCTCGTAAAGATTTGTATCAACCGCGGCCTGTACAAATTCGTGTGAGATTGCCGAAGTGCCGATAATTCCGAGTTTCATAGGATCGTTCCTCTCCTGATCTTATTATCGCCCCGTTCATTTCTTAGTTGGCTATAGTGTAGCATGGAATCAATGACTTTTCAAGCCGGCGTCTTCCGCGTATGATAGCGGCAGGATAGAAACATAAAAAGGCAGAGACTGGTTTACAGGACTTGTATATTTTTAATGATATTCTCTACGGCTGCTTTAACATATTTTGGTTCTGTCGCAAGGTTAAGGCGGATAAATCCTTTGCATTCGGCGCTGAACCACTCGCCGTAATCCACTGCCAGACGGCATTTGTTCTGGGTGAAGTCCTTTACTTTGTCCGGGTCCAGATAGGGCCTCATATCGAGCCACATTAAATACGTGCCCTCCAGCGGAGTAACGACAATTTTGGGTGCGCCCGCAGCAAGGGCATCCCGGATATATTCGTAATTCTGCTTTATGACGGCAAGCGCACCGGACAGCCACTCTTCACCGTGTGTATAAGCCGTCTGTGCCGCCGTCAGGCCAAAAATGTTGAGTCCTGTCTGGTTGACGGTTTTAACGTAATTGTCATACCGTGCGAGGATTTCGGGGTTTTCAATCATAATGTGGGAATTCGGAAGACCGGCGAGGTTGAAGGTCTTGGACGGCGCCGTTACGGTGATAAGGTTATCGGCGTATTTGCCGTTTTTTACGATTGCGGAAGGAATTTGTTTTTTATTGCCGAGAATAATGTCCTGATGAATTTCGTCAGAAACGACCAGCACGTTGTGGCGTTTGCAGATATCCAAAACGGTATCGAGCTCTTCTTCCGCCCAGACGCGTCCGGCGGGATTGTGCGGCGAGCACTGAATGAACAGCTTTATTTGGTTGTCCACGATGTCTTTCTCGAATTTTTCATAGTCGATGGTGTAGTAGCCGTCTGTATTCACAAGTTCACAGGTAACCAGTCTGCGGCCGTTGTCTTTTACCGCATTGTGGAACGGATAGTAGACGGGAGTCAGAATGATGACCGAATCGCCGGGCTTAGTGAACGCATTGACAAACCAGTACAACGCGGCGACTACGCCCGTGGAAAAACGCACCCATTCTTTTTTGGGGCGGTATCCGTGGTGCTTTTCCTGCCAGTTAAAAAAAGCTTCGTAATATTCATCGGGAACAAAGGAATAGCCGAATACCCCGTGGCGCACTCTTTCGCTCATTGCTTGAATCACTGCGTCGCAGGTGCGGAAATCCATGTCCGCCACCCACATAGAGATTAAATCCGGATCGCCGAATCGCACCTGCAAAGCATCCCACTTCAAGGAATTGGTTCCTACTCTATCCACGGCATACTTTGCGCAAAACTGTTCTGCATTCATTCAATTTCACCTTTCTCTGTTCTGCTTTACATCAATTCATTTATTGTTTAGCAGTTAAACTATTTGTTGCTTAGAATATAGCACTATGCCAATAATATGTCAATTAATTAATCACAAAATAATATATTTATACATTATAACATAATAACATCTTATATTTTGACAAATTTGTGCATTTATGGTTTAGTACATAAACCTTATTTTAAACTCTGTCCGGTATATTGTAATGTGAGCTGTTTTATGGCATAATAAAAAAAGAATACGAAGCGGGGTGTTCTTACCATGGCAATTCAGGATCAGCGCGAGGATTTGGACCGGTTGTACCGCGAGCTGAATGCGCGTGCGGATAAGCTTTATAAATTTGTGCTGTTATACAACGACTATATACATACTCAGCGCGATTACGGCACCGGGCAGGAAATTGGAATGATTGAAGTCCATACCCTCACCTATATTGAGGAAAATCCGGGAACCACCATTACCGAACTTGCCAAAGACTGGAATAAAACCAAAGGCGCGATTTCCCAGACCGTGAAAAAACTGGTGGAAAGCGGTCTGGTTACCCGTAAAATGAAGGAAAACAACTCAAAGACCGTGCTGCTTTATGCCACCGAGGAAGGTGCGCGCCTTTCTATTGCGCATAAAATGTATGATTTGGTCGACATCGCCCAAACCACCGAAGAACTGATGATGAAATGCACCTCGGAGGAGATCGATACTTTTTACAAGGTAATTGATGTTTACATCACACTATTTAAACATGATTAACCCGCTTTTTATTTTGCGGTACTTGAATGAAGTGATACAGGGTGCTATAATCTAAGTGAATAATCGGTTTGGAAAATCTGTACGGCTGGAGTGATTGTGATGACGGTGATTGACAGGTATTTTGCCCTGTTGGATTTGGCGGTAGTCAGCGAAGGTAGTTTGACTAAGCTCGCTGATCTGTTTTTCGAAGATGCCGTTCTTCAGGTAAGCGGTTACGACGCAATACAGGGACGCGAAAAAATTCAGTGATGAAACACGTCTGGAAAATCAGTCAGGACGGCAGCAGCTATCAGGTACCGTGGGCGGCTTCCTGTATCGGCAAAACCGGGGACGTTTATGCCCTAGAAGGAATTGACCGCACTGAACTTGACGATCACGATCATATTTTGAAATTGAAAATACAATTCGGCAGGTTATGAGGATTCAATATTATAAACCAATGAAAAACCGTACAAACTAACTGTTTGTACGGTTTATATTTTACAGATATTGGGTGCTTTTTATGCTGTGACATGGAATTAAAAACCCACAAGAAATCCGCCGTTTTCCGTGTAGTAGCTTGTCAGACCTCTGGTTTGCAGAATCGTAATTTTTGTGGTCAGACAGACATGCGCAATCAGTTCTTTCAAGCGCTGCGCCCCCTTGGGATTATTGCAGTGACTGATGACAACAGGCTGTCCGGCCATATTTTTCAGCTTGTTCATGATTTCCACGATCTGAAGGATGGCGCGTTCCTCGCCCCGGGGTTTTTGCAGAACCTTGATTTCGCCCTGTGGTGTATTGGAGGCGACGGCGCGGATTCCGAGGGAAGTGGCTAAGATTCCCGCTACACGCGACATGCGCCCCGCCTTGATTAAATTATCATAGGAACCCAGTGCAAACAGCAGAAACAGGCCGCGAGAATATGATTCCGTCTGCTTTGCGACCGCGTCAAAATCCTGTCCGTCGGAAATCAATTCCTCCGCTTTTCGAAGGATCAGCACAAGTCCGCCGGCCGTGGAATGGGAGTCGATCACATGAATCCTTTTTTCGGGGTATTCTTCCAGAACCATATCCTTTGCGACAAGCGCACTGTTGTAAGTGCCGCTCAGCGCGCTTGTCATAGTTACCACAATGGTGCAGTCACTCTTCCTAAATTCGCGTGCCCACTCTTCCGGGGAAGGGCACGCCGAAGAAGAAGGACCTTTGTAGTTCTTCATTTGTGCTAGCATGGTATTCACGTTCAGCGAATCGTTGTCAACATACTCGGTATTGCCGACAATCAGTTTGAGGGGTACGGTTGCAAAGTGCAGGTTCGAGCCCTGAAATGCGTTTGCCGGTAAATCGCAGGAGCTGTCTGCAAGAATACTCCAAGTCATAAAAGCACTTCCATATTCATCAGTTTTATAATATGGTTTTTAAAACCATATAGTTTAGTTCATAATATCATAATGACGTGCAATAATTAATACTTATGGGGAATTTAGAATATTTTCCCACGGACACAATGATTGCAAAATACAAGTAATAAGATTATAATATTTGTCAAAACTACAAATATTATAACTGGAGTTGAATTTTATGTATGATGAAATTGCGGCGCAGGCGAAAACAATCGTCTGCGAACTGATAAAAGTAGCCGGTCTGACCGCGGGCAATATACTGGTAGTGGGATGTTCTTCAAGCGAGATCAGCGGGCATGATATCGGCTCGTCGTCAAGCGTCGAAATTGCAGACGCGGTATTCCACGCCATTTATCCCGTTTTGAAAGAGAAACAAATTTATTTGGCGGCACAGTGCTGTGAGCATTTGAACCGCGCAATTATTATTGAAAAAGAGGTCGCGCAGCGGGACCGTCTGGAAATCGTCAATGTGGTTCCCCGCCCAAAGGCAGGCGGTTCCTTTGCCACTGCGGCATACGCGAATTTTGAGCATCCCGCGGCGGTTGAGGAAGTCACCGCGCAGGCCGGAATCGACATCGGCGGCACACTCATCGGCATGCACCTTGCCAGGGTGGCCGTTCCGGTGCGTCTTTCGATTTGCAGAATCGGCGAAGCCAACGTGATTTGTGCCCGTACAAGGCCGAGATTTATCGGCGGAGACCGCGCGAACTACGACGAAAATCTGAAATAAACACCGGATAATAGAGTCCGGCGTTGAAATCTGCACACTCGGTGAACTGATGGAGGTCGCGGAGCATATTAAGGAAATAAATTCATAATTTTGTAAATTCTGTAAAAGCTATTCGCGGAGGTGAGTCCGATGAAAGGCAAGTACAGCAGTTTATACGAGCTGATTGAAGAGGACAGCGAGGCCGGTGAATACTTTGACAACCTGCCCGAGTATGTGCAGGAATCCATCAGCGCGCGCGACGAGAACATCAATTCTTTTTCGAGCCTTCGCGACTACGCTGAAAATCTTATGCGGGACGATGAATGACAGAATGCCGGGCGGAGCGTTTACGCTCCGCCTTTTTCCTTAATATTGGCGTTTGACAATCCCGCTTTTGTGTGATAAACTAGTAAAAATATATTTTAAACACAGTGACGGAGAAAGTAACCCTTCCGAATGCACACAGAGAAGCTTCCGCGGTTTAGCCGCGCTGAAAGGAAGCTGGCGGGAAGCCGGGTGAAAATGGCTCCTGAGTGGCGCACCGAGGCTGTTGTTCAGTTTAGGCTGCGACGGGATTTCCCGTTAACGAAAGCGGGTATAGGCGGTGCGCTGCACCGTAATACTTTTAGAGGTTCGTTCTGCAAGGGACGGACGAATTTGAAGTGGTAACACGGGATTGATAACCTCGTCTTCATAAGGCAATGCGCTTTTTGAAGACGGGGTTTTTATATTTCCGGCAGACTGAAAGGATAAAAAGATGAAAATCAGCGAAATTTTGAACAGCGGAAAGGTAACGGTTTCCTGTGAACTGTTCCCTCCAAAAAAAGACGACGACATCGGTCGGGTGAAAGAAGTCGTACGCGGCATTTCCGCCCTCAAACCGGATTTTATGAGCGTCACCTACGGCGCGGGCGGCGGAACGTCTAAAAACACCACACGCATCGCGTCTGAAATACAGAACTGCGGGGTCACTGCGCTGGCGCACCTGACCTGTGTTTCTTCAACGAAAGAAGAGGTCGGGCAAATATTATCCGGCTTAAAAGAAAACAATATTGATAACATTCTTGCCCTGCGCGGGGACATCCCGCAGGATTCCGCTTTTCCGTGTGCGGGGCATTACCGCTTCGCCAGCGAACTGGTTGCGGAAATCAAGGAGCACGGCGGTTTCTGCGTCGGCGCGGCGTGCTATCCCGAAGGGCATGTTGAGTGCGCCCACAGGGAGGACGATATCGGTTACCTCAAGCAGAAGGTGGACAGCGGCTGTGACTTTTTAACAACGCAGATGTTTTTTGACAACAATATTCTTTATCATTTTCTATACCGCATTCTGGCAAGGGGAATTCACATTCCAGTGGTGGCGGGCATCATGCCAGTGACCAACAGCGGGCAGATCAAGCGCATCTGCTCCCTTTCCGGCACGGAGCTGCCTCCGCGCTTCAAGGCGATTGTAGACAAATTCGCCGACAAGCCCGCCGCAATGAAACAGGCCGGAATTGCCTATGCGACCGAGCAGATCATCGACCTCATTTCAAACGGAGTGAATGCGATTCATATTTACACGATGAACAAGCCGGAAATCGCTGAAAAAATAATGGATAATCTATCGGAGATTATAAGATGATGAAAGAAACAGACGAAGTCCTGCGCTACCTTGGCTACCGTGGAAAACCCGCGGACGAGCGCACCCTGCAAAGCATTGTATCCTGTATGCAGGATCTCAGGCGGATGGTCACTCCCCGCAGCCTCAGCCTTGCTTTGCCGGTCGACTTCGGCGAAGGCGCGGTTTGGCTGGGAAAGCTGAAAATTGAAAGCGTTGATCTCGGGCAGCATATCAGCGGCTGCGAGGAGGCGATGTTGTTCGCCGCGACACTCGGCGCACAGGCGGATTTTCTGTTGGAGCGCACCTCTAAAATCGACATGAGCCGCGCTGTGGTGATGCAGGCGTGTGCCGCCGCCCTGACGGAGAGCGTCTGCGACGGCTTTGAACAGAGGCTTTCTGCCGATGCGGCAAAACGCGGGCTTTTTTTAAGGCCGCGCTACAGTCCCGGTTACGGCGACTTTTCCATTCTGCATCAGCGCGATATTCTGGGCATTCTGCAATGCCAGAAAAAAATCGGCCTGACCATGACGGGTGACAGCATGCTTGTGCCGACAAAGTCCGTTACGGCGGTCATCGGATTGACCACGGAAAAGACAAGCTGTCACATCGCAAAATGTATGGGCTGTAAATCCGTTAACTGTCCGTTCAGAAAGGATTGAAACAATGAAGATACTGGAAGATCTGGGAAAACGCATGCTCTTTTTTGACGGGGGCATGGGCACTCTTTTACAGGAAAACGGCCTTGGGCCCGGCGAACTGCCGGAGCTGTGGAACCTGACCCGCCCAGAGCTGATTGAAGATATTCACAGGCGGTACCGCGCCGCCGGCGCGGACATCCTGAAAACGAACACCTTCGGCGCAAATCCGATTAAGCTTTCCGGCTGCGTCCACAGTACGGAGGAAATCGTCACCGCGGCGGTGGGGCTTGCCAAAAAAGCAGCCTCCGGCGCGCTGATTGCCATGGATATCGGTCCGACGGGCAAGCTGCTGAAACCGCTCGGCGACCTTGATTTTGAAGATGCCGTTTCCGCTTTTGCACAGGCCGCCGCCGCGGGGGAAAAAGCCGGTGCGGATTTCATTTTGATAGAAACCATGAGCGACACCTACGAATGTAAGGCCGCCGTTCTCGCGGCGAAAGAGAGCACCCGTCTGCCGGTTTTTGTGACGGTTGTCGTGGATGAACAGGGGAAATTACTGACCGGAGGCGACATCGCTTCCACCGTCGCGGTTCTGGAAGGTCTGGGCGCGGACGCGGTCGGACTGAACTGCGGATTCGGCCCGGAGCTAATGAGAAAGCTGCTCCCGCAGATGACGGCGGTAAGTTCCGTACCAATCATCATCAACCCCAACGCGGGACTGCCGTACACGGTCGGTGATCAAACTGTTTTTGACGTAAAGCCGGAAGCATTCTCCGCCACCATGGAAGAAATCGCAAAAGAGGGCGCATGGATGGTGGGCGGATGCTGCGGCACAACGCCGGACTATATCGAAGCCGTCGTGCGGCGGTGCAAAAACATCCGGCCGCTTCCGATTGCGCCGAAAAACCGGACGGTGGTTTCTTCTTTTGCGAAAGCGGTTGTGTTCGGCGAAAAACCGGTCCTGATCGGCGAACGCATCAACCCGACGGGTAAATCAAAATTAAAACAGGCTCTGCGTGACAATGACATGGATTACCTGCTGAGAGAGGCAATTACCCAGCAGGAAAACGGCGCGCATATTCTCGACGTGAACGTCGGCTTGCCGGAAATTGACGAACCCGCCCTTCTGCGCCGCGCGGTTATCGAGATTCAGAGCGTGGCAGACCTTCCGCTTCAGCTTGACACCTCCGACCCGATTGCCATGGAAGGAGCCATGCGGATTTATAACGGGAAACCGCTCATTAATTCGGTAAACGGGAAAGCGGAATCCATGGAGGCGATTTTCCCGCTTGTAAAAAAATACGGCGGGGCCGTCATTGCGCTCACGCTGGACGAAACCGGTATTCCGGAAACGGCGCAGGGCAGGCTTGCGATTGCGGAAAAGATCGTGAAAACGGCGGCGGCGTACGGAATTGAGAAAAAGGACCTGATTTTCGATACGCTGGCTATGACCATCAGTGCGGGGCAGGAAAACGCGGCGGTCACACTGGAAGCCCTGCGCCTTATCCGCGACCGTCTGAGAATAAACACCTCGCTCGGCGTTTCCAATATTTCCTTCGGACTGCCCCAGCGGGAGCATATCAACGCCGCGTTTTTCACCATGGCGCTGCAAAACGGACTGAGCGCGGCCATCGTCAACCCCAATTCCACCGCGATGATGGACGCTTACCATGCGTACTGTGCGCTGAGCGGAAAAGACGAGCAGTGCATGGCGTATATCGCCCGGTATTCCGGTCAAAAAACACAGGCTGTTTCCGGGGAACTGTCGCTTTTGGAGGCGGTGGCCAAAGGGCTGAAAGAGAGCGCGCGTTCGGCGGCGGTCAAGCTGCTTGAAACGGCCGAACCGCTTGAAATCATCAATACTCAGATGATTCCCGCGCTGGATCAGGTGGGAAAGGATTTTGAGCAGGGCGTTTTGTTCCTTCCCCAGCTTTTGATGAGCGCGGAGGCCGCCAAATCTGCGTTTGAGGTCATTCGCGGCAAAATGACCGTCAACGGAGAGCACACAAAAAAAGAAAAAATCATTCTAGCGACCGTCAAAGGTGATATTCATGACATCGGCAAGAATATTGTAAAGGTTCTGTTGGAAAACTATAGCTATGACATGATAGATTTAGGGAAGGATGTGCCTCCCGAAAAGGTGGCGGAGGCAGCGGAGAAAGACGGCGTGAAGCTGGTCGGACTCAGTGCGCTGATGACGACCACCGTCGCCAACATGGCGGAAACCATCCGTTTGCTGAACGAGCGGGTGCCGGATTGCAAAGTGATGGTCGGCGGCGCCGTACTGACGCCGGAATATGCGAAGCAGATTCACGCCGATTCTTATTCAAAGGACGCCATGGGCGCGGTGCATTACGCACAGAAGCTGTTCGGCGGGGAATAATCCCCTCCGGACAGCTTCTTTTTTAAGCATCACCGAATATCTGCTTTTTCAGCCGTTTTCCGGTCGGCGTGGCGGCAAGTCCGCCTTCAGAGGTTTCTTTCAAACTCTTAGGCAGCGCGTCGCCGATCCGTTTCATGGCGATAATCACTTCGTCGGCGGGGATGGCGCTTTCAATCCCGGCGAGCGCAAGCTCCGCGCCCACAAACGCGTTGGCCACGCCCATGGCATTGCGCTTAATGCAGGGAATTTCCACAAGCCCCGCGACCGGGTCGCAGACAAGGCCCAGAATGTTTTTCAGCGCGATCGCGCAGGCGTGCTCCGCCATCTGCGGTGTTCCGCCGGCCAGTTCGGTCAGCGCCGCCGCGGCCATGGCCGAAGCGCTGCCGCATTCCGCCTGACATCCGCCCTGTGCGCCGGAAATGCTCGCGTTGTTGGCAATCACCATGCCGAACGCGGAGGCGGTGAACAGCGACATGACAACGTCGTGCTCCGGAAGTTCACGGTCCTCCATGATTGTCAGCAGAGCCGCCGGGATAATGCCGCAGGAACCCGCCGTGGGCGCGGCAACGATTTTGCCCATGCAGGCGTTGCTTTCTGAAACCGCCAGCGCGCGGACGAGCGCGCTGCCGAAAACTTTGCCGCAAAGGCTGTTCCCGCTTTCTACCGCGCGTTTCATTTTATACGCGCCGCCGCCCGAAAGGCCGCTTACCGAGCGCATGTCCGGATCAATACCGTCCTTGACGGACTGCTGCATTACGCGGAAGCTTTCCAGCATGGTGCCATATACTTCCGATTCGGGTTTTCCCAGCTCGCGTGCCTGATCGGTCAGCACAATCTGCGATATTTTACGATTTTCCCGTACGGACTCTTCAACCAGATCTTCCACAGAATAATAAATTCCCATCTATTTCAAGCCTTTCCAATTCTTTCATTCAGTCGGGACGCAGGATGGTGGAACGGATGACATCCTGCAGCTTTTCAATGCCCGCGTTGCTTTCGCGGCTGAACGTGCCGTCTACCTCAATGGTCATCAGCGCGGTTTCACCTCTGTGGCTGCGGGTCAGTTTGAAATTCCCGATGTTGACCCCCTGACCGGCAATGTAGTTCGTAACGTGTGCGATGACGCCCGGAACGTCCCTGTGTAAAATTAAAAGGGTGGTCTGCTGCCCGGTGACATCCACCTTCATCCCGTTGATTTCGCTGATGACGATGTTGCCGCCGCCGACGGAAGCGCCCTGCAAAGTCGCGGTTCGGCCCTGCGCGTCCGTAAGGGTAATAATTGCTGTGTTTGGGTGCGCGCCTTCAATTTCGGCTTTTTCAAAAACGACTTCAAGATGCCGTGCCTTTGCCAGCTCCAGACTGTCCCTGATGCGGATGTCGCTGGGCGACATGCCCATGATTCCCGCCACGAGGGCCTTGTCCGTTCCGTGTCCCCGGTAGGTTTTTGCAAACGAGCCGTGTAAAAGAATATGGGCGCGAACGGGTACGCCGTCCAAAAGTGCGCCGGCAATCCGGCCAATGCGCACGGCGCCTGCCGTGTGGGAGCTTGACGGGCCGATCATAACCGGTCCGATAATATCAAAGACATTCATAGTCAGCCTCCGTTGCAGCTTTGTCGATACGATTCCCTGCCCCATTCATCAATTTTTGGAAAGGAACTCGCATGAAACGCATTTCTGCTGACATTATAACATAATGAATATGCGTTTCAAACATTATTTATTATCAGACAGTTTTTTTCATACAGGACATTTCTTTTCCGTCGGTTTGTATTATATTGCCCCGAATGGCACACAATTATTTGGCATAAGTTTCCAATCATTAGTTTGAAGATCGAAATATTCTTGACACGAAGGCCGGTTTTTGGTATAATTCAATTGTTTTGAACTTCAAAATAAATTAAGAAAGGAGTGAACTGCATTGAATAATGAATATTCTCAGATCAATGATTTTCTCGTCAAGGTGTTTAATGAAGTATTAAGGACTGAGGAAACAAGTCTGAAAACCAAGGAGTCCCACAATCTGTCCATGCGTGAAATGCATGTTATCGAAGCGGTATGCGACGGTACACAGGCGGGGAAAAACACGGCTTCCGATATTGCCCTTTCACAGCGGATTACGGCCGGCACGCTGACGACCACCATTAACACGCTGGAGAAAAAAGGCTTTGTCGCAAGGCATCAGGATCAGCGTGACAAAAGGGTTGTACGGATTTTTCCGACGGATAAGGGAGAAAGCGTGAATGAAGTTCATTCCTCATTTCACCACAAGATGGTTTCCGCCATCATGTCCGCAATGAATGAGGACGAACTGGCCATGTTTGTAAAAGGGTTGGCTGCGGTGAAGAATTTTTTAGAAAGCAACAAAGAATAGTGGAGGGCTTCTATGGCTATTAAAATTATAACGGACAGCACATCGGATATTCCTTTTGACAGTCAGGCCGAAATGGGAATTGAAATTGTTCCCCTCAGCGTCCATTTCGGTGAAAAAGAATATATTGACGGGGTCAGTCTTACAAAACCGCAGTTTTTTAAAATGCTCCGTGAATGTGAGGAACTGCCCACCACTGCACAGGTGAACCCTGAAAGGTTTGAAAAAATCTTTAAAAAATATGTTGATAACGGGGACGAGGTCATCGGTATATTTATTTCGAGCAAGCTGAGCGGCACATACCAGTCAGCGGGCATTGCGAAAAATATGCTTGAAGCCAAGAATATACAGCTGATTGATTCGCTGTCCGTCAGCTTCGGGCTGGCGCTGCAGGTGCACGAGGCGATTAAAATGCGCGACGCCGGGTGTTCAGCCGCAGAAATTTGCAGCGTGATTGAAGAACTAAAAACGCGGCAGAAGTTTTTCGCCATTATTGACACAATGAAATTTTTAAAAATGGGCGGCAGACTGTCCGCTTCTTCCGCATTTTTCGGTTCCATGCTCCATATCAAGCCGATTGTTGCCATTGAAGACGGCGCGATCGTCGCTTTTGACAAAAAGAAGGGACTTAAGGCAGCCGCTCTGCGCATTGCGGAAAAAATGAAGGAAGACAAACCCGACCCGCAGCGTGAAATCGTTTTTGGGGATACCGACACGCCCGAAGTGGCAAATATGCTGAAAGAGGCAGCCTCCGAAGCAGCGGACGTCACCAACAGCGAGACGGTTGAAATCGGGACTGTCGTCGGTACACACGGCGGTCCGGGATGCGTGGGCGTGTCTTATATCGCTCAGTCGAACGGCTGACGGGGATGACGGAGGATAAAATGAGTTTTAATATAATCGGTACCGGAAGCGCGTTCCCGGCATGTTCCAAGACAAACGAAGAACTGTCGCTTCTGATTGACACTTCGGATGAATGGATTTCCACACGAACAGGGATTAAAAGCAGGCATATTTCCACGACCGAGACCCTGACCGATTTTGCAGCCGAGGCGGCAAGGCGCGCGCTGGACGACGCTTCCACAGCGGCCGGGGAACTGGATTTAATTATCTGCTCTACCGCGCGCGGGGACCATATTACGCCGTCGCTTGCATGCGAGATTCAGGAAAGGCTTGGCGCAACCTGCCCGGCATTCGATTTGAACGCCGCCTGCACCGGTTTTGTTTATGCGCTGGATGTCGCGTTTTCCTATTTTTCGGCGCACAGGGCAAAAAAAATACTGATCGTTGCGGCGGAAGCCATGTCAAAGCTACTGGACTGGCAGGACCGTTCCACCTGTGTACTTTTTGGCGACGGTGCAGGCGCCGCGGTATTGGCACCGGGCGACAGCCTGTTATCGATTAAAATAGGCGCTAAAGGTGAAGTTGATCCGCTGTATATTGAAAACACACAGGGCAACTGCCCGTATTCCCAAATAAAACCCGCTCATCAATATTTAAAAATGAACGGGAAAGATGTTTATAAATTTGCGGTTTCCTCCATGTGCGGCGATTTAGCCGATGTCATCCGCGAAGCCGGATTAACGCAGGACGATATTGACTATGTACTGCCCCATCAGGCAAACCTGCGGATTATAGAAGCGGCGAAAAGCAAACTCTCCATTGCGCCGGAAAAATACCGGTTCAATATCGACCGCTTTGGAAACACCTCCTCCGCGAGTATCCCCGTTCTGCTCGATGAAATGAATCGTGCCGGGGAACTTCAAACGGGCAATATCCTGGCGCTGACCGCTTTTGGCGGCGGTATGACCACCGGCGCCTGTATCATCAGATGGAGCGGGAATGCAAATCCGGATAACAGAAAAAATAAAGGCGGGGATTCTATATGATAAAAACACCACTGTGTGAACTGCTTGGAATTGAATATCCCATTATTCAGGGAGGTATGGCGTGGATTGCGGATGCTTCTCTTGCGGCCGCTGTTTCAAACGGCGGCGGGCTGGGTCTGATTTCGGCGATGAACGCGAACGCGGAGTGGCTGAAAAGCGAAATCCGCAAGGCAAAAACCCTGACGGATAAACCGTTTGGGGTCAATATTATGCTGATGAGCCCTTACGCCGAGGAGGTTGCCCGGCTTGTGATTGACGAGGGCGTTCCCGTCGTCACGACCGGCGCGGGGAACCCGTCGCAGTATATGGGCGCATGGATGGAAGCGGGCGTCAAGGTGATTCCCGTGGTGCCGTCAACCGGCATGGCAAAGCGGGTCACCCGTGGCGGCGCAGTCGCCGTTATTGCCGAAGGCTGCGAGTCGGGCGGACATATCGGCGAGCTGACCACTATGACCTTGCTTCCGCAGGTGTGCGACGCGGTGGATATCCCTGTGATTGCGGCGGGCGGCATTGCAAACGGCAGGGGAATTGCGGCGGCCTTTCTGCTCGGCGCGGTCGGCGTGCAGGTCGGCACCCGGTTTTTGGTGGCGAACGAATGCGGCGTGCATCAAAATTATAAGGATAAAATCCTTCATGCAAAGGATATTGACACCCTGACGACCGGCAAACGGACAGGGCATCCGGTCAGGGCGCTGAAAACCAGCTTTACCAGAGAGTTTGCGAAAAAAGAATATGACGCTTCGGTTACCAATGAGGAACTGAATGCGTTCGGCGCGGGCGCGCTTCGTCTTGCCGCTGTGGAAGGCGACGTGAAAAACGGATGCTTTATGGCGGGCCAGATTGCTGCAATTGTAAATAAGGAGCAGCCCGCGGCGGAAATTATCCGCGAAATGTTCGGTGAAGCGGAAACTGTTTTGGGCGGTGCGGGCAGATGGGTAAAATAGCGTTTGTATTTTCGGGACAGGGGACGCAGTACAGCGGCATGGGCAAAGATCTTTGCGAAAACAGTCCCGCCGCGAAAGGGGTGTTTGACTGTGCCGACAACATCCGCACCGGAACCTCCGCGCAGTGCTTCGGCGGTTCGCAGGAGGAGCTTTCCCAGACCATCAACACGCAGCCCTGTGTTTTCTGTGTGGATTTGGCGGCGGCGCAGTACCTGAAGGCCGAAAGGATTCTTCCGAGCGCGGTCGCCGGTTTTTCGCTGGGCGAAGTCGCCGCGCTGACTTTTGCCGGTGCGTTCGACATGGACACGGGATTTCAGTTTGTCTGTAAACGGGCGGCTTTTATGCAGGACGCGGCTGAAAAACATCAAAGCGGCATGGCGGCGGTGCTCAAGCTGCCGGTGGAAGCGGTGCAGGAGCTTTGTGGACGGCATGAAAATACGTATCCGGTCAATTATAACTGCAAAGGGCAGACCGTCGTCGCGCTTCCCAAAAGTGCGCTCGGCGATTTTTGCAAAGAAGTGCAGGCAGCGGGCGGCAGAGCCGTTCCACTGGCGGTCAGCGGCGGATTTCACTCCCCGTTCATGGACGGGGCGGCGCAAAAGCTTCTGGCAGAATTGGAAACGACAGACGTGCGTCGGCCCCTACTGCCGGTTTATTCCAATGTGAACGCAATGCCCTACGGGGATGAAATGAAAGCGACCATATCAAAACAGGTAAATCATCCTGTTTACTGGCAGAAGTCGATTGAAAATATGATCGCGGACGGAATAGATACCTTTGTTGAAGTTGGCCCGGGGAAAACCCTGTGCGGCCTCATTAAAAAAATTTCTCCGCTGGTGCGTGTGCTGAATGTTGAAAACAGCGCGGACGCACAGGCGGTGCTACAGGAATTAAGGAGGACTCCATGCTGAAAGGAAAAACAGCCGTCGTGACCGGCGGCTCCAGAGGAATCGGCAAAGCCATCGCGCTGAAAATGGCTGAAAACGGTGCAGACGTTGCAATTGTCTACGCCGGAAACGAAGCCGCGGCACAGGAAACCTGCGGTTTGATTGAGCAGTGCGGCGTAAAAGGCAAAGCTTACCGGTGCGATGTTTCCGACGATGCACAGACAAAAGAGCTGATCGATGCGATACTCAATGATTTCGGCGGAATCGATATTCTGGTGAATAACGCCGGCATTACACGGGACGGCTTGATTCTCTCCATGAAAGAAGAGGATTTCGACACCGTACTGGATACGAACCTGAAAGGCGCTTTCCACATGATTAAGCATTCCTACCGCAATTTTATGAAAAAAAGAAGCGGCAGGATTATCAATATCAGCTCCATTTCCGGCATCACGGGAAATATTGGTCAGGCCAACTATTCCGCCGCGAAAGCGGGGTTAATCGGCCTTACAAAGTCCACGGCAAAAGAGCTTGCGGGGAGGAATGTGACCTGCAACGCAATCGCGCCGGGTTTTATCGACACCGATATGACCGCCGCTCTGCCGGAAAAGGTGAAAGAGTCGGTTGTCGCCGCAATTCCGCTGAAACGGAGGGGCTCCCCCGCCGATATTGCGAGTCTGGCGGTCTTTCTGGCCGGGGACGAAGCGGGTTATATCACCGGTGAGGTGATTAAAATTGACGGCGGCCTTTGCATGTAATGTTAAGTCAACCGCGTTTGAGCGGAGAATCGAGGATACGATGGCTTATTTTAATCAAGAACCACTGATAATCGGCGACCTAGTAGTAGAGACCCCCGTTGTACAGGGCGGAATGGGCGTTGGCATTTCCCTCTCCGGCCTTGCTTCCGCCGTCGCGAACGAGGGCGGAATGGGCGTGCTTTCCGCCGCGGTAGTCGGTATGATGTATCAAACCGGCCCGGGCGCGAGGGACAATACTGCAGCCCTCCGGGAGGAAATCCGCCGTGCGCGCGCAAAGACCAAAGGCGTGCTTGGCGTCAACGTGATGGTCGCGCTGAGCGACTTCGGCGAAATGGTGAAAGCCTCCGTCGAAGAGGGTATCGATGTTATTTTCGCCGGTGCGGGTCTGCCGCTCAATCTGCCTTCCTATGTAAAAAAAGGCTGTAAAACAAAACTGGTGCCAATTATTTCTTCCGCCCGCGCGGTCAGGACGATTTCAAGATGGTGGCAGGAAAAATACAATTATATCCCGGACGCTTTTGTGGTCGAGGGGCCCATGGCCGGCGGGCATCTGGGCTTCCATACGGATCAGATCGAAGACCCCGCGTATCAGCTGGAAAAACTTGTGCCGCAGGTTCTTGAAGCGGTTCGTCCGATACAGGAAGAAGCGGGGCGCAAAATTCCCGTGATTGCGGCGGGCGGAATATTCAGCGGTGCGGACATCAAGCGGTTTTTCAAGCTTGGCGCTTCCGCGGTGCAGATGGCGACCCGGTTTGTCGCAACGGATGAGTGCGACGCGGACATCGCGTTTAAGAACGCCTATGTAAACTGCAAAAAAGAGGATATCGGCATTATTCAAAGCCCTGTGGGGATGCCCGGGCGCGCCATTGTGAACGGCTTTTTGCAGGAGTCGGCAAAGGGTAACAAACATCCGGCCGGTTGCCCGTTTCACTGTATTATTACCTGCAAACAGAAAGAAAGCCCCTACTGCATCTCCATGGCGCTGATTAACGCCTGTAAAGGAAAATTGGAAAACGGGTTTGCGTTTATTGGGGCAAACGGATATAAAGTAAAGGAAATCGTTTCGGTCAAGCAGCTGTTCGAGACTCTTTCAAAGGAGTACCGGCAGTGTGATGATTCGGCGGCTGCGCCTCAGAGCGATGAAAACACTGTGAGAGAGGATTTGTTATGAAAAGAGTAGTTATTACCGGATTAGGCGTCATTTCTCCCGTTGGAAATACCGTTGAGGCATTCTGGGACGCTTTAATCAATGGACGGTGCGGCATTGACTTTATAACCAAATTTGATACCACCGATTTTAAAGTAAAAATAGCGGCGGAGGTCAAAGGGTTTGACCCGCACGACTATATGGAAAAAGGGGAGATCAGAAAAACAGACCTTTTTGCACAGTACGCGATTGCAGCCGCCGCGCAGGCGATAGAGGACAGCGCAATACTGGGTACCGTGGAGCCGGAGCGGCTCGGCGTATACGTCGGCTCCGGAATCGGCGGGATGAATACGTTTATCAATGAATGCGACAAATATTTGAAGGGCGGGCCGAGAAAAGTTTCGCCTCTGTTTGTTCCCATGATGATTGCCAATATGGCCGCGGGAAATATCGCCATCAAATACAACGCACAGGGGCCGAGTCTTCCGGTTGTCACGGCGTGTGCCACTTCTACCAACGCGGTAGGCGAGGCGTTCCGCTCCATCCGGTACGGATACGCGGACGCAATTATCGTCGGCGGGGCGGAAGCAACCGTCAATCCGCTTGCCATTGCCGGGTTTACCAACTGCATGGCGCTCTCCACGAAAAATATCCCCGAGGAATCCTCCCTTCCGTTCGACAAGCGCCGTGACGGCTTTGTCATGGGCGAAGGCGCGGGAATTTTAATTTTAGAGGAATATGGGCACGCAAAAGCGCGCGGCGCGAAGATTTATGCGGAAATCAGCGGCTACGGCAACACCTGCGACGCGCACCACATTACGGCGCCGCATCCGGAAGCCGTCGGCGGCGCAAGGGCAATTTCCCTTGCGGTGGAAGAAGCAGAGCTGCAGGATGAAACGGAGCTCTATATCAACGCGCACGGCACCGGTACGCCGCTGAACGATAAATCCGAAACGCTTGCGATTAAAAAAGCATTGGGCGACAAAGCCTATCAGGTAAGCATCAGCTCCACCAAGTCCATGACCGGCCACATGCTCGGCGCGGCGGGCGCGATTGAGGCAATTGCCTCCGTGCTTACCCTCGAGCGCGGAATGATCCCACCGACCATCGGCTACCTTGAAAAAGACGAGAACTGTGACCTTGACTATGTTCCGAATACCGCAAGGAAAAAGAAAGTCAACGCAGCGCTGTCCGTTTCCCTCGGCTTCGGCGGTCACAACGCCTGCATTGCCCTGCGCAAATACCGCGGCGAATAAAATTTGAATGTGGAAAGGACTGGTTTGAGTTGGATATTCAGCAGATTAAAGATATTGCGGAGACCATGCGCGAAAACGGACTGACTCTGGTTGAAATAACAGAGGACGGTGCTTCCATTCATCTGGAGCGGAACAGTACACTCGGTGAAGCGCCTCCCCTTCAAACGGCTGCACAGCCGCCGGTGCCGGCGGAGAGAGTGTCTCCTTGTGCGCCGGTGTGCAGTGGAATTGAAATAAAATCACCCATTGTTGGGGTGTTTTATGCTTCGGCTTCACCGGAGGGCGAGCCGTTTGTCAAGGTTGGGAGTTATGTAAAAAAGGGCGACACACTCTGCATTATTGAAGCGATGAAGCTGCTCAACGAAATCAGTGCGGAGTGCGACGGAGAAATCACCGAAATCTGCGCAGCCAGCGGCCAGGTTGTCGAATATGCGCAGGTATTGTTCAGAATAAAGTAGGGGGTTGTGACGATGAACAAAGAAGAAATAATGAAAATGATTCCCCACAGGGAACCCATGCTGCTGATCGACCATGTGGAAAAGACAGGGAATGCGACAGCAACGGGAACCTATACCGTAAAGGGAGACGAGTGGTTCTTAAAGGGGCATTTCCCCGGCAATCCCGTTGTTCCCGGGGTCATCCTGTGCGAAATAATGGCGCAGGCCTGCTGCATCCTGATCGGGGAAAAAATAAATGGCCGCACGCCATATTATACTGGGCTGGACAAGGTGCGGTTCAAACATACGGTCCTGCCGGGTGATACGCTTACAGTCGCGTGCAGCCTTACAAAAGAAAAGGGTTCTTTCTGCTTTGCAAGCGCCAAAGGATATGTCGAACAGCAGCTGGCGGTCACCGGTGAACTTTCATTTGCACTGGTCGACGGTTGACAGGAAAGGAAGTCTGAAACTTTGTTTTCTAAAATATTGATTGCCAACCGCGGCGAAATCGCTGTCCGCATTATCCGTGCCTGCAAGGAAATGGGTATTTTGAGCGTAGCGGTTTTTTCCGAGGCCGACAGGGATTCCCTGCACGTTAGCCTTGCGGATGAAAGCATCTGCATTGGCCCGGCGCAGGCAAAGGACAGCTATCTGAACATGAGCGCCGTCCTTTCGGCCGCCATCGTGACGGGGGCGCAGGCGATTCATCCCGGTTACGGCCTGCTTTCTGAAAATGCGGACTTTGCGTCACTCTGTGAAAAATGCGGCATCACTTTTATCGGCCCGACTGCCGACCTCATCCGCAAAATGGGCGACAAGGACGCGGCACGGAAAACCATGCGCGCAGCCGGTGTGCCCGTTGTGCCGGGCTGCGACATCATTGAGGACCCCGCGCTGATCCGCGGCGAAGCCGACAAAATCGGATATCCCCTTTTGGTTAAAGCCCGGGCGGGCGGCGGCGGCAGGGGCATCCGCACGGTGAACAGTGCCGATGAATTGAAAAATGCGTTTGCCGCCGCTTCAACGGAAGCACAGAACGCTTTTGGTGACGGCACGGTCTATATGGAAAAATATCTTTTTCCGGTAAAACATATTGAAATGCAGATTTTGTGCGACAATTACGGGAATATTGTGTGCCTTGGCGAGCGGGAATGTTCCGTTCAGCGCAAAAGGCAGAAACTGCTGGAGGAAAGCCCCTCCCCTTCCGTTAATGAGGAAACACGAAAAAAAATGATGTCGGCGGCGGTAAAAGCGGCACAGGCCGTGCGGTACGTGAACGCGGGCACCATTGAATTTTTAATGGATAAAACCGGGAGCTTTTATTTTATGGAAATGAACACAAGGCTTCAGGTGGAACATCCCGTGACGGAGATGGTGACCGGAATCGACCTTGTAAAGTGGCAGATCCGCATTGCGTCGGGCGTACCGCTTTCTTATAAGCAGGATGATATTCAAATTGAAGGAACCGCAATGGAGTGCCGCATCAATGCGGAAAGCCCGCGCGACGGGTTTCGTCCCAGCTGCGGAAAAATTTCATTTTTGCACATTCCGGGCGGGCCATGGGTGCGCTTTGATACGGCTCTTTATCAGGACTATACCGTTCCGCCGTTTTACGACTCTATGATCGGCAAGCTGATTGTACACGCCAAGACGCGCGAAGAAGCGATCCGCAAAATGCAGGCGGCCCTGTGCGAGCTGGTCATTGAGGGTGTGGAGCACAACGCGGAGCAGCAGATGGATATTCTGAGCGACAGCGAATTTATTGCAGGGGATTATTATACTGATTTGATTGAGAAACGGGGGTAACGCGTGATGCTGACAAAAGATCTTTTCAGAAGGCCCAAAAATGAACTTGAAAATTACAGCAGGCATTTTAAAGCGGTGACGCCCGATGTTCCGAGTGAAATGTGCGTTTTATGCCCCTCCTGCAAAGAAACGCTTTTTACAGGCGTATTGAATGAAAACAGCAATGTCTGCCCGAAATGCGGGTACCATTTCAGGATGAACGCGCGGCAGCGCATCAGTATGATCGTTGACGAGAATACCTTTCAGGAGCTTTATGGCGGTATCTTATCAAAGAATCCGATTGAATTTCCGAATTATCCGGAAAAAATCAAGCATGCGCGGCTTGAAAGCGCGGAAAAGGAAGCGGTCGTCTGCGGAACCGCCAAAATCGGAGGAAATGACTGCGCGCTTTTCGTAATGGAACCGCGGTTTATGATGGGCAGTATGGGCACGGTGGTCGGTGAGAAAATTACGCGTATTTTCGAATATGCGTTGGCTCATTCCCTGCCTGTCGTGGGATATACCGTATCCGGCGGAGCCAGAATGCAGGAGGGCATCCTGTCATTGATGCAGATGGCGAAAACAAGCGGGGCGGTGAAGCTGCACAGCGATGCACACAATCTGTACATTGCCGTACTGACCGACCCGACAACCGGCGGCGTGACCGCCAGCTTCGCCATGGAAGCCGATATCATCCTTGCGGAGCCTAATGCGTTGATCGGCTTTGCCGGGCCGCGCGTCATTGAACAGACCATCCGGCAAAAACTGCCCGCGGGTTTTCAGCGCGCGGAATTTCTGCTTGAAAAAGGGTTTGTGGACGCGATTGTGGAACGCAAGAGTCAACGCAAGCAGATCGCCGGGCTTCTTTCCATGCATACAGGGAGGGAAATCTGATGAATGCTTATGACAAAGTAACCGCAGCGCGTGCAAAGGGCAGACCGACCGGGATGGATTTTATTGCAAATATTTTTGATGATTTTATTGAGCTTCACGGTGACAGGCGCTTCGGCGACGACAAGGCGGTCATTGCGGGAATTGCCCGACTCAACACGATGTCGGTTACCGTTATCGCCCTGGAAAGGGGCCATGATACAAAAGAAAAAGTTTTTCGGAATTTCGGTTCCGCTCATCCGGAGGGATACCGCAAAGCGCTGCGCCAGATGAAGCTGGCGGAAAAATTCGGCAGGCCCGTGGTATGCTTTGTGGACACCTCCGGCGCTTTCTGCGGAATTGCCGCGGAAGAACGCGGGCAGGGGCAGGCCATCGCCGAAAATTTAATGGAGATGATGACGCTCCGGGTTCCGGTTATCTCTGTTCTGATCGGCGAGGGCGGAAGCGGCGGAGCGCTCGCGCTCGCCGTGGCGGATGAAGTATGGATGCTTGAAAACTCCATCTACTCCGTGATTTCTCCGGAAGGGTGCGCAAGCATCCTGTGGAAGGATGCTTCGAGGGTAAAAGAAGCTTCCGAGTGTTTGAAGCTTACAGCGGAAGATCTTTTGGAGCTTAAAGTCATTGAGAAAATCATCAGTGAAAACGGCAGAAACTTTCATAAAACCTATCTGGAGCTAAAACAAAATCTTTGGGAAACATTTGAAAAAAGCAACAGTCTTGATCCGGGTGAGCTGGTTGAGAAAAGATACGCCCGGTTCCGAAAAATTGGCTCGGAATATAAATAATACGAATCAAAAAAGAGATTCTCCGTAACAGGAGAATCTCTTTTTTGTGTTATGTTTTTTTATTCGTACCGCAGAGCCTCGATGGGGTCAAGCTTCGCGGCCTTGTTTGCAGGGTAATAGCCGAAGAAAATACCGATAGCCATGGAGAAGCCCACGGCGACCAAAATAGCGGAGAGTGTGGGGTAGGCTGTCTGTTTTAAAAGCATCCCGCCCACGTAGCCAAGCACACCTCCCAGAATAATCCCGAAAATACCGCCGATAAAGCAGATGATCATGGACTCCACAATAAACTGGGTGCGAATGGCGCTGTCCGGCGCGCCGAGCGCCTTGCGCACACCGATTTCGCGCGTACGTTCCGTAACGGAGACCAGCATAATGTTCATAACGCCGATGCCGCCCACCAGCAGGGAAATTGCCGCAATGATGGAAATAGCAAGCGTAAGCGTACTCATCATCGTATTCATTTCCGAAATCTGGGATTCCAAACTCATCGAAAAGCACTGAAAAAATTTATTTTTTGCATAAAAGGTATTGAAATAATTCTGTGTGTCATCAGCGAATTGCGTGTAGTCAATTCCGCGTGTAGCCATAACAGTCAGGCTCTGGTACCCGTCATCGCTACTTGTCAGTTCCTTCGCGGTGGTTACCGGAATATAGAACGTGGTGCGCGTATCCTCCCTCATAAACATGGAGGAAGAGGCTTCCTTGTAAACGCCGATCACCGTATAGGTTTGATAACCGTAATTGGTTTCAACTTTGATTTCTTTGCCAAGCGGGTTGTCGCTGATGGAAAACAGGTCGCTGACAAGTTTCTCGGAAATAACGGCGACTTTTTTCACGCGCTGGTCGTCTTTTTCACTGATGAATCTGCCTTTGAGCAGGGTGATATTATTGACCAGCGAAGAACCTTCATTCACGCCGGACATAGAAATACTGGTCGTCTTGTGGCCGTTTTTTATTTTTCCCGTGCCCGCGCTCGCTTCCAGAGAAATCGCAGTAATTTTATCGGCGTATTTTTTCTGATATTTTGAAATCATCTCATTTGAGATCAGATCGTCTTTCGTGACAGAGGAGCCGCGTCCGCCGTCTTTGCTGGAGAGCATAACCGATATGTTTGTAATGCCGAAGTCGGCCAGTGCGTCGTTGACGGAGTTGGTCATCGCGTTGCCGACGGAGGTAATGGCAATGACCGAGCCAATGCCGATGATAATGCCCAGCATGGTGAGCAGTGCGCGCATTTTATTGGCAATAAGCCCGTTGATGGCAAGTGAAATATTTTCAAGCAGATTCATGGTTAGCCTCCTGAAGAACGGGCTGGTTGCTTTCGCTGCTTTCGATTCTTCCGTCACGAATCGTAATAATCCGCTCGGTTTCCTTCGCCAGATCATTATTATGGGTAATCAGCACGATTGTTTTGCCCTGTTTCTTATGGAGCGTATGGAAGAGATCCATTACCAGCCTGCCAGTGGTGCTGTCAAGCGCGCCGGTCGGCTCGTCCGCAAGGATAATCGCGGGGTCGTTCGCCATGGCCCGGGCAATGGCGATTCGCTGCTTTTGTCCGCCGGAAAGCTCGTTGGGCATATGTTTTGCGCGGTCTTTCATTTCCACCAGTTCCAGCAGCTCCATCGCGTGGAATGCTCTTTTTTTGCCGGACATCCCCGCGTAAAGCATGGGAAGTTCCACATTACCGAGCGCGGTGGAGCGTGGAATCAGATTAAATGTCTGAAAGACAAAGCCTATCTTTTTATTACGGATCTGCGAAAGTTCGTTGCTGCTCATTTTGCTGATTGGCACGTTGTCCAGACTGTATTCGCCCGAGGTCGGCCGGTCCAGCGCACCGATAATATTCATTAAGGTGGATTTGCCCGAGCCGGATGCGCCGACAATGGAAACAAACTCTCCTTCGTTAATATTGAGGTTGATACCGTGCAGAATCTCCAATTCGTTGGGCGTTCCAATATAAAAGGTTTTGACAATGTCTTGCATATCAATTACAGCGCTCATGGTCTCATACCTGCCGCTTTGACTTGCGCTGCGCCGCCGGCAGCGGTTGTTTCATCTGCCGCGCCGGCCACCTGTAGGGTCATGCCCGCTTTGACCAGCTTGCCGTCGAAAATAATCTGGAGGCCTTCCTTCAGCCCATCACCGGTTATCTCCTCCTCCGAGTCCGTCTCAATTCCCGTTATAACGGAAATGGCTTCTGCTTTAAAGGTTCCGTCTTTTTGCGCCTTGGCAATGTATACGATGCTCTTGCCGGAGGCGTCTGTGGTCACCGCGTCATACGGTACCGCAAAAACGTCATCCTTTTGTTCCAGAATAATATCGGCGCTTGCATTCATGCCGATCCTTAAGGGAGTATCCTTTGAGGTAACCAAGACGTCAGCTTCAAATTCCGCGTCGGTGCTGCTTGCTGTTTTGCCATCGGCGCCCTTGAGGGAAGTCGGGGAGATTTTCTGAAGCACGCCTTCAAATTCCTTGTCGCTGATCGCATCTGCCTTTACGACCGCCTTCATGCCTTCTTTTACACTGGCGATATCGTATTCCTTAATTTTAACGGTCAGCTTCAGCGCGCCCGTATCTTCTATTACGAACAGCAGACCGTTTGCGGGGGCGTTTTGTACTGCGTAGACCGCCGTAACTGTTCCGGCATCCGGCGCTTTCACAGCGCATTTATCCAGCTTGGTCTGCAGCGCCTGAAGTTCTTTCACCGATGCCGTGTCGTCGGCGGAAAGCTTCGCGGTGATAACATCCTCCTGCGTGGTCTGTATGTCCTGATTGATGGAAGTTTGCGTTGCTGTCAGCGACTTGACCGCGCTGTTATAGGCCGTCTGCGCCGCGTCGGTTGCCTTGACATACTGGTCGCGCTCCTCGTCCACCGCCGTATTGGCCGCGTTTAGACTCTTCTGCGCGTTGTCATAGGCGAGCTGTGCGGAGTGCAGGGCATCCCTTACGGGATCAAGATATTTTTCTTCCGCTTCATCGTCAGTCTCGGCATAATCGCCGTCTTTTAAATGCTTTTTAACATCGTTGTAGTCTCTGGTAGCACTGTCAAGTTTAAGCTTAGCGCTGTTAACTTCATTTTTTGCATTGATCAGTGATGTGTTCAGATTTTCCTGAATATGCTTTTCCGCGTCGCTCTGCTTCTGCTGTGCGGTTTCAAGGTCGTGCTTGGCGGAAGTCACTTTATCCTGTGCCGCGTTGATCTGCGCGTTCAGTCCGGCACTCAGGGTGCTTGTTGTGTCGCTGTATTTTTTTTGGCTTGCCTGTATTTTCTGCAAAGCCAAAGCCGCACTGCTGCTTAAAGCGGCTTTTTTCTGCGCAATGGTATCTTGCAGATCCTTGGAATCAAGCTCACAGAGCACGTCTCCGGCGCTGACCTTGTCGCCCACTTTTACCGGCGGTGTCTTCACGGCGTAGTTTAAATCCGTGTATACCTTTACGGAACCGGTGCTTTCCACCACCCCGGATGTGCTGACGGTGTTGCTCAGCGACGCTTTGCTCAGGGGGGTACATTGAACCGTTGGCAGAGCCGACCCTTTTTTGCTTGACAAAAAGGCGTTTGCCGCAACGGCAACAACCACAACAACCGCAACGGTAATCAAAATAATCTTTTTTCTCTTTTTCTTCACAGTGGTAGTTCACTCCTTCATTTCATGAGACAAAAACACACAGGACATTTCCATTTCAATATGTACTATTTAATTAATACAATGATACAGCCACAGGATAAAAATGTCAATATTAAGACTAAATGATTTCCGGGTAAAAGAGTTTAAATAATTATTAATAGAAATGGAAGATTATGTGAACAATTACATATCAGAATTTCGGCGGTCTAAAACACCTTCTAAACGGGGCGCAACAGTTTCGCCGGTTCGCCCCAGTTTCGCAGGGGATTTTTGTTCAGAGCCAAACTCCGTCATGTATTTCCAGTAGCGCTTTGGCATATGGCCCATCCGGCATTTGGGGTTGTGGCGTCCCTGTATTTCAATGGTGTTGTAGAAAAGCCGCCAGAGTTCACGGAAGGAGCGCTCTTCCTCATCCGGTTCGGGCAGCTGCAAATCGTCCACGGGGATAATTTCGGAGCGGTATGGCTGATAAATGAGCGCCATCGCGTGCGTTCGGTCGTAAATGAAAAAGCGTTCCTCCGGATACCGCTCCCGAAAATGGAGGGTCAGCAAGGGCAGCACAACATTTTTCGGTTCTATTTCTGCTGCAAGCGCGCCATTAAAAACAGAGAAGCGAATAAAACCTTTCAAAAGATGCGTTTCATTATTTAAATGCTTCACGGCTTTAAAAAGCGTGTTCACCACGTCGTCCGCCAGCATGTTCATTACGGAGGGGCCGTATCGAAATCCCATGCGCAGAAAAAGGAGAATGTTCAGCTCTTTCTGCGGCAGGCAGGTCAAATAAGCGTGCCGCACAAAATCCAGCGCGTCGGCGCCCATCTTTTTCGGAATGGACGCCAGTACCCGTGCCGATTTTTTGGGGTCGGACACAATTTCCTTCACCGGCAGAAGAACGGTCTGAACCGTGTCGGGCGAAAAAATATCCGCCGGTATTTCTTTTTTATCGTAACTTTCAAACACGCAGCATAAAAGCCCGTCAAAGCTTCCGTCATAAAGATAAATCAAATTTGACCTGTCAGGCATTTTCGTACATCCTCCTGCGTAAAGTGGGGCTGTTCAAAAAGAGAAAGCTGTTCCGGTTCAAAACCGGGCGGCAGACCCTGCCGGTACATTCCAAGCGCGGTATCGGACATCAGGGAGCGCAGTGCGGCGTCCTGCGTGATTTTCAGCCCGTCGGCGATTTTACCGTCGCAGGTGATGAAATACTGCGCGCGCTTGAGTACCACGCCCAGTTTTTTCAATCCGTCAAAATTCAGCGGCCCGGTGCGGCGGGCCACAACAATGCGCTTTGCGCCGGTCACGCCGATTCCCGGTACGCGTAAAAGGTCGGTGTACGGTGCGCGGTTGACTTCCATTGGGAAACACTCCATATGATTGAGCGCCCAGTTGCATTTCGGGTCGATATAGGGGTTGAAGCTTTGGTGGCCGTCGTCAAGAAGCTCGTTTGCGGAAAATCCATAAAACCGCAGCAGCCAGTCCGCCTGATACAGGCGGTGCTCGCGCAGAAGGGGAGGCTTTGTGCCCTGCGAGGGCAGCAGGGCGTTGTCCGAAACGGGCATATAGGCGGAAAAGAAAACACGTTTCAGCTTGTATTTTTTGTAAAGACTCTCGGTTAAATTCAATATTTGAAAATCAGTCTCCGGCGTTGCGCCGACAATCATCTGGGTGCTTTGCCCGGCGGGAGCGAATTTGGGCGCGTGCCGGTATTTGACAAGATCCGTGGCGTTTTCCTGTATGCGGTTTTGAATATACCCCATGGGTGCCAAAATGGAATGCTTCGATTTGTCCGGGGCAAGCAGCTTCAGACTGCTCTGCGAAGGCAGCTCGATATTCACACTCATGCGGTCAGCGAGCACCCCAAGGCGCGAAATCAGCGTGCTGTCCGCTCCGGGGATCGCTTTCGCATGGATATATCCCGAAAACCGGTACTCCTCCCGCAGAATACGCAGCGCTTCGATCATCTGCTCACAGGTGTAGTCAGGGTTTCTCTGGATACCAGAGCTTAGGAAAAGCCCCTCTATATAATTGCGGCGGTAGAAATTGATGGTCAGCTCCGCAAGTTCGCGCGGCGTAAAGGCGGCGCGCGGCGTGTCGTTGGTACGCCGGTTCACGCAGTATTTGCAGTCATAGGCGCAGACGTTGGTCATCAGCACCTTCAAAAGTGAGATGCATCGCCCGTCCGCGGCAAAACTATGGCAAATACCGCAGGCTGTGGCGTTCCCTATTCCGCCGCGCGAAGCCTGTTTGTCCACTCCGCTGGAGGTACAGGCCACGTCGTATTTTGCCGCATCGGTCAAAATTTGCAGTTTTTCAAAAACATCCACGCTCATCAGCTCCTTTCATAAATTATATCATAGCACAGAACATATGTTCCTGTAAAGAGTAAAATAGAATTTCGGGCAATCCTTTTAAAATCATTGAAAGCAATGGGCTTTATTCGATTTGAATCAATCGCAGAACCTGCATTAACAGAATAAAAACGTAAGTTTACGAAAGCTATTGGCAATTATACAGTCGAATATTTCAATAAATTCATGAAAAAACGAAATTAAAAGTCTTTTTAATATGAAAATTTTTTGACTAATATCTTTATAAGTTATATAATATTTTTATATTTTATAATAATAATAGAAAAAATGAACGAATAATTACGGAATAAGAACAAAAAGTTTCATTAATTTATTTTTTTATAAAATATGTTGACTTTTGAAAGACAATAATATAATATTAAAACGCAACGAAAGGGAGAACAAAAATGCTTACTGTAGAAAAAAAGAATTTAATCCTTTCCATGCTGGAACAAAAGCCAGTCGTAACGGTTCCGGAGCTCAGTCAGGCGCTGGAAACATCCGAGGTGACCGTACGCAAGATCCTGAATGAACTTGATGAACAGGGCTTTTTAAGACGGACCCGGGGCGGGGCAGTAAATATCTCCACCATTCGTGAATTCGAAGAAAAAGAAAAAGAAAAAAAGAACATAAGCGAAAAACGAGCGATTGCGAAAAAAGCCTATGAATATATCAACGATTCGGACACTGTCTTTATCGACGCCGGCTCCACCACGCTGGAACTGGTGAAGGAAATCAAAAGCGGCGGCAAGCGCAATATCGTGGTCATTACCAACGCGCTTAACATCGCGTTTGAACTTTTGGATGCCGACGACATTGAACTGGTGTTTATCGGCGGAAGCGTCCGCCACAAAATCATGTCCTGCGTGGGCGGATTTGCGGAAAATACAATTAACAGCCTCTGCATGGATAAAGCGTTTATCGGGTGTAATAGTATTACTGTGGAAACGGGAATTACAACGCCCAATCTGTATGAGGCACAGGTGAAACAGTGCGTGCTGAAATCCGCGCTTGAAACCATTTTAATATCCGATTCCTCAAAATTCGGACATACGTCCATGGCACGGATCAGTCCGATTAAAAATATAACCAGACTGATTACGGACAGCCGGATTCCTGAGCAGCTGAGAAGCCAGATTGAAGGCACAGGAGTCGATTTGGTCGTGGTTGATCCGGAAAATGACAATTAAACGGGAAAGGACAATGGGTTTTGAATAAGATAATCAACGAACCTGAACAGATGATTCAGGAAATGATAGATGGGTATATTGCTACCTGCCCTGAACTGCTTGAGGCTTTGCCGGAATACAAAGGCATTCTGATGAAACAAAAAAAGGACAAGGTGTCCATCGTGACGGGCGGCGGCTCCGGAAACGAACCATGGATCATCGGCTATGTGGGTGAGGGTCTTGCGGACGGCGCGGCGTTGGGAAATGTGTATATTGCACCGCCGTCGCGGGCAATCCTAAATGTGACAAAGGCTGTTAGTCACGACAGGGGCGTAATTTATATTGCTACAAACCATGCGGGCGATGTACTGAATTTCGAACTGGTCGGCGAGCTTGCCGAACTGGACGGAATCGAAACGCGCTGTGTGTTCGTGGCCGACGATATTACCAGCGCGCCGAAGGAACAGCAGAGCGAGCGCCGCGGCGTGGCAGGCGTGGCGATGGTGATGAAGGTTGCCGGCGCGGCGTGCGACGCCGGACTGGACCTGGATGAAGCCGTAAGGGTTATCCGAAAAGCAAATCAAAACACCTTTACGTTCAGCGTAACCACTTCCCCAGGATATCTTCCGAGCGGAAAGGCAATGTGCGAGCTTCCCGACGGCTTTATCGAATATGGAATGGGATTCAACGGTGAGCCCGGCGTCCTGCGCACAGAACTGAAAACGGCCGATGAAATAGCGGACACCATGCTGAGCTATCTGCTGGATGACAGCGGGATTACAAGCGGCGATGAAATCGCCGTCATGGTGAATGGGTTCGGATTTACGAGCCTGCTGGAACTGAGCATTGTCAACCACAGAGTTACCGAAAGCCTGAAAGAAAAAGGAATTGTCCTTCATGACAGTTTCATCGATACGCTTTTTCAGCCTCAGGGCACCGGCGGCTTCTCCATTTCCATGCTGAAGCTGGACGACGAGCTGAAACCGTACTATGACGCACCCGCTTATTCGCCGTTCTTTAAAAAATACAGATAAGATACGGGCGCACGGCTGAAGCGCCGGATTCTTTAGGAGAGCAGAGTATGAAGAATACCATGAATACACGGCAGCTGAGGGACATGTTCCTCTATGTGGCACGCAAAGTTGTGGACAGTGAAGATTTTTTAACGGAAATTGATTTGAAAATCGGTGACGGCGACCATGGATTCGGCATGGCGCTCGGTTTTAAAGCGGTAACCAAGACTTTGGAGGGAAAAGAGTTCCCCACTGCGGAAGCTGTTTTTCAGGAAGTCGGCATGACGCTTCTGGACACGATGGGCGGCGCCTCTGGCGTGCTCTTCGGCACTGTGTTCATCAGCGGGATTGTTGGACTGCCGCCGCATGAAGAAGCGGATCTGGTGCTGTTTGCCTGTATTTTCCGAGCTTCGCTTGAGGCGCTGAAAAGACGCGGCAAGGCGAAAATCGGGGACAAGACAATGGTGGACGCCCTTGAACCGGCGGTGATCGGTTTGGAAGAGGCGGCCAAAGCGGACGCAGGGCTAAAAGATGGCCTGGCCCTGTGCGCGGCCGGCGCGAAAAAGGGCATGGAATACACAAAGGAATGTGTGGCCCGGTTCGGCCGCGCAAAATCCTATGGAACCAAGGCAATTGGACTTCAGGATGCCGGCGCGACCTCTGTGTGGATAATCTTTCAGGCAATGTCGGACTGGACTTCAGAAAATATTAAATAATTAAGACCAAAACATTTAATAAGGTGGGTATGAAAGATGATCACCACGCTTACGCTGAACCCGTGTATCGACAGAACCGTAACCATAGACGGATTTGCCTATGGGGGAACCAACCATGTGGATAATTTCCGGTGTGATGTGTCCGGCAAAGGAATCAATGTCAGCATTGCACTGAATAATATAGGGGAAGCCACTCGCTGCCTCGGGTTTAATTATATGGACGGCGGCTCGGCCTTAACCGATTTTTTAAATGATGAGCATATCACCAACGATTTCTTAAATGTGCAGGGGCAGCTTCGCACCAATATTAAGATATTTGACAAGAAATCAAGCGTTATGAGCGAACTGAATGAAAGCGGAGATTTTGTAAACAGCGACTGTATTGCGGATCTTGTAAAGAAAGTGGAAGAGTATCTGCCGAAGACCTCTCTGCTTGTTCTGGACGGCAGCGTCCCGCCGGGCGTGTCGAAGGATATTTACAAAACCCTGACGGACAAAGCCAGGGAGTACGGCGTGAAAACAGTGATTGACGCGTACGGGGAGCTGCTTCTGGAAGGAATCAAAGCTTGTCCTTACCTCATTAAGCCGAACAAGGATGAACTTGAGGGCGCGTTCGGCGAAAAGATTGAAACAAGGGACGACGTCATCCGCATCGCGCGGAAAGTTATTTCTCAGGGCGTCACAATGGTCTGTGTTTCCATGGGAAAGAGCGGCGCTATGCTCGTCACGGAGGATAAATCCTACTTCTGCGCGGGGGCGGATATCAAAGTCAGAGGGGTACAGGGCGCCGGAGATTCCCTGGTTGCCGGAATGTGCTATGCAATCGTGCATGATCTTTCCAGTGCGGAAATGCTCCGTTACGGTGTGGCCGTGGCGCATGGCTCTTTGATGCTGGAGGGTACGCAGATGTGCACGCAGGAAAGTTTTCAGCAGATGCTTCCGCTGATTCATACAGAGGAAATATATTAAGAATGGAGTCTTTATCATGCCATTAGTGTCAACCAGAGATATTTTACTGGATGCAAAGCGCGGCGGTTACGCAGTGACCGCATTTAATATTGAAAACATGGAAATGGCCCAGATTGTGATCCAGACAGCTACGGAAATGAGAAGTCCCGTTATCATACAGACCACGCCGGGAACGGTAAACTATGCCGGGCTGGACATGCTGCGCGCAATGGTTGCGGTTGAAGCGGCAAAAACGGACATTCCGGTCGCCATGCATCTTGACCATGGCGACAGTTATGACCGGTGCATCGGCGCGATCGGCGCAAATTACACATCCGTCATGATCGACGGCTCAAAACTTCCCTATGAGGAAAATATAGCCCTTACAAAATCCGTCGTTGATGTTGCCGCACAGCAGGGTATTGACGTGGAAGGGGAACTGGGCACGCTCGGCGGAAAAGAGGATACCCATGAGGTAAAAGCCGGTGCGGAGCTCTACACAGACCCCGCTCAGGCAAAGGACTTTGCCGAAAAAACCGGCGTGCGTTCCCTTGCGGTTGCCGTCGGCACCGCGCACGGCTTTTATAAAGGGGAGCCGAAGCTCGACTTTGACCGCCTGAAAAAAATCATTGAACTGGTCAACGTTCCGATTGTACTCCACGGCGCGTCCGGCCTGCCGGACGAAGCAGTCAGCCGCTCGGTCGCGCTGGGTGTCTGCAAGGCGAATTTTGCGACGGAACTCAGAGTTGCTCTGACCAAAGGCGTACGCGAGGTATTGCAGGACGAATCCGTTTATGACCCCAAGGTTTATATGAAGCTTGGCAAGAAATATGTTGCAGAAACCGTAAAGCATAAGATCTTGGTCTGCGGCTGCAACGGCAAAGCGTAAAAGAACGAATTTGGAGAAAACTCCATTTTCATAAATTTTTAGGAGGATTCATCATGAAAAGGTTTGGCAAATTATTAGGTATTGTACTTGCAGCAGCAACCCTTGTTTCAACACTTGCAGCCTGTTCCGGACCGGGAACCGCAAGCAGCGCAGCGGCCGCAAGCACAGCTTCCGCAGCGGCATCGGGCACAAAGAAGGAAATTACCGTCGGCGTCAGCCTTCTGACCAGAGAGCATGTTTTTTATAACAATATTGAGACAGCATTAAATAGCAAAGCAAAAGAATTAGGCGTTAAGCTTGTTGTTCAGGACGCCAATCAGGATGCAAGCAAACAGCTCAGTCAGGTTCAGGATTTCATTACACAAAAAGTAGACGCAATCATCCTTTGCCCCACAAACTCAGCGGGCAGCAAATCGATGGTTGAATTGGCTTCAAAGGCAAATATCCCTGTGCTTACCATGGATGTTCCGTCCGACGGAAACACGGTATGCCACGTTTCCACCGATAACTACAAGGGCGGCGAGCTGGCTGCCGAATATCTTGTGAAGAGTGTACTGACCAACAAAAAGGGCAATGCGGCAGTCATTACCTATTCTGAAATCGAAGGCTGCGTAAATCGTGAAAAGGGCTTTACAGAATGGCTTGCAAAGAACGCACCGGATGTTAAGGTTGTCGATGTTCAGAACTACTCCGGCGACCAGGCCAAAGCTGCCGATGTTATGCAGAATATGCTCCAGAAGCATGCCGATCTTGACGCAGTGTTCTGTGTTGGTGACCCGGCCGCAATGGGTGCACTTTCCTCAGTCAAATCAGCGAACAAAAAAGTAAAGGTTATCGGTTTTGACGGAAATGCAGAAGGCGTTGCCGAAATTAAGAAGGCAGACAGCCTTTGGGTAGCAGACGTTGCTCAGGATCCTGCAAAAATCGGCGAAACCGCTCTTCAGGCGGCTGTTGATACCGTAAACGGCAAGACCGTTGAAAAGTTAATCGCAATTTCCCCGTATATCATCGATAAGTCAAACGCCAAATAATTTACCTTGTTTTTAGCGGGGATGGGTGAGCCATTGCCTGTCCCCGCAAATTTATTTTGTATGGAAAGGAAGCATACAAATGGGGCAGAAACCGATTGTTGAGTTGTCCAACATCAATAAGTCCTTTCCCGGTGTGAAAGCACTGTCTGATATTTCAGTAGATTTTTATCCGGGCGAAGTCCATGTCCTTTTAGGGGAAAACGGAGCCGGAAAATCCACACTGATCAAAATCATCTCCGGAGTTTACCAGACGGACAGCGGAAGCCTAAAAGTGAACGGTGAAGAAGTGCGTTTCATGAACACCCGCGAGGGGCTTGCGCACGGCATCAGCGTAATCCATCAGGAATTAAGCGTCATTCCCGATTTAACTGTAGCTGAAAACATATTTCTTGGGCGGGAGCCAAAAGTAAAAGGAACCGGCCTGATCGATAAAAAGGCCATGATTGCACAGACACAGGAAATTTTGAATTCAATCGGAGTAAATATCAATGCGAAGGCCATGATACGCCGCCTGAATAACGCCGACAAGCAAATGGTGGAAATTGCAAGGGCGGTCTCACAGGACAGTTCGCTGGTTATTATGGATGAACCAACATCCTCTCTTTCAAACAAAGAAGTGGACGCACTGTTTACTGTCATTAATAAGTTGAAAAAAAATAATGTCGCAGTTATTTATATATCGCACAGGCTGAAGGAGATAACGACTATCGGCGACCGCATCACCGTCCTGCGTGACGGGCAGCTGATTAAAACGGCTCTGCTTTCTGAAATTAGCGAGGATGACATGATCACCCTCATGGTGGGACGGCAGATGACCCAGTTTTACTATCGGCCGGAAAAAGGCACGGTTAAGGATGAAGTTGTCTTGAAGGCGGAGCACCTGACGCGCAGCGGCGTTTTCGAGGATGTTTCGTTTGAACTCAGGAAAGGTGAAATTCTGGGTGTGGCCGGGTTGATCGGCGCGGGCAGAACCGAAGTAATGCGCGCGATTTTCGGAGCGGATAAGCTGGACAGCGGAAAATGTTTTATCTTCGGGAAAGAAGTTCACTTTACTTCCCCGCGTCAGGCGATTCAGGCCGGGATCGGTCTGATTCCCGAGGACAGAAGGGGCCAGGGGCTGCTTCTGCAAAAATCGGTCAAAGAAAACACGTCGCTTGCAAGCCTTTTCGCAAATTCCAGCCATGGTATTATAGACCGGAAATGGGAAACGGAGATTGCAAAAGAATACATTGAAAAGCTGCACACCAGAACGCCGGATGAAAATGCACGTACCAAAAATCTTTCCGGAGGAAATCAGCAGAAGGTAGTCATCGCCAAGTGGCTGGTGGCAAATTCCAAAATACTGATTATGGATGAGCCGACGAGAGGCATTGATGTCAACGCGAAAGCCGAAATTTACGCCCTGATGAAGACTTTTGTGGAAAACGGGGGCAGTATTATCATGGTATCCTCTGAAATGCCGGAAGTAATCGGCGTTTCCACCCGTATCATGATTATGCGCGAGGGGCGTGTCTCCGGTTCGCTGGACAATGAAGATGTCGCTGAAAAAGATATAATGAAGCTAGCCAGCCTCAATGCTGGTTGAGCCGGGAGGCATAAAAATGAAAAATGAAATTGCTTTGAAAAAGTTTAAGCACGCGGCTCAGGAAAATACCATGGTGCTCTTTTTAGCAGCGCTGTTTATCGTTTCATTGGTTTCTGTTCCCCGCTTCGCCGATGTGGGAAATTTGATCAATGTGCTGATGCAGGTCACCATCAATGCGCTGATTGCAACCGGCATGACCTTTGTCATTCTGACAGGCGGCATTGATTTGTCGGTTGGTTCTGTCGCGGCGCTTGCCGGCATTGTATCGTCTTCTCTGATTCAGTTCTTCCCCAACGCCGGGATCCCGATGAGCCTTCTGGTGATCTTCGGTACCTCTATCGTAGTCGGCGGTATCTGCGGCCTGATTACGGCGTTTAACATTGCCAATCTGCACGTGCCTCCCTTTGTGGCAACACTGGCCATGATGAGCATTGCGAGGGGTCTTGCTTATGTCTATACCAATGCAAAGCCTGTTTTCGGCCTTCCGGATGCATACGCATGGCTGGGCCTCGGCTATATCGGACCTATTCCGGTCATGGTGATTATCATGATTATTATTTTGGCGGTCGCTTTTCTGGTGCTTCGCAGAACCTGCTTCGGCCGCTATGTGTTTGCCGTCGGCAGCAGCGAGGATGTTTCTCAGCTGAGCGGCATCAATGTTAAAAAAGTGAAGTTTAACGTATACATTATCTGTGCTATTCTGGCAGCGCTGGCCGGCGCGGTGCTTTCTTCCAGACTTCAGGCGGGTCAGCCCGCGGCGGCCAACGGTTACGAGCTCAACGCCATCGCGGCGGTTGCCATGGGCGGCACGAGCATGTCCGGCGGGCGCGGCGGCATCAGCCAGACTGTTCTGGGCTTGTGCATCATCGGCATTATTAACAATGCCCTGAGCCTTTTGGGCGTTTCGTCCTACTGGCAGACCATCGCAATGGGCGCCATTATTCTTGTTGCCGTTATCTTCGACCAAAACAAAAAGGACATATAGTCATTTTGAAATCCCTATTCATCGGCAAGGACCGTTTCAGCACTTGGCTGAAACGGTCCTTGCTTTCTGTGTTTAAACATATTTATCAATCCGCTTTCCTGTGCTATAATTAAGAAAAAAGGGGGTGCCGCCCATGCAGATCAACCGGCTGTTTGAAATAACCTATCTTCTCTTAACGCGTTCCGGCGCAACAGCGAAAGAACTGGCGGAGCGTTTTGAGGTTTCGACCCGGACGATCTATCGGGATATCGATACGCTTTCTTCAGCGGGCATACCCGTTTACGCCAGCAAGGGAAAGGGAGGCGGTATCCATCTGCTGCCCGATTTTGTGCTGAACAAGTCCCTGCTGTCCGAGCAGGAGCAGAACGAAATCCTGTTTGCCCTGCAAAGCCTGAAGGCTACCAATTCCGGCCAGGGGGAAGCGGTTCTTGCCCATCTGAGCGCCCTGTTTCAAAGGCAGAGCACGGACTGGATTGACGTTGACTTTTCCACATGGGGCGGCGGCGATACCGAACGGCTGAAATTTTCGGCGTTAAAAACAGGAATTTTAGAGCACCGCATGGTGACTTTCAACTATTATGCCGCCAACGGTGGAAAAAGCAGCCGCAAAGTAGAGCCGGTAAAACTGAGGTTTAAAGGTGCAGGATGGTATTTGCAGTGCTTCTGCCTTGAAAAGGAGGCGTACCGCACGTTTAAAGTGATTCGGATGCAGGAAGTGTTCCTTACGGAGGAACATTTTCACCGCCGTGCGGAGCCGTTGCCGGAGCTGGAAGCGCAGATGACCACGCCGGGTAGGCAAGTTACGCTTGAACTGCTGTTTTCGCCAAAAATGGCTTTTCGCGTATATGATGATTTCGACTACAGGCTGGTCCAAAAGAATGAAGACGGCAGTTTTTCCGTTACGGCGGACTATATAGAAGACAGCTGGGTGTACGGGTATCTGCTTTCTTTCGGCGAAGATGTCCGTGTGGTTTCCCCGTCCCATGTTCAGAAAATACTGGAGAAAAAAGCGGAAAATATCCGTTCTTTATATCAAAATAATTAATAATGTGACATACAGTTGTCATATTCCATATGGTATCCTTGTCTTATCAAAATTGAAAAGAGGGAAATCTATGGATTATGAAATTGTTGAATTAGAGAAAAAAACTGTTGCGGGGCTTTATGACAGAACAAGCAATTCCGATTCGGACATGCCGCTGAAAATAGGCGGCCTTTGGCAGTCGTTTTACGGCGGGGTAATACAAAAAATACCCAATAAAGCGGGCGAGACCGCGATTGGCCTGTACACAAATTATGAAAACGGCGTGCAGGGAGCCTATGATGTGATGGTGTGCTGTGAAGTAACGGGCGCGGGTGAGCTGCCGGAAAACGTCAAGATTTCCGCGATTCCGGCAGGAAAATACGCCAAATTCATCTTTCATGGTGATACACATAATGGGATGGCGGCCTTTTGGCGGGAAATATGGAACACGGACCTCAGCAGAAAGTTCTCCTGCGATTTTGAGGAATATCTGCCGAGCGACGACTACACCAACGCGCAGGTCAATATTTATATCGCGCTGCATGATTTTTGCCAGAGCTGCGGCATGCCGATGACACAGGAGGAGCAGTACGGAACGGAAAAGGACGGCTCCAAAAATAAGGATTACTGCTGTTACTGCTACCAGAATGGCGCGTTTACCGCAGACTGTACCATGGAGCAGATGATTGATTTCTGTCTGGACTATGAAAAGGATTCCGGTATGTATGAGGACAGAAACCAGGCCCGCGCGGCCATGCTGGAGTGGTTCCCAACACTGAAAAGATGGCATAAGAAATACTGACGAACACAAGCCCGGAAAGCACGGTTCTTGCTTTTCGGGCTTCTATTCTGGATTACGAATCCTTTAAGTGCTCAATAACATCAGAAACTTCACAGTTCAGAATAAAGCACAGTGTGTCAAGTGTTTTCATCGTAATGGCTTTGCCGTGCTTCATTCGGTACAGGATATTGGAAGAAAAGCCGTATTTGAAAATCAATTGGTACTCTGTTATGCTTTTCTGAAAGAGAGTGTTGTAAAACGGCTTATAACTGATCATAAGAATAATCACCTCACATGATAGACTAACATACTTAAACTATTGACTATACTCAAATTGTTGAGTATAATGATATTGAGGTGAAGAAAATGCCAAATTATAAGGAGATGTATTACTCCCTGTTCGGTGATGTTACACGTGCAATTGGGCAATTGCAAGAGGCCCAGCGGAAAACGGAAGAATTGTACATCCTTTCTGAAGAAATTCCCATCGCCATTATGCAGAAAGAAAAAAGCGCTGACATACCAAACATCATATTTGAATTGAAACAGTAAAACATATTTCGTGCCATCATGGAGCGAACCAACAAAAAGGGGTGACCAGTATGCCGATAGCGTACCAACATGAACTTACGGCTGAAGATTACAACGCGCTGCGCAAAGCGGTGGAATGGGATGAGATTGAGTCCGATCAGGCTCAGGAAGGCCTTCGGAACTCCGCCTACATGATTGCCGCAGCCGATGAAGGCAAAATGGTCGGTATGGCCCGCGCAATCAGCGACGGCGGTTACGTTGTGCTGATTTCCGATGTGATTGTCCATCCGGATTATCAGGGACAGGGAATCGCGAAAACAATGATCGAAGATATAATGACATATTTTACAGACCGGCTGAAAAGCGGACAAGCCATCCTCTTTAATCTGATGGCCGCGAAGGGCAGAGAATCGTTTTATAAGCAGTTCGGCTTTTCCGAAAGACCCAATGACTCGGTGGGAGCCGGTATGACTCAATGGATTAAGAAGTCATAAAAATACATATTGTATTATAATATATCGCCATTAAGCTGTGAAGAGCCTCATGATTACCGTTGCTTCGTAATCATGAGGCTCTTTTATGCTGAAGTTAAAGTGATTGTACCGATTTGAATGAATTGCTTTATTCAGCGACCGTGATAATTTTCGTCAGCAAATCAACAATTCCCACGTTATATCCGCTGCATGCGTAAACGCCCCGGCAGCCGCGCGCGACAATGGTGAGAGGAAGCTTCTCAGGGTCAACGAACATTCTGCGCGCCATGGTGACGGCTGTCTCGGTAAAATCCGAATAATAAACGCGCGCCCCGGGAATGGCCCTGCACGCTTTGGCAAAGGTTTCGTTATCCCATGCAGAACGGTCACGGATGATGAAGATCAGTTCACAGTCAATGCTGTTCAGCGTACTCTGCGCTTCCAAAAACTCATTTAAAATATGTTCCGTGGGTTCGCGGCCTTCTTCCAGCCAGACAAGCACCGCGGTTTTTCCGTCAATCACAGAGCCGACCGGTACAGGCTTTTTTTGCTCGCTGCAAAGATGGAAGGATGGCAGGGGAATATCCTGAAGCAAATCTGTAACCTGTGTACGGCACAGGGAGATGGCAAGGTCTTTGGTCTCTCCGCCCGACAGGCTGAAACAGTATTTCTTCGCAAACTGGTTGCCGTTCGGCGTCCTGCTGCTTGTTACGAGCCGGTAGCTGCCCGGCATGAGCGAAAGTACAAGCTTTCCGTCTGCCCAAACAGAATCCGTGAACTCCAACGTCTGGTACACACCGTCTTTTAATACGGCAATTGTCCAGTTGTGTAAATACGACCAGTTTTCCGTGCCGCCCAAAAGAGTGAGAGCAGAATTTACGCTGGATTCATCCGGAAGTTCCTGCGCATTGCGGAATGTGCCGTTCTGATAATACTGTGCGGACAAATCCACAGGATTGACGCGGGCGGGAATACCGAGTGTCCGGCAAATTGCGGTGAAAAGTACCCTGCGGCCCATTTCGTTCGCCTGCCCGCTGCGAATCATGCCCGCAGGTGTGCCGGTTAAACGTTCGCTGTTCCGTTCCGGGGCTGACTGAAAGCGGGAAACATAGTCCCAAACGCGTTTTGGCTGTTTGCGGAAAGCGGCTACCGACTGTTCGTCAAACTGGGCGGCAAGCAGCACGCTGTAGGGCACAAGCTGTTCATAATGCGCTCTGGGACAGAGAATATAAGGAACAAACAGTTCCGGAGGATACTCGTTTTGATCGTTCAGAGAATGCCTGAACTGCTCCGCAAGCAAAGCTGCACTGATATCCCGATAGTCCTTTTTCTGCAGGGATTGGAGCATCTGCAATTGCAGATCCCGCTTTTCCGCGCCGAAATCCATGGACAGAAAATCGTACAGCTCTTGAAAATTCCCTTCAGCGGCTTTTAACAGGGCTATGATATCCTGCGGACGGCTGAATTTTGCAGCAAGTTTTTCCGCCCGGCCTTTTTTATAAAAGCCCTTTACATACTGCAGGCGTTTTTGCCCTGCACTGTCGGTAACGCGCTTGCGCAGTTCCTTTTGTTCCGGGGTAAGCTGAATCAAATTTCTGCTGCTGTCTTTCGGCGCGCGGAAACTGAACGCTTCCTGAGCATCCGGTTCGGCCTGCACCGCTTGCGAAAAGTCGATGGTAACGCAGTCGGCTTCTTCTGTGTCGGCGAACGCTTCGGCAAACCGCCCGTCTTTCACCGCGTGGATGTGGATGCTGCCAAGCCCCAGCGTAACCCCGGCTTTGCCTGTTTCATCGGTTACTGCGGACGCAATGGGGGAAAACTCCGCGCCGTTCAGCAGTTCAAACTGCACGGTAACACCGGAGAGCGGTTCGGGATTCACAACGGTAACCGTAAAGCGGCGCGCCTCTGCGTACCGGCTGAGCTCGTTTAAGATCATTGTCTGCCCGTCCAACCCTATCATTTCCTCACCCTCAATGGGGAGGAACGATTTGCTGTCCATCAGCATGGAGCGCGCGGCGGCTTCCGTAAACCATCCGCGGTTCAGAACCGGTTCCGGCTCGCACGCACCGAGAAAATACCATTGTCCGTCGCACCAGACCTCCACCCAGGCGTGGTTGTCATCGCAGTGAGCCCATCGGGGCGTGTAGACCTGACGCGCGGGAATTCCCACACTGCGCATGGCGGTGACCGCAAACGTGGATTCCTCGCCGCACCTTGCGTAAGAGGATTTCAGTGCGGTAAGGGGGGAAACGGTTCGTTCGTCCGTCGCCTGATAGGTTACATGCTCCGCGCACCAGATATTTACCTCAAGCGCGGCTTCTTTCATGCTTTTGCCGCTGATTCTGTCTTTGAGGGCATGATAAAAAAATGCGCGGCAATCTTCTATGGCTTCATTGTTGATGCGGTAATACAAAACATAATTTAAAAATATATTCTCCGGAATCTGACTGCTCCATGTGGAGTTTTCCGCCAGAAAAAGGCCAAAATCTACGAATTTAAGGTACAGTGAAAAATCGTAATCCCCGAGGTCGGCGGCCGGCATAGTGCTGTAAAAGAACTCCAGTGCGGTTCGCCGGTCGTCTTTGCAGTCATTGATACGGGTAAGGAGTTCCTTGCCGCAAAGTCCCAGTGTCGGCTGCATTTTCAGGAACTGCCGATGAATGGAGTCCTGTAACTCCTGTGAAAATATCATTACCATGATCCTCCTAACATATGCTCTGAATCATTTTTTTGGGGGCTGTATGAAATGACACGCCACCCAGTGTCCCGGTTCAGCTTCAATCATCTTCGGCGCCTGTTTTCTGCAAAGCTCCGTTGCTTTCGGGCAGCGCGAGCAGAAGTGACAGCACTCGGGCAGATTGATGGGACTGGAAATGCTGCCTTCCAACACAACGCGGCTGCGCGACTGCTCCAAATCCGGGTCGGGCAGGGGAATTGCGGAAAGCAGCGCCTGTGTGTAAGGATGCAGGGGACGGTCAAACAATACGCGGCTGGCGGCAAGTTCCGCCATGCTGCCAAGGTACATGACCCCAACCCGGTCGCTGATGTGCTTTACCATGGAAAGGTCGTGGGCAATAAACAGATAGGTCAGCTGGCGCTGCTCCTGCAGTGTTTTGAGCAGATTGATGACCTGCGCCTGTATGGAGACATCCAGCGCGGAAATCGGTTCATCCGCAATAATGAAATCCGGATTGACCGCCAATGCGCGCGCAATGCCGATGCGCTGGCGCTGCCCGCCTGAAAATTCGTGCGGGAACCGGTTCGCGTGTTCCTCCTGCAGCCCGACGACCTCCAAAAGGTCAACAACCATCTGGGCGCGTTCCTGGGCCGATTTCGCCAGCCCGTGCGCGTCAATCCCTTCCGCAATAATATCCATGACCTTCATGCGCGGATTTAGGGATGCGTAGGGGTCCTGAAAAATCATCTGCATCCGGCGCGAAAGCTCATGGCTCTGCGTACCGGTCAGTTTTCCGTGCACATCGGTTCCGTCAAACAGGACTTCGCCGCCGGTCGCGCTGTAAAGCCGGATGATCGTGCGGCCCAGAGTGGACTTTCCGCAGCCGGACTCGCCGACCAGGCCAAAGGTTTCCCCTTTGTAAATTTCAAAGCTGACGTTGTCGACCGCTTTAAGAATCTGCTTTTTACCTACGTTGAAATATCGTTTCAGGTTTTTTACCTGCAAAATTACTTTTTCGTCACTCATTATTTTCACCGTCCTTTGCGCAGTCCGGCTGTGCCCGTTCATCGAGCAGCCAGCAGGCGGCGCGGTGCGTATCGGAAATTTGGGTGTACTCCGGCATGTATTCCTGACATACCTTCATAGTGTGTTCGCAGCGCGCGGCAAACGGACAGCCCTTCGGCGGGTCCATCAGGTCGGGCGGTGTTCCGGGAATGGAGGAAAGCTGCTGTTCGTTTTCGTGCAGCTTCGGGATCGAGGATAAAAGCCCTTTTGTATAGGGATGGACGGTTTGATAAAACAGATCGCGTACGCTGCCGGTTTCCACCAGTTTGCCGCCGTACATGACCGCGACGCGGTTCGCAATGTTGGCCACCACGCCTAGATTGTGGGTAATAATGATGATCGATGTGTCGATTTTCCCCTGCAAATCCTTCATCAAATCCAGAATCTGCGCCTGAATGGTGACATCCAGCGCGGTGGTGGGTTCATCCGCAATCAAAACTTTGGGACTGCACGCGAGCGCAATCGCAATGACGACGCGCTGGCGCATTCCGCCGGAAAGCTGATGGGGGTACTGCCGGAATCTCGTTTCCGGATTGGACAGGCCGACCAGTTTAATCTGCTCCACGGCCTTTCGTTTGAGCTGTTCTTTGGTCAGCTCGTGGTGATGCTCGTGCAGGACTTCCATAATCTGTTTGCCGACCGTCATGGTCGGGTTCAGCGAGGTCATCGGGTCCTGAAAGATCATGGAGATGTCACATCCCCTGATTTTCTGCATCTCCAGCTCGCTCAGAGCCGCAAGGTCTTTTCCTTCCAGGTGGACGGAGCCTTCCGTAATTTTGCCGTTTGTTGGCAGCAGACCCATGATTCCCTTGACGGTGATGGATTTTCCGGAGCCGGATTCCCCCACGATGGCGAGCGTTTCTCCTTTGTCCAGTGAAAAGCTTACGCCGCGCACTGCCTGCACAGCCCCGTGCTGGGTCTGAATATGAATGGTCAGATTTTCAACTTCCAAAAGCTTACTCATAGCGTGCCCTCCTCACTGTCTCATTCTGGGGTCGAGTGCGTCGCGAAGTCCGTCGCCCAAAATGCTGAAGCAGACCATGATTAAAACAATGATCACGGCCGGGAAGATCAGCAGGAACGGAAAATTTTGAAGCACCTGATACCCGTTGTTAATCAGAACACCGAGCGAGGCCTGCGGTTCCGCCAAGCCGATTCCGATAAAGCTTAAAAAAGCTTCGGTGAAAATTGCAGAAGGAATGGTAAACATTGCGTTGATAACAATGACGCCCACGGTATTCGGAATTAAATGCTTTATAATAATCTCTCTGTTGCCGGTGCCCAAAACACGGGCGGCCAGAACAAATTCCTGGTTTTTCAGTTTCAGAATCTGCGCGCGCACAAGCCGCGCCATGTTGACCCAGCCGGTGATGGACAGCGCAAGGACTATCGTCCAAATGCCGGCGGGCATCACCATCATAAGCAGGATGACGATAATCAGCTGCGGGATTCCCACGAGGATTTCGATCACACGCTGCATAACCGCGTCCACCTTGCCGCCGAACAGCGCGGACACCGCGCCGAACGTAACGCCGACAAACAAATCAAGACATGCCGCCGCTACGGCAATCAACAAGGAGATACGAGTGCCCTGCCAGATGCGCGCCCACTGATCGCGGCCAAACTGATCGGTGCCAAAAGGATGAGCCATGCTGGGATTGCGGTAGGTCTGTGTGTAATCAGTCTCAAAATAAGTGTATTTTGACAGAATCGGGCCTAAGACCGCAAGCAGAATAATCACAACCAGAATCGCAAGGCAGACAACCGCCGCTTTGTTCTTTTTCAGCCGAAGCCATCCGTCCTGAAAAGCGGTCAGATTAGGGCGGGCAATATGCTCTTTTTCGTCTTTGTCCACCACCGCTTTTACAAAAAGTTCCTGCGGAATTTCTAACTTATGCACCATATTGTCACTCCCCTTCCCCGCCGGATGCCAGTCGGATTCTCGGGTCGATTACCGAATAGAGAATATCGACCACCATAACGACAAAAATGTAAAATGCGCTGTAAAAAATGGTGATGCCCATGATTGTAGAATAATCGTTTGTTTTAATCGAATCGACAAAAAGGCTGCCGATGCCCGGAATACTGTAGATGTTTTCAACGGCCAGCGAGCCGGTCAGCAGATTGACGACAATCGGCCCCAAAATAGTGACCACCGGGATAATGGAGTTCCTCACTGCGTGCCGCATCAGAACTTTAAATTGATTCAGGCCCTTCGCCCTTGCCGTGACGATATAGTCCTGCTCCAGAACGTCGAGCATTTCGGTTCGCATAAACCGCGCAATCATTGCCGTCACACTGAATGACAGCGCAATGGAGGGCAGGACGGAGCTTTTCCAGCTTTGCCAGAAAGCGACGGGCAGAATGCCCCATTTTAACCCGACGTAATATTGAAGGAGCGCTGCGGCCACAAAGTTCGGAACGGAAACCCCCAGAACGGCGACCACCATGGTGAAATAGTCAATTCCGCTGTTGTGTTTCCACGCGGCGATAATCCCCAGAATCAGTCCGAGGGAAAGGCCGATCAGAATCGCCTGAAGGCCAATCAGAGCTGACGGGCCGATTCGTCCCAGAATAACGCCGGAAACCGGCTGCCCCGTGTAGAAAAAGGAGGTTCCGAAATCCCCCCTGAACACATTCGCAATATATTTGCCGTACTGCACAATCACCGAATCGTTCAAGCCGTACTTTTCAAGGAACTGCGTCTGCTGCGACGCCGACAGCATGGAGAATCGTTCTGTGTCGAACGGAGTGCCCGGCAGCTTTTTCATCAGAAAAAACGTTGTGGTAACAATAATGAGCAGGGTAATCAACAGGTAGACAATCCGCTTGCAGATGTATTTGAACATTCCGTATGCCCTCCTTTATTCTAATGATAACAAAGAGGAGGACATTGGTTATCCTCCTCTTCGCCGCTTATAACATGTTTATAGGATCGTAAAATTATTTCAAGGAAGCATATTTGAATTCAATCGGCGGGCCAAACGGATGAGTGACCAGATTCTCCACATTCGGCTTCGTCAGGTATGCAAACCCTCTGTAGAACAGCGGGGATACGACCGCGTCGTCGGCGACCAGTGTCTTTTCCGAGGTCAGCAAATCTTGTAGGCGTTTTGCGTCGTCGGTCTGCTTCTTCGCGTCGGCAATCAGAGAATTGTAAGTTTCGCTCTTGTAATTGCCGCGGTACGGCGTGCCGTTTGTCCAAAGATCCATGTAGGTCATCGCGTCATCATAGTCGGCGCCCCAGGCGGTGATGGCCATCTGGAAATTGTTGTCGTCCATCAGCTGGTTTCTTGCCTTCTTGGTTTTGGAGTCGATCTTCACGTCTATTCCGAGGTTTTTCTTGAATTCACCCTGAATATAGGTTGCTACGGTCTTTGTTACGGAATCGTCTTCGGTCAGCAGTGTCAGGGCAGGTGCGCTGCCAAGCTCCTTGACGCCCTTATTCCAGTATTCCTTCGCTTTTGCAGCGTTAAAGGAAGTGATATCGCCGTTCAGCTCACGGAACGATTTTGTGCCGTCGCCGTACATGGAATTCGCAATCAGTCCGGTGGCCGGTGCGGAACCGTCCGCCAGAACAACGTCCGTCAGGGTTTTGCGGTCAACCGCATAGCCGAGCGCAAGGCGGATGTTTTTGTTGGAAACCGCTTTATTGGTCAGATTGTACTGGAGGTAGGTTGTTCTGAATTCACTGGTGGAGCTGAACTCCGCGCTGGATTTCATTGCGGGCACATCGGAGGAGGAAAGCGTCACTCTGGAAAGTTCACCGGATTTATATGCGTTGAGTGCGGTTGCCTGCTCTTTGATGATGCGGACATTCACGTTGGAGACCTTCACGTTTGCGGCATCCCAGTAGGTGGCATTCTTTTTCAGGGTGCTTCCGCTCGCGGGGTCGTAGGTAGCAAGAGTATATGGTCCGCAGTAGATCATATTATCTGCTTTCAGGCCGTAGTTAGCTCCCTGTGATTTGACATATTCTTCATTGAGCGGGAAGAACATGGGCAGAACAGTCAGTCTTAAAAAATAAGGAGTCGGCTGTTTTAGCTTGACTTCCAAGGTTTTGTCGTCAATCGCTTTAATGCCGACGTCTTCGGCTTTTGCTTTTTTGTCAAAATATTCCGCACCGTTTACAATATAATCGGTCATTATAAAGGAATAGTTATTTGTGGCGTCGATACTCATCTGCTTAAGCCAGGAATACGCAAAGTCCTTTGCGGTAAGCGCGGTGCCATTGCTCCATTTCAGCCCGTCCCTCAGGGTAAAGGTGTATGTGAGCTTATCGTCGGAAACCTTGTAGCTTTTCGCCAATGCCGGTTCCGGTTCATGTTTGGCGTTTAGGCGGTAGAGGCCCTCGGAGACATTGTTCAGAATAGTAAAGGAGTTGTTGTCGGATGCGGCCCACTGTACCATTGTCCTGATTTCGTTTGTATCATAAACTGTAATGGTGCCGTCCGAAGTTTTGGTCGTGTTCTCGGATTGGGTCGTGCCCGACGCGGCGGCGGTGCTGCTTGCAGCACCGGTAAAACCACAGCCGCCCGTTGCCATCACCATGGCAGCTGTTAGAATCAGCGCAAGCAGTTTGCTCTTTTTCATAAAAAATAATCACTTCTTTCTTCATTGTTTGAATTCTGTACAAAATAAACAATTGCTTTATACAGAATACCATTGACTGGGGATCCTGCCTGTTGAATAATTTGTGCGCGAATCATTCAGAAATTTAGTTTGTTTTGTTTCCGAACTATTACAATTTTGATATTACCACCAACTTTCTAAAATGTCAATCAAATAAAGTGTTTTTTATTTAAAATCCAGGTATTGTAAATAATATTCTAGCGTGATATGATTGAATAAATGTTCGTATAGATTACGAACTATACATTTTGAACGGATCGTGATGAACATAAAACACACTGTAGACCAAACACATATCAGGTCAATCAATCAAAGAGTGATTTTAGACAAAATCTATAGCGATGAACCCATTTCCAGGGCTGAACTTGCGCGGGAACTGTTCATCAGTAAATCCGCTATGACAGAGAATATTGCAGCTTTGCTGAACATGGGAATCATTCAGGAGTTCGGCGAGGGGGTATCCATGTCCTCCGGCGGCAGAAAACCGATTTTGTTGAAATTTAACAAAAAATATCAGTATATTATTGCAATTGAGCTGAACTTTGAGGACCCCATTTTTGTGCTGGCGAACCTGGGCGGGGAAATACTTAATAAATTCACCGTAAACATCTCCGATGATTCCCCTTACGCCACAAGGCTGGATCTGGTGCTGAATGCGGTCAAGCTTTTGCTGTCCTCCAGCAACCTGACCAATGAGGATCTGGCGATCATTGCGATTTCCTGTCCGGGTATTTTCGATTCGGTCAACCGAACCTTTTTTGCGAACTCCAACTTTGCCAACTGGAACATGGGCGATTTTTCCCGGCAGATGGAAGCCTGCTTCGAAACTTCGGTGCTGGTTGTCAATGATGTGAACGCGGCGGCGGTGGGCGAGTTTACCTCCGGTGCCGGCAAAAATTCCCGAGATCTGGTCTATATCAGCGGAGGACTCGGATTGGGTGCGGGGATTATCCTCAATGGGGAAATTTACGAAGGCAGCTCCAACTGCGCCGGTGAAATTGCCAATGAAATCACCATTCATAACGATATGGGCAGTGCGCGCGGCCTGTCCTTCAAGAATCTGGGCGGTTCGACCAATATCAACGGTTTGACCGCAAGAATCCGCAGGGAAGCGCCGGAAAGCACAAGGGACGCTTTTGCCGCACTGGGGAAGATTCTGGATAAAATCGGTTTCAAGGATATTATCAGGGTTTGGCGGGACGGCGATTTGTATTTGAAGGAATGTGTGGACGATATCGCCGTGATTATCGGTGGGACCATCTCGAATATTGTTTGTCTGCTGAACTGCGACTTGGTGATTTTTGGAGGGGAATATACTGTTTTCCATTCACAGATGCTTCCGATCATCAATCGGATTGTGCAGGAAAACGCTTTCACACCGGTAGAAGTGATTCCCGCGCTTTTGGAAAAGAACTCCGGAATATACGGGCTTTTTGCGCTGTCCAAGGATGTCATATTTGATAAGCTCTGCAATCAGGGACACGACCGCACGTAATCGGGGAAAATACGTCAAAATAGAGGAGAAGCCCTGTAAACATGCTGTTTACAGGGCTTCTCCTTCAATATGTTACCGGCGGTAAAACCCGCTGTTCTGGCTTCAGCTGCATGGAGTTAAGGCGCGATTTTAATTTCGCCAACCTTAATTTGCAATGAACAATATTGCTTCCAAAACAACCATAATAACTGCAACAATAGAACCTAAAACCGCAACCGCTTTTTTTGCTCTATTTTTTCCGACCCATTTAATGAGCAGTGCTGATATCAAAATACCGATGAATCCGCCCGCGGTGTTTAATATTAAATCATTGATATCCGACACGCCAATTCGTGCAATATACTGCGTGATTTCAATCAGTAAACTTGTGGTCAGAACAATGAGTACGCTTTTCAGCATATTATATTTTGGTTCAGATAGCAAAAGTTTCAATAACACTCCCAAAGGTACAAAAAGAATAATATTCCCTATAATTGATGTTTTGTTAGAGCTTACTGATAAATTCGAGTCCCATATATCCTTAAAGGGGATTAGATTTAAAGACCTGAAATCCGGATGATTTCCGGTAAATAAATCCATGGGTGATTCAAGCGTTTTGAATATCACGACCGATAAGAGCAAGTATACATATATCACAACAGTAAATGTTAAGAGATACTGATATTTTTTGTTTGATTCGTTTCTTTCCATGTGAATTATAGCTCCTTTGTTATTATTAAATAGTTTCAACTTTAAACATATCATGCAGAATATGAAAAAATCCACGCGAGAAGGGCTTCGTCACGTCAATTGCCCCCGATACCGCCATGCATGTGATAAATCGGTAAAGTTGCTCATAAGTTGGCGATCTGCATTTGTAATCCAGTATGAACATCAATTTTGCATTACTGTAATTATTGTATTATTTTAATTAGTACAGTCATAATATATCATACGAGAATGAAGATGTCAATGTCTGTAAACCATTCATTTCACTACAGTTGAAACTTATAAATAACCTATAACCATATCATAATCTTGCACAGTAAAAGGACTTAAACCACGAGGGTTCAAGTCCTTTTGCTTGCTTTCTTGATTGGAAAGTTGAGTGAATCAAAGCGCCGCTGCAAGCATTGCCATAATATAGCTTGGTACAGGGAAGCCAAACAGGTTTACAAACTCCGTCTTGCGGAAAAACTCACGATTTACCATAAGCACAAAGGGATTTGAAACCTTTGCCCACAGATACTCTGATCCCATAAAAAATCCCTGCCAGTAAATCAGTCCAAAAGCGCCCGCAAGGCTAAGTGCAAAGGGAAGCAAGGCGGTTTTGAATAGACTAGATATCAGCAGGATACTAAGTTCAAGCACCATCATCCCCACGGTCTTAACTGCCCCGGAGAGCGCACCAATTTTTTTATGGTGCGCTTCACTCAAATTTACAATCTCCAAAAGCTCTTTGGCTCGCTTCTTTCCATGCGGCTTTGAGATACCTTTCAGAGCGCACATATACTGCAAAAACTCCATAACCTCGAAGTTTTTATAGAACTGCGGATACTGTGGCAGATACCCGATTCGAGCTAAAAATTCCACGCCCAGCTTCCGAACATCCACGCCATCAATCAGCACTTGACCGGCATCACTTTTCAGGATGCCGACAAATATGTTGATGAGTGTGGTTTTACCCGCACCGTTGGTTCCCAAGAGGCCGTATATGCCCTCCTGAAGCTCGGTGATAAATTCTTTTAGGGCATATTTATCCTTATACTGTTTTGTAATACCTTGGAATGTAATCTTCATTGATCCTCCTATCGGGACACAGCATCAAAAGGAAAAGGATGTCGGTTTTATACGGCTGTGAAACACCATCTACAAACACAAGAAAGCCAACATTTTTTGCCTTGCCGACAGCAGAAACCTCATAGGGAATGCTGATTTCGCCCCTCTCATAAACAAAGGGCAGTTTCTTTCCATTTTCATCCCGATTAATATTCGTTGGGTTATGTCCGATACCGCCAAGAACACCGCCTGACATTTCATCCGGAACCTCAAATGGATTTTCGTCTGAACAAGTATTTTTATTTGGGGTGTTATTGGGATCACTTTTGTTTTGTGTACATCCTGCTACTGTGAGTGTTAAAATCAGGGTTAGTAATAATGTAATAATCCTTTTCATAGTGTTCCTCGCTTTCTAATAATAGACATTTGTCTATTGTTTAAGGCGCACGACCACCTTGTTTTGGTAAAGGGGTCGTGTATGAAATTTGGTGATTGCTCTTCCTTGTTATCTTAAGATCAATAAGGGTTATCTTTCATCAACACCGGTTGCTCTGAATCATAGGCCTGCTCTTGGGATGGTTCCACAGGGGTATGTTCATAGGTGCGAATAAGTTCATTTGGAGGTAAGCTGCTGTCATTGGTGCTTTGATTTTCCGGATCGCCTTGTTCCATATTAGGAGTATCGGTCGGGGCAGTGGTATCCACATGATTCGGTTCTGTATCAGCCATAATCCTTTGATTGGGCTGTTGTTCTCTGCTTTCGGGAACAGCGGGCATAGTAGGCGATAAAGCAAAGGCAATGGTTCCGCACATGGTGACAACCAAAACGGCAAGAAACAATACTGGCGAGAAGCGCTTATTAGCCATGTCCATCAGGGCATAGATACGCTTTTTCATGCCATTTGCTCCGCTGTAAAAATTTGTGGACAGAGCTGTTTTGTAAGCGCTGCTGTTTCGTACCGTAGCAATAACAGATTCTCCATATCGTGCGCGTCCTTTTGCTCCAATTCCTCGTAATACTTCCTCATCACAAGAGATTTCACATAGATTCAGAACCGATCTTACGGCAAGATGGATTACTGGGTTAAACCAATGGATGGCGAGGGTAGCCATCATCAAGACTTTGTACCACAAATCTTTTCTCTTCGTGTGCACAAGCTCATCCTGAGAAAAACTAACTTGCGGCAGCAACACCACAGGATGAAGCAATCCGACCATCATTGGCGTTTTAATACAGGCACAAACCTTTATAGGAACATACTTGCGGATACTCAGGTCATCCTTGATACGATTCAAGGTTCTCAATATGTTATCATCTTTCAAATCTTTCGCTCCAGCGCTTTACTGCGGATAAAAAACGCAAGTGTGAAAACAGATGCCAGATTAAGAAAGCGGCCGAACCTGCAATCCAAAGCAATGCTGCATATTGGAGCCAATCCCAATTCGCTGCAGCATTGGCAGCGGCGTCATCGATAACAGTTTTCGTTGTACCCTGCGGTACAGCCGCTTGTAAGAACTCCGGCAAGGTTAGTTTTATGTTCGCCCTAATCGGGAGAAGTAATGCTGCAAAAACAACTGTCCATAAGTAATAGCGGCATTTGGCTGAATACCGATGTGCCAATATCGGAGAAACGAACAGCATCAGCATGATGATTACAGAAAGTTGCAGGGAATTCTGAAGATAGATAGAAAATAGCTCTCGCATCCATTACTCACCCCGCTTTTTCAACCATTTTGACAGCTCATCCAAATCCGATGCTTTCAATTCCTTTCCATCGTACAAAGTATCCACAAGACTGACGATGGATCGGTTATGAAATCGCTCTATAAAGCTGCTGGTTTCAAATTTCAAGTATTGCTCCTTATCTACCAAAGGATAATATGTGCGCTCCTTGCTGTTTTTTTCAGTTCGCAAAAATCCCCGGTCTACCAATCGAAGTAAAAGCGCAATCAGTGTTTGCAGCTTCCATCCCTTTTCATTGCCCAACTGTTCCATCAAAACGTTCGTTGTAATGGGAGGTTCATTCTCCCATATGGTTTTCATCACTTCAAATTCCGCATCGGGAAGTTTCTTCATGCTTTTCATTACCTCAGCTCCTATCGCGCATGACAAAGATATACAAGTGTCTATAATATATTATTATACAACCGTCTATAATGAACGTCAAAAAGTTAATAGACAAATGTATACATTATTTTGTTCGTATTCATGGTCATTCGCTCTGGAACATTGTACGAGAGCCGGGATCATCACAACTGTGTGTTTGTGGGTAGGAACAGCGCAGATGTTGTCAAAATGCCAGTGCTTTTCAGCAAAGTCACAAGCTTTTTTTAAGGGCTTTGGCAATCAAAATTTGCATTTTATGCGGCAGTCGTTTATATTGATAAGGGAATGATCTTGAAATTCCGATATTCATAAAATCTTAAGGTTTTAATAAGAGAAATGCTATGATATGAATTTGAGTTTTGCAGTATTATGATGATGGGGATTTTTATTTACAAACAGGAAGAAGATGAGGGGACTTATGGACACCAATATTTTAGTTGTAGATGATGAACAGGCCATAGCCGATTTGATTGAAGTATATCTGAAAAACGAAAGTTTCACAGTACATAAGTTTTATAATGGACGGGATGCGTTAGCATGCGTTGAATCGGAAAAACTGGAGCTTGCAATACTCGATGTCATGCTGCCGGACATTGACGGCTTTACTCTCTGCCAGAAGATCAGGGAAAATCACAATTTCCCCATTATCATGCTGACGGCGAAAGAAGAAGAAGTCGATAAAATTACCGGATTGACACTCGGTGCGGACGATTACATTACAAAACCGTTTCAGCCCTTGGAGCTTGTGGCCCGCGTCAAAGCACAGCTCCGCAGGTTTACCAGATATAATTCTGCAGAGCCGTTGCGCGAGGAAATAGTGATCGAGTTTTCCGGCCTGGTTTTGAATAAGGATACTCATGTATGTACATTAAATGAGAAGCCGCTTGCCCTTACTCCCACGGAGTTTTCCATTCTATGGGTGCTGGGTTCCAATCGGGGGCGCGTGGTAAGTTCAGAAGAGTTGTTTAAAGAGGTATGGGGCGACAAATATTTCAGCAACAGCAATAACACGGTGATGGTTCATATACGTCATCTGAGAGAAAAGATACACGATTCCGCAGAGCATTCCAAATATATTAAAACGGTATGGGGGGTTGGCTATAAAATTGAAAACTAGGGAAAAACAAAAAAAAAACTATTCAAAATTGGAAAGAAAAGTCATAACACACATGTTCTTAATTCTTTTGGCCGCTACTGTGATTGTTATTCTTTTGCGCGAACTGGTTCGTGGACATTTTGCAACTTGGCTTGTTGAGTTTCTGGAAAATACGTTTTATCTTTCCGACAGCGATGCCTACGCAATTTATAATTTTACACTTAAAAAAAATATGTTGCCGATTAGTATTGTTGCTATTATTATTTGTATGATTATTCTTTCCCGTTTTGCAGTCTCACGGTTTTCAAATTACTTTAACGAAATCAGCGCTGGCTTGAATCGACTTGTTGAGGAATCAGCTGAAGAAATTACGCTGTCACCCGAACTTGATACGATGGAAAAAAAGCTGAATCAAGTCAGAATTGCGCTTGAAAAAAAGACACGCGATGCGAAGGATGCCGAGCAGCGCAAAAACGATCTCGTTGTCTATCTGGCACATGACATTAAAACGCCACTGACTTCCGTAATTGGTTATCTGAGCCTTTTGGATGAAGCACCCGATATGCCTCCGGAACAGCGGGCAAAATATATTGGGATTACCCTTGAAAAAGCATACAGGCTAGAAGATTTGATTAATGAATTTTTTGAAATTACAAGGTTTAATCTGGAATCTATTGTTTTAAGCAAGAGTAAAATCAATTTGCTCCTGATGCTTCAGCAGATGGCGGACGAGTTTTACCCCATGCTCACGCCGCAGGGCAAGCAGGCTATTGTTCATGTGTCGGAAGACCTTACTCTGTTGGGCGATGCGGACAAGCTTGCCCGTGTGTTCAACAATATTCTGAAAAACGCGATTGCCTACAGCTATGAAAACAGTGTGATTGATATTTCCGCTGTCCGGCAGGGGGATAATGTCGTGATTACATTCACCAACAAAGGTAATCCAATTCCTCCGCAGAAGCTGGATACTATTTTTGAAAAATTCTATCGTTTAGATTCCTCTCGCTCCACGAATACCGGCGGAGCAGGATTAGGATTGGCAATTGCCAAAGAAATTGTCACGGTGCACGGCGGAACGATTACGGCGGAAAGTAATCCGGAGCACACCGTCTTTACGGTAAAACTTCCGTCATAAGAAAATCTTAAGGAGTTCATAAGGGGGAATTCCAACATTGCTCTTTGTTCTGTGCTAAAATAGAATCAGTACAGAATAAGGAGCTGTTTTTATAGTGCGACAGGCAAAAAAGAAGAAATCAAAATTTTGGATCATCGTATTGATGATTGTCGTTATTGTTCTCGTTTACAAATTGATCATTGCTCTTAATGGAAAATCATTGTTTGGAAAAATCGGCGGCGATAAAGCCGGGCCAGTTCCATCATTAACGGCAGCATCTGATTCAGATGTTTCTATACCCATTGACAACCTTCACAGTCCCAATGCAATTCTGGTTCGTCTAGATGACCATACCATCCTGATGCACAAAAAGAGCGAGCAAAAAATTTACCCGGCGTCTTTGACCAAAATAATGACGACAATCGTTGCAATAGAGAGTTTGCCTGATTTACAGAAAAAAATTGAACTTCCCAATTCCATGTTTCAGGGACTGTACAAAGCAGATGCGTCAATGGCAGGATTTCAACCCAATGAAAAAGTCAAGGCAATCGATTTGCTATACGGGGTCATGCTGCCGAGCGGGGCGGAGTGCTGTATTGGGCTTGCAGATCATATTGCGGGATCGGAGCAAGATTTCGTTGTAAAAATGAATCAAAAAGCAGAGGAGCTCGGTATGAGCAACACGCATTTTACCAATTCAACAGGACTTCAAGACAATAATCACTACACGACAGTGAAGGATCTGTCAATACTTCTGAGCTACGCGTTGCAAAACAACACATTTCGGGATGTTTTTACTGCTGCACATTATTCCACGGCATCCACCAACAAACATCCAAACGGCATTACGTTTAATAGCACAATGTTCAAAAACATAGAAAATCCAGTCATCAACGGCGGAAAAATCTTAGGTGGAAAGACCGGATATACCGATGAGGCCGGGCTATGTCTCGCAAGCCTTGCTCAAAAAGAAGGAAAAGAGTATGTGCTTGTAACGGCTGGTGCCAGAGGGAATCACCAGTCGGAGCAATACAATATTGATGATGCGTACGAAGTGTATAACAAATTAGGAAAAAATTAAGCCTATCACAAAATGATATTTGATAAGAGTTTGAAGTAGCGTTCTTCCTTTCCTTCTGTTGTTTGAGATTCCATTGGTTTATCAGTGCAGGAAAACCGGAATTAAAATTTCGCCATGGCATATTGCTCTCGGTTTTGTCTTTGCGCTTATACTGGCTGTTATGCTGGATTTTACGGGGATTCCGTCCATTCGGTTCATTGCAAATAATGGGACAATCACGCATCAAGGGTTACACATTCCAATGGACGAAATCAACTTGATCCCATTCCATTCCCTTGCGGCGGACGCCCGCCCGTATCTGGAAAATATATTACTTTTTGTACCTTTTGGTTTCTTACTTCCGCTTATATGGGAGCAATACCATCCTTTTAGGAAAACAATGCTAGCGGGTCTTTCCTTTTCTTTCGTCATAGAGTTCAGCCAGTTGTTCGACCGCAGGATTACAGATATCGATGACCTGCTTATGAATACACTTGGAACACTGGTCGGGTGGTTGCTTTGGCAGATAATGAAAAAGTGTTTTTCTAGAATCTACGAAAAGATTTCTATTAAAAATACTGAGCGTGGAAAGCTACCCTTCCTATTACGCCACGAAGCAGTTTTCTATATGATCAGTGCATTTTTTGGTATGTTATTTCTTTATAGTCCATTGCTTTAGGATATCGGCAACACATCCGTCTCCAGTTTGTGTTGGGTAACAGCAACACAAGTTGCCCACCACTACCGAGCAGATGCAGCAGACGTTAAATAATATCGGTATTGACGGAATCCGCTACGAAGAATATTTCATCACGGACTACGAAACCTCCGTCAACGGCCTGTATAATTATTTTACCGGAGTACGCCAATCTTGACGAATTGAACTACCTTGCGTCGGTTCTGGATGAACTTCCAGAGGATGATTTAGAGAAATTGGAGGCCGCCGTTGAGTATGGTGACCATACAGGCAGCGTCAAAGATATCATTAATCTGGTGCAGAACCTTGATTGCTACGATTATTACCCGGACATCCATAATGAGGAAGATTTAGGCTGCTACAATGATACTTCCGCATAGCCACAGACATCGCAATGGGTGCGGCAGCCGGAGATCCCGGTTGGGGTGAGATTCCCATGACAGCCTTTAACCGAGGCTGGTCTAAACTGACTGCCCTACGGAGCCAATCGGCTCCTGCTCCGGGAAATAGTGTTGAATAGGAGCAGCAGAAAACGAAGAACAAGTCTGGCAGTTTGATGTCAGATACTATGAGAGCAGCCACCTTTTATACATCGAACAACCGGTGGCTGCCCTTATGAATGTGACATTAAATCAAATTTTGTAAAGGAGGAACTGTATGGAACAAGTAAAAAATGCGTGGATCTACTGCCATATTGATGCGCCGGAAGATTCGCATGGAGTCTTGAAAGATCATAGACAACAGCTCCTTGATTATGCTGATCAGATTGGCTTTAACGTTGTCGGTACCTCTCAAGATTTAGCCGACGGACTGAACTTGAATCGTATTGGCTTAAACGAGGTGATGGAGGCAGCCAAAGCCGGACAGATTGATGTTGTAGTTATCCATTCCAAAATCTGCATTAGCCGTGATGGAAGTAAAGTAAATGTCTATATCAACTGCCTGCATAATTGCGGCGTAAAACTGTATTCGCCTTTAGAGGGCGAAATCTTACAGCAATAACACAAAATCGTAACTTTTGGAAAAGGAGGATTTCCATGAAGAATACTGCTATTATTTTTGAAGGATACCCCGATGTAGTCGAGGTTGAAGATCTCCGACAAATGCTCGGAGGCATCAGCCGTAAGTTGGCCTATAAACTTCTTGCAGAAAATGAAATCCGGAGCGTTCGCGTTGGACGCGCATATAAGATTCCAAAAGTCTGCGTCATTAATTATCTTATCGGAGAAGAAATGTGTCTTATCAAGATTTCTTGATGAGGCTTTTTGTTTATCATTGACACCCAAAAGTGTAGAAAAATTAAGTGGATTTATTCCGCTTAAACATATAGCTATCATATGCCTTCTGTGGTATTGTGGTGTTGTCAATGGTAGGCAAATTTGCTGTTATTTTAAGGAGGATAACAATAATAACAGGCTGCCTACAAGTAAAAAATGAAACCTATTACGCCGTTTTATATTTAAAGGTCGATGGGAAAAGAAAACCTAAGTGGATTTCAACAGGACTTCCGATTAAAGGCACCAGCGAGAGAAAGGCCGATAAAGCATTTGACCAAATTCGCTTAGACTATGAAAAAGCTTTAGAGGAAAAAGAACGAAAAGACGCTGAAGAAAAAGCGCATGAGGAATCCGTGGGTAAAAAAAGAAATCCCGAAGCAGAGATTTTATTTGTCGATTATCTTCAAAGCTGGCTTAAGATGATAAAACCTACAGTGGCTAAATCAACACATAAGAGCTACCGCAATATGGTGGATGGCCGCATTGACAGGTACTTCCGAGAACTGAATGTTACATTAGGTGAGATCACCCCACAGCAGATACAAGATTTCTATCAAATCATTTTTGATGAGGGATTCACACCAAACACAGTAATCCATTATCATGCTGTCATCCGTAAGGCCTTGCAGAATGCCGTGAAGAAAGAAATTATTGAGAACAACGCTGCTGATAAGATAGATAAACCCAAAAAGAATATCTATCAAGCCCAGTATTATACGGCAGATGAAATAATGACGCTGTTCGATGCGGTGTCTGATGACCCACTGGAAATTTGTGTGAAAATTGCAGCATACTACGGGCTGCGCAGAAGCGAGGTTCTCGGTTTGAAATGGGATGCCATCAGTTTCCAAAACAAGACCATTTCAATCAAACACAAGGTCATTGAAGATGAAGTCGATGGAAAGTTTGTGACTATAGGTGAGGACGTACTGAAAACAAAATCCAGCTTCCGAACCTTGCCATTACTACCAACAGTTGAGCGGCTCCTGCTTGCAGAAAAAGAAAAGCAGGAAATGTACAGGAAGCTCTTCAAAAAATCCTATTGCCGAGATTATCTCGAATATATCTGCTTGGATCAGACCGGAAAGCTCATGCGACCTAACTATGTGACAGAACACTTTGCTTGGATAATCAGCAAGTTCGATCTTAAAAAAATCCGCTTTCATGACCTTAGACACACTTGCGCCAGTTTACTTCTGGCAAACGGAATTTCAATGAAACAAATCCAGATATGGTTAGGGCATAGCACCTTTGCTACAACCGCAGACATTTATTCACATCTTGACTTCTCTGCACAGATTGAATCCGGCGAGGTTATGGATGGAATGTATGACAGGCATGATGAGGCTGCCACAGATGCTAAGAGTGACAAAAAGGAAAAGGGCTTGCAGCACTTTTGAATGCTGCAAGCCCATACTGGCGGAGACGGTGGGATTCGAACCCACGGAACCTTGCGGTTCAACTGATTTCGAGTTATTTGAGGGCAAGTTTCGATGAGATTATCAAGGTAACTTTGAGTCACCATAGTATCGAGTAAACCCGCATGAATCAAGGCTTTTTCAGCACAAGCCCTGATTTTGACCTACTACGACTCTACCACTGAAATTTACGGTTTTCGGAGCAAAGTGTAGAAAAAGCGTAGAAAAATAATTTGCTAAATAACTTTAAGATACTTTAAGACCCGATGCTTTTATAGCACATAAATCACAGCGTATCCTACCATTGACATTGATTTTTAAGTAAATAGCCTAAATCAGTCAGAGCAAACCTCTGACTGTAGGATCAATGTGATTGGAGGAATGGCGATGGCAACTGACTACTCTCACCTCCTGGATGAATATCCGGAGGTAATAAGCCAAGATCAGCTTTATAGAATCTGCCACATTAGTAAACGAAAAGCTACATGGCTCTTAGAGAATGGATATATTCCCTGTCAGGATACAGGCAAAAAGACTCGTAGATTTAAAATCCAAATAACGGATGTGATAGAATACCTTACCCGCTTAGAAGATTCTCCAGAGTGCCTGCTGACACCTCCTGGAATTTTTTCAAGCGGAATAAAATATAGACCAAGGCATCGGGCAGAGGTTCAATTAGATGCAGATAAATTTATGGAGATGCTGAAGAAAAAGTGGGGCAGCTTTCCGGATGCTCTCACCGTGGTCGATGTTATAAAACTGACGGGCTACTGCCAAACCACAATATCAGAATGGCTATCCAAAGAAAAATTATTCGGAGTGTGGTACCGCAACAAATATTTGATACCAAAGGACTACCTGATCGAATACATGGCAACTAAAGCTCACCGCATTCATCAGAAATCAAAGAAGCATATGAACTTGATACAACAGTGGCAAGTTGGACAGACACCGACTTAATGTCGAAAACCTCATAAATAATAATTCATTTAACAAGCTGGAGGATTGGAGCGCAGAGTGCGCTTCAATCCTCCGGTTTTTCCAGCAGGAATGAAATTATGTTAGTACAATCAAGGCGAGGGTGTTCAACTCTTACCAGTAGCACCAAAAGTAAAAAGCAATATAGATTTATTGGCTTCAAAGCCAGTAAATCTGCGCCTTTCGGGGGCTCTCACTATGAAAAGTGGAAGCCCTATTTTCGTGGATTTATTAGGGTAATAGCTTCACTCTGATAGGTCTCAAACATGCAAGTAAAGCAAAGCACGGAGGCGCCCTTTTTAGAAAGAAAAAGTTTTACCGACATCAAAATCAAGAAAATATGAGCAGCGACCTTTTTGTCAACAGAGATGCAGGATGCAATTGGTGCTGTTTTCTTATAAAATCTCGTAATGTGCCATGGGTACAGTTGCGCCTTTATTGAATAGACAAATTCCAACACCTCAAATAGAAGAAGCTTACAAGTACAACTTTGAAACTTGTCTACCAACTGAAAGTTAAAAGCTGTTGCTGAGTTATCGTTCTTGGATTTAGCAACATCGTACTTATATATAGCTGTTTATTCGAACTATTCCAACAATCGTGCTTGACAAAATAAAATCGTTCTTGTATAATAGGTAAGGAGGTGGCGTGGATGAAGTACTCGATTGAAATAGGTAAAATAGTTGAGGGAGCTTTGAAGCATGATCAAGTCAAGGTTCTCAACTATACAAAGCAGCTTATACAAAAGCTTGAAGAAGATCAGGAAACCCGAGCTGCAAATAAATTTAGTAAAATATTGACTGCACAGAATGAAGCAACGCTTACAGCAATGGGAATGAACAAGGAAATGAGTGTTCCTGTCGATTCTGAATCGCGAACTACTATGGCTGATGTTATTTATCCTCATGAAAATAATATTGAGGTTATTTTATCTAAAAGTAATTCAGACAAACTAAATTCCTTTATTTTGAGTTACAAAAATGCAGACAAACTGAACTCTATGGGAATCGGAGTGTCGAATACGCTATTATTATATGGGCCTCCCGGCTGCGGGAAAACGAAATGCGCCTACTTAATTGCAAAGGAATTGCAATTACCATTAGTCATTGCCCGATTGGATAGTTTGATTTCATCCTATTTGGGAACTACCGCAAAAAACATACGCACTCTCTTCGAATTTGCACAAAAAACCCCTTGCGTTTTGTTTCTTGATGAGTTTGATGCTATTGCAAAGGCGCGTGATGACAGTAATGAGTTAGGCGAGCTCAAAAGAGTTGTTAATAGCTTGCTTCAGAATGTTGATTCCATGAGTGGAGATAGTCTTCTTTTAGCCGCAACGAATCATGAAAAGTTGCTTGATTCAGCAGTTTGGAGGCGCTTTGATTATAAATTGGAAATTGAATTGCCTGATTCTGAAGCTCTTATTAAAATGATAAAGTTATTTACCAACGGGGCAGATAATTTCAATGATAAAGAACTACAAGCATTGTCTACAGCATTTAAAGGATTGAGTGGCGCTAATGTTGAAGAAATTGTAAAAAAGGCACTTCGAAATTCTATTATCCACGGGGTAAGATTTACAAAATCAAGTATTTATGAGGAACTTTTTATTTTTCAAAAAATACTTCCTCAAAACTGTGATAACGAAAGAATGATCCAACGAATCAAGGCTAAATATTTGCGAGAATGCGACGAAAAAATATTCAGTTTTCAGATTATAGCTGATATTTTGGGCGTTTCAAAATCATTCATATCAACATTAGTAAAGGAAGGTGATGAATAATGAGCGAGAAAAACCTGCCAATTAAAATAGTTCTTCAAAAGGCTACGGATGCTCAAAAGAACCAAGGCGGTGGCAGCACAAAGTTTTTTGGTGAGGTCACTAAAGAACTGCAAGATGAGTTTGTAGGAAAATTTGAGCATATTTTGGAATTTTACGAAGATGTGTTTAATGAAAATGAGATGGTTCCCGCAGTTGGTAAAATAACTGTAAAACCAGAAGCAATTGCTAAATCTCATAAGCCCAATGATCTTTGCCGAAACTGTCAAATTATTGGTAGCGAGGATTTAGACGAAATCTATATAAAGGTAAACCGGAAATCCATAACTGATACAGTGGCTTTGATTAAAAATCCACCGTCCGAAAAGGTTCGTGCTAATTTATCAGCGATTGCCGATATCCAGCCCATAGAAGTAGATGAGAAAATTTCAGATGAACTTGCAGAGATTTCGATGCAAGGTAAATTTGATATAGTGAAAAATAAGATTAAAATTAAATTCTTTGATTTTGATGACGATTTTGATAACACACAAATCATCGGCTATATTATGGGGAAATTAGCGGCATTTGGTTTCGCAGATAAACATGAGCTTATCACCTATGGTGAACATCTTAAATTTATCAAAATTGAAGTTTCATCATATGAAGACATAGTCAAATTAGCTTCTATCAATGGTGTGAAGTCTGTAGATTTTTTTCAAGAATACTCACTTCCATTAAGTGAATTTGCTAATACTGACTTGCAAGCATTTTTGGATGTTGAGTATTCCAATAGTGATACATGTATTGGTATTATTGACGGCGGTATAAGCACTGATAATAATTTTTTACAGCCGTATATTATTGCTCGGGAGGAATATGTCAACCAGACTTATCGTAACCCAAGCCACGCAACATTTATTGCCTCCACCATACAATATGGAAATCAGCTTAATGGAATTGCTGTACTTAACCCGCAGCGGTTCAAATTCGTCGATATAATTGCTATTCCAAACGGCGATCCACATTTTGGTCCAACAGATGGCATTGGCGAAGAAGAACTAATGGAAATCATTGAAGAAGTTATGCAAAAGTATGCGGCGACTGTAAAGGTATGGAATATCTCTTTGGGTATCGAGAGAAAAATGTGCCAAGGATCCATGTCTGATTTAGGTATCTTTCTTGACTATGTTCAAGATGAGTACCAAGTCCAAATTTTTGTTTCCAGCGGTAATCTCAACTCCTTACCATTACGCCAATGGCCAGTTCAAGAAGATATGGGAGAGCGTGATAGAATTATATCTCCTGCTGATTCAGTCAGAGCGATCACTGTTGGTTCAGTTGCTCTTTATGATTCTGCGAATTCAATAGTCAAAGCAAATGAGCCCTCCCCCTTTAGTCGGAGAGGCCCCGGTGCAAACTACATAGTAAAGCCGGATGTGGTTGATTATGGTGGGAACTTAGCTACAAATTTATGCATTGACGGATTAGGGATGAAGGGGCTTGATATAAAAGGAAATGTAATTGAAGGCAATGGGACAAGTTACTCTAATCCCAGAGCCGCACAAAAGTTTGCTTCTATTTATGATGAGATGGTAGAAAAAGACCTTTTGCTTGCAAAAGCAATGCTTATACATTCTGCCAGAATGGGTTCACGCGAGCTTTTAGAACAAAACCAAGATAATATTAAATACTATGGATTTGGAATGCCTGCTGTAAATGTTCAAGACATTTTGCAATGTAGTGAAGATGAGGTTACGCTCGTATTCCGGCAGAAGGTTTCTCAAGGCTCGCATCTTGAAATGTTCAACTTCCCTTACCCTCCCTCTTTGATTCGTAACGGAAAGTGTTTTGGAGAAATTGGGATGACCCTTGCGTATAATCCAATTCTTGATGACCGTTACGGCAGAGAATACTGCAGGACTAATATTGATGTCAGTTTTGGAACCTATAAACATACTGCTGCAGGAAAAATAAAATTTGCTGGATGTGTTCCACTCGAAGTTGCATGGGATGAAAAATTCGAACAATCCAGAGTAGAAAACGGTTTTAAATGGAGTCCTATAAAGTCATATTATCGAAAGATAAGTAATAAAGGAATTCAGGCTGGAAAATACGTGTTGATATGAATCCAAGAAATGGTCTGACAGTGCCGTTACAAGAGTTTGTTTTGATTGTGACCATCAAAGACCCTTCGGGACACGATATTTATTCAGAAGTTGTGAACGGTTTAAGAAATAGAGGCTATATCACTAACAATCTTGAAACCAGACAACAAATCCGTCAAAGACAACAGTAATATTTACCGCATAAAGTCAAAACCTTATGGGCAATTTTGAAGCGGCTGTGTTCTTCGTAACTGAAAAACACAGCCGCTTTTTTTGCGCCCAAAATCAGAATGAAAGGACAGATGCACCATGAAAAACGAACTGCAAACCCTGCGGTTATTCAGCCCTCTCTTCCCTCATATCTACAGAGAGAATGAATGGGGCGAGTACGAAAACGAGTCGGAGGATCTGGATGCTTCCGAGCTTTTAGAATACGAAGATGTCATTCTTGACCGTATCGAAAAAGAAAAGCTGCCCGATGAGGGTGAGCGTGGTCTCGCTGTTTACCTCGATGATGATCTCAGTCAAAAGGTACACAGCCATTTCAAAAAGGACATTGCCGCCGAGCTGGAAACAGCGCTCTCCATCGTAACCACAGCCTACCTGAGAAGTGAGAATATCCTCACGGCTGTGGAGGAAAACCTCCACTATCTGAACCCGCCCGTGCATCAGGTGTTCAAGGATTTTGTCCTGCGGGTGAAACTGATTGATCCGGATATGCTGGAGGCCATCAAGGTGCTGCGCACCAAAATCGACAACGAGGTGTTCCGGGAATGGTGCGATGCCCTGTGCGACTGCCAGCATGACCGCAGCCTGAAAGTCACCCTGACTCCTATCGTCAGCAAGCTCAGTGATATGCGGATTGTCAACGGAGAACTGGAATATCTCGTCTTTGAACCCCGCAAGGAATTTATCATCATGGTTATCTTCGTCATCGGCAACATTCCACTCATGTATCTCCTGAACAAAAGCTGGTACGACACGCTGATGCATACTCCGCTGGGCCAGATCATTCTGGCCATCAGCGCAGCCCTGATTTTTGTTTCTGCGGCCTGTGTCATTAAACTGACAAAACCAATTGAGTATCGGAGGTGACGAGGATGGGATTACTGTTTTTATTCGGAGTCACCTTAGCGACGGGGCTGTTCTTTATTCTTTTGGATCTGCTGCGCCTGCCATACCTCAGCACCGCCAAGGCCATGCTGAACACCACAAGGACAGAGAAAAAAGCGGCAAGGAGCTTGGAAGCCTATCTCATGATATGGGCGGTAAAGCTCGCAAGGCTCATCCGCATGGACGAATACCGCAGGCATCGGCTGAAAAATGTACTGAAAGCCACCGGCATGAACATGGAGCCGGAGGTCTATCAGGCGTATGCGCTGGTGAAATCCGGCGTGATTTTGCTGCTGGCGGTTCCGGTAGGATTTATCTTTCCCTTGCTGGTGCCGGTTGTGATGTTCCTTGCGGTCATGGTGTATTTTAAGGAAACTAAAAAGGCAGACGAAAAGCTGTCTGCCAAGCGAGCCTCCGTGGAAAAAGAGCTGCCTCGCTTTGTTGCCAACATCGAACAGGAGCTGAAAGCCTCCCGTGATGTGCTGGCTATCGTAGAGAGCTACAAGAAAAACGCCGGGGAAGCCTTTGCCGGTGAGCTAACCATGCTGGCAGCAGATATGCGCTCTTCCAGCTACGAGGCCGCCCTTACGCCCAATACTCATTGGCGAAGCTGTATCTTTCTGGTGACGGCGTTGCCAAGAATGTCGGTGAGGCACTCCGACTGTTCACCCTATCGGCAGAGAAGATAAATGAGTTTGCAGCTTACCAGCTCGGAAAACTCTATCTCCAAGGGGAAGATGTGTCAAAGGATATGGAGTCCGCCATCCGTTGGCTGACCACTTCTGCCGAACAGGGAAATCAGTTTGCACAATATGCTCTCGGCAAGCTGTATTTTTATGACGGCGATGTTTCCCGTGATAAGGAAAAGAGCCTTTACTGGCTGGGGCTGTCCGCAGCGCAGGGCAATATTTATGCGCAGTATCTGATTGATAATATCAACAGCTATCGCAATCCCTCTGTGCTGCTGGCAGCTACCCGTCTGATGCACCGGCTGGAGAATCTGTTCCGGAAGGACTATCACAGAACCGCAGGAATCGCTGCCGGTCATATTGACCGCAAGAGCAGACGAAAGCTGCAGGAGAAAAAGCAGGCGCAGGGTCACAAGCGGGATGACCATGCGCCACAAATTCATTTATGATGGGAGGATTACTCATGTCATGCTATATCTATTTTACTGACGAACAAAAGGAACGAGCCAATTCCGTGGACTTGGTGGATTTCCTCCAGCGGCAGGGCGAAAAGCTCCTGTCCTCCGGGAGGGATAAGCGGCTGGCCAGCGATCACACATCACGGTTCGAGGCAACAGCTGGTACGACCACTCCGCTCAGGAGGGCAGCTATGCCATCGACCTTGTCAAACGGCTCTACAACCTGTCTTTCCCGGAGGCGGTCAGCCTGTTGCTGGGCGGCGAACAAGGCGTGGAATACCGGCAGCACAACAAAAGCAGCAAACCGGAACAGCGAAAGCCCTTTGTCCTGCCGTCAGCGCACACGGATATGCGCCGGGTGTTTGCCTATCTCATCAAGCAGCGCTGTATCAGCCGGGAGGTGCTGTCGGAGTTTGCCAGAGAAAAGCTGCTGTTTGAGGATGCCGAATATCATAACGCTGTATTTGTGGGCTTCGATGAAAATGGTGTTGCTCGTCATGTCCATAAGAAAAGCACGGCAACCGGCAGCGGCTTCCGCATCAATGTGGAGGGCAGCCATCCGGCCTACAGTTTTCATTACATTTCCAAGAATCCCTATCCTCATACTCTGTTTGTGTTTGAAGCGCCTATTGATCTGCTATCCTACATCAGCCTGCATCTTCAGAATTGGAAGCAGCACAGCTATGTGGCGTTAAACGGTGTATCGGAGCAGCCGGTTCTGAAGCTGCTGGAGCTGTATCCGAAACTTCAAAGGGTTACACTCTGCCTTGATAATGATGAAGCCGGACTCAAAGCCGCCAGCCGTATTCATAAAAACTTGCGGGAGCAAGGATTTGAAGATGTGGTGTATGATGTTTCGTCACATAAGGATTGGAATGAGGATTTGAAAGCAGTGTATTCTCAGGAGCAGACCACACCGGCTATGGTTATGAGATAAAAAAGCATGACAGCCGTTTCATTGGCAGTCATGCTTTTTTATGTTCGTCTGTGTGCGGTGATAATGGTGTAACTGTGAGCATTTATAGTAATCTCGCAGCCATCCACGGTGATGTACCAGTTCTTGCCCTTTCGTGTGATGCTGGCATTTGCGGCTTTGATTTTTTCTCTGCACCAGCCGATCACATCATCTGTGTCCAAACGCAGATTCTTTCGGATGCGTACCACACCCAAATTCGTAGTGTGCAGTTGATCCAAGTTTGAAAGCAACAGTTCAGAACTGCAGTTATCATCAAATAAAATTTGTGATTCTATGGTTGGCTCCAATTTAGACAGTTCATCTGTAATAAATGCTTTTGCAATATACATTGCTTTTAATCGGTTTTGCAGAAGCGTATGCTGTGAATTTCCCTCCGAGAACTTCTCCTGTGCCTTCTCACATTTGTGGATGATGGAATTGATGGCGCGGAGTGCCTCGGTTAATTCTTCAGGCTTGTAATTTTCCATAGTGTTTTACCTCACTGGTTATCATGAATTTATTTTATCACAGAACAGAGATCAAAGAAAGGAGTTCTCCTATGCCATCCCAAGTATATATCCTCATAGCAGCCGCCGCCGTGATGTTTTTCGTCATCGGTGGTTTTTCTCTTTTAGCACACTATTACACCCTCAGCGGCATCAAGTCCAAGACGGTCGGTGACGGTCAGCACGGCACTGCCCGTTTCGCCACAGAAAACGAAATCAAACGGACATACGCCCATATACCCTACGAGCCGGAGAAATGGCGGCGGCGGCAGAATCTGCCCGCTTTGCAGGGGCTTGTGGTGGGCTGCAAGCAAAAGTCTGGTGCTACCACTGCCCTCATTGATGACGGCGATATTCACTGTCTCATGATTGGCGCTGCCGGTGTGGGCAAAACGGCAAACTTTCTCTATCCCAATATTGAGTATGCCTGTGCCTCCGGTATGAGCTTCCTCTGCACCGATACCAAAGGGGATCTGTTCCGAAACTATGCAGGCATCGCAAAGGATTACTACGGCTACAAAATATCGGTGCTGGATCTGCGTAACCCAACCCGCTCGGATGGGGATAACATCCTGCAGCTGGTGAACCGCTATATGGATGCCTACATGAAAAATCCGGAGAACCTTGCACTAAAAGCCAAGGCCGAAAAATATGCCAAGATTACCGCCAAGACGATCATCTCCAGCAGCGGCGAGGACTCGGCGAGCTACGGTCAGAATGCGTTTTTCTACGATGCCGCCGAGGGTCTGTTGACCTCGGTCATCCTGCTGATTGCGGAATACTGTCCTCCGGAAAAGCGTCACATCATATCGGTATTCAAAATGATACAGGACTTGCTGGCTCCCTCGCCGGTGAAAAACAAAAGTCAGTTTCAGTTGTTGATGGATAAGCTGCCCTCTGACCACAAGGCAAGGTGGTTTGCGGGAGCCGCCCTCAACACCGCCGACCAAGCAATGGCCTCCGTGCTGTCCACGGCTATGTCCCGGCTCAATGCATTTTTGGATTCGGAGATGGAGCAGAGTGCGACACGTTCCTAACTGAAAAGGTTAGGCACATGATGTTTCTGTCAGATTTAACAATTTAACAACAAAAAAGCATTAGCTTTGACTGGATAGTACACGAAAGTACAACATCGTTTGATACCCCTGTGCCTCCGCACTTTCTATTTTCATTGTGCCGCCATGTGCTTCCACAATCTGACGTACCAATAGGATACCCAAGCCGTGCCGCAAGTTTAACTGATCGTCCGTGCTTTCCATATAATGGGGATTTTCTTTCATTTCCTGTAGTTTTTCAGGCGAAAGCCCTACGCCGTTATCCGAAACAGTAAGGGTGATAGCCGTTTCCGAACGATCAAGAGTAATCATGATTTCACAACCCTGCGGATTGTGCTTGATACTGTTTTGCACTAAATTACTTATTGCCCGCAAAATCAAACGGGAATCACATTCCAGTATGGCATTTTCAGCGGAGGGCTTGATTTCTACTTCTACCAAATAGCTGTCAGAAAGCCCGCCGTTCAGCAGCTCCACCGCATAGGATCGCAAAAGTTTGGAGAAGCGCAACGGTTCCTTACGGAGTGGCTGCATTTCGTATTCCAGTTGTGAAACCAAGTTCAAATCCTGCACCAAATCTTTGATTTTGATGCTTTGCTGCCGCACGATTTCAGCCTGCTCCTTTACAGAGCTGTTTATGGTTTTATTGTCTGCAATGCGTCCGGCGTATCCTAAAATCATGGACAGTGGTGTGCGGATGTCATGGGAAACACCGCTGATCCAGTTAGCTCTTGCTTCGTTCTGCCTGCTCAAAATACGCGATGCTTTGTTGATACTACCTGCAACTTCCGATAAATCACCACCGATAGACAACGATACCGGCTTGCCATCGGAAAGAGTCTCAATCGCATTGATAATCGGCTCCGTGCTTCGGATAATTTTCCTTCTGGAAAAGAAATAGGCCAAAAACAAAAACAAAAAATCGGCTGCCAGCATTCCGGTAATATAGAGTGGAAGTGTTTGAATCGCATGGATAGAGAAATAGTTGCTGGTAAGCTTGGTATAACTGTCTTTTGGATAGCCCAATACCAGCAGGCCATCTTCGGTGTTCCAGACAAAAACGGGATAATCCTTTAAGTACCCTTTGGAAAAGAGGGCAACATCCTGAACGGTGTATTTTTCGGGAATGTCTCCCGGGGTATCGATGGCCCATACACGCTTACCGTCCGGGTTCAGGAGCATGGCCCAAATGTGAGCGCTCTCCAGTTTTTGACGAGCATCGTCCGATACACCCTCAATTGTTGAAGCAGCGGCAATTTTCTCCAGCATATTTTGTGGTGAGGTGTCTCCGTAGTCGTTTATAATAACGCTCTGAAACGCAATACCAAAGGCCAGTACATTGAGCAGCACCAACACAAGGATAAAAGCGGCAAAGAATGCCAGATGCTTTGAGATATATTTTCCAAATGATTTCATGGCGTCACTTCCTTATGTTCAGCTTATAGCCCAGCCCTTTGATTGTGATCAGGGAAACCGGCTTTGACGGATCTGTTTCAATTTTTTCGCGAATGCGCCGCACATGGGCATTCAGACTGTTCTCATACCCGAAAGGATTGTCCCCCCAAAGGGCTTCGCAAAGCGAATCTATGGAAACAATTTTGCCCTCATTCCGCGCAAGGGTCTCCAGCAGGGTGTGTTCCTTCGCCGTCAGAGGAATAACCTCACCGGCTTTATGAACTTCGGCGCGGCTAAAATCAACCGTACATCCGTCCAGCTTCAGAAGCTTGCTGTCCTCTTTGTAGCAGCGTCGCAAAACAGCATGAACGCGCAGCAACAATTCCTGTGCCATAAAAGGCTTTATGATGTAATCATCCGCTCCCAGTCCAAGACCAGCCAATTTATCCGTAGCCTCGTCCTTCGCAGTCAAAAAAATGATTGGCACATCTGTAAAAGAGCGTATTTGTTGCATCAGGGAAAAGCCGTCACCATCTGGCAGCATGACATCCAAGATTGCTAAATCAGGTTTTTCACTTTTGGCAACTGAGGTGCCTTCTTTCACAGAAGCGGCTAACACAATATTTTCAAAACCGTCATCCTTTAGGATGGCGGTTACCATTTTAAGCAGCTCCGGCTCGTCATCCACAAGCAGGAGCTTTTTTGCGTGTAAAAATGTTTGATCCATGCCTTCACCTCCAACTGTATCTATTATACCAAAGCTTGTCCGTTTTGTGTGATGTTCAGCAAAAAGTAAGGTAAAAGTAAGGACGCGAGAATGTAGATGTCAGGTTGGCGTTGTACCATTAAGAATGTCGAAAGGAGATGTTCTTATGGATTACATGATTACAACAGAGCAATTGACAAAAAAATATAAAAATTTTACCGCTGTCAACCACGTTTCGCTCCATATTCGGAAAGGAAGCATTTACGGTTTCCTTGGCCCGAACGGTGCTGGAAAATCCACTGCCATGAAAATGCTATTGGGATTGACGGCTCCTACAAAAGGCAATTTTACCATTGATGGGAAACACTTTCCCGATGACCGGATGGCCATTTTAAAGAAGATCGGCTCATTTATCGAATCGCCCTCGTTCTATGCAAATCTAACCGGCCGTGAAAACCTTGATATCATTCGCCGTATTTTGAAGCTGCCGAAAAGCGCAGTAGAAGATGCCTTAGAATTGGTTGGACTCACAGAGTATGGCAATCGATTGGCAAAGAAGTATTCGCTGGGTATGAAACAGCGGCTGGGGCTTGCCGGGGCGCTGCTTGGCAGGCCACCCATCCTCATTTTGGATGAGCCAACGAATGGTCTTGACCCATCCGGCATCCATGAAATACGCAATCTGGTGAAGTCCCTACCGGAGCTTTACGATTGCACCGTTTTGATTTCATCCCATATGCTGTCGGAAATTGAGCTGATGGCAGACGATATCGGCATTCTGAATCATGGCCGTCTGCTGTTTGAGGGCAGCTTGGATGAGCTGCGGCAGAGTGCGCTACAGGCCGGTTTTGCCTCGGATAATTTGGAAGAAATGTTCCTTTCCATGATAGAAAAGGACAATGCAGCCAGAAAGCAGAGGGCACAGCTATGAGTGTACTTGCAATCGAACTGCGGAAAGAAAAGCGTACAGGAGTAATTCCTGTGCTGCTGGCGGTTGGCGTTCTGGGAGCGGCATACGCCTTTGTCAATTTCCTTGTGCGGAAAGATACCTTGCTGAACCTGCCGCTAGCACCGATGGACGTTCTGCTGACCCAGCTCTACGGTATGATCATGATTTTAAATATGTTTGGCATTGTCGTTGCCGCCTGCATGGTTTACAACATGGAGTTTAAGGGGAATGCCATCAAGAAGATATATATGCTGCCGATGAGCGTTCCGGGGATGTACCTATGCAAATTTCTGATTTTGAGTGTGCTGCTCCTAATAGCGGTTGTGCTGCAAAATCTGGCTCTGATGAAAATCGGCATAACCGAGCTGCCGCAGGGCGCCTTTGAGATGGGGACACTCGTGCGGTTTGCCGCCTATTCGTTCATTACAGCCATGCCGGTTCTGTCTTTTATGATTTTAATTTCTTCCCGTTTTGAAAACATGTGGGTTCCTCTCGGTATCGGAGTTGCGGGATTTTTAAGCGGGATGGCCTTGGCAAACTCAAAAATTGCTTTGCTGATGATCCACCCCTTTGTAGTGATGCTAAAGCCAGCTGTTGCCATGAGTGCGCAGCCGGATAGCATGGTGATCCTTGTTTCTTTGGTGGAAACGATTCTTTTCCTAGGGGCAGGGCTGTGGATGGCAAAGCATCTGCGCTATGAATAAGGAGGAGGGATTGAAATGAGTTTTTTAGAACTGCTTAAAATTGAATTTATGAAAGTGAAACGCTCAAAAATTGTCCCCTTGATTTTCGTTGCCCCGTTATTGGTGGTAGCATCCGGGATTGCGAATTTGAGCAGCTATTTCACGCCGGAATATACCAATGCGTGGCCAGCTATGTTCATTCAAAGCGCCCTAGTCTACGCTTATTATCTGCTTCCACTGAGCATGGTCGTTGTTTGCGTCATGATTGCAGGGAGGGAAACACAGAACAATGGTGTCTTAAAAATGCTGGCGCTGCCGGTCAGCCGGAATGCACTTTCTCTGGCAAAGTTTTGTGTGCTGATGTTCTATTTGTTCATGGAAATGGTGGTGTTCCTCGCGGTATTTGTCATTGCCGGATTGGTAGCGACAAGTGCCATGGGAATCGCCGAAACACTACCTGTCCTCTACCTGCTCAAGTGGTGCGTGGGACTGTTTCTTACTATGCTGCCCAGCGTGGCAACCATGTGGGCTGTTACGGTGCTGTTTGAAAAGCCGCTGCTGTCCGTCGGTCTGAATCTGCTCCTTGTCATTCCCGGAGTTTTGGCAGCCAACACGCCGCTTTGGATTGTCTACCCGTACTGTTACAGTGGCTATCTGGTGTCCTGTTCCCTGCACGAATTTACAACGAACACTGCTGAGACAGCCTTTGCGTTGTTTCCGTTCCTGCCCTGTGCGGTTCTGATTTTTGCATTGGTACTTACGGTAGCGATAACACAGTTTGGAAAGAAAGAAATGAGGTAAAAAGATGGAAAATAGAAAACTTCAAAAAGCAAGCCTCGCGGCACTGATCTTCAGCGTATTGCCGCTGGCAACTTTTATTCCGATTGTACTTAAAATTACTTTGTCAGACGAAGTGCGTAGCATTTGGGCTGGAGCTAATATTCTTTTTATTCTGATAGGGCTTTGCCTCTCTATCGCATGTGTCAAAAGCAGCGAAACCCGTAGTGCCTTGAATATCATTTCTACAATAATAAGTGTCGTGTTGATACTGATTATGATTGGAATAATTATTCTGGCGTTGTTTTTGAATTTTGTACAGTAAGATGATTTGTTCCCTTGTCTTTAGGTGAATTGCCCGCCAAATAAAAAAACGGCGCTTTGGCGGGTCATTCTTCATGCCCGAATAACTAAAGCAACCCTCCAAATCCGTAAAGTTTGGAGGGATTTCTTATATGTTGGTCTATACAGACTACACCGCTGCACATTTGCTGCAGCGACATTATCTCTCTGAGATGAAGAAAATCCATCCTCGAAGATAGAAGATGGATTCTGCTTATCTGGCATCCAATAACGCTTTGACGGTTAATAAAAAACGAACAAAAGAAATATATACATTTGTCTATTAGCCACTTGACACTCATTGTAGACAAATGTATAATAATGTATAATAGACGATTGTATAGGAATGGAGCTGAGATTTTGAATAATTTAAAGAAACTCCCGGATGCGGAGTTTGAAGTAATGAAAACAATATGGGCGAATGAACCGCCTGCAACCACCAATATGCTGATGGAGCAGTTGGGAAACAAAAAAGAGTGGAGGCTGCAAACACTGATCGCTCTTTTACTGCGCCTTGTTGATCGGGGATTTTTACGCACCGAAAAGAACGGCAAGGAGCGTACCTATTATCCTTTAGTGGATAAGGAACGGTATTTGAAATTTGAAACCAGCAGCTTTATTGAAAGGTTTCATGACCGTTCCATTGTAAGCCTCGTAGATACTTTGTATGATGGAAAAGAACTGAAAGCCTCCGATCTGGATGAACTGTCAAGGTGGCTGAAAAAGCGGGGTGAATAGTATGGGCGAGCTATTCTTTGTATATCTGCAAAACTCATTACAGCTTTCTTCCATCGCATTGCTGATGCTGGCTGTTTCGCCATTGCTGGCACACCGCTATTCAGCCAAATGCCGCTATTACCTGTGGGCTGTCGTTTTTGCGGCGTTGCTTCTTCCGATTCGGACGAATATAACTCTGGAACTGCCAGAATTCTTTCACACAATCCTGCCACAGACCATAGGGACGACGGCTCCTGATACGGCGGCAATTACGAAGACTGTAAATACATGGGATTGGCATAACTTCGCGGGACTTTTATGGGCAGCAGGTACATTTTGTTTTTTAAGCTGGCACTTTTTTCAGCATTTGCGCTTTCTGTCCGCTATCAGACGGTGGCACGAGGAAATTGTAGATACGGCTGTATTAGAGTTATTTGCAAAGGTAAAGGCAGAATTGAAAATCCGAGAGCATATAACCATAAAGTCCTGTGTCTGCATCAAAACCCCAATGGTGATGGGTTTGTTGCGTCCTACGGTGCTGCTTCCGCAAGTCAATCTTTCTCAGGATGAGCTGCCACTTATCCTGAAGCACGAACTGGTGCATTACAGGCGTAAGGATTTATGGTATAAGGCGCTAATGCTGCTAACAATGTCCATCCATTGGTTCAATCCCGTGGTACACCTTATGGTGAAATCGGTCTTAAATCTATGTGAAATCTCTTGTGACGAGGAAGTACTGAAAGGCATTGAGGCGAAAGGCCGTGCACGATACGGGGAATCCGTTATCGGTACGGTTCGAAACAGCAGTTCTTACAAAACAGCTCTATCCACAAATTTTTACAGCGGAACTAAGGGCATGAAAAAGCGTATCTATGCCATGATGGACATGCGCAAAAAGCGCTTCTCACCAGTGCTGTTTCTGGCTGTTTTGATGCTTACCCTGTGCGGAACCACGGCCTTTGCTCTATCGCCCACCCTTTCCGTTGTTCCCGAAAGCAGTGAGCAACAGCCCAATCAAACGATGATGACTGATACAGAGCCGAGTCATGTGGATACCACAGCCCCAGTCGATACTTCTGATACTGAGCAAGGTAATCTGGAGAATCAAAGCTCCAATGACAACAGCTTACCTCCAAATGAACTCATACCCACCTATAACGATGCCTCTGTGGAACCAGCCCAAGCGCAGACCTATGGTCAGGATGCGCCCCGGATTATTATAGACTAAGAGAAACCGTAAGCAACCTAATAGCTACGACCGCACAGCTTCAAATACAAGGCGGTCGTGTACCTCAAATATAGACAAACGTCTACATAAATGAAAGCGAGGAATTTATGAAAAAAATCTTTGTATTACTGCTTGCCCTGCTTTTGACACTCACAGCAGCAGGATGTACACAAAGCAGAAGTGAATCCAATAACACCCCAAGCGAAAATACTGCTTCAGCTAAAAATCCATTTGAGGCTCCGGATGAAATGGGGGCAGGTGTTCTTGGCGGTATCGGACATAGCCCGACAAAGATAAATCGGGATGAAAATGGAAAGAAACTCCCCTTTGTTTATCAAGGTGGCGAAATCAGTATTCCCTATGAGGTTTCCGCTACCGGCAAGGCAAAGAATGTTGGCTTTCTTGTGTTTGTAGATGGTGTTTCGCAGCCGTATAAAACAGATACTGCTTCCGCTTATCAAACTATGCACATTATGGATTTGGAGGAGGACGACAAAGAACATCCCTTTTCCATCATTTTTGATCCGGCGACAGGGAAAAAGGGAGATACCCTATCGCTTATGATTGTCAGCGTATATGCGCCTGATTTTATGCCGGATATGGAGAACACCAGCAGTTACGGTATGTATCATGAAACCCTTGCCGGTGATTATGAGATTACATTTGAAGCGGATGCGCATACCCCGGACAAAGCCGCATTGCCAAAGTACAAGCAATTACAGAATGTCAAATTATCCACGGAGCCGGTTACACAGGATTATCTTGATAGCCTTTCCGTTTATTCGGGCATGGAGGCTATTACACTGGAAACACTGAACAAGCAGGTTTTTGCGGAGCAGTTCTTTGATGGGCAGGGCGGGCTTCTGAGCAATGTAAAAGTGAATGCTGATGGAACGCTCCACGTCACTTTCAAAATTGTAGGGTATCCCGGTGCCCGGTATCGAAACACCTTTTACATCAATCATCAGGCGTTATCGGATGGAAAAAGCACATCCTTTGAAACCATACTGACCAAGGGAAGTGTATCCGTAATTGAAGCTGATATTCCTCTTTCACAACTCGAAGATCTCAATACCTTTTATGTGATTTCCACCCTATGCAATGTTCAGGAGCTTTGGGAGGACGGTAAATTTTTGAACAAGACCGCTTCGGTTTTGCTATACAAAAAACAATAAGGAGAAAAAGCATGAAAAAGACAATTTTAAGTATGGCACTGTGCCTGATACTGATTTTATCCGGCTGCGTACAAAGAGGAAATGAATCTCTTGCATCTACACCTAACTCGGAAACTCCACCTGCCCAAACCAGCAATTCCTCGCAATCAGGTGGAAGCATGGTTACCCCCATTGCCGTGAAGCAGCCAGATTGGAGCAGCATACAGGGAAAGGTCAAAGGCATCTATCCCGTAGGTGACAGTAAGGTGTTGGCTCTTGCCAACAAAATGTCACTTTACGACTTAGCAACTGGAAAAGCTATTGCGGCTACTAATAGCCCAGCATTGAATTATATTCGTGTTTTGGCGCTTGACAGCGGTTATGCCATTGTTGGACAGACCATTTCGGAGAGCTCCTCTGGCGGTTTTGTACAGGGTGGCTCCGAAACTCAAATTCGTGCCGCTATTTATGACGAACAGCTTGTGTTAAAATCTGATGTTGATATTTCGGGGCTTGTGGCAGATAGGGAGTTTCTGATAGGCGCGGAAGCTATTGCCGTATCGCCCGATGGCAACAGCATTGCTTTTGCCACGATGCAGCAGGGCATCATGATTTATGACCGTGTGAATCAAAAGAGCACGAAGCTCATTGATCTCACTGGAAATGATGAGAAAGCGAATCTTGGGATTTCTATTATCGAACAAATTGGGTTCACATACAACGGAAAGCGCGTGGCCTTTAAAGCAAAGAGCTTTGATGTCCCCGCGATACTTGATAAACCGTCCTTTGATACGGTAGGAACCGTAAACATAGATGGCAGTGGACTGACCAATAAAAAACCGGATGGCTATTCTCCCAAAATGCTCACCAGTTATCCTTCCTGGTTACTGGTTGCAGAGGACTTTAAGACAGCCTCAGGGCGCATGATGGTGATGGACTCCAAAACCGGAGAGCAGAAAATTCACACGCTATCCGATAAAACTGAGGGGGGTAATATCTTTGGCTCCGATAGCGGACGCTATTTTGCATCATCGGTTCCCAACAAAACCGGTTGGACAGTTCGGGTATACGAAACAGACACCGGAAAGCTTGTAAAGGAAGAAAGCATATTCAACGATGGGCAAGAATTATACGGCATTAACGACCCCATGATTTGTGTATCGGATAATACGAAGACCTGCATGGTGCTTTTGGGGCATAAACAGAAAACGGTGGACACAAAGATAGCATCCTTTTCCTTTTGATGCTGTGTTCCCATAGGAGGATTCATGAAGATAACATTCCAAGGAATCACAAAACAGTATAAGGGCAAATATGCCCTAAAAGACTTTACCACCGAGCTTCAGGAGGGCGTATACGGCCTCTTGGGAACCAACGGTGCGGGTAAAACCACGCTCATCAACATATTTGTCGGCATCCTCAAAGGGGATGCTGGCCAAGTGCTGATTGATGGCGTGGATGTTCGGAAGCTGGGTGTGGACTTTTTAGCTCGCATCGGGTATTTGCCGCAGTATCCGCAGTTCTACAAAAACTTTGAGGTCATGGAGTTTTTGCAATATATGTGTGCGCTGAAAGGTATCCCGAAATCACGGGGAGAACAGCGCTCCAAGGAGCTCTTGGAAATTGTGAATTTGAGTGAGGCGTACCATAAAAAAATTGGTGCGCTCTCCGGGGGGATGCGCCAGCGTGTCGGCATTGCACAGGCGATGCTAAACAATCCGGACATATTGATTTTAGACGAACCTACCGCTGGGCTTGACCCGCAGGAACGCATTCGCTTCCGCAATCTGATTACCAAGTTTGCACAGGGCCGCACGGTCATACTGGCTACGCATATTGTGTCAGACATTGAATTCATTGCAAATGAAGTCATGCTGCTCAAAGAAGGGCATCTGCTGATGCAGGATACTCCTCGCAAGCTCATGAAAAGCATGGAAAACAAGGTGTGGTCGCTCACGATTTCCGATGAAGTACTTGACGAAAGCCTTTCCAACCTGAAAATCAGCAATATGCTGCGGGATCATGACGGCGTTCACCTCCGCATCATTGGCGATGAAAAGCCAGGAGAAACGGCAGTCCCAGTACAGGCGAACTTAGAGGATGTGTTCCTCTACCACTTTGGGGAGGGGGAGCAATGGTAAGATTAATCTGGTTTGAGTACCGCAAGCACTTTGTGAAGCCGTCTATCCTCATCGCTTTGCTGGTGTTTTCTCTGATAAGCGCTTTCAAGATTTACGGCGTGTATCAAGAAAATTCCATGTTCGCCCGTGGGCACAGCATGGAGGGAACCGTTCAGATGAAACAGCTTTATTGGGGTTTTTACAAGGATTTCCGTGGAGAAATCACACCGGATAAAATAGATCAGCTACTGGAGCTATACCGCCCGATTGAAGCAAAAACAGCGGATTTGACAGCAAGCACAAGAACGGATGATCCCAATACTTACACCGGCAATATATATACCGACTATCATTTTTTTCGGCGCTGCTTTGTCCTACCGATGGAGCATGATTATATGTATCAGAGCTATGCTGATAAGGTCACTTCAGCTGCGCAGGAAAATAGGAGATTTTATCAATCTGTCGGCAATTCCTACAATTACCGAAAAAATACCGCTATTGCAGAGAGCTTCAGCGGACGGCAAATACAAGAGTTTTCTTTCACGGAAATGTATCAATATTATCTCCACTACGACTTTTCCTCTTTTTTAGTGCTCCTGCTCTGTGTGTATGGCTTGGTAGGTGTGTTTGTGTCGGAAAAGGAATCGGAAATGGATGTCTTGCTTCTGACTACAAAATATGGCGGCAGCAAAACCATTGCGGCAAAGCTTTTATCCTCTGCTATTTTTGTAATCGGTGTCTGTACATGGTTTTGGCTCTTTGATTTTATTGTATTTTCAGCGGTGTTCGGTTCTTTTGAGGGTGCGACAGCCCCTTTGTACGCCGTTAAAAGCTTTGCGGATACGTCTTTAAACCTGACGCTGGGACAATACGCTTTGCTTTCCGGTGCAGTTAAGACGTTTGGGATGCTGGCGCTTGGCATTAGTATCCTGTTGCTATCCAGTCTCTTTAAAAATGCCTTGATTCCCTTTACATTAAGTCTTGCGGGAGCATTCGGCCTTATTTATTGGCAAGGGATTTTTATGGGATCAGGCTATCTATGGGCAAAGGTGGCAAACCCCTTTGTGCTGATGGTAAATCGGGAGCTTTTTCGCAAAACGGAATTTGTAAACCTGTTTGGTTTCCCTATACCGAGTTATATCATGGCAATGTTTATGACGATTCTATGGGGAGTCGCTTTTGCTGTCATTCTTGTGATAACTCTGCGGAAAAGTGTGGTGGTCGGAAAGGAGATGCGGCAAAATGCAATATGAAAGCAGGAAGATGTTCTGGCACCAGAAAGGGATATGGCTCATTCTTCTTTATTTCATCCTAAGTTTTGTCGGACTTCTTTTGTTCGACACTCCGATAAACAACGATGTAGAACGGAATCAAGAGGCATATGACCACTATCTGCATCAGGTCGAGGGGAAATGCACGGAGGAAACCGAAAGTCTGCTGTCAGAGGAAGCAGAACGGATTTCAAAGGCGAACAGCGAGCTTCAACGGCTCTATGGTGATTATTATGATGGAAAGCTGACCGAAAGGGAATTTAATTCTCAAATCTCCGCAGCCGAGGAAACCGTGCGCTATCAAAAGGGCTTTGAGCTGTTATATGAGCAATATAACGGTATCCGGGAAAATACAGAAAACCGCTGGTTTCTCTATACTAACGGCTGGGATAGCCTACTGTCCCATGATAGCTTGGATTTGCTGTTTGTCCTGCTTTTGCTGTTGCTCATAGCCCCGGTGTTCTGTCAGGAATACGAAAGCAAAATGGATGAATTGATTTTGACAGAACCAAAAGGCGCAAGGCATCATGCCTTGCACAAAATAGTTCTTGTAGTGTTAGTGGTTTGTACCCTCTGTCTGCTGAACAGCGGTATGCGGTATTTATTTTATGAATGGAGGTATGGGCTGCCGCATGGGAGTTACCCTTTGCAAAGCCTTTCGTATTTTGCAACTTCCACAAGAGAAGCAACACTGATCGGTACGTTCCTTAAAGTTTCTTTCGGTAAGCTATTCGGAAGCTTGAGCCTCACCATGCTTATTCTGTTTGTTTCTGCGTGTGTAAAGAAATATGCTCTCACGCTGTTCACCTGTACGGCAGTTGTTTTACTTCCCTCTTACGGCCTTACCCTGCCATCCACTAAGTATTTTCTACCGGGGCCGCTTGGGTTCATGATTTCTACAGGGTTTTTCAGAGGAAATAAATATCAGTATGATGCCGTAATGCAGGAAAAGGTGCTGACATTTCAGGAAATCGGGAGTACGGCAAGATGGCTGATCTTTGGAATTACTCTATGCCTGATGCTTATCATGGCAGTTATTGTTCTTGAAAAGCATACAAATATTTGGTGCGCAAAAAAATATCGGCACACAAACAAAGTCAAGAGTTTGGCCTTGATGTTATGCTTTCTGGCTTCGTTGGTTTCAGGCTGTTCAGCCCCAAATACTGAACAGGAACACCCACTGTTCAATCTGGAACAGTGCAACTCCTATGAAAACGACCATTACCGGTTCTTTGTGGAGAATCCTAATACGGATGAAGCCACATGGATGATGGAGAATAAATCCACCGGAGAAAAACAGCGACTTGTTCGCAACCCCATGCAGGCGGCCACGAAAGTATCGGAAAAGATATACGGATACGGTGATTCTATTTACTATATGCAGGTCGAGTCCTACGAAACTGGTTTTCTCTCCACCTCTGACCACTTTTCTATTGTGGAGGTGGATACCCGGAGCTTCACAGAAAAAGTTGTTCTTGAACGAAATCTTGATCTGAATCAGGATACCTTTTTGGGTATTGGTAAACCGAGTGAACAGGATATAGAGCCATTTCAGTTTGCAGAAGCATTTTTTCTGGATGACCAATATTTCTATCTCATAGGCAATGGACAGGTAAGGAGAGTGAACCGGGTAACTGGCGAAACGGAGGGTATCATCGAAGTACCTGTTCTTAAATCCCTTTCTTATGATGGCGAAAGTATTTATTACATCAATGAGAAATCCGAGCTTATGCGATATGATGTCCGCACAGGTCAAGAAACGGAACTGTACGGAATCGTTACGGAGTCCTTCCTGTTGACCGAAAAAGAAGTGGTTTTTATAAACCGGCTGGAGCAAAACAAGCTTTATGCATGTAACCACTTTGATGGAACACTTCGGCAGCTTACGCAGGAAGCAGTGCTATCTTTTTCAATGGATGGTAGCACCGTTATTTATACAGGTAAAGCAGACATACAAGAACACCGGATTGTCTTGTATGATCAATAACATTTTTATATAGGCAAAAGGATAATTGTTTAATAACAAATTAATCACCCGCCAAATAAAAAAAACGGCGCTTTGGCGGGGCTTTCTTCATGCTCGAATACCTTCTACTACCCCTCCAAACCCGTAAAGTTTGGAGGGGTTTTATATGTGTTGGTCTCTACAGGCTACACCGCTGCGCATTTGCTGCAGCGATATTAAGCAATCTGCATAACCGATACTTACATAGGTGATTCGTTAAAAAAAGCCTGTGTTCCTTAGCGGATAGCTATGCCCATCAACACGAACTACCAGAGCAGGTAAAACGTGAAGTAATATACAGGGGCGTACCAACGGACGGCCATGTCCATTGGTACGCTCTTTTTTTGCTTTACAAAACCATTCCCCGATGCCGGTCACCGCCTCTTGTCCTTCGTTTTCAATCACATTTTGAAAATTTGGAGGACAAGCATATGTCAGAGAACAAAAAATATACCCTTGTTATAAAAAGGCAGCGTGTGGAGGTCAGCGAGGCCATCTACCGTGCCTACCATAAAGAGCGGGAAGCAGAACGCTATCAGAATAAGCTGATCCGCCAGAATGAACTATCATTGGAGCGGTTCCGGGAGGACGGAGTTAATGTTGATTACCTCATTGTCCGTGTTCAGCCGGATATCGTGGACAAGCTCATTTATCAGGAACAGCTGGAGGCATTGTGGATTGCCCTTCAATCCTTGCCGGAGGATGAACGCACACTCATTGATGAATTGTTTTTCAATAATAAAAGCGAGCGGATGCTGGCTGCAGAGCTTGGAATAGCTACCATGACACTCCACGACCGTAAGCATCGTATTCTCAGAAAACTGAAAAAACTTCTTGAAAATTAAAAATTAATCCGTACATCCCCCTCACTTTTTCCTTTATAGAAGTGAGGGGGATTTTCTATCTCTCTCGTGTTCCTTGAAAAACACCGAGCCATACCGCACCATGTTGGACGGCCGGGTCAATCGATATTTTACAAAGCTGGATGTTACCGTGGGTGAAGTGAATCCTCAGCATCTTCAGGATTTCTATCAAACAATTTTTGATGAGGGGCATACTCCGAATACGGTCATTCACTATCACGCCGTGCTTCGCAAGGCACTGCAAAATGCTGTGAAAAAGGATATTATCGGTAGCAACCCCGCCGATAAAGTGGACAGACCTAAGAAGAATGTATATCAGGCACAGTTTTATTCCGCAGAAGAAATGATGACACTATTTGATGCGGTATCAAACGATCCCTTGGAAATTTGCGTAAAGTTGGCTGGCTACTATGGGCTACGGCGAAGCGAAGTCCTCGGTCTGAAATGGGATGCAATTAACCTCGAGCAAAAAACGATCTCCATCAGGCACAAGGTAATTGAGGACGAAGTGGACGGCAAGTTTATACCAGTCGGTGAAGATGTGCTGAAAACCAAATCCAGTTTCCGTACACTTCCTTTGCTGTCCTCTGTTGAAAAATTGCTGCTCGCAGAGAAAGAGAAACAGGAAATGTACCGCAGGCTATTCAAACGCTCTTACTGCCGAGAATATCTCGATTACATTTGTCTCGATCAAACCGGAAAGCTCATGCGCCCTAATTATGTAACAGAGCATTTCAGCTGGCTGCTTGAGAAATTTGGCCTTAAAAAGATTCGCTTCCACGACCTCAGACATAGCTGCGCCAGTCTGCTGCTGGCAAACGGCATATCCATGAAGCAAATCCAAATCTGGCTTGGACATAGCACCTTCTCGACCACAGCGGATATTTACTCGCATCTGGACTTCCATGCACAGATCGAATCGGGCTTGGTTATGGATGGGATGTTTGAAAGAAACCGAGTGGCTGAACCGAGTGGACTTGAACCAAACGAATGATTTTCTACGGATTGCTTCACAAAAATACTACAAAGCCTTATATACCAATGGATTGGGCGAATTTGTTTTCTACGAAAACAGAAAAAACGCCCTCAAAAAAGGGCGTAGAAAAGAGCAAAAAAGAAGAGCCTGCCTGCGGACATTGACCGCAAACAGGCTCATGGCGGAGACGGTGAGATTCGAACTCACGTGCCCTTGCGGACAACCTGATTTCGAGTCAGGCTCGTTATGACCACTTCGATACGTCTCCATATTTTATTTTAATACACAAAGCCTTTCGTAGAAGTCAAGGCAAAGTGTAGAAAAACCGTAGAAATCGTTTAAAAGCTAAATTTTCAAAATCCAGCAAATCCGCATAAACTCAAGGGTTTCCGGCATTTTCAAGGCAACTGACCGAGTGGATTTCGAGTCAGTCCCGTTGTGACCACTTCGATACTTCTCCGTATGATGTGCGTATGATGGAATCTTACATTAATACGCAGCAAGGGCACTTATACATTTTATAGATTTAGGACATAAAAGTCAAGTGTTTTTCTTTTTCATAGAACTGTAAAAAAATAACGGCACAGCAGAGGATGTTGTGCCGCCAAAGCAGTAAGGAACATATTATGCCATTAGACAACTTATAAAATCAGGTGATAATATGCCCGTAACAACAAGAGAACTTTTAGCGAAATTAATCAAATGCGAAGCAGGAGGAGAAGGAGATAACGGAATGCGTGCGGTTGCCTCCGTGATTGTTAACCGAGCCCAGGTTCCTAACGGAGAATTCGCAAGGGTGAGCCGCGGCGGCGATATCCGCGCCATTATTGAGCAGCAAGGCCAGTTTACCTGCATGAAAGAGGCTATTGCCGGCGCTTACAATGCGCAGAATGTATGGAATATGGATCCGGAGGAAGTTCACTATGCAATAGCGGACTGGGCTATTGCAGGCAACACATTTTCCGGTGCCGGAGAATCCCTTTTCTACTTTAACCCCTTTAATCCCCAGTGCCCGCCTTATTTCCCGCCGGGAGGGGCAGGCGTCATTTTCAATAGAATTAATCAGCACTGTTATTATACCCCTACCTCAGTTTACGCGACTACGTGATTCAAAGGAGGAATCAAGATGATGGACAACAATAATGAAGCCGGTGATTATAAAATGCCCCCATGCCCGTACGCCAATTATCCTGTAGCGGAAACATCCATGAAAACTGCGGTGCCTGCTATCGGGGATATCGCCAGCTACAATTATATGAATCCTATTCAGCAACAGCAGCAAAAACAACAGTTCCAGCAAACAGGGCAGCAATTTCCGGGGAGTCCGCCGCTGCAATCGGCGGGGAATGTCCTGCCGCAAATGGGAATGCAGCAGCCTATGGTAAGCGCCGCGCAAACCGGTGCCCCTATGCCGCAAATACAAATACCGGCACAACAATCAGATATGGGTGTCGTGCGGCAATCCGGCAGCGGGGTACCGCAGCAGACAGGCGACCAGGCGACAACATCAGGTACAAGGATCCAGACCGGCTTGCAGCCGAGTGTGGTTTCGGCCGACAGCCTGCAATACCTGAACGGATTTCTAAGAACACAGATCGGCCGACCGGTGCTCGTAACGTTTCTGATAGGAACGAATACCCTGACGGATCGCACAGGCACTTTGTTGGGGGTGGGCATAAACTACATCCTGATCAAAGAGACACGGACCGATGATATTTTGGCATGCGACTTTTACAATATTAAATTTGTCAGGTTCTACTATTAATCATCATGCTTTTTGTCTCCCTCCACGGGCCCGTGCAGGTGCAGGGCCCGTTAAAGGGAGTAAAACCGGCGATTACTCTAACCGGCGGCTTGCACTGTTTGCGCAGCAGCGGCATCGGCGGGCAGCTGAACTGCGGGCGCTTTTCCGATATTGGTGATGTTTCCGCTGATCTCACATTTTGATATAGTAACCGTAGTGCCGCTTCCGTCTATATTTTTAAATATTTTGTTGACTGTCTCAGTGGCGTCAAGTTCCACACGTACAATCTGGCCGGATGTTTCGCCAATATAGCAATAACCGTAAATTGCAGGCGCGCTGTCGAGCAGGGTCTGTACAATTGTCTGGGAGCCATTGGCCATTCCCGTGGCGGTAACAATATTTTCAATCGTGCTGCGAAGCACCTCACTCTGAAAAGTCAGCTCTATTTTATGTACCTTTTGGGAGTCGATGGTTGTCTCGCGCACATACTTTTGACCGGATACATTGCTGAGAAGCCTTAGAATATCGATTTGTTCCAATGGGATGGTGGCAACGCTTTCAGCCGAGGTTTTCTGCCAGCCGCTTCCGGTATTCGAGTAAAACCAAACGCCGTCGCTGTCTGTAACGGTATAGGACACGCTGTTGCCCGTCGTACTGCCGAGCAGAGAAGTTTGGGTGGATTTTAAAGCGAACGGCTTTGCCCAGTATACACTGTCACTGCCGGTTTTAAAGTTGTATTGTTTGCTGTTGGCGGTAAAATTAAGCGTATTGTCGATTGTGGCCGTACAGTTTTGAATGGAATTGGCATTGGCTTTCGCTTCGCGCATCAGGATGTCGGCATCGGCCTTTTTACCGCAGGCGGACAAACTCAAAATGAGTACAGACACCAAAAGAAAGCTTGCTGTTTTTGCTATTTTCATGCATTACCTCTCCGCTTATGTTTCACTATTATATAGTATCATATCAAATTTTTACTGGAATCGCAACCCAATTGTTCCCCATAACTTGACATAATACCCGCAACAAGGGTAAAATAACAAGTATTAAGTTTATGATTATCAAAAGGGAGTCTGGAATGAATGAAATGAAGCGGGCCGCAGTGAAAATGGCGTCCCTTTCAATCTATAAGGGTATTCTGAACCGTACCGTTCCCAAAGCCTTTTATCGGCTTTTGTGGTCGGCAGACCGGTCCGAAGAAGAGTTCCTAAACGCGTGGGGCGATTTTTTTGCCGTACTGTGCGAACGCGGATGCAGCGAAAACCTTGCCGAGTGCATCACAGGTACAGCGCTGTATGATGAAAATGCCTTTTCTCTTGCCGCGGCGGGGGGCACAACCGATTTTCCGCAAACTTTGATGGATGCGGTGGAACGTGACCTGCAAATTATTCTGGATATTTCCTTCATTACCCCGCAGCAGCTTTTGGCTGACTGCAAATTTGAACAGGATATTTCGTTTTTACAGCTCCCAGGGTGGAAAACCGGTGAACCGGTTGACGCACTTAAAGGGGAACTGAAGGAAAGCATCCACAAAATGACGGAATATTACCGTGAAAACGGCTGTGGAATGTATGCGCGATACCGTGCGTTTATTTGGCGTGATAAAAAAATTCAGCCGGTCGCGTATCCCGACAAAACGTCGCTCACCGATTTAAAAGGGTATGAATTGCAGCGCGGGCTGGCAACGGACAATACGCTGTCTTTCCTGCAAAACCTGCCCGCGAACAACTGTCTGCTTTACGGCGACCGCGGCACGGGAAAATCCTCAACGGTCAAGGCGCTTTTAAATGCTTATTACACAAAGGGCCTGCGAATGATTGAGATGCCGAAAGAATCCTTAATGGACTTTCCGCTTTTGGTTGACCAGATTGCCGCAATTCCGATGAAGTTCATCATTTTTATTGATGATCTTTCATTTTCCAAACAAAACGATACATATGCCGCTTTAAAAGCGGTGCTTGAGGGCGGCCTGGCAGCGCGGCCGGATAATACGCTGATTTACGCGACCTCGAACCGCCGCCATTTGGTGCGCGAAACTTTTTCCGACAGGGAAGGCGACGAGGTGCACCGCGGCGACACCATGCAGGAGAGCCTTTCGCTGGCGGACCGCTTCGGTCTTTCCATCAGCTTTACCCTGCCGGACAAAACAAGGTTTTTGGAAATTGTCCGCCTTTTGGCAAGGCAGCGGCAGCTTAACGAGTATGTGGAAGAACTGGAATTGGGTGCGGAACGCTGGGCTACCGCGCGCGGCGGACGTTCCCCGCGCTGTGCAAGACAATTTATCAATGATGCGGAAGCACGCATCAGGCGCGGACAGAAGCTATTATAAGCGACGGAAAGGAGCATAACATGCTAAAAAAAATGACGGCGGTATTCCTGTGTATGATTATTGCCGCGGGCGCGCTTGCGGCCTGCGGTCCTAAAAACGATATTTCCTCCGGTGCCGGCACAAAAGATTTCCCCGTTACCATCGGCGGCGTCACCATCAGTGAGGAGCCGGCGGGGGTTGTGGTGCTTTCACCAAACATTGCCGATGTGATTCTCGCTATGGGATATGAAGTCCAGCTGAAGGCAAAAAGTGCGGAATGCACACAAAGCGACCTTGCCGTTTTGCCGGATGTTACCGTAGATGATGTACAGAAAATCAAGGATTTAGGCGCGACATTGGTGTTTACCGATACGAAGCCGGCCGACGATAAAATTTCCGCTCTGAACAAAGACGGAATTGCTGTGCTGAGCATCGCAAGAGCGACCAGCAGAGAGGATCTGGACAGGCTTTATTCACAGGTAGGTGCGGCAATGAAAGGCGCGAAAACCGGGTATGAACGCGGAAAGAAAATATCACAAAGTATTTTCTTAACCATTGATGATATCAGCCGGAATATTCCGTCAAGCGACACGCCGACTTCCGTTGCGTATCTTTACGATGCCGAAGGGTCGGTTGCCACCGGAGATACGCTGGAAGGCAAATTGATTGAATCCGCCGGGTTGGTCAACGCCGCGTCCGACGGCACGGAAAATAAGCTTTCGTCAAGTGATCTGCTGATTGCAAATCCAAAATATATTTTTTGCCCGACCGGCTTGAAAGCGAAGCTGGCACAATCCGAGGAATACAAAAAGCTGACCGCGGTTAAAGAAGGCAAGGTTTTCGAGATGGACCCGAACCTCATGCTTCTGCAGGGCAGGGGTATGGTTGACGCGGTAAGTTTTATGGCCGGTACCGCTTACCCCGAACTTTTGGAGGGAACAGAGGCTTCCAGTGCACCGTCGGCATCTTCCTCGTCCGGCACAGCGTCCGGCT